>JAMLIS010000004.1 GCA_023954015.1 Burkholderiaceae bacterium
CGTCGGAATTCAGCGGCCACCAAGGGCGGTCCGCTGCAATGACCGGTTATGCCGCGTTCGCATGTTCGACGTTCCACCCGGGGAAGACCAACATCCCCGGATGGCACTTCACGGCGCGCGCAAGAACCTTTGCGCGCTTCTTCGCAAGACGAAAATCTTTCATCGACGCGCTCCGGTATCCATGCGCGGTGATCGCCACCACGAGGACCTGAATCTCGGCGACTTCAACTCGGTAGATGACGCGCCACGGGATGCCAAGTCGCGAGGAGCGATGCCCGGTCCACTTCCCTGACAGCGATTCGTCGTGAAAGCCCTTGATCAGTCGCAGTCTCGGCGGGCCAGACGCCACGCGACATAACGTTGGAGCTAAGCGGCGCGCGAAGGCCGAAGGCCGGAGCGTGTCCGCTTCGGTGAAGAGTTGGGTTTCGCCCGCTGTGCTATTGCACCGGCGCTTCGACGGCTCGCAGCGCTCAGGGCTTCCTCGGCCCACTTGTTCAGACTAGTGCCGCTGCGGGCAGCAGCCTTGAGAGCGGCAGCATGGACGCCGGGAGACACCCTCAGCATGAGCTTGCCGCTTGCGGGCTTCTCCGGTCCGCTGCCAAGGCTCTCGCAAGCCGCGATGTAGTCGTCCACCACGGCGTGAAAGTTCGCCTCGAACTCCGGGATCGATTCGCCGTGGAACGAGATGATGTCGTCCACATCGAGAACGCGACCAACGATGATCTTGTCCTCGGCATCAAAGGTCATGCTGGCTACATAGCCACGGTAGGTCATCGTGTTGGTCATGGCTTTACTCCCATCCGCTGCAGCAACTCACGGGTTGCCTTGACTCGGTAACGAAGAGCCTCATTGCCGGGATGCGGACGGTGAAAGGTTGCTCTCAGGCCTTGCCATTCGAACGTCACCGACGAACCTGGCCCTTCAACTACGCGGCAGCCAAGGGCGATGAGCAAGGACTCGATTCGTGCCCACTGAATGTCGCCGTTGACCGGATCGGACCATACGGCGTCAAGCGTGCGACGCTGATTGCTGTTCACTTTGCAATGATAGCACTTTTGCCATAAGTGCAAGCGTGGACACGGCGGTGTGCAAGCCGTAGCTGTGCAGCTCTTGCTTGCGGAACCTACGTGATTTGGTTCGTAGCACGAAGCTGGATAAACTCTTACCCCATCGCCGAACTTGTCCACACCCGCGCCGGGATGTGCTTGGCGCCGGAACTCTTCCCAGCACCACGCCCCGCATCACGCGAACACCAGGACCACCCTCGGCTCTGCGGCGCTGCTGACGTTCGTCGAGCCGTGGCTCCGGCCGGCCGGCCGTAATGACCAGAAGCGCTGTCGGATGACGCGGACACCCACCCCCTTCGATGGGCCGCAGCATGGCAGGCCCGTGCCGATCCGGGTGAGTCGCCGGTCGGTGCTCCAATCCTTGCCCTCGATGAAGGGACGCTCGGCGTACCTCGCGGTTCCCGTCGGACACTATCTCGGCGCCAAGGTAGGCCTCCTGTTCACGGCAATGCCCGAAGGCTCGGCGATCCTGTGGCCGGCGAACAGTGTCCTGCTGACGGCGCTGCTGCTGCGCAAGGGTCGAGGCATCGTGCCGCTCGCCGTGCTGGTGATGTTGGCGGAATTGCTGGCCGACCTGCCGAGCTTTTCGCTGGCCGAAGCGCTGCTCTTCGGTGCGATCAACGTCGCCGAGTCCGTGCTCGCGTTTTCGCTGCTGCGCCGGCGCGGATTCGATCTTCACTTCGGCACGCTCGCCGACCTGCGCAGGTTCCTGCTCGCCGGACCGATCGCGGCAGCGCTGGCGGCGGCTCTTGCCGGCGGTGCGGTCTACAGTCTCTTCCGCGGCGGTGGAACCACCTATGCGGAGTTCGTGCGCGTCTGGTGGTTCGGCGACGGCCTGGGAATGCTCGTCTTCACTCCGCTGCTGCTCGGCCTTGCCGAAGCCCGCGGGCATGTGCTGCAGCGCGCGAGCGCGCTGGGCGAGTCCGACTGGACGATGCTCGCGCTGGCGGCGGCAGCGCTGGCGGTGTTCGTCGCGACTCGCGACGCGACCCTGCTCGGCATGCCGATCACCATCTCGCTGCTGCTGCCGTTCGCCGTCGCCGTCGCAACGCGCTTCGGACTGGCCGTCACGGCGGGCACCGTCGCGGCGATGGCACTTGCCGTCGCAGTGAAGACGTCGATCGGCCACGCCCCGTTCCGCGCCGTCGAGGCGCACGAGGCCGTGCTGCGCGCCCAGGAGTTCATCCTCGTCTTGTCGATCATGACGATCGGGCTCGCTGCGCTGCTCGGGCAGGTGCGCGCACGCCAGCGCGAGGTCGAACTCGCCAACGCGAGGCTGGCGGAAGCCAACGAGCGTCTCGAGGCGCGCGTTCGTGAAAAGACCGCCCAGCTCGAGGTGCTGAACCACGAGTTGCGCGCGCTCGCCTCGGTCGACGCACTCACCGGCATCGCCAACCGACGAGCGTTCCTCGAACAGGCTCACAAGGAGTTCGACAACAGCGTGCGATACGGAACGCCGCTGTCGGCGCTGATGCTCGACCTCGATCACTTCAAGCGGGTCAACGACCGCCATGGCCACGAAGCCGGCGACCGCGTGCTGCAGCAGACGGCGGCCGCGATCGTCGAAATGCTCCGTTCCGGCGATCTCGTGGCCCGCTACGGGGGAGAGGAATTCGTCGTGCTCGCTCCGCACACCGGTCGGCCGGAAGCCGCGGCGCTGGCCACGCGGATCAAGGAGCGCATTTCGCGCTGCGCCATGGTGTACGACCACGCCGCGTTGCACGTGACCATCAGCATCGGAGTGGCGTCGCGCCTCGACGACGATTCCGACCTTCGAGCGCTGCTGCGTCGCGCCGATGCGGCTCTCTACGACGCCAAGCGTGCCGGGCGCGATCGCGTCGCGCTGGCCGACGAGCCGGCCGACGGCCGCCGCACCGAGCCGTCGGTCGCGTAGTCAGCGCTTCGGCTGCACGCCCGGCTCGACGATCGCGCCGCTCGATACCGATGCTTCTTCGCCGATCAGCCCGCGCGGGCGGAACACCAGCGTGATCATCAGGACGAGCCCGATGAGAATCACCTGGGCCGCGCCGCCCTTCACCTGCAGGTCGGCGGGCAGGACCAGTTGCGCGGCCGTTCCGCTCAGCGTCCAGACGGCCCACATGACGAGCGCGCCGAGCACCGCGCCCTTGTTGTTGCCGCTGCCGCCGACGATCAGCATCGTCCAGATCTGGAAAGTCAATACCGGCAGGAAGTCCTGCGGACTCACGAAGCCGATGAAGCTGGCGTAGAGCGCGCCGCCGAGTCCCATGATCGACGAACCGATCACGAAGGCCTGCAGCCGGTAACCGAAGGCGTTCTTGCCGAGCGACGACGCCGCGGTCTCGTCCTCCCGGATCGCCTTCAAGACCCTGCCCCATGGCGAGCGGACCATTGCCTCGAGGGCGGCGTAGACGATCACGACCACGCCGAGCGAAATCGCGAGCATCAGCGCGTTACGCGCGAACACCGAATCGAGCAGTCCCGAGAGCGGTCGCGGAATGCTCGCCGCGCCCTGGCTGCCGCCGGTGAGCTGCTGCGCGTTGAGCGCGACGAGTTGCAGCGTGGTGGCGATGCCGATCGTGACGATCGCCAGGTAGTCCTCGCGCAGGCGCAGCGTGGGAATGCCGACGACGAAGGCGATGAGCCCGGAAGCCAGCAGCGCGCCGGCCAGGCCGATGGGAAAAGGCAGCGCGAATCCGCCCAGATGGGTCAGGTACTCGGGGCCGCACAGGATCGCGAAGGCGTAGGCGCCGACGAGGAAGAAGCCGGCGACACCGATGTTGAACAGGCCGGTGTAGCCCCACTGCAGGTTCAGGCCCAGGCAGACGATGGCGAAGATCGACGCCTGCGCGAGGAAGAAGACGAGGTAGGAGAGCATCGGTCAGTGCGCGTGGAGGACGAGGCGCCTGCCGGCGCGTGCCGCGCTGCGCGAGCTCGTGCGATCACCCGCGCGCGCGTTCAACTGCGGTCTCCGAGAATGCCCTTGGGGTACACCAGCAGGATCACGAACATCAGCAGGAAGGCCACGGCGGGCTTGTACGCCGCGCCGATCAGCGGCACCGACATCGACTGCGCCAGTCCGATGATCAGTCCGCCGAGCACGGCACCGTAGATGCTGCCGATGCCTCCGAGAATCGCCGCGGCGAACATCGGCAGGATCAGGTTGAAGCCCATCTCGGATGAAATCTGCACGGTGAGTCCGAACAGGATGCCGGCCACCGCCGCCAGGCCGGCGCCGATGAACCACGTCCAGCGGATCACCGACTGCACGTCGATTCCGGCCACGCGCGCGAGCGACGGATCGTCGGAGACCGCGCGCATCGAGCGTCCGAGCGCGGTGCGCGTGAGAAACAGGTGCAGCGCGAGCATCAGCAGCGCGGTGAGGACGACGACGAAGACCTCGTCTGCGCTCATCCGCACGCCGGGCACGATCTCGCTCGACACCGCGATGTTGCGCGAGTAGTACTCGGGGCGCGAGCCCCAGACGAAGACGACGACGTTGCGCAGCATCAGCGATGCGCCGAAGGAGGCAATGACCAGCGTGACGGTCACGTCGCTGCGGCGCAGCGGCCGAAAGAGCAGTCGGTCGAGCACGAGCGCGAGCAGGGCGGTGAGCACGAGCGCGATCGCTACCGCCGCGAGGAAACCCCAGCCGAAGGTGAGCGGCCCGATCGTGTTCGCGCTGGCGAAGAACGACGCGAAGACCAGCGCGAAATAGGCGCCGAAGGTGAGGAACTCGCCGTGCGCGAAGTTGGCGAATCGCAGGATGTTGTAGGTGAGCGTCAAGCCGATCGCGCCCAGCGCGAGCGTGGCGCCCACGACGATGCCGTCGGCGACGTACTGCATCATCCGAGTGCCTGCCGCGAGCCGAGGTACAACGCGCCGACCTCCGGATTGGCGAGCAGCGCGGCCGCCTCGCCTTCGATGCGATCGCGCCCTTCGGCGAGCACGTAGCCGCGATCGGAAATCGCCAGCGCCGCGCGCGCGTTCTGCTCGACGACGAGGATCGTCAGGCCGAGATCGCGCACCTCGCGCACCTTCGCGAAGACCACGCCGACGAGCAGCGGCGACAGGCCCGCCGACGGCTCGTCGAGCATCAGCAGGCGCGGGCGCGACATCAGCGCACGCGCAACGGCCACCATCTGCCGCTCGCCGCCCGACAGCGTGCCGGCCGGCTGCCGGCGTCGTTCGGCCAGCCGCGGAAAGAGCTGGTACATGCGTTCGAGGTCGTCGTCGAAGCCGTCGCGCGTGCCCCGTGCCGCCGCGCCGATCTCGAGGTTTTCCTGGATCGACAGCCGCGCGAAGACGTTGCCGGTCTGCGGCACATAGGCGAGCCCGCGCGACACCATCCGGTGCGCGGGCACGCCGACGAGATCGGCGCCGAACAGGCGGATCGAACCCGAGCGCACCGGAACGAGCCCGGCGATCGTCTTCATCAGCGTCGACTTGCCTGCGCCGTTCGGGCCGAGCACGGTGACGATCTCGCGCTCGCGTACTTCCAGTCCGACGCCACGCAGGATGTCGACTTCGGCGACGTATCCGGCGACGAGGTCGCCCACGACGAGCGCCGCTGCGCCTGGCGCCGGCCCGCTCACCCGCCCGCTCCGCGCCGATCTGCCGACCGGCTGCATTGCAGCAGCATCAAGCAGGCACCCCGCCGAGATACGCCTCGAGCACGCGCGCGTCGCTGCGCACGGCGGCGGGCGGCCCTTCGAGCAGCAGCTTGCCCTGCGCCATCACGAGGATCGGATCGCACAGGTTCATGATCAGATCCATGTTGTGCTCGATCACCAGGAAAGTGATGCCGCGCGCGTGCAGCTCGCGCAACTTGTCGACGATGGTGGCGAGCAAGGTCGGATTCACCCCCGCGCCCGGCTCGTCGAGCAGCACGAGTCGAGGCTCGGACATCAGCACGCGCGCGAGTTCGAGCAGTTTCTGCTGGCCGCCCGACAGGTTGCGGGCGTACTCCCCCGCGAGCCGTGCCAGCCCGACGAAATCGAGCACCTCGCGGGCACGCTCGCGCACCGCTCGCTCCTGCTCGCGCACGCGCCCGCGCGCGAACCAGTTGTTCCAGAAGCGCTCGCCGGCCTGCCGCTGCGGAACGAGCATGCAGTTCTCGAGAACGGTCATGCCGGCAAACGGACGAGGGATCTGGAAGGTGCGCACCAGCCCCTCGTCGAAGATCCGATAGGGCGCCAGCCCGCCGATGCTCGTACCGCCGAAGGAGATCGACCCGGAGTCGGGTCGGTGCACGCCGGCGATCGTGTTGAAAAGCGTCGTCTTGCCGGCGCCGTTCGGTCCGATCAGCCCGGTGATGGTGTTGGCGCGCAGCGTGAACGAGACGCCGTCGACTGCGCGCAGCCCACCGAACTCCTTGACGAGTTGCCGGACTTCGAGCATCGGCCCCGGACTACTTCGCGCCCGAGCGCAGCTTGCGGATCTCGTCGACTGACACCATGCCGGTCTCGGTGACCTTGCCGTCCTTGACGGTCCAGACGACCATCGGCGCGTCGATGTCTCCGTGCTTGTCGAACTGCAGCGGCCCGGAAGCACCGACGTACTGGACGGCCTTGCCCTGGGAGGCCATCTGCAGGCCCTTCTTCAGCGAATCGACGCCTGCGTAGATCTTCTCGCCCTTCGGATCGGTGACCTTGCGGATGTTGTCGCGAATCGACTTCGCGTCGTTCTTCTTCGCGTGCGCCATCGCCAGCCCGATCAGCACCGTCGCGTCGTACGCGTTGGTGATGTAGGGCTGCGACGGCAGCGCGCCGTACTTGGCCTGGTACTCCTTCTTGAAGGTCTCGAGCGAAGGCGTATCGACCGAACCGGCGGCGGTGCCGTGCACCTCCTTCAGGTACTGCGCGCCGACGTCGTTGGCGAAGTCCTGCGACTGCAGGCCGTCGGGCAGCAGGAACTTCTGCGGCCCGCCGGCGCCGATCCACTCGCGCGCGATCGTCGTGCCGTCGCCGGGATAGCCGACGAGAAAGAGCGCATCGGGCTTCGGGTTCAGCGCCTTGTTGGCCTCCGAGCGGTACGAAGGCTGGCTCGGGTTGTAGACGACGTTCTGCGTGATCTTGCCGCCGCCTTTCTCGAAGGCCGCGATGAACTCCCTGCTCAGTCCCTGCCCGTACGCATTGTTCAGGTACAGCACCGCAACCTTCTTGATTCCGGCATCGTGCGCCAGCTTGGCCATCGCCACGCCCTGCAGCGCATCGGACGGGCAGGTGCGGAACCAGTAGCCGTTCGTCTTGCCCTGCTCGGCCAGTTCGGTGAACATCGGCGAGGTCGACGCCGGCGAGATCTGCACGACGTTGCTGCCGGCGGTTACCGAAGTGAGAATCGAGGCGCTCACGCCGCTGGACAGCGCGCCGACGATCGCCTGCACGTGCTGGACGTCGACGAGCTTGCGCGCGGCGTCGACGCCGACCGACGGACCGGTCTGGTCGTCGAGCAGCGACAGTTCGAGCTGGCAGCCGTTGGCGCCGCCCGCGGCATTCAGGTCGGCAACCGCGAGCTGAGCCCCCTTGGCGATTTCCTGGCCGAGCGCGCCGAGCGACCCGGTGAGCGACATCACGCTGCCGATCGTCGTCGTGCACTTCTGCTGCGCCTGAGCGGGACCGGCCCCGAAGGCGGCCAGAACGGTTGCTGCGAAAGCGATCTTCTTGAACACCGCGAATCCTCCCTGGTTGGAACCGGCCGCGAAACCCGGCCCGAAGTCGCAACTGTGACACGAAACCCCCGCCCGAGGAATTCAGCTCCCGGGCGGCAGATCGGCGCGATCCACCGCCTCCGGTCCGAGCGGCTCGCGCGAGGCGGCGACGACTTCCCACGCCGCCATGAACAGGGCGGCGATCACCGGACCGATGACGAAACCGTTGATCCCGAAGACCGCCAGGCCGCCGAGCGTCGAAATCAGCGCGAGGTAATCGGGCATCTTGGTGTCCTTGCCCACGAGCACCGGACGCACGACGTTGTCGACGAGACCGATGACCAGCACGCCGAAGGCGACCAGCCCGACGCCCTGCCACAACGCGCCGGTGGCGATCAGGTACAAGGCCACCGGCAGCCAGATCAACGCCGCGCCGACCGCCGGCAGCAACGACAGCACCGCCATCGCAACACCCCACAGCACGGCGCCGCGCACGTCGAGCACCCAGAACGCGATTCCGCCGAGCGCGCCCTGCAGCACCGCCACGACGATGTTTCCCTTGACGGTCGCGCGCACGACGGTGGTGAACTTCTCACCGAACCGACGCTTCAGGTCGGGTTGCAGCGGCAGCGACAGGCGGACGCGGCGGACCAGCCGGTCGCCGTCGCGCAGCAGGAAGAACAGCAGGTAGAGCATCACGAAGAACGCGACGACGAATTCGAAGGTGCCTTGCCCGATGTTCAGGCCCTGCTGCAGCAGGAAGCGTACGGCGCGCGTCAACCCCTCGGCGGCGCGCGCCTGGACCTCGGCAAGACTGCCGAAGCCGAAGCGCTCGAGCAGCGAGGTGAGCGACGGCGGCAGCGCTTCGAGCACTCGCGGGAACCACTGGTCGGGTTGCACTTCCCCCGACTGGATACGCGCGTACAGGCTCGCTGCCTCCTGGGTGATCATCGCGCCGATCCAGATGAGCGGCAGGATCACGACGACGAGCACGAGCAGCAGCGTGGCCAGCGAAGCCAGGTTGCGCCGCCCTTTCCACAGGAATGCGAGGCGCCGCTGCACCGGAGCGAACAAGACCGCGACGATCGTCGCCCAGAACACCGCTCCGTAGTACGGAAGAAGGATCCGGAAGAATGCGATCGTGATCGCGGCCACGAGCAGCCAGAACACCCGATCCTCGATGTGCGAGAGCGACGCGGAGTCGGAATCGAGACGCGGCGTGCTCATCGAGGCGCTGTAGCGCTGCCGGCCGAAGCGGCAGCGAAGGAATCGACGCGCCGGCCGACCGGACTCACGCCCCACCCATCATGCGGTCGGGCAGCCACGTGGCCAGCTGCGGCACGAACGAGAGCAGCACCATCGTGCCGAGCATGATCAGCACGAAGGGAAGCGCTCCCCACAGCACGGCCGGCAGCGATACCTGCGGCGCCACGCCCTTGAGCACGTACAGGTTCAGCCCGACCGGCGGCGTGATCAGTCCCACTTCCATGTTGATCGTCAGGATGACGGCGAACCATATCAGGTCGAAACCGTTCGCCTCGAGCACCGGCTGCAGGATCGGCATCACCATCAGGATGATCGCCACCGGCGGCAGGAAGCAGCCGGCCAGCAGCAGGAACAGGTTGATCGCGAGCATCAGCACCCAGCGGTTCAGCCCGAGGTCGACCAGCGCCTGCGCCGCCGTCTGCGTCACGTACAACAGCGACATCATGTACGAGAAGATCGCCGCCGCACCGATGATCATCAGGATCATCGTCGACTCGCGCACCGTCGCGCCGAAGATGCGCCACAGGTCTTCGCGCCGGTAGGCCCGGTAGATCGCGAACACGAAAGCCAGCGCGAGCACCGCCGAGATCGCGGCGACCTCCGAAGGCGTCGCCAGCCCGCCGTACATCGCCCAGGCGATAGCGACGATGATCGCAATGAAGGGCGATACGCGCCCCAGGCCGCTCACTTTCTGCGCCAGGCTGTAGCGCTCGTCGTCGACCTGGACGCGGCGGCGCGACAGCAGCGTCGACAGCCACGCGTACGCCGAGAAGAACACGACGAGCACCACCCCGGGAACGATGCCGGCGAGGAACAGGCGCCCGATCGAGGTCTCGGTCGCGATTCCGTAGAGGATCATCGTGATCGACGGGGGAATCAGGATGCCGAGCGTGCCGCCGGCGCAGATCGATCCGGTGGCCAGCGCCGGCGAGACGCCCCGTCGCAGCATCTCGGGAACGCCGGCCTTGCCGATCGCGGCGGCGGTGGCCGGACTCGATCCGCAGATCGCGGAGAAGACGCCGCAGGCGAGGATGTTGGCGATGACGAGACCGCCGGGCATGCGCGCCAGCCACCGGTGCAGCGACTCGTAGATGTCGCGCCCGGCCGCCGACGAGCCGATCGCCGCGCCCAGCAGCACGAACAGCGGAATCGTCAGCATCGCGAAGGACGACAGCTCGTCCATCATCACGATCGGAACGTTCGCCAGGCTCGCCGCGCCGTCGAAGAAGGCGAGGAAGCCGATCGAGACGAGCGCCAGCCCCCAGGCGATCGGCAGGCCGGAAAACAGCACGATCAGCGTGACGACGAGAATCAGCAGGCCGACCTGCAGCTCATTCATCCGCGACACTCTCCACCGGTCGGAGGAGTTCGACGCCGTACTGCAGCGCGGTCAGTCCGAGGCCGAGCGGCAACATCAGGAACAGCGGCCACTTCTTCGGCGCCCAGGTGCTGCCGGTGGTCTCGTCTTTCAGGTACGACTCCCACGCGAGGCCGGCACCCAGCCACGCCAGGTACGCGCAGACGAGCAGGCCGATCACGGAGACGACGACGGCGACGCGATAACGCAATCGCTGCGGCAGATAGTGCGCCAGCAGGTCGACGCCCACGTGCCCGTGCGTCTTCAGCGTGTACGGCGAGGCAAGAAAAAGCGACGCCACCATCATGTAGACGGAGAACTCGATCTCCCACCAGGTCGAGTGCCCGGTCGCGCGCCAGAACACGCTCCAGGTGACGACGATCGCGGCGAGCGCGAGCAGCAGCGCGGCAACGACGGCGAGCGCCACGGACAGGCCGTCGACAGCACGGCAAACGGCGCGCGGGCGCCGTTTCGCCGGAATGGCGCTCATGCGCCGCTACTTCGTCTGCAGCAGGGCGTCGAGCAGGCCCTTCGCCTCCGGCGACGTGGCGGCGAATTCCTTCCACGAGGTCTCGCGCGCGAGCGCGAGCCACTGATCGAATTCGTCCTTCGTCATCCGGTGCACCTTTCCGCCGGCCTTCGTGTAGGCCTCGGCCATCTTCTCGCCCGCCTCCCGCTGCAGGCCGAGGAAGAACTCGTCGGATTTCGCCGCGGCCTGCTCGAAGATCTGCTGCTGCTGCGGTGTCAGCTTGTCCCAGTGCTGCTTCGACATCACCAGCGGCTGCATCAGCATCCAGATGGTGTAGTCCCCCGGGACGGTGGCGAACTTCGTCTGCTCGTACAACCTCATGCTGACGAAGGTCTCGGCCGAGGTGAGCGTGGCGTTCAGCACGCCGGACTGCAGCGCCGGATAGATCTCGGTGGAAGGCATGTTGACCACCGAGGCGCCGGCGGTCTTGAGCATCGACTCGAAGGTCGGATCGGCGGCGCGCATCTTCAGGCCGTCGACCGACTTCGGCCCGGTGATCGGGGTGTCCTTCGACGCGAAGCCGCCGGGCGTCCACCACCAGGTGACGATGTGCACGCCGTTGCGGTGCGCCAGCGCCTGCAGCTTCTCGGCATACGGCGACTTGCGCAATTTCATCGCGAAGTCGAGGTTGGGGATCGTTCCGGGAAGGATCACCGCCGAGAACTCGTGCGCCTTCCCGCTGGCGTACGACATCGGGAACACCGCCATCTCGAGCGTGCCGTTCTGCAGCGCATCGAACTGCGCCACCGGCTTGATGCCGAGCGAGCTGCCGGGGTAGATGCGGAACTTGACGTTCTTGTCGCGCTTCGTCACTTCGTCGACGAACACGCGCGTAGCGAGGTCGCGCCCGTCGGCGTTCGCCTTGAACTGGTGGGAAATCTTCAGTTCCTGCGCAGCCGCCGGGCCGGCGACCAGGCTCGCGCCGAAGACCGCGCTCGCGGCGAGCGCCGCGGCGAATCCGATGCTTCGTTTCATTTCGTCTCCGTTCGTTCTCGTCCGCGCTCGCACGGCCGCGCCCGGATGGAACGCGCAGCGGCGCCGGCTCCGACAGCGTAGTATCGGCCGGGCACTATCACGGCGCCGGCGCCGATTTGTCAAGGCACGCAGGAGCCGGGGCACGCGAGCCGAGGCATTCCGAACCGCACGCCCGGCGCGCGGTGCCCGCCGAGCCACTATGATGGCGCCTTCGTTTCCTGCCGCGTCTCGCGAACGAATGAGCAAATCCACCACCATGACGGTCGAAGTGCGCTTCGGCGACTGCGATCCGGCCGGGATCGTCTTCTTTCCGCGCTACCACCGCTGGATGGACGCGGCGTCGCTCCACTTCTTCATGTCGATGGGCGTACCGCCCTGGCACGTTCTCGAGCGCATCAACGGCGTGATCGGAACGCCGATGCTCGAGCACCACACGCGCTTCTTCAAGAGCGCCACCTACGGCGAGACGCTGCAGATCCACACGCAGGTCGAGGAATGGCGCACCAAGGCCTTCGTCCAGAAGCACGTCGTCACGCGCGGCGACGACCTGCTGTGCGAGAGCCGCGAAACGCGCGCATTCTGCGTGCGCGACTCGAGCGACCGCTCGCGTATCCGCGCCATACCGATTCCCGAGGACGTCCTCGAACGCTGCCGATGACCGCGCAGGCCGCGCAGCACGGCGGCGCGGATTCGAGCCGCGATTCCCGGCGCGCGTCTGCCGACGCCGCCGGCGAAGCCGATCCAGCGCACGCGGCGGCGCTGCCGCCCGCCCCGGACGCGCTGGATACGCTCGTCGGGTACAACTGCCGCCGCGCCTACCTCGCCGTCATCGAGCATTCGATGAAACACTTGAGCGAGCACGCGCTGCGACCGGCCTCGTTCTCCGTGCTCTCGCTGGTGCATCACGAACCGGGGCTGAACAGCCGGCAGATCGCCAAGACGCTCGGCGTGCACCCGCCGAATCTCGTTCCGATCATCGGCGCGCTCGAGGCGCGCAAGCTGATCGAGCGCCGCCCCGACCCGTCCGACGCTCGATCGCTCGGGCTGCACCCGACGGTCGACGGCAGGCGACTCGCCGTTCGCCTGGAACGCCAGCTGGCGCAAGCCGAGCGCCAGGCGACCTCGATGCTCAGCGACGACGAACGCCAGACCTTGATCGCGCTGCTGGCACGCATCTGGGCGCCGAAGCGGCCCTGACGCCGATGCGCGCGCGCGCCACGCTTCGATCGTCGGCGGCGCCCTTCTACGGCTGGGTCGTCGTCTGGGCCGCGTTCGCGGTAATGACCGTGATCTTCGGCGTCGCCTATTCGTTCGCCGCATTCTTCGAGCCGCTCGCCCGCGAATTCGACGCCAAGCGTGCCGACGTCTCGTGGATGTTCGGCCTTGCGTCGCTGCTGTACTTCTCGCTCGGCGTCGTCGGCGGCGCTCTCGCGGACCGCCACGGACCGCGCTCCACCGGAATCGTGGGCATCGCACTGCTGTCGTCCGGACTGCTGCTGTCGAGCTTCGCCACCGATCTCTACAGCGTCTATCTCGCCTACGGACTGGGCATCGGCCTCGGCGTGGCGATGGCATACACGCCGTCCATGGGCGCAGTACAACCGTGGTTCGTACGCCGGCGTGGTCTCGCATCGGGCATCGCGAGCTCCGGCATCGGCGCCGGGACACTCGTCGTTCCGCTGCTCGCCGCCTGGTTGATCGACGTCTTCGACTGGCGCGACGCGATGCGCGCCCTTGCGCTGCTCTCGCTCGTCGTCGGCCTGGCCGCAGCCTGGCTGCTCGATCGCGACCCCGCCGCACGCGGACTGGCACCCGACGGCGACGCGATCGACACGACCGCGCGCGGCGCCTCGCAGGGCATCGCGGCGGAACCGAAGCGCGAACAGGCGACGCCGCACGCTGCAGCGCAGGGGCAGCCGCCGGCTCGATTGCCGGGGCTGCTGCTGCGCGAAACGATCCGCACACGCCGCTTCCGTTGGCTGTACGCCGCGGCGCTCTTCGCCGGCGCGCCGATGTTCGTGCCCTTCGCCCACCTGTCGGCGGCGGCGCGCGACATCGGCATCGGCGACGCGCGGGCGATCGCGCTCGTCGGGCTGATCGGCATCGGCAGCCTCGTCGGGCGGTTCGCGATCGGCGCGCTCGCCGACCGGCTCGGTCGCCTGCAGACGCACGTCGTGTCGCAGTTCGCCCTCGGCGCTTCATTCGCGCTGTGGTGGATCGGCGGTCCGTACGCGAACTGGGCGCTGTTCGCGCTCGTCTTCGGACTGTCCTACGGCGGCATCGTCTCGCTGCTGCCGCCGATCTGCTCGGACCTGTTCGGACTGCGCGCGGTGTCGAGCACGATCGGTCTGCTGTATTCCGGCGCAGGCTTCGGCGCGCTGCTCGGGCCGGTGCTGGCCGGTGCGCTGTTCGATCGCTACGGGAACTACGACATGGCCATCGCGATGTGCGGCGCTGCGTCGGCGCTGGCGACGTTCTCGGCGTGGCGCGTGCTGCAGCTCGCCTCGGGAGTTGCAGCGCGCGCCACGTGAAAGCGCGGTACACAAAGGTCGGGCGGCTGCGCAGGGAACCCCGAAGGGGCGGCTTCGTCGGAGGCGGCAAGCGAAGACCGCCGTCTCGACGTGCCGCACGACGACGGCGCGTCAGGATGAGCCGCGCTCAGGGCGCCGCGACGCGCAGCGTGTTGCGCAACGCGGCGCGGTCCTCGCCGGTCCAGCGCCGGAACAGCTCGTGTTCGATGCCCACCTGGTCGAGCGCCTTCCCGATGCTCTGGTGGACGATGTCCATGATCGTCTGCGGGTGGTGATAGAACGCCGGCATCGGCGGCAGGATCGTCGCGCCGCAGTCGGCCGCCCGCGTCATCAGCTCGAGGTGCCCCTTGTGCAGCGGCGTCTCGCGCACCATCAGCACCAGCGGACGACGTTCCTTCAGCGTGACGTCGGCGGCGCGAACGACGAGGTTGTAGGTGAACGAGTTGGCGATCGCCGACAGCGTCTTCACGGTGCACGGCGCGACGATCATGCCGCGCGTGCGAAACGAGCCGCTGGCCACTGCCGCTCCCACGTCCTTGTTCGGGTAGACGACGTCGGCCAGCGCCTTCACCTCGTCGACCGAGGCGTTCGTCTCGATCGCGAGGTTCATCGTTGCCGCTTCGCTGAGGATCAGGTGCACCGGCTCGCCGAGCTGGCGCAGCACGCGCAGCATCTCGACGCCGTAGACGACCCCCGTGGCCCCGGTGATCGCCACGACCAGGGGCAGCTTGTTCGATTCGCTCATCGTGAGACGCTCCAGCCCGGCTCGCAGGCCCGCTGCTCAGGCTACCCGCTGTCGAGGGGGTTCGGCAACCGCGTCGAGCGCCGCGAAGCCGGCGGCGGCCAGCGCATCGATCACGGGCTGCGGATCCGCCGTGCCGAAGCGCACGATCACGCGCGCCGGCGCCGACAGCGCCGCTGGCGCCTCCGCGCCCTCGGGCTGCGCAGTGTCGCTGCTGCCGACCGGATAGAGTCCGTGCAGCGCCGCGCCCGCCGCCTCGGCAGCCGCGCACACGCGCGCCAGGACCCCCGGAGCGAGCCGCAGCGGCGAAAGCATGACCACGTGGTCGTTCTCCGTGGCGCCCACGCAGTGCGCGGCCAGCTGGAAGATCTCGTTGGCCGAGATCACGCCCACCAGTTCGTCGCCGTCGAGCACCGGAAACTGCGCCACGCCCAGCTCCTGGCCCTTGCGCAGGCAATGCGCCATCGTGTCGCTTGCCTGCACGCTGGCCGGATTGCGCACCATGATGTCGCGCACGCGCAGGCGCGTCACGAAGTAGTCGAATTCGTCCGGATTCTGCGTGCGCAGCACGAACTGCCCCATGCGCAGCAGATTGGCGCGGGTGACCAGGCCGCGCAGCCGGCCTCCTTCGACGACCGGCAGCGCATGCAACCGATGCTCGCTCATCAGCCGCTTGGCCTCCGAGACGAGCACGTCGCCGGCGATCGTCATCGGCCGAGCCTGCATCCAGTTTCGAACGTGCATCGCTTCTCCTTCAATTCGACGCGGCGACGGCGGGCTGTGCCGCCTTGCGGTACAAGCCGAGGAACTCGTCGACGGCCACGCGCGCGAACTCCTGCGTGTACAGGTTCAGGTCGACCTTGCGCAGGCGCGTCGGGTCGTCGAGCCGCTGCTCGAGCCGCTCGACGAAGGCCGCGTCGGCCGCCGGGTCCCAGATCGAACGCCCCTCGCGATCGAGCGAGGACCAACCCCGCAAAGGGACGAGGAAAGTCCACGGACCCTTCGCGCGATTGAGCCGCTCGGCGATGACGTCGGCCGCCTGGCGAAGCTCTTCGGCCGTGGTGCGCACCTGCACGCGCAACGCGTCCTGCACGTACTGCACGCGATCGCGCGTCTGCTCGAGCATGTCGGGACGGCCCCCGTACGACAGGATGTCCAGGCCGCAGGGCCCGAGCACCATCGGAACGCCGGTCTCGACCGCCGCCATCAGGCGATCGGGCCCGGGATCGCGATTGCCGCGGAACAGGTGCTCGACGATGCCGCCGGTGCACAGGTCGATCACGCCGTGGAACATGCCGTCGCGGATCATCTCCTCCATCGCGCGGTCGCCCTTGCCCTGCGCGTGACAGACGATCGGGATGAAGCCGCTGTCCTCGAGCATGCCCATCGCGCCCTGCACCGCCATTTCGCCGAAGCCGAACGAGGACAGCGCAACGCAGGGCCGATCGAACTCGATGTTCGTGCCCTGCGTCATCTCGACCATGCCGCAGATGGCTCCCACCGCGTTGACGATCTGCGCGCGCAGCAGCGGGTTCATCTTCACGATGTCGAGCACCGTGTGGTGCATCGTGATGTCGCGCGTGCCCACGTAGCGATCGATGTACGCCGGGTGGGCGGCCATCGGCGAGGCCATCACCTTCGGCATGCCGAAGGGCAGCGTCTTCATGACCGAAGTGGCGACCAGCGTCGCCGTTCCGCCGCCGATGCCGATGACGCCATGCACGCGTCCGGCGCGCACCAGTTCGCCGACGATCGCCGACGCCCCGCGGATCTGGTTGTTGGTCGCCGTGTCGCGGTCCGAGCGGTATTTCTCGCGTACCACCTCGATCGCGAGGCCGCCGCGGCGCGCCACCTCCTCGGTGCGGACGTCACCGGGAAACGGCGGAGGCTCCTCCATGCTGAAGTCGACCAGGATCGCCTCGTGCCCGCGCGAGGCGATCAGGTCCTTCACGAAACGGATGTCCTCGCCTCGCGTGTCGAGGTTGCAGATGATCGCGATGCCTTTCACTTCTTCTTCGCCTGGGGCCGCGTCAGCCGGCCGATCATTTCGGCCACCGGGCTCGGTCCGGTGAACCCGTACTCGTTCCAGCGGTCGGAGACACGCTGGAGCATCTCGCGGTCCATGAAGATCTCGTTCGGCTTGTTCGCCCATTCGTAGGGCGTGCAGGCGTCGAGGATGATCCGGCTGGTGATGTCGCGCGCCTCGATCGGCAGGCCGGGGTCCAGCGGCGTCGATCGTCCCCGGTCGATGATCTGCGCCGAGCGCTTCGGATCGAAGCGCGTGGCCAGCGCCCACCAGACGCGATCCATGTCGTCGGCCTCGATGTCGTGGTCGACGACGATGACGCCCTTCAGGCCGTAGTGCCCGGTGGTGCTCGCGATCACGGCGTTGCCGACGTGGTTCGAGTGCCCCGGATACATCTGCTTGACCGAGACGATCGCCCAGAAGCGCCCGGTGGCCGCCGCCGGCAGGTAGACGCTCTGGATGCCCGGCACCTTCATCGTCTCGAGGTCGTACCACAGCGCGCCGGTGCGATTCAGCGACTGGATCATGTGGATGTCGTTGATCGGCTTGCCCACCGTCGTCGACCAGAAGATCGGGTTGTTCCGGTGCAGGATGCGCTTGACGCGCAGCACGGGCTTCGGATAGTCCTTGCCCTTGTTGCCCGAGTAGTAGCCGGTGTACTCGCCGAACGGTCCTTCGTCCATCAGTTCGTTCGGATCGATGAAGCCCTCGACGATGATCTCGGCGTTGGCCGGCAGCGTGAGGCCGGTCAGTTCCGACTTGAACACCGGCACCGGCCGCCCGCGCAGCGCACCGGCGATGTCGTACTCGTCGGTCTGCGAGCTCACCAGCGTGGAGCCGGCCAGGAACAGCACCGGGTCGCAGCCGACGACGGCCGCCGCCGGCATCAGCTCGCCGCGCTCCTGGTACTTCTTCATGTGCATGTCGCCGTGCTTGCCCTTGATGATCTGCGAGCCGAGGATCTTCTTGCCGAGCACCTGCGAGCGATAGGTGCCGAGGTTGGTCCAGCCGGTATCGGGGTCCTGCGTGACGAGATAGCCGGCGGTGACGAAGAAGCGCCCGCCGTCGTCCGGGTAGAACCACGGCACCGGGAACTTCTCGAGGTCGACGTCCTCCTCCTTGATCACGTTCTCCATCACCGGCGGGTTGGCCACGAACTCGGGCTTGACCATCTGCTTGGTGGTCAGCTCCATCCACTTGCGCGAGAGCTGGCACATCGTCAGGCCCGGATCCTGTTCGAGCGCGATCGCGATGCGTTCGGGCGTGGTGAACGCGCTGGTGAACACCGGAATGGTGTTGTCCTTCACGTTCTCGTAGAGCAGCGCCGGGCCCTGCTTCTCCTCGTTGACCTTCGAGACGTGGCACAGCTCGTACTTCCAGTCGACTTCGGTCTTGACGCGATGCAACTGGCCGTTCGCCTCCAGCGCCGCGATGTAGCTGCGCAGATCGTCGATCAGGCCTACTTCGGTACGTGCGTTCATTGCGACTCCACGGTGGGGTTCGTGAGGTGGGGAAGAAAATGGCTCATTCGATGCGCTTGCCGACGAGCAGGCTCGACACGATGTAGTCCATCGCGCTGCCGCGCGGGCCTTCGACGGACTTGTCGCGCGTGCTCCAGACGGTCTCGGGCCGGGCCTGCAGGATGAACACGTTGCCGCCGGCAGGAACGTCCTTGTCGACCGCCCATTCGATGTCCATCGGGCGGCCGTAATGCCGTTCGATCTGCTTGCCCATCCAGGCGAGCTCGGTGATCTCGTCGTCGATCAGCGACTGCACGGTCTGGCGCTCGAACGGCACCTCGATCGCGCGCGAGCACTGCTCCTTCAGGTCGACCGTGTAGCAGAGCTCCTTGCGCGAGATCGTGCGATCGATGATGTCGAGCGTGACCTTGTTGACGACGAAATGATCGGGCGTGACCTCGCCGGAAACCACCGACTCGCCGAAGCCGAAGTTCGAGTCGATGACGATCACCGAGCGGTCGCCGTTGGCCGGGTGCACGGTGAACATGACGCCGGCCGTGTACGAGTTCGCCATCTTCTGCACGCCGACGGCGATCGCCACCTGCTCGTTCGCGAAGCCGCGATTCGCCCGATAGGCGATCGCGCGCCCCGTGTACAGGCTCGAGATGCAGCGCCGGATGTGATGCAGCACCTCGTCGGCGCCGCGAATCCACAGGAAGGTGTCCTGCTGGCCGGCGAAGCTTGCGTCGGGGAGGTCCTCGGCCGTCGCGCTCGAGCGCACGGCCACCGGCACGCCCGGCATGCAGCAGCGTACCGACAGCTTGCGGTAGCCCTCGGCGATCTCGTCCTCGAGCGAAGCCGAGAACGGCTGCGCCTCGATGAGCGCACGGATGCGCGCGCTCGCCGCCTCGACGGCGTTGACGTCGTTGGGGTCGACGCCGGCAAGCATCGATGCGATCTCGGCATCGATGCCCGACTCGGCGAAGAACGCGCATGTCCCGTGCGTGGTCAGCGCGAAGCCCGGCGGCACGTTCACGCCGGCGTGGATCAGTTCGCCGAGCGAGGCGCACTTGCCGCCGACGAGCGCGATCGAGTTCGCATCGCACTCCTCGAACCAGCTCAGGCGCGGCGCCGCCGCGGGCGGCGCCGCGGCGCGCGCCGCGCGCACGGGGTCGATGACGGTATTCATCGGCCCCCCCTCAGCGGCTGATCGTGATCGCGCCGGTGGAGCCGTCGACCCGGATCATCATGCCCGTCTGGATGATCTTGGTCGCGTGGCCGGTGCCGACCACCGCCGGCATGCCGTACTCGCGGCAGACGATCGCCGCATGGCTCATGACGCCGCCGACATCCGTGACGCAGGCCTTGATCTTGGCGAAGGCCGGCGCCCAGGACGGCGACGTGGTCGGTGCGACAAGAATCTCGCCCTCCTGCAGCTGGCGGATGTCATCCACCGTGCGGCAGACGCGCGCCTTGCCCTCGACGATGCCCGGACTGCCGGCGAAGCCCTTGAAGTCCTTGACCGTGGACGGATCCTTGATATCCGCCACCGCGGCCCAGTCGGCCAGCGAGGTGTTGGTGACGCCCCACAGGACGATGGTGAAGGGCTCCTGGATCACCTCCGGCGCGGTGCCGATGGCCGGGGGCGCATTCCACTCCTTGAACTTCGCCATGACGCCCTTGCGCCACTCGACTTCCTTCGGCCAGGTCATCGTGCCGCGCGGGGTGACGCCGGTGGCCCAGGCGGTGACGACGTCCCACAGCGCCTGCTTGATCTCGTCGCGGCGCAGCAGCCAGACATCCTCGACGTCCTTGATGATGCCGTGCTCGGCGAGGATGGCGCCGACTTCGCGCATCTTGTTCCAGAACACCGAGTGGAACCAGTGCTCGACGTAGAACAGGTGGTTCTCGACGTAAGGGAACACCGTCTTGGCGCAGCCGAGCAGCTCGTCGAACTGCTTGCGGTCCTCTTCCTTCTCGATCAGGCCGCGGTACTCGGCGGTGATGCGGTCGCGCTCGGCGCAGACCTTCTCGGTCGGGCGCTCGATGCTCACGCCCTGCTTGAGCTTGCCGATGTAGGTCTGGATGCCGGACAGCGGCACGTTCATCTGGTCGTTCCAGGAGCGGTCGTGGTGGAACCAGCCGGTGCCGGTGGACACGTTGAACCACGGCTCGCGCGACAGGTTGAGCGAGGTCAGCCACTCCATGCCGCGCGGATGCTCCTTCAGCGCGCGCTCGACCTCGACCCACTCGGTGCTCGACGTGACCACGCCGTCGACGCCGAGTTCGATCGCCTTGCGCGCCAGCTTCTTCAGCTCCTCGTCGGGCCGGTACATGATGACGTCGATGCCGGAGATCATCTGCGTCACGCGCTGCGCCGGGATGCTCGGGAAGAGCTTCTGCACGAAGTCGAGGAAGAAGACGTAGGCGGCATAGCCGAGGTTGAGGAACTCGAAGTGGTACTGCCAGCACTTGATGCCGAGGTTGATCAGGTCATCGTAGTTCTTCAGCAGGTGGTAGCCCTTCGACTCGCCGAGCGCATCCATGACCACGGAAATGTCTTCCATGTCGGCCAGCTTCGGGATCTCGATCGCCTCGAGTTCGCGGATGGTGGCTTCCATCTTCACCTTCCACTTGGCTTCGAGCGCGTCCCAGTTCTTGTAGTAGTGGCCGGCGCGCTCCATGAAATGCGGCACGCGGCTGCCGATCTCTTCCGGATTCTTCACCGGCACCGGCGAGATGTAGACATAGCCGTTGATCATGCGGTGATCGACGCCGCGCACCGGCGGCACCATGAAGATGCGGTTGTTGTACTGCGACAGGGCGAGGAACCAGGCCTCGTCCCAGATGGTGTCGAAGGGATACAGCGGCTCGGGATAGTGCAGGCCGTCGTAGAACCAGAATGTCTCTTTCTCGTACTGGTTGCGTACGGGATCGTCGGTGACGAACTGGTACTGGTACGGATACATGCGCTCCCAGCCTTCGGTGCCGGGAATCGTCTTGGCCTTCACATCGTGCGGTACGGGGAATTTCATCGCTGGCCTGCTCCCTGGATCTTCGGATTTCGACGGACCTTCGGACGGCGTCGCGCATCGCGGGGCGCTGCGGGACCGATGAACGCAAGGCCCGTGCCATCGGAGCGGCCGCCTGCTGGTGCAATGCAACAGCGCGCGCCCGGTGCGCACCGCTGCGCCGTCCCCGGATCGAGCGCCGGGCGATGCCGGGGCTCGCGCTGCAAGCGACGACAGCGCGCTGTTGCGTCGCAGTAGCGAAAGCGCTCCAATCGACGCGGCCCGCCCGCGGCGCCCGGCCGAGCGCACGCCTGCGCTTGATCCTTTGAGCGAAGCGCGTTGCGACGCACGCGGCGATTTGCTCATTTGATCAATCGCCCCTCGATCCGGCCCTGCTGCCGGAATTGATCCGGATCAAGGTAAGCCCGCGTCACCCGGCCTCGAATGCGTTTTCGGCAGGAGGCGAAGATGACGAGGCTGCGCAGTGTTCCGCGTGCGGCGGACGACGATCGCGCGAAAGGCGCGGTCCGCGCGGACGATCTTCGCGCGCAGGTCCACTTCTGCTCGGAAACGGGCCAGATCTGGCTGCGCGAGCACCGGATGCTGCTCGTGCACGCCGAGGCGCAGGCGCTGCTCCGCAAGGAGCTGATCGACACGCTCGGCATGACGCGCGCGCGCGGACTGCTGATGCGCATGGGCTATGCGTCGGGAGCGCGCGACGCGGAGATCGCGCGCACGCGCTCGCAGAACGCAAGCGACCTCGACGCCTTCATGACCGGGCCGCAACTGCACACGCTCGAAGGTATCGTGCGCGTCGTTCCGCTGCGCCTCGAGCTCGACCGCTCCATCGGGCACTTCCACGGCGAATTCCGCTGGGAGAATTCGTGGGAAGGCCAGTGGCACCGCCACTACTACGGCACGCACGACGAGCCGGTGTGCTGGACGCAGATCGGCTACGCCTGCGGCTACACGTCCGCCTTCATGGGCCGGCCGATCCTCTACAAGGAGGTGCAGTGCAGCGGCATGGGCGAGGAGCACTGCCGCATCGTCGGCAAGCCGATCGAAGATTGGGACGACGCCGAGGAGCACCAGCAGTTCTTCAACCGACAATCGATCGCCGAGCAACTCCTCGACCTGCAGACCCAGGTCGTGGAGCTGCGTTCGACGATCGACCAGCGCCAGGGGCTCGCCCCGGACATCGCCGGCACCGCGCCGGCGTTCTGCAAGGCCTTCGATCTGCTGCAACTGGCCGCCGGGAGTCGCATCGCGGTGCTGCTGCTGGGCGAAACCGGCGTCGGCAAGGAGCTCTTCGCGCGCGCGCTGCACCGGATGAGCGAGCGGCGGTCCAAGCCTTTCGTCGCGCTGAATTGCGCGGCGATGCCCAACGACCTCGTCGAGTCGGAGCTGTTCGGCGTGGAGAAAGGCGCATACACCGGCGCGCAGGTCGCGCGCCCCGGCCGCTTCGAGCGTGCCGACGGCGGCACCCTCTTTCTCGACGAGATCGGCGACCTGCCGCTGCCCGCGCAGAGCAAGCTGCTGCGCGCGCTGCAGGAAGGCGAGATCGAACGCGTGGGCGATCACCGAACGCGCCGCGTCGACGTCCGCGTCGTGGCGGCAACGAACTGCCGGTTGCACGAGGCGGTGCGCGAAGGCCGCTTCCGCTCCGATCTCTATTACCGGCTGAACGCGTTCCAGATCGACATTCCGCCGCTGCGCGAGCGAAAGGAGGACATTCCGCTGCTCGCCAAGCGCTTCCTGGCCGAGCAGTGCGCGATCCAGGGAAAGAAGCTGCTCGGCTTCAGCGACAAGGCCAAGCGCTCGCTGCTGTCGTACGACTGGCCGGGAAACATCCGCGAGTTGCGCAACGTCGTCGAACGCGGCGTGCTGCTGGCACCGCCTTCCACGCGCGTCGAGGTGCACCAGCTGTTCGCCTCGCAGCCCGACGACGACGGCACGTCGCTGTCGGTCGACGCACACGGCGCGCTCGGCGTGCACAGCTGGGAGCCCGCCCGCGCACTTTCCGAAGCGGTGTTCAACGGCACGATGACGCTGGACCAGGTGGAGGCGATGCTGCTCGAGACAGCCGTCGACAAGGCGCGCGGCAATCTCTCGTCGGCGGCGCGCATGCTCGGCTTGAGCCGCGCGCAACTCGCCTATCGCCTGAAGCGGTTGAACGAACCGGCAGGCGCGGGCGAATGCGCCCGATGAGCGAGCCGGCCGACGCATGCCCGAGGTTGCGCGTGCTGCTGGCTTCCCATCGCGTGATGACGCTGGCGAGCCGCGGCGCGCAGGGCCCGTGGGCGGCTGCCGTGTTCTACGCCGAGATCTTCGACGAAGATCGCCTGCGCCTCGTCTTCGTCTCTTCGCCGTCGAGCCGGCACGTGGCCGAGCTCGAAGCCGACTCGCGCGCGGCCGCGTCGATCCACGGCGACCCCGACGACTGGCGCGCGATCCGCGGCGCGCAGATCGCAGGCCGTGTGCTCCCGCTCGACGGCGCAGCGCTGCCCGCCGCACAGCGGGCGTACGCATCGAAGTTTCCGAACATCGGCGACCCCGCACGAGCGCCCGAGCCGATCGCCCGCGCCTTCGCCCATGTGCGCTGGTTCGCGCTGCACGTCGATCGCGCCTTCCTCACCGACAACGCGATCTCCTTCGGACACCGCGCCGAGCTGGCGTTCCCGTCGGCGCACTGAGCGCGGTGGCCAGCGCGCAGCCGCGTCGCACGCCGCGCCGCTCACTCGTCCTCAGGCGCCCGCCTGCCACGGCTCGATCAGCGTCGCGCCCTCGTTCCGCGGATCGCTCACCGCCGGCGCGACGGCGCGCAGCGCGAGCCAGCCGTCGGGACACGGCGCGAGCAGGCTCTGCAGGTCTTCGCTGCGCGCCTGCGGATCGAGCCAGCGGTCGACCCCGGAGCGGTCGAGCAACACGGGCATGCGTTCGTGCGCTCGCGCGGCCAGCGCATTCGCCGTGGTCGTGATGATGCAGCACGTCGCCACCGGTCCGTCGGACGAATGGTGCCGGTCGTACAGTCCCGCCATCGCGACGAGTCCGCCGTCGGCGCGATGCAGGTAATAGGGCTGCTTGCGCCGGCGCCCCGCATCGAGCGTCTTCCATTCGTAGAAACCGTTGGCGGGAATCACGCAACGACCACGGCGGAACGCATCGCGAAACGCGGGTCGGGTCGCGATCGTCTCGGCGCGCGCGTTGACCAGTCGCGCGCCGATCGACGGATCCTTCGCCCAGTGCGGCACCAGGCCCCAGCGCATGAGCTCCGCTACGCGTTGTCCCGCTTGCCGGTCGGCACGGATCGCCAGCACCGGCGCTGCCGGCGCGACGTTGTAGCGGGGACCGCAAGGAGGCAGGCCGGCGAGGCCGAATTCCTCGACGATCGCGTCGTCGGGTCCGTAGAGCACGTAGCGGCCGCACACGGCACGCTCTTCGCGCAGGCGGACTCGCGACGGACGGTCAGACCGCCGCCCGGCCCGCGGGCGGCGGCGCGTCCCCGGCGCCCGCACGCCGCGGGGCTGTCGGGCCCGCGGCAGGCGGTATCGGCGACGAACCGGCCTCGGCATGCCGCTGCGGTTGGTGCAGCGGCTGTGCGCCGCGCGCCATCGCCGAGAGCAGGTCGCCGAACTCGACGGGGAACGGAAAGACGATCGTCGTGTTGTTCTGCATGCCGATCGTCGTCAGCGTGCTCAGGTAGCGCAACTGCATCGCCTCGGGACGCGCCGAGAGGATCTCGGCCGCCTCGAAGAGCTTCTGCGCCGCCTGCTGTTCGCCTTCGGCGCTGATCACCTTCGCGCGCCGCTCGCGCTCGGCCTCGGCCTGTCGTGCGATGACCCGAATCATGCTCTCGTCCAGGTCGACGTGCTTGATCTCGACGTTCGCCACCTTGATGCCCCAGGCGTCGGTCTGCGCGTCGAGGATGTCCTGGATGTCGTTGTTCAGCTTGTCGCGCTCGGAGAGCATCTCGTCGAGGTCGTGCTTGCCGAGTACCGATCGCAGCGTGGTCTGCGCGAGCTGGCTCGTCGCCTGCTGGAAGTCCTCGACCTGGATCACCGACTTGTCGGCCTGCACCACGCGGAAGTAGATCACCGCGTTGACCTTCACCGAAACGTTGTCGCGCGAGATGACGTCCTGCGTGGGCACGTCGAGCACGAGCGTGCGCTGGTCGACGCGCACCATCTGCTGCACGTAGGGCAGCAGCAGGATCAGCCCGGGGCCTTTCACGCCGGTGAAGCGCCCGAGCGTGAAGACGACGCCGCGTTCGTATTCGCGCAGGATGCGGATCGACGTCGCGAGGATCGCGACGACGATGATGAGGATGGGCAGGTAGACGGCCAGATTGAAGGGCATCGGTTCTCCTCGGGCTCCTCGGGCATGTTCGCCCCGGATCGTTCAGGATTCGGCGACGACGCGCAAGACCAGGCCGTCGACGGCCACGACGCGCACGCGCTGGCCGGACTCCAGCGCGGCATCGCTCTCTGCGTGCCAGCGCTCGCCCGCCGCGAGCACGCGACCGCGGCCGTCGTTCCACTCGAGCACGGTGCCGCGCTCGCCGAGCATACCGCGCTCTCCCGTTTTCACCGGGCGCGCGCGCGCGCGCCACAGCAGGCGCAGCACCAGCAGCGAGAACGCGAGGCTCGCCGCGACGATCGCGCCTATCGATGTCCACGGCACGCCGAAGCCGGGCGCCTCGGTGTCGATCAGGATCGTCGCTCCGAGCACGAAAGCCACCGCTCCGCCCAGGGCGGCGGCGCCGGCCGACGGCGTGAACGCTTCGGCGATCATCAGCAGCAGGCCGAGCACGACCAGGCCGAGCCCGGCGTAGTTCACCGGCAGCACCGACAACGCGTACAGCCCCAGGAGCAGGCAGATTCCGCCGATGATTCCCGGATACAGCGCTCCGGGATTCAGGAACTCGAAGATCAGCCCGTAGAAGCCGATGGCCATCAGGATCAGCGCGAGACTCGGGTTGGTCAGTGCCGAGAGCAGTCGCGAGCGCCAGTCGGGATCGACCGCCCGCTGTTCGAGACCCGCGGTGCGCAACGCGACGCTCTCGCCGGCCAGGGTCACCGTGCGCCCGTCGGCCCGGGCGAGCAGATCGTCGACGTCGCGCGCGATGAAGTCGACGACCTTGCTCGACTGCGCCTCGCTCGCCGGCAGGCTGGCCGCCTCGCGCACCGCGCGTTCGGCCCAGTCGGCATTGCGCCCGCGCATTTCGGCAAGCGAGCGAATATAGGCAACCGCGTCGTTGATCGCCTTGGCCTCCATCGTCGAATCCGCAGCGCGCTTCTGCGTGCCCGTCCCTCGCTCCTTCGCACCGTCCTTTCCGTCCGGCGCGGCGGGCTTGTCGTCGCCGCCGAAAGGCAAGCCGCCGCCGATCGCGACCGGCGTGGCCGCACCGAGGTTCGTGCCCGGTGCCATCGCGGCGACGTGGCAGGCGTAGAGGATGTAAGTGCCGGCGCTCGCGGCGCGTGCCCCGCCGGGCGCGACGAAACCGAGCACCGGAACCGGCGAGGCGACGATCGCGCGCACGATCTCGCGCATCGACGTATCGAGGCCGCCGGGCGTGTCGATGCGCAGCACGACGGCGGCGGCGCCCTCGCGCTCGGCGCGGCGGATGCCGCGAACGACATAGTCGGCGCTGGCCGGCCCGATCGCGCCGTCGAGCGTGAGCACCAGCGCCGTGCGCGCGGAGGTGTCGGTGCTCCGTGCGAGCGCGGGCGCGGGCGCGGCAAGCGAAGAGACGACGATCGCGCAGACGACGACGAAGACGATCGCCGCGAGCCGCGCGACGACGCCTGCGGCGACGGCCGCGCCTGGCAAGACGAGCGCGCGGGCCGCGGAAGTCGTCGGTCCCCCGGGGCGGTACATGCGGCCGATGATACGCGGCGGATCCGGGCCGCGGAGGCTTCGGGGTCGTTATATATGTCTGTATACTACGCTAGCTTCTCGGCGCGGAGAGTGCTCGCGTGCTTCGTCGTTTTGCCCTCGCCCTGCTCGTCTTCCTGGTCGCGTCGCCCGCCCACGCGGTCGATCTCACCGTCTCGGCCGCGACGAGCCTGCAGAACGCTTTCCGCGAGATCGCCACGGCGTGGGAGCAGCAGAATCCGGGCGATCGCGTGCTGCTGAACTTCGCTGCATCGGGCACGCTGCTGCAGCAGATCGACAAGGGTGCGCCGGTCGACGTCTTCGCCTCGGCCGACCGGGAGACAATGGACCGCGCGCAGGCGAAGAAACGCATCGATGTCTCCGCGCGCCGGACCTTCGCGAGCAACGTGCTCGTTGTCGTCGTCCCGATCGGCTCGGTGAGAGAGATTGCCACGCTTGCCGACCTGCAACACAGCGCCGTCGAGCGCATCGCGATCGGCGATCCGCGCAGCGTCCCCGCCGGCCGCTATGCCGAAACGGCGTTGCTCGCCGCCGGCAAGCGCGATGCGCTCGCGCCGAAGTGGATCCGCGCCCAGTCGGTCCGGCAGGTGCTCGACTACGTGGCGCGAAACGAGGTCGACGCCGGGTTCGTGTACGCAACCGACGCGGCGTTGATGAAGGATCGAGTGCGCGTCGCCTTCGACATCCCGCTCGACACACCGGTTGTCTATCCCGTGGCGCCGGTCGCCGCTTCCCCGAACGGTGCGCAGGCGCGTTCGTTCATCGCCTTCCTCACCGGCGCGCAGGGACAGGAGATCCTCTCGCGCTACGGTTTCGCCCATCCGTGACCCGCAGTGCAGTCCGCATGGATCCCGCTATCGTTGTCGCTGCAGGTCGCAACCTGGGCGACGCTGCTCAACGCCGCGCTCGGCATCGGCGTCGCCTTTGCGCTCGCACGCCTGCGCTTTCCCGGACGCGACCTGCTCGACGCGCTGCTCACGCTGCCGATGGTCCTGCCGCCCACCGTGCTCGGCTACTACCTGCTCGTGGTGATCGGCCGCAACGGCCCGGTGGGCGCGTTCCTGTACCGGCATTTCGGCATCACCCTGGTCTTCACCTTCACCGGAGCGGTCATCGCGGCCACCGTCGTCGCCTTCCCGCTCGTGATGAAGTCGGCGCGGGCCGCCTTCGAGACGATCGACCCCCAGTTCGAACGGGCCGCGCGCGTGCTCGGGCTGTCGCCGCTCGCCGTGTTCTTCCGCGTGACACTGCCGCTTGCGCGACGCGGAATCCTCGCTGGCCTGCTGCTCGCCTTCGCGCGCGCACTGGGCGAGTTCGGCGCGACGCTGATGGTCGCCGGCAGCATCCCCGGGCGCACACAGACACTGTCGATCGCGGTGTACGAGGCGGTGCAGGCCGGACAGGACTCCACCGCGAACCTGCTCGTTGCCATCGTCTCGGTTACCTGCATCGCGGTGCTGCTCGCCGTGGGCCGACTGGCGCCCGGGAAAAGCGCGACCTGAGCAACGAACCTGAGCAACGAACCTGAGCGACGAACCTGAGCGACGGACGATGACGAAGCTCGACACCCCCGCTTGCGCCGACAGCATCGAAGCGGCGCCCGCCTTCGCAGTGGACATCGACTCGACGCTGCGCCCGCGCGGCGCGACGCCGCATTCGCATGCCGCACATTTCTCGCTGCGCATCCGCTTCTCGGCGACCGCGCGGCGCGTGGTCGTCTGCGGCCCTTCCGGCGCCGGCAAGAGCCTCACGCTGCAGGCGATCGCCGGGCTGCTGCGGCCGCAGCACGGCCGCATCGCGGTACTCGGCCGCTGCCTGTACGAGTCGCGCACCGGCGTCGACGTACCCGCCCGCGAGCGCGAAGTCGGCTACCTGTTCCAGGACTACGCGCTGTTTCCGCATCTCACCGTTCGGCAGAACGTCGCCTTCGGCCTGGCGCGTTCGATCTTCAATCCGGCGACGACGCGGCGCGACCCGCGAGTCGAACGGTGGCTCGAGGCGCTTGGGATCGCCGCGCTGGGCGAGCGCTACCCGCACGAATTGTCGGGTGGGCAACGCCAGCGCACGGCGCTTGCGCGCGCACTCGCGCGCACGCCACGCGCGCTGCTGCTCGACGAGCCCTTCGCCGCGCTCGATCCGGGACTGCGCAGCCGGCTGCGCGACGAACTCGATGCGTTGCAGCGTCGCCTGGCGCTCCCGATGGTGCTGGTCACGCACGACGAGGCAGACGTCGCGCGCTTCGGCGACGAAGTGATCGAAATCGACGGCGGGCACGTACGGCGCCACGAGTTGCGCGTCGATGCCCGACGCTGCGCGCTGACGGAGGCCGCGTGAAATCGCCGATGGCCGTGCGCGGACTGGTGTGGCTTGCCTGCGGCGACGAGAACTTCGGCGGCCCCGGCCGCATCGGGCTGCTCGAGGCGATCCGCAGCGAAGGATCGATCACCGCAGCCGCGCGCCGCGTCGGGTTGAGCTACAAGGCTGCGTGGGATGCGATCGATCGCATGAACCAGATGGCCGGCGAAGCGCTGGTCTCGCGAGTGACCGGCGGCCGTGGCGGCGGTTCGACGCGGCTGACGCCGCGCGGCGAACGCCTGATCGAGAACTTTCGCCTGATCGAGGCGGAGCATCGCCGCTTTCTCGACGTGCTCTCGAAATACACGCGGGGGATGCCCGATGACCTTCAACTGCTCCGGAGGCTGAATCTGATGAAAACCAGTGCCCGCAACCAGTTCGTCGGGAAGGTGGCTGTCGTTCGCGCCGGCGCCGTCAACGACGAGATCGAGATCGAGATCTCGGGCGGCCAGCGCATCGTCGCAGTGGTCACGCGCGAAAGTACGCAGAACCTCGGACTGGCGCCCGGGCGCGAGGCCTTCGCGCTCGTCAAGGCGTCGTCGGTGCTGCTGGCCGTCGACGTGGCGCGTGCGAAGCTTTCCACGCGCAATCGCCTCGAAGGCACCGTCTCGCGACTCGAACCCGGCGCGGTCAACAGTGAAGTCGTCGTCGACCTGCCCGCCGGCGGAACGATCGCGGCCATCGTGACGAAGGAGAGCGCCAGCGCGCTCGGCCTGGCGGTCGGCAAGCCGGTCACCGCGCTGTTCAAGGCGTCGAGCGTGATCGTCGGTACCGTCGACTGAACGCGCGCAGCCGGCGCTGCCTGCGCGCTTCAGCGCGGGATGCGGCGCGCGGCGAGCAGCGCGAGCGCAATCCAGACGACGCTGCGCAGCGTCATCGCGACGAGCGTTCTCGGTTCCCAGGCACCGCCCAGGGCCACATGGATGCCGAAGGCAGCGAACACCGCCACGGTGGCGGCCGCGATCGCGGCGGCGAGCAGAAAGCCCCAGCGCCGGCGCAGCCAGAAACCGATGCCCGCGAGAACGTAGAAGAAACCGGCGACGAAGTTGAACCAGAGCACGAAGGGAACGTAATTGCCGGCGTCGGCGACGGCATCGGGCACTCCGAAGAGCACCTGTCCGCCGGCACGGATCGTGGCCAGCCCGAAGACGATTGCCACCGCCGCTGCGAGCAACAGCCACGGATCGCGGCGCGCGGCGGCAGGCGCGGCTCGAAGCTTGCCGATCGGCTCGACCATCCCGGAGACCCCGCAAGCAAGTAACTTGTTACTTGATCGTAGAGTGCGCTGACGTAGCCTGTCAAGCAGGAGGCGCGTATGGACACGACCGAACTGCAGCGCACGGTCGCCGCGCTGGTGCAGGAGCCCAAGGGCCTGCTCGCGGCCGACGAGAGCAACCCGACGATCGCGAAGCGCTTCGCGTCGATCGGCCTCGAATCGACGGAAGCGAACCGGCGCGCGTGGCGCGACGTGCTGCTCGGCGCGCCGGGCCTGTCGGAGGCGGTAAGCGGCATAATCCTCTACGAGGAGACGCTCGGACAGCAGGCGGCCGACGGCACGTCCTTCCCGCAACTGCTCGTCCAGCGGGGCATCGTCGCCGGCGTCAAGGTCGACCTGGGAAAGGTGCCGCTGGCGAACTCCCTCGGCGACGAGGTCACGGAAGGACTCGACGGGCTCGCGAAGCGCCTGCAACGCTACCGCGCCCAGGGCGCGCGCTTCGCGAAGTGGCGCGCCGTCTACAACGTCTCGCCGACGCTGCCCGGCCAGCTCGCGGTGAAGGAGAACGCGCACGCCCTCGCCCGCTACGCGGCCATCTGCCAGAACGCGGGATTCGTCCCGATCGTCGAACCCGAAGTCCTGATCGACGGCGATCACACGATCGAACGCTGCCGCGAGGTCACCGAGCAGGTGTTGCACGCAGTGTTCCACGCGCTGCACCGGCAGCGCGTCGTGCTCGAATGCATGCTGCTCAAGCCGAGCATGGTCCTGCCGGGCAAGCGCGGCCCGAACGCCCCGCCCGCCGAGGTCGCGCAGCACACGGTCGCGGTGCTGCGTCGCACGGTGCCTGCGGCGGTACCGGGCATCTTCTTCCTGTCCGGCGGCCAGTCGCCCGAGGAGGCGACGGCGAATCTCGATGCGATGAACCGGCTCGGCGCGCACCCGTGGGTGCTCAGCTTCTCGTATGCGCGGGCTCTGCAGGAGCCGGCACTCGCCGCCTGGCGCGGCGATCCCGCCAACACGGCGGCCGCGCAGCGCGCGCTGGTGCACCGGGCGCGGATGAATGCGCGCGCCCGCGAAGGCCGTTACGAACCTGAAATGGAAAACGAGGCCGCGCACTGAGCGCCGCGCGCCTGCCCGCGCACGTCGTCAACGGCACGTCGGTCGCCGTCGGCGTCGCCCTGATCCACGTCGGCTGCGTCGCCTTCGCCGGCAACGAGCTCGCACAGGTAGCCACCGGCGGAGCGGTGTGCGCGAGCCTCGCCGACGTTCCCGCCACCGTTCGCGGGACCCGGCGCCGGGTACTCGGCGCCGCTCTGCTCGCCTGGCTGGCAAGCGCACTGGTCTGGCTCGCACAGGCGAATCCGCTTTCGCTGGGCCTGGTCATCGGCCTGGTGGGCTTCGGCGCGATGATCACGATGGCCTGGGGCCCACGCGCCGGGCCGATCGCCTTCGCGCCCGTCCTGGCGACGATCTTCGCGCTCACGCTTCCGTCGCGCCTGGCATCGAGCGCCGAGCCGCTCGCCTGGACGGCGCTCGGCTGCCTCGCGTATCTCGGCTGGTCGATCGCAACGGCGCCGCTGCTGCAGCCCGTGTACCGCACGCGCGCACTGATCGCGGCGCTCGATGCAACCGTCCGGTTGTTGCGCGGCCGGGCGGCGCTGCTCGAGGCCGCGCCCGGCCGTCTCGAGGACGCGCTGCCGCCGTGGATCGGCGACGAGTCGCTCCTGGCCGAACGCCTGCAGACGGCGCGCGACCTGCTCTTCTCCGCGCCCGACTCGCCGCGCGCACGCAGCGAGACCGCCGCACTCGTCGAAGCGATCGACGTTCGCGACCTGCTGCTGGCGAGCCGGCTCGACCTCGACCTGCTGGGCGACGACGAATCGGCACGAGCGCTGCGCGGGCGGGTGGCCGGCGCCTTGCGCAATGTCGCCGACGCCCTCGAGCGCAGCGCCGCGATGTCTCGGCCCGATCCGCCAGCCCGGCAGACCGGCGCCCGGGCGGGAACGAAGCAGCCGCTCGTCGAACCCGCGCTGCTCGACGGAATCTTCGACGCCACGGATCGGCGCGCACTGCTGCTGTCGGCCTTCGCCACCCGCCTCGATCGGCTCGCCGCCGGCGTACAGCGGATCGACGAACGCCTGCGCGGCGAAGGCGAACCGCTGCCGATCTCGCGCGAGCAATTGCGTACGTTCGCCGCTGCGGAATCCTGGCCGCTTTCGACGCTGCGCGCGAACCTGTCGCTGGCTTCACCGGTCTTCCGGCACGCGGCGCGCATGGGCCTGGCGCTCATGGTCGCGTACTTCATCGCGCTGCAACTGCCCTGGGGCGCTCACCCGCACTGGCTGGTGCTCGGCGTGGCGGTCGTGCTGCGCGGAACGCTCGAACAGACGCTCGCGCGACGCAACGATCGCGTCTCCGGAACGGTCATCGGCTGCCTGCTGGTGATGGGGATCGCGCGCGCGAACTCGGCGCCGTTGATGATCCTCGCGTTTCTCGCCGGCGTCGGCGTCGCGCACGCATTCGTGATGGTCCGCTATCGCGTCACCGCAATCGCCGCGACGGTGATGGCGCTGCTGCAGGCGCACCTGGTCGATCCGCAGGCCTCGCTCGCGATCTTCGAACGGCTGGCGGACACCGTGCTCGGCGCGGCGCTGGCGTGGGGCTTCAGCTACGTGCTGCCGTCGTGGGAGCGACGCACGCTGCCGCGGCAGATCGAGCGTGCGCTCGCCGCGCTGCAATCGTACGCCGGACACGCGCTGCGCAGCGATCCACACGCCGGCGTCGCGCAGCGCCTGGCGCGCCGCGCGGCATACGACGCGCTCGGAACGGTCTCGGCAGCACTGCAGCGCAGCCGCGTCGAGCCGCGCGGCGTACGTCCTCCGCTCGCCGAACTGGCTTCGATGCTCGATGCCGCGCAGCGGCTGATGGCGCATCTGTCGGTGATCCGGATGTCGCTTGCGTTGCGCGCCGATTCGCCGCAACGCGCGGAGAGCCTCGCCGCCGTGCATCGCGCCGATCGACTGCTCCAGCAGGCGCTGGACCGCTCGGCCGCGGAAGCCGAACCGATCGAACCGCCGTTGCCGGGCGCGCTACCCGAAGCTGCGCCGCAGGAGGACCCTGCTGCGTGGTTGCTGCGCCGTCTTCGCATCGCGGTGGCCGATGCGCTCGCGGTGCGAAGCACGGCCGATGCAGCGCTCGCCTCACTCGGCGAGCAACGCCCGGATGTGTCCCGGATGCCGCTCATGCGGCGGAGTCGACGCGCCCGCAGAGCATCGTGAGCGGCCAGCGGACTGTACGTTCGTCGTCCCGTACGCCCCACCCTCGAGGAAGCGTCGACTCGAGCGCTTCCACGGGATCGAGCGCCTGCGACTGCCGAAAGCGCACGACCGACGACGAGCTGTGCAGATGGCCGAGCAGCCGATCGACGCTCCACCGCGTCTCGATCGCGAACGCGGGCGTCCCGAGCCGGGCGAAACGAAATGGCAGTTCGCGATAGCCATTATCGACGTGCCGGCGCTCGGCGGGCCACCAGGGTGCGATGTCGCGTCGAAAGTCCTGGGGATTGCGCTTCATGATTGACATTCCCGGAAGCCGGCGTAGCATCGGCATCGACTAGACCAATCGGTCTAGCCGCTGTCCGACCTGACCGATACATGCTTTTGCAGGAGTGCCGATCATGCGAGTAGCGAAAGACCAGATCGAAGTGCGCATGCAGATTCCCGGCGCGATCATCCGCCAGCGCACCGGATTCGGCGAGATGAGCGGATCCGGCGGCATCAGCGGCGAATATTTCACGCTCGCCGCCGGGGTCGACACCACACCGTTGTTCGTCGGGCTGGAAGGCAACCTGTGCCAGTGCCCGCACTGGGGCTTCGTCCTGCGCGGAAGTCTCACGACGACCGACGCCGGCGGAAAACAGGAGACGGTCGAGGCGAACGACCTGTTCTACTGGCCGGCAGGCCACAATGTGCGCGTCGACGCCGATGCCGAGATCGTGATGTTCAGTCCGCAGGATGCGCACAGCCACGTCATCGACCATATGATCCGCAAGGTCCAGGGCTGACGCATTGCACCCGCACGGCGCGCACGAGGTGGACGTGGCCTCCCCGATCACGCATTCGACGAAGCAACGCCTGCTCGACGCCGGCATGGCCATGCTGCTGCAGCACGGCTACAACGACCTGGGCATCCAGGCCGTGCTGGCGGCGACAGGGGTCCCGAAGGGGTCCTTCTATCATCACTTCCGAGACAAGGAAGACTTCGCGCTGCAGGTGATCGACCAGTACATGCGCGCCGTGCACGCGGGGCTCGACGCGGGTCTAGGCGACGGTACGCTCCCTCCGCTGGAGCGCGTGCGCCGCTTCTTCCAGATGACGCGGCGGGCGTACCGCGAGGAAGGCTACCTGGGGTGTTTGCTCGGCGGCCTGGGCCAGGAACTCTCCGGCGTGAGCGAGGTGTTCCGGCACAAGATCGAGTGGTGCTTCGCGCAGATCGCCGAACGCCTGGCCGCTTGTCTGGAAGAGGCGCGACACGCCGGCGACCTGCCCCCGCGAACCGACCCGCGCGAGTTGGCGGACCGCCTCGTCGATTGCTGGGAGGGCGCGGCACTTCGCAGCCGCCTGCGCCGCGATCCGGCACCGCTCGATGCGATGCTCGATTTCTTCTTCGCCGGTGTCGGCGCGGCGCGCCCGACGCAGGGACTCGATTCGACGAAGGTGCGACGTTGCGCTCGAGAAAGGACGATTCCGCGACGCGGCGCATAGACCGGCGGGTTCCGCGAGCACGGATCGGCGGGAGACCCGCGGGTCTCTGACGAACGGCACAAGCTGCCGATTCCTTTCACTTTCCGCGGCGCTTCCGTTTTCGAACCGCTTCCTTCGCGCTTTTCTGCATCTCGCGGAGGATCCACTGCAATCCGAAGTCGTAGATCGCATCCAGCTTCGACACCCGCAAACAGGGCGCAACGGCGGCAATGTGCCGAAAGCGCACGCTCTCGTGAAAGTTCTCGAGCCGAACCGGAGTGGCATCCGGTGCCGCCTGCGGCTTCGCGCAAGTCTTCACGCGTCTCAACCTGGCAGCACGGGCCTGAACGCGAGAACGCGTGCCCCGTCGACGACCGATCGACACGAACCGGTGCAGGCCCGCATGGAGCTCGTGGCAAGTCGAGATTCGTCCATCGGCATCCCGTCGCCCCGAGAGCGCCCGAACGAACTCGTGCGGTACAATCGCGCCCGAGCCGGCATCGAGCGAGCGTTATCTCATTCGAAGCCAGGAGACGTGGCCGAGAGGTCGAAGGCACTCCCCTGCTAAGGGAGCATGCGGCCAAAAACTGCATCGAGGGTTCGAATCCCTCCGTCTCCGCCAACTGCTACTTCCCGACCGGCTCCCCCGCCAGCGCGGGCTTGTCCAGCCCGAAGGCCTTGTGCAGCGCGCGCACGGCGAGCTCCATGTACTTGTCCTCGATGACCACCGAGATCTTGATCTCGCTCGTCGAGATCATCTGGATGTTGATGCCCTCTTCCGACAGCGTCTTGAACATCAGGCTGGCGACGCCGACGTGCGAACGCATTCCGATGCCCACGACCGAGACCTTGGCGATCTTCGGATCGCCGATGATCTCCTTCGCGCCGATCTCGTCCTTCACCTTCGCGTGCAGCACGTCGATCGCACGCTGCAGTTCGGGCGCCTGAACGGTGAACGAGAAGTCGGTGGTGCCCTCGACGCTCTGGTTCTGGATGATCATGTCGACGTCGATGTTCGCGTCGGCGATCGCGCCCAGGATCTGGTAGGCGATGCCCGGGCGGTCGGGTACCCGCGTGATGGTGATCTTCGCCTCGTCGCGGTTGAACGCGATGCCCGAGATGACGGCCTGCTCCATTTCCGGATCTTCCTCGAATGTGATCAGCGTGCCCGACTTCGCTTCGATGTCGACGGGGATGTCGGGCGGCGTGAGGCTCGACAGCACGCGCGTCTTCACCTTGTACTTGCCGGCAAACTCCACCGAGCGGATCTGCAGCACCTTCGAGCCCAGGCTCGCCATCTCGAGCATCTCCTCGAAGGTGACGCGCTCGAGCCGGCGGGCCTCGGGGACGATGCGCGGATCGGTGGTGTAGACACCGTCGACGTCGGTGTAGATCAGGCACTCGTCGGCCTTCAGCGCGGCGGCGACCGCCACCGCCGAGGTGTCCGAGCCGCCGCGCCCGAGCGTGGTGACGTTGCCGTCGGCGTCCACGCCCTGGAATCCGGTGATGACGACGACGCGTCCGGCGTCGAGGTCCTTGCGCACGCGCGCGTCGTCGATCGACACGATGCGCGCTTTCGTGAACGCGCTGTCGGTGCGCACCGGCACCTGCCAGCCAGCGTAGCTGACGGCGTCGACCCCGATCGACTTCAGCGCCATCGCCAGCAGCCCGACCGAAACCTGCTCGCCGGTGGAGGCGATCATGTCAAGCTCGCGCCGGTCGGGTTGCGACTGGATCTCGCTCGCGAGCGCGATCAGCCGGTTCGTCTCGCCGGACATCGCCGACGGCACGACGACCATCCGGTGTCCGGCTTGCCGCCAGGTGGCGACGCGGCGCGCGACGTTGCGGATGCGCTCCACCGAACCCATCGAGGTGCCGCCGTACTTGTGAACGATCAGGGCCATCCCGGTTCCTGCGTGCGCGACGCAAAAAACCCGCAATTATACGGAATGGGGCCCGTCGCCAAAGATAGCGCGCGGGTCGTTCGCATCGTCGGCGCGCCACTCGATCTCGACGCGCGAGCCGTCCTCGGCTTCGGGCAGTCCGCTGCGATCCATGCCGATTCCCGCCACGTACAACAGGCGCTCGCCGGCGTGCAACGCCGGCATCCGCGACCGCAGATGCGGCGCGATGCCGCGCTCCTGGAACAGGTTCTTCACGCTGCGGCTCGGACCGGGCGAGCGCGGGCGCAATCGCTGCGCGCCACGCACCGAACGGACTTCGAGCGGCTGCGCGGCGAGCCATCGAGCGGCGATCGCATCGGACCGCTGCGACCCCGCGAAGCGCAGTGCGCCGCCCCACTGCGGCAATGCGATCTCGCTCTCGCCGCTCCAGCGAAAGGCGAAAACCGCCGGCGCGGTGGCCGGCGCCGCGCCCTGCAATGCCTCGATACCGATGCGATCGCGATAACGGCGAAAGCGCAGGCCGTCGTGCTCGAACAGCGCGTGCGCAGAACGGCCGAGCAGCAGCTGCGAGACCCACTCGGCAAGGCGCGCACGGCTCGGCGCGACGGCGCCCAGCGAGTCGAACCAGGCGCGAACGGCGAGGTAGCGCCGGGCAGCGGGCAGCCCGGCAAGCGCGCGCCGATCGAACGCGTCCGTACCCGGGTCGACCCCCGCCTCGCGCAGGTCGCGCGCGGCGAGCTCGCGCAACGCCTCGCCGCTCTCGCGCAGCCATTCGGCCGACTGCAGCACGTTCTCGCGCAGCGCCGGCGCCACCTTCGCAAGTTCGGGAATCACGCGCGTGCGCAGCGCCACGCGCAGGAAATCCGCGTCGTCGTTCATCGGATCGTCGATCCAGGCGAGCGCACGCTCGCGCGCATATTCGACGATGCGCTCGCGCCCGATCGCCAGCAGCGGGCGCAGCAGCCAACCACCGGCACGTCGCTGCGCCAGGGGCATCGCGCCGAGCGCCGCCGGCCCGCTGCCGCGCACCAGGCGCATCAGCACCGTCTCGAGCTGGTCGTCGGCGTGATGCGCAGTGAGCAGCGCACGCGAATCCGTTCCGGCGACTGCATCCCACAGCGCCCGGTAGCGCATCTCGCGCGCCCATGCTTCGAGGTTGCCGCGGCGCGGCGGGGCTGCCAGGCGCGTCGCGCCGAAACGTACGCCCAGTCGCGCCGCTTCGCGTTCGCAATGCGTGCGCCAGTCGTCGGCTCGGGGCTGCAACCCGTGATGCACGTGCCATGCGACGACGTGCCCGCGCGGCCGACAGCGTACGACGGCGTCGAGCAGCACCGAGGAATCGACGCCGCCGCTGAAGGCGACGACGACGCCGTCGGCGGGTGCGAGGCGGCGCAGCGACGACTCGACCGCATCGGCGACTTCGCGCCCCGCGCCGAGCGCGGCGCCGGCACGAGCATCGCCGGCGAACGCCGCCCTTTCAGCCCTGCCCGAGCTCCTTGAACTTCCCATAATTCATGATCCGCTGGTGCCGCTGCTCGAGCAGCGCCTTCGGATCGACGCCCTGGAACTGGCGCAGCGCGTCGGACAACGCGCGCTTGAGCAGCTGCGCCATGTGAGCGGGATCGCGATGCGCGCCGCCCACCGGCTCGCCGATGATGCGATCGACCAGCCCGAGCGCCTTCAATCGATGCGCCGTGATGCCGAGCGTCTCGGCCGCCTCGGGCGCCTTCTCGGCGCTCTTCCACAGGATCGCGGCGCAGCCCTCGGGCGAGATCACCGAATAGATCGCATATTGCAACATCAGCGTGACGTCGCCCACCGCGATCGCCAGCGCGCCGCCGGAGCCGCCCTCGCCGATGATCGTGGTGACGATCGGCACGCGCAGCGCCGCCATCTCGTAGAGATTGCGCCCGATCGCTTCCGACTGATTGCGCTCCTCGGCGTCGATGCCGGGGAAAGCGCCGGGCGTGTCGACGAAGGTGAACAGCGGCAGCTCGAACTTCTCGGCGAGCTTCATCAGCCGCAGCGCCTTGCGGTAGCCCTCGGGCCTGGGCATGCCGAAGTTGCGCTGGCTGCGCTCCTTCGTGCCGCGACCCTTCTGGTGACCCAACACCATCACGGGCTGGCCGTTCAGCCGGGCCAGCCCGCCCACGATCGCCGGGTCGTCGGCGAATTCGCGATCGCCGTGCAGCTCGTGGAAATCGGTGAAGATCGCCTGCACGTAGTCGAGCGTGTAGGGCCGCTGCGGATGGCGTGCCACCATCGCCACCTGCCACGGAGTGAGCTTCGCGTAGGTGTCCTTCAGCAGCAGCTGGCTCTTCTGCTGCAGGCGCGCGACCTCCTCGGCGATGTCGACCGCCGAGTCTTCCTGCGCGAAACGCAGCGCCTCGATCTTCTGTTCGAGATCGGCGATCGGCTGCTCGAATTCCAGGAAGGCCATCTTCATCAATATTCCACCGGCAACGGATCCTGCACGCGCCACAGGTACCAGGTCGCCACCGTGCGCCACGGGCGCCACGCCTCGCCGATCTCGATCGCCTCGGCGCGCGAGACGACCCGCCCGTCGCGATACTGCGAGGCGATGCCACGCAGCAGGCCGACGTCGTCCAGCGGATAGACGTCGGGGCGCTGCAGGTTGAAGATCAGGAACATCTCCGCGGTCCAGCGACCGATTCCGCGCACCGCGCACAACTCGTCGACGATCGCGTCGTCGCCGAGCAGCGGCCAGCGTTCCGGGTCGATCTCGCCGCGACGGAAATGCGCTGCCAGGTCCTTCAGGTACTCGGCCTTGCGCTGCGACAGCCCGCAGTTGCGCAAGGTAGTCGCGCGCATCCGCGAGACGCGCAACGGCACCGGGCCTTGCGCTGCGCAGGCGGCGACGAACCGATCCCATACCGATTGCGCTGCCCGGACGGAGATCTGCTGGCCGACGATCGCGCGTGCGAGCGTCTGGAACGCGTCGCCGCGCGACACGAGGTGCCCGCCGCAGCGATCGATGATGCGTGCCATCGTCGCGTCGCCGACGGCGAGCGCAGCGCAGGCCTCGTCCCAGTACGCCGGCCTGGACATCAGTGCGCCTTCAGCGGCAGGTTGAACAGCAGGTTCTGCGGCTTCATCCGCAGCACGCCCGCCTCGTCGGCAGCGAGTGCGAGATAGACCGGCTTGCCGGCCACGCGCGGGTCCTGGTCGTCGAGCCGCTCGAAATCGAGTCGCATCAGCAGCAGCAGTCGACGGTGCTCGTCGGGATCGAGTCCTTCGCCGCGATAGAGCTTGTCGAGCAGCCCGCTCGACTGCGAATCGAGCCCGGCGTGCCAACGCCAGCGCGGATCCTCGATCGACGACAGCGTGCTCAGCTGCACGTCCACCCCGAGAAGATGCCCGATCCAGCGACGCAGCAGCTCGCACAGTCGGTGCGCGGCGGCACGACCGTGTCCGATCTCGACGGCGAAGTCGTGCCGCTCGTCACGGCCGAAATAGGCATCGGCGTTGACCGTGTCGATGACTTCGAAGTCCACGCTCGTACGCGACTGCGCCTGCGCGAGCAGGCGTCCGAGGTTGCCGCGGCCCGCAGCGGCCGCGCGCGCGTCGACGGTCTCGAGGTCGGCGAGGAGCACGCGCCCGTCGGCCAGCGTGACGCGCTGCTCGCGGAACCACAGCTCGGCCACGCGCAGCATCAGTCCGTCCTCGCAGTGGGCCAGCACGTGATGGACGATGATCTGCGCGAGCTGCTCGACCAGCAGCGGCGGCACGTCGATGCTGCCGCGCCGTTGGGCATCGGCGAAGATCGCCACGTAGGCCGCCTGCAGGTTCGGCGCGTCGAGCAGCCGGTCGCGAAAGCGCAGGAACAGCCGCCAGCTGTCGCGCGCGTCCCGGTCGGCGATCGCGTCGATCTCGGCCTCGCCCACCGCGCGCCGCGGAGCCGCGTGCAGGCTCGCGTGCAAGTCGCGCTCGGCGGCGCACGAGCTCTCGATCGGCGCGAGTTCGGCGCGATGCAGATAGGCGACGAGAAAATCGTCGGTCGCGCGCAGGCCGCCATGCTCGTCGGCTTCGAGCAGCGCGAGCCCCGAGTGGATCCAGAACGGCTTCATCGGGCGACGCGCGCAGCCGGGTCGCGGCTCACGAACGCCTCCACGTCGTGCCGCTCGCGGAATCCTCGAGTACGACCCCCTGCGCGGCAAGCTCGTCGCGGATGCGATCGGCTTCGGCGTAGCGCTTCGCCTTCTTCGCGTCGGCACGCCTGGCGATCTGCGCCTCGATCGCGGCGTCGTCGAGGGTGTCGCCGCGCACCGCAGCCCTGCCGCGCAACCCGCCCTGTCGCACTTCGGCAGGGTCGCGCTGCAACAGGCCCAGCGTGGCGCCGAGCGCGCGCAGCAGCCGCTCGAGCGCCGATGCACGCATGCGGTTCACCTCGGCCGCGAGATCGAACAGCACGGCGAGCGCAACCGGTGTGTTGAAGTCGTCGTTCATCGCATCGCGAAAGCGCGCCGCCCACGGGTCGGACCAGTCGATCGGCGCCTGGTCGTCCTCGTGCGGCGCGCCGAGCGCGCCGTACAGGCGCAGCAGCGCCAGGCGCGCGTCGTCCAGGTGCGCGTCGGAGTGGTTCAGCGGACTGCGATAGTGCGCACGCAGGATGAACAGGCGCAGCACCTCGGCGTCGTACTTCTCGAGCACCTCCCGGATCGTAAAGAAGTTGCCGAGCGACTTCGACATCTTCTCGTCGTCGACGCGCACGAAGCCGTTGTGCATCCAGTAGCGCACGAACGTGCAGCCGAGCGCTCCTTCGCTCTGCGCGATCTCGTTCTCGTGATGGGGGAACTGCAGGTCGGCGCCGCCGCCGTGGATGTCGAGCGTCCTGCCGAGAAGGCTGGTGGCCATCGCCGAACACTCGATGTGCCAACCGGGACGCCCGTATCCGTACGGCGACTCCCAGCGCGCCTCGTCGGGCTCGCCGGGCTTGGCCGCCTTCCACAGCACGAAGTCGAGCGGGTCGCGCTTGTCGTCGGCGACGGAAACCCGCTCGCCGGCGCGCAGGTCGTCGAGCGACTTGCCCGACAGCTTTCCGTAGCCGGGAAAGCGACGCACGGCGAAGTCGACGTCGCCGTCGTCGGTGCGGTAGGCCAGCTGCTTCTTCTCGAGCAGGTCGATCAGCCCGAGCATCTGCGGGACGAACTGCGTGGCGCGAGGCTCGTGATCGGGGCGCTGGACGCCGAGCGCGTCGGCATCCTCGTGCATCGCCTGGATGAAGCGCTCGGTGAGCGCGGCGATCGTCTCGCCGTTCTCGACAGCGCGACGGATGATCTTGTCGTCGATGTCGGTGATGTTGCGCACGTAGGTGACGCGATAGCCGCTCGCACGCAGCCAGCGCTGCACGACGTCGAAGACGACGAGGACGCGCGCATGCCCGACGTGGCACCAGTCGTAGACTGTCATCCCGCAGACGTACATCCGGACCTTGCCGGGCTCGAGCGGGACGAAGACTTCCTTGCTGCGCGTAAGCGAGTTGTAGATACGAAGCATGAGACGGGGCACCGACCCGCAGTGCCGATGCAAAGAGCCGACGCAGGCGCCGGCCGATGCCGGACTGCGCATCCCGCTGCGCAGAACGCGCAAGCCCGCCCGCTGACGCTTCGCACGGGCGACTCGCGCGCGGCCCGTGCGAGTGAACGGCGCCCGGCGCCGGAGCTTCGATTGGCTAGAATGCCGGGATGCGATCGAGTATATCAGCAGCGCCGTTGCGTTCGAACCGCGCCGATCGCCATGCGAAGCGCGCCTTCCAGGGCCACCTGCAGGCAGTCTCGATCGCCGCCGGCGCCGTCTGCCTGGCCTTCGCCTCGATCGCATGCGCACCGGCGCAAGCGCAGACGAACCCCGTGCCGCACGCCGCTCCGGCCGCCACCGAATCGTCTCCACGTGCGGCGGCCGAAGCGCTCGAACGGGTTCGTGCGCTGCTCGCGCAGAACCGTCGCGACGAAGCGCTGGCCGCACTCGACCGGGCGCTCGCGAGCGCGCCTTCCGATGCGCAGCTTCGCTTCCAGCGCGGCGTACTGCTCTCCCGGATGGGCCGCACCGACGAAGCGATCGCAGCGTTCACCGCGCTCACGCACGAGTTCCCCGAACTGCCCGAGCCGTTCAACAACCTCGCGGTGTTGCGTGCGCAACGCGGCGAGCTCGACCTGGCGCGCGCCGCGCTCGAAGAAGCGCTGCGCGCACTGCCTTCGTATTCGCTGGCGCGCGAGAACCTCGGCGATGTTCAACTGCGCCTGGCCGAGCGCTCGTACCAGCGCGCTCTCGATGCGGACGCCGGCAATCGGGCCGCGCGGGAGAAGCTCGAGCGCACGCGCGAGCTGATCACGCGCCTGACCCCGCCGGCAGCCTCGGCGGCTACGACGGTCGACGGCGCCGACCCATCAGCGGTTCCCGCACCACCCCCCCAGCCCATGCAGTCGCACTGAAGCGGCAGACGAACGCTCGTTCGCCGCTGGTTTTCTCCACCATCCTGTTCGGGAGTCCCCCACATGTTCCGGAAACTGCCGCTGATCGGCGCCCTGGTCCTCGCGCTGAACGCCACCCCCGACGGCGCGAGCGCAGCCGTCAACCCGCAGGTGCTCGTGGCCACCTCGATGGGCGATTTCGTCATCGAGCTGTATCCGGAGAAGGCGCCGAAAACCGTGGAGAACTTCCTGCGCTACGTCGACGACGGCTTCTACGCCGGAACGATCTTCCATCGCGTGATCGGCAGCTTCATGATCCAGGGCGGCGGCTTCGGCTCCGACCTGTACCAGGGTGCGATGCGACCGAAGCAGACGCGCGCGCCGATTCCGCTCGAATCGAGGAACGGGCTGAAGAACGACCGCGGCTGGGTCGCGATGGCCCGCACCGGCGACCCGGATTCGGCAACGGCGCAGTTCTTCGTGAACGTCGTCGACAATGCGAGCCTGAACCATCCGCAGCCGGACGGAAACGGCTACGCGGTATTCGGCAGGGTCGTGCGTGGCATCGAGGTCGTGGATGCGATCCGCGCGGTGCCGACGACCACGGTCGGACCCTTTCGCGACGTCCCGGCCTCGCCGGTGATCATCGAGTCGATCCGGCGCGTCGGCGCGAAGACTTGAGCGCCGCGTCGCCGCTTTCGACCGCCCCGACGCGTTCGGCACGAGCGGCGCGCCGCGCCGCATCCGCATCCGCATCGGAGAGCCTGGCGCTGCGATGATCGAGATCGCCAACGATCCCGCCGACGTTGCGCTTTTCGCCTCGGACATGCACCTGGGCGAACACGACCCGGCAACGGCCGCATTCTTCTTCGCTGCCTTCGATCGCGTCGCCGATTCGGCTTCGCACCTGTTCCTGCTGGGCGACCTGTTCGAGGCGTGGGCCGGCGACGACCAGCACGACGCGATCGCATCGGCCTTCGTCGAGCGCCTTCGGCGGATCGCCGCAGGCGGCACTGCGGTCTTCGTCATGCGCGGCAACCGCGACTTCCTGCTCGACGTGCCGCTGCCCGTCGCGAAGGGCATTGCGTCGTTCGCGCAACGCAGCGGCGCGACGATGATCGAGGACCCGAGCGTGGTTCGGCTGTTCGATCGCAACGTGCTGCTCGCCCACGGCGATGCACTGTGCACCGGCGACCTCGAATACCAGCAGGCACGCGCGATCGTGCGCGGGCGCCGATGGCAGGACGACTTCCTCGCGCGTGCGCCCGACGAGCGGCGGGCGATCGCTCGCCGGTTGCGCGAGGAGAGCCGGCGCGTGCAGGCGGCGCGCGCGCGCGAAGGCGGCGAACCGGGCGACGTCGACGACGACGCCGTCGCCGCGGCGCTGCGCGAAAGCGGCGCGCAGGCGCTCGTCCACGGACACACGCATCGGCCGGCGCTGCATCGTCACGAGGTCGACGGCACGGTGCGCGAGCGCTGGGTGCTGCCGGACTGGCAGGCGGCAGGCGCGGGCGAAGCGCCGCGTGGCGCGTTCCTGCGCGTCGATCGCCACGGGTGGCGCACGATCGCCTGAAGGCGCTGCCTTCTTCGAGAGTGCAGCCTCGAGCGTGCAGCCGCCCTACTCGACCATTCGATTCAGCGCGCCGATGTCCAGCGGTTCGCCGTGGTCGCAGACGTCGGCGCCCATCCGCGCGAGATACGCCTGCAGTTGTTCGATCAGGCGATCCTGCTCGGCGACGTGGTCGATCAGCATGTGCAGCGCCAGCGACAACGGATCGTCGCCGCCCTGCGTGAGCGCGTAGGCCGAGAAGCCCATCTTCGCCGCCTGCGCCTCGCGGCGCCGGTCGGCGTCCTCGACGATCATTCGCGCCGGAATGCCCAGCGCGGTGGCGCCGGGAGGCACCTCCTTGATGACGACCGAGTTCGATCCGATGCGCGCGCCGTCGCCGACGGTGAACGGACCCAGCACCTTCGCGCCCGCGCCGACGATCACTTCGCGTCCGAGCGTGGGGTGGCGCTTTCCGCGATTCAGCGACGTGCCGCCGAGCGTGACGCCCTGGTAGATCGTGCAGTCGTCGCCGATCTCGGCCGTCTCGCCGATCACCACGCCCATGCCGTGGTCGATGAACACACGCCTGCCGATGCGCGCACCGGGGTGGATCTCGATGCCGGTGAGCCAGCGCGAGAAATGCGAGACGCAGCGGCCGAGAATGCGAAAGCCGGCATTCCACAGCGCATGCGCGCCGCGGTGCAGCCAGAGCGCGTGCACGCCGGGATAGCAGAGTACGACCTCGAACGCCGAACGCGCAGCGGGATCCTTCCCCTGCACCGCGGCGATGTCTTCCCGCATTCGCGCGAGCATTTTCCCAGCCTCTCCGGTGACTTCGACCCGACCGCGCCGCCGTCCGGCGACGGGACCGCCGAAAGGCGGGGCATACCGCCCCACAGCGCGACACACAGCGCGACCCCACAGCGCGCCCCCACAGCGCGCCCCCACAGCGCGCCCCCACAGCGCGCCCCCACAGCGACCCCCCAGCGGCCCGAACAGCGACCCCACAGGGTCGAGTTTATGCGGAATCGGTCTCGTTCGATTGCGTGGGCGAAGATGCGCCGCCGTGCTCCGGCCCCCCGTAGGGGTTCACGCAAGCTCTCTCGATCTGCGTACATACGCCGCGCAACAACTCCACTTCCTCGACTTCGAGGCGCGTGCGCGACAGCAGGCGGCGCAGCCGCGGCATCAGCTTCTTCGGATGCCGCGGGTCGAGGAAGCCGATCCGCACCAGCGCGCGCTCCAGGTGCACATGCAACGCCTCGATCTGCTCGTGCGCTGCGAAGCGCGACGCCGCAGCGGGCGCGGGCCCGGGCGAACGAAGTCGTTCGTGCGCACGCAGGCAATACGCGACGATCTGCACCGCCTGCGCGAGATTCAGCGACGCGTAGTCGGTGCCGCCCGGAATGCTGCAGACGCGCTGGCACTGCCCGACCGCCTCGATCGACAGCCCGTTGCGCTCGGCGCCGAAAACGAAGCCGACGCGCGCCGACCCATCGGCGCTCGCTTCCTCGAAAGCCAGTGCCGCGATCTCCTCGGGCGGCTGCGGCGACGGGCCGAACTCGCGCGTGTCGGCACTGACGGCGATCGCCAGCCTGCACGGCGCGAGCGCGCTCGCGAGCGACTCGACGACGCAGGCGTTTTCCAGGACGTCGAGCGCGCCGCTGGCGCGCGCGACTGCCTCGGGATGCCGCGCAATGCGCTCGCTGCGCGGCGCGACGAGCACGAGTTCGTGCAGACCCATCACGCGCATCGCGCGCGCGGCGGCACCGACGTTGCCGGGATGGCTGGTGCCGACGAGGACGAAGCGAACGCGCGACAACCACGCCGGCGCCGGTGCGTGGAGCGTGCTCAGTGCCATCCCGTACAATCGAGTGTTACTCGCAAGGCCTCGTTCCGATGCATCCGATGCTCAATGTCGCGGTTCGCGCGGCCCGCCGCGCGGCGCGAATCATCAACCGCGCGAGCCTCGACCTCGACACTCTCGCCGTCGCGCGCAAGCAGCGCAACGACTTCGTCACCGAAGTCGACCATGCGTCGGAGAAGGCGATCATCGAAACGCTGCTCGGGGCCTATCCCGATCATACGATCCTCGGCGAGGAGTCGGGCCACCTGGTGCGCGGCGAGAAAGGCCCGGGCGGGCGCGCGGTCGAGCGCGACGAGAACGTCTGGATCATCGACCCGCTCGACGGCACGACGAACTTCATCCACGGTCTTCCGCAGTACGGGATCTCGATCGCGCTGATGCAGCGCGGCCAGGTCACGCAGGCCGTCGTCTACGACCCGAACCGCGACGAACTCTTCACCGCCACGCGCGGAGCCGGCGCGTTCCTGAACGATCGGCGCATCCGCGTCTCGAAACGCCAGAAACTCGAGGAAGCGCTGATCGGCACCGGTTTCCCGTACCGGAAGCTCGATCGTCTCGACGAATACCTGGCGATCTTCCGCACGCTGACCGAGCGCGCCGGCGGCATTCGCCGCCCGGGCGCGGCGGCGCTCGACCTCGCCTACGTCGCCTGCGGGCGTTTCGACGCGTTCTTCGAGATGGGGCTGAGTCCGTGGGACGTCGCGGCCGGAAGCCTGCTCATATCCGAGGCCGGGGGGCTGATCGGGGACTTCGGCGGCGAAGCCGACTACCTGTTCTCCGAACGCGTCGTCGCCGGCGCACCGAAAGTGTTCGGCGCAATGATCGGGTTGCTGCGGCCGGCGAATTCCAGCGGCGCAGCGGACCGGCGCGAGCCTGCCGATCCGCGCGCCTGAAGCGCGGAGTCGCCGACCGCACCCCTCGGGCGAAATCGGGTCGCTCGCCCGGCAACCGCCCGGCCAGCACCCCCCGCCGAGCGCTTTCAGGCCGACGCTTTCGCGTCGAGCCAGGCTTCGAGGCCGGCGGCATTCAGCTGGATGTCCAGCTCGAAGAGCGCGAGCAGCGCCTCGCGCCCCAACGGCCAGCGCTGGCGTTGCGCCTCGTCCAGGACGATCGCGCGCACACCCTCGCGCAAGCGCTGCGAACGCCGTTCGCCGTCGAGCTTCGCTTGCTCGCATTCGAGCGCGAGCGCCGCGTGCGCATCGATCAGGCGATGCAGGTCCTCGCCGCAACGCTGCACATCGCGCACCTGGCCGAAGTGCGTGACGTAGACCGCGCCGGGCCGGCGCGCGAGCAGCCGGTCGATCGACGCGTGCAGCGCCGGCGGGTCGAACTGCACCGGCGTCGTCGACGGAAAGATCGCCGGCCGGCCGTCGACGTCCAGCTCGCGATACGACAGCCCGAAGGTGTCGCCGGCGAACACGTGTCCCGAACGCTCGTCGACGATGCACACGTGATGCCGCGCGTGGCCCGGCGTGTCGAGGAACTCGAAGCGCCGTCCGTTCAGGAAAACGCTGGCGCCTTCGGGCGTCTCGACGACACGCTCGGCGGGCACCGGCACGATGTCGCCGTACATGCGCCGTGCCTCCGCAGCACCGTAGACCTCGACGGTGCCGGCGACGAGCCGCGCCGGGTCGATCATGTGACGCGCGCCGCGCGGGTGCACGGTGAGCCGCGCGTTCCGGAAATGCCGCATGTACGAGCCGGCGCCGCCGGCGTGATCGAGGTGCACGTGCGTGAGCAGCACCCAGTCGACGTCCTCGGGCGACAGGCCCTTGGCATCGAGCGCCGACAGCACCTTCGGCAGCGACGCGTTCGAGGCGGTGTCCACGAGCGCGGCGCGGCCGCCCTCGACGACCAGGTGCACTGCGTCGAGCATCGGGCGCTCGAAGCCGGAATCGATGGCGCTGATGCCGTGTTCGTAGTCGATGAAGGCGGGAATGGTCATGGGCGGTTTCGTCGTCATCGGGTTTCGGCGTCGAGTCCGAGCAGCGAATCGAAGCCCGCGGGCGGCTCGAACAAGTCGTCGCGCAGCAGCAGGCAGTCGGGCCCCGGGATCGCACACTCGCGCACGGGGTGCCGCGGGTGCCCCGGATAGGCGATCGCCCGCACCCCGTTCTCCTCGAAGGGTTCGGGCTCGATCAGCGGCGGCCTGCGCGTTCGCGCCTCGGCGAGCACCGAAGCGACGCACGCGTGGCGCGCGAGATGCACCAGGCTCATCAGCTGCACCGGCGCGACGACGATCTCGCGGCGTCGGTAGCGCTCGAGCGCCACGCGCGGACGCAGCCATAGGCTGTCGGTGGCTTCGTGGTCGTCGTGACTCGCCTGCTGGCCGGCGGGCAGTCGCGCGACGAAGAAGCGCGCGTCGAAACGCCGGTTCATCATCGCCGGAACGCGCGGCGTGATCCAGCGCGTCCACGGCACGAGCGATTCGGTGTCCAGGCGCAGCGCGAGCGCATCGAGCACTGCGTCGAAACGCTGCGCCCTGCGCGCGCCGTCCCGCACACGCTGGGCGGCTGCGGCGTCGGCTCCGTGCGCGAACAGCACGCCCGATTCCTCGAGCGTCTCGCGGCAGGCGGCGACGAACAGCGCCGCCGCGTCGCGTGCATCGAGCCGCGGCTCGCCGAGTCGGGCGTGCAACTGCTCGGGCGACGCGTCGACGCAGCGCGCGCCTGCGACGACGCGATCGACCGCATCGAGCTTGCCGCCGGGGAAGACGAATGCGCCGCCCAGCACCTCGGATTTCGCATGCCGGCGCAGCATCAGCACCTCGAGCCCGTGTTCGCCGTCGCGCAGCACGACCACCGTCGCCGCAGCCAGCACCGGCGTCGCGACCGGCCCGGCGAATATCGCGCGCGACGCGTGCCCGGTCGTCGAATCGTTCATCACCCTCCCGGAAAGGCCTGCTCTTGTACCCGCGCATTCTGCCCCAACGTACGTCGTGCGCCGGCGCGGGAGCACGACGATGATGCCGATTCCCGTCGAGTCGGCTACCATGTCCCCTTCCGTCACCGTAACGCGCTGCGCATTCGCCGCGCGTTCGACGAGCCGCAGATGAACGCACCGATCGTCCGCATCGCCAGGCTGCATGCCGGCGCGCCGCAAGGCGCCGCCGTGGGGCAGCGCGTGCGCGCGCCCGGTGCACGGGCACGACTCGAAGCGACCTGCCGGTCGGGCACGTCCGCCTTCGATCGATAGCCCGGCGATCAACCCTCGAATCCTCCGCCCCTTCGAGATCGCCGGGTCCTCCCCGGGGGGCTCGTCTCGCGCTGCGAAAGCACCGCGCTTTCCCGAATCGCCCGCGTTCGCCTCTTCAAGGAGCTCGCCATGACACACGCCTCGAACGACTTTCGGCTGCTGAACGAACTGGACCACGTGCGCATCGATCGCCTGCTCTCCCGCAACGGCCACGCCGGCGAGAGGCTGACCGAACTGCTCGAGGACGCCGACGTCGTCTCGCCGCGCGAGGTGCCGGCCGACGTCGTCACGATGTACACCCGCGTCACCGTGGACGACCTCGTCGACGGCGGCCAACGCACGCTGACGCTGTGCTACCCCGAGGACGCCGATGCGTCGGCCGGTTTCGTCTCGGTGCTCTCGCCGATCGGAACCGCGCTGCTCGGCCGGCGCCTGGGCGAGGAGACGCAGTGGACGACGCCGACCGGCGCCGTACAGCGCCTGCGGGTCGCCGAACTCCTGTTCCAGCCCGAAGCGAACGGCGACTACACGCGCTGAAGCGCGGGCGCCGGCGGACGCGATGCCGGCGCGTCGCTGCGTGCATCATTCGCCCTGGGTGGCCCGGCGGGCCGAACTCCGAAGCTACAGGCGATGACGCAGGACGGCACCATCGACGGCGATCCCGGATCGAAAACAGACGCTGCGCATACGCCCGTGATGCAGCAGTACCTGCGCATCAAGGGCGAGCATCGGTCGCGCCTCCTGTTCTACCGGATGGGCGACTTCTACGAACTGTTCTACGAGGATGCCGAGCGCGCTTCGCGCCTGCTCGGGATCACGCTGACGAAACGCGGCGCATCGGCCGGCGTCCCGATTCCGATGGCCGGCGTGCCCGTGCATTCGGTCGAGCAGTACCTGGCACGCCTGGTGCGCCAGGGAGAGTCGGTCGCGGTATGCGAGCAGATCGGCGATCCGGCGAGCGCGAAGGGACCGGTGGAGCGCAAGGTCGTTCGCATCGTCACGCCCGGCACCGTCACCGATGCGCAGCTGCTGCCCGATCGCGACGACACGGTGCTGCTCGCGCTGTCGCCTCTCGCCGGCGCGCGCCTGGGCGCCGCCTGGATGGTCGTCTCGAGCGGAGAGTGCTGGCTCGCCGAGCTGGAAGCCGAAACGCTCGCGCGCGAGATCGACCGGCTGCGTCCGGTCGAAGTGCTGCTCGCGGAAGGCGCGCAATTGCCGGCCTCGTCGAAGGACGCGCAGGCGTGGCAGGACGCGCTCGGCAGCGCCGCGATCGCGCGCGCGCCTGCCTGGCAGTTCGACGCGCAGCGCGGGGAACGCCGATTGTGCGAACTGTTCGGCACGCGCGATCTCGCGGGATTCGGCGCGCAGGGACTGGACGCCGCGCTCGGCGCGGCCGGAGCACTCGTCGAGCACGTCGAGCGCACGCAGGGGCGCGTGCCGTCGCATCTGCAGGGTTTGCGCGTGCTCGACACGGACGAGTGCGTCGTCGTCGACGCCGTCGCGCGGCGCAACCTCGAGATCGTCGAGAGCCTGCGCGGCGACGAGGGCCCGTCGCTGCTGCGCCTGCTCGACCGCTGCGCGACCAGTGCCGGCGCGCGGCTATTGCGTCGCTGGCTGCTCGAGCCGCCGCGCAGCCAGCAGGTCGCTGCACAGCGCCATCGGTGCGTGCAACTCCTGCTCGACGCCTCGCCGGGCCACCAAGCGTTGCACGCCGAGTTGCGTGCACTGCCCGACCTGGAACGCGTGGCGACGCGCATCGCACTCGGGTCGGTGCGTCCCCGCGAGCTGGCCGCGCTGCGCGACGCCGTTCCGATCCTGCGACGCATCCGGCAGGCGATCGCCGCGCTCGACGGCGAATCCTTTCGCGAAGCCGGGCGCGCGCTCGAACTCGCGCCGCCCGCCTGGGAGCCGATCGCGCACGCACTGCTCGACGAGCCGGCGGCGCAGGCGCGCGACGGCGGCGTGCTGCGCGACGGATACGACGCAACGCTCGACGAGCTGCGCGCGATCGACCGCGACGGGGATGCCCTGCTCGCCGCGATGGAACGGCGGGAGCGCGAACGTACGGGCATCGCGAACCTGCGCGTCGGCTACAACAGCGTGCACGGGTACTTCATCGAGGTCACGCGCGGCCAGGCGGCGCGCGTGCCCGACGACTACCGGCGGCGACAGACGCTGAAGAACGCCGAGCGTTACGTCACGCCCGAACTGAAGGCCTTCGAGGACAAGGCGCTGTCGGCGCGCGAACGCGCGCTCGCCGTCGAGCGCTCGCTGTACGAGGTGCTCGTCGAGTCGCTCGGGCCGGCAGTGCGCGACTGGCAGCGCGCAGGTCGCGCGATCGCGCAACTCGACGTGTTCGCCACGCTCGCCGAACGCGCACGCACGCTGCGCTGGGTGCGTCCCCGCTTCGCGTCGCTGCCGGGTATCGAGATCCGCGCCGGCCGGCACCCGCTCGTCGAAGCGGCGATCGAGCAGTACGTGCCCAACGACTGCGTGATGCGCGACAGCCGGCGCATGCTGCTGATCACCGGTCCCAACATGGGCGGGAAGTCGACGTACATGCGCTCGGTCGCGCTGATCGCCCTGCTCGCCTACTGCGGCAGCTTCGTTCCGGCCGACGCGTGCGAGATCGGGCCTGTCGACCGGATCTTCACGCGGGTCGGCGCCTCCGACGACCTGGCCGGCGGGCGCTCGACCTTCATGGTCGAGATGACCGAGGCGGCCGCGATCCTGCACGCGGCCACCGACCGCTCGCTGGTGCTGATGGACGAGATCGGTCGCGGCACCTCGACCTTCGACGGGCTGGCGCTCGCACACGCGATCGCCGCACGGCTGCTCGCCCACAACCGGGCGCTTACGCTGTTCGCGACGCACTACTTCGAGCTCACGCGCCTGAGCGAGCGTCATCCGCAAGCGGTCAACCTGCACCTGGCCGCTGCCGAACACCGCGGCGGCATCGTCTTCCTGCACGCGTTGCGCGACGGGCCGGCGAACCGCAGCTACGGCCTGCAGGTGGCACGGCTGGCCGGCATTCCGCAACCGGTGGTGCGCGCCGCCGAGCGCATGCTCGGCGAACTCGAAGCGCACGCGCGCGCGCAGCAACCGCAACTCGACCTGTTCGCGTTCGCCGCCGACGAAGGCGCGAGCAATTCCGTGCAAGACGACGCCAAGGCGATGCCTTCGTCGGCGCCGGCGGCGCCGGACGCGGCCGATTCCGCGCACTGCGAGGTCATCGCTCGCCTGCGCGAGATCGACCCCGACGCACTGAGCGCGCGCGACGCGCTCGAACTCGTCTACGCGCTGCGCGACCGTCTCGCCGGCCGACGCCAGACCGCGTGAGCGGCCTGCTGACCCACGGAGGCGCGACCCGGATCAGGCGCGCGACCGGCCGACGGCGAGCCCCGAACCGGTGAGCGAAGCCGCTCCTTGGGAGCGCGCGGCGATCGCCGCCAGCACGACGGCCAGCAGCGTGGCCAACGCGTTGTGCAGTGTCGCGGTGGCGAGCGGCGACACGCCGATCGTCGTGTCGATGCCCGCCGCGATCTGCGCGACGAGCAACACGACGAGCAGAAGCGCGACGCGCGAAGCCCCCTGTCTGCGAGATCGCACGGCGACCACGAGCACGGCCGCCACGAAGGCGGCGGCAACGAGTCGATGCAGCCAGTGCATTGCGCGTGCGGCCGGCGCATCGATCGACGCCGGGGTACGAAGCGGATCGAGCGCGCTCGCGTCCAGGCGCACCGACCCGGCGCAGCGGGCGCCTTCGCAGGCGCCGATCGCGTCGTGCGCACCGATCATCGTCCCGATCCAGGCCGCAGCCGCCAGCAGTGCGAGCGCGACGACGACCGGCGCGAGCAGCGTCGGCGCTGCTCCGGTCGGCGAATCGAACCCCTGCGACGAAACCTTGCCTGCGGCGCCCCGGTACGCGGGCGAGCGCCGCGCCGCGGCGATCCACGCGAAGGCTGCTGCCAGTGCGATGCCGCCGACGAGGTTGGCGATCGTCACCAGCGGAAGCGGGTGCGGCGTGAAGCGGCCGAGCCAGGCGAGAAACGCGGTATCGGCCAGCGCGATCGCCAGCGCGACGCGAGCGCCGGTGCGCATCGACGACCAGCCGAAGACCGCGATCAGCAGCACGAGCACTCCGACGAGCATCGCGCTCGCACGGTGCAGCGCGCGAGCCGTGCGCACGCCCGGCTCCTGCAGGGCAGGCCGCGCCGCCGCCTGTGTCCCGGCGTTCGCACCGCCCTGCACTGCCCGCAGGCCGGCGACGCACTCGCCGTTCGGCCAGCCGGGACAGCCCAGGCCCGCCTGTGCGTGACGGATGAAAGCGCTGGAAGCCGTGATGCAGATCGTGAGCGCGCAGGCGGCGATCGCCAGCCAGCGGATCACGGTTCGCGGCGCTGTAGGGGGCCGGTCGGGATGTCGGCCGCCGTCACCGCGCTGCCGCTGCGCTCGCGGCGTCCGCCACGCACGGCCGCAAGCACGACCCAGATGAACAGCAGCCCGCCGACGATCGCGATCGCGCCGCCGAGTCCCATCACGCCCATGCCGAAGACCTCCTGCGGCGTGCGCAACGCCTGCTCGGCACCCGCCACCTTGCGCTGGACGCCATAGCCTCCCGACCAGACGAGGCCGAGGATGTGCAGCAACTGGCCCGAGCCGTACAGCCACGGCTGCCAGGCGGCGATGCGGCCCTGCGGCGCGCGGAATCCCAGCCGCGGCAACAGCGCGTAGGCCAGGCCCATCAGCGCCAGCGTCACCCCGACGATCGAGCCGTGATAATGCGCGGGCACGCGAACGTCGGAACCCTGGATCAGGAAACCGATGCCGCCGCCCACCGTGAACAGCATCAGCGACGTGATCAATGCGGCGCGCAGCGGCCGCCGGACGGCGTCCTTCGGTGCCGGGCGCGACAGGGCGACCGCCAGCGCGAGCGCCATCGGCAGGATCGCCAGCCCGCCGCCGAAGCGCATCAGCCACGTCATCATCCGGTGGTGCTCGACCGACAGGATCGTCCAGTTCAGGTAGATCGGCGGCACGAAGAAGACGGGCAGCAGGCCGATCGCGTAGAGCAGCGCGACGACACGCGGACTGAGCGGCAACGGCGCACCGACCAGCGTGGCGAGCCAGCCCCAGGCGACGAGCATCAGCAGCGTCCAGGTGAACTGGACGACATGGCCCGGCCCCCAGAACAGCAGCTCGTAGTACGTCCGAGGATCGAGCTCGCGCGGCACTTCGATGATCGACCAGGCCATCGCCATCAGCGCGAACGCGCTCGAGACGGCGGCCGCCTTCAGGCCGAAACGCAGCGCGTCGGTGCCGTCCATGCGCAGGCTCATCCGCGCGGGTGCGAGGAAGGAGCGCAGCGTGAGCAGCAGGAAGCCGATGCCGAACACGCACAGCCCGTAGAGGAAGGTGTCGTTCAGCAGCACCGGCACGTAGTTCGACATCACCGGCACGGCAACGCCGGTGAACGGGGAGGCGGCGAGGAACAGCGTACCGATGGCGGTGACGGCCAGCGCGAACCAGCCCAGCCCGACCCAGCGCGGCGACGTGTCGATCGTCCACAGCATTCCGGCCATCGAGACGAACCAGACGAGCACCGACAGGTCGACGTGCACGACGAGCGCGACGTGGAAGAAATCGACGCCGGGGACGAGCCCGGCGATGTAGGGTGTGCGCGCGAGGACCAGCAGGATCGAAAACAGTCCGGCGCCGATCAGCGCGGCGACCCCGAGGAACAGCCAGCCGGTGGCGATCGTGCGCTGCTCGGTGTCGGGGACCGCGAGGTCGAAGCGCTCGCCCGCAGGCGCGAACGCGTCTCCGAAGGACGCCGGACGAGCGCGCAGCAGCGCCTCGCGCGTCATCGAATCACCACTCCCTGGTTCTCGACGAAATCGATCAGGACGACCTGCCCGGGCTTCACGTCGACGTTGCGCTCGCTTTCGTGATTGAAGCCCTTCACGCGCACGTCGTCGTTGAATTGCACGCGGATGTCGTGCTCGCCGACCGGGATCGGCATGCGGAAGTAACCGCTGGAGGCGCCGTCGCGCTGCAGGCCGGCGGGTCGATACACCTTGTCGAACAGCAGCTCGCCGTCGAGTTCGACGCGCACCTGGACCGGCGAGCGCTGGCGCTGGCAGTCCATTTCCTCGCGCAGTTGCGGCGGCAGCTTCGCCAGCTCCTCGGCTGTGCGCTTGCGACAGTCGGTGGCGACCTGCCCGGGATGTCGGAAGGACAGGCGCAGCAGGCCCTCGTCCGGATCGAGGTGGCGATAGTCGGGCGACGTGGAGAAGTAGACGATGAACGCGGCGAACAGCGCGTAGAGGATCGCCTGTCCGACCCAACGGAAAACGGAACTAGTGGATTGTTGCGCCATCGTGATTCTCCCTGGAAAGTCCCACCCCGCCTGCCGCCGCTTGCTGCGCCCGATCCAGGCCGTCCAGATCGTGCCGGAACTGCGCGAGTTTCGCTTGTAGCGGGATCGAATCCTCGTGCGCCGCGTAGACGAGCCGGACTCGCTCGCGATCGACCGCGCCGCGCAGCCGGGGCTCGCGTTCGCCGGCCAGCCGCTGCGAGATCCACTGCGCGCCGAAACGGTACTCGCAATCGTCGGGCGGACATGCGACGACGGCAACGCCGCGGGCGCCGTTCCGCAACGCGTAGTCGACGAAGGCCGGCGGCAGCATCGCCGCGCAGGGCAACCCGATCGGCATCAGGCCGGGAGCCGCTCCCGGGGCCGCAGCGTGCTGGCATGCGAACACGACGATCGTCGGCGCGCCCCGGCGCGCCTCGAGACTTTCCTGCAACTCGTCACGCAGCAGGCCCACGCCGAGATCCGGCAGGTCGATGCCGGTGACCAGGCGCGCATCGGAGCGAAATGGCGTCGACGACGGACACGCTCCTGCGCAGATGCCGCACGATGCGCAGCGATCGGCATCGACCAGGGCGATCTGCCCACGTCCGGTCGGGTGCGGCGCCATCTCGATCGCCGCATACGGGCAGTCGTCGAAACAGCGCCGGCAGCCGTTGCAGTTGTCGGGATCGACCACGGCCGCCGGCGCACGCGAGCGTGCACGGCGCGTGAGCCACGGCGCGGCCGCCCCCGCGAGCGTGAGCCCGGCCATCGTCGCCCAGACGTGCCAGGGCGACGTGGACTGCAGGGCCGCGAAGGGCGCGAGATAGAACCAGTCGAGCGCCAGTGCGCCGCCGAGATTCGTCGGATCGGCCGGCGGCGGCAGCGGCGCCGAGGCGATCAGCGATGCCGCCGACAGCGCCGCCAGCGAGCCGAGCAGCACGGCGCGCGACGCATTGGTCGCCGGCCGGGTCAGGCGCTTGACGTGCAGCCACATCGCCAGCAGCAATGCGAGCGAAACGCCGATGTGCAGGAAGATGAGCAACGAGAACAGGCGGTCCGACACGGCGCCCGCATCGAGAAAGTTGCGCGCCATCGCCGAGTCGAAGCCCGGCAGCGCTCCGAACCACTCGGCGACCGCCGTCGCGACGAACAGTGCGACCGTGTCCCAGACGAGCCAGTAGCCGATGCCGCCGGCGATGAGCACCAGCCACGGCGTGGGCACGCCGGTGAGCCAGGTGAACCACCGGAAGCCCCGATAACGCCCGTACGACCATTCGCGCAGCACATGCGCGACGACGACGACGACGATCGCGTCGGACGCGTAGCGATGCAGGCTGCGCACGAAGGCACCACCGACCACCGCGCCGCTGGACATCCGCTCGACCGACGCGTATGCGCCCTCGGCGCTGGTGTCGTAGAAGATGTACAGATACGCGCCGGTGAGCGCGACCAGCCAGAACAGGTCGAAGGCGAGTCCGCCGAGCTGGCGCAGCGGGTTTGCGCCCTCTCCGAAGGCGTGATCGAAGCCCCGCTCGATGTGCCGCACGAGGCGCGCGGCGCTCGTGCGCGATTCGCGCGGATCGGGTTGCTGCCGGTCGGGCATCACCGCTGCGCCAGGTGCGGCGGCGGCAACGAAGACGGGCTGTGCAGCGGCAAGCCGGCGCGGGGACTTCAACGACGCCCCGCTGTCAGCCGTGACGGGGATTGCGCAGGCCGCGCACGACGAACCAGGCCATCGCGCCGAGCGTCGTCAGTCCGGCGAAGAGCTCGAAGAACAGCCCGTAGTTCACGCGGTAGCCGCCCGAGTTCGGATCGTAGACGGTGCAGTACAGCTTCACCTTCTCCCAGACGTTGTCCAGCGTGAGTTCGCGCGACGCCTGCCCCGAGAGCAGTTCCTTCAGCGGCTGCACCAGCATCGGCAGGTCGAAGCTCTCGCCGTAGACCTGGCGGTAGATTACGCCGTCGCCGTCGACCACCGTGACCTGCGTGACGTGGTCGAAGCCCTTCGGCGTCGCCTCGTAGGTGAAGCCGAGATTGGCCGTCAGGGCGTCGACCTGCGCCGGATCGGGGCTGAGGAAGTGCCAGTCGCGATCGGAGATGCCGTTCTGCTTTCGGAACGCCGCCATGGCTGCCGGATCGTCGAAGGGCTGGTTGAAGCCGATCGAGACGACCTGGAAGCGGTTCTCGCCCAGCGCCTCGCGCGCCGTGCGCACCGCCTGCGCCAGGAACTGCGTGGCTACCGGACACGCCTGGAAGCAGCCGGTGTAGACCAGGCTCACGAGCAGCGGCTTGCGGGCGAAATCGCTGAAGCGCACAGGCTTGCCCGTATGGTCGCGCATCGCCACGTCGAGCAGCGGCCTGCCGATCGCTGCCTGGCTGTCGGCGAGCGTTCTCCGGAAATCGGGCCCGGCGCTGCTGCGGGCATCGGGCGCCGCCTGCGCGGGCGCTGCGACCAGAAGCACAACGGCCGAAACGACCGCCGCGAATGCGGCGATCGTTCGGCCCGGGGTGCTGCAGAAGATGCTGCCGGGACGGGTCAACTCGACTCGACTCGCCTCAACTGAGGCCCCATACCGTCGACAGGTATTTCCAGTTGACGAAGTAGTACAGCACGAAGGCGACCAGGAACACCAGCGCGATGGCGAAGGTGCCCGGTGCCTCGAAGCCGCCGCCGTGCGTGCCGTGCCCGCGCAGCGCCGCCGCCACCGGAGGCAGTCGCAGCGGGCTGACCTGCGTGGTGTAGGCACCGGAATCGAGCCGCTTGCCGAAGAACACGGTGCCGACCGCGACGATGATGTACATCGCGCCGCCGATGATCGCGACCACGCCCGAGATGCCGACCAGCGTCATCATCAGCAGCGCCGTGCCCGGGAACTCGTACGGCAGCGAAGCGCCGGCGAACGTGATGTCCCAGTGGCGGCGCGGAACGCCCAGTGTGCCCGCACCCATCATCGTCAGCGTGAACACGCCCATTCCGATGCCGAACACGTACGGCTGCCACCTTGCCCAGCCGGGCAGGATCACCTCGCGCTGGAAGAGGGTGGGCAGCAGGAAGTACGTGATCGCCATGAACGCGAGCGTGGTCCCCAGAACGACGGTGGCGTGGAAGTGGCCCGGCACGTAGATCGTGTTGTGGATGATCATGTTCAGCTGCTCGGTGCCCATCATGACGCCCGAGATGCCGCCGAGGAAGCCGAAGCCGATCAGCGAGATGAACACGCCGGAGAACACCGGGTTGCTCCAGGGCGCCTTGCGCAGCCACTCGAACAGGCCCTTGGTGAAGCCCTTCTCGCGCTGTGCGGCTTCCATCGCGCCCGGTACCGTCAAGCCGTGGATCATCGAGGCGAGCACGGCGAGGTACATCGCGTAGCTGGTGTTGAACACCTTCCACTCGGTGCCCACGCCCGGGTCGGCGAGGATGTGGTGCGCGGCGGCCAGCTGCAGGAACAGGATGTAGAGCAGGAAGGCGCCGCGGCTGACGCGCTCGGACATCGGCTTGGCGCCGAAGACGATCGCCGCCACCGCATACCAGATCGAGACGTGCGCCGCGACGTTGATCTGCTGCGACGAGTGGCCGAAGGCCCACCAGATCACGCGGTACATCACCGGGTCGATGTGCTTGATGTAGCCGATCGACCACAGCCAGGTCGGGATCAGGATGATCGCGCCCGAGGCGATCGTGTAGATCGCGATGATGCAGGCGGTCAGCGCGCCGAAGGTGACGAGCGGGATCGACCCTTCGTAGGTCTTCTCGGCGCGCGCAACCACGAGCGTGCCCAGGAAGACGAAACAGCCGATCAGCGCGCCGACGGCGAACAGGATCAGTCCGAGGTAGAACCAAGGGGCCGCCGGCATCGGCACGTACGACGTCATCATGACCGTCGAGTTGCCCTGGAACACGGTGGTGTTCCACATGATCGTGCCGATCACCATCAGCGCGAACCCGAACCAGGCGATGCGCGGCGTCGCCAATCGGCTTCGCAGCAGCGTCGACGAACAGAAGTACAGGACCGCGATCTCGAAGAAGATGATCCACGCGACCAGCATGTCGAGGCCGTGCGCGGTGAGGAACAGGTAGAAGTTGTCGGCGTCGACCAGGTGGATCGCCTGCCAGCGGGTGAGCGTGATCAGCAGCGCGAGCACGCCGCCGACGAGAAGCATCACGATGCCGGCGACGGCGTTGGCCTTGATCAGCGACTCGGCCGACTTGTGGAACTGCAACCCCGATCGGGGGCAGATACGGAATAGCGCTTGGGCGGTGGCCATTGATGCCTCTTCGTTATTTCACGTACAGCCGCGACACCATCTTGTGGTGTCCGATCCCGCAGAACTCGTTGCAGACGATCGCGTAGGTGCCCGAACGGTTCGGCTGGATCGTCACGACGTGCTGGTAGCCCGGGAGAACCTGGATGTTGATGTTCTCGGGCTGCAGCGAGAAGCCGTGCTGGTAGTCCATCGCGCTCAGGTTCAGCCGATAGGTCTTGCCCTTTTCCAGCTCGAGGATCGGCCACCAGGACCACAGCCGCGCGATCAGGTAGATGTCGCTGCCGGCCGGCGGTGCGACCACCGGGATCTTCTCGTCGGTTTCGGTGCGGACCGTGTACTTGTCGACCATGTCCTGCGCGGCCTTGGCGAACAGTTCGGGCTTGACGCGGTAGGTTTCGGCGGACAGGTTCTGGTTACCGTACAGGTGCCAGTACGGCATCATGAAGAACATGATCATGCACCAGACGAAGGCTATGGCGATCCACAGCACTTCGGCCTTGCCGATCGGCTCCTTCGACCATATCCGCTTGGGCGGCGGAAGAATTGCACTCATGCCGGTCTCCTTGCGCGACTCACTGGGCGAGCGGCGTGACCGGGATTCCGGCGATCTCCATCACACCCCAGAGGATGTAGAGGACCGTCGGGCTCACGACGCCGAGGAACAGCAACAGGAACGGGTTGTCGAGGATCTGCTGGAAAACCGGAACCCGCTCTTCGGGTTCCTGGGGCGGCGCAACCTGGGAGACCTGTTTGTCGGCCATGGGACAGTGTCCTCGAGTTTTGACGCGGGCATCATGGTTGCTGGCACCGGCCCCCCGCATTGACCGGGATCAAGCGTTCGAACGCACCGGTCGCAACTTGCCACGAACGCCACCTGTCGGGGAAGCCCTTCGGCTCCTCGACGTGCGCGCGAGGGGATCCGCGCAACAATAAATGGAATGTATTCATGCTCGCAGCGGGCGTGCTGTTGCGCCGCGACGCCGTTCTCGCTACGTTGCCAGCGCCTGCGCGCCGAGGCAGGCCAACGGAGAAACCCTTGCTGAAACGGATCCAGTCGCTGCTGCAACGCCTGTTCCTCGCCGCCGAAGCCGTCGGCAATCGCATCTTCGGCGACCGGCTGAATCCGCTCTACTACCTGGGCGCGACAAGCTACTGGATGTTCTGGCTCGTCGTCGCCAGCGGCCTGTACCTCTACGCGTTCTACGAGACCGGCATCGACAAGACCTACGCGTCGATGGAGTCGATCACGCATGGCCAGTGGTTCGCCGGCGGGATCCTGCGCAGCGTGCACCGCTACGCGTCCGACGCGATGGTGCTGACGATGATGCTGCACATGCTGCGTCACTTCTCGTTCGACCGCTATCGCAGCTTCCGTGCGTTCTCGTGGGTCAGCGGCGTCGTCGTGATGTGGCTGATCTACGTCTCCGGGGTCAACGGCTTCATGCTGCCGTGGGACGAGCTCTCGCAGTTCGTGATCGTCGCCACCACCGAGTGGCTCGACGCGCTGCCGGTGTTCAACGGAATCCTCACCCGAAACTTCATCACCCCCGAGGCGGTCACCGACCGGCTGTTCTCGCTGCTGTCGTTCCTGCACATCGGTATTCCGCTGGTGGCGCTGCTGGCACTGTGGGTGCACACGCAGCGCGTTCCGCGCGCCTCGCAGATCCCGCCGCGCCCGCTCGCCATCGGCCTGGTGCTGATGCTGCTCGCGATGTCGATCGTGGTGCCGGTCGTCAGCCAGGCGCCGGCCGACCTCGGCACCGTGCCAATCACGCTGGAGTTCGACTGGTTCTACCTCGTCGCGTATCCGCTGATCTACGCCTGGGATCCGATGAAGCTGTGGGTGCTGGTCGGCGGCGTCACGCTGCTGTTGATGGCGCTGCCCTGGCTGCCGCCCGTGCGCGCCGGCAAGGAGAAGGTCTACGAGCTCACCGCGCACCCCGGGCGCCAGCAGGCGCCGGTGCGTGCCGGCGAGACGCTGCTCGACGCCGGACTGCGTGCCGACATCCCGCTGCCCTACGAATGCCGCTCGGGCGGCTGCGGCGTGTGCAAGGCGATGATGATCGGCGGCGAGGTCGACATGTCGGGCTACCAGCCCACCGCGCTGTCGGAGGACGAACGTCGTGCCGGCTGGATCCTGCTGTGCTGCGCGCGCGCGCGCTCGGACGTCGAGTTCGAATACGAGGAGAACGCGGCGGCAGCCGCGGCGCAGCGCATTCGCGAGTACGAGGTGGTCGTCGAGCGGCTCGAGCGCCTGGCGCACGACGTCATGCTGGTCGCGCTTCGGCTGCAGCCCGGCCAGCGCATCGAATTCGAGGCCGGACAGTATCTGAACGTCGTGCTCGAGGACGGATCGCGGCGCAGCTACTCGTTCACGTCGCCGTCCGGCAGCACCGACCTCGTCGAGCTTCAGGTGCGCCTGATGCCGGGCGGTCGCTTCACGACGCGCGTATTCGAGACGATGAAGCCCGGCGACGAACTCACGATCGAAGGTCCGATCGGCTCGTTCGTGCTGCACGAACCGAGCGACAAGCCGCTGATCTTCGTCGCCGGCGCCACCGGCTTCGCGCCGGTCAAGAGCCTGCTCGAGCAGGCGTTCCGAATGGGCATCGATCGGCCGATGTACTTCTACTGGGGCGTGCGTCGTCCGCGCGACCTCTACCTGCTCGACCTTCCGCGGCAGTGGGAGCGCGAGCACCCGAACTTCCGCTTCGTTCCGGTCGCCTCCGAGCCGCTGCCCGAGGACGACTGGGACGGCCGCAGCGGCTTCGTGCACGAGGCGATCCTCGCCGACTTCCCTGACCTGCGCGGGTTCTCGGTCTACGCCTGCGGTTCGGTGCGGATGGTCCAGGCCGCGCGTCCCGCCTTCGTCGCGCAGGGCCTGCACGAGGAAGCCTGCTACTCGGACGCGTTCACGCCGCAGTCGACCGCGACGCCGGCGAGCTGACGCGGCGCTGCAGCGGCGGCCGACGAAGCAGTCGGCGCTGCAGCGGCGGCCGACGAAGCAGTCGGCGCTGCAGCGGCGGCCGACGAAGCAGTCGGCGCCGCAGCGGATCGCGTCGGCACGCCAGGCGCAGATGCCGCATCGACGCCCCGCCGAACGCTACCCGACCTCGTCCCCTTCGTCGGCAGCCTCGGCGCGCCGCCGCTCGTCGTCGATCTCCTCGCGGGTCGCCTCGCGCACCTCGAGCACCTGCAGCTCGAAGCGTAGCGCCATGCCGGCCAGCGGATGGTTGGCGTCGAGCACCACCGTGTCGTCGGTGAAGTCGGTGACGATGTGGATGCGTCCATCGTCCGCCTCGCCCGGAACGCCCTCGAAGGACGTCCCGCGTTCGAGGGCCGCCGGGAAACGCGCGCGCGGCGCGACCTGCACCAGCTCCGCGTCGTACTCGCCGAAGGCCTCGACCGGATCGAGCCGCGCGCTGCGCGACTCGCCCGCGCGTGCCCCTTCGAGCGCCTGCTCGATGCGCGCGAACACCGATCCGTATCCACCGTGCAGATACGTCCATTCGCGTTCGCCCGCCTCGATCGCCTCGCCCTGCGCATCGAACAACCGGTAGCGCACCCCGACCCAGCAGTTGGCGCGGACCCGCGAATCCATTCCCGACCTCCCGACGCCGGACGCACGACGCCGGCGGGACCAGTGTAGAGCAGGCAGCGACGACGGGCCGGCACGAGCCGGGCACGTGAAATGCCGGTTCGGGAAGGCAGCGCAACGATGCGCGCCTCTACGAACGGAAGGCACGACATGACGCACAGAACCCTCCTCCTTGCCTCGCTGGCGGCCCTGGCGCTGGGTGGATGCAGCCGCAGCGACGAACCGGCGGCGCCGCCCGCGACCCCGCCCGCCGCGAGCAGCGGCACGGCCTCCAACGGTCCCCACGATGCCGGACCCGCGCCGTCGGCAGCCTCCGGCACCGCGGTTCTCGGCCCTCCGGGGCAATCGGCAGCCGAATCGGGCGACCTCGCCAACGCCGCGCGACAGGCCGCCGACGCGGCCAAGGATGCCGGCCTGAAAGCCGAGGAAGCCGCACAGGCCGCCCGCCAGAGTGCGCGTTCCGAACGCGCACAACAGGCCGAACGCAGCGGCGAGCCGACCCGATCGGCCCAGTCGACGAACGAGAAACTCGAGAAGGCGGCTGCCGACACCGAGCAAGCCGCCGAGCGTGCGATCGACGCGGCCGACAAGGCCGGCAGCGGCGACAGCGCCGCTGCCGCGCGACAGGCGGCGCAGGCTGCCCGGACGGCGAGCGCCAAGGCCGAGCAGGCTGCCGAGCTGGCGCGCCAGACCGCAACGCCGGGCGGGCCGGCCGCCGCGCGAGGCGATCCGATGACGAATGCTGCCGACACGACGGTCGAAGCCACCGGCAACGCGGCCGACGCAGCGAAGGCCGCTGCCGAGCGCGCCGTTGCGGCGGCGCGCCAGGCGCAGCAGAACGCGTCGGCGTCGAAGTGAAGCGCGGCGGGACGTCGGGCCGCGCGGCGCCCCGCTCGACGCTCTCGCCTGCGGCCTTCGCCCGGTGGCGCGCCGGCGTTCGGCTCAGGCGCCGATCCAGCCGATCCCGCTGTCCTGGTCGGCGACCTGCAGCCGTACAGGGTCGTCGTCGAATACCGAGGCGAGCGCTGCCCGCGCCAGTTCGGGCCGATTGTTCTGCCGACTGAGGTGCGCGGCGACGACGGTGCGCAGCCTCGAGCGGTCGATCGCAGCGAGGATTCGCGCCGCCTCTGCATTGCACAGGTGCCCCCAGTCGCCGGCGATGCGTCGCTTCAGCGCCGCCGGGTACCGCGGGTTGTGCTGCAGCAGCGCCGGGTCGTGGTTGCACTCGAGCACGAGCGCGTCCAGTCGCGAGAGTGCGCGGATCACGTGCGCGCTGCCGTGTCCGAGATCGGTAAGGACGCCGAGCCGAGTGCTGCCGTCGTCGAGCACGTACTGCACCGGCTCGCGCGCATCGTGCGGTACCGGCACCGGCTCGATGCGCAGGCCCGCGCAGTCGAAGCCCACCGACGAATCGAAGGCACGCAGCAAGGCCCGACGATCGAAGGCGGCGGGAACGAGCGCGGCGATCGCGCGCAACGTTCCGTGCGTCAGGTGCACCGGAATGCGATGGCGATGTGCGAGACGGAAGACCCCGCCGATGTGGTCCCCATGCTCGTGCGTGACGAGGATCGCGTCGATCTGCGCCGGATCGCGACCCGCCGCCCGCAAGCGCCGCTCGGCCTCGCGCACGCCGAAGCCGCAGTCGATCAGCACGCAGCCGGCACCGGCAGCGCCTTCGACGAGCAGCGCGTTGCCTTCGCTGCCGCTGCCCAGGCTCGCGAAACGCACCGCCCTACTTCATCTGTTCCTGCAGCAGCGTCAGGATGCGCCCGACCGTCTTGCGGTCGACCTCGCCCACCGGCTGACCCTGTGGATCGCGCACGAACACCTTGCTGCGATCCCCTTCGGCAGTGACCTCGATGCGAAAGCGCGGGCTGGCACCGGCGCGAGCCTGGCCGCTGCCGAAGATGCGCGACAGGAAACCGGGCTTCTTCCCGTCACGGCCGCCCTCGACTTCCGGATCGATGTAGCGCACGTAGTAGACACCCTTCGAACGATCGCGATCCTCGACGGTGAAGCCGCCGCGATCGAGCGCAAGGCCGACGCGCCGCCAGGCGCGATCGAAACCCTCCGACAGCTCCAGGCGCTGCGCGTCGGCCGTGTTCACCAGCGTGACGCGCTGCGCGCCGCCATCGACCGAAGCGCCCTGCGCGGCCTGGGTCGCATCCGCATCCGGGGTGAAACGCAGCATCAGTCGGCGAAGGAACTCGGCCTCGAGTTCGGGGTCGCTCGGGCGCGGCTGCCAGACGGTGCGCTCCTCGGACGCCGACGTGTAGACCTCGATCATCCCCCGGTGCGTGACGTAGACGGCGGTACCGCCGCCCGGCTCGCGCTCGAGGCGCGTGCGGAACTTGTCGCGCTCGCCGGTGGAGTAGAGCTGGTCGAAGACGCGGCCCATCGTGCGGCGAATGAAATCGAGCGGCAGCTTCGCGTGGTTCTCGGCCCAGTCGGTTTCGATGACGCCCGTCTGCGGCGACTCGCTCTCGACCGTGAAACCGGATTCGCGCCAGAAGTCGAGCACGACCGGCCACACCTTCTCGGGCGGAGCATCGACGACGAGCCAGCGCTGGTCGCCCTGGCGCTCGATGTGCGCACCGGCGACCGAGGGGAGCACCTGCGTGGCGCCCTGCGCCGGCGTCGCCCCGCGACTGCGCTCGAAGGACGACCAGGTCCGGTCGCTGTCCGCGCGCTCGGGGATCGTGAAGCGATCGTCGCCGCGCGGCTTCGTCAGGTCGGGCGGCACCTCCAGCGACGGCAGCTTGGTCGACGAGCGGTAATCGATGCGGCTCGCCTCGTCGATCTTCTCGGTGATGCCGCAGGCTGCGAGCAATGCGCACAACGAAGCAACCGTCGCGCAGCGCGCGGCGGCCGACACTCTCGTCATCGTCAAGTGATCACTCCAGAGCGCTCGAGCGCGGCGCGAACGGTTGCGCGACGCTCGGCGGACAGCGGCGTCAACGGCAGGCGTATGCCGGGCGGGATGCGGCCCATCTCGGCCAGCGCCCATTTGACGGGAATCGGGTTGGCCTCGACGAACAGATCGAGATGCAGCGGCAGCAGCCGGCGATTCAGCGCGAGCGCCTCGGCCCAGCGACCATCGAGCGCGCAGTCGCACAGTCGCGCCATCGGACCCGGCGCGACGTTCGCGGTGACCGAGATGACGCCCTGCGCGCCCATTGCCATCAGCGCGAGCGCCGAATCGTCGTTGCCGCCGTACACGGCGAAGCCGGCCGGCGCGCGCGCGAGCAGGACAGAACCGCGCGGGATGTCGCCGGTGGCGTCCTTCAGGCCGACGATGCCTGGCACCTCGGCAAGACGCAACACGGTCTCGTTGCTCATGTCGGCGACGGTACGGCCGGGCACGTTGTAGAGCACCATCGGCAGATCGACCGCCTCGGCGACCGCACGGAAATGCCGGTAGATGCCTTCCTGCGTCGGCTTGTTGTAGTACGGCACGACCTGCAGCGATGCCTGCGCCCCCGCCTCGCGGGCGTATTCGCTGAGTTCGATCGCCTCGCGCGTGGAGTTGCCGCCGGCGCCGGCGATGATCGGCACGCGGCCGGCCGCGTGCTCGACGGCCACGCGGATCAGCGTGGCGTGCTCCTGCATGTCCACGGTGGGCGACTCGCCGGTGGTGCCGACGACCGCGATCGCCTTCGTTCCCTGTTCGACGTGCCAGTCGACGAGGCGTCGGTAGCTGTCGAGGTCGAGACTACCGTCCTCGTGCATCGGGCTGACGATGGCGACTATGCTGCCCCGGATCATGATGGTCGGCCGCTGGAAAACGAGACATTCTAGCCGAGCGACGCGAGTGCCCCGGTGTCGCGCGACCGGGTAGCACAGATGCGCTGCACGACTGCCGCAGCGGGCCGGTTCGTGATGCCCGTCTCGTAGCCGAGCACGGTCAGTCCGGCCCGGCGCGAGCGCACGAGCAGCTCGCCGGGCGCGAGCAGGAAAGCCGGATTCGACGGGCGCCCGTAGCGTTCGTTGCCTTGCGCGAAGGTCTCGTAGACGAGCAATCCGCCCGGCGCGACCAGCGAAGCGAGCAGCGCGAAGCGCGGCCGGAACAGGTAGTTCGCGACGAGCACCGCGTCGAAGCGCTCGTGCGCGGCGAAGGGCCACGGGCCGACCTCGAGATCGGCGACGCGCAGCGAGATCTTCCCGCTGCGCGCGTGCGCGAGTGCCTGTTCGTCGCGATCGACGGCGAGGACCTGCAGGCCGAGTCCGCAGGCCGCCAGCGCGTGCCTTCCCGATCCGGCAGCGAAATCCAGGACGGTGTCGCCGGGCGACAGGCGAGCGAGCCATCGAAGGATCCAGGACGAAGCCGCGGGGGAAGACGCGCAGCGGTGATCTTTCGGCTCGGACACGACAAATTCCTCGTTAGGGTCGCGCGCTTCCGCTACAGTGGCGCCGACTTGCGGCCGCTGTGGGCCGCCGACGGGAGAGCGAGATTCAGGACACCGCCATCGAGCGGGGCGAGGTCCCGCGCCTGGAGTCGTATGCACTCGTCGCCGCGACAGTCGCGGTTCTCGCGGGCGCATTCGGCGCGAGCGTAGCGTATTTCGACGGCACCCGATTCGCCGTCCTCGCGGGCTCGGCGTGCGTGATCGCCGCCATCGCCGGCGCGACCGGCGTCGTCGCGTTGCGCGTGGCGCGCCGCCGGCGCGCAGCCCGGGACCGGCAGGACGCCGAAGCCTCTTCGCTGTGGATCGCACGACAGGACGGCATCGAGCGACTCGCCGGGCTGGGCTCGTGGACGCACGACCTGCGCGCCAACACGCTGCACTGGAGCGAAGGAGCGTTCCGGCTGTTCGGACTCGATCCGTCCGCCGGCGTTCCCGACCCCAAGACGCTGCTCGCGCACATCCATCCGAACGACCAGGAGCGCTGGCGCGACGCCCATCGACGGGCGATGAAGGCCGGTGGCGAGGTGCGCGTCGACTTCCGCTGGATGCGCCCGAGCCGCGACGTCGTCTGGGTGCGCAGCCTCGGCCAGGCCGAGCACGACGGCCACGGCGAGGTCGTGCGCATGGCGGGCATCGTCCAGGACATCACCGGCATGCGCTCGATGCAGCAGCAGCTGGCGACGAGCGAAGCGAAGTTTCGCGACCTCACGCACCTGAGTTCCGACTGGATCTGGGAAACGGACGCGCAGCATCGCGTGTCGTTCCTGTCCGACTCCTTCGCCGCGGTGGTCGGCAACCTTGCACGCTCGACGATCGGGCGGCGCCGCTGGGAGATGCCCGAAAGCGACTTCCTGTCCCCCGACTGGGACACGCACCGCGCGATCTGCGAAGCGCACAAGCCCTTCGAGAATTTCGAATACAGCCAGATCGATCCGCAGGGCAACGTGCATCACCTGTCGCTCAGCGGACATCCGGTGTACGACGAGGGCGGCCAGTTCGCCGGGTACCGCGGCGTCGGCCGCGACATCACGCGCGAGAAGCAGCAGCGCATCCTGCTCGAGCTCGAAGGCGACATCGCCGCGATCATGCGCGAGCAGACCGAGCCGCAGCGCGTGGTCACGGCGATCCTGATCACCGTCTGCGGCAAGCTCGGATGGATCGGCGGCGTGCACCTCGTTCGCTCGGGGCACGGTTTGCGCGCACGCGAGCGCTGGGGCTACCCGGCATTCACGCACGCGATCGCCGCGCTGCCCGAGGAGATCCCGCTCGACGACGGCAGCATCGAGGACGAATGCTGGCGCGAGGCGCGAGACGCGTGGATCGCCGACCTCGCGCTGCACCCGTCGTTCGCCGCGCGCTACCGCACGCGCACGCTGGGCGCGCAGGCCGCCTTCGTCACCGTCCTGCGCAACGAGCACGGTCGTCCGCAGAGCCTGCTGCTGTTTCTCGCCCCGGTGGCGTTCCGCGGCGAAAGCTTCCTGCGCGAAGCGGCCGAAACGATCTCGCGCACGCTGTCGCTGTACCTGCAACGCAAGGCGGCCGAGCGACGGCTCACCTACGCATCGCTGCACGACGCGCTCACCGGCCTGCCCAACCGCGCGCACCTGCTGCAACAGCTCGACGAGCGGCTGCGGGCCGGCGACAGCGCGGCGCTGCTCTACGTCGACCTCGATCGCTACAAGCTGATCAACGACACGCTCGGTCACAGCGCCGGCGACAAGGCGCTGATCGAGGTCGCGCGCCGCCTGAACGAAGCGGTCGGCGCGCACCACGTGGTCGGACGCATGGGCGGCGACGAATTCGTCGCGCTGATCTCCCCGGCCGGAACGCGCGACGAAACCGAGGCGCTGGCGCGCGGCATTCTCGCCTCGATCGAGCGCCCGCTCGTGCTGTCGAACCGCGCCTATTTCCTGTCGGCGAGCATCGGCGTCGCCTTCGCCCCGGACGACGCGGGCGACGCGCAGTCGCTGATCCGGTGCGCCGATGCCGCGATGTACCAGGCGAAGTCGGCCGGACGCAACGACGTCCAGTTCTTCGCCGGCGGCATCTCCGACGGGCGCGCCGAACAGCTGCAACTCGTCGCCGAGCTGCCGCAGGCGATCCAGCGCGGCGAACTCGACCTGCACTACCAGCCGATCATGAACATCGGCGAACGGCGCGTCGTCGGCTTCGAGGGGCTGCTGCGCTGGCGCCATCCGGTGCGCGGCCTGCTGATGCCCGATCGGTTCCTGCCGGCAGCCGAGCAGAGCAACGCGGTGCGGGAACTCGGCATGTGGACGATCCGCCGCGCGCTCGACGATCGCGTGCGACTGGGCCTGGACCGGTATCCGGAAGTCGCGGTCTCGGTGAACGTGTCTGCGCGCCAGTTTGCGGAAGACGGATTCCTCACGACGCTGAACGAGTCGCTGCTCGAGCGACGCTTCCCGCCGCGCCTGTTGCGCCTGGAATTGACCGAAAGCGCGTTCATCGAGAACGCCGAGCGGACCGTGACGCTGATCGGCGAGCTGCGCCGCCTCGGCGTGCGCGTGATCATCGACAATTTCGGCACCGGCTACGCCTCGTTGTCGTACCTGAAGAACCTGCCCGTCGACGGCCTGAAAATCGACCGCGCGTTCGTCGAGAACCTCCCCGAGGATCGCGGCAACGCCGCCATCGTCCAGGCGATCGCCACCATGGCGGCAAAGCTCGGCATGCAGGCGATGGTCGAAGGCGTCGAGACGGCCGCGGAGCTGCGCGAACTGCGTGCGCTCGATTGCGACCAGGTGCAGGGGTCGCTGATCTGCGACCCCGTTCCCTTCGCCGAGCTCGCCGAGTTCCTCGAGTCGCTGCCCACGCTGCGCCGAATGCATCTCGTGCACGACGCGGGCTCGATCGAAACGCGCGAGGCCTAGTCGAAGTACTCCGCGCGGGCGATCAGGAGTCGAGCGCGAGCACCGACGAGACGAGACCGACGCCGTAGTCGATCAGCGGCATCAGCAGGCCGCCGAGCGCACCGGTGGCCAGCAACGCGAGCAGCACGAACACGCCCCATGGCTCGACGCGCGAGTAGGCGTTGGCGAGCGGCTCCGGCAACAGGCTGGCGACGATGCGACCGCCGTCGAGCGGCGGGATCGGAACGAGATTGAGCACCGCGAGCGCCAGGTTGACGAGCACGCCGGCCACCGCCATGCGGAAGAAGAACTCGCTCTCGGAACCGCCGACGAGCAGCAGCTTGATCAGCATTCCCCAGCCGAAGGCCATCACGATGTTCGCGCCAGGGCCGGCAGCGGCGACGATTCCCATGTCGCGCCGGGGAGAACGCAGGTTCGACTGGACCACCGGAACCGGTTTCGCCCAGCCGAAGAGCAGCACCCCGCCCATCGCCTTGCTCGCGAGCAGGATCAGCGCAGGCACCAGCAGCGTGCCGACCGGATCGATGTGCCGCAACGGATTGATCGTCATGCGCCCGAGCTGCTGGGCGGTGCGGTCGCCGAGCCGCGCGGCGACGAAGGCATGAGCCGCTTCGTGCAGCGTGATGGCGAGGATCGCAGGGATCGCGTACACCGCCACCAGCTGCGGCAGGCTCGGTTCCATGTCGGCGATTGTAGCAGCGGCCCGACCTGCGCCCGCCGCCGTCGCACCGGCCGGCTAGCGCAGCGTCGAGGCGGCCGATCGCGTCATTCCCGCGACGATGTCGCCGCGCCCGACGCGAACGACCATCGGTGCCTCGCCGGTGAGATCGACGACCGTCGTCGGTTCGAAGCCCTGGCCGCCGCCGTCGATGACGAGCTCCACCCGGCCGCGCAGCCGCTCGACGACCTCGTCGGCCTCGTGCAGCGGATCTTCCTCGCCGGCAAGGACGAGGCTCGAGCACAGCACCGGTTCGCCGTGCGCTTCGAGCACTGCCTGCGCGATCGGCGAGTCGGGCACCCGAAGCCCGATCGTCTTGCGCGACGGATGCCAAAGGCGCCGGGGCACCTCGCGTGTCGCGTCGAGCACGAACGTGTAGGGACCGGGCGTCCACTCCCGCAGAAAGCGGTACTGCGAGTTGTCGACGCGCGCGTAGGTGGACAGTTCGGAGAGATCGCGGCACATCAGGGTCAGCAGGTGCCGCTCGTCGAGCCCGCGAATGGCGCGCAGGCGTTCGACCGCTTCGCGATTGCCGAGGCGGCAGGCGAGCACGTAGCACGCGTCGGTGGGCATCGCGACGATTCCCCCGGCGCGCAACGCTTCGGCAGCGCGAGCCGTGAGCCGTCGCTGCGGATTCACGGGGTGGATTTCGAGGCGCAGCGTCATCCGCCGATCGCGCTCGCAACCTGCGCCGCGCGTTCGCAGTCGGCCTCGGGCCAGTCGTGCCAGACCGGAACGAGACCGTCGGGCAGCGCGGGCAACTGGCCGAACTCGACCCGATTCTCGCCGGGACCGTGAAAATCGGAGCCGCGCGAAGCGAGCAACCGGAATCGCGATGCGATCGCCGCGAAGCGACGCTGCTCGTCGCGCGCATGGGAACCGCAAACGACCTCGATCGCCGTGCCGCCGCACGCCCGAAACTCGTCGATCAGCGTCTCGAGCGCGGCTGCGTCGAGCCGGTACCGCGCGGGATGCGCGAGCGCGGCCACGCCCCCTGCGTCCAGGATCCAGTCGAGCGCATCCCCGAGCGAAGCCCATCGATGCGGAACGAAACCGGGCTTGCCTTCGACGAGAAAATTCCGGAAGACCTCGCGTACGTCGGCGCAGACGCCCTGCTCGACGAGGAAACGGGCGAAATGCGTGCGCCCGACGAGCGCGGGGTTCGACGCATGGCGCAGCGCGCCTTCGAAGGCACCGGCGACGCCGGCACGGGCAAGTTCGCGCGCCATCGCGCGGGCGCGTTCGTCGCGGCCGCTGCGCGTGGCGGCCAGGCCGCGAACGAGTGCAGGCGCGTCCGGCTCGACGCGAAGGCCGACGACGTGGACCGTCTCGCCGCCCCAGCTCACCGACACCTCGACCCCGCAGACGAAGGCGATACCCAGCCGCTGCGCCTCGTCGCGCGCCTCGGCCGTTCCGCCGAGATGGTCGTGATCGGTGAGCGAGAACAGGCGCACGCCGGCCGCGTGCGCGCGGCGAACCACTTCGGCAGGGGTGAGCGTACCGTCGGAGACGCAGGAGTGACTGTGCAGGTCGGCGTCGAAATGCGGCAGTGGCGCGGCGGTTGCGCGGCCGTGCGTCAAGCGAAGAACTCCTCGATCAGCCGGGCGACTTCGTCCGGGCGATCATGGTGGAGCATATGGCCGGCATCGGCAACCTCGACCCTGCGCAGCGAACGGATCGCGCGCAGCCGCTCCTCGTAGTCGGGCTGCTGCGCGAAGGCGCTGCGTTCGTCGACGATCGCTGCCGTGACGAGCAGCACGTCGGCACGAACCTCGCGCCAGCACGCGAGCGTCTCGTCGACGCGGTAGAGGATCGGCGACGGAAGCCGGTGCGCCGGATCGCCGAGCAGTTCGAATCGCCCGTCCTCCTTCTCGCGCGACCAGTGCAGCGCGAGGAACGCGGCCCGGTCGGCAGGCAGTCGCGGATCGTTGCGCATCAGCCGCTCGACAACTGCCTGCCGCGACGGGTAGTCGCGCATCGCGGCGCCGGTGGCGAGCGCATCGAGCCAGCGCGCATAGCGGCCGGGGGCCTGCGATGGCTGGGTCGCGGCAAGTCCGAGCCCGTCGAGGTTCACCAGCCGGCGCACACGTTCCGGTCGCACGCCGGCATAGAGCAGCGCGACATTGCCGCCCATGCTGTGGCCGACGAGGTCGACCGCCTGCGCCGGCGCGAAGCGCTGCAGCAGCGCATCGAGGTCGCCCAGGTAGTCGGGGAACCAGTAGGTATCGGCGTCGGGACGTTGCGTTTCGCCGAACCCGCGCCAGTCGGGCGCAAGCACGCGCCAATGCGAAGGCAGCCGGTCGACGACGAACTGGAACGAGGCGGCAACGTCCATCCAGCCGTGCAGCAGGAAGACGGTCGGCGCGTCGCCGGACACGCGCTGCGGCTCCCAGCAGCGAAGGTGGTAGCGCAGGCCGCGCACGACCGGGAAAATCGAACGACTGTCGCGTTGCGGGCGATACGCTCCGGCGGCGGCGGAACTCGGCACAATGATCACTCCTGCGGGCTCGGCCCGAACGGGCAGAAGAATACGGAGACAGGCATGAGAGCCGGATTGCGCGACGACTACGAGGCGTTGTACTCGCAGTTCCGCTGGCACGTTCCCGAGCGCTTCAACATCGCCGAGGCCTGCTGCACGCGCTGGGCGCGTGACGCGCGTCGCACGGCGCTCATCGTAGATCATGGCGACGGGCGCATCGAACGCGTGGCCTACCGCCGCCTGCAGCAAGACGCAAACCGACTGGCCAACGCGTTGCGCGCGCTCGGTGCACAGCGCGGCGAGCGCATCGCGATCGTGCTGCCGCAGTGCCCCGAGACGGTGGTCTCGCACGTGGCGATCCACTCGCTGGGCGCGATCGCCATGCCGCTGTCGATGCTCTTCGGCCCCGAGGCGCTGCGCTATCGGCTCGACAACAGCGAGGCATCGATCGCGATCGTCGCCGCGACGCAGCTCGAAGCGCTGCGCGACGCGCGCGGCGGCGCCTTGCGCCACCTGGTCGTCGTCGACAAAGGCGACGCGCCGACGGCGCTCGGCCCCGGCGAGCATGCCTGGTCGTCGCTGCTCGGCGCGGCCAGCGACCGCTTCGACGCCGTCGGTACGAACGCCGACGATCCCGCGGTGCTCATCTACACGAGCGGCACGACCGGTCCGCCGAAGGGCGCGCTGATCGCGCATCGCACGCTGATCGGCAACCTCAGCGGCTTCGTCGCGTCGCAGAACTGGTTTCCGCATCCGCGCGACGTCTTCTGGTCGCCGGCCGACTGGGCGTGGACCGGCGGGCTGATGGACGCACTGCTGCCGACGCTGTATTTCGGCCGCCCGATCGTCGCGCACGCGGGCCGCTTCGATCCGGCGAGCGCCTACGCGATGCTCGAGCGGCACCGCGTGACGAACGCTTTCCTGTTTCCTACCGCGTTGAAGATGCTGATGAAGCACGATCCCGAGCCACGCAAGCGCCACCGGCTCGCGTTGCGCGCGATCATGAGCGGAGGCGAGGCGGTGGGCGACACGCTGTTCGACTGGTGCCGCGACTCGCTGGGAATCACCGTCAACGAGATCTTCGGGCAGACCGAGGCGAACTACGTCGTCGGCAACTCGTCGCTGCGCTGGCCGGCGCGACCCGGCTCGATCGGACGCGCCTACCCCGGACATCGCATCGCGATTCTCGACGACGACGGCAAGGAGTTGCCGCCCGGGCAACTCGGCGAGATCGCGGTGGGCCGCTTCGACCGCCACGGCGATCCCGACCCGGTCGTCTTCCTCGGTTACTGGCGCAACGACGAAGCCGCCCGAAGCAGGTATACCGGCCAGTGGCTGCGCACCGGAGATCTCGCCGCCGCGGATCCCGACGGCTATCTATGGTACGGCGGGCGCGCCGACGACATGTTCAAGGCGGCCGGCTACCGGATCGGCCCGAGCGAGATCGAGAACTGCCTGGTTCGGCACCCGGCAGTGGCCAACGCGGCGGTCGTGCCGAAACCGGACGCCGAACGCGGCAACCTCGTCAAGGCCTACGTGGTGCTCGCTGCGGGCGAGCATCCCAGCGACGAACTGGTCGAGGCGCTGCAATTGCACGTGCGCGGCAAGCTCGCCCCCTACGAGTACCCGAAGGAGATCGAGTTCGTCGACGCGCTTCCGATGACCACCACCGGCAAGGTGCAGCGCGCGGTGCTGCGCCGGCGGGAGCAGGCGCGCGCGCAGGGCGAACGCCGCTCGCCCTAATACAGCAGCCCCGGCAGCCACAGAACGATCTGCGGAAAGACGATGCACAGCGCCAGGCCCAACACCTGCAGCAGCAGGAACGGGATCGCCGCGCGGAAGATCATCGCCATCGAGATCTGCGGCGGCGCGACGCTCTTCAGGTAGAAAAGCGAATAGCCGAAGGGCGGGCTGAGGAAGGCCATCTGCATGTTGACCATGAAGATGACGCCGTACCACAGACCGACCTTGTCCGACGGAACGCCGGGCAGCCCGAACAGGCCGTCGAAGGCCAGGCTCGCCATGATCGGCAGGAAGATCGGCACCGTCAGCAGCAGGATGCCGACCCAGTCGAGGAACATGCCTAGCGCGACCAGGATCCCCATCATCAGCAGCAGGATGCCGTAGGGCGGCAGGCCCGTGCCGAGGATCGAGTCGGCGACGAAGGTCTGGCCGCCCTTGACGATGAAGAAACCGACGAACATCGTCGCGCCGAAGAAGATCCACATCACCATCGCCGTGGCCTTCAGCGTGGCCAGCGCCGCGTCCTGGACCGCTCGCCAGTTCAGGCGCCGGTGCAGCGCACTGACGAACAGAGCGCCGAACGTGCCGATGCCGGCGGCCTCCACCGGCGTGGCGATGCCGAAGAAGATCACGCCGAGCACGAGCACGATCAGCAACACCGGCGTGATCGTCGAGCGCAGCAGCCGCAGCTTCTCGCGCATGCCCACGCGCTCTTCGGGCGCGAGCGCCGGGCCGAGCGCCGGGTTCAGGTAGCAGCGCAGCGTGATGTAGCCGACGTACAGGCCGGAGAGCAGAAACCCGGGGAAGACCGAACCGGCGAGCAGTTCGCCCAGCGACTGCTGGGCGACGACCGCATAGACGATCGCCATCACCGACGGCGGAATGAGGATGCCGAGCGTGCCGCCGGACAGCAGCGCGCCGCACGCCAGCTTCGGATCGTAGTTCTTCCGCAGCATCGCCGGCAGCGCGATCATGCCCATCGTGATCTCGGTGGCGCCGACCACGCCGACCATCGCGGCGAGCGCCGTGCACGAGACGACGGTGGCAGAAGCAAGTCCGCCCTTGATGCCGCCCAGCCACTTGTAGACCACCTCGAACAACTCCTCGATGATGCCCGCCTTCTCGAGCATCGCCGCCATGAAGATGAACAGCGGCACCGCCGAGAGCTGGTAGTCGGTCATGAACGGGAACACGCGCGAGGGCAGCATGTTCAGGATCTGCGACGTGCCGAACACGTAGAGGAAGATGACCGCCAGGCTGCCGGTGCAGAAGGCCATCGGCAGGCCGAGCAGCAGCAGCGTGCCCAGCGAGACGAACAGCAGCAGGCTGAGCCATTCGATGCTCAGTTCGAGTCCCATTGCTCAGGCCCCCCGCGCAGCCGTCGCCGGCTCGGTTCGTCCGGACAGCAGCGCCAGGTCGCGCAACAGACGCACGACACCCTGAAGCACGATCAGCAGCGCGCCGAGCGGCAGCATCAATTTGACCGGCCAGTACTGGATTCCCCACTCGGTGAACGACACTTCGCCGAAACCGATCGAATCCATCGCGAAGCGCCAGCCGGTGACGAGCATCGTGATCGTGAAGACGAAGAAGAAGATCGACGTGAAGACGTCGCATGCGGCCTTGCCGCGGGGCGACAACCGCGAATAGACGATATCGACGCGCACGTGTGCATCGTCGCGGTAACCGTAGGCACCCGACAGCACGTACTGCATCCCGAACATCAGGAACATGCTCTCGTGCACCCAGTTGGTCGGCGAGTTGAAGACGTAGCGCGCGACGACCTCGTAGTAGTAGACGAACACCGCCAGCAGCGCCCAGTACGAGACGTACTCGCCGACCCACGCGTTGAGCGCGTCGATCCAGCGCGAATAACGCAAGCGCATCCCCAGCGTGGGATCCTGGAACGCCCCCGCCCCGGGCACCGGCGGCGCCGGGCGGGTTGGCGCTGCGCCGGCGAGTGCCGCAGCCGCGGCGGTGCTCGCGTCGATCGCGTCGCCTGGCGACGGCACCGGCCGCGCCGCCGCCTCGATGGCCGCGCGCCGGCGTACGAGCCCCGGGATCAGCAGCGCATCGCCGACGAGCATCGCCGCGAGCAGCGCGGCAGTCAGCGACGTCGTCCGTTCCCACCAGGCGAAGTCCGATGCGGCCTTTGCATGGGCGGCCGACGCCTGCTGCGCCTTGCGGCGCGCCTCGTCCAGGCGCGCGGCGTCGACGCTACCGGCAGCGTCGGCAGCGCGCTTTTGCAGTCGCTCGAACGCCGGCACGACTCGTTCGACCTCGGCACGCGTGCGCGACACGTTCTCGCGCTCGTCGCGGATGTGGCTGTTGCCGTACAGGATCGCCAGCAGCACCGGAATGAACAGGAAGCCCCAGAGGTTCCTCAGGTAGAAGCGGTGCAGGCCGACGAAACCCGAGCAGGCCCAGAACAGGTATGCGAGGAACAGGCGCGGTCGCGGACGCGGGCGCAGCCGCTGCTCGCGGCGCACGAGCCACATGGCGGCCAGCGGGAACAGGATCAGCCCCGACCAGTACAACCAGTGGGGCAGTGTGAAGGTCAGAGCGGGCATCGGGGAAGTGCTCCGGTAGGTCGGCGCCATTCGTCGTTGCGATCGATGCACGCATCGATGATGCACGCGGAAAAGCGCGCAGGCGCGACGGCAGGACCGTGCCGGGGAAGTCCGGCGCCAACGCGCGAACGAGGCGCCGGCGGGCGCCCTCGTTCGCGTGCGACGGGAAACGGACGCGGCTCACCCGCGCCGCGTCAGATGTCGAGCTTCTGCCCCTTGTACATGTCGGGCGTCACGTACCCGAAGCTGGGAGACTGCATGATCTCGAGCTGGCGCTGGAAGACTCGCGCCGCGTCCTTGTCCTTGTTGGCCCACTTGAACCAGATCGGTACGGCGATGCGCTGGAATTTCTCGAGATCGTCTGCATGCAGGCGGTTCACCTCGGTTCCTGCCTCCTCGAATTTCTTCCACGCCTCCATGTCGGCTTTCTGGATCGCCGCGAAATGCTCGTTCGAGTAGACCTGGATCTCCATCTCCACGAACTGCTTCATCTTCGGCGATAGATTGTTCCAGTGGTTCATCCCGACGACGAAGTCCATCAGGTCGACCGGCTGGTAGATCGACATCAACCCCACCGGCCCCATCGAGATGTATTTCGTCACCTGCTGGAAGCCGAGATCCCAGTTGACCGCTGGACCGACATAGTCGGCCGCGTCGATCGTGCCTTTCTCGAGCGCCGAGAACACTTCGCCCCCGGGCAGCAGCGTCGTGCGTGCACCGGCCGCCGCGAAGCCCTCGGCAATCATGCCGCCCGGCACGCGCAACTTCAGCCCCTTGAAGTCGTCGATCGAACGGATCGGCTTCTTCGAATGGATGATGTTCGCGCCGTGATGGATACGGTTGACATAGTACAGCCCCTGCCGGGCATAGATCTCGCGGGCCATCTTCAAGCCGTCGCGGCCATAGAAGAAGACGTCCCACTCGTGCGGATAGCGCAATCCCATCAGGTACGAGCTGAGGAACGCCGTCGCGGGCATCTTGCCCACCCAGTAGACGGTGAACGAGTTCATCGCCTCGAGCACGCCGTTCTTCACGCCGTCGAGCAATTCGAAGTCGCCGACGACCTCCTTCGCCGCGAAGCCCTTGAACTCGAGTTCGCCGCCGGTCTTCTCCTTGATCGAAGCGCACCACTTGCGAAAGGTGTCGAGCCCCACCCCGGCCGGCCACGAGGTCTGCACCTTCCACGTGGTGGTCTTGCCCGCCTGCGCATTGGCGATGAACGGCGCGGCGAGCGCGGCGGTACCGCCGGCAGCGGCAGCGCCGACGAAGCCGCGTCGGGAACGGTCGTGAGGTCGCTTCGTTTCGTTGGCCATGGCCTCTCCTCTCCCTGCTGACTGGAACCGGTTGCGGAAAGGGCGGCGCGCTCGACGGCATGGGCGGCGACCACCCCTGGATCCTGCCCGGTGAAGCTTAAGCATCGGCGAAGGAGGAATTACCCGGTAACCGTACGCGCCTGTACCGTATTCCGTGTCGGGATCAGTCGCCGCGGTGGCTTCGCGCCTCCAGCGCCGCTTCCCGCCGCGCGAACTGCGCAGCGTATGCGCAATACATGGCTGCGGCCTGCGCGGTCACCTTGCGCAGGGAATCGCCGAGCGCGGCGATCGGACGCGCGGGACGACCGCCCCACAGCGAACCGCCGGCGAGCACCTGCCCTTCGTCGGTGAAGGTGCCGGCGGCGACGAATACGTCGTCCTCGACGACGGTACCGGGCGCCAATCGGCTGCCCATGCCGACGAGCGCGCGGGCGCCGATGCGGCAATCCTCGAGGCAGACGTTGTGGCCGATGGTCGTGTCGGCGCCGACCTCGATCGGGCGCCGCAGTGCGCGCATCACGGTGTTGTCCTGCACGTTCGAGCGCGCACCGATTCGCACCGGCTGGTCGGGCGCGTGCAGCACGCAACCGAACCAGATGCTGCTTGCGGCGTCCAGAACCAGTTGCGCCCGTCCGACGACGGTGGCGGCGACGTAGGCGCCGTCGGCGCCATCGATCGCGAAGTCGCGCACGCAGTCGGTGTCGCACGCGCGTGCCGTCGCGCGCACGCGCTCGCGCACGGCGCGTGCTTCGCCGGCTTCGAGCGGGCGCAAGGCCTTCGCCGGCGAGCCCGCACACCAGTGCCCCGGCGGCAGCGCGGTGCGCGGAAAGACGACCGAGCCCGCGGCGAGCACGCTGCCGCGCCCGACGGCCGCGCCGTCGAGCACCACGACGTCGTCCTCGAGCACGCAATCGTCGCCGATCGTGCACGCGTGCACGATCGAATTGCGCCCGACCGTGACGCGATCGCCGACGGTGGAGCCGTACAGATCGTGCGAGATGTGCACGGTGGCGTGCGCGCCGAGAAAGAAGTCGTCGCCCGTGTTGACCACGTGCCCGTCGGCGCGCACGACGGCGAACGGACCGAAGGCGGCGCCGCGGCCGATGCGCGCACGGCCGAGCACGGCGCTGCCGCGATCGAAGAACGCACCCGGCGTGCCGATCGCCGGCACGATGTCGTCGTAGGGAAGTACCAGCGGGGGCGCGTTCGCGCTCGGGACGGGGTCGCCGTCCGGCCTCGTCGTCGTGCAGGACCCGAACACTTCGCGGCAGGTGCCCAGACGGCGTCGCGATCGCGTCATCGCCGATCGTGGACCGCGACCGTGCGAACGGGCTCCTCGGAAACCGGCGCCGAACGGCTCGCGGGCGCCTCGTTGATCTGCACGAACAGCTCGCCCGGCTTGACCATTCCCAGGTCGTAGCGCGCGCGCTCCTCGAGCGCCTGCTTGCCCGCGCGAAGATCGGCGACCTCGGCCTCGAGCGCGTCGTTCCTCGACGCGATGCGCGCGTTCAAGGCTTGCTGCGCCTCCAGTTGCCGGTCGAGTTCCCAGACACGAAGCCAGCCGCCCTTGCCGAGCCAGAGCGGATACTGGATCAGCGCGAGCAGGAAGGCGAGAACGATGCCGAGTGTGCGCACCGGAAGCAACTCCTCGCAAGGCGCCGCCGGTGCAGTGCAGTCCGCACCGGCGAAACGCGCGACCGCCGCGCGTCAGCGCAGATTGTAGAACGCGGAACGCCCCGGGTAGGTCGCGACGTCGCCGAGATCCTCCTCGATGCGCAACAACTGGTTGTACTTCGCGACGCGGTCGGTGCGACTCATCGAACCGGTCTTGATCTGCAGCGCATTGGTCGCCACCGCGATGTCGGCGATCGTCGTGTCCTCGGTTTCGCCCGATCGATGCGAGATCACCGCCGTGTAGTTGTAGCGCTTGGCGAGTTCGATTGCCGAGAAGGTCTCTGTGAGCGTGCCGATCTGGTTGATCTTCACCAGGATCGAGTTGGCGATGCCCTCGTCGATGCCGCGCTGCAGGATCTTCGTGTTCGTGACGAAGAGGTCGTCGCCGACCAACTGCACGCGATCGCCGAGCACGTCGGTGAGCAGCTTCCAGCCTTCCCAGTCGTCCTCGGCCATGCCGTCCTCGATCGAGACGATCGGGTAGCGGTCGCACCAGGTCGACAGCAGGTTGGCGAAATCGTTCGCGCTCAGCGTGAGTCCTTCGCCGGCGAGGTGATAGCGTCCGTCGCGGAAGAACTCGGACGCTGCGCAGTCGAGCGCGAGCGCGACCTGCCGTCCCGGCTCGTAGCCCGCCGCCTCGATCGCCTCGAGCACGAGCTGGATCGCCGCCTCGTGATTCTTCGCGCTCGGCGCGAAACCGCCTTCGTCGCCTACCGCCGTCGACATGCCGCGGTCGTGAATGAGCTTCTTCAGCGAATGGAAGACCTCGGCTCCGTAGCGCAGCGCCTCGCGCAGGGTCGGCGCCCCGAGCGGGACGATCATGAACTCCTGCAGGTCCAGGTTGTTGTTCGCGTGTGCGCCGCCGTTGATGACGTTCATCATCGGCACCGGCAAGGCCATCGCGCCCGAGCCGCCGAAGTAGCGGTACAGCGGCAGGCCGGAGTCGTCGGCCGCCGCCTTGGCCACCGCCATCGAGACGGCGAGCATCGCGTTCGCGCCCAGGCGCGACTTGTTCTCGGTGGCGTCGAGCTCGATCAGCGTGCGGTCGATGTACGCCTGCTCGGTGGCGTCCAGGCCCATGATCGACTCGGAGATCTCCGTGTTGATGTGCTCGACCGCCTTCAGCACGCCCTTGCCCAGGTAGCGCGCCTTGTCGCCGTCGCGCAGTTCGATCGCCTCGCGCGATCCGGTGGAGGCGCCCGAGGGAACCGCTGCCCGGCCCATGACTCCGGTTTCGAGCAGCACGTCGCATTCGACCGTGGGGTTGCCGCGCGAATCGAGGATCTCGCGGCCGATGATGTCGACGATCGCGCTCATTACGGCTCGGCTCCCTGCACGACGACCATGTTGAAGTATTCGGTTGCGCCGGCGCGCTTGGCGCGCGCCTGGCGATACTGCACCGAATCGTAGAAGGCACGCGCCGCGGCGATGTCGGGAAATTCGGCCATCACCAGGCGCGACGGCTGCCAGCCGCCTTCCAGCACCTCGTGCGCGCCGCCGCGCACGAGGAAGCGGCCGCCGGCGGCCTCGATCGCCGCAGGCGACAGCGCCATGTACTGACGGTATCGCTCGGGGTCGCTGACCTTCACGTCGGCGATCACGTAGGCGGACATCGGGACTCCTCCTGGTCGGATGCGCTCAGCCGGTGGCGTCGAGCGTCTGTTCGGGGAAACCGGCGCGCTTGACCAGCGCATCGATCGACTGCAGCGTGGCGAGCAGCTCCTGCATACGCTGCAGCGGCCACGCGTTCGGCCCGTCGGACAGCGCGCGCGCGGGATCGGGATGCGTTTCCATGAAGACGCCCGCGACGCCGGCGGCGACCGCAGCGCGCGCGAGTACCGGCACGAACTCGCGCTGCCCCCCCGACGAGGTGCCCTGGCCGCCGGGCAACTGCACGGAGTGCGTGGCGTCGAAGACCACCGGACAGCCCGTCTCGCGCAGGATCGCGAGCGAGCGCATGTCGGAGACGAGGTTGTTGTAGCCGAAGGAAGCGCCGCGCTCGCAGACGAGGATGTTCGCGCCGTCGCCGCCCGCCTCGATCGCCGCCGCTCGCGCCTTCTCGACGACGTTCTTCATGTCGTGCGGCGCGAGGAACTGCCCCTTCTTGATGTTTACCGGACGGCCTGCCGAGGCGACCGCCCGGATGAAGTCTGTCTGCCGAACGAGGAAGGCCGGCGTCTGCAGCACGTCGACGGCGGCCGCCACCGGCGCGATCTGGTCGATCTCGTGCACGTCGGTGAGCACCGGAACGCCGATCCGGCGTCGAACTTCGTCGAGGATCTTCAGCCCCTCGTCCATTCCCGGCCCGCGAAACGACGCGCCGGAACTGCGGTTGGCCTTGTCGAAGGACGACTTGTAGATGAACGGCACGCCGAGCGCGGAGGTGATTTCCTTCAGCTGCCCTGCGGTGTCGAGCGCGAGCTGGCGCGACTCGATCGCGCACGGACCGGCGATGAGGAACATCGGGCGGTCGAGGCCGACCTCGAATCCGCAAAGGCGCATCGCGGCGCTCGCGCTCATGCCAGGCGCCTCATGCCAGGCGCATTACCGCCGGTTCGTCGCGTGCCCGGCGTCGACCGGCGCGCTCGATCGCGGCTTCCACGTATGCGCGAAACAGCGGGTGACCGTCGCGCGGCGTCGACGTGAACTCGGGGTGGAACTGCACGCCGACGAACCACGGATGCGCCAGCGCACCGCCACGAGGCATTTCGATGATCTCGGTGAGCGACTCGGACGGCGTGCGCGCCGAGATCACCAGGCCGGCATCGAGCAGCCGGTCGACGTAGCCGTTGTTGACTTCGTAGCGATGACGGTGGCGCTCGTTGACCGACTCGCCGTAGACCGAAGCGGCGATCGTGCCGGCAACGACGGGGCAGCGCTGCGCGCCCAGGCGCATCGTGCCGCCGAGATCCGAACGAAGATCGCGCTTCTCGATGCGGCCTTCACGGTCGTGCCACTCGGTGATCAGGCCGACCACCGGATGCGGCGTGTCGGGATCGAACTCGGTGCTGTTGGCGCCCGCCAGTCCGCACACGTGGCGTGCGAACTCGATGACGGCGAGTTGCATGCCCAGGCAGATGCCGAGATAGGGGACGTTGTTCTCGCGCGCGTAGCGGATCGCCTCGATCTTGCCTTCGACGCCGCGCCGGCCGAAGCCGCCCGGCACCAGGATCGCGTCGAAGCCCTCGAGCATCGATGCACCTTCGGTCTCGATGCGCTCGGAATCGATGTAGTCGATCGCGATGCGGCTCTCGGTGTGGATGCCCGCGTGCACGAGCGCCTCGCTCAGCGACTTGTACGACTCGGTGAGGTCGACGTACTTGCCGACCATCGCGATTCGCACCTCGCGCTTCGGGTGCTCGAGACGATGGACCAGGCGATCCCAGACGCCGAGATCGGCCGGGCGCGTGTCGAGCCGCAGGATCTCGCAGATCGTGCGATCGACGCCCTGCTCGTGCAGCATGCGCGGGATCTTGTAGATCGAATCGGCGTCCTGGACCGAGATGACCGAATCGGGCTGCACGTTGGAGAACAGCGATATCTTCGCGCGGTCCTCGTCGGGGATGCGCCGGTCGGCACGGCACATCAGCATGTCGGCCTGGATCCCGATCTCGCGCAGCTTCTGCACCGAGTGCTGCGTGGGCTTGGTCTTCAGTTCGCCCGCCGACGGGATGAAGGGAACGAGCGTGAGGTGCACGAAGCAGGCGTTGCCGCGCCCGAGCTTCAGGCTCATCTGGCGCACCGCCTCGAGGAACGGCAGCGATTCGATGTCGCCCACCGTGCCGCCGATCTCGACGATCGCCACCTGCGGCGACTCGGGCGCGCCGACGTGCGCGCCACGCTCGATGTAGGCCTGGATCTCGTTGGTGATGTGCGGGATCACCTGCACCGTGCGCCCGAGGTACTCGCCGCGCCGCTCCTTGCGGATCACCGACTCGTAGATCTGCCCGGTGGTGAAGTTGTTCGTGCGCCGCATCCGTGCCGACACGAAGCGTTCGTAGTGCCCGAGATCGAGATCCGTCTCGGCGCCGTCCTCGGTGACGAACACCTCCCCGTGCTGGAACGGACTCATGGTTCCGGGGTCGACGTTGATGTAGGGATCGAGCTTGAGCAGCGTGACGCGCAGTCCGCGCGATTCGAGCAGGGCGCCGATGGAGGCTGCAGCGATGCCCTTGCCGAGCGATGAGACGACGCCGCCGGTGACGAATACGAATTTGGTCATGTGGCTCGGCCGGAAAGCGCGATTATACAGGCCGGCAGGAGGGAATTGCCCCGCCCGAGGCGATGCCTCAGGAGCGCCGGCGGCACTGCGCTTCCTGTCGCAGCAGCAGCGCCTCCTCGTGCATCGCCTCGGGCTGCAGCGTCAGGTGGCGGATGCCGTGGCGATCGTCCATCGTCGCCCGGATGTCGCCGAGGATCGCCGGCCAGTCGGCCATTTCGTCGATGGCAACGTGCGCCGACATGGCCGGACTGCCGTCGCCGAGCGACCACAGGTGCAGGTCGCGCACCCAGCGCACGCCGCGCGTCCGGCGCAGCGAGCGCTCGACCTCGTCCGCGTCGACGCCCTCGGGCACGGCGTTCATCAGAACCCGCGCACTGTCGCGAAGCAGGCGCACGGTAGCCACCAGCAGCAGCGTGCAGATGGCCAGCGTGAGGATCGGGTCGATCAAGGTCCACCCGGTGAGCCATACCGTGCCGAGCGCGGCGATCGCGATCAGCGAGCCGGCGAAGTCGCCGATCACGTGCAGCAGCGCGGCGCGCGTGTTCAGCTCGTGGCGCTCGCCGTGCAGCAGGCGCCAAACGCCGGCGTTCACGAGCAGGCCGGCCAGCGCGACCGGAAGCGCGTATCTCACGTCGATCGGCGGTGTCTCGCGCATCCGGCCGATTGCCTCGAAGACGATGAACACGAGCACGCCCAGGTAGAAGATGCCGTTCGTCAGCGCGGCGAGCGTCTCGACCCGGCCGTAGCCGAAGCTCATCCGCGGGCCTGCCTCGCGGCGCGCGAAGACCTGCGCACCGAGCGCGAGGCCCAGCGCGGCAGCGTCGGTGAGCATGTGTACGCCGTCCGAAGCGAGCGCGAGCGATCCGCTGGCCACGCCCACGCCGACCTCGAGCAGCGCGAACGAGAGCACGACCACGAGCGACCAGCCGAGCGCGCGCGACGTGCCTTCGCCGGCGCCCGGACGATGGTCGTGCGCGTGGCTTGCCGATTGCGAGTGCGAATGTCGATGCGGGCGCGAAGACTCGCCCGCGTCGCAGGCGTGGCGATGCGTCATCGTGCACAGGGGCGAAGCGTCTCCGATTGTAGCGGCCGCATATAATCCGTGCCGATCCCGGGCATCGGAGAGCGAGGAAAGCGATGAGCAGCAAGGTGTATCCGACTGCGGCCGAGGCGCTCGCGGGCGTCGTCGCCGACGGGCAGACGATCGCCGTGGGCGGCTTCGGCCTGTGCGGCATCCCGGAAGCGCTGATCGCCGCGCTGCGCGACTCGGGCGTGCGCGACCTTACCTGCATCTCGAACAACGCGGGCGTCGACGGTTTCGGCCTGGGGCTGCTGCTGCAGACCCGCCAGATCCGCAAGATGATCGCGTCGTACGTCGGCGAGAACAAGGAGTTCGAGCGCCAGTACCTGGCCGGCGAGCTCGAGCTCGAATTCACTCCACAGGGCACGCTGGCCGAGAAGCTGCGCGCGGGCGGCGCGGGAATCCCGGCGTTCTTCACCCGCACCGGCGTCGGCACGATCGTCGCCGAAGGCAAGGAAACGCGCGAATTCGACGGCCACACCTACGTGATGGAACGGTCGCTCGTTCCCGACGTGGCGCTGGTGAAGGCGTGGATGGCCGACCGCGCCGGCAACCTGGTGTTCCGGCGCACGGCACGCAATTTCAATCCGAACGCGGCGACGGCCGGCCGCGTGACGATCGCCGAGGTCGAGATGATCGTAGCCACCGGCGAGATCGATCCCGACCACGTGCACCTGCCCGGCATCTACGTGCACCGCATCGTCCACAATCCGACCCCCGAGAAGCGCATCGAGCAGCGCACGACGCGCGCGCGCTGAAGGCAGCAGGAGCAACGAAAAATGGCCTGGACACGCAACGAGATGGCGACGCGCGCGGCGAAGGAGTTGCGCGACGGCTTCTACGTGAACCTCGGAATCGGACTGCCGACGCTGGTGGCCAACCACGTACCGCGCGGGACCGAGGTATGGCTGCAATCGGAGAACGGGCTGCTCGGCATCGGTCCCTTTCCCACCGACGACGAGGTGGATGCCGACTTGATCAACGCAGGCAAGCAGACGGTGACGACGCTGCCCGGTTCGTCGATCTTCTCGTCGGCCGACTCCTTCGCGATGATCCGCGGCGGCAAGATCGATCTGGCGATCCTCGGCGCGATGCAGGTCAGCGAACATGGTGACCTCGCCAACTGGATGATCCCGGGCAAGATGGTCAAGGGGATGGGCGGCGCGATGGATCTCGTCGCCGGCGTCGGGCGCGTCATCGTGCTGATGGAGCACACGGCGAAGAAGAAGGACGGCAGCGAGGAGCACAAGATCCTTCCCCGGTGCACGCTGCCGCTCACCGGCGTGGGCGTCGTGAACCTGGTCATCACCGACCTCGGGGTTCTCGAAGTCGGCGACAAGGGCCTGAAGCTCGTCGAGCTCGCCCACGGCGTGAGCGCCGACGAAGTGCTCGCCCGCACCGGCTGCCCGGTGGACGTCTCCGCAGTCGGCTGACTTCGGCTTCGGCGTATTACCGCTTCGCCCAGGCTCGCATCATCGCCGCGCGCGCCGCCTCGGGCAGCGGCGCGGACTTCTTCTTCGCGTAGTCGACCCAGACGACCTTCGCAGCGCCGCTCGCGTAGACGACGCCGGGTTCGTCGCCGCGAAGCATGTCGACGTAGGTCTCGACGCTCGAGCGCCCGATCGCGCCGACGTACTGCCGGCATACGACCTCGCCCGGATAGCGCAACTCGCGCGCGAAAGTACAGCTGGCGTTGACGATCAGCGGCCCTTCGCCGCTCGCTTCCGGCCGGAAGCCGAGCGAATCGAACCAGCTGATCCGCACCTGCTCCATGTAGCGGAAATAGACCGTATTATTGACGTGGCCCATCGCATCCATGTCGCCCCAACGGATCGGAATGCCGATCTCGAATACGAGAATGCGGTCGCTCAACGGTTTACTCCGGTTCGCTGCCCGGCGCCTCGCGCCGCCGGCGCGCACGCCCGAGCGGCGTCGCGCATGATCGATCATCCCGACCGCCGAGCGCTTCACGACGAGATCCACGCCCGCCCGCGACAGGCGATCGCGGCGCCCCATCGAGTGTCGCACATCGCGCTGCTGCGCCCGCCGCCCGCCGGGTCCGGAAACGGCGCCGGGGCCGACGCGGGCAATCGACCCGAGCCGCTCGCCGCCCTGTGTGCTTCTCACGGCTTGCCTGTCCCTGCGCCCGGCGACACGCACTTCCTGGCCGATTTCGGCACTTTCCGCCTGAAGCGCGAACGGCACGGCGAATTCGACGGCTACACGGTCGACGCACCGGGCTGCGACGCCGGACATCCGTTCGGCAGGAAAGCACTCGACGAGCTTCCGGCAGGATGGCTCGCATCGCTTCCGGGCGAGCGCATCGCCGCGGTGCACCTGGCCCTGCTGCCGAAGGGCGATGCGAGCGAGCCGCGCGTCGCCGGCGCCGATGCGCTCGCGCAGGCCTTCGGCGGCAACGAACTCTGCGGGGCAACGATCGGCGACGGCGCCGCTCGCGTGTACACCGATTTCCGGATGCACGACGACGGCTTCGTGCGCATGCTGCTGCTGGCCGTCGCGATGGGCGACGAACGCAGCGGGCGCGAAGTGCAGCGCCTCGTCGAGATCGAGGTCTACCGGATGATGGCGATGCTCGCCTTTCCGCTCGCGCGCCGAACAGCGGTCGAGCTCGATGCGGCCGAACGCTCGCTCGGCGCGCTGGTCGGACGGCTCGAAGGCGCGCCCGCCAGCGAAGAGCCCGAGCTGCTGCAGGAGATCACGCGCCTGGCCGCCACCGTCGAACGCCTGTCGGCCACGGTGGGATTTCGCTTCGGCGCTGCACGCGCGTACCACGCGATCGTGCGACAACGCGGCGAAGACCTGCGCTTCGGGCGACTGACGTCGCTGCAGACGCCGATCGCCTTCCTCGAGCGCCGATTCGACCCGGCGATGGCCTTCTGCGAGAGCGTCGGCCGGCGCATCGACGCCGCCGCCGAGCGCATCGCCCGGGCGAGCGCACTGCTTCGCACGCGCGTGGACATCGAGCGCGAACGGCACAACCAGGCGCTGCTGTCGGCGATGAACCGGCGCGCCGAGCTGCAGCTGAAGCTGCAGCAGACCGTCGAGGGCCTGTCGGTGGCTGCGATCACCTACTACGCGGTGGGCATCGTGCACTACCTGCTGGTCGCCGTGCACGCCGGCGGGATCGACGTCGACGTGGACGTTGCAACGGGCGTCGCCGTGATACCCGTCGCGCTCGTCGTCGCGATCGGCGTGCGCCGCATCCGCGAGTCGGTCGGACGGCGCCTGCGCGAGACGCCGCCCGATCCGCGCTACGACTGACGCGGACGACGCGACGCGCTCACGCGCCGAAGCCGTCGTCGGCGGCGATCACCGCGCCGTTGACGAAGCCGGACCGGTCGGAGGCGAGCAGCACGAGAATGCCGTCGAGATCCTCGGGCTTGCCGAGACGACGCCGCGGCAGCATGCCGATCAGCTTCTGTCCGGCCTCGGTCTGCCAGTGGGCGGCATTGATCTCGGTTTCGATGTAGCCCGGGCAGATCGCGTTGACGTTGATGCCGTAGCGCCCCCACTCGAGCGCCATCGCCCTGGTCATCTGCACGACGGCGGCCTTGCTCATGCAATAGACGCCGATCTGCGCGAGCACGCGCAGCGCCGCCATCGAGGCGATGTTGACGATTCGCGCTTCGCGTCGCGGATCGGCCTTGGCCCGCGCGATCATCCGCCGCGCGACCTGCTGGGCCACGAAGAACGCGCCGCGCGTGTTCGTGTCGAAGACGAAGTCGTAGTCTTCGGGCGTCACGTCGACGAGCCGCTGCGTCGCGCTGACGCCCGAGTTGTTCACCAGGATGTCGATGGCACCGGCCTGCGCCTCGGCCTGCTCGACCGCGTCGCCGATGCTCGCCGTGTCGGTGACGTCGAGCGCGACGACGTGCGCATCGCCGCCCGACGCCTCGATCTGCGCGCGCAATTCCTTCAGCCGCTCGAGGCGCCGTGATGCGAGCACGACGCGCGCACCGTTGTCTGCAAGCACCTGGGCGAAGCGCGCGCCCAGGCCGCTCGACGCGCCGGTGACGAGCGCCGTCTTTCCTGCCAGATCGAATCGGGTGGGCACGAAGAATTCTCCCGGTGTTCGCGAGATGCGTTCGGAAATGGTAGCCGATCCCCTCGGCGCAGACGGTCGCGCGGCGCTTCGGCGCAGCGATCGCTTCGGCGCTTCGGACGCGCCGTTTGCCGCTTCGGCGCTCCGAACACCCTGTTTGCGTGTGCCCGACGCTTTCCGGGACAATCCGCAGCGACATCCGGCGCGTCGGCGTCCGGGAGCACACGGAGCACACGAAGATGCAGATCGAGCGCGAATCGATGGAGTTCGACGTCGTGATCGTCGGCGCGGGGCCGGCCGGCCTGTCGGCCGCGATCCGGCTCAAGCAGCTCGCAGCCGAACGAAACACCGAGATCGCCGTATGCGTAGTCGAGAAAGGATCGGAGGTCGGCGCGCACATTCTGTCGGGCGCGGTGATGGACCCGCGTGCACTCGAGGAACTGTTCCCCGACTGGCGCGAGCGCGGCGCTCCGCTGGACACCGAGGTGACGGAAGACCGTTTCGTCTTCCTCTCCGCCCGCGGCGCTCGCCGCGTTCCGGGATGGATGCTGCCCGGCTGCTTTCGCAACCACGGCAACTACGTGGTGAGCCTGGGCGATTTCGTGCGCTGGCTCGGTGCGCAAGCCGAGGCCCTCGGCGTGGAGGTCTATCCGGGCTTCGCCGCCGCCGAAGTGCTGTACGACGAGGCGGGAGCGGTGAAAGGGATCGCCACCGGCAACATGGGCGTCGGGCGCGACGGAGAGCCGACAGCGAATTTCCAGCCAGGCATCGAGTTGCACGGCAAGTACACGTTCTTCGCCGAGGGCTCGCGCGGGCATCTCGGAAAGCAGCTGATCGCGCGCTACCGGCTCGACGAAGATCGCGATCCGCAGAGCTACGCGATCGGAATCAAGGAACTGTGGGAGATCCAGCCGGCGAAGTTCGAGCAGGGCCTGGTCATGCACACCGCGGGCTGGCCGCTGGACAACGACACCTACGGCGGCTCCTTCCTGTACCACTGGAAGGACAACAAGATCGCGATCGGCTACGTCGTCGGCCTGAATTACCGCAATCCGTACCTGTCGCCGTACGAGGAGTTCCAGCGTTACAAGACGCATCCGGCGATCCGTCCGCTGCTCGAGGGCGGCAAGCGGCTGGCGTACGGATCGCGCTCGATCACCGCCGGAGGGATCAATGCACTGCCGAAGTTCGCTTTCGCCGGCGGATGCCTGATCGGTTGCGATGCCGGGTTCCTGAACGCATCGCGCATCAAGGGCAGCCACGCGGCGATCAAGACCGGAATGCTCGCCGCCGAGGCGGCCTTCGATGCGATCGCCGCCGGACGCTCGCGCGACGAGCTCGTCGCCTACCGCGAAGCCTTCGATCGTTCCTGGCTGCACGACGAACTTCATTCGGCGCGCAACTTCAAGGCGGCGATGGGCAGGGGGCTGTGGACGGGAACGCTGCTCGTCGGCATCGACCAGACGCTGTTCCGCGGCAAGGCGCCCTTCACGATGCACGTGAAGCGCCCCGACCACGAATACCTGCAGCCGGCAGCCGAGTCGGAGCCGATCGCCTATCCGAAGCCCGACGGAAAGATCACCTTCGATCGCCTGTCGTCGGTGTTCGTCTCGAACACCAACCACGAGGAGGATCAGCCGGTGCACCTGACGCTGAAGGATGCGCAGGTGCCGGTGCAGATCAATCTCGCGCGCTACGCCGGCCCGGAGCAGCGCTACTGCCCCGCCGGCGTCTACGAGTTCGTTCGCGACGACACCGGAGCCGAACGACTGCAGATCAACGCGCAGAACTGCGTGCACTGCAAGACGTGCGACATCAAGGACCCGACGCAGAACATCGTCTGGGTGGTCCCCGAGGGCGGCGGGGGACCCAATTATTCGGAGATGTGATTCCGAAAGAGGAATCACCTCGGCGGGAACGAAGCAGCGCCGGGGCGCGGGCGCGCCGAAGGAAGCGGGCCAGGCCCGCCGCCTCTCCTTCGCTCGAGAGCCTACTGCCCGAACTGACGAGCGCGTCGCTGGCCGCCGTAGCCGCCGCCGCGGTTGCCGCCGCCGCCACCGCCACCCTCGCGGTCGCCGTAGCCGCCCCCACCGCCGTAGCCGCCACTACCGCCACCGCCGCCGCGGCCGTAGCCTCCGCCACCGCCACCGCTGCCGCCGCCACCACCGCCGTAGCCACTTCCGCCGCCACCGTAGCCGCCGCCACCGCCGCCGTAGCCACCCGGACGACGGCCGCCGCCGCCCTGCTCGCGCGCTTCGTTGACGACGAGGCTGCGGCCTTCGAGCGAATAGCCGTTCAGTGCGCGGATGGCGGCCTGCGCCGCATCGTCGGAAGTCATCGTGACGAAGCCGAAGCCGCGCGAGCGCCCCGTTTCGCGGTCGGTGACGATCTTCGCATCCGTGACTTCACCATGACTGCCGAACAGCTGCGACAACTGTGCATCGGTTGCCCGCCACGGCAGGTTGCCTACATAGATCTTCGTACCCATCGAGAGAGTTTCCTCGAACCGTTAGCCTCATTGCATTTCGAGGAACACCGATCCAGCACACCGGGAAATGCAATTCCGCGAGCCGGATGGACCGGTCCGTTTTTCGACTTTGCCACAAACACTCGCGGATGCACAGACGGCCCCACGGCGCACCGGGTGCCGGGGGTCGGGAACAGGCTCGAGTAAGGAGGCGCCATCGCGGGAATGCGCCTAGCAAGCAGCGAGCCCGAATGAAGACCTGAAGGGCGAAGGAGCGTTTTCGGAAGCGGGTGCAATTTCGGGAGAAAGGATATACTGTATGAAAACACACCCTTTCACTTCCTGAACAACGAATGCGCGACCTCACCCCCCGTCAACAGCAGATCCTGTCGCTGATCCGCCAGCACATCGCCGACACCGGCTTTCCGCCCACGCGGGCCGAGATCGCTGCCCGGCTCGGATTCCGCTCCGCCAACGCCGCCGAGGAGCACCTGAAGGCGCTCGCGCGCAAGGATGTCATCGAGCTCACGGCCGGCGCTTCGCGCGGCATCCGCCTGAAGCGGGTGGCCGACGCGACGAACGCGTCGTCGAGCGCAGTGCAGGTGGTGTCGAGCTTGCCGCTCATCGGACGCGTCGCCGCCGGCAGTCCGATCCTCGCGCAGGAGCACGTCGAGGCCAGCTATGCCATCGATCCGAACCTGTTCTCCGAAGCGCCCGACTACCTGTTGCGCGTGCGAGGCATGAGCATGCGCGACGCCGGCATCCTCGACGGCGACCTGCTCGCGGTGCGCCAGGCGCACGAGGCGCGCAACGGACAGATCGTCGTCGCACGCGTCGGCGACGAGGTCACCGTCAAGCGTTGGCGGCGCCGAGGGAACACGGTCGAACTGCTGCCCGAGAACCCCGATTTCCAACCCATCGTCGTCGACTCGCGCACCGATGTCTTCGCGCTCGAAGGAATCGCCGTCGGACTCCTGCGCAGCGACAAGCTGTGAGGGCAAAGCGATGCCCCTGCCCGACTCCGTCTGGCGAGCCAGCCGCATCGGCCATTCGGCCGTGCAGTCGTTGCCGAGCGGCTTCGCCGCGCTCGATGCCGAATTGCCCGGGGCTGGCTGGCCCATCGGAATGCTCACCGAGCTGATCAGCCGGGAATCGGGCATCGGCGAATTGCGGCTGCTCGTGCCGCTGCTGCGCCGGCTCACGCAAGAACGCCGATTCGTCGTCGTGCTCGGTCCGCCGCAGACTCCCTATGCACCGGCCCTGGCCGGGCACGGCATCGATCTCGATTACCTGCTGATCGTCCAGGCCGCCCACGCAGCCGATCGCCTGTGGGCGGTCGAGCAGACGCTGAAAAGCAGCGGTTTCGGAGCACTGCTCGCCTGGTTGCCGCAGCCACGCACGCGTCCCGAGCATCTGCGCCGCATGCAACTCGCCGCGCAAGGCAGCCACGGCCCGGTGTTCCTGTTCCGTTCGCTGGAAGCACAGTTCGACGCCTCCCCGGCGCCGTTGCGCCTGATGTTGCTGCCGCGCGCCGAGCAACGCCTTTCGGTGCAGATTCTCAAGCGTCGGGGGCCGGTCGTCGCCGATCCGATCCTCGTCGACCTGCCCCGGCCGCTGTCGTCGATCCGGTTGCGCTCGCACGGCGCCCCCGAAACGACGGCGCCCACGTCGATGCACACTCTCCACACCGGGGCCGCCGCCCCTTCGCTGCACGAAAGCCGGGATCCCCGCTTCCTCGAGCCGGCCGCGGTGCGGGAAACGCGGTGAGGGGTTCCTCGTGTGGTGGCTGGGCCTGTTTTTCGAACGGCTGTCGCTCGACATCGTCGAGCGCGGCGTGGCGGTTCCCGACGCGGCGCTCGCGTTGTGCGACCGGCACTTCGTGCTCGACGCGAACGACGCCGCGCGCGCGCAAGGCATCGCTCCCGGAATGAAGCGCGCCGCGGCGCAGGCGCTTGCTCCTGCGCTGCCGTTGCTCGAACGCGATCTCGACGCCGAATGCCGGGCGCTCGAATCCGTTGCCGCCTGGATGCAGCAATTCACCCCGTCGGTGAGCCTGCAATCCGATCTTGCCTTCGAGACCTTCGACGACACCGCCTCGCCGTGCGGGCTGCTCGTCGAAGTGGCGCCCAGCCTGCGTTATTTCGGCGGCTTCCGGGCATTGTTCACTCGCGTGCGCGAAGGCCTGCGCTCTCTCGGCTATCACGTGCGCATCGGTGCCGCCGCCACCGCTAGCGCGGCCTGGCTCCTGGCGCGTCACCGCGACGCATCGTTCGCTTCGGCCCCGCGCCTGGAGCAGCGCATCGGCGCGCTGCCCGCGCGCCTGCTCGCGCGCACCCGCGCGCAACGCGAACTGCTCGATTCGATCGACGTGCGCCACGTTCGCGAGCTGCTCGCGCTGCCGCGCGCCGCGATCGCACGCCGACTGGGCGGTGCGCTGCTCGACGAACTCGATCGGGCACTGGGCCGCCTGCCCGACCCTCGACGATGGTTCGAGCCTCCCGCCGAATTCGACCTGCGCATCGAGTTGCTCACCCACGTCGAGCACGCCGAGGCGCTCGTGTTCGCCGCGCGTCGCCTGCTCGATCCGATGACCGGCTGGCTCGCGGCGCGCCACGGCGCGATCCGCGCCTTCACGCTGCGCGCCGAGCACGACGGACACGACGACACGTCGATCGAAATCCGGCTCGCCGATCCCACGCGCGATCCCGAACGACTGCTCGGCCTGCTGCGCGAGAGACTGTCCGTCATCCGCCTGCCGGAAGCGACGCATGCATTGCGATTGCGCTGCGCCGACATCGTCGCCCTGGCCGACGGCAGCGGCGAATTGTTTCCCACGCCGGACGCCAACCGCGAGAGCCTGCATCGTCTCGTCGAACGCTTGCAGGCGCGTCTCGGACCCGGGCGTGTGCAGCGGCTGCGGCTGGCCGCCGATCACCGGCCGGAAGCAGCCTATCGGATCGAGCCGATCGACGAAGCCGGGCTCACCGCGCATCGCGCCGCGCCGGCGTCGCTGCCGGCCGCCTTGCCGGAGGCACTGCTGCCGCAGGCACCTGCACCGCAGGCATCGCTACCGGCGGCTTCGCTGCCTCGCCCGTTGTGGCTGCTCGATCGTCCGATCGCGCTTGCCGAGCGCAACAACCGGCCGTGGTGGCACTCGCCGTTGCGGCTGCTGGCCGGCCCGGAACGGATCGAAGGGGGCTGGTGGGACGACTCGCTGATGCAGCGCGATTACTTCATTGCCGAAGACGATGCGCACGCGCTGTACTGGATCTACCGCGAGCGTCTCGGAACCGACGGCCGCCGCGGGTGGTTCGTGCAGGGGAGATTCGGGTGAAGCTCCGGCCACGCAAGCCGCACCTTCACCTTCACCCTTCGCTGCCGAACGTGCGCTCCCGCTTTTCGGCAATCGCCTGGCAATCGATGCAACGATGCGCCAGCGGCGCGGCAACCAGGCGCTCGAAGGGAATATCCACGCCGCATTCGGTGCATACGCCATAGGTGCCTTCGTCGATGCGCCGCAGCGAAGCGCGCAACCCCCGCCACTCGTCGACGTCGCGTCTCGCTTCGGACAGATCGACTTCGGTCTCGGTAAGCATCGAACCGAGATCGCCGGAGTCGCCGACGCCGCCGATGCTGGAAAAATTCTCGGCGCTCTCGCCCAGCTTGCGGGCGATTTCCTCTTCCAGGACGGACAGGCGGCCGCGAATCTGCGCGACGATTCGATCGAGTTGCTCTTGCGTCAGGGACATTTCGGGGACCTCCGGACGCCGCATCGTACGTCGGAACCCGACACCGGCGTTGATCGGGGTCAAGTGAAGCACTCTACGTGCCCGACCGGGACGCGCCGCGACCCGACGGCCCGATGCGATCGATCGCGTCGGTGATCAGCACGTCGAGCCCCGCATCGAAGAGCGCGTCCGCGCGCGCCGGATCGTTCACGGTGTACGCGAGCACGCGCAGCGATGCATCGTGGGCCTGCGCGATGCGCGCGTCATCGAGCCGCGAATGATGCACGTCGACCGCCACGCAGCCGAGCGCCGCGCAACGCCCGAGCCAGTCGTCGGAAAGCTCGTCGAGCAGCAGCGCGCGCGGCAGTTCGGCAGCGGCCTCGCGCGCCGCCTCGAGCGCAACGGGCGAGAACGACGACAGCAACGGCGGCACGGCGGCATCGCGCCATGCGTCCCGGGCATCGATCGCGACGGCCGCGCCGGTTTCCCGCTCGCGGCCCGGCGTGGGCTTGATCTCGATGTTGAGCATCGCGTCGTTGGCGAGGATCCAGCGCGACACGCGCGCCAGCGTCGGGACGCCCTCGCCGGCGTAGGCGGCCGAATGCCAGCTGCCGGCATCGAGCCGGGCGAGCGCAGCGAACGGCTGCGCATCGACGCGCCCGCGTCCGTCGGTCGTGCGATCGAGCGTCGCGTCGTGCATCAGCAGCGCGACGCCGTCGCCCGAGAGCTTCGCGTCGATTTCGAACATCCGGTAACCGAACGAGCGGCCGATCCGCAACGCCGCCATCGTGTTCTCGGGCGCCATGTGTCCGGCGCCGCGGTGCGCGACGAAGGCCGGATAGGGCCAGTCGGTGAACGAAACGCGCGCGTGCGCGCGATGCGAAGCGCTCACGACGCGGGCCCGCGCAGATCGTTCCCGCCCGGCGTCACTTGTCCGACTCCACCAGGCCCTTGACGAACCACTTCTGCATCAGCACGACGACGATCACCGGCGGCAGCATCGCGAGCATCGCCGTGGCCATCACGAGTTGCCACTCGGTGGCCGCGTCGCCGCCGGCGATCATCCGCTTTATGCCGATCACGACCGGGTACATCGATTCCTGCGTCGTGACCAGCAACGGCCAGAGGTACTGGTTCCAGCCATAGACGAACTGGATGACGAACAACGCCGCGATGCTCGTGCGGGACAGCGGCAGCAGGACGTTCCAGAAGAAGCGCATCGGCCCGGCGCCGTCGATCTTCGCGGCTTCGGCGAGCTCGTCGGGCACGGTCATGAAGAACTGGCGGAAGAGGAAGGTGGCCGTGGCCGACGCGATCAGCGGCAACGTGAGTCCCGCGTAGGTGTCGATGAGGTGCAGGTCGGCCATCACCTGGTAGGTGGGCATGATGCGCACCTCCACCGGCAGCATCAGCGTGACGAAGATGAGCCAGAAGGCCGTGCGCCGAAGCGGAAAGCGGAAGTAGATCAGGGCGAACGCCGACAGCAGCGAGATCGCGATCTTGCCGATCGCGATGGCAAGCGCCATCACGAGGCTGTTGCCCATCATCCGCGCCACCGGCGCGGTGGTGTTTCCCGCGCCCGACGCCAGCACCTCGGCGTAGTTCTGGACGAACCGGGTGCCGGGCAGCAGCGACATCGGCACGGCCTGCACCTCGTCGAGCGTCTTCGTGGACGCGACGAAGGTCACCCATACCGGGAACGCGACGACGAGCACGCCGAACGCGAGCACGGCGTAGGTGAGGATCTGCGCGGAAAGGCTTCGACCGGGCACGTTTTCAGTAGCGCACGCGTCGCTCGACGTAGCGAAACTGGATCACGGTCAGTGCGAGCACGATGATCATCAGGATCACCGACTGTGCGGCCGAACTGCCGATGTCCAGTGCCTTGAAGCCGTCGTTGAACACCTTGTAGACGAGGATCTCGGTGGCCTTGGCCGGCCCGCCGCCGGTGGCGGCATCGACGATCGCGAAGGTGTCGAAGAATGCATAGACGATGTTGACGACGAGCAGGAAGAAGGTGGTCGGCGACAACAACGGGAAGATCACCGACCGGAAGGTGCGCCAGGCCCCGGCGCCGTCGATCGCCGCCGCCTCGATCAGCGATTTCGGAATCGACTGCAGGCCGGCGAGGAAGAAGATGAAGTTGTAGCTGATCTGCTTCCAGACCGCGGCGACGACGATCAGGATCATCGCCTGCCCGCCGTCGAGCACGTGGTTCCATTCGACGCCGAGGCCGCGCAGCCAGTGCGAGACGATGCCCAGCGTCGGGTTGAACAGGAAGACCCACAGCACGCCGGCGATCGCCGGGGCGACGGCATAGGGCACGATCAGCAGCGTGCGGAAGGCGTAGGCGCCGCGGATCGCGCGATCGGCGAAATAGGCCAGCACGAGGCTGAACGCGAGCCCGATCGCGGTGACGGCGATCGAGAAGACCGCGGTCACCTGGAACGAATACAGGTACAGCTCGTCGGAGAACAGGTAGCGGAAGTTCTCCAGACCGACGAACTCGACGCTGCCGCCGAAGGCGTCCTGCAGGAACACCGACTGGAACAGCGCCTGGGACGCCGGCCAGTAGAAGAAGACCAGGACGATCGCCAGCTGCGGGGCGAGCAGCGCGGCCGGGAGCCACCCGGCCGCGCCGAAGAGGACGCGTTTTTCCAGGGCGCCCTACTCCCGCGCCGTGCGCTCGAAGCGCACGAGCTGCTCGTCGCCGCGGCGCTTCATGTTCGCCAGCGCAGACTTCGGATCCTGCTTGCCCGCGAGCATCGACTCCATCTCCTCGTGGACGATGTCGCGGATCTGCACCATGTTGCCCAGCCGCACGCCGCGCGACTTGTCGGTGGTCTTCACGATCATCTGCTGCACGGCCACGTCGGTGCCCGGGTTCTTCTCGTAGAAGCCCGATTTCCGGGTCAGCTCGTAGGCGGCGATGGTCAACGGCAGGTAGCCGGTGGCCTGGTGCCATTCGGCCTGGATCTCGGGCGACGACAGGAACGTGAAGAACTTCGCGATGCCCTTGTATTCGTCCTTCGACTTGCCGCTCATCACCCACAGGCTCGCGCCGCCGATCACGGTGTTCTGCGGGGCGCCTTCCACGTCCGAGTAGTACGGCAGCTTCGAAATGCCGAAATCGAACTTCGCGTTGCGCTTGACGTTGCCGTAGGTGGCCGAGCTGCCGGTGAACATCGCGCACTCGCCGCTGAAGAACTTGGAGTCGGACTCGGCGGCGCGTCCGCCGTAGCTGAACAACCCGTTCTTCGACCATTCGAGCAGGTTCTTCATGTGCCGCTCGAACAGCGGCTTGTCGACCGCCAGTCGCGCCTTCAGGCTCGCGAAGCCGTTGTTCTCGGTGGCAAACAGCGTGTTGTGCCACGCCGAGAAGCTCTCGAGATGCACCCAGCTCGGCCAGCTCGTCGTGTACGGACAGGAGGCCGCACCCGAGGCCTTGATCTTGGCCGCGGCCGCGGCGAATTCGCTCCACGTCTCGGGCACCTTGTCGATGCCCGCCTTCCTGAACGCGTCCTTGTTGTAGTAGAAGACCGTCGTCGAGCTGTTGAACGGGAACGAGAGCATCTCTCCCTTGCGCGTCGTGTAGTAGCCGGCGACGGCTGGTACGTACTTCTTGCTGTCGAATTTCTCGCCGGCGTCCTTCATCAGCTTCTCGACCGGCACGATCGCGCCCTTGGCCGCCATCATCGTCGCCGTGCCGACCTCGAACACCTGCACGATGTGCGGCGCGTTGCCCGCGCGATACGCGGCAATCGCCTGTGTCATCGACTCGGGATACGAGCCCTTGTAGACCGCCGTGACCTTGTAGTCGGGCTGGCTCTTGCTGAAGCGTTCGGCGAGACTGTTGATGCGGTCGTTGTTCGCCCCGGTCATCGAGTGCCACCACTGGATCTCGGTGACGGCGCTCGCCGGCATCGTTGCGAGTGCACCACCCGCCAGCGTCAGTCCCACGATCGACGCGCGCGTCCACGCGGCAACGCTCCGGACTTGCCTTCGGTTCATCTGCGATCTCCCTCGATTTCGTCGACGGCGCGGCGCGCCGGTCCGCCCGCACGGGCGCTCGAAATGTTGCGGCGCCAATTTGACAGACCGACGCACGTCGCGCAACAGGGGGCGTCCCGAATCGCCGGCTTCAGCAGCGCCCTTCGACCTCACCGCCCTGCTGCGGGGTTCGACGCGCCCATGCGTCGACGATCTCCCCGGCCCGGCGCAGATCGCCCAGCCACTGCTCGTAGGCGGCTTCGCGTTCGTCGCCACGGATGCGCAGCAGCGCCGACGGGTGCAGCGCGACGAGTACGCGCAGACCGTCGTCGCGCTCCAGCCACCGCCCGCGTTCGCGCGTGACCGCCACGCTTCGGCGCATCAACGAACGCGCCGCGGTGGCACCGAGCGCGACCGCCGCGCGCGGCTGGACCAGTGCGATCTCTTCGCCCAGCCAGTGCAGGCAGGCGGCAGCCTCGCGCTGCGAAGGCGTCTTGTGGATGCGTCGCTTGCCGCGCAACTCGAACTTGAAGTGCTTGACGGCATTGGTGACGAACAACGCCTCGCGCGGCCAGCCGAGCGCACCTACCGCGCGAAACAGCAGTCGGCCGGCCGGGCCTACGAAGGGGTGGCCTTCCAGGTCCTCCCGATCACCGGGCACCTCGCCTACGAGCATCAGCGCCGGGCGCAGGGCGCCTTCGCCGGCGACGGCCTGCGTGGCGCGGTAGCCCAGCGGGCACTCGCGGCAACGCTGCAGCGCATCGCGCAACGCGGCCAGCCCGGCACGGGCAGCGTCGGGTGCCGGACGCGCAGCGTCGGGCGCCCGATCCGGAACAGCGTGGTGATCTCCTGCAGGCATCGAAGCCGATGCTACGCGCGGTTGCGGTATAAAGCCGCTCGTGACCGACTCCACCGCCCTGCCGCCGCGCGCCATCGCCACGCAGATCGTCCTGTGCGCGATCTGGGGCCTCGGACAGGTGGCGACGAAGGTCGGCAACGCAGGCATCTCTCCGGTCTGGCAGGCGGCGCTGCGCTCGATCGGCGCGGCGCTGCTGCTGTCGGCGTGGATCGTCCGGCGCCGCGTTCCGCTGGACGAGCACGGAGAGAGCCTCGCACCCGGCGTGCTCGTCGGCGTGCTGTTCGCGGCCGAATTCGCCTGCCTGTTCATCGGCCTCGTGTACACGACCGCGGTTCGTGCCGTGCTGCTGCTCTACGCCGCACCGTTCTTCGTCGCGCTCGGCGCACACCGCTTCGTTCCGGGCGATCGGCTCACGCGCCGCAAGGTGGTCGGGCTGCTCGCGGCTTTCGCCGGTCTGGTCGTCGCCTTCGGCGCGCGACTGGGCGCATCGGAGCCGATCGCGCTGCTCGGCGATGCACTGTGCCTGGCCGCGGCGTTCTTCTGGGGCGCGACGACGATCGTCATCAAGACCAGCGTGCTGCGCCGAACCCCGCCCGAGATCACGCTGCTGTATCAACTCGGCATCTCGGGCGTCGTGCTGGTCGCGCTGTCGTACGCGTTCGGCGAGCCCGGCGTGTTCGCACCCTCGCCGCTCGTATGGGCATCGCTCGCCTTCCAGACCGTCGTCATCGCGTGCGCGAGCTACCTCGCCTGGTTCTGGCTCGTCGCGCACTATCGTGCGACGACGCTGCATGCGTTCACCTTCCTCACGCCGCTGTTCGGCGTGCTCGCCGGCGCCGTTCTGCTCGGCGAGCCGATCGGCGCGTCGCTCGTCGTCGCGCTCGGCCTGATCGCCGCCGGGATCGTGCTGGTCAACCGGGCCTGAACGCGAGCCCGAGGGGAGTCGTTCATGCGCCGTTCGCGCGGGCGCCGGCACGAAAGCCGGGCCTGCATCGTGCTGTATATTCGTACAGTTTTCCTGCACAGCGACTTCGCGCTCCTCCGACCGTGCTCCCCGATTACGCCGAACTGCACTGCGTCTCGAACTTCTCGTTCCTGCGCGGCGCCTCGCACCCCGAAGAACTCGTCGAGCGCGCGCACGCGCTCGGCTATTCGGCGCTGGCGATCACCGACGAATGCTCGCTCGCCGGCGTGGTGCGCGCACATCTGCGCGCGCGCGACACCGGATTGCCGCTCGTCGTCGGCGCCGAATTCTCGTTGCGCGAAGTCTTCGACGACGATGCGCGACTGGTGCTGCTGGCCACCACCCGCGACGGCTACGGCAACCTGTCGGAACTGATCACGCGTTCGCGCATGCGCGCGCCCAAGGGCAGGTACCGGCTGCTCGCCGACGACATCGCCGAAGGCGTCGACGACTGCCTCGCGCTGCTGGTGCCCTCGCCCGCCGTCGCCGTCGACGGACCGGGCGCAGTACCGGCCGCCGAACGCCTGCTCGGGCAGGCGCGCTTCCTGCGCGAGCGCTTCGACGGCCGCTGCTGGCTCGGCGTGCCGCTGCTCGTGCGCGGCCACGACGCAGCGCTGCTCGAGGCCACGCGGCGAATCTCCGGGACGATCGGCCTGCCGCGAACGGCCGTCGGCGATGTCCTGTGCCACCTGCGTTCGCGCAAGACGCTGCAGGACACGCTCACCGCGATCCGGCTGAACACGCCGCTGAAATCGCTTGGCTATGCCCTCGCGTCGAACGCCGAGCAACACCTGAGGAGCCGCCTGCGCCTGGCACGGTTGTATCCGCGCGAACTGCTCGACGAGACGGCGGGGATCGCGGCACGCTGCCGCTTCTCGCTCGACGAACTGCGCTACGAGTATCCGCAGGAGATCGTCCCGCCCGGTCACACGCCGGCGAGCTGGCTGCGCGCGCTCGCCTTCGAAGGGCTGCCGTCGCGTTATCCGGACGGCACGCCGCAGAAAGTGCTCGGGCAGGTCGAGCGCGAGCTCGCGCTGATCGCCGAGCTGCAGTACGAGCCCTACTTCCTCACCGTCGCCGACATCGTGCGCTTCGCGCGCAGCCGCGGCATCCTGTGCCAGGGTCGCGGCTCCGCGGCGAATTCCGCCGTCTGCTATTGCCTGGGCATCACCGAGGTCGACCCGGCACGCGCCAGCGTGCTCTTCGAGCGTTTCATCAGTCGCGAGCGCAACGAACCGCCCGACATCGACGTCGACTTCGAGCACCAGCGCCGCGAGGAGGTCATCCAGTATCTCTACGAAAAATACGGCCGGCACCGTGCCGCGCTCACCGCCACCGTCATCTGCTACCGCTCGCGCTCGGCGCTGCGCGACGTCGGGCGCGCGCTGGGCATCGATGCGCGGCGCATCGAACAGCTCGCGCGCGGACAGTCGTGGTGGGATGCCGGCGTGCAGCCGGCACGACTGCGCGAGGCGGGCTTCGATCCCGGTTCGCGCGTCGCGCGCCAATGGCTCGAGCTCGCCTGGACGCTGCGCGGCTTTCCGCGCCACCTGTCGCAGCATACCGGCGGATTCGTCATCGCGCGCGACCGGCTGACGCGACTCGTTCCGGTGGAGAACGCCGCGATGGCCGATCGCAGCGTCATCGAATGGGACAAGGACGACCTCGACGCGCTCGGGCTGCTGAAGGTCGACGTGCTCGCGCTCGGCATGCTGAGCGCGGTGCGCCGCGCGCTCGAGTTCATCGGCCGGCGACGCGGCTGCAGCTTCCGCATCCAGGACGTTCCGGCCGAGGATCCGGCCACCTACGAGATGATCGCGCGCGCCGACACGGTGGGCGTGTTCCAGATCGAGTCGCGCGCGCAGATGGCGATGCTGCCGCGGCTGAAGCCGCGCTGCTTCTACGACCTCGTCGTCGAGGTCGCGATCGTGCGTCCCGGCCCGATCCAGGGCGGCATGGTGCACCCCTACCTGCGCCGCCGCCAGGGACTCGAGCCGGTCGTCTATCCGCGCGACGAGATCCGCCCCGCGCTCGAGCGCACGCTCGGGGTGCCGATCTTCCAGGAACAGGTGATGCAGATCGCGATGCTCGCGGCCGGCTTTTCCGGCGGCGAGGCCGACGCGCTGCGCCGCGCGATGGCGGCGTGGCGCCGGCGCGGCGGGCTCGAGCCCTTCGAGCGGCGCGTCGTCGACGGCATGATGGCGCGCGGCTACGACCGTGACTTCGCCGAGGCGATCTTCCGCCAGATCCAGGGCTTCGGCGAATACGGCTTTCCCGAGAGCCATGCGGCAAGCTTCGCATTGCTCGTCTACGTGTCGAGCTGGATCAAGCGGCACGAGCCGGCGGCCTTCCTCGCCGCGCTGCTGAACAGCCAGCCGATGGGCTTTTACGCACCGGCGCAACTGGTGCGCGACGCACGCGAGCACGGCGTCGAGATACGCGGCGTCGACGTGCTGGTGAGCGCGATCGAGAGCACGCTCGAGGAGCGCGGCTGCGACGATGCGGCACACCGCGCAGGCGATGCAGCGAACGCCGATGCGTCGTTCGAGGAAGGAGGCTTCGGCGCGCCGGCCGCCTACCGTGCGCCGGCCGACGGAAGCGCGATCGACCACCGCCCGCAACCCGCGGTGCGTCTCGGGCTGAACCGCGTACGTGGGCTGGCCGCTGCCGCCGCCGAACGCATCGTCGCTGCGCGCGATGCGCGACGCATCGAGCGCGACGACCCGCGCTTCGCTTTCGACAGCGTCGAAGATCTCGCCCGCGCAGCCGGGCTCGACGCACGGGCGCTGCAGTCGCTCGCGCAGGCCGACGCGCTGCGCGCACTCGCCGGCCATCGCGCGCAGGCGCACTGGGAGGCCGCGGCGATCCGGCCGATGCCGAAGCTGCTCGCCGAAGCCCGCTTCGACGAGATGCCGACGCGGCTGCCCGCGCTGCCGGAAGGGCGCGAGATCGTCGCCGACTATCGCGGACTGGGCATTCCGATGGGCCGCCACCCGCTCGCGCTGCTGCGCGACCGCCTCTCCCGCCATCGCGTGTCCCCTGCGGAAGCGCTGCGCGCATTTCCCGACGGGCGCCTGGCACGCGCCAGCGGCCTGGTCACGCATCGGCAGCGTCCCGATACCGCGGCGGGCACGATCTTCGTGACCCTCGAGGACGAAACCGGAACGGTCAACGTGATCGTCTGGCCCGACGTCTTCGAACGCCATCGCAGCGCGGTGCTCGCGTCGAAGCTGATGACCGTCTACGGCCGCTGGCAGTGCGACACGGAAACCGATGGTCAGGTGCGGCACCTGCTGGCGCAGAAAGTCGTCGACCACTCGCAGTGGCTCGGCGAACTGGAGGTGTCGAGTCGGGACTTCCGTTGAGCGCCGTCGCTTCGCCCGCCCCCCCCCGCGGCCCGCCGCTACCCGTTCACTGCCCGTCGATGGACGTCACATCCCGCGCGCCAGATCCGCGCAGATGTCGCCGACATCCTCCAGGCCGACCGCCACGCGCAGCATGCCCTCGCCGATTCCCGCCTCGCGGCGCGTCTCGATCGGCATGCGTCCGTGCGTCGTGCTCGCCGGGTGCGTGATCGTCGACTTCACGTCGCCCAGGTTGGCGGTGATCGACAACAGCCCGCACGCATCGACGATTCGCCACGCGCGCGCCTTGCGATCCGCGTCGTCGGCGCCGCGCACCTCGAAGGAAAGCACGGCTCCGCCGGCGCGCTGCTGCGCCCGCGCCAACGCATGCTGCGGATGCGATTCGAGCCACGGATAGCGCACGCGCCCGACGGCAGGCTGCGCCTCCAGCCAGCGCGCGACGGCGAGCGCGTTCTGCGCGTGCCTTTCCATGCGCACCGACAACGTCTCGAGGCCCTTGGCGAGGACCCACGCGTTGAACGCCGACAGCGTCGGCCCGCCGTAGCGCAAGACCGGCTGCAGCAGCTCGTCCACGTAGCGCTTCGAGCCGAGCACGGCGCCGCCGATCACGCGGCCCTGCCCGTCCAGGTACTTGGTGGCCGAATGCACGACGACGTCGGCGCCGAGTTCGAGCGGACGCTGCAGCGCGGGCGTGCAGAAGCAATTGTCGACGACGAGCACGATGCCGCGTTCGCGCGCGATCGCCGAAAGCGCGCGCAGGTCCGCAACCTCGGTGAGCGGATTCGACGGCGTCTCGACGAACAGCATCCGCGTGTTCGGCCGGATCGCGTCGCACCACGCCTGCACGTCGGCCAGCGGCGCGAAACTCGTCTCGATGTCGTAGCGCCGAAAGAGCCCGAACAGCTGGATGGTCGTGCCGAACACGCCCTGCGCGCAGACGACGTGGTCGCCGGCGCGCGTGAGGCTCACGAGCACCGCCTGGATCGCCGCCATGCCCGAGGCGGTCGCGCGGCATTCCTCGGCGCCTTCGAGCGAAGCGAGGCGCTGCTCGAAGAGCCGGACCGTCGGATTGCCGAAGCGCGAATAGATGTAGCCGTCGGCTTCGCCGGCGAACTTGGCCGCGGCGTGCGCCGCGCTGTCGTGCACGAAGCTCGACGTGAGGAAGATCGGCTCGTCGTGCTCGCCGTACGGCGTTCGCTGGAAGCCGGCACGCACCGCGCGCGTCTCGAAGCCGCGGTGCGCCACGCCCGCGTCGGCCGCGTCCGCTCGCGAAGCGCCCTCTTCGTCGCCGTGCCGGCCGCCGTCGTCGCCGGGACCTTCGTTCATCCGGTGCGCCTCATTCCTGCATCGCCTGGAAGTGCAGGCTCATCTGGTTGCGCGGCAGGTCGTCGTCGAAGGGAGCCGTACCCGCCAGGCGCTCGCGCTCTATGCGATCGAGGTACTCGGCGGTGACGTCACCGGTGACGTAATGCCCGTCGAAGCACGACGACTCGAACTCGACGAGATGCGGCGCGACATCGGTGACCGACTGCTCCATCGCCGCGACGCTCTGGTAGATCAGCGCGTCGGCGCCGATCGCCTGGCGGATCTCCTCGTCGCTGCGGCCCCAGGCGATCAGTTCGCCGCGCGTGGGCATGTCGATGCCGTAGACGTTCGGAAAGCGCACCGGCGGCGCAGCGGAAGCGAAGTAGACCTTGTTGGCGCCCGAGTCACGCGCCATCTGGACGATCTCGCGCGAGGTCGTTCCGCGCACGATCGAGTCGTCGACGAGCAGCACGTTCTTGCCCTTGAACTCGACGCTCATCGCGTTCAGCTTCTGGCGCACCGACCGCCTGCGCACTGCCTGTCCCGGCATGATGAACGTGCGACCGACATAGCGATTCTTCAGGAAGCCTTCGCGGTAGTTCAGGCCGAGCTTCATCGCGAGTTGCATCGCCGAGGGACGCGAGGTATCGGGAATGGGCATCACGACGTCGATGTCGCCGCGCCACAGCTCGCGGGCGAGCCTCTCGGCCAGATGCTCTCCCATGCGCAGGCGCGCCGCGTACACGCTCGCGCCGTCGAGGATCGAATCGGGGCGCGCGAAGTAGACGTACTCGAACACGCAGGGAACCAGCCGCGGTTCGGCCGCGCATTGCCGCGAATGGAAATTGCCGTCGAGGTCGATGTAGACCGCCTCGCCCGGCGCCAGGTCGCGCACCAGGCGAAAGCCCAGCCCCTCGAGCGCGACCGACTCGGAGGCGACCAGGTATTCGGTGCCCCGATCGGTCTCGTTGACGCCGTAGCACAGCGGCCGGATGCCGAAGGGGTCGCGAAAGGCCAGGATGCCGTAACCCGCGATCTCCGCCACGCAGGCGTAGGCGCCGCGGACGCGCCGGTGCACCTCGCCCACCGAATCGAAGATCGTGTCCGGATCGAGCGAGACACCGCGTGCGCGTGCCTGCAGCGAATTGGCGAGCACGTTGAGCAGCACCTCGGAGTCCGAATCGGTGTTGATGTGCCGCCGGTCGCGGCGGAACATCTCCTCCTTGAGCTGCCCGGCGTTGGTCACGTTGCCGTTGTGCGCCAGCAGCAGGCCGAACGGCGCATTGACGTAGAAGGGCTGCGCCTCGGCCGAGTTGCCCGCCGATCCGGCCGTCGGGTAGCGCACGTGCGCGATGCCCGTCGTTCCGGGCAGCGAGCGCATGTTGCGCGTGCGAAAGACGTCGCGCACCAGGCCGTTGCCTTTCTGCATCTGGAACGACTTGCCCTGCTCGGTGGCGATTCCGGCCGCGTCCTGGCCGCGATGCTGCAGCAGCAGGAGCCCGTCGTAGAGCAGCTGGTTGACCGGGGAGCGCGCTACGACGCCCAGGATTCCGCACATGACGGACCTCGTCGGGTGGTTCGCACGGGTTGCAACGGCGCCGCCCGTGTCGGGAGCCATGGATCGACCCATGACACCAGTACGTCGAGCAGCGGCCTGGAGAGCGCCTGCTGCCATGCCGCCTCGCGGTCGGCGCCCAGCTGTCGGCCGACCAGCGCGACGATCGCGACGACCACGAGCGCACGCAGCACGCCGAGCGCCGAACCGAGCGTGCGATCGACAAGTCCGAGCCCCACCCGCGCGAGGAGCCGTGCGAGCAGCGCACCGAACAGGCGAACCGCGACGAGCAGCACGAAGAAGACGAACACGCCGACGAACAACGGCGGGAAGCTCCAGCCGGTGAAGGCGAGCAGCGGCGGCGTGGCGAGCGGCGCGCCCAGCAGTGCGACGACCCAGGCGGCGAGCGCGAAGACCGTCCGCACGAGGCCGCGCAAGGCGCCGAGTGCGACGGAGATCGCCAGCGTCGCCAATACGAAATAATCCCAGCCGGTGAGTTGCTCGATGCTCACCGGGCGTCCACGACGGACGAATCGATTCCCGACAGCTTCAGCGTCGCGCGGGCCTTCTCGGCCTCCTCGCGCGAAGCGAAGGGGCCGACGCGCACGCGGGTGCGCTCGCCCTGCGCGGTGTTCACCGTTTCGGTATAGGCGCGAAGCCCGGTGCGCCGCGCCTTGTCGAGCTGCGCGCGCGCACTGCCCGCGTTGGCGAAGGCGCCGAGTTGGAGCGCGAAACGCGAAGCCCCTGCGGAGGCAGGCTCCGGCCGACTCTCCGACCGGGTGGTCGACGACTTGGCGGCGCCGGATTCGCTCCGCGCCGGGACGCTCGCCTCGGAATGCGGTTTCGCGCCGGCGACCTTCGGCGCCTCGCTCTTCGCGCTGCTGCGCGGCGGTGCAGCAGGCCCGGGCTTCGGCTCGATCCTTGCCGGCGCCTGCTCGGTCGACGGCTTCGCCTCACGCCTCGGCGGAAGCTGCGCTTCGGCTTTCGGATCCGGTTTCGGAACGGCGATCGGCTCGGCCGGCGCCGGCGGCAGCGCGACGGCGTCCTCGGCGACACCGGCAGCGGCGACTTCGGGTTGCGCCGGCGAGTCGAGCGCCGGCAGCGCGGCCTCGCGCGGGGGAATCTCGATTTCCACGTCGGTGATCGTCTGCCGCGGCTCGGAATCGAGCACGAGCGGAAGGACGATCGCGGCGACGATTCCCAGCACGACCGCACCCACCAGGCGTCGACGCGCACGCTTCTTCTGGGTAAGGGCCGGGTCGAGCGCGGCGCCGTCGGCGGGACTACGACGAGCCATCGGCGAAACGGGTTGTCGCGGCTGCGAAATGCGCTTCAGCGGGGACGCCGCGACGACGGATCCGGCGAGCTGGCACGAGTGGCAAGAATGTCCGCGACAGTGAGGAAAGATCCGAAGACCACGATTCTATCATTCGGATTCGCCGCGGCGCGCGCAGCGGCGAGCGCGGCGGCCGGTGTGGCGTGCGTTTCGATGCGCGCCGGCCGACCTTCCCGGGCCCCCTTTGCGCCTGCGTCGTCCTTTACACCTGCGGCGCCGTCGTCGTTCTCGCGGCGCCCGGGGGGCGCACGCACGCCGGCCTGCTGCAGGCGCGCGGCGATCCAGGCCGCACTCGCTGCACGCGGACCGGGCAGGTCGGTGACGAACCATGCCTCGAAGCGATCCTTCACGGCGGCGACGATTCCGTCGAGATCCTTGTCGCGCATCACGCCGAAGACCGCGTAGTTGCGGCCCCCTGCCCCCATCGAATCGAGGTTGCTCGCCAGATGCGCCACCGCATGCGGGTTGTGCGCGACGTCGAGCACGACCGTGGGAAGACCGGGCAGCACCTGGAAGCGTCCGGGCAGCTCGACCTGCGCAAGCCCCTGTCGCACCGCTTGCTGGCTCACGGGAAGCCGCTCGCGCAACGCCTCGAGCGCAGCGAGCACGCCGGAGGCGTTGAGCAACTGGTTGGCGCCGCGAAGCGCCGGATACGCGATCGAGCTGCGCCGCTGCGCGCGGCCGCGGTACGACCACTGCTGCCGGTCGCCGACGTAGTGGAAGTCGCGTCCGCACAGCCACAGGTCGGCACCGATCGACCCGGCGTATTGAACGAGCGACGCGGGCGGAATCGGATCGCTGCAGATCGCCGGCCGGCCGGACCGGAAAATGTGCGCCTTCTCCCAGCCGATGCGTTCGCGGTCGGCACCGAGGTATTCGGCATGATCGACGTCGATACTGGTGACGATCGCGCAATCGGCATCGACGATGTTCACCGCGTCCAGCCGTCCGCCGAGCCCCACTTCGAGGATCACCGCGTCGAGCGGCTCGTGGGTGAACAATCGCAGGGCGGCAAGCGTGGCGAACTCGAAATAGGTGAGCGGAGTCTCGCCGCGCGCAGCCTGCACCGCTTCGAACTGCGCGACGATCGCATCGTCGGATGCCTCGCGCCCGCGCACGCGGATCCTTTCGTTGAAGCGCACGAGATGCGGCGACGAATACAGGCCGACACGATAGCCGGCGGCCAGCAGGATCGCCTCGAGCATCGCGCAGGTCGATCCCTTCCCGTTGGTTCCGCCTACGACGAAGATCACCCCCGGTAGCGCGAGCCGCATCCGATGTGCCACTTCGCCAACGCGCTCGAGAGCGAGGTCGATCGTCTTCGGGTGCAGCGTCTCGATCCGCGCGAGCCAGTCGGCAAGCAAAGCCGGCATCAGGCGAGCGCCTCGCTCGGCTGGCGGCACAACATCGCGAGCATTCGCGCGATCTCGTCGCGCAGTTGCCGGCGATCGACGATGCGGTCGATCGCGCCCTTCTCGAGCAGGAACTCGGCGCGCTGGAAACCTTCGGGCAGCTTCGTGCGCACCGTCTGCTCGATCACGCGCGGACCGGCGAAGCCGATCAGCGCACGCGGCTCGGCGATCACGACGTCGCCCAGGAAGCAGAAGCTCGCCGAGACGCCGCCCATCGTGGGATCGGTGAGCACAGAGACGTAGGGCAGCTTCTTCTCCGACAGGCGCGCGAGCATCGCCGTCGTCTTGGCCATCTGCATCAGCGACAGCAGCCCTTCCTGCATCCGCGCGCCGCCCGATGCGGCGATCGAGATGAACGGCACGCGCTGCTCGATCGCCGCCCGCACCCCGCGCGCGAAGCGTTCGCCGACCACCGACCCCATCGAGCCGCCCATGAAATCGAACTCGAAACAAGCGGCGACGACGGGGATCGTGCGAATGGAGCCGCCCTGCACGACCAGCGCATCGGTCTCGCCGGTCTCGTCGATCGCCTCGCGCAGGCGCTCCGGATACTTGCGGCTGTCCTTGAACTTCAGCGCGTCGACCGGAAGCACTTCGTGGCCGATTTCGTAGCGCCCTTCGGCGTCGAGCAGGATATCGAGTCGCTTGCGCGCCGGCAGGCGCATGTGGTGCGCGCACTTCGGACAGACGTTGAGATTCGCCTCGAGGTCGGCCGAGTACAGCACTGCGTCGCACGACGGGCACTTGACCCAGACACCTTCCGGAACCTTCTTGCCGCCGGCTGGCGAACGCTTGATCCGCGGCGGCAGCAGCTTGTCGAGCCAGGTCATCGGACGACTCCCGGAAGCGGTTCGGACGACGGCGTGGCGCGAACGGACTGCGCGCCGTCGGCGCCAGTGGCCAATTCGACGCACGTATCGGGCGGCGCATCGAGCGCCGCGCGGATCGACGCGACGAAACCGCGCACGCGTTGCGGCGCCAGCTCGACGGGTCCGTCGCGCAGCACCTCGATGGTGCGCGAGCCGATGATCACCGCATCGGCGGCACGGGCGAGCGCGCGCGCAGTGGCCCCATCGCGAATGCCGAAGCCTACGCCTACCGGCACGGTCGCCCGTGCGCGGATCGACGCCACGCGCGCGACCACCGCCTCGGCATCGAGCCTGCCGCCGGTCGTGCCCTTCATCGACACGTAGTACACGTAGCCGCTCGCCGCGCCGAGCACCCGCTCGATACGAGCATCGGTCGAGGTCGGTGCGAGCAGGAAAACCGGGTCGATGCCGCGCGCACGCGCCGCTTCGGCGAAGGCTTCGCTTTCCTCCGGCGGATAGTCGACGACCAGCAGGCCGTCGACGCCGACCATGGCCGCATCCGCGAGGAAGCGCTGCGCGCCGAAGCGCTCGATCGGGTTGGCATAGCCCATCAGCACGATCGGCGTCGTTTCGTCCTCGCGGCGAAAGGCGCGAACGATGTCGAGCACCTCGCGCAGGCCGATCCCGAGCGCGATCGCCTGTTCGTTCGCGCACTGGATGACGGGTCCGTCGGCCATCGGATCGGAGAACGGAACGCCCAGCTCGATCACGTCGGCACCGCCCTGGACGAGCGCGCGCAGGACCGGCAGCGCAAGCTCCGGCTGCGGGTAGCCGGTGGTCACGTACGGAATCAGTGCCGTGCGCCCTTCGGCGGCAAGACGCGAGAAGGTTTCTGCGAGGCGACTCATTCGAGAACGAGACCGGCGCGCTGGGCGACGGTGTGCATGTCCTTGTCGCCGCGGCCCGAAAGGTTGACGAGGATCGCGCGGTCTTTCGCCATCGCCGGTGCGATTCGCGCAGCGTGCGCGAGTGCGTGGCTCGATTCGAGCGCCGGGAGTATTCCCTCGATGCGGCAGCAGTCGTGGAACGCGGCGAGCGCCTCGTCGTCGTCCACGACGACGTACTGCGCGCGTCCGCTGTCCTTCAACCACGCGTGCTCGGGCCCCACGCCGGGGTAGTCGAGGCCGGCCGAGACCGAATGCGTGTCGAGGATCTGGCCGTTCTCGTCCTGCAGCAGGTAGGTGCGGTTTCCGTGCAGCACGCCCGGAATGCCAGCGGTGAGCGAGGCGGAATGCCGGCCGGTCGCCACGCCGTCGCCGCCCGCCTCGACGCCGACCAGCTGCACGCCGTCGACGTCGATGTACGGATGAAAGATGCCGATCGCGTTCGAGCCGCCGCCGACGCAGGCGACCACCACGTCGGGCTGGCGACCGATCATCTCGGGCATCTGGCGCTTGCACTCCCTGCCGATGACGGACTGGAAATCGCGCACCATCGTCGGATAAGGATGCGGGCCGGCGACCGTACCAATGATGTAGAACGTGTCCTCGACGTTGGCGACCCAGTCGCGCATCGCCTCGTTCAGCGCGTCCTTCAGCGTGCGAGAGCCGCCGTGCACGGGAACGACCTCGGCCCCGAGCAGCTTCATCCGGTAGACGTTCTGCTTCTGCCGAACGACGTCTTCGGCGCCCATGTAGACGACGCAGCGCATGCCGTGACGCGCCGCTACGGTGGCGGTGGCAACGCCGTGCTGGCCGGCGCCGGTCTCGGCGATGACGCGCGGCTTGCCCATGCGCGCGGCGAGAAGTGCCTGCCCGACGGTGTTGTTGATCTTGTGCGCGCCGGTATGGTTCAGGTCTTCGCGCTTGAACCAGATCTGGGCGCCGCCGAGCCGCTCGGACCAGCGACGCGCGTGATAGACGGGAGAAGGCCGACCCACGAAGTGCGCCAGCTCGCGCTCGAGCTCCGCGACGAAGGCGGGATCGTCGCGATGCCGCTCCCACGCATCGCGCAGTTCGTCGAGCGCCTGGACGAGCGTTTCGGCCACGAAACGGCCGCCGTAGGGACCGAAGTGGCCGGAAGCATCGGGTAGATCGTAGGGCTTCATCGGGAAATACGTGCGACGTCGGCGCGCAGCACCTCCGCCATGAATCGCTCCATGCGCTTCGCGGATTTGCGACGCGGCTCGCCGCACGCCGCACCGTCGGCCGCGTCGGCCTGGATTCCGCTGGAGACGTCCACGCCATCCGGATGCACCCGGGCGATCGCGTCGGCCACGTTTCCTGGGCAGAGCCCGCCCGACAGGAAGATCGGGCGCGGCCTGTGCGTGGGAATCAGCGACCAGTCGAAAGCCGTGCCGCTGCCGCCGTAAACGGGGCTGAACGAATCGAGCAACAGGGCCTCGGCACGCTCGAAGCAAACGAAGGATTCTATCAAATCGACCTCGCGTCGCACCCGTACGGCGCGCCACCAGCCCACGCCCGCCGGCGTCGAGGCTTCGCATTCGTGCGCCGATTCGTTGCCGTGGAACTGCAGCGCATCCAGGCCCACGGTCCCTGCGACGCGACGCACTGCCTCGGGCGGCGCATCGACGAACAGTCCCACCGCGGCCACGTAGGACGGCAGCGATCGACGAATGCCGGCAGCGTGCGCAGGATCGATCGCGCGCGGGCTGCGCGGGTAGAAGACCAGGCCGATCGCGTCGACCCCGAGCGCGACCGCATCGCGCGCGTCGCGTACGTCGACGATGCCGCAGAACTTCACGCGCGTACGGCTCGTCGAAACACCGACCGGCCCGCCGTCGCTCACCGCAGCGCAGTCGTGCTCGCCGCTGCTCACCGCAGCGCGGTCCTGCTCGCCGCTGCTCACCGCAGCGTCTCGAACCACGCCGCGCCGTCGTCGCTCCACGACGGGACGGCGTAACGCGCATCGTACTGGGCGCCGTCGAGATACAAACCGTCGGGCGCGAAGGTGGCGGCAGCCAGGCGGCGATCGCGCGCCGCGAGGAGTGCGTCGAGCCACTCCGGGTCCCGGCGCCCTTCGCCCACCGCGAGCAGCGAACCGACGAGGTTGCGGATCATGTGATGCAGGAACGCGTTCGCGACGAAAGTGAAGACGACGAAGGGACCCGCTTCGCGCAACGACAACTCCTCGAGGCGGCGCACCGGCGAGGCTGCCTGGCACTGCGCCGAGCGGAACGCCGAGAAGTCGTGCTCGCCGACGAGCGCTTGTGCCGCCTCCCGCATCCGTGCGACGTCGACTTCGCGGAACGTCCATCCGACACGATGCGCAAGCAGCGGATGCCGCACCTCCGATCGATATACCAGGTAGCGATAGCGCCTGCGCCGGGCTCCGTAGCGGGCATGGAAAGAAGCGTCGACGGCAGTTGCGCTGCGCACCGCCAGCGCCTGCGGCAGGTGCGCGTTCACGCCGCGCACCCACGCCGAAAGCGGCCGGCGTACGTCGGTGTCGAAATGCACGACCTGGCGCAATGCGTGCACGCCGGCATCGGTTCGACCGGCGCACACCGTGCGGATCCTTTCGCCCGCAACCGTGGACAACGCGCGCTCGAGCGCGTCCTGCGCCGCCGTCCCGCCCGGCTGTGTCTGCCAGCCCGAAAAACGGCTCCCGTCGCAAGCGACGGTCAGCGCATAGCGCAACCGTCCGTCAGCCGATCTTCGCCAGCATCGCGCGCGCCTTCTGCTGCTGCGAGGCGTCGCCGCCATCGAGCACTTCCTGCAGCAGTTCGCGGGCGCCTTCCTTGTCGCCGATCTCTTCGTAGGCCGAAGCCAGGTCGAGCTTGGTCGCCATCTCCTGCCAGCGCGACGAGGCGACGGGAGACGTGACGGCGGTGTCGGCCGCCGCAAGTCCGACGTCGCCGTGAGACAGTTCGAGGTCGATCGACGAGAAGTCGAGACTGCCGAGCGGCGCATCGCTGTCGAGGTCGGCCGGGTCGATCGCGGGCCGCTCGTCGTCGGATCCATCGATGCTCGACGCGTCGATCCCTTCGAGCGACGGCAGGTCGATCTTGAACTCGCCGAGATCGGCGAGCGCCGCCGGCTCCTCGTCGGCACCTTGCGGTTCGCGGGCGCGTGCCGCGCGAGCTTGGTCGCTCGACGACGCGTCGTCGAGATCGAGTGACGGCAACTCGAAGCGTCCGTCGATCGCGTGCTCGAGCGCCGAAGCGGACGTCGGCTCGTCCTCGGCTTCGCCCGAGGCATGCACGCCTGCCGCCGGCGCACCGGGCTCGTCGAGATCGAGATGGAAGTCGAGCGCGGGAACCTCGTGGTCGCTCGCCGCCCGGCCCGACGCGGCATCTTCGCCATCCATCGGCACGGTTTCGGCGAACGGCTTGTCCGGACCGCGTCGCTGCGGCGCAGCCGGATCGAAACCGGGTTCGCCGAACATCGCCGCGGCCGCATCGGCTTCCACGCCGAGATCGGAGATGGCGAGCGGCTCGTCCGCAATGGCGGACGCGCCTTCGGACTCGTCAGCCGGTTGCGCCGTGAACGCGGTGGCGTCCTGGCCCGTGTACAACGGGTTGGCCGGGTCGATCGACAGGCCGAGCGTGACGACCTTCGCCCATTCCTCGTTCAGGCCGCCCGTCTGGTCGAACATCTCCTGCGCGAGCGCGCCGAAGGCAATCGGGTCCTTGCGCGCGGCGTGGATCTCCAGCAGTTTCAGGCGGATCGCCTGCCGTTCGGGCTGTCGCTTGAGCGCTTCCTTGAGAATCTCCTCGGCCTGCGCTTCGCGGCCGTAGGCGATGTAGACCTCCGCTTCCGCGATCGGATCGACTTCGGTGGAATGCACGTCGACGCCGCTGTCGCGTTCGCCGGTGGCGAACAGGCTCGCGTGCGTGTCGACCGACTGCCCGCCGGTCGACCCGAACAGGGAGTTCGCGGTGAACGCGTCGGCCGAACCCAGGCTGTCGTCGAGCCCCTCGTCCTTCCTGCGCCGGCGCGCCGCATAGACGCCGTAGCCGCCCAGGCCCAGCGCGATCGCCACGAGCGCCGGCAGCACCAGCGGATTCGCCGTCAGCGATTCGAGCACGCTCGGCTCGGGCGCCGGCGGGGAGACCGGAGCGGATGCGGGCGGCGGCGCGGCCGGCTCGCCCTGTGCGGCCGTCTCGGAAAGCTTGTCGTTCGGCGCACTGTCGGCAGGCTCGGCCGGTGCGGACTCGACCGGGGCGACTTCGCCGCCGGCCGAAGGCGCGGGCGCTGCGGGCCCGGAAGCCGCTGCTGCAGGCGCAGCCGATTCGGTCTTGCCGGCCGCGGTGGCGGCCGCGCCCGCGGCGGGCGCCGTCGCCGACGAATCGACCGGCGCCGGAACGCTCGGAGCGGAAGTTGCGCCGGATGCCGCCGAAGCAATCGTGCCGCTCACCGCTGCGCCGGCGGTGCGCGCCGCTTCCACCTGCCGCTGCAATTCGGCGAGCTGGCGGTTCTTCAATTCGACCAGTTGCTGCAGATCGGCGACGTTTCGCTCGAGCGCCGACACACGCTCCTGCTGCTCGCGCAACGCGGCGTCGCGCGCAACCTGCATTTCGGCGCTCGACTGGCTGGAGGCCGCGCCGGCGCCGCCGGTGGCGGACCCGCCGGCAGCTTCCTGCGGCACCCGATCGCGACAGTTCAGCTGGTCGCCGCTGGCCACCGGCGCGCTCGATTCCTCGGGTTTTGCGGCAACCGACCCTTCCGCCGTCTGTCCGGCCTTCGTGGGCTGCACGGAACGCGCCGAAGACGCCAGGCGCCCGCGGTATGCATTGAAGTCGGCCGCCTGCGCACGGATCTCGCGCCGGGCCTCGGCGGCGTCGATCGACTTCATCGCGGCCACTTCGGGAATCTTCAACTCGGCCCCGGCGAACAACTGGTGCACCGTGCCGAAGAACGCGCGCGGGTTTGCCCGGTAGATCGCCATGATCGCCTGTTCGACGCTCACGTCGGCCGGCTTCACGCGGGCGGCGATCTTCGCGAGCGTATCGCCGGCTTCGACGCGCACCGACTCGGCGGTTGCAGCGGCCGGCCGGGAGACCGGCGTCGAAGCGGTCGGCCCGCTCGAACGGGAAGCGGCAACGGGCGCGACCGAAACCGGGCGCGGGTCGGCGGAAGCCGGTGCTCTTGCCACGGACGCCGTGCTCGCCGCGGGCGACGTGGTCGCCGCCGTCGCTGTTCCAGACGCCGGTGCTGTTCTCGCCACCGGCGCCGCAGGCGCCGGTGCGGAAGCGGGAACGCCACCGGCGACCCGCGTGTCGCGTCCGATCCGCAACTCGGGCGGATCGAGCAGGAACGTGTACTCGCGGACGAATTTGCCGGACGCCCAGTTCAACTCCACCAGCAGATCGACGAAAGGCTCGTTGACCGGCTGGGACGACGTGACGTGCACGACCGCGTTGCCGTTGGGGCGCTGCTCGATGGCGAAGCGCAGCCCGCCCAGTGCCGGGTTGTATTCCAGGCCGGCCTGGCGGAATGCCTCGGGCGGAGCGAGTCGGGCGGTGAGCGAGCCGATTTCCTCGCGGCCCAGCGCTGTGACCTCCACTTCCGCGCGCAGCGGTTGCCCGAGCGCCGACTGGACGGTGAGCCGACCGAGCCCGGCGGCGTCCGCGCCGAGCGGCAGCGTGCTCGACAATGCCGCTGCGATCGCTGTCGCAAGCAGTTTCGGCCCGGCCCCGAAGCGCCCCGAGTTCCGCTGTTCCACGCCTTCAGCCACGCTGTTCCCCGGACGCAAAAAATGATTTTTTGAGGCTAACATCAGCCATTTACAGGTGCAAGATCGAGGGCTGCCTGAAGTTGCCTCTGTGGTCGTCATGTGACGAACGGCATTTTCTGCAGGGACTGGCGGCGCCCGCGCGTCTCATTCTGCGCTGCACCGCTACTCAGAACGTTCTCAGTCTGCCAGCAATCGCAGCATCCGCCGCAGCGGCTCGGCGGCGCCCCACAGCAGCTGGTCGCCGACCGTGAAAGCGCTGAGATAGCCGGGACCGAAGGACAGCTTGCGCAGCCGCCCGACCGGAATGTCGAGCCGCCCGTTGACGGACGTGGGCGTGAGCGAACGGATCGAGTCCTCGCGCGTGTTCGGCACGAGCTTCACCCAATCGTTTCCGGAGGCGACCAACGCCTCGATCTCCGGCAGCGGCAGGTCGCGCCGCAGCTTGATCGTCATCGCCTGGCTGTGGCAGCGCATCGCCCCGATGCGCACGCACAGGCTCTCGACCGGAATGCGGCCGGCGCCGGAGGCCGGCAGCCCGAGGATCTTGTTGAGTTCGGCGCCGCCCTTCCACTCTTCGCGAGAACTGCCGTCGCCGAGATCCTTGTCGATCCACGGAATCAGGCTTCCGGCGAGCGGGACGCCGAACTGCGCCGTCGGAAACGATTCCGCGCGCATTGCCGCGGAAACCTGCGCATCGATCTCGAGGATCGCCGAAGCCGGGTCGGCCAGCAGCGACGCCACCGCTCCGTGGGCAGCTCCCATCTGCGCGAGCAGTTCGCGCATGTTCTGCGCTCCCGCCCCCGAGGCGGCCTGGTAGGTCGTCGCGGCGATCCACTCGACGAGATTCTCCCGAAGCAATCCGGCAAGCGCCATCATCATCAGGCTCACCGTGCAGTTGCCGCCGATGAAATTGCGCATGCCGCGTTCGAGTGCTCCGCGGATCAGGTGCAGGTTCAGCGGATCGAGAACGATGACCGCGTCTTCCTTCATGCGCAGCGCCGAGGCCGCGTCGATCCAGTAGCCGTCCCAGCCGGTGGCCCGCAGCTTCGGAAAGACGTCATTGGTCCAGTCGCCCCCCTGGCAGGTGAGGACGACGTCCATCGTCTTCAGCCGCGCCAGGTCCGAGGCGTCGTGCAGCCGTTCATCGGCCACGTTCGCCACCGTCGGCGCCTTGCCCCCGGCGTTCGACGTGCTGAAGAAAACCGTCTCGACGCGCGCGAAGTCGTTCTCTTCACGCATACGCTGCATCAGCACGGAACCGACCATTCCGCGCCATCCGACCATTGCCACCTTCAACATGATTGCTCCATGCATTGGCCGATGAGGCCTTCGTGCGGTGCGCCTGCGATCACAGCGCGGCGAGCACCGCGTCGCCCATTTCCCTGGTGCCGACCGTCCGCTTTCCCGGCTCGGCGATGTCCGCCGTACGATAGCCCTGCGCCAGCACCTTGCGCACGGCACGCTCGATCCGGTGTGCACCCGCCTCGTTGCCGAAGCTGTGCCTGAGCAGCATCGCCGCCGACAGGATCGTCGCCAGCGGATTGGCGACGTCGCGCCCGGCAATGTCGGGCGCCGAGCCGTGGATCGGCTCGTACATTCCGAAGCCGCGCGCGTTCAGCGATGCCGACGGCAGCATGCCGATCGAACCGGTGAGCATCGACGCCTCGTCGGACAGGATGTCGCCGAACATGTTGCCGGTGACGATCACGTCGAACTGCTTCGGATCGCGCACGAGCTGCATGGCCGCGTTGTCGACGTACATGTGCGAGAGCTCAACGTCGCGGAACCCGGCATGCACCTCGATGACCACCTCGCGCCAGAACTGCGTCGTCTCGAGCACGTTCGCCTTGTCCACCGAGCAGACGCGGCGCCGACGCTTGCGCGCCGCCTCGAAGGCGAGCACGGCGATGCGCCGGATCTCGCTCTCGGTGTAGCGCATCGTGTCGAAGCCCTCGCGCTCGCCATTTTCGTTCACGCGCACGCCGCGCGGCTGGCCGAAATAGATGTCGCCGGTCAGTTCGCGCAGGATCAGCAGGTCGAGCCCGGCGACGACCTCGTCCTTCAGCGTCGAGGCATGCGCGAGCTCCGGATAGACGATCGCCGGGCGCAGGTTGGCGAAGAGATCGAAGTGCTTGCGCAGCCGCAGCAGGCCCTGCTCGGGGCGCTTCGCTCGCGGCAGCGCGTCGTATTTCGGCCCGCCCACCGAGCCGAAGAGGATCGCGTCGGCGCGTTCGGCCACCTTCAGCGTGGCATCCGGCAGCGGATCGCCGGCCGCGTCGTAGCCGGCACCGCCCACCGGCGCGTGCTCGATCGACAGCGCGAGCCCGTCGCGCCCGAGCGCCTCGAGCACCCGCACCGCCTGCTCGGTGATCGCTGGGCCGATTCCGTCTCCTGCCAGGACTGCGATCTTCATCCAATTCCTCGATTTCGATCTGTTCGGCGTCGCGTTGCGCGCTTCGTTCGCTGCCGCCGTGCGAAACGAAACGGCCCGGCTCGCCTGCCAGGCCGGGCCGCCGCGTTTCGTTGCGGACGCTCGCCGGGCGGGGTCGTTCAGCCGGCCAGCGTCTTCGCCAGCCAGGGCTGCTCTGCCAGCCGTTTTCGCTCGTATTCGCGAATCCGGTCGGCGTGCTTCAGCGTCAGGCCGATCTCGTCGAGACCGTGGATCAGGCATTCCTTGCGGAACGCGTCGACGTCGAACGGAAACACGCGCGAGCCGTCCGTGGTGCGCACCCGCTGCGCGGGCAGGTCGACGATCAGCTCGAAGCCCGGAAAGGCGTTCACCTGGTCGAACAGCCAGTCGACTTCGGACTCCGACAACCGCACCGGCAGCAAGCCGTTCTTGAAGCAGTTGTTGTAGAAGATGTCGGCGTACGACGGGGCGACGATCACGCGAAAGCCGTAGTCCTCGAGCGCCCACGGAGCATGCTCGCGCGACGAGCCGCAGCCGAAGTTCTTGCGCGCGAGCAGCACCGAAGCGCCGCGATACCGCGGCTGGTTCAGCGCGAAATCGGGGTTCAACGGCCGGCGGCTGTTGTCCATCCCCGGCTCGCCGGGATCGAGATAGCGCCATGCATCGAAGAGGTTCGGGCCGAAGCCGCTGCGACGGATCGACTTCAGGAACTGCTTCGGAATGATCGCGTCGGTGTCGACGTTGGCGCGATCGAGCGGCGCAACCAGTCCGCGGTGGACGGTAAGGTTCTTCATGGCTGTCGCAGCGTGCGCACGTCGACGAAATGTCCGGCCAGCGCGGCGGCGGCGGCCATCGCCGGGCTCACCAGGTGCGTGCGTCCGCCCGCACCCTGGCGGCCTTCGAAGTTGCGGTTCGACGTGGAGGCGCAGCGCTCGCCTGGTTCGAGACGGTCGGCGTTCATCGCCAGGCACATCGAGCAGCCCGGCTCGCGCCACTCGAAGCCGGCGTCGCGGAAGATCCGGTCGAGCCCTTCCTGCTCTGCCTGCGCCTTCACCAGGCCCGAGCCCGGAACGACCATCGCGAGCCTGACGTTCGATGCCTTGTGCCTGCCGCGAACGACCGCTGCGGCCTCGCGAAGGTCCTCGATGCGCGAATTCGTGCACGAGCCGATGAATACCTTGTCGATCCGGATGTCGACGATCGGCGTATTCGGCTGCAGGCCCATGTACTGCAGCGCTCGCTCGTAACCCTCGCGACGCACCGGATCCTTTTCCTTGTCGGGGTCGGGCACGCGCGAATCGATCGTGGTGACCATTTCGGGGGAGGTGCCCCAGCTGACGTACGGCGACAGTTTCGTGGCGTCGATCTCGACGACGAGATCGAAGTGCGCGTCGGGATCGGAATGCAGCGTGCGCCAGTATTCGACCGCGCGATCCCGATCTTCGCCCACCGGCGCCATCGGCCGGCCCTGCAGGTAGCGGAACGTCGTTTCGTCGGCGGCGACCATCCCGGAGCGCGCCCCGGCCTCGATCGCCATGTTGCAGATCGTCATCCGGCCTTCCATCGACAGCGCACGGATCGTCGAGCCGGCGAACTCGATCGCGTAGCCGGTGCCGCCGGCGGTGCCGATGCGACCGATGATCGCCAGGACGACGTCCTTCGCGGTGACGCCACGCGGCAGCGCGCCCTCGACGCGCACGAGCATGTTCTTCATCTTGCGCGCGACGAGCGTCTGCGTGGCCAGCACGTGCTCGACCTCGGAGGTGCCGATGCCGAAGGCCAGGCAGGCGAAGGCGCCGTGCGTGCTGGTATGGGAATCGCCGCAGACGACCGTCATGCCGGGCAGCGTCGCACCCTGCTCCGGCCCGATCACGTGGACGATGCCCTGGCGACGATCGAGCAGGTCGAAATAGGCAATTCCGTGCTCGCGCGCGTTCGCGTCGAGCGTCTCGACCTGCAGGCGCGAGATCGGATCGGCGATGCCGCGCGAGCGGTCGGTGGTGGGAACGTTGTGGTCGACCACCGCGAGGTTCGCCGATACGCGCCAGGGCTTGCGGCCCGCCAGGCGAAGCCCTTCGAAGGCCTGCGGACTCGTGACCTCGTGGACCAGGTGGCGGTCGATGTAGATGAGTGCGGTGCCGTCGTCCTCCTGATGAACGACGTGAGCGTCCCACAGCTTGTCGTACAGCGTGCGAGGAGCGAGCGACATGGCGATCGGATCCGGGCCGGCGACCGCATGGAACGGCGGGCCGTGGCGGGGTTGCGGCAGAGTCGCAATTATGCCACGGCGGATCGTTTTGATGCACTGCATCAAACGACCGCTACGCGTCCGGTGGCGCCGTCGCCGGCCGACACCGCGCGCCGCGGCAAAGTCGCCCGCGCGCTCCCGCGCCGGCGTCAGCGACTCGCCTGTTGGTACAGCGGCATCACCCGCTGCGCATAGACCTGCAGATCCTTCAGACGGCTCTCCGCGGACGGGTGCGTGCTGAGGAACTCGGGACCGCCGCCGCCACCGGCCTTCTGGGCCATCTTCTGCCACAGCGTGATCGCCGCGCGCGGATCGTAGCCCGCGCGCGCGGCGATCTCCACGCCGATGCGGTCGGCCTCGGTCTCCTGCAGGCGGCTGTGCGGCAAGCCGAAGAAGGTCTTGTAGAAGACGTTCCCCAGATCGCTCGCCGCATCGCCGGCGCCCAGCAGCACGGCCGCGCCGGTGATCAGCACCTGCGCGCCGACCTGCTCGGAGGCACGCTCGCGGGCGTGCTCGCGCAACGCGTGCGCGATCTCGTGGCCGAGCACTGCCGCGATCTCGTCGTCGGTCAGGTTCAGCTTCTTGACCAAGCCGCTGTAGACGCCGATCTTGCCGCCCGGCATTACCCATGCGTTGATCTCGGGCGAGTCGAACACGTTGACTTCCCAGTTCCATGCGCGCGCATCGGGCCGGAACGCGGCGCTGGCCGGAATCAGCCGCGACGTGATCGCGCGCACGCGACGGGTCAGCGCCGCGTCGTCGTTCAGCGTGCCTTTCTTGCGCTGCTGCTGGACGATCTGCGCGTAGGCCTGGTTCGCCTCCTGACGCATCTGCGCTTCCGAGACGAGCGAGGACATGCGCTGCGTGCGATCGACGCCCACGGCGCCGGGGGCAGTAGTCTGCACGGTGCTGCAGGCCGCGAGGGAAAGCGAGACAGCGGCGGTGAATGCGGCAAGCAGGCGCTTGATCTTCATGGTCGCAGGCTGGTTTTCCGGCACGGCAGCGGTCCGAACGGGAAGCAACTCAGCTGCCCGTGCGCGGGCTCGTGCTGCGCAGCGCGCCGCCGATGCGCGGGGTATCGACGTCGACATCCGCGTTCTGCGCGCGATCGCGCAACGCGTGATCGATCAGCACGAGCGCGAGCATCGCCTCGGCGATCGGCGTGGCCCGGATGCCGACGCAAGGATCGTGCCGGCCGTGCGTCTGCACGGTAACCGGCGCACCGTCGAGGTCGATCGAGCGGCGCGGCAGGCGGATGCTCGACGTCGGCTTGATCGCCAGTTCGACGACGATCGGCTGTCCGGTGGAGATGCCGCCGAGAACGCCGCCCGCGTTGTTGGTCGCGAAGCCCTGCGGCGTGAGTTCGTCGCCGTGCTCGCTGCCCCTGTGCGTGACGCAGCGGAAGCCGGCGCCGATCTCGACGCCCTTGACGGCGTTGATCCCCATCATCGCGTAGGCGATGTCCGCATCGAGCTTGTCGTAGAGCGGCTCTCCGAGCCCGACCGGAACGCCTTCGGCGACGACCCGCACGCGCGCCCCGCAGGAGTCGCCCGCCTTGCGCAGCTCGTCCATGTAGCGCTCGAGCTGCGGAACGACGCCCGCATCGGCGGCGAAGAAGGCGTTGTTCGGAACCTCGTCCCAGTCGCTGGTCGGAACGACGATCTCGCCCAGCTGGGTCATGCAGCCGCGGATGCGCGTGCCGTAGCGTTCGCGCAGCCACTTCTTCGCGACGGCTGCGGCGGCCACCGCCGCAGCGGTGAGGCGTGCCGACGAGCGCCCGCCGCCGCGCGGATCGCGGATGCCGTATTTCTGCCAGTAGGCGTAGTCGGCGTGTCCGGGACGGAAAGTGCGCGCGATCTCCGCGTAGTCGCTGCTTCGCGCGTCCTCGTTGCGGATCACCAGCGCGATCGGCGTGCCGGTGGTACGGCCTTCGAAAGTGCCCGACAGGATCTCGATGCGATCGGGCTCGCGGCGCTGCGTCACGTGACGCGAGGTGCCGGGGCGCCGGCGATCCAGCTCGGGCTGGATGTCGCTCTCCGCCAGCGCGAGCCCCGGCGGGCATCCATCGACGATGCAGCCGATCGCCGGTCCGTGCGACTCGCCGAAGGTGGTGACGCGAAAGACGTGGCCGAAAGTGCTGCCGGACAAGGGGGATTCCTCCGGAGAATGCTCGGCTCAGCGCGCCCGGTTCGCCAGGCGCAATCCCTGCACCCGCTCGAATTCGCGGACGTTGCTCGTGACGAGCGTGACACCGATCGAGCGCACGGGAGCGGCAATCATCAAGTCATCGGAGCCGATCGGACTGCCGCGCCCGCCGCAGGCGGGCATGGACTGGTCGAGCGACACCGCACGTATGCGTTGCAGTAGCGGCGCGCTCGAGCGCTCCATGACGTACGAGCAGGGGTCGGTCGGACCGCCTGACTTCGAAGGCTCATGAAGATGCGCGCTCGCTTTTCCACCACCTGGCGACCCCGTGCGCGAAAATGCCATATACAAAAGTCAGCCGCTGCGCAGCCGCGCCAGAACGGTCTCTCGCGGCATTGCCGCGAGCATCGCATCGACCGACGGCGTCTGCGTCACGCCGAACACGAGCAGCCGTACCGGCACCGCGAGTTGCGGCATCTTGAGCCCATGATCGGCGAGGGTCGCCTTCAGCGCCGCCCCGATCGCCGCGGCAGTCCAGTCGGACGACTCCAGCTTCGCGGCGAAGCCGCCGAGCGCCCCGGCCAGCGCAGGCGGCGCGGAATCGAGGTGGCGGGCGCGATCGTCGTCGTCGATCGCGGGCTCCGTGTAGAACATCCGCGCCTGCGCCGCCAGTTCCTTCAGCGTCTGCGCCCGCTCCTTCAGCAAGCCGCAGACGAGCGCGAGATCGGCGTTGCCGGCCGCGATCGAAACGCCCTCCGCCTCGAGACGAGGCCGCACGAGCACGGCCAGATCGGCGTCGGACGTCGCCTTCAGGTAGTGCGCATTCAGCCAGCGCAGCTTGTCGAAGTCGAAACGCGACGGCGAGCGGCTGATGTGCGAGCCGTCGAACCACTGCACCAGTTGCTCCCGCGTGAAGACTTCCTCGTCGCCGTGGCTCCAGCCCAGCCGCGCGAGATAGTTGACGACCGCTTCCGGCAGGTAGCCGTCGTCGTCGTACTGCATCACCGACACCGCGCCGTGGCGCTTGGACAGCTTCTGCCCGTCCGGGCCGTGGATCATCGGCAGGTGTCCGTACTCGGGCACCGGCGCGCCGAGCGCGCGCAGGATGTTGATCTGCCGCGGCGTGTTGTTCACGTGATCGTCGCCGCGCAGCACGTGCGTGATCCGCATGTCCCGGTCGTCGACGACGACGCAGAAGTTGTAGGTCGGCGTGCCGTCCGAGCGCGCGATGATCAGGTCGTCGAGCTCGGCGTTGTCGAAGGCGATCGGCCCCTTGACCAGGTCGTTCCAGCCGGTGGCGCCGGCCAGCGGATTGCGAAAGCGCACCACCGGATCGACGCCGGTCGGCGGCTCGGGCAACGTGCGTCCCGGCTCGGGACGCCATCTGCCGTCGTAGCGGGGCTTGAGCCCCCGCGCCTCCTGCGCGGCGCGCATCGCCTCGAGTTCCTCGCGCGTGCACCAGCAGCGATACGCCGTTCCCTCCTCGAGCATCTGCGCAATGACCTCGCGATAGCGATCCATCCGCTGCGTCTGGTAGTACGGTCCCTCGTCGGCGTCCAGCCCGAGCCAGCGCATGCCGTCGAGGATCGCCTGAGTCGCTGCGGGCGTCGATCGCTCGCGATCGGTATCCTCGATGCGCAGAATGAAGGTGCCGCCGTAATGGCGTGCATACGCCCAGGCGAACAACGCCGTGCGCGCCCCGCCGATGTGCAGGAAGCCGGTGGGACTGGGTGCGAAACGCGTGCGGACCATCGCCGGAGAGGGGAGCGGAGAACCGGAGGAAGGACGGACGATCACGTCCGCCGCGAAGGCAAGCGCCAGCGGTCGACGGTCGAACCGACAGACCGATTCTACGCGAGGGCTTGCCCTCCGACGGGGGAACGGGCGCCTCGCACATCGACCCGGCCGAGAAACGATCCTCCCGACCGAAAACGCTGTGAAACGCGGCGCATCGACGATGGCGTCCGTGCCGTGCACGGCCGTCCGCACCGAGCCCCGATGCCGATTTCAGTATCGTGCAGGCATGGACAAGCCCTTCTCCCTCGCTTGCGAGCGAAATCGCGAACCGATTCTCGCCGTACTGCAGCAGCATTTCGGCGACCGCAACCGGGTGCTCGAGGTCGGCAGCGGCACCGGGCAGCACGCCGTGCACTTCGCCGACGCGCTGCCGCACCTCGAATGGCAGGCGAGCGATGTCGAGGAGAACCTGCCGGGAATCCGCGCCTGGCTCGACGAGCTCGCGCTGCCGAACACGCCGGCGCCGATCGCGTGGAACGTGCGCGACGAACCGCCCGCGCGAGGCTTCGACGCCGTGTTCACCGCGAACACGCTGCACATCATGAGCTGGGAGGAGGTCGAGCGCCTGTTCTCCGCGCTGCCCTGCGTGACCACCGACGACGCGCGCCTCGTCGTCTACGGCCCGTTCAACTACGACGGATACGCCACCAGCGACAGCAACGCGCAATTCGACCGGTGGCTGCGCAGCGAGGACGCGCAGCGCGGACTGCGCGACTTCGAAAAGGTCGACGCGCTCGCGCGCGCCGCGGGCTTCGAGCTGCTGGAGGACCGGGCGATGCCGGCCAACAACCGGTGCATCGCCTGGGAGCGACGCGGCTGAGCTTGGTCCGCCGGGCGAAACTGCTTACAATTTCGCCTCCTCTTCCGGGCGGTTAACTCAGCGGTAGAGTGCCACCTTCACACGGTGGAAGTCACTGGTTCGATCCCAGTACCGCCCACCATCTCGGCCTCGACTTCCCCTGTAGTCGCGCCTGCCGCCGCGGCCAACTGCTCACTGTGGGCCGCGACCTCGACGTGGTCTCCGCGTTCGAAGTAGTAGCAGAGCAGCGGGAACTTTGCGAGCCGCCAAGTCCGAAGCCCTGTGTTTCCCGTTCAAGGAGTGCTGCCGCTCGCGACGTTGGCAGGATCCGGTGAACCTGATTCTCGGCATCCTGACGTTGATCTCGCCGTGGGTGCTCGGCTACAGCGCAACGCAGGGTCGCGCGACCGACAACGCCGTGCTCTTCGGCATCCTGATCGGCCTGGCCGCGATCGCCGCGATGGTGAACCTTCGGGCCTGGAAGGCATGGATCAACGTCATCTTCGGCGCCTGGCTGTTCCTCTCGCCCTGGGCCCTCGGTTTCGCCGGCGTTGCGGCGGCCGCCTGGAGCGCCTGGGTCCTCGGCGCCCTCGTCTTCCTCCTCGCATTGTGGGAACTGGGCACCGATCAGCGAATCGGCGGCTGGTGGAGCCACGCGCACTGAGAACGAGGTCGCGACTCGCTCCCGCGTACCGACGACGGCCACGCGCCGTCGCCCGTGCGCAGCAGCGTCGCGCGCCCGGCTGCGCCGGCTCCCGGCATGCCGATCGCGACACGAGGAAGACGCGCGTTTCGGGCGCCTCAGGGCCGTTCGACGCGCCTTGCGCTGGCAACCGCGCCGCACGCCTGACCGCTCGGATCGCGCACTATCGCGAAGCACATCCCGACGTACAGCTTTTCGCCGTTCTTCGGCGTCGCGCGCGTAGTCATCACCCGGCCGGCGTATTTCGTCTGTCCGGCTGCGAGCGCTGCGTGGTATCCCTTCCAGTGCGCGTCGCGCAGGCGCTCGGGGATGATCAGGTCGAGCGTCTGGCCGATCGCCTCCGCGGGCGCATAGCCGAACAGCTGCGAAGCAGCTGCGTTCCAGACGCGAATCACGCCGGCGCGGTCGGCGGCAACCACGGCGTCGGGCAGCTGCTCGAGCAGTGACGCGGGCTCCATGTCGGGGTCCTCCCTGTTCGTGGACGGGAGACGATCGTCGCACTTCCCGACGACTGCGGGAACTCCGCTTGCCCCGCTTCGCGAACCGTATACTCGTCGTGGTGCCCGGTGCGCCGTTTCTCGATGCCGCGCGCGAAGCCAGGCACCGTGGAAACGGGATGCCCGGCGCTGACGGCAGGAGGAGATCCGCATGGCTGCGCGCTCGATCGCTTCGCTCACGCTGTCCTTCGGCCTCGTCTCGATCCCGGTGAAGCTCTACACGGCCACCGAGAGCTCGGGCACGATCCGTTTCAACCTGCTCACGAAGGACGGCCAGCGCGTCCGGCAGCAATACGTCTCCGCCCGCGACGAACGCATCGTCGACCGCTCCGAGATGGTGAAGGGTTACGAATTCGAGAAGGACCGGTTCGTCACCTTCTCGCCCGACGAGCTGAAGGCGTTGCAGGAAAGCCCGAGCCACGCCGTCGACATCGTCGCCTTCATTCCCGAGAAGGCGGTCGACCCGATCTACTACGACAAGGCGTATTACCTGGCGCCCGACAAGCGCGGCGCCAAGCCGTACAGCCTGCTGGTGAAGGCGATGCGCGAGAGCGGACGCTGCGCACTCGCGAAATGGGCATGGAAAGGCAAGCAATACGTCGTCCAGGTGCGTCCGCTGGAGGACGGCCTCGTGCTGCAGCAGCTGCTCTACGCCGACGAGGTGCGTTCGCTCGAGGACCTCGACATCGAGAAAGTCCCGGTCACCGACGCGGAGCTGAAACTGGCGCTGCAACTGATCGAGCAGATCGCCACCGACCGTTACGACCCTGCGGACTTCGAGGATGCGGAGAAGAAGCGTGTCCTCGCGGCGATCGACGAGAAGATCGCCGGCAAGCAGATCGTCGTGCACGAAGAGCAGGCGCCGACGGCCGGCGCGCAGGTGATCGACCTCATGCAGGCGCTGCGCGCGAGTCTCGGCGCGAAGTCTGCGTCGAAGACGAAGGAAGCCGCAGCCGAGCCGGAGGAGCCGGCGGCTGCCGCAGCCCACGCGCGCAAGGCGCCGCGGCGCAAGGTCGCGCAGCAGGAACCCGCGCCCCGCGCCCGCGCGCGATCGAAGAAGTGACGAATCGACCGGACGAAACGCCGTATACGCTCAAGAGCATCGAGGCGATGCTCGGCGTCTCGCCGGGCGTCGTACGCGGGCTCGTGCGCGCCGGCTTCGTGTCTCCGGCGCGCGGACCGCGCAACGAACTTCGCTTCTCGTTCCGCGACGTGGTGCTGCTGCGCACGGCGTACGCGCTGCGCGGGGCGAAAGTAGCACCGCGCACGATCCTGCGATCGCTGCGGCATCTGCGTCGCTCGCTGCCGTCGGAGCTGCCATTGACCGGCCTTCGGGTCAGCGCGGTCGGCAACACCGTCGTCGTCCGGGACGGCGAGCTGCAGTGGGAACCCGAATCGGGGCAGCTGCTGATCGACTTCGACGTAGTGCCGTCACGGGGCACCGTCCGCGTGCTCGAGCACAAGGCGCGCAAGGGCGATACGCCGGAGACGGCCGACGCCCATTTCCGCCGCGCGCAGCACCTGGAAGGAGAAGGCCGCGCGGAGGAGGCCGAGCGTGCATACCGGAGCACCCTCGCGCTCGACCCCGCCAACGTCGACGCCTACCTCAATCTCGGCGCGCTGCTGTGCGATCTGGGCCGTAGCGTCGACGCGGTCGACACCTATTCCGAAGGACTGCGACGCGTGCCCGACGCTGGCTCGCTGCACTTCAACCTGGCCGTCGCGCTCGAGGATCTCGGCGAGCGCGAAGCCGCGCTGGCGAACTACCAGCGCTGCATCGCGCTCGAGCCGCACTCGGCCGACGCGCATTTCAACGCCGCCCGCCTGCACGATCAGCTCGGCCACATGCAGCAGGCAGTGCGGCACTTCAACGCATATCGGCGACTGCAGCGTTCGAGCTGACGCAACGAAGTGCCGGTCCGGCGTGCGTCATTGCCGTTTCGCGATTGCGCGGGCCAACTCCTTCTTGTTCATCTTCGAGCGCCCGCGGATGTCCAACGCCTTTGCGCGCTCGTACAACTCGTCACGCGAGCTGCCCTCGTAGTCGAGTCCGCCGAAGCTCTCGCCCTTGCCCTCGCGGGCCGCCCTGCCGCTCTTCTCGGCACGCGGATCCGACGGGCCCTTGTGGTCCTTCGGCGTCCAGTGGTCGCCCTCCTTCTCGAACGAGTGCTTCAACGCCGCGTAGGCGACGCGATGCGCGCGTTCGCCTTCGCCGTACTCGCGAACAGCGCTGTCGTGCGCCTTCGCCCAGGTACGCTGCGCCTTCGCCGGCGAGCGCTTCAACGTGTCGGGCAGTTTTTCGCGGCCGGGCATCGGACACCTCCGTCGAGCATTGCAGTGCAAAATCGACGCATACAAGCAGCGTGCCCGGGCGACTCGGGCCGGCTTCCGCCGGGGCGACCCCGGGCCGGCTCGCGCCGCGCCTCGCAACCCTGCGTCACATGTGCGCCGGCAGGAAGGTCGCGATCGCCGGAAAGGCCACCAGCACCGCGAGCCGCACGATGTCGGTGGCGACGAACGGTGCGACGCCCAGAAAGATCGTCGACAGCTTCACGTCGCGCACGACGCTCTTGATGACGAACACGTTCATTCCGACCGGCGGATGGATGAGCCCGAGTTCGACGGTGACGACGACGATGACGCCGAACCAGATCGGGTCGAATCCCAGCTGCAGTATCAGCGGGAACACGATCGGCACGGTGAGGATGATCATCGCCATCGCGTCCATGACGCAGCCGAGCAGCAGGTACATCAGCAGGATCAGCGCGAGCACTTCGTAGCGGCCGAAGCCCAGCCCGGTGAGCCACGAGGTGAGCGCCTGCGGCGCCTGCGTGATGGTGAGGAAGTAACCGAACAGCAGCGCGCCGATCAGGATGGTGAACACCGCGGCGGTGGTCCGCAGCGACTCGATCAGGCACTGCATGAACTGCGCGCCCGAGAGCCGGCGTCGCAGCACGCCGATGATGAACGCTCCCGCCGCCCCCATTCCGCCCGCCTCGGTGGCGGTGAACAGGCCTCCGTACAGCCCGCCGATGATGAACACGAACAGCAGCGCCACCGCCCAGATGTCGCGCAGCGATGCCAGGCGCTCGCTCGTCGAGCGCCGCTCGCCCGCCGGCAGGAAGCCGGGTCGCGCGATCCCGATGACGTTGATCGTGAAGACGTACATCGAGATGGCGAGGATCCCGGGCAGGATGCCGGCGATGAAGAGCTTGCCGATGTCCTGCTCGGTGATCAGTCCGTAGACGGCAAGCACCGTCGACGGCGGAATCATGATGCCGAGCGACCCGCCGGCGGCGATGACGCCGGTGGAGAAGCTCTGCGGATAGCCGTAGCGGCGCATCTCCGGGTAGGCCACCGACGAGAAGGTGGCCGCGGTTGCGACCGAAGAGCCGCAGATCGCCGCGAACCCCCCGCAGGCGGCGATCGTCGCGATGCCCAGGCCGCCCTTGAAGTGCCCGACGAACGCATTCGACGCGCGGAACAGCTCGCGGCTCATGCCCGAAGCCGACGCGAATGCACCCATCAGCAGGAACAGCGGGATCACCGCGAACTGCATGTCGGCGACGGTGCGGATCGGCGACTGGGCGAGCAGGCTCATCGCCGAGGCCCAGTCCTGGTTCAGGTAGCCGAAGCCGACGATGCCGACCAGCCCCATTGCGATACCCACCGGCACGCGAAGCAGCATCAGCACGAAGAGGACGACGAAACCGGTGACCGCGACCGCGTTCTCGTTCATCGATTCATTCGGTGGTGACGGTCGCGCGAGCGCCGACCTCGAGGGCGAGCGGGTGCAACAGCAGCCGGTAGAGCCGGATCGCCAGCAGCAGCACCGCAGCGACCAGGCCGAGCCAGGCGAGTGCGTAGTACATCCAGACCGGCTGGCGCAGGTCGAAGGTGAGTACGTTCTCGGCGCGCGTGTCGAGCACCTTGCTCCCCATCATGATCGCGAACGCGGCCATCGCGAACAGCGTCAGCGCGCTGGCGAAGACGTCGAGCGCGCGCTGCCAGCGGCGTCCGAGCGCTGCCCAGACCAGATCGACCGTGATGTGCTCGCCGCGGTAGCCGGTGCCCGCCATGCCCCAGAAGATCAGCGTGGCGAGCAGCAGCCGGCCGATGTCGTAGGTGTCCGGGATCTGCCAGGTGAAGAAATAGCGCAGGATCACCGAGACGAAGGTGAGCGCGGTCACGACGGCGAGGAACCAAGCCGCCGCGACCTCGATCGCATGGATGAAGCGGTCGAGCGCCGGGTGCGCGACAGCGCTCGACTGCGATTGCACTGCGCCCGGCGCCGGCGGCTGCGTGCCCGGACCGCTCGTCGGCGGCGTCCCGGCGCTCTTGCGCGGCGTGCCGGCGCCGCTCGTCCGCGGCGTCCTGGCGCCGCTTGTCACTTCGCCGCTGCGCCGTATTTTTCGAGCAGCGCCTCGAACTCCTTCATCGCCGCGTCGGGATCGACGCCGACCTTGCGCACGTTGTCGGCCCAGGTCTTGTGCAGCGGCTGCGCGGCTTTCTTCCACGCCGCCGTCTGCTCGGGCGAGATCGTGTAGACCTCGTGCCCCGGCTCGGCGGCGAGCTTCGCGATGCCGTCGTGCTCGAAGTCGGCCCACGGCGAAGCGGAGCGCACCGCCCACTCGTTCGTGCAGTGATCGTCGATGACCTTCTTCTGCGAAGCGGACATCCGGTTGTATTTCGACTTGTTGAACACCATCGCGAAGGTGGTCGCGTACAGCGGCGCGTTCATGTGGTATTTGGTGACCTTGTCGATGCCGAACAGGATCACCGAACCCCACGGGAAAGTGACGGCATCGGCGACGCCCTTCTCGATGACGTCGCGCACCTCGGGGGCCGACGCCTGCACGTTGGTGCCGCCGAGCATCGTCACGAAGGTGGCCATCGTCGCGTGCGCCGGACGAATCTTCATCCCCGAGACGTCCTCGGGCCCCATGATCTTCTTAGTGCGCGAATGGAAGCTGCCCGGATCGTGCACGAAGGCGAAGCAGAACTTCACGTCCTTCATTTCTCGGTCGGCGTACTTGCGGTACCACTCGTCGATCGCCCGGGTGCCGCCCTTGGCGTTCGAGAGCAGGAACGGCAGCTCGCCGGCGCCGATGATCGGGAAGCGCCCGGGCTGGTAGCCCGGGTTCACGTAGGTCAGGTCGGCGATGCCGTCGCGCGCCATGTCGTAATGGTCGAAGGCCTTGCCCAGCTGCTGCGACGGGTAGACCTTCGAACGGATCGTCCCGTTCGACGCCTTCTCCACCGACGCACCCCAATCCTCCAGTGCCTTCTGCAACGGGTGCGACGGCGGCACCCAGTGCGAGATCTTCAGGTCGAAGGTCTGCTCCTGCGCGTAAAGCGCGGGAGCCGTCGCGCCCAGCGTTGCGGCGGCCGCGAGCGCCACGGCGCAGGCGGTCAGGCGATTCGTCGTCATCGGATGTCTCCTTCTCTTCGAATGGCCGCGTAGCGGCCTCACTTGTTGGCCACCAGCGGGCATTTGCCTTCGCTCATCGGACGGAAGGCCTGATCGGCCGGCACCGACGAGAGCAGCTTGAAGTAGTCCCATTCCTCCTTCGATTCCGCGGGCGACTTCACCTGGAACAGGTACATCGGGTGCAGCTTGCGACCGTCGTCGCGGATGCGGCCCTTGCCGAACAACGGATCGTCGGTAGGCATCGCCTTCATCGCGGCGACGATCGCCTTTCCGTCCTCGGCGTTGCCGACCTTGTCTACCGCCTTCAGGTAGTGCAGCACGCCGGCATAGACACCGGCCTGCATGTCATTGGGCATCGCCTTGTTGTGCGAGCGCTTCCGGAACTCGCGCGACCATTTTCGCGTGTCGTCGTTCATGTCCCAGTAGAACGGGTTGACCAGCAGCGCGCCCTTGGCCGCCGGCAGCCCGAGCGGAGGCACGTTGTTGATGCCGAAGATCAGCGGTGCGATCGTCTGCTTTGCCGGCAGCCCGAACTCGGCCGCCTGCTTCATCGAGGTCGTCGTGTCGCCGCCCGCGACAGCAAGCCCCACCACGTCGGCACCCGACGACTGCGCGCCGATCAGGAACGACGAGTAGTCCATCGTGCCGATGGGCGCACGCACCGCGCCGATCACCTTGCCGCCGCCGCTCTTCACCTCGTCGGAGGCCTGCTTCTCGAGATCGTGGCCGAAAGCGTAATCGGCCGTGACGAAGAACCAGTTCTTGCCGCCGCGCTGCATCACCGCCCTGGCGAGCGAATGTCCGTACGACCAGGTGTCGTAGGTCCAGTGCACCGTGTTCGGCGAGCACTTCGAACCGGTGAGCTCGGCCGAGCCCGCGCCGGAGCCGATCATCACCTTGTTCTTGTCGCGCACGACGTCGCTGACCGCGAAGGCGACCGCCGAGTTCGGCAGGTCGGCGATCATGTTCACGCCGTCCTCGTCGATCCAGCGGCGCGCGATCGCGCTGCCGACGTCGGGCTTGTTCTGGTGGTCGGCGGAGACGACCTCCACGGCGCGTCCCGCCGCCTTGCCGCCGTAGTCCTCGACGGCCATCTTCGCGGCGAGCACCGAACCCGGGCCCTGGAAGTCGGCGTAGACGCTCGACTGGTCGTTCATCACGCCGATGCGGATGGGCTTGTCCTGCGCGAAGGCGCCGGTGGCGGCGAGCGACGCGGCGGCGGCCACGGCGGTGGCGAGAACGGTTCGGCGCATCGGGATCATTTCAGTGCCTCCTCGTGGGCGATCCGGGAGCTTAACGCGCGACGCGCGTCGCGGCGAATAGGGATAGTGCCGAATCCGGGAGATTCAATGCAGCGCATTCACGCGCTCGCGCAGGAGATTTCCGGCGTCGTCGGCGAGCGCTGCCTCGTGCAGTTCCCGAAGCGCCGACGCGGCGTTCTCGCGTCCTTCGAGTCGCTCGGAGCATGCCATCAGCGTCGCGAAGTTTCGGCTTCCTCGCTCGTGCGTGTCGCCGTATCCCTTGACCAGCCGCTGGCAGCGGGCGATCTCGACGGCGAGCGCCGGATCCGCGGGGGCGACACGGTCGATGCGGTCGAGCCATTGCTCGATCTGCGCGTTCTCGCGCCCGTAGCGCAGCGTCGAGCGGCGCCAGCGCCGCATCGCAGCGATCGTGCGCAGCATCAGGAAGCCGCCGAGCGACGTCGTCGGTACGATGCGGCCCTTCGTGGTCAGGCGCTCGACCAGGCGACGCGCGGGACCGGCCTTCAGCAGCCACCGTCCCATCGGGGCGGGAACGGTGTCGGCAATCTCCTCGAGCCGCGGGTGCATGAACTCGTCGATCGACAATACGGTGTCGCCTCCGGGACGCACCTCGGCCCGCACGCGCTCGAAACGCTTCGATCGCGTCTTCAGGTCGGCGACACGAATCGTGTCCTCGTAGCTCATCCACAGCGCAAGGTGCCGCGCGACCGCCTCGAGCAGCCGATCGTCGCCGTGGGGCGCGAGGCGCGCGAGGCGGTCGAGGTACGACGCCGCGTATTCGGGATCCTGGTAGTCGAGCAGCCGGCGCACGCCCTCGGTTGCCGTCGGGCGCACTGCGTCGCCGAACTCGTCGCGCAGGCGAACGAGCAGTCGCGCGACCCGGGGGTCGGCGTGCGTCTGCGGTAGCGCAGCGACGGCGGGGGCCGGCGCACGGCGAAGCGGCTCGGACGGCGCCTTCGCGCGCTCGAAGCCCTCGGCGAAGGCGCGCAGGCTGCTTTCGACGCCGACGCCGCCGCGCCGGATCGTATCCTCGAACTGCTGCCTGTCGAAGGGCAACGCGCCCTCGCCGCTCAGCGCGCCGAAGAGGACCGCGCTGATCACGCTGCCGATGCGCTCGACCGTCTCGGCCATGTCGAAACGAACGAAGCGGCGCGCGGCACTCGCGCACGCCTGCTCCATCCGCGCGGCATCGCGCGCGCCCTCGCCCATCGCGGATTTCTCGTGGATCGACAGCACCCGGTGCGTCGAAGCGATCAGCGTCGTGCGATCGGGCGTGACGAGCCCGCGCTGCACGGCACGCGCCGCTTCCATGAGTTCGGACGCGACCACGATGTCGACGTCGCCCGGCGCCGGCATCAGCGCGAGCAGCGGCTCGGCGCCGTCGCGCTCGGCGCGCGCACGCGGGAACATCTCGACGTAATAGATCGTCGCGCCGGTGCGCTGCGCGACGCCGGCAACCGAAGTCGCCTGCGCGATGTAGCCGTTGTGCTCGGCGAGGTCGACGATCCAGTCGGCGAGCACGCCGCCGCCCTCGCCGCCCATCGCGAGGATCGCGATGTTCAACGGACGCATCGTCAGATTGCCGTCGCGGCGAGCCGGCGATCGATGCGTCGTTGCAACGCACCGATGACTGCGCTGCGCACGCGGTGCCGGAACCGGTCGAACGCGCGCGGGTTGTGGACGACGCCGGCCCGGTAGAACGACGGACACAGCACCGCCGCGTGCGACACCTCGCCGCACATGCCGCAGCCGACGCAGCTCTGCTCGACGTGCGCGACCGGATCGGAGCGCAGCGGATCGGGATTCGGCTTCACGGTAAGCGACGGACAGCCGGAGATCCGGATGCACGAATGATCGCCCGTGCAGGTGTCGGGATCGACGCCGAAGCGCTCGCGCACGACGCGCTCGCCGGCGGCGATCGCCTTCCTCTTCTGCGGCTTCTCGCGGCGCTGCCGGTTCAGCATGCATTCGGATTGCGCGACGATGACCTTCGGACCCTTCTCGCGCGTCGTCAGCGCCTCGCGCAGCGCTTCGCGCATCGCGCCGACGTCGTAGGTGCGGGGGATCGTGCGCACCCATCGCACGCCGACGCCGCGCACCGCCTTCTCGATCGGATGCTGCGTGCTGCGGTTGCGCGTGATCGCCTTCGAAGAGAGCAGATCCTGTCCGCCGGTGGCAGCCGTGTAGTTGTTGTCGATGACCAGCGCCACCTGGTCGCTCTCGTTGAACACGGCGTTGGCGATGCCGCTCGTGAGCCCGTTGTGCCAGAAGCCGCCGTCGCCCATCACGCTGATCGCGCGCTTGCCGGACGGCGAGCCGAGCGCGGCTGCGGCCGCCGCGCCCAGGCCGTAGCCCATCGTCGTGTTGCCGATGTCGAACGGCGGCAGGATCGAGAACAGGTGACAGCCGATGTCGGAACTCACGTGATGTTCGCCGAGCTCGCGCTGCACGAGTTTCATCGCGGCGAACACCGGTCGCTCCGGGCATCCGGTGCAGAAGCCCGGCGTGCGCGCCTGCACCTGGTCGGCGAGCTCCCGGTGCGCGCGGGCCAGCACCGCGGCCGTCTCGGGCGCGGGCAGCCCCGCCGCCGGCGCCATCGCGCCCGGCGCGTGCGTCGCGAAGAATGCGCGCAGCCCGTCGGCGAGCACCGACGGCGTGTACTCGCCGGCGATCGGCAGCAGCCCCTTGCCGAACACGCGCGCGGAGCACCCGGCATTGCGCAGCGACGCGGCGATCGCCTGCTCGATGAAGTTCGGCTGGCCCTCCTCGACGACGAGCACGGCGCGCTTGCCCTCGCAGAAGCGCGCGATCTCCTCGTCGACGAGCGGATAGGTGACGTTGAGCACGTACAGCGGCACGCTCGTGCGGCCGTAGACGTCGGCGAGTCCCAGGCGCTCGAGCGCGCGCATCAGCGTGTTGTACAGCCCGCCCTGCACGGCGATGCCGACGTCGCGCTCGCTGCGGGCGAAGAATTCGTTCAGCCCGCGCTCGCGGATGAAGCGCACGGCCGCCGGCCAGCGCTGCTCGACCTTCTCGCGCTCGTGCAGGAAGCTCGCCGGCGGCAGGACGATCCGGTTCACGTCGCGCCGCGGATTCTCCAGCGCGTCGGCGAGGGCGAACGGCGAGCGGCGGTTGTCCTTCGCAACGAAGCGCCCGTGCAGGTGGCAGGCACGAATGCGCAGCTCGAGCATCACCGGCGTGCTGCTCGCCTCCGACAGCTCGAACGCGTCCTCGACCGCCTTCACGATCGACGGCAGGTTCGGGCGCGGGTCGAGCAGCCAGACCTGCGACTTCATCGCGAAGGCGTGGCTTCGCTCCTGCATGATGCTCGAGCCGTCGCCGTAGTCTTCGCCGACGATGATCAGCGCACCGCCCGTGACGCCGCCCGACGAGAGGTTGGCGATCGCATCGGACGCGACGTTGATTCCGACCGGCGCCTTGAAGGTGACTGCGCCGCGCAGCGGATAGTTCACCGATGCGGCGAGCGTCGCCGCGGCGGTGGCTTCGTTGGCGCTGTTCTCGAAGCGGATGCCGAGTTCGTCGAGCACCTCGCGCGCATCCGCCAGCACGTCCATCAAGTGCGAGATCGGCGCGCCCTGGTAGCCGGCGACATAGGCCACGCCCGACTGCAGCAGCGCCTTGGTGACCGCAAGGATTCCCTCGCCGACGAACTCCTCGCCGGCGCCCAGCCGCAGCTTGCCGACTTCCTGTGCGAACGAACGCTCCGCCATCGCTGCAATGCTCCTGTCGGCGACACGCGCCGGTTCATTTCTTCCATGCCTCGCGCAACGCGGCCTTCTGCACCTTGCCCACGGGCGTGCGCGGAAGCGCGTCGACGAAGCGAACGTGGCGCGGAACCTTGAATGCGCCGATCGACGCACGGCAATGCGCGATCAGCTCTTCGACGCTGAGCGCAGCCCCGCTGCGCAGGACCGCAATCGCGGCAACCGCCTCGCCGAGGCGGTCGTCGGGCACGCCGATGACGGCGACTTCGGCAATCGCCGGATGCCGCGCGAGCGCGGCCTCGACGTCGACCGAATATACGTTCTCCCCGCCCGAGATGATCAGGTCCTTCTTGCGGTCGAGAATCGTCAGCCGGCCGTCGGCGTCGATCGCACCGACGTCACCGGTGTGGAACCAGCCGTCGCGCAGCGCCGCCGCGGTCTCCTCGGGCCGATCGTGGTAGCCGAGCATCACCCCCGGCGCGCGCACGACCACCTCGCCGGGCTGCCCCGCAGGGCGCTCGACGCCAGCGTCGTCGACGATGCGCAGCTCGACCCCCACCAGCGGTCGGCCGGCCGAACCGAGGATCGCCGGATCGCCGGCGGCGACGCCGGCGCGATGTTCGTCGTCCCCGAGGATCGTGAGGATCGGTGCGGTCTCGGTCAGCCCGTAGGCCTGGTGGAACTGCGCATTGGGGAAGAACTGCATGGCCGAACGCATCCACGAAACGGGCATCGGCGACGAGCCATAGAAAAGGACGCGCAGTGACGAGCGGTCGAAGCGCTGTGCATCGGGTTCGTCGAGCACCATTTTCAGCATCGTCGGCACGACGGTCGTGAACGCGATGCGGCGGCGCTCGATCGTCCCGAGCAGGCCCGCCGGCGTGAACTGGCGCAGGTACACGTGCGTGCCGCCGAGCAGAGTCGTGATGTTGCTGCACAACGCCGCCGCATGGAACATCGGCGCGACGGTGAGCGTGACGTCGCCGGGACGGATGCCGAGCGCCAGACCGATCTGCATCGCGTTGGATGCCAGATTGTCGTGCGACAGACGCACGCCCTTGCTGCGCCCCGTCGTGCCGCCGGTGTACAGCACGAGCGCCTCGTCGCTCCCGCCGGCGTCGTGCATTTCGGCCGGCGCCGCGCGCGCGACGCGCTCCTCGTAGGCGTCCGCATCGACGACCACGATGCGCGTGCGCCAGCCGGAAAGAGCAGGATCGTCGAAGAACGCGGCGAGCTCCGCATCGACCAGCACGAGCACGCAACCGGCATCGTCGAGCACTTCGGCGACCTCGCGCGCGACGAGTCGCCAGTTCACCGGCACCGGAACGGCGCCGCTCCAGTGCCCGGCCCACAGCGCCTCGGCCTGCCGGAAGCCGTTCTTCATCAGCAGGCCGAAGCGCGCCCCGGCGACGGCGCCGAGCGAGCCGAGCATGCCGGAGACGCGACGCACCCGGTCGAACCACTGCGACCACGTAAGCACGCACTCGTCGTCGAGCAGCGCGGTGCGCGGTCCGTGCACGCGCGCCGTCTCGTTCAGCAGCCGGGCAAGGTTCATCGGCGCAGCCTCCCCCTTCGACTCGATTCGCGTTCAGTCGCCCCAGACGAGGCGTGCGACCTCGACGCAGCGCGCGAGCTTCGCGCGCTCGTCGTCCTCGCTCACGGGGTTGCCGGCAACCGTCGAGGCAAAACCGCACTGCGGGCCGATGCCGAGCTGCGCCACGTCGATGTGGCGCGACGCCTCGTCGATACGCGCCCGAAGGTAATCGATCGTCTCGAGCCCGGGCACCTTCGAGGACACGATGCCCAGCACGACACCCTTGTGCCTCGGCACGTGGCGCAGCGGCGAGAAATCTCCGGCGCGCGCCGTGTCGTACTCGAGCAGGAAGTGGTCGACCTTCGCGTGGCCGAACAGCTGCTCCGCAACGTCGCCGTAGCCGCCTTCCGACAGGTAGCGGCCCTTGAAGTTGCCGCGGCACATGTGCACGCCGATCCGCATGTCGGCCGGCCGGTCGAGCACCGCCTCGTTGATCGCGTCGACGTACAGCCCGACCAGCCGCTCCGGGTCCTGACCCTGCGCGCGCACCCTGTCGCGGATCTCCGGGTCGCACAGCATCGCCAGTGGCACCTCGTCGAGCTGCGCGTAGCGGCCCCCCGCCTCGTACAGCTCGCGCAGCTCCTCCCGGAACACGTTCGCCAGGTCGACGAAGAAGCTCTCGTCGTCCGGGTACACGCCGGGCTCGGCGAAATGCGTGCCGCGCCAGAAGTGCAGCGTCGACGGCGACGGCATCGTCACCTTGACCGCACGGTCGGTGAGCGACTTCGTGAAGCGGTACTCGTCGACGGTGATCGGCGCCGAGCGGCGCAGCCGGCTCTCGACGTGCGGCGCGGTGAACTCGACAAGCTCGTCGTTCTCGTTGCGGAACCTGTATACCGCGGGCCGGATGCCGAAACCGGTGGTCTTCTGCACGAAGTGCAGCCAGTACGAGCCGCGACGGAACTCCCCGTCGTTGACCACCCGCAGCCCCACCGACTCCTGCAGCGCGACGACATCGCGGATCGACTCGTCGGTGATCCGCCGAAACTCCTCGTCGCCCAGCCGCCCGGCCGCGTGCTCGCGCCATGCGTGACGCAGCTTCGCAGGCCGCAGCAGGCTGCCGACGTGATCGGCGCGGAAGGGCGGTCGCCCCGTTGTCGTCGCTTGCATCTCGCTTCCTCTCTCGTCGCTGGATGGGATCACTTCCGTTCGAGCAGCCGGAACTTCCCGCCGTCGACGCGGATCAGGAACGCCGAACGCTCGTCGTAGCCGTTGTGGTCGGTCGGCGACATGTTCGACAGTCCGTTGTTCAGGTAGACGTTCCTTGTGCGCTCGAGCGCGTCGCGCAGCGCCGAACGGAACTCGGCCGTTCCGGGCTTGCCGTGCTTCAGCGCGTCGGGGGCGGCGTTCGCCACCAGCTCCATCGTGTCCCACAGGTGCGCGCCGAAGATGTTCGGCTTCTGCGCGTGCACTGTTTCGTAGGCCTTCACGTATTCCTGCGTCGGCTTGCGGAACGGGCTCGATGCGGGCAGGTCGTCGGCGATCGTGAATGCCTCGCCGGCGAACACCGCGCCCTCGACGTCCTTGCCGCCGAGCTTGATGAACTCCTCGGTGGCAACGCCGTGCGTCTGGAAGATCGGCCCCTTGTATCCGCGCTCACGCAGCGCCTTCTGGGGCAGCACGGCCGGCGTGCCGGCCGAAGCGACGAATACCGCCTCGGGCTTGCTCGCGATCACCTTGAGCACCTGGCCGGTGACGCTGGAGTCGCTGCGCGCGTAGACCTCGTGCGTCGTCAGCGTGATGCCGCGCTTCGGCGCCTCCTGGCTCAGCACCTTGTAGTAGCCCTCGCCGTACCCGTCGGACACGCCGATGTAGCCCAGCTTCTTCACTCCCGTGCCCGCGATGTACCCCAGGATCGCGCGCCCCATCAGATCGTCGTTCGGCACGACCTTGTAGACCCACTTGCGCTTGTCGTCCATCGGCTGCACGAGAGCCGCGGCCGCCGCGAGCGTCAGCAGCGGAGTCCTGGTCTCGGCGGCGATATCGATCAGCGGCAAGGTGGTCGGCGTCAGCGACGAGCCGATCAGCACGTCGACCTTGTCCTCGGTGATCAGCTTGCGCGCGTTCTGCGCGGACTTGGTCGGGTCGGACTCGTCGTCCAGCGCCACGTAGGTGACCTGCTGGCCGGCGATCTCTTTCGGAAGCGCTTTCACGGTACGCATCTGCGGCTGGCCCAGTGCGGCGCCCGGCCCGCTGGCCGAGACCGTTATGCCGACGCGGATCTGCGCATCGGCGGGCGCCGCCGCAACAAGCGTGAAAGCCGCTGCGGCCGCGGCCAGAATCGTGCTGCACGTCGTCGTCATCGTTCGTCCTCCTGTGCCGCGACGGTTCACGTCGCGCTCTCGTTGCCGGTCGCTTCCGGCGGGCTGTTTTCGGTGGGCGTTCATGTGTTTCGCGCCGGCGCTCAGTATTCGGTTCCGCCCATCCCCAGATAACTCTCGATCAGCCGCTCGTCGTCGGCGATCTGCGCCGCACCGCCCTGCTGCGTGATGGTGCCCAGTTCCAGCACGTACGCGCGATCGGCGATACGAAGCGCGGCACGCGCGTTCTGCTCGACGAGCAGGATCGACACGCCGAGTTCGCGCAAGGCGACGAGCTGTTCGAATACCTCGCCCACGATACGCGGCGCGAGTCCCAGGCTCGGTTCGTCCAGCATCAGCAGCTTCGGTCGCGACATCAATGCGCGCCCCATCGCCAGCATCTGGCGCTCGCCGCCCGACAGGGTCCCGGCGAGCTGGCCCCGCCGCTCCTTCAGCCGCGGGAACCGCACATAGACCGATTCGAGCGACTGCTCGCGCTCGCCGCGCTCACGGCGAAACGCGCCGAGTCGCAGGTTGTCCTCGACGCTGAGGTCGGCGAAGAGCTCGCGCCGCTCCGGGACGAGGCTCACGCCTGCGGCGACGCGCGCCTCGAGCGGCAGGTGCTCGATCGGGCGCTCCGCGAAAAGAATTTCCCCCTGCGCGGGCACCACGCCCATCAGGGCGTTCAGCAGGCTGCTCTTGCCGGCGCCGTTCGCGCCGATGATCGTCACGATCGACGCTTCGCCCACCGCGATCTCGACTCCGTCGACGGCGATCGTGCGCCCGTAGCGCACTCTCAGGCCTCGCGCCAGCAACGCGGGACGGAGCGTTGTTTCAGCTCCCCAGGTATGCATCGAGCACCTTCCGGTCGCGCCGGACCGTCGCCGGCATGCCTTCGGCGATCTTCGTGCCGAAATCGAGCACGACGAGCCGATCGGCCAGGCTCATCACGAAATCCATGTCGTGTTCGACCAGCAGTACACCGACCCCCTCGCCGCGCAATTCGCGCAGCAGCGCCGCGAGCGCCTTCTTCTCCCCATGGCGCAGGCCGGCCGCCGGCTCGTCCATCAGCACGAGCACCGGATCGAGACACAACACGCGTGCCACCTCGACGAGGCGCAACTGCCCGAGCGCGAGCGTGCCCGCCGGGCGCTCGGCCACGTCGGCCAGGCCGACCCGACGGATCTGTCGCATCGCTTCGTCGAGCAGTCGCGCTTCCTCGTCGCGATCCAGGCGCAGCATTGCACGCAGCATTCCGGCCTCGCCACGCAGGTGCGCTCCCAGCGCGACGTTCTCGAGCACGCTCATCTCGGCGACGACATCGGCATGCTGGAAGGTACGCCCGAGGCCGCGCGCCGCGATCCGCTGCGGGGTCGACCCGGCGATCGCTTCGCCCAGAAGGCGGATCTCGCCGCGATCGATCGCCAACGCGCCGCAGATCAGGTTGAAGGTCGTGCTCTTGCCGGCGCCATTCGGTCCGATCAACCCGACGATCTCACCCGCACGAACGTCGAAACTCACCTGGTTGACCGCAACGAGGCCTCCGTAGGTTCTGGTGATCGAATCGACTTCGAGCAGCGCACTGCCCCGCTCGGGCACCTCGCGCCGGCCCAGTACGCCGCCCGACTTTCGCCGCGGCAGCTGCACCGCGGGCGGTGGTCCGAAGACGATCGGCCAGATGCCTTGCGGCGCGATCTGCAGCGCGAGAACCAGCACGGCGCCGAAGACGACGATCTCGTAGTTGCCCGCGCTGCCGACGAGCAGCGGCAGGACGTCCTGCACCTGGTCGCGCAGGAAGGTGATTCCGGCGGCGCCGGCGATCGCACCGTACACGCGGCCGGCGCCACCCACGACCGCCATCAGCAGGTACTCGATACCGGCGTTCAGGCCGAACGGTCCCGGTGCGACCGAGCGCTGGAAATGCGCATACAGCCACCCGGCGAGGCCGGCGAGCACCGCTGCCAGCACGAAGACCTTCAGCTTCGCCGCAGGCACGTCCACGCCGAAAGCCTCGGCGGCGATCGCGCCTCTGCGCAGCGCGCGTACCGCTCGGCCGGTGCGCGCGCGCAGCAGGTTTTGCGCGGCGACGACCGAGAGCACGACCGCAAGCCAGACGACGACGAAATACTGGCGCACATCGATCAGTGCGTGCCCTCCCACTTCGAGCGGAGGGATCCCAGACATGCCATCGTGCGCACCAAGCGCCGAGAGATTGCCGAAAAGATAGAAGATCGCGGCACCCCAGGCGATCGTCCCAAGCGGCAGGAAGTGCCCCGACAGGCGGACTGTGACCGCACCGAGCAGCACTGCGCCGAGCGCCGTGGCGAGCAGCGAAAGCGGCAGGCTCACCCACGGACCGAAGCCCATCTGGACGGTGAGAACGCTCGTCGTGTAGGCGCCGACGCCGACGAAGGCCGCCTGGCCGAAAGAGGTCATTCCCCCGACGCCGGTGAGCAGCACCAGGCCGATCGCGACGAGACTGGCGATTCCGATGTAGTTGAACAGGGTGACCCAGTAGGGGGGCATCAGGCCGGTGAACGGGAGCGCGACGACGACGACGGCAACGAGGAGCGCCATGAACCGGCCGGTAATCGCGCGCATCACTCCTCCTCCGCGTGCGCCGGGGCAAGCAGCGAGCGCCAGAGCAGCACCGGGAGGATCAGGCCGAAGACCAGCACTTCCTTGAAATTGCTCGTCCAGAACGAGAAGAACGCCTCGGCGATGCCGACACCGAGCGCGGCGAGCGCGGTGAGCGGGAAGCTGACGAGCCCGCCGAGAATCGCGGCGACGAATGCCTTCAGTCCGATCAGGAAGCCGCTGTCGTAGAACGTCGTGACGATCGGACCGACGAGCACGCCGGACACCGCGCCCATCGCCGCGGCGAGCGCGAACGCGATCTCGCCGGCGAGCGCGGTGGGCACGCCGACCAACCGCGCGCCGAGCCGGTTCGACGAGCAGGCGCGCAGCGCCTTGCCGAGCAGGGTTCGCTCGAAGAACAGCGCGAAGACGACGAGCAGCACCACCGTCGTCGCGACCACCGCGACGCTCTGCCCGGTAATCGGGATATCGCCGAGCGAGAAATCGCGCGTGATCAACGGCTGCGTCGCAACGCCCTCGGCGCCGAAGAACACGAGCCCCAGGCCCATCAGCGAGAAATGCACGCCGAAGGCGGCGATCAGCAGTACCAGCACGCTCGCCTGCGCCATCGGCGCGAACGCGACGCGATACAGCATCGGCCCCATCGGGACGATCAGCGCGATGGCCAGCGCGACGTGCACGAGCGTCCCGGTCTTCGCCGGGGCCGCGATCGCCGCAAGGTACGCGAGAAGCGCCGGCAGCAGCAGATACGTCGACACGATGCGCGCGATCGTGCGTGCGCCGAGCACGTGTCGCTCCTGGACGACGGAAGCAATCGTCGCGAGCACGCCGAGCACGAGCAGCAGCCAGATCGTGGGAGGCGTGCGGCCCGCCTCGAAGGCCGCGACGGTCATTGCACCGAAGGCGATGAACTCTCCCTGCGGCACGAGGATCACGCGCGTGACGGCGAAGACGAGCACCAGCGCGATCGCCGCGAGCGCATAGATGGCGCCGTTGATCACGCCATCCTGCACCAGGAAGAAGAAGATCGTCGAGTCCAAGGTGCTAGCCCGCCGTTCGAGGTGCAGGCCGCGTCACGTCGACGCGCCGGTCGTGGCGATCGTCGCGAGCGCGTGAACCCGATGCCGAGCAGGCTCTCGCCGGTGAGCTACGGTCGCTGCGGCACAGCGTGCATCGGCACGCGCGCCCGCAGGCATCGCTACCCCGCCGAGGTATGCGCGCACCACATCGGGATGCGACAGCACTTCGCGCGGCGTCCCGTCGACCAGGTACCGGCCGTGATCGAGCACGTACAGCCGATCGGCGAGGTCTGCGACCATCTGCATGTCGTGCTCGACCCACAGGATCGGTATGCGCGCCTCGTGCTGGATGCGCAGGATGAAGCGCGCCAGATCCTCGCGCGCGTCGCGGTTCAGGCCGGCCGAAGGCTCGTCGAGCAACAACACCTCCGGCTCCATCGCGAGCGCGCGCGCGAAGCCGAGGACCTTCTGCTGCGCGAACGAGAGATCGGCCACGCGCCGATGGCGCAGCGCGGACAGTTCGACGAAATCGAGCACCTCCTCGCATCGGCGCCGGTGAGCGACCTCGGCCTCGCGCACCGATTTCGTGAAGAGCGCCTCGAACAGGGGCCGCGTGCCGATGCGCGAATGGCGCCCGACCAGCAGGTTCTGCAGCACCGTCATGTGCGGAAACAGTTCGCCGTGCTGGAAGGTACGCGCGACGCCGACGCTTGCGATGTCATGCGGCCGCCTGCCGACGAGGTCGTGCTCGCCGAACCGGATCCGCCCCGACTGCGGGCGATAGATCCCGCAGATGCAGTTCAGCACGCTCGTCTTTCCGGCACCGTTCGGTCCGATGAGTGCGAGCAACTCGCCCGCGTGCAACGCAAGCGACACCTCGTCGAGCACCCCCAGCCCGCCGAAATTCAACGTCACGCGCTCGAGCGCGAGCACGACATCGGCGCAACCGCTGGCGCGCGCCGCCGACTCAGCCATACCCTCAGCCATACCATCTCCGGCTGCGCCGGTACTGCTTGACGTCCCGATAGCTGCGTCGTCCGGCACCGCCCGCACCGAGATAGAAGTCCTGGACGTCCTGATGCCCGGACAGGCGGTTGCGGTCGCCGTCGAGGACGATGCGACCGTTCTCGACGATGTAGGCGTAGTCGGCGATTTCCAGCGCCACCGGCGCGTTCTGCTCGACGAGCAGGATGCTCATGTCCAGGTCGCGGCGTATCGCGCACAGCCGCTCGGCCAGCTGCTCGACGACGATCGGCGCCAGCCCGAGGGACAACTCGTCGACGAGCAGCAGCCGCGGCGCACACATCAGGGCGGAGCCGATCGCCAGCATCTGGCGCTCACCGCCTGAAAGGTATCCGGCCTCGCGCTCGCGAAGCCGCGCGAGCGCCGGGAAATGCTCGTAGACTGCCTCGCGCATCGACCCGCCAGTGGTGCGCATTCGTCGACCGACGGCCGCGTCGAGGTTCTCGTCGACGCTGAGGTTCTCGAAGACCTTGTCGCGCTCCGGCACCAGCACGATCCCGCGTCCCGCGACCCAGTGCGGGGCCCGGTTCGCGATCGCTTCGCCGGCGAAGCCGATGGTACCTTCCGTCACCCGAGCGTCATCGATGCCGAGAAAACCGGAAATCGCACGCAAGATCGTCGTCTTGCCCGCGCCGTTGCTGCCGAGCATCGCAACGATCTGCCCGTCCCGCACGTGCAGCGAAATGCCCTGCACCGCGACGGCGACGCGATGATAGGTGACCTCGACCCGGTCGAGCTCGAGCAACGACGGCGGTCGTGCGACCGCGCTTTCCGGCTCGCGGGACGCCAGGATCATGACCGGCTCGCCGCCAGCGGCCGCTGGCGGAACGGCCACAGCAGGAACCAGTCCTGTACGCGGCGCCAGACGCCGACCAGTCCCTGCGGCTCGAACACGAGAAAGCCGATCATCACCAACCCGAAGGCCGCGTAGTTCACGGCGAACACCATTCCGGAGATGCGCTGCGCGAACGGCATCCACTGCATCACCGCTTCGATTCCGTACGGAAACAGCACGACGAAGGCAGCGCCGAGCAGTGCACCGAGCAGCGAGCCCATGCCGCCGACGATCACCATCGCGATGTACTGGATCGACAGGAACAGCGAGAAGGCTTCGACCGAAACGAAGCCGCGGTAATAGGCGAACAGGCATCCGGCGACCGAGGTCATCGTCGCGCTGACGACGAAGGCGAGCAGCTTGTGCGCGGGCACACCGACACCGAGCGCCTCCGCAACCGCCTCCCCGTCGCGGATCGCCTGCCACGCGCGGCCGGTCCTTGCGCGCAACAGGTTGATGCAGACGAGCAGCGTCGCGATGCATGCGACGAGCAGCACCGCATACCATTCGCGTCCGCTGTCGAGCGTCCAGCCGCCGACCTGCGGCGGGTCGACGACAATTCCCGTGGAGAAGCCTCGCCGCACCTCGTATTCGCCGCCCAGGTAGGCGACGATGAAGTGCAGCGCGAGTGTGCTCACCGCCAGGTACAGTCCGCGCAGGCGAAGCGACGGCAGGCCGAACACCAAACCGAGCAGCGCGCCGACCGCGGCGGATGCGGGCAGCGTCACCCAGAACGACGCGCCCAGCTCCTTGAACAGGATGCCGGTCGTGAACGCGCCGGCGGCCAGCAACCCGGCATGGCCGAGCGAGATCTGTCCGGCGAAGCCGGTGAGGAGCATCAACGCGAGTGCGCCGATCGAGGCGAGAAACACCTGGTTGGCGAGATCGAGGAGGAACGCGTCGGCGAACCACGGGAACGTTGCCGAAGCCGCGAGCGCCGCCAGGAGCCAGCCTCGCTGCGTGCGCGTCTGGATCAGTCGCAGGTCCTGCGCGTAGTCGGTGCGGTAGTAACCGCTGGCGCGGATCCTAGACACGATCGATCTCCTCGCGCGTGCCGAAAAGCCCCCAGGGGCGCGCGACGAGCATCGCCAGCAGGATGAAGAACGGCGCGACGTCCGACAGCAGCGGATCGACGTACTGGATCAGCAGCACCTCGGCAGCGCCGACGATCAGCGAGCCGATCAGCGCGCCGACGAGGCTGTCCAGGCCGCCGACAAGCGCGGCCGGAAAGGCCTTCAGGCCGATCGTCACCATCGTTGCCTGCAGGCCGGAGTCCAGCGCGATCAGCATGCCGGCCAGCCCGCCGGTGAAGGTGGCCAGGGCCCAGGCGAGCGCGTAGACGCCGTGCAGGCGAATTCCGCGCTGCGCGGCGAGCAACGGATTCTGGCCGGCAGCCCGCATTCGAATACCCCACCGCGTATGGCGGAGGAACACGAACAGGCCCGCATAGACGAGCGCGGTGACGACGACCAGAACGAGGCTCGCCGCCGAGATGCGTGCATCGCCGCCGACATGGATCGAAGGGTTCGTCCAGCCGAGCTCGGCCAGCGGGTATTCCTGCTGTGCGCCCCAGACGAGTGTGACGATGCCGCGCAACAAAATGCCGAGCGCGATCGTGCAAAGCACGGCCGCGAGCACCGACTCGCCGGTCATCCGCAGCATCAGGCCCCAGTAGACAGCAACCCCGACGACGAGCGCGATGCCGCCCGCCGCCGCGAGCGCGAACCACGGATGCCCGCCGAACAGCGATGCGGTGGCCAGCAGCCCGTAGGCGCCGAACATCATCAGTTCGCCGTGCGCCAGGTTGAGCACGCGGCTGACCCGGTAGACGAGCACGTAGCCGCAGCTGATCAGCGCATAGATCGCCGTCAGCACGACGATGTTCACGGCGAACTGCATGCGCCGGTCCGAACGCCCCGCGATTGCGTACGGTGCACGCGCCTCTGCCGCGTCACTCGATCTCGAATACGGTCCAGTCCTTCGCGCGCACGATCGCCGATCCGGCGGGATCCCAGCGCCAGACCCGGTAATACTGCTTCGTGCGGAAGTGGTTCGTCTTCGTCCACTCGATCGGCCCGCCGCGCAGGCCTTTCGTATCGACCTTCAGGCGGTTCATCGCGCCGACGAGCTTCGCGGGCGTGGCCGGCCAGCCGGTGTCGCGCAACGCCTGCTCGAGCACCATGCCGCTCACCCACCCTTCGGCGAGCTGCTCGACCGCATGCGTGGCGCCTGCCTTCGTCGCCGCCTGCCGGATCTCCTCGTGCACCGGCAGCCTGTCCTGGAACAGCGCGTTCGCGCCGACGACATAGAAACCGCCGTCCTTCACCCGCGCGAGTTCGGGCTCGGCCTCGATATGCGCCCATGCGATGTAGCGCCCGTTCCATCCGAGCTTGCGCAGCGACTCCAGCGTCTTGATCTCGGTTACCCAGGGCGCCCACGAGTACGTCCAGTTCGCGCCCGCCTCCTTGATCTTCGTGGCGAAGGGCGTGTAGTCGGGCGTGGGCGGCGGCACGATCTCCTTGGAGACCGGCGTCATGCCGAGCTCCTTCGCCAGACCTTCGGCGTAGTCGATCTCGCCGCGCGAGACCGGGATCGCCATCGCCGTCAGGCCGAGCTTGACCGGCTCGGTGCTGTTCTCCTTCACGAAACCGAGCGCCATCCGGCTGTCGTAGCGCGCACCGAAGGCGGTGGAGCAGAACTGCAGCGGATCGGCCGGCGGAAACACCTCCTGCGGACACACCGCACCGGCGAAATACAGCGGAACGCCCGCGCGGCGTGTCTCGGCGACCATCGGCGCATAGGTCGACGAAGTCGCCACGTTCAGCACCATCGAGACCTTGTCCTGCGTGAGCAGCTTCTTGACGTCGGCCGCGGCCTTCGACGGCTCGCCCTGGTTGTCCTGCACCACCAGGCGGATCGGCTTGCCGCCGATGCCGCCCGCCGCGTTGAGGCGATCCACGTAGATGCGCAGCCCTTCGACCACCGGAGCGTAGGTGCCGGCCACCGGGCCGGTAAGCGCGCCGCTGATGCCCACGACGTAGGCGTCCTGTGCGACGGCGACCGCCCACGGGGCGGCTGCGAGAGCGAGCGCGAACGTCCTTGAAACGATCCGCATCGGGTCTTCCTCCTGCAATTTTCTCGTTGTCGTTCGATATCCGGTACGCCTACCCCCGGTCGGCGTACCAGGTCAGTCAGGTCAGTCCGGCCATGCTGCCTGCCACCAGCGCTTCCTCGCGATCGTCGTACATCGATTCGACCAGGTCGCGGAAGCGCTCGTACATCTGCTTGCGCTTGACCTTGCGCGTCGGCGTGACCGGCTCGCCCTCCTCCTCGGGGTCGAGCGCCTTCGGCAGGACGCAGAAGCGCTTGATCTGCTCGACGCGCGCCAATCCGGCGTTGGCCCGATCGATCTCGGCCTGCAGGAGCTCGCGCACCTGCGGATGATGCGCGAGGCTGGTGAATCCGGTATAGGGAATCCCCCGCATTCGTGCCCAGTCGGACACCGCGTCGAAGTCGATCTCGACCAGCGCGCACAGATACTTGCGCGCATGCCCGAAGACCGCAATCTCGGCGACGTACGGACTGCCACGCACGAGGTTCTCGACGTAGGACGGCGAGATCGTTTTTCCACCGGCCGTCACGATGAAGTCTCGCACGCGATCGACGATGCGAAGCCTGCCGTCGATCCACGAGCCGGTGTCGCCCGTGCGCAGCCAGCCACGCTGGTCGAAGGCGGCGCGCGTACCTTCCTCGTCGCCCCAGTAGCCGACGAAGAGATCGGGCGAGCGAACGAGGATCTCGTCGTGCTCGCCGAGCTCCACGTCGACGCCGGGCGGCGGCGTGCCGACGTCGCCGGGGCGGGGAAAGGGGCCGGCCTGGCCGGCGATGATCGCGCCAGCAGTCTCGGTCTGGCCGTACATCTCGACCACGTTCACACCCCAGACCTGCCACAGCGCCATCGTCTCGGGCGGCAGCGGCGCGCCGCCCGAGACGACGAGGCGCAATCGGTCGAAGCCCAGCTTCGACAGCGCCGGGCGAAAGACGGCCGCACGGGCCAGGCGCGCGGCGAGCGTGTCCGCGTTGTCGGCACGACCGTCCCATCGTGCTCGCGCCTGTCGGCGACCCGCGTGCATCGCGATTTCGTAGCAACGGCGCTTCAGCGGACTCGTGTTGCCCAATGCGATGAGCACCTGGGAAGCGAACTTCTGCAGATAGCGCGGAACGGTGAACAGCACCGTGGGCGCGACCTCGAACATCGTCGTCGGCATCTCGTCGAGGCTCTCGCCGATATGCGGAACGAGCGAGGACATGAGCGGAAGCGTGACGGCGACGTCGCGACCGAGCACGTGGCACAGCGGCAGGTAGATCACGGTGCGCTGCTCGCCCTGCGCGATGACCGGGTAGTGCTCGACGATGCCGTAGGCTCCCGCGAGATGCGCGCCGTGCGCGACGAGCGCGCCTTTCGGGTTGCCGGTCGTGCCCGAGGTGTAGACAATGAACGCGGGATCGGCAGCCGAGAGCTCGCCGGCCATCGACGCGAGCGTCCCGACGTCACCGTGGTGACCGTCGACCAGTTCCCGATACGGCAACAGCCGCACATCGTCGTACGCGAACATCGCGTCGGTATCGACGACGACGATGCGCCGCAGCTCCGCAAGCCGCTGCGCGATCGGCAGGATCTTGTCGACGTACTCCTGGTTCTCGGCGACGAACAGGCAGGCGCCGCCATCGCGCATCTGGTACTCGAGCTCGGCCTGCGAGGCGGTGGGGTATATGCCGTAGACGATCGCGCCTGCCGCCTGTGCGGCCAGGTCGACGACGATCCACTCCTCGCACGGATCGCCCATGATCGCGACGCGATCGCCCTTGCGCACGCCGAGCGATCGCAGCGCCGCGGCGCATCGCGCAACCATCGCTGCGAGTTGCGTGAAGCTTCGCTCGCGGTACAGGCCGAGATCCTTCGAGCGCAACGCGACGGCATCGGGCGTCGCCCGCGCGCGTTCGACGAGCAGACGCGGTGCCGTCCATTCGCGAAGGGTACGGGCGTCGATCGCGAACACCGGCGAGGAAGCTGCACGCATCTCGGATCCGATACGCAGGTGGACGGGGATCGTCTATTATTCTATAGAATGTGTCAAGCTGGGCGGCGTGCGCGCCTCTTCGCGGCCGAACCGCCGCTCCCGCGTGCTGCATCCGACACGACGCCTGCGCACAGCAACTCGCTGAAGTTCGAGGCGATCGTCCCCAGGTCCAGGCCCGGTTCCCGTCCGTACCACGCAGCGGCCGAGTTGCACAACGCAAGCAGCGCGAGCGCCGCAAGCCGGCAATGCAGGTCGTCGCGCAGTTCGCGCGAGGCGACGCCGGCCTCGAAGATTCCCTGGATGATCGCTTCGTAGCGCGCCGAGAGCCGTCCGATCCGTCGACGCGCTGCGTCGGACAGGTGCTGTCGTTCGCTCAGGAACACGCGCACGAAATCGTGCTTCTCCGAAGTGGCGCGCAGGTGGCTTCCGATCACCAGCGACAGGCGATCGCACGCGGTGCCCGGTGCACGCGCGGCCGCCGAAGCGTGCTCGATGAAACCCTCGACGCCGCGCTGGCAGATCGCCTCGAGCGCATCCTCCTTCGACGTGAAATAGTAGTAGAGGCTTGCCTGCCGGATATGCAAGCGGTCGGCGATGTCCTGCGTCGTGGCACCGTGGTAACCGCGCTGGGCGAAGACGGCCGCGGCCGCCTCGATCACTTCGTCGGCCCGCTTGCGCGGACTGCGGGCGGAGCGGCGCGGCAGGCGCGCTGAAACGGGGGGCGACTTCGCCTCGGGGCGCGGTTGCGTGGCCAAGCGTCACCTTCGCTGCGGGGATGCGGGCGAGCATGGTAACCGCAGATCTCCGTTGTTTGTCTATCAATCTATAGATATAATAACGACCGTAGACGGCTAAAGCCCCGACCGCCCACCCCGAAACGGAGCCCGACGTGAAATTCCTCCGCAACGCGTGGTACGCCGCCGGATGGTCCGGCGAAGTCGCCCCCCGATCGGCGCTGCGGCGCACGCTGCTCGACGAGACGATCGCGCTGTTTCGCGACGAAGCCGGCGCGGTGCACGCGATCGCCGACCGCTGTCCGCATCGCTTCGCCCCGCTCTCGCTCGGCAAGGTCGTCGGCGACGCGCTGCAGTGCCCGTATCACGGACTGCGATTCGACGGCAGCGGGCAATGCGTGCACAACCCGCACGGCAACGGAACGGTTCCCAAGGCCGCCCGCGTGAATGCCTACCCGCTCGTCGAGCGCCACGGTGCAGCCTGGATCTGGATGGGCGACCCGGCGCGGGCCGACCCGGCGTCGATCCCCGATTTCAGCCTGTTCGACGAAGACCGCAATTACGTCGGCAGGGGATACCTGCGTGTCGCGGCCAACTACCGCTTCGGCACCGACAACATCATGGACCTCAGCCATATCGCATACGTGCACGGGCAGAGCCTGGGGAGCGACGACATGCAACGCTCCGAGAGCAGCAGCGAGCAGAACGGGCACACGATCTGGTCGAGGCGACGAAACTACGGCGAAAAGCTGCCGCCCGCCGTCCTGGGCCATTACCGTTCGAAGCCCGACGCGCTGTGGGATCGCTCCTTCGATGTTCGATGGGATCCGCCTGCCTCGCTGCTGCTGCTCGTCGGCGGCGTGCCGAGCGGGCAATCGCCCGAAGACAAGCGGCCGCTGCCGTTCGCGCATCTCTTCACGCCGGAAACCGCGACGACCTCGCACTACTGGTTCGCGGCGAGCTATCCGAAGGAACTCGGCCCGAAATACGAAGCGCGAGCGCAGGAGGCCTTGGCCTTTCTCGCCGGGCCCTTCGAACGCGAGGATCTGCCGATGCTGCAGGCGCAGCAGTGCGCCGTGGGCGATCGCGACTTCTGGGACCTGAAACCGGTGATGCTCGCCGGCGACGCCGCAGCCGTTCGCGCCCGGCGCCTGCTCGACAAGCTGATCGAGGACGAGCGCGACGCGCTTCACGTGCAGCCTGCCTTCGCCGTCGGTTGATCCGATGCTTGCGCTGCGCCGATGGTCGGTGCGTCGAGCACATGCGCTGTGGCAGTTCTGGCGCACCCTCGCCGGGCGAGCACCGCGATTCGCGCCGCTCGTGCACCGCGTCGGCCGCGCGCCAAGCGAATCGCTGCTACGCCCGCTCGAACGCGCCGCGAAGGGGCTTTTCTTCGATTGCCGGATGTGCGGTCAGTGCGTGCTCTCGTCCACCGGGATGGCCTGCCCGATGAACTGTCCGAAGCGGATGCGCAACGGGCCTTGCGGCGGCGTTCGCGAGGACGGCGGCTGCGAGGTGAAGCCCACGATGCGCTGCGTCTGGCTCGAGGCGCTCGACGGGCAGAAGGCGATCGCCTCGGGGGGGAACGATGCGGCGGCGACGCGAATTCTTCCGCCGCTCGATCATTCTCGCCGCGAATCCTCGACCTGGCTGCAGGCGATCTGCGATGCGTCTTCCCCGGGGACGCCGCAGGAGCGCGCCTCGTCGACGCAACAAGGCATTCACGAACCGGTAGCAACGGGTGACTTCGAGGAAGCGTGCCGCTCGAAGCGGATCGTCGTCACCGTCGAGGTGGCGCCGCCCGATTCCGGCGACCCGGCGGCGCTCGTGCGCCGCGCAGCACATTTCGACGGACTGGTGGATGCGATCAACATCACCGACGGCGCCGGCGGCAATTGCCACATGTCGAGCGCGGCGGCCGCGGCCGTTCTCGCGGCCAACGGACGCACTCCGGTCTGCCAGGTCGCCTGCCGCGACCGAAACCGCATCGCGATCCAGGGCGACCTGCTCGGCGCTGCCGCGCTCGGGGTGCGCAACGTGCTGTGCCTCACCGGCGACGACGTCAGTCGCGGCGACCATCCGCAGGCACGCCCCGTGTTCGACCTCGACGCAGTATCGTTGCTCGACATCGCGCGCAACATGTCCGAGCGCGGCGAGTTCGCGTCGGGGCGTCGGATCGAGGCGATGCCGCGACTGTTCCTGGGCGCGACCGCGAATCCCTTCGTGCCGCCGTATCGCGATCGGGTGTCGAATCTCGAGAAGAAGATCGACGCCGGCGCGCGCTTCGTGCAGACGCAGTTCTGCTTCGACGTCGCCGCGCTCGCCGATTTCATGCGCGAGGTGCGCGCACGCGAACTGCACCGGCGCTGCACCATCCTCGTCGGCGTCGGCACGCTGGCCAGCGCCCGCGCGCTGCGCTGGATGGCGGCAAACGTGCCCGGCGTGCACGTTCCGGAGCCGCTGTTGCATCGCATCGAGGGCGCCGCCGACCAGAAGACCGAGGCTCGACGGATCTGCCTCGAGACGATCGAGGCGGTGCTCGACATCGACGGCGTGCGCGGGGTGCACCTGATGGGGCACCGCAACGAAGAGGTTCTTGCTGGAATCATCGTCGCGTCCGGACTGCGCGAACGATCGCCGGCTCGGGCCGCATCACTGAAGCCCGCATGAACCGGGCGCTGGAGAAACCCATGGACGAACCGAAAATCGCGGAACGACGACTGGTCGAGCATCTGGCCGACATGAACGAGGACGAGGCGCTCGCCCTGGCAAGGCGCATGCTCCTCGAAGAAAACGCCGACCCGCTGCACGTGCTCGCGCTGTGCCGCGAAGCGATGGACCTCGTCGGCAAGCGCTTCGAGGAGGGCGAATACTTCCTGCCCGAACTGGTGCTCGCCGGCGAGATGCTCGAGACGATCGGAGCGATCGCCAAACCGCTGATCGTGAACGGCCCCGGGCAGGAGCCGGCGAAGCACGGCAAGGTGCTGATCGGCACCGTCCACGGCGACCTGCACGACATCGGCAAGAACATCGTCTCCTTCATGCTAGACATCAACGGCTTCGAAGTGCGGGACATCGGCATCGACGTGCCCGCCGAGCGCTTCGTCGACGAGATTCGCAGCTGGCGACCCGACGTCGTCGGGCTTTCGGGCTTCCTCACGCTGGCCTTCGACTCGATGAAGGAGACGGTCGAGGCGATCGAATCGGCCGGCCTGCGCGATTCGGTGCGCATCATGGTCGGAGGCGGCCAGGTCGACGAGACGGTGCGCGGGCACGCGCGCGCCGATGCATTCGGCACCAATGCGGTCGAAGCGGTGGGGCTGTGCAAGGAATGGATGGAGGTACCGGGATGAGCACGCTGGCGACGACCCCCCGGGCGGAGCCGGTCGTGACGGACGGCACCGCGCAATACGATGCGCGCTGGCAGCGAATCGTCGACTGCGTCGCGCTGAAGCGCCCCGACCGCATGCCGGTCGCCCTGTACGCGACGTTCTGGCTCTGCCGCTACGGCGGGGTCAGTCACCGCACGCTGATGTACGACTACGAGCGCACGCGCGAGATCGCCGAGCGCGCGATCGTCGAATTCGAACCCGACGTCTACAGCCCGATGATCCTCGGCACCGCGCAGGGGCCATCGCTCGAGGCGATCGGCTACAAGCAGCTGCAGTGGCCCGGGCACGGCGTCGGAGAGGACCAGCCGTTCCAGTATCTCGATCGCGAGTACATGACGGCCGACGAGTACGACGACTTCCTGTTCGACCCTACCGGCTACTACCTGCATACGTATCTGCCGCGCGTGGCGTCTGCCTTCGAGGGCTTCGAGCAGCTGCCGATCTTCCCCGGCCTGCACTACACGAGGCTGGTGGCGGCGATGCGTTCGTTCGGCCGGCCGGCAGTGCGCACGGCGCTCGATCGCGTGACGAAGGCCGCCGAGGAGATCGACCGCTACGTGCGTCATCACGTCGACTTCACCGATCGCATGCGATCGCTCGGCTATCCGTGCACCAACGGCACGACCGGGATCGCACCGTACGACTTCATCGCCGACTACTTCCGTGGCGCGCGCGGCATGATGACCGACCTGTACCGGCGAAAGGACAAGCTGCTCGAGCTGCTCGACAAGGCAGCGGTGTTCCTGCTGAAACAGGTCGTCGCGACCGGACGCTCCTCGGGCAACCCGGTCGTGTTCATCCCGGTGCACTGGGCACCGGATGCGTTCATGTCCGACAAGCAGTTCCGCGAGTTCTGGTGGCCGTCGTTTCGCAAGCTGATGATCGGGATGATCGACGCCGGGTTGGTCCCGATGCCGCTATGGGAAGCCGACTGCACGCGCAGGCTCGAGATCATCCGAGACGTTCCGCCGGGCAAGTGCATCTACTGGTTCGAGCGCACCGACATGGTTCGCGCGTTCGAGGTACTCGGCGACGTGGCCGCGCTGCGCGGCAACCTCTCGCCGTCGCTGATGACCACCGGCACCCCGCAGGAGGTCGATGCGGCGGTCCGCCATCTCGCCGAGAACGTTTTCCACAAGGGCGGGCGGCTGATTCTCGATGCCGCCTTCGGGCTTCCCGACGAGACGCCGGTGGCCAACGTGCGCGCGATGTTCGACGCAGCGCGCAGGTACGCGGGCTGATGCCGAGCGGTCGCTGCCGGGTGCTCGGCGCTGCGGGCCGCGCCGCGCAGTCGTCGGCCGACGCGCCGGCCGCGCTCACCCGCCTGCGCGCACAGGCCCTGGAGATGGCTCGCGAAGAAGCGCTCGTCGATGCCGCCTGGTGCTACCGGATCGTTCCGCTCGATTCGCCGCCCGGCACCTGGCTGAACGCCGGCGGCGTTTCCCTGCACGCGCCGCGCCTGCTGCCCGAATCGGGCCGGCTCACGGCGCTCGCCTGCGCGGTCTGCACGATCGGCCCGGCGCTGGAACGGCGCGTACGCGCGTTGTTCGAACAACGCCGCGCATCGCTGGCGATCGCGCTCGACCGGTTGGGCAACGAGGCGCTCTTCGAGACGGCGCGACGCGTACAGGACCGAATCGCGCTCGCCGCCGCGCGCGACGGACTGTCGATCGCGGGCGAGCTGCGCCCGGGCGACCCCGGACTCGATACGAGCGCACAGAGCCCGGTATTGCAGCTGGCTGACGCGATGCGCATCGGATGCCGCGTGAACGAAGGCGGCCTGCTCGTACCGCTGAAATCGACGTCGATCGTGCTCGGCGTCGGCATCGATCTACCGGCGGTCGAATGGTCGCGCTGCGACCCTTGTCCTTCCCGAGACCGCTGCCGAATTGCAGCCAGGCGGTCGCCGCGAAGCGGCGCTGCCGCCGCAGCGGCCCCGACACCGTGAACGCATCCTCCCCGCCGCTCGCCCTGGCGTTCCCGCAGCTCGAACGCACGATCGGCTGCGCATTCGGGGAGACGGTGCTCGAGAGCGCACGCCGGCATGGCGTGCGCATCGTCGGCGCGTGCGGAGGCCGTGGATACTGCGGCAGCTGCGAGATACGCATCGTCGAAGGCGAGGACGCGGTTTCGAACGAAGCGAACGACGGCGACGACTCGTACCTCGCACATCCGGCGAAGACGCCGCCTGTCGCCTGGGTGCGCGCCTGCCGCACCCGACCGGGCTCCGATTGCACGGTCGAGATCTCGCCGCGTTCCCTTGCGCCAATCGTGCGCACGGACGCCACGCCCGACGCGCAGGAAGCGCTGGTCCCGGACACCCTCATCGGCAGTCGCGACGTGGAATTGTCGGCGCCGACGCTGGACGACGCCGAATGCGACGTCTCGCGCCTGCTTCGCGCGCTCGAGCTGCCCGACGATGCCTTCGACCTTGCCGCGGCTCGCGAGATGCCGACCCGCCTGCGCGAGCATCGATGGAAGGTGCGCGCGCGGCTGCGCGGCGACCGGCTGATCGGCGTCGCTGCCCCGGGACGTCCGAACCTGGGCCTGGCGATCGACCTGGGCACGACCAACGTCGCCGGCTTTCTCGTCGACCTGGACAGCGGCCGGCAGCTCGCAACGCTCGCCATCGAGAACCCTCAGGGCGCCTGGGGCGCGGACCTGATCACGCGCATCGATGCTGCGGCGCGATCGAAGGAGAGCTTCGCGGCACTGCGTGACGCGGCTCGCGAGGCGATCGACGTGCTCGCGCACGACCTGTGCCGCGCGGTGGATGCGGACATCGACGACATCGTCGATGCAGCCGTCTGCGGCAATACCGCCATGCACCACCTGCTGCTCGGCCTTCCCGTCGCGTCGCTGGGGCGCAGTCCCTTCGTCGCCGCCCTGAGCGACGCGCTAGACGTCGAAGCGCGCGAGATCGGACTCGCCTTCTGCGCCGGCGCCCGGATTCATTTCGCGCCGAACGTCGGTGGCTTCGTCGGCGGTGATCATTGCGCCGCCCTGCTCGCCACGCAGATGCAGTGGAGCGATGCGCGCACCGCGCTCGTCCTGGACATCGGTACGAACACCGAGATCACGCTGATCCACGACGGTGCGTTGCATTCGGCCTCGTGCCCTTCGGGTCCTGCGCTCGAGGGCGGCAACATCCGCTGCGGCATGCGCGCGGCCGAAGGCGCGATCGAACACGTGGCCGTCGGCGACGACGGCACCTTCGGATTGCGCGTGATCGGCCGATCGGCGCCGCTCGGGTTGTGCGGCTCGGGCGTGGTCGACACGATCGCTGCCCTGCGCGGAATCGGTGCACTCGACGACCGCGGCCGGCTGATCCGTGAACATCGGCACGTGCACTCGCTGGAGGGCAAGGCGGCCGCCCGGCTCGCGCCGGGCGTCCTCTTCACTCAGGACGACGTCCGCTCCGTGCAGCTGGCCAAGGCGGCCATCCGCACCGCCACCGAACTGCTGCTGCAGCGCGCACGATGCGAAGCCGCCGACATCGAGCGATTCGTCGTCGCCGGCGCCTTCGGCGCATGGCTCGATGTCGGGCGATGCATCGAGATCGGCCTGTTTCCCGAGCTGGCGCGCGAGCGCTTCGTCCAGGTCGGCAACGCCGCCGGCGCGGGAATCCGCCGGATCCTCGTATCGGAAAGCGCACGCCGACATGCGCGCGAGATCGCACGGCGATGCCGCTACCTCGAGTTGAGCACGGCGCCCGAGTTCCAGAAGACATTCCTGCGCTGCATCGGCTTCGATCGCGGCACGGACGCGAGGAGAGCGAGATGAACCAGGCACATGCGGCCGACGCCGGCCGCTTCGAGCTGCGCATCATCGGGGAACGGATCAATCCCGGTTTCCGCAGCACGCGCACGCTCTTCGACGACGAGGATTTCCCCGGAATCAGGGCGCTCGCCGTACGACAGGTGCAATCGGGCGCGAGCTGCCTGAACGTGAACGTCGGAGCGCGCGCACAGACCGACGCCCGATTCGTCGCCCAGGTGATCCGTGCGATCCAGCAAGAGGTCGACGTTCCGTTGTGCTTCGATTTTCCGCACCCCGAGGTACAGCGCGTCTGCCTGCAGACCTACGATGCGGGGCGGGCCGGAGGACGACTGCCGATCGTAAACTCGATCACCGAGCACCGATGGGCGCTGATGGACCTGTACCGGCTGCATCCGTTCCAGGTCGTGGTGATGGCTTCCGAACGCATGGTCGACGGCGTGGCGCGCGCCAACAAGACCGCCGCCGACATCGCGTCGACGGCGCGCCGCGCGGCGCGCAGGCTGCGCGACGAGCACGGGATGCCGATGCACGACATCCTGATCGACGTGTCGGTGAGCGCGATCGCCGCCGACTCCGAAGGTCTGGGTCGCGCCACGCTCGATGCCGTAGCGACGATCGGCAGCGACCCCGAACTGGCCGGCATCCACCTGATGGGTGGGCTGTCGAACATCGGCCAGCAGTTGCCCGCCAGGGCGGCCGACGGCTCGGACCTCAAGCTGTGCCTCGAGAACGCCTTCCTGACGCTCGCCGTTCCACTCGGCTTCGACACGGTGCTCGGCACGCCGTGGCGAGGCTACGCGCCGTTGCCCGCGGATCATCACGTGATGAAGACGTATCGCCAGTTCCTCGAATGCAGCGGCACCGACGCGTTGCGCGCGGTGCGCCGGCTGTACCGCGGCTGACCGGGTCGTCCCGATGACACGGGAAGCCACCGCGGGCCATATCTCGGCCGCACCCGCGTTCGCCGTCGTCGTCGACGAATGGTTCGACGGCGAGCGAAGGCGCGTCGGCGAAGCGACCACCTTGCGCGTCGTCGACGGACGCATCGCCGACATCGAGCGCGGGGATCGTGGCGTCGAACTCGCCGGGCGCGGACTGCCGGTGTTTCGCGGCGGGTTCCTGATGCCCGGGCTCGTCGATGCGCACGTGCATCTGTTCCTCGACGGCGTCTCGACGGATCCCGAGGCTCGCGCGCAGCATCTGAGGGCGCCGATCGAACGGCTGCTCGAAACTGCCCGCCGCAACGCACGACGCTCGCTCGCCTGCGGCGTGACACTGGTGCGCGACGCGGGCGATCGGCACGGAATCAACCACCGTATCCGCGCCGAGGCAACATACGCCCCGAGCGGACTGTCGGAGGTGCGATCGGCCGGCTGCGGCATTCGCGCGGTGAAACGCTACGGCGCGTTCATGGCGACCGAAGCCGGCGACGACGACGAGATTCGCCAGGCGATCGTGCAGCGTGCCGCCGACAGCGACGAGATCAAGCTGATCCTCACGGGTCTCATCGATTTCGAGGCCGGCTGCGTTACCGACGAGCCGCAGTTCACCGTCGAACAGGCGCGTCTCCTCGTCGATACGGCGCACGCATGCGGGCGGCGCACCTTCGCACATTGCAGCGGTCCGAAAGGACTCGAAATCGCCGTCGCGGCGGGCGTCGATTGCATCGAACACGGTTTCTTTCTGACGCCGCAGATCGTCGAGCGAATGGCCCGGAAGCGGATCGCCTGGACGCCGACCTTCGGACCGGTTCATTTCCAGTGGGCGAATGCGCCGGCACTCGGCTGGTCGTCGGAAACGGCCGACAGACTGCGCCGCATGCTGGAGGAACACGCTCGCCACCTGAAGCTCGCCGTCGACGGCGGCGTTCCCGTGCTGCTCGGCACCGACGCCGGAAGCATGGGGGTCGCGCACGGCGACGCAGTATTCGAGGAGATCGACCGCTATCGGGAAGCCGGATTGTCGCTCGAGCAGATCCTCGCCGCGGCAACGTCGACTCCGCGGCGCCTCTTCGGCTTCGAGCACGTCACGCTCGCCCGCGGCGCGCCCTTCGACGCCGTGCTCCTGGCGCGCTCGCCCTTCGGCGATCCGGATGCACTGCGCCGACCGCTACGCGTCTGGCGCCCTCAGCGCGAATCCAGCAGCGCGACCAGCGACTGAACCGCGTCCAGCTCCACCGGCTTGACCAGATGATGGTCGAAGCCCGCCTGCTCGGAGGCGGCGCGATCGGCCTGCTGGCCCCAGCCCGTGACGGCGACGAGCAGCACGTCGCGGCCCCACTCGCTGTTCCGGATTCGCCGCGCCGCGACGTATCCGTTCATGCCGGGCATGCCGAGATCCATCAGGATCACCTCGGGACGCATCCGTTCGGCCAGGCCCAGGGCCTGTTCGCCGTCGAAGGCGGCGTCGACCTCGTGCCCGAGCAGCCCGAGCATCGTCGCCATCGCCTGCGCGGCATCGGCGTTGTCGTCGACGACGAGGACGCGACGCCGGCGAACGGGCGCGGCGGGCGGGTGCGGCGCATCGGGATCCTCGCGCGAACTCTGCGACAACGGCAGGTGGACGACGAACTCGCTGCCGCAGCCCGGACCTTCGCTGTACGCCTCGACGCGCCCGCCGTGCAGCTCGACGAGCTGCCGCACGATCGTCAGTCCGATGCCGAGGCCGCCCTGGCGCCGGTCGATCGCACTGTCGACCTGCGCGAACAGCTCGAACACCTTCTCGAGCATCTCCGGCGGTATGCCGACGCCGGTGTCCTTCACGCGGACGACCGCCTCCCGCCCGAGACGCTCGAGCGTGACGAAGATGTGCCCGCCGGGCTCCATGTACTTCGCGGCATTGGTCAGCAGGTTGCCGATCGCCTGCGTGAGCCGGTGTGCGTCTCCGTCCACCCACACCGCCTCGGCGGGCAGCGTCAGGCTCGTTTCGTGACGCTTGTGCCGGATGCTCGGATCGGCAGCTTCCAGCGCACCGCGGATGACCGAGGCGAGCTCCACCGGGCGGCGTTCGAGCTCGATGCGCCCGCTGCTGATTCGGCTGACGTCCATCAGGTCGTCGACCAGCGCGACCATATGGTCCACCTGGCGGCTCATCATCGCGCGCACGCGCTCTGCGCGCTCCGCGTCGATCCGGCCCATGCGCATGATCTCGACGCCGGTGCGCAAGGGTGCCAGCGGATTGCGCAGTTCGTGCGCGAGAATCGCGAGGAACTCGTCCTTGCGCCGATCGGCGTCGCGAAGCGCCTCCTCGGCGCTGCGCCGCACGGTGATGTCGACGTTCATCCCGACCCATTTGCGCACGGTTCCGTGCGGACCGAACAAGGGCGCGGCGTGATCGTTGCTCCAGTGCACGCTGCCGTCGGCGGCAACGATGCGGTACTCGAGTTCGAAGGGCGAGCGTCGCGCGATGCCGTCGAACCACTTCCTGCGCGTCTCCTCGCGGTCGTCGGGATGTACCGCATCGAACCAGCCTTCGTCGCGCCACTGCGCGGACAGCTGCCCGGTGAGCGCGCACCAGGACGCCGAGTACGACTGCAGGTTACCCGCCGGATCCGCTTCCCATACGGCCTGCGCCATCGCCTCGACCAGCACGCGAAAGCGCTCCTCGCTCTCGCGCAGCGCATCGTCGGTCAGCCGGCGGGCAGTGACGTCGCGAAACAGCAGCGCAACGCGGTTGGACGACGAGCGATCGGGGCGGAACGCGTAGACGTCGAACCAGCGACCGAGCGAAGACGAGTAATGCTCGAGCCGCGCAGGCTCGCCGGTGCGCGCGACGCGACCGTAGCTCTCGAGCCAGTACGGATCGATCTGCGGAGTGAGTTCGCGCGCCTTCCTGCCGACGACGTCGGCCAGGCCGGTCTGCGCCGCGAAGGCGTCGTTGACCTCGAGGTAGCGGAAGTCGATCGGCGTGCCGCGCTCGTCGAACAGCATCTCGACGATGCAGTACCCCTGGTCGATCGAATCGATCAGCGTGTGATATTGCCGCTCGCTTTTCTGAAGCGCCTCGCGGGTGAGATGACGACGGGTGGCGTCGTGGAAATACAGCGCCCATCCCCAGCTGCGCGGATGCACGCGGGCCCGGTACCTGCGGCCGGCCGAAGCGCTGCAGTACGCGACATCGAGGGGCCGGGAGGTCCGCGCCGCCTCGCGCAGGGCTGCCGGATCGAGGCGCTCGGAAGCGGCGAGTTCCGGGTACACCTCGTAGAGGCTGCGTCCGACCAGCTCGTCGCGGGAACGCGCCAGCTGGCGCTCGGCCGACGCGTTTGCATAGAGGAGACGGAAATCGGGATCGCAGGCGAGAAAGCCGTCCGAGACGCTCTCGAGCACTTCGATTGCGCTGATCTCGAGAGCCGCCGTGAGCGAAGCCGACGCCATGATGATCGGATTCTCGCCGCGGGGCGTAACGGACGCAAGCGCGTACGCAACGACGCGCCGAATTCAGTTCAATGCCAGGCGCGCGCGGATCGTCCCGGTTTCGCGATCGGGCTCGAGCGAGAATCCGAGCCGGCTCGCCAGCCGCAGCATGTCGTCGTTCTCGCCGAGAATCTCGCCGACGATCTCGCGCGTTCCCTGGCGGCGGCAGTAGTCGACGATCTTCGACAGCAGCAGGCGGCCGAGTCCCTGTCCCTTGAGGTCGGAGCGCACGAGGATCGCGAATTCGGCGGCGACGTTGTCCGGATCGGTGACGGTGCGCACGACGCCCAGCGTCTCGGCCTCGCCGTTCTCGCCGGCCGCGGCAGCGATGAATGCCATCTCGCGGTCGTAGTCGATCTGCGTGAGCCGCGCCATCTGCGAGTGTCCGAGCTGGCGCACCGAATCGAAGAAGCGGAAGCGCAGGTCCTCGGGCGTCATGTGGTCGAGCAACGTCTGGTGCGCCGGTTCGTCCTCGGGGCGAATCGGCCGCAGCAGGATCTCGCGCCCGCTTCGAAGAGCCGCCTTCTCCTCCAGGTTCTTCGGATACGGACGGATCGCCAATCGACCCGGCCGGCGCGCGGATGCGTCGACCCGCATGTGCGCATCGACGCAGACCACGCCCGCGTCGCCGGCGAACAGTGGATTGATGTCGATCTCGACGATCTCCGGAAGATCGACGACGAGCTGCGATACCTGGACGAGCGTGAGGCAGATGGCGCCCACGTCCGCGGCCGGCCGGTCGCGATACGCGCCGAGCAGCTTGTCGATGCGCGTGCGCGCGATGAGTTCGCGCGCCAGCGGCAGGTTCAGCGGCGGCAGCCCGATCGCGTGATCGCGGATGACCTCCACCGCCCGCCCGCCTTCGCCGAACAGGATCACCGGGCCGAACAGCGGATCGGTCGTCACGCCGACGATCAGCTGGCGCGCGTTTCGCCGCGGCACCATCGGCTGCAGCGTGAAGCCGGTGATGCGCGCGTTCGGCATGCGTTCGGAGACGCGCCGCGTCATGCCGAGCGCCGCAGTGCGAACGGCGTCGGCGCTTTCCAGGTTCAGCGCCACGCCGCCCACGTCCCACTTGCGGGCGATGTCGGGCGACAGCACGGTGAGCGCGATCGGATAACCGATGGTCTCGGCGACCTGCGCCGCATGCTCGAGCGACTCGGCGATGCGGGTCGGGACGACCGGAATGCCGTAGGCGGCGAGCACCGCCTTCGCATCGGGTTCGGACAGCAGCGCGCTGCCGGAGGCGAGCGCACGCTCGACGACGGCTCGTGCCGCAGCGACGTCGGGCCGGAATTCACTCGGCAACGACGGCGGCGTCTGCATCAGCATTTCCTGGTTGCGGTGAAAGTTCACCACGTGCAGGAAGGCTTTCACCGCGCTCGACGGCGTCTCGTAAGTGGGCAGGCCGGCCTCGGCGAACAGCCGTCGCGGCGCGGTCGCCGCACCGGCGCCCACCCAGCAGGTGAGAATGCGCGCCGCGCGCAGCTCGCGCGCGACGCCGATCACCGCCTGTGCGGCTTCCTCGCCCCGCGTGGTCGCGGTCGGCGCGTGCATGACGAGTGCCGCGTTCACGCCGGGATCGGCCAGCACCGCCTTCAGGCAATCTGCGTAGCGCCGACCCGGAGCGTTGACGCCTACGTCCACCGGATTGCCCGGCGACGAGGCGGCCGGCAACAGCTCGGCCAGGCGCCGCGTCGTGTCGTCGCCCAGGCGCGCGCAGCTGCCCCCGCCGAGCAGCAACTCGTCGAGTGCCATCAGGCCGGCGCCGCCGCCGTTGTGGATGATCGCCAGCTTCTCGCCGCGGAACGCCTTCGCGCGACTGAGCGTCTCGACCGCGTCGAACAGTTCGTCGATGTCGTACACGCGAAGAATGCCGGCGCGCCGCAGCGCCGCATCGAAGACGTCGTCCGGGCGCGCCAGCGCCCCCGAAAGCGTGGCCGGCGACTCGAGATCGGCGTCGTCGCGGGCAACGCGACCCGCCTTCACGGCGAGCACCGGCTTGTTGCGCGCCGCCGCGCGCGCGGCCGCCATGAAATTGCGCCGCTCGCGGATCCGCTCGATGTACAGCAGGATCGCGTCGGTGTCGGGATCGCTGCCCAGGTAGTCGAGAACGTCGCCGAAGTCGATGTCGTCGCAGTCGCCGAGCGCGACGAAATGCGAAAAGCCGATTCCCTTGGCGCGTGCCCAGTCGAGCACCGCGGTGCACAGCGCCCCCGACTGGGAAACGAAAGCGAGCTTGCCGGGCAACGCCGACACGTGGCTCAGGCTCGCGTTCAGGCCGACTCGCGGCACGAGCACGCCCAGGCTGCCCGCGCCGAGTACGCGCATCGAATGCCGGCGTGCGGCGGCGAGCATCGCCTCGCGCACCGACGCGCCGCCGGGATCGCGTCGGCCCGGCAGATCGTCGTGCACGACGATTGCCACCCGCGTGCCGCGCCGGCCGAGCGCGTCGATCGACGCGGCGATGGTCGGCGCAGGGCTGCAGATCACGGCAAGCTCCGGCGCCTGCGGCAGGCTGTCGACGTCGGGATAGGTGAGCACGCCCGCGACCGAGCGATAGCGCGGATTCACCGGCATTACCGGCGCGTCGATCCCTCCCTCGAGCAGGTTGCGCATCAGCACGTTGCCGACGTGGCGCGGCTTGTTCGACGCGCCGACCACTGCGACCGAGCGCGGCTCGAACAGGTGAACGAGGCTGCGGACGCTCATCGCGTATCGACCGGGCGCAGGGCGGAGATTGCGCGCTGCCCGCCGAGCACCGCGGCGAGAACGACGGCACCGACGACGACGCCGATCGCCGCGTTCAAGAGCATCGGCCCGAGCATCCCGACCACGTCGCCGAAGATCGGCGCATCGTCGATCGGGTCGATCAGCCGCTCGAGCCACGACTCGACGCCGGGAACGCCGTGCGAGAGGATGCCGCCGCCGACGAGGAACATCGCCGCCGTGCCGACGACCGACAGCGTCTTCATCAACCACGGCGAGGCGCGCACGACGGCAGCGCCGAACAGCCGCTGCATGCGATCGAGGAAGCCGGCACCGCGCTGCGCGAGCAGGCGCAGGCCCAGGTCGTCTAGCTTGACGATGCCGGCGACGAGACCGTAGACGCCGACGGTCATCAGCACTGCGACGGCGGCGAGAACGCCGACCTTCACGGCGAAGCCGGCGGCCGCTACCGCACCGAGCGAGATCGTGATGATCTCGGCCGACAGGATGAAGTCGGTGCGCACCGCGCCTTCGATCTTCGTCTTCTCCATCGTCTCGGGCGCTTTCGCAGGCATCGCCTGGCCGTCGACCGGCGCAGCCGGAGCGCGCGTCGCATGCCGCTTGCCGTGGAACAGGCGATGCGCGATCTTCTCGAAGCCTTCGTAGCAGAGGTATGCACCGCCGGCCATCAGCAGCGGCGCGATCGCCCACGGCGCGAAGGCGCTTATCGCCAGTGCAGCCGGCACGAGGATCACCTTGTTGCGAAGCGAACCCTTGGCCACCGCCCAGACCACGGGCAGTTCGCGATCGGCATGAACGCCGGAGACCTGCTGCGCGTTCAGGGCAAGATCGTCGCCGAGCACGCCCACGGTCTTCCTGGTCGCGACCTTCGTCATCGTGGAGACGTCGTCGAGGACGCTCGCGATGTCGTCGAGAAGTGCGAGCAGCGTCGTCGCCATGGCACCTAGCGCGCCGCCACGCCGCACAGGTCCTGCGGACAGGGAAAATGGTAGTAGCGCTCGTTCAGGTACTGCGCCACCGCATCGATCTCGTCGCGCTGCCAGGCGCCGCCGAGGAAGCGATCCCAGCGCCAGACGTACGCGCGGATCTGGTCGAAGTCGCCGGCGCGCCGCGGGTCGCGCGAGTGAACGCTGCGTTCGTGGCAGCCGGTGCAGCGACTTTCGTAGAGCGCAGCGCCGAGCGAACCGGGTTGCGCCGCCCGTGCGGAGTGCAGGCCGGTGCTCGCAGCCGCTACGACGGCGAGGAGTGCGCCGGCGGCCCGTACCGACGCGGGGCGACGCGCGCGCGGCACGGCCGCGCGGTGCGGGCGTGGCTTCATCGAGATCTCCCGTGGACCGTGATCGACGGGCTCCAATGTACGCGAGAAAGCCAGGGATCCGGCCGCCGCGGGCTTCTCGACGGCGCCTGCGCCGCTACGAGGAATCCTTCACCAGCGCAGTGCGAATCTGCTCGATGGCGTGCGACGGGCTCAGGCCCTTCGGGCAGACTTCGGTGCAGTTCATGATCGTGCGGCAGCGATACAGGCGATATACGTCGTCGAGAAAGGCCAGGCGCTCGCTGCGCGCCGTGTCTCGGCTATCGGTGATGAAGCGCCAGGCCTGCAGCAGCCCGGCCGGCCCGATGAACTTGTCGGGGTTCCACCAGTACGACGGGCAGAAACCGCTGCAGCAGGCGCACAGGATGCATTCGTACAGGCCGTTCAGCCGCTCGCGCTCGTCGGGTGACTGCAGCCGCTCGCGCTCGGGCATCGGACGATCGTCGACCACGTACGGACGGATCGCGTGGTAGTGCGCGAAGAACTGCGTCATGTCGACGACCAGATCGCGCACCACCGGAAAGCCCGGCAACGGCCGCAGCACGACCGGTTCCTTCAACTCGGATATCGCGTGGATGCAGGCCAGGCCGTTGCGTCCGTTGATGTTCATCGCGTCCGAACCGCAGACGCCCTCGCGGCACGAACGCCGGAACGAAAGGCTGTCGTCGACTTCCTTCAGGCGCAGCAGCACATCGAGCAGCATCCGGTCGGTGTGACGCAACTCGACCTCGTAGTCCTGCATGCGCGGACGCACGTCGACATCGGGGTCGAAGCGGTAGATGCTCACTTTCATGGCTGCCCCATCAGGATCATCGCGACGCGGATCTGCACCGCAACGAGGAGGAACGCGACGACTGCGAGCAACGGCAGGCGCACCGCGGGTGCGTGGACGTAGTCCAGAACGACGTCGCGCACGCCGATCCAGCCGTGCAGCCCCATCGAGACGAAGAACGCGAGGATCAGCACGGCGCCATGCGCGCTCGTGGCGAGCGCATGCCAGCGCTCCCAGGCCGAGCCGCCGGTCACGGCCAGCCGGACGATGCCCAATGCGAGCAGCACGAGGATCGCGATCGCCGAGAAGCGTTGCAGCAGCCACGCCCGCTGCCCGGAGAAGACCCTCATCGCAGCCCCCATGCGAGTAGCCACAGCACGGCCGCGACGATGCCGGCGCCGATCGAGATCGCGGCGCTGGTGCGCGCCTGCGGCAGCCGATGGCCGACGCCCACGTCCATGAACAGGTGGCGCACGCCGGCGAAGATGTGATGCACGAGGGCCCAGACGCCGACGAACAGCAGCGGTGCGTACCACGAGCGCGTCGCGCCGTGCACGACCGAGTCGAAGCCCTGCGGGCTGCGCAGCGATTCGGCCAGGGCACTTGCCAGCAGCGGCAGCGAGACGGCGAGCACGACCCCGGAGACGCGATGCAGGATCGAAGCGATCGCGCCGACCGGATAGCGGATCTGCGCGAGATTCAGGAACTTCGGCAACTGCCGAGCCGCACCGGGTGCTGCCGTCTGCCGTTGCATGCCACTCCTCCGGCTAGAACATTCCCATCTCCAGGCGCGCCGCTTCGCTCATCATGTAGCGCGTCCACGGCGGGTCGAAGACCAGGTCGACTTTCGCCTGGTCGACGCCCGGAATCTTCAGCAGCTTCTCGCGTGCCTCGTCGCACATCAAAGTGCCCATGCCGCACCCCGGTGCGGTGACCGTCATCTGCACGTCCAGGCGAAAGCTGCCGTGATCGATGTTGCTGCAGACGCAACTGTAGACGAGCCCGAGATTGACGATATCCATCGGGATTTCGGGGTCGTAGCAGGTGCCGAGCACCTTCCAGGCGGCCTCCTCGATCAGTTCGGGCGTAGGCGCCTTGTCGGCGAAGAGATCCGCGACGCCGGGCACGACGAGCGGCTCGAGTCCGAGCGCTTCTGCATACTGCTCCTCGACGCGGTACAGGTTGCCCTCGACCATGACGGTGATCGTGCCGCCCAGGCGCTGCGTCACCTGGCCGGGCCTGCCGGCCATCAGCGTCACCGACGTGCCCCACGGCACCTCGACGGCAGGACACGATTGCTCGATCGTGAACTCCTGCGCCTGTCCATGTCTGCTGCCCATCAGTCGTACCTCACTCGGTTTTCGCCCGCTCGCCGTGTCCGGCGAGCGCATTGTGCAGGGTGTGCCAGGCGAGCGTCGCGCACTTCACCCGAACCGGGAATTCGCGCACGCCCGACAGCGCGACCAGCTTTCCGAAATCGCGCTCGGGCGGCTGCTGGTCGGTGAGAAGAGCGTGCACGTCGCGAAACAGCGCCTCGATCTCCTCGATCGACCGTCCCTTCACCGCCTCGGTCATCAGCGAAGCCGACGCGGTGGAGATCGCGCAGCCGTGGCCGACGAAACTCACGTCGTCGACGCGCCCGTCGCTCACGCGCAGATAGACGGTGAGCTGGTCTCCGCACAGCGGGTTGTGCCCGTCGGCACTCCGATCGGCCTCGGGCATTTCGTGAAAGTTCCGCGGCTTGCGGTTGTGATCGAAGATCACTTCCTGGTACAGCTCGCGAAGATCGCCGCGCGAATTCATCGTGCTTTCTCGCCGTCGTTCATGCGTCGTCGTTCATGCGCCGTCGCTCATCTGCGTCGCCGGTCCGTCCGCCTTGTCATCTGCCGTCGAACAGATCCTGCGCCCGGCGGATCGCCGCCGCCAGTGCATCGACGTCGGACTCGTCGTTGTACAGCGCCAGCGACGCTCGCGCCGTTCCGGGGATGCCGAAGCGCTTCATCAGCGGCATCGTGCAGTGATGGCCGGCACGGATCGCGACTCCTTCGGTGTCGAGAATCGTCCCGAGATCGTGCGGATGGATGCCATCGATCGTGAAGGACAGGATGCCGGCCTTGCCGGGAGCGGTTCCGATCAACCGCAGGCCCGGAATGGATTCGAGCGCGCGCGTTCCGTACGCCAGCAGCGCGTGTTCGTGCGCCGCGATGCGCTCGATGCCGACCTCACGCAGGTAGTCGATCGCTGCGCCGAGCGCCACGACTCCCGCGATGTTCGGCGTGCCCGCCTCGAAACGCTGCGGCGCGTCGGCCCAGGTACTCGCCTCGAAAGCGACGGTGCGGATCATGTCGCCGCCACCCTGCCACGGAGGCATCGCCTGCAGCAGGTCGTACCGGCCGTACAGCGCGCCGACGCCGGTGGGCCCGTACACCTTGTGTCCGGAGAATGCGTAGAAGTCGCAGCCGATCGACTGCACGTCGACCGCCGTGTGCGCGACCGCCTGGGCGCCATCGACGAGCACCATCGCACCGACCGCGTGCGCGCGCTGCACGAGTCGAGCGACCGGATTGACGGTTCCGAGGGCGTTCGAGACGTGCGCCACCGCGACGAGCCGGGTGCGCGCTCCGAGCATCGCGTCGAAGGCATCGAGATCGAGCGCACCGCCGTCGCCGATCGGCGCCACGCGCAACACGGCTCCTGTCTGCGCACAGGCGAGCTGCCACGGAACGATGTTGGAGTGGTGCTCCATCGTCGTGACGAGGATTTCGTCGCCGGGCTTCAGGTTCGATCGCGCCCAGCTGTTCGCGACCAGGTTGACCGCCTCGGTCGTGCCCCGCGTGAAGACGATCTCGTCGCTGCGCTGCGCGTTCAGCAACGCGCGTACGCGCTCGCGCGATTCCTCGTACAGATCGGTGGAATGCTGCGAAAGCCAGTGCACGCCGCGATGGATGTTCGCGTTCGACTCGCGGTAGTAGCGCGCCTCGGCGTCGATCACCGACTCGGGTTTCTGGGTCGTCGCGGCATTGTCGAGATAGACCAGACGCTTGCCGCGCACCCGCCGCGACAGGATCGGGAAGTCGGCCGCGCGGCTCGCCACGCCGGCGGTCGGCGCCGCTTCGCCGGCCACGCTCCCGCTCTGCAGTGCAACGCTCATCGGACTCGCCTCATTGCAGTTCCTCCAGCGCCCGATCGAGCTGCGCCCCGCCCGGCAACCGGACCAGCAGCGCCGCCCGTGCCCGGCGCTGCAACGAGGCGACGCCGATGCGCGACAGCGACTCGGCGGCGAAGGCCCACGTGAGGAGGTTGCGCGAGCGTTCCTCGTCGATGCCGCGCGAGCGCAGATAGAACAGCGCCGCTTCGTCGATGCGCCCGACGGTGGCGCCATGCGCGCACTTCACGTCGTCGGCGTAGATCTCCAGCTCCGGGCGCGCGTCGGACTCCGCCTGGCGCGACAGCAGCAGGTTGTCGGTGCGCTGGATCGCATCGGTCCGCAGCGCGCCGGGCGCGACCACGATTCGGCCGGCGAACACGCCGCGCCCGGCATCGTCGACGATGCCGCGATAGAACTCGCGGCTCGTGCCGTGCGGCTCGGCGTGGTCGATCACCGTGTGGTGGTCGACGTGACGCTTCCCGTCGACGTGGTACAGCCCGTTGAACAGCGCCTCGCAGCCCGTGCCGCCGAAGCGCGTGACGATGTCGTTGCGCGCCAGCCGCGCGCCGAAGGACAGCGAATGCGAGGCGAACATCGAGCCGCGCGCCTGGCGCGCCTCGATGCGCGCGAGATGGACGGCGCGCTCGGAGTCCTGCTGGAACTTCAGGTGGGTGATGCGAGCGTCGGCGGCGCAGTCGATGCGCGTGACGACATTCGACAGCAGCGGCTCGTCGTGCACCTTCACGTGATGCTCGACGATCGTCGCCTGCGCGCCGGCTTCGGCAACGACCAGATTGCGCACGTGGATCGCCGCGTGCGCAGTGGCGCCGACGAATACGAGATGGATCGGCTGGTCGACGACGACGCCGCGCCGCAACTGCACGAAGGCGCCGTCGGCGGCGAATGCGGTGTTCAGGGCGGTGGGGCTGTAGCCGTCTCCGGCCGCGCCGAAATGCGCCTCGACGCGCTCGGGCGCCTCCTCGAGCAGGCGGGCGAGCGGCGCCACCTCGGCGCCGTCGGGCAGAACGCCGGGCGACGAAAGCGCAGGTGCGTGAGTGCCGTCGACGAACACCGACCAGTGGCCGTTGTCGCTTTCGCGCAATGCGTCGACGACGGAGCGCAGTTGCGCGGCGAAGCGCTGAGGCGCGTCGGCAGCCGGCGCGACGAAGCTCTCCTGGTCGAGCGAGAGCAGCGACGTGTGGCGCCAGGCGTCGGAGCGCGCGCTCGGCCAGCCTTCGTCGACGAAGCGCTCGAAGGCGCGTTGCCGTGTCCCTGCCAGCCACGGCAGCGCGGCGCCGGCCAGCCGCGGTGCGCGGTCCCGAAACGCCGCGGCCCAGGGCTGAACCGCATTCATCGCGCGTTCTCCGCTGCGCTCGCGACTGCCTTCACCGGCTCGCGCTCGATCCAGCCGTAGCCGCGCTCCTCGAGTTCGAGGGCGAGTTCGCGTCCCCCCGAACGCACGATACGGCCCTCGGCCAGAACGTGCACGAAGTCGGGAACGATGTATTCGAGCAGGCGCTGGTAGTGCGTGATGACGAGCATCGCTCGATCGGGCGAGCGCAACCGGTTGATTCCGTCGGCGACGATGCGCAGCGCATCGATGTCCAGCCCCGAATCGGTTTCGTCGAGAATCGCCAATTTCGGCTCGAGCAGCGCCATCTGCAGCACTTCGTTGCGCTTCTTCTCGCCGCCCGAAAAACCTTCGTTCACCGAGCGATAGAGAAACTCTTCCTTCATCTCGACGGCCTTCATCTCCGCCTTGACCTTCGCGAGGAAGTCCATCGCGTCGAGCTCGGGCAGTCCCTGGTGCCTGCGCACCCCGTTCACCGCCGCCTTCAGGAAGTAGGCGTTCGACACACCCGGGATCTCCACGGGATACTGGAACGCCAGGAAGATCCCGGAACGGGCGCGCTCCTCGATCGGCATCTGCAGCAGGTCCTCGCCCTGCCACGTCACCGTGCCGCCGTCGACCGTGTAGCTGGCGCGCCCGGCAAGCACCTGCGACAGCGTGCTCTTGCCCGAACCGTTCGGGCCCATGATCGCGTGCACCTCGCCGGCCTTCACCGAAAGGTCGATTCCGCGCAGGATCTGCTTGCCGTCGACCGAGGCCTTCAACTGACTGATTTCGAGCATCTGGCGATTCTCCTCAACCCACGCTGCCTTCGAGACTGACGCCGATCAGATTCTGTGCCTCCACGGCGAACTCCATCGGCAGCTCCTTGAAAACTTCCTTGCAGAAACCGTTGACGATCATCGAGACGGCATCCTCGGCCGACAGGCCGCGCTGCATCGCGTAGAAGAGCTGGTCTTCGGCGATCCGCGAGGCGGTGGCCTCGTGCTCGACGTGCGCGGTGGGATTGCGCGTCTCGATGGTCGGGAAGGTGTGCGCCGCGCACTTGTCGCCGATCAGCAGCGAATCGCACTGCGTGTAGTTGCGCGCGCCCTCGGCCTTCGGCGACATGCGCACCAGTCCGCGGAAGGTGTTGCTGCCGTGACCGGCCGAAATGCCCTTGGAGATGATCGTGCTGCGCGTGTTGCGCCCCATGTGGATCATCTTCGTTCCGGTGTCGGCCTGCTGGCGATGGTTCGACAGCGCCACCGAGTAGAACTCGCCCACCGAGTCGTCGCCGCGCAGCAGCACGCTGGGATATTTCCAGGTGATCGCGGACCCGGTCTCGACCTGCGTCCACGAGATGCGCGAGCGCGCACCGCGGCAGTCGCCGCGCTTGGTGACGAAGTTGTAGATCCCGCCGACCCCGTTCTCGTCGCCCGGATACCAGTTCTGCACCGTGGAGTACTTGATGCTCGCGCCGTCGAGCGCGACCAGTTCGACGACCGCGGCGTGCAACTGGTTCTCGTCGCGCATCGGCGCCGTGCAGCCCTCGAGATAGCTGACCGAGGCGCCCTCCTCCGCGATGATCAGCGTGCGCTCGAACTGCCCGCTGTCGCGCGCGTTGATGCGGAAATACGTGGACAGCTCCATCGGGCAACGCACGCCCTTCGGAATGAAGACGAAGGATCCGTCGGAGAACACCGCCGAGTTCAGCGCGGCGTAGAAGTTGTCGCTCGGCGGAACCACCGAGCCGAGGTACTGCTGGACGATCTCGGGATGGTTCTTCACCGCTTCGGAGAACGAGCAGAAGATGATCCCGTGCTCGCCGAGCTGCTTCTGGAATGTGGTGGCCACGGACACCGAATCGAACACCGCATCGACCGCGACGCCCGCCAGGCGGGCGCGCTCGTGCAGCGGAACGCCGAGCTTCTCGAAGGTGCGCAGCAGCTCCGGATCGACCTCGTCGAGGCTCTTCGGGCCGTCGGTTTTCGTCTTCGGCGCCGCGTAATAGACGATGTCCTGGAAGTCGACCGGCGGATAGCTGACTTTCGCCCACTCGGGGTTGCGCATCGTCAGCCACCGGCGATACGCGCGCAGCCGCCACTCGAGCATGAACGCGGGTTCGCCCTTGCGCTGCGAGATCAGGTGGACCGTCTCTTCCGACAGCCCCTTCGGGATCGTGTCGGTCTCGATCTCGGTGACGAACCCCGCCGCGTACTCGCGGTCGAGAAAGCTGTCGATCTGGGGGGTCGCGGAACTCATGCGATGGATTCCTCTCGGGGTTGCGCGGGTCGCGCCGCGGGCGACGCCCGCTTGCGCGCACGCGCCGTCGTTTTCGGTGCCCCGGGCGCGTGCGCGCCGGCCGGGGCTTCGTCGAGCGGGACGACGCGCATCATGTCGGCCAGCGTCACGCTCTCCAGCGTGCGGCGAACGATCCGGTTGATGCGCTGCCAGTTCGAGCGGATGCGGCAGCTGCCCTCGAAGCCGCACAGCCCCGTGGAGGCACTGCACTCCGTGAGACCGAAAGGCTGGTCCTCGAGCGCGTCGACGATGTCGGCGACGGTGATCGACTCGGGCGCGCGGCTGAGCGAATAACCGCCGCGCAGCCCGCGATTGCTGCGAACCAGGTCGTGCCTGCCGAGCGCCTTGAGCACCTTGCTCACCGTGGGCGCGCCGAGCCCGAGTTGCACCGCGACGTCCGCGGCGCTGTGCATCCGTTCGGGATGCGACGCCAGGTACGTGAGCGCAAGCGTTCCGTAGTCGGTGAGGCGGTTGATCCGGAGCATCGGCAGCAGGCGTCTTTCGCCGGGTTTCCTTGCGGGAAGCAGTGCCATTTCCACGCCCTTTCCGGGCGTCGAACACCGCAAACAGTACCACTTCGGTCCTCTATCTGTCAAAGCGCGGCGGACGACTTTTCTTCTTGTCGCGGCCGGCTTTCTTGATGTGCATCAAGGGCTCTCCGGCCTGCTGGGCGACAATTTACGCATTCCGGTACCGGAATACCAGATTAAGCCGATGGAGGCACACATGACCGACCAGGCCAAGCCGGCCCCGACCGACCCCGAGCAGCGACTCGGCGACATTTTCGAGCATTGCAACAACCTGCGGCTCGGACCGATGCCGTCGGCCGACTCCCTGCCCGAGGGCTATACCGGGACCTTCGGCCACTTCCCGGTCTATTTCCCCGAGGAGATCGTCCACGCCGCCGGGCTGATTCCCGTGAGCGTGCTGGGCGGGGGCAACAAGCTCGAACTGAAGCATGCCGACGCCCACATGGGCTCGTTCATCTGCTCGATCTGCCGCTCGACGACGGAACTCGGGCTGAACGGCTCGCTCGACGGGCTCACCGGCTTCGTCACGCACCCGATCTGCGACGCCGCCAAGCATCTGGCCGGCATCTGGTCGCGCAACTTCCCGGACCGGCTCGGGCAGATCCTCTACCTGCCGCAGAACCCGAACACGCCCGGGTCGGTGCGCTACACGAGCGCCGAATACCAGCGCCTGCGCAGCGACGTCGAGAAGAAGATCGGCCGCACGATCGACGACGAAGCCATCTGGCGCAGCATCCGCATCTACAACCGCAACCGCGCGCTGCTGCGCGACCTCTACGCGCTGCGCTGCGACGAGCCGTGGAAGGTCGGCACGAGCGAGTTGTACCTGCTGATGCGAGCGCGCACGCGCATGCCGGCGGAGCAGCACAACGCGCTCCTCGAAGAGGCGCTCGGGCTGCTGCGCGCGCGCAGGCGCGCCGCGCAGGACAAGCCGCGCGTCGTCTTCGTCGGCGGCTTCTGCGAGCAGCCGCCGCTGGAGATGCTCGAGGCGCTCGACGACACCTGCTACGTCGTCGACGACGACCTGCTGATCGGCCTGCGCTGGATCACCTCGGACGTCCCCGAGAAAGGCGACCCGGTGTGGGCGCTCGCCGAGAGCTTCATCGAACGTTCGGCCGCGAGCCCCGTGCAGCACGACGAGCGCAAGACCAAGGCCGGCTACCTGATGGACATGATCCGCACGAGCCGCGCCGACGCCGCCATCGTCACCGCCGCGAAGTTCTGCGAACCGGGCCTCGACGAGCAGGTCACCTGGTCGAAGCACCTCGACAAGGTCGGCGTGCAGCACCTCGTCCTCGAGTTCGAGGAAAAGATGACGTCGTTCGAACAGATGTCGATGCAACTCGAAACCTTCGCCGAATCGCTCCTGTTCGCGATCGCCTGACCGGAGACTGCAACCATGACAACCGCAACCGTCGAGAAGAACGCCGCGCCCGCCGCGGGCGACGAATTCAACGCCCACATGGAAGGGCAGAAGCTGTTCAAGGACTGGTACGCGGGCCTCGAGGGCGCCAACCAGCGCGGCGAACACGTGGCCAACGTGTTCGTGATGGGCAACGCCATCGAGATCCTGCGCGCCTTCGACTTCCGGCTCGTCTTCCCCGAGATCACGTCGCTGCAGATGGGCGTACGCAAGGTCTCCGAGGACTACCTGCGCGAATCCGAGGACTACGGCTACTCGCCCGACGTCTGCTCGTACGTGAAGGCCGACGTCGGACTGATCCTGCGCGAGCACAAGCACCCGGCCGGCACGATCCCGAAGGCCGACATCGCCATCACCTCGAACATGTGCAGCACCTTCATCAAGTGGGGCGAGATCTGGGAGCACATGCTGAACACGCCGACCTTCACGCTCGACCTGCCCGGCCAGCGCTCGGCGAACTGGCAGGTGCGCCCGGGCGACGCGCAGCACATGGCCGACGCGCAGTGGGTCGAGGCGCAGTTCCGCGACCTGATCGGGCGCTGCGAGAAGATCACCGGCAAGAAGTTCGACATGGACAAGCTCGCCGAGATCGAGGACAACGTCAACAAGACGGTCGGGCACTGGAACAACGTGATGGCGCTGAACCGCGTCTGCCCGGCGCCGTACAACGCGATGCTCGACGGCCTGACCTACATCGGCATCATGAACATCTACCGCGGCACGCCCGAGGGAACCGAGTTCATGCGCCGGCTCGAGGAGTCGCTGCGCGCCAAGGTCGCGCGCGGCGAAGGACGCGTCGCCGAGGAACGCTTCCGGCTGCTGTTCTCGGGCACGCCGTGCTACGTGTCGATGCGCCGGCTGATCGAGCTCTTCGAGACCTGGGGCGGCGTCTTCGCCTATTCCGACTACCTCACCTTCGCCGCCGGCGGAATGGACGCGGCCGAGGTCCGCTACGACACGTCGCGCCCACTCGAGAGCCTGGCCGAGGTCACGGCGCTCGCCGCGCAGCGCGGCTTGTCGAACCAGTTCTTCTCGCACGAGCGCCTGGCGCAGCAGATCAAGGACTACGACGTCGACGGCATCGTCTTCCACGGCATCAAGAGCTGCCGCTTCGTCTCCTCGGGCATGGCCGATACGCGCAACTACCTGAACGAGCGACTCGGCGTGCCGAGCCTTTACATCGAATCGGACCTGATCGACCCGCGCTACTGGTCCGATGCGCAGATCAAGAACCGCGTGGACGCGTTCTTCGAGTCGCTGCAGAACCGCGGCGGAGCTGCGCCGGGAACGACCAGGTCCAACGCCCACACCCTCGGGAGGCAGGCATGAAGTACATCGGCGGAGTCGACGTCGGGTCGACGCAGACGAAGGCCGTGGTCATCGACGAGACCGGCAAGGTCGTCGGACGCGCGCTGGTCGACATGGAAACCAGCATGATCACCGTGGCAGAAGACGCGTTCAAGGCGGCGCTGGAGGACGCGGGCATCGATCAGTCGCAGGTCGTGCGCATCGCAGGCACCGGCTACGGCCGCTACAACGTGAAGTTCGGCCACGAACAGGTCACCGAGATCACCTGCCACGCGCGCGGCGCGGTGTCGCTGTTTCCGAACACGCGAACGGTCATCGACATCGGCGGACAGGACACCAAGGCCATCCGCGTCAAGCCCGACGGGCAGGTCGACGATTTCACGATGAACGACAAGTGTGCAGCCGGCACCGGGCGCTTCCTCGGCGCGGCGTCGTACGCGCTGGAGCTTCCGTTGTCCGAACTCGGCTCGATGGCGCTGCGTTCGAAGAACCCGGTGCGCATCACGACGACGTGCACCGTGTTCGCCGAGTCGGAGATCATCAGCCACCTCGCCAAGGGAATCCTTCCCGAGGACGTGCTGATGGGCGTGCACCAGGCGATCACCAGCCGCTGCGTCTCGCTGGCGCGGCGCGTGGGCATCAACCCCGAAGTGACCTTCACCGGCGGCGTCAGTCGCAACCAGGCGATGGTCAAGCTGATCGAGGACGCGATCGGAACGAAGCTCAACGTGAGCCCCGAGGCGCACTTCTGCGGCGCGCTCGGCGCGGCGCTGTTCGCGCGCGACCACGCATTCGGACTCACCGCCGAACCGGCGGTAGCCTGAGGAGAAAGACATGATCAACGCCGTCGGCATCGACATCGGCTCCACCTACACGAAGGCGATCTGCCTGGACGGCGACCGCAAGGTCGTCGGCATGGCCGTGCGCAAGACGGGCTTCAAGCTGGCGCAGGCCGCCGAAGCCGTGTTCGAGGACCTGCTGGTCAACTGCAAGCTCGACCGCTCCGCGGTGACCTACGTCAGCTCCACCGGATACGGGCGCTACGTCGTCGACTTCCGCCACGCGCAGGTCACCGAACTCACCGCCCACGCGCAGGCAGCCACGCAGCTCTTCCCCGACACGCGCACGATCCTCGACATCGGCGGCCAGGACATCAAGGCGATCAAGGTCGACCCCGAAGGACGCGTCAAGGCCTTCCGCCTGAACGACAAGTGCGCCGCCGGCACCGGCGCCTTCCTCGAGAAGACCGCCCGCTACCTGGGCCTGACTACCGAGGACATCGGTCCGTACGCCAAACGCTCGACCTCGCCCAAGGCGATCAGCAGCGTATGCGCGGTGTTCGCCGAATCGGAGGTCATCAACCACCTGGCCAACGGCATTCCCGCCGAGGACATCATGATGGGCGCGATGGTATCGCTGGGCGGGCGCGCGATCCAGCTGATGCGCCGCGTGGGCCTGGAGCCCGGTTACATGCTCACCGGCGGCATGACGCGCAACGTCGCGATGATCGACGCGCTGCAAAGCGCGCTCGGCGCGCGCTTCCACGTTGCCCCCGACGGGCTGGGCCAGCTGAACGGCGCCTACGGGGCGGCGTACCTGGGCCTGCGTCGCGTCGAAAAGCTGCGTGCCGATGGCAGGCCGATACCGCCGACGGCGGCGGAACTGGGCGGCGAAGAGAAGAAGCCCGCGCGTCGCTGGTCGGCGATGGCGCTGACCGATCTGCGCTTCGACCTGTCCGGCGATCCCGGCGAATGCCCGGTCGTCGTCACCGAGGCGAGCCGCGGCAAGACCCCGGCGCACCGGATCAGCGTCGCCGAAGTGAAGGCCGAGGCCGAGAAGGCCGTTCCCGCGGCCGGCTGAACCCTGGAGGAAAAGCGCGATGACCCACGTCGTTACCGAAGCCTGCATCAACTGCCGGCACACCGACTGCGTCGAGACCTGTCCGGTGGACGCATTCCATGCCGGACCGAACTTCCTCGTCATCGATCCCGAAGTCTGCATCGATTGCGCGGCCTGCGTGCCGGCGTGCCCGGTCGAGGCGATCTACATCGACGGCGACGTTCCGGGATCGATGCACGCGTACGTCGCCCTCAATGCCGAACTGGCGCGGGCGTGGCCGGAGATCACGATCCGGGAAGACGCGATGCCCGATGCCGATCACTGGGCCACTGTCACCGACAAGCGCGCGGAACTGAAGGAAGCGGCCTGACCTGCCCCGCATGCGGAGAAACGAAATGGAAACGATCAACGACTACATGATGGGCGATCATCGCCTGTGCGACGCGATCTTCGAGCGCGCCGACCGCGCCGCCGAAGCAGGCGACTTCGCGGCGCTCGAGCGCGAGTCCGCCGACTTCCTTCGGCGGATCGCCGCGCACATCGAAATGGAGGAACGCCTGCTCTTCCCCGCCTTCGAGGAGCGCACGGGAATGGGCGCCGGCGGCCCCACCGCGACGATGATCGACGAGCACCGTGCGATGGAGGGCCTCTTCGAGCAGATGCGCGACGCGATCACCGCCCGCAACGCCACGGCCTACCGCGCCGCCTCGGCCCAGGTGATGGAAATCCTCGTACCCCACAACCAGAAGGAAGAGCAGATGATGTATCCGATGCTCGATTCTGCGCTGGGCGACGAAGCCGCGGCGCTGCTCGACGAGGTCAAGGCGATGGCGGTCTGACCGACCAAGGAGAGAAGGGACTATCCTCTCTCTTCTCGCGCGGGATCGCGCGCAGGCCGAGCCGCCATGTTCGCAATGGTGCTTCGCGCGCCCGGCACGCCGCTCGTGCCGGAGCACCGACCGGATCCGACACCCGGCAAAGGCGAGGCGCTGCTGCGCGTGACGGCCTGCGGCGTATGCCGCACCGACCTGCACATCGTCGACGGCGAACTCGCGCTGCCGAAGCTCCCGGTCGTTCCGGGCCACGAGGTCGTCGGCGTCGTCGAGGCGCTGGGCGCAGGCGTACGGGATCTTTCTATCGGCGAGCGCGTGGGCGTTCCCTGGCTCGGGCACAGCTGCGGGCACTGCACCTGGTGTGTCGCCCATCGAGAGAATCTCTGCGACACGCCGAACTTCACCGGCCTGCACCGCGATGGCGGCTATGCGACGCATCTGGTGGCGGACGCCCGCTTCTGCCACTCGCTCGAGGGCATTGCGATGTCCGACGCGCAGGCCGCGCCGCTGCTGTGCGCCGGGCTGATCGGCTGGCGCTCGTTGAAGTTCGCCGGCGACGCGCAGGCACTCGGCCTGTACGGCTTCGGCGCAGCGGCCCACCTGATCGCCCAGCTCGCCGTGCGTCAGGCACGCCGCGTCCACGCGTTCGTACGCCCCGGCGACGCCGCAGCCGCTGCGCACGCCCGCTCGCTCGGCGTGCAATGGGCGGGCGGCTCCGACGAGATGCCTCCCGAAGCGCTGGACGCGGCGATCCTGTTCGCGCCGGTCGGCGCGCTCGTGCCGCAGGCGCTGCGTGCGCTTCGCAAGGCGGGGACTGTCGTCTGCGGCGGCATCCACATGAGCGACATTCCGTCCTTCCCCTACGAGATCCTGTGGAACGAGCGCGAGATCCGCTCGGTGGCGAACCTCACGCGCGAGGACGGCCGCGAGTTCCTCGACCAGGTGCGCGCGAACCCGATCCGGGTGGACGTGCAGACGTGGCCGCTCGCACAGGCGAACGAGGCACTCGCCGCGCTGCGCGAAGGCAGGATCACCGGTGCCGCAGTGCTGCAGCCGTAGCGCGCCGCTGCCACTGCCGCTGCCGCTGCCGCCGCTGCCGGGAGCAGCCGCGAGCGGCCGCGGCGGCTATACCCCCAGATGTCGCTGCAGCAGTTCCGGCTGCGCCTTCAGCCCGGAGGCCGGACCTTCGTGCGCGATGTGTCCGTTGTTGATGATGTAGACGCGGTCTGCCAGCGCCAGCGCCGCGGCGATGTTCTGCTCGACCAGGATGATCGTCTGCCCGGCCTGCGCAAGCTCGTGGCAGGCGCGCACCAGATCCTGGACGATGATCGGCGCGAGCCCCTCGAACGGTTCGTCCAGGAGGACGAGCTTCGGGTCGCGCACCAGCGCGCGCGCGATCGCGAGCATCTGCTGCTCGCCGCCCGACAGGTCGGTGCCGCGACTCGTGCGCCGCTCCTTCAAGCGAGGAAACATCGCGTAGATGCGATCCAGCGGCCACTTGTTCTGGGCAGTGAGCCCTGCGAGGACGATGTTTTCCTCGACGTTCAGGCTACCGAAGATGCGGCGCTCTTCCGGCACGAGCTGCATGCCCGCGCGGGCGATGCTGTGCGCCTTCTTGCCGGCGAGCTCCAGGCCGTCGAGCCTGACACTGCCCGCGCGCGGCTTCACCACGCCCATCAGGCTCTTGAGCGTGGTCGACTTGCCGGCGCCGTTGCGTCCGAGCAGCGCCACCACCTCGCTCTTCTGGACGTTCAGCGACACGTCGAACAGGATGTGGCTGTCGCCGTAGTAGCTGTTCAGTCCGTCGACTTCGAGCAGGCTCATGCGATCTCTCCGAAGGCCAGCTCTCCGTGCACGCCGCCGAGGTAGGCTTCCTGGACCTTGGGATCGTTCTTGATCTGCTCGGGCGTTCCCTCGACGAGTACGCTGCCTTCCTGCAGCACCGTGACCTTCTCGACGAGCTCGAACAGCGAGTCCATGTCGTGGTCGATGACGATCATCGTGCGACCCTGTGCGATCGACTTCAGCAGCGCCACGGTCTCCACGCGCTCCTGCGGGCTCATGCCGGCCAGCGGCTCGTCGAGCAGCAGCAGGCTCGGGGAAGTAGCCAGCGCCAGCCCGATCTCGAGGCGGCGCTTCTCGCCGTAGGCGAGCTCGGACACCGGCGACTCGAGTCGCTCGGAGAGATGCACCAGCGCGGCCGTGCTCTCGACCCGGGCCGAAAGCCCGGGGACCTTGCGCAGGCTGCGGAACAGGTCGAGCTTGAACTTGCCGCGCGTCTCGCCGAGCGCCGCGATCGCCAGGTTCTGCCGCACGCTCAGGCGGTCGAAGAGCTGGTTGATCTGGTAGCTCTTGGTGAGCCCGAGCTGGCATACGTCGGTGACGCCGAAATGGGTGATGTCGCGTCCCTCGAAGGTGATCGTCCCCGACGTGGGCTGCACCTCGCAGGTCAGCATCTTGAAGAAGGTCGTCTTGCCGGCACCGTTCGGCCCGATGATTCCGCGGATCTCGCCTCGGTTCACGCTGAAGTCGATGTCGCGGTTCGCGATCAGGCCGCCGTAGCGCTTGCTCAGCCCGCTCGCCTGCAGGATGGCGCCGCTGCCGGCGGCCGCCGGCCTGCGCCGCGCCGGCATCGGCACGATGGTGTGTGCGGCGGACGCGGAAGCCGCGCCTCGGGCCGGCGCGCTTGCGCTCGTGCCCTGCGCCGGTTTCGTGCCGCCGCGCGCCATGTGGTAGAGGTCGATGATCGCGCCGGCCAGGCCGCGGCGCAGGAACACCACCAGCAGCACGAACACGATGCCGAGCACCAGCTTCCAGGTGGCGCCCAGGTTCAACGTCGTCTGGAAGAAGTCGGCCAGGTACAGCCAGGTCGCCGCGCCGAGCAGCGGGCCGAACAGCGTGCCCGCCCCGCCGATCGCCGTCTGCATGATGATCTCGCCCGACGTGTGGAACATGAACGCGTCGGGAGGCATGAAGCCCTGCATCAGGCCGAGCAGGCCGCCGGCGAAGCCCGCGTACATGGCGGCGACGACGAAGACCGTGAGCTTGTAGCCGTGGATGTCGTGTCCGAGCGCCTGGGCGCGCAGCGGGTTGTCGCGGATCGCGCGCAACAGCAGTCCGACCGGCGAGCGGACGATGCGCAGCGCGACCACCAGCCCGACGAAGTACCAGAACGCGAGGAAGATGTACATCGAGAAGTTGTCGTCGAACTCGATGGTGGTGAAGCCCAGCTCGAGGTTCGGCGTCGGCACGCCCGGCAGTCCGTTCTCGCCGCCGGTATACGCCGACAACGGATTGAACTCGAGGAAGAAGAACACTTCGGCGATCGCCACCGTGATCATCGCGAAGTAGATGCCGGTGCGACGCAGTGCGATCAGCCCCACCAGGTAGCCGACGATGCCGGCGACGATCGTGCCGACCACGACCGCGGCGATGGTGTTGGTGAACTCGGTCTGCGTGAGCAGGTAGGCGGCGAACATGCCGCCCGTGCCGAAGAACGCCGACTGGCCGAAGGAAAGCAGCCCGGCGTAGCCGAACAGCAGGTCGAAGCCGATCCCGACCAGGCCCCAGATGAGGATGCGGTTGATCGTCGTCGGCGTGAACCCGAGGTACGGAAGGACGTAAGGCGCTGCGATCAGCCCGAGGAGCGTCAGCGCCTCGACGAGGTACGGGCGGCTGGGTCTGGACATCGGCATCGCCGTTACTCCCGTCCCGCCGCGCCGAGCAGCCCGCGGGGGCGGAACATCAGCACGAGCGTCATGGCCACGAACAGCATCACGTAGGAATAGGCCGGATCGAACATCGAGGTAATGCTGAGGATTTCGCCGGCGATCAGCCCGCCCAGGATGGCCCCGGGAAACGAGCCGACGCCGCCGATGACGACGACGACGAAGGTCTGCACGAGGATGGCGTCGCCGACGTCGGGCGCGATGGAGACCACCGGCGCGTTGACGATCCCGGCAAAGCCGGCGGCCATCGCGCCGATGCCGAACACCAGCATGAAGATCTTGTAGACGTCGATGCCGAGCGCATCGACCATCGTCGAATCCTCGATGCCGGCGCGTACGATCATGCCGATGCGCGTTCGATACAGGATGAAGTACAGCACCAGCAGCGCCACCGCGACGATGCCGAGCAACCCGAGCCGGTAGGTCGGGTAGACCATGAAGCCGAGCTGCGTGATGCCCAGCAGCGGCTCGGGCGGCGGGACCGACTTCGACAGGCTGCCGAAGAAGAAGCGCACGGCCTCGACGAAGACGATGCCCAGGCCGAAGGTGACGAGCAGCTGGTCTTCAGGCGGGCGCGAATAGAAGTGGCGGATGATGACCCGCTCGGTGATCACGCCCACCAGCATCACGAAGAGCGACCCCGCGATCACCGCTGCGACGAACGAGCCGGTGTAGTCGAAGGCGACCCAGCCGGCATAGCCGCCGAGCATGAACATCGCGCCGTGCGCGAGGTTCAGCACGCCGAGCGTGCCGTAGATGATCGTCAAGCCCGACGAGATCAGTGCCAGCAGCGCGCCCAGCACCAGCCCGTTGAAGCATTGCGAGATGAAGTTGGCCCAGTTGATCACGCTGTTCCGCCCGGATGGTGGATCGATTCGAGCATTTCACGGCAGAGAGGACCACGCGCCCCGGCCCGCGCGGACCGGAAGACGCCCGAGGCGTTCAGGTGTAGTCGCCCAGCTTGCAGCCGAAGGCGTCGGGCTTCTGGATCACCTCCTCGCCCTTGACCTCGTCGACGACCTCCCAGAAGTCCTCGTCGTTGCGCATGTCCTTCTTCGCCTTGCCGCGCACGACGAACACGGGACGCACGCACTGGTGGTCCTCCGGCCGGTAGTGGACGTCCCCGACCAGCGACGGGATGGTCTCGCCCTTCTCCCAATGCTTGATGATGTCGGGCGGATAGAAGCTGCCGGTCTCGGTCACCATGCGCGCCCAGTGCGCGAAGCTGACGTAGGCGTTCTCGGCGCCCCATTCCGGCCGGTAGCCGTATTTCTTGTGGAAGGCGTCGACGAACATCTTGGAGAGCGGATATTTCTCCTCCAAGGTCCACCAGAAGTCCGTGGCGGCGAACACGCCCGCGCTGATGTCGACTCCGGCCTCCTTGGCGAAGAACGGAATCTGGTACGGCAGCACCAGCGTCATCTTGGGCAGGATGCCGAACTGCTTGGCCTGCTGGCTCGACAGCACGGCGTCGCGTCCCCAGTTGACGTTGATCAGGAACTCGGCGCCCGAGTTGGCGATGTTGGTCAAGTACTGGCTGAAGTCCTGCGTACCCAGCGGCGACACCTGGTTGGTGACGGTCTTCCAGCCGCCCTTGTCGCGCAGGAAGCGCTCGGTCGATTCGGTGGTGGTGTGGCCGTAGGTGTAGTCCGGCGTCATGAACGCCATCTTGCGGTTCTTGCCGAACTGCTTGAGCAGGATCGGCCCGATTGCGTTGGCGGCCATTTCGCCGAAGTAGCCCTGGCGAAAGCCGTAGCGGACGCAGTCCTTGCCGGTGGTGTCGTTCGAGCCCGAGATGCCGGGCATGTAGAGAATCTTCTCGCGCTGCGCGAACTTGTTCAATGCAACCGCGACCGCCGACGAGGTCGAACCGGTCATCAGGATGACCTTCTTCTGGTTGATGAAGGTCTGCTGCGCCTGCACCGCCTGGTTCGGCTTGGCGCCCGAGTCGGCCGAAACCAGTTCGACCTTCTTGCCGAGGACGCCCTTGTCGACCTTCGGCGCGAGCTTCTTCATCAGCTCGTGGTTCGTGTTCATGTGCTCGACGGCAAGCTCCCAGCCCTTGAGCTCGTCGGCGCCCTGCACCGCGTAGGTGCCGGTGAGCGGAACCGCGGCACCGATGTAGACCGTGTCGCCTTGCGAGCCGGCCGGCCACGTGCCCATCGCCGGCTTGTCCTGGGCGAAGACCCAGCTGACGTGGCCGAGCCCGGGAATGAGAACCGCTCCGGTACCCAGGCGCAGCGCGTCGCGGCGCGAGATGCCTTCCTTGCCCACCGCTTCGCCCTCGCTGCGGCCCCTGTCGTCGTATCCGCTCATCTCGCCTCCATCGTGTCCGTCTGCGTCGTCCAACCGACATCCTCGGCGGGTCGTGCTCACCCGGCTCGGACGCCGGACCTTGCGGGCAGAATGCGGACGCCCAGTCAATCGAGCAATATCCGATTGACTCGATTGGAGATTCTTGTGAACAATAAATCGTTCCAGATGAAAATCTGTCGATAATTGACCTTGCGATGCAGCATCGGATTCGACCCCAAAGAGCATGCCTCGCTCGCTGATCGGCGCGCGAATCCGGGAGCGGCGCCGCTCGCTGGGACTCACGCAGGCCGGGCTGGCGGCAACACTCGGGATCTCGCCGTCGTACCTGAACCTGATCGAGCGCAACAAGCGCAACATCGGCGGCGCGCTGCTCAAGCGCGTAGGCGCCGCACTCGACGTTCCGATCGACGAACTCGACGGTGCCGCGCAGCGTCGCCTCGTCGACGACCTCGCCTCGGTGAGCACCGATCCCGAGCTCGCCGGCCTGCGGCTCGACGCGGGCAGCGCCGAGCAGCTCGCAGGCCAGCAGGAGGAATGGGCACAGGCCGTCGTGCGCCTGCATCGCGCGCTGCTCGACCGGACACAGGCGGTGAGCGCGCTCGCCGATCGCCTGCATCACGATCCGTTCCTCGGCGAAGCCGTGCACTCGATGCTCAGCCGCGTATCGGCGATCCGTTCGTCGTCGGAGATCCTCGAGACCGTCGACGACCTGGAACCGGGCCAGCGCGAGCGCTTCGTGTCGATCATCGGCGCCGAGAGCGCGCGCCTGTCCGACGTCGCGCAGGCGCTCGCCTCGTTCTTCGACAAGGCGCACAGCGGCACCCGCTCCGTCACCCCGACCGAGGAGGTCGACGATTTCCTGCTCGAGCACGGCAATCACCTGCCGTCGCTGGAGCGGGCGAGCGTCGACTTTCGCGCGTCGGCGTCGATCAGCGGCGCCTGCCGCGAGGCGCATCTCGCCGAATATCTGGAACGCGTGCACGACGTGCGGGTGCGGGTGGATTCGGCCCGCAACGCGTCGCCTTTCGCGCAATGGGACGAAACCACCCGGGTCCTCACCCTGCCCGGTTCGGTCGCGCTGTCGACGCGCCGCTTCGAGCTGGCGAAATTCGCCGCGCAGACCTTCCTGCGCGGCGCGCCGATCGCCGCCGAGATCGCGCGCTCGTCGCTGTTGACGAGCGATGCGGCGAAGCGGCGGGCGGCGCGCGTGCTCGTCTCGTACCTGGCAGCGGCGATCCTCCTTCCGTACGAGCCGATGCTCGATGCGGCGATCGCCGAGCGCTACGACATCGAATGCCTGATGCGCCGCTTCGACGCGAGCTTCGAACAAGTGTGCCATCGCCTGGTCACGCTGCAGCGGACGGGCGCGCAGGCGATTCCGTTCGCGTTCCTGCGCGTCGACGTGGCCGGCTTCGTGACGAAGCGCTTTCCGCTGCCGAACCTGCTGCTGCCGCGGCACGGCACGGCGTGTCCGCTGTGGCCGATCCACCGGGCGTTCCAGTCGCCCGGAGCGCTCGCGCGCGATCTCGTCGAAATGCCCGACGGCGGACGTTTCGTGATGCTCGCGCGCTGCGACGAGAAGTCGCGGCCGTCGTTCACGATGCCGCGCCGCCTGATGTCGGTGATGCTGGCCTTCGACGCGCTGCACGCCGATCGCACGGTCTACGGCGACGGCCTCGACGTCTCTCCGAATGCGCCGGCAGTACCCGTCGGGCCCACGTGCCGGTTGTGCGTGCGCCACGACTGCTGGTACCGGCAGGAAGACCCGATCGTCGACGTCTGATGCCGACGGCATCCTTCTTCGACGCGCACGAAGCCGCTACACTGAGCGAGACCCGGAATCGATGCACGACCCCAGTACACGGCCGATGAACGCGAGAGTGCTGATCGCCGAAGACGAACCGCACATCGTCGAATCGCTGAGCTTCGTCCTGAGCCGCAGCGGCTACGCGGTCTCGTCTGTGCTCGACGGCGAGGCTGCCATGCATCGACTGCGCACCGACCCGCCCGACCTGGTGATCCTCGACGTGATGCTGCCCAGGCTCAACGGCTTCGAGGTGCTCAAGCAGATCAAGTCCGACCCATCGTTGCGCTCGATACCGGTCATCGTCCTCACCGCCAAGGGACAGGCGCACGATCGCCGGATGGCCGAGGAGATCGGCGTCGACGGCTTCATGACCAAGCCGTTCTCGAATCGAGAGATCGTCGACGAAGTCCGCCGCCTGGCGCCCTGATCCGTCCACGGCCATGCCGCGACGCCCGCCCCGGCCGCTTCGTCGCCCCCCGTCGCGGCGCCTGCGCGATGCGGCCGTGCTGCTGCCGCTGCTCGGACTTTTCGCCTGGATGCCGCCGGTCATCGGACTGTTCTCCAGCGGCGGGCAGGTCTTCGGTGTCCCGGCGATCGTCGCGTGGCTGTTCGGCACGTGGCTCGCGCTGATCGCCGCCGCGCTTGCGCTGTCGCGGCGCCTCGAACCGCGCGACGAGGACGAAGGCTGAATGCTGTCGCCGAACTTCGTCCTCCTGGTCGCGCTGCTGTACGTCGCGCTGCTCTTCGCGGTGGCTTTCCACGGCGACCGCCGGGCCCGCGCCGGACGCCTCGGCTGGCTGCAGTCCCCGATCGTCTACACGCTGTCGATCTCGGTCTACTGCACGTCGTGGACCTTCTACGGCGCGGTCGGGTCGGCTGCGCGCAACGGGCTCGAGTTCGCGACGATCTACATCGGTCCGGTGCTGGTGTTCGTCGGATGGTGGGCACTGCTGCGCAAGCTCGTGCGCATCGGGCGCACGCAGCGCATCACGTCGATCGCCGACATGATCTCGTCGCGCTACGGCAAGAGCGAAGCGCTCGCCGCCCTCGTCACCGTGATCGCCGTGATCGGCGGCGCACCGTACATCGCGCTGCAGCTGAAGGCCGTGACCACCAGCTTTCACGTGATCAGCAACATCGGCCCCGAATCGCTGGCGGGCATGCCCACCGTCGCGCCCGACTACAACACCGGCTTCTGGATCGCTGCCGGGATGGCCGTTTTCACGATCCTGTTCGGCACCCGCAACATCGACGCCAACGAGCGGCACCACGGCGTCGTGGCGGCGATCGCGCTCGAGGCGGTGGTCAAGCTCGCGGCGCTGCTCGTCGTCGGCATCCTGCTCGTGTTCTTCATCGCCGGCAGTCCCGGCGAACTGTTCGACCTCGCCTCGCCCGAGCTGCTGCACTCCGAGGACGTGTTCGGCCCGCGCTGGGTGACGCTCACTTTCCTGTCGGCCGCGGCGATCGTCTGCCTGCCCCGCCAGTTCCAGGTCGCCGTCGTCGAGATCTCCGACGAGCGACATCTGCGCACCGCGTCGTGGCTCTTTCCGCTCTACCTGTTCCTGATCACGCTGTTCGTGCTGCCGATCGCCATCGGCGGCCTGAGCATGCTGCCCGCCGGCTCGGATCCCGACATGTTCGTGCTGACGCTGCCGATCTGGGCGGGACACGACACGATCGCACTGCTCGCCTTCCTCGGCGGCTTCTCGTCGGCGACGTCGATGGTCATCGTTGCCAGCATCGCGCTGTCGACGATGATGTCGAACCACCTGATCATGCCGATCGCGCTGCGCCTGCACTGGGTTCCGGTCGGCCCGGGCGGCCCGATCCGCGGCTTCCTGCTCGGCAGCCGGCGCCTGAGCATCTGCCTGATGCTGCTGCTCGGCTTCCTCTACTTCCGCTGGAGCGGAAACTCCGACGCACTCGCTTCGATCGGCCTGATCTCGTTCGCCGGCGTCGCGCAGTTCCTGCCTGCCCTGCTCGGCGGACTCTTCTGGCGGCAGGCGAACGCCGCCGGCGCCTTCGCCGGACTGCTCGCCGGGGCGCTGCTGTGGGCCTACACGCTCTTCCTGCCCAGCTTCGGCGGCGGACTCCTGCTGTCGCCCGCCGACATCGCCGACGGCCCCTTCGGCATCGCGCTGCTGCGTCCGCAGGCGCTGTTCGGCCTGGAGCGCGTCGACCCGCTCGTGCATTCACTGTTCTGGAGCCTGTCGGTCAACACGCTGCTCTTCGTGCTCGTCTCGCTCGCGCGCGAGCAGCGTCCGTTCGAGCGGCTGCAGAGCACGCTGTTCGTCGACGTGTTTCGCACCACGGCCGAGACCGCCTCGGGCCTGATCCGCCGATCGGCGACGACGTACGACCTGAACCTGCTCGCCGAGCGCATCCTCGGTCCGGACGAGACGAAGCGGCTCTTCGGCGACGTGTCGCCGGGCGCGACGCGCGCGGGCACAGCCAAGGCCGACGCGGCGTTCATCTCCCAGCTCGAACGCAAGCTCGCCGGCAGCGTCGGCGGCGCATCGGCGCGCGCGATGATCTCGCAGGTCGTCACCGGCGAGACGATCAGCCTGGACGAGCTGATGAAGATCGCCGACGAGACGCAACGCATCCGCGAGTACAGCGAGCGCCTCGAGCACAAGTCGCGCGAGCTCGAGATCGCCGCGCGCCAGCTGAGCGAAGCCAACGAACGGCTCACGCAGCTCGACGCGCAAAAGGACGACTTCCTCAGCCAGGTCAGCCACGAGGTGCGTACGCCGATGACCTCGATCCGCTCGTTCTCGGAGATCCTGCTCGAGACGCCCGACCTGGATGCGGCGCGGGCGCGTCGCTTCCTGGGAATCATCCACGAGGAGAGCGAGCGGCTCACGCGGCTGCTCGACAGCACGCTCGACCTGAGCCTGCTCGAGCGCGGCGAAACGCCGTGGGCGCTCGAACGTCTGGACCCCGAGCAGGCGCTCGATCGCTCGATCCGGATGTGCCACGGGCTGGCGGCGAACACGCGGGTGCGGCTCGTCGACGGCGAGCGCGCGCGCGGCGTCCTGGTCCTGGCAAACGCCGATCGCCTCAGCCAGGTTTTCATCAACCTGATCTCGAACGCGATCAAGTACAACACCAGCGAGGCGCCCTACGTGCGCCTGCGAAGCCGGATCGTCGACGGCACCTACGAGGTGCTCGTCGAGGACAACGGGCCCGGCATCCGACCGGAGGAACGCGAGCTGATCTTCTCGAAATTCGCGCGCGGCTGGGCGCATACCCAGACCGCAGTCGTCGGCGCCGGGCTGGGGCTTGCGATCAGCTGGCAGATCATGCGCCGGTTGGGCGGCAGCCTGTCGCTGATGCCCACCAGCGGCCGCGGCGCGTGCTTCCGCGTCTCGCTCGAGGCGATCCGGGGAAGCTGACCGCCCCCTCCCGGCCGAGGGGGGGGCGCGAGGATTGCTGGGGCCCGGCACGCTCCTTTGCCGTCGGATGGCCATGCCCCTGTTCCGGAGCTTCCGTCCCCGCCGCATCGCCGTGCTGCGAGCGCTGCCGATCGCCGACACCTTGTGCGCGGTTCCCGCGCTGCGCGCGTTGCGCCGTGAATGCCCGCACGCGACGATCACGCTCATCGGCCTGCCCTGGGCGCGCTCGCTGTCCGAACGGCTGTCGCGATACGTCGACGACTTTCTTCCGTTTCCCGGTTTTCCCGGATTCCCCGAGCAGCCTGTTCATCCGCCGGCTTTCGCTCGCTTCGTGCTCGAGGCTCGCTCGCGCGAATTCGACCTCGCCGTACAGATGCACGGCGACGGCCATGTCTCGAACCGCGTGGCACGGCTGCTGGGCGCACGCCGCATCGCCGGATTCCAACCGGACAGCGAAGACGAAGCCGACGAGCGATCCCGAAATGCCTGGCTCGCCTATCCCGATCACGGTCATGAAGTGCGCCGCCTGCTCGCGCTCACGCGATTCCTCGGTTGTGCTTCGCGCGACGAGTCGCTCGAGTTTCCGCTGCTTCCGGCAGACCTTGCCGAACTGCACGACAGCGGACTCGCCCGGCGGCTGGCGCCGGGACGGTACGTATGCGTGCACCCCGGCGCCCGGTCGGCGGAGCGGCGCTGGTCCGTCGAGCACTTCGCTGCGGTCGCCGACGCGCTGCATGAAACGTCGGGGCTGCCGATCGTCGTGACCGGCTCGGAAAACGAACGCGAACTCGCCGCCCGGATGCGATCGCGAATGCGATCGCCGGCAGTCGACGCCACCGGTGCGACTTCCTTCGGCGCACTCGCAGCCCTGGTCGCCGATGCGCGCCTGTTGGTGGCCAACGACACCGGCGTCTCGCAGCTGGCGTCCGCGCTGCGGGTCCCTTCGGTCGTGATCTTCAGCGGATCCGATCCGCGACGCTGGGCGCCGCTCGACGCCGGCCTGCATCGCCCGGTGCTTGCCCGACCGGACGGCGACCATCGCCGGGCAGTCGTCGCGCAGGCGAAGGAGCTGCTGGCCGCGGCGTCCGACGAACCGGCGCGCTTGTCCTCGGCCCCGCTGCCGATGCGGCGCACCGCAGTCGTCGCCCGGCACCGCAGTGCCGGCTCCCGCAGCTGAGCGCCCGACGAAGTCGACCCGGCGCGACTCTCGCATCCTGCGGTGCCGGCACCGCGCACCCCAGGACCCGCCGCAGCCGGCCGTAACGCATTGCCGGCTACGATGGAGCCTGCGTCCGGTATGACGGATGCCCGGCAACCCCGAATGACCGAATCCGAAGCCCGAAATGCGCTGCTGCTGCGCGCCTTCGAACTCGCTCCGCCCGGCGTAGTCCGGTGGACCGACGACGATCGCGCGTGGGCGAGCCGCGCCGCTGCCGAAGTCGAAGGCGCGAACGCCTCCGGCGAGCGCTTCGTCGCGCGCCGCGCGCAACTCGCGCTCGAGCGACTCGGCACGCGTGAAGCGACCGTTCGGCGTGCGCAACGGGGCACCGACTGGCGTCCCTGGTTCGGCTGGGCGCTGCCGGCGATCGCGATCGTCGCCGGCGTGGCGAGCGATGCGATCGGACCTTCCCGACACGTGAACGTGCTGGCTCCGCCGCTGCTCGCCGTGATGGCGTGGAACCTCGTTGTGTATATGGCGATCGCGCTGCGCGTGCTGCTGCTTCGACGCACACGACCGCGAAGCGGAATCCTCGCACGCGCGATCGGCCGCGTCGCGCAGCGCGCGATCGTCCCGGGGCGCGACAACCGCGGCGCGGACGACGCCGGCGATGCGAGCGCTCGCCGGCGCGCACGGCACACGGTCGTCGCCCGTTTCGCCGCCGACTGGGCACAGGCGAGCGCCGCGCTGACCGCAGCGCGCAGCGCGCGCGTGCTGCACGTCGCTGCGATCGCATTCGCGCTCGGTGCGCTCGCCGGGTTGTACGTGCGCGGCCTCGTCTTCGAGTACCGCGCCGGATGGGAGAGCACCTTCCTCGATGCGAACGCGCTGCACGCCGTGCTCGGCTTCGTGCTTCGACCGGCATCGATGCTCACCGGAATCGCGCTGCCCGACGTGGCACGCCTCGAGGCGATGCGCTTTCCGGAAACGGCGGGCGAGCGGGCAGCGCCGTGGATCCACCTGTACGCGGTCACGGTCGCGCTTGTCGTCGTTCTTCCCCGCGCGCTGCTCGCGCTGTACGACCGCGTGCTCGAACACCGCCTCGCCCGGACCTTCGCGCTGCCGGCCTCCGATCGCTATTTCGCCTCGCTGCTGCGCGAGCACTCGGGCGAAGCCGCGGTAGTGGTGGTCGTGCCGTGCCACTTCGAGCCCACGCCGCAGGCTACGCTGACGCTGCGTTCCCTGCTGGACATCGTGTTCGGTCCGGCACTGCGGCTCGTCATTGAGCCATCGGCGGCCTACGGCGCGGAGGAGAAAGTCGGCGCCGGGCCTGCCTCGGCGCCGTCGACGGCGCTCGTTCTGGCGCTCTTCTCGTCGAGTGCCACCCCGGAACCGGAAACGCACGGCGTGTTCGTCGCGCAGCTGCTCGCCGGCACGCCGGCGGGTGGAGAGCTCGTCGCGCTCGTCGACGAGTCGGCTTTCGCGTCGCGTTTCGGCGGCGGCGATCCGACGTCGCTTCGCCGTCGCGACGAGCGCAGGCACGCCTGGAAGCGCCTGCTCGCCGCGCACGAATGCCGCCCCGTGTTCGTCGATCTCGAGCGCGACGCCCCGACGGAGGCGGCGCGGCGCCTGCGCGAAGCGCTCGACCGGAAGATCGCGCAACCGATTCCCGAATGAGCGACGCCGCCACCATTTCGCTGAGCCTCGTTTCCCACACGAACGTCGGCAAGACGACGCTCGCGCGAACCCTGCTCGGGCGCGACATCGGGATCGTGCGCGACGAAGCGCACGTCACCGAGTCGGCCGAGGAACACACGCTGGTCCGCACGCCGCAAGGCGACCGGCTCGTGCTCTGGGACACCCCCGGCTTCGGCGACAGCGCGCGCCTGGCGCGCCGCCTCGAGTCCGCCGGCGACCCGATCGGCTGGTTCGCCGGACAGGTCTGGGACCGCTTCCGCGATCGCGCGCTGTGGGCCAGCCAGCAGGCCGTACGAAACGTACGCGAGCGCGCGGACGTCGTGCTCTATCTCGTCAACGCCTCCGAGCCCCTGGCGCAATCGCGATACATCGAAGACGAAATGCGCGTGCTCGACTGGATCGGCAAGCCGGTCATCGTGCTGCTGAACCAGCTCGGTGCGCCCCGCCCCGCCAGCGAGGAGGCCGCAGAACTCGACGAATGGCGCCGACACCTGTCGAGCGCGCGCCCGGTACGCGCGGTGCTTCCGCTCGATGCCTTCGCGCGCTGCTGGGTGCAGGAAGCGACGCTTCTGCGTGCCATCGCCGACGTGCTTCCCGCAGAGCAGCGTGCGGCTTGCCGCCGACTGATCGACGAGTGGCTGAGCCTGCGCCGGCGCGTATTCGACGCCTCGATCGACGTTCTCGCGCAGGCGCTTGCGCGGATCGCGGCGGACCGCGAGCCGATCCGCGACGCCGGCATGTTCGAGCGGCTGCGCGACGCGGCGCACGCACTCGCACGCGCGCCCGCGGACAACGGCGATCCGGTACCGCTCGCCCGGCGGCAGGCAATGCGTGCGCTCGCGCAGCGCCTCGACGAGGCGATCCGTTCCGCCACCGATCGCTTGATCGGGCTGCACGGACTCGGCGGTCGCGCATCGGCCGAGATCATCGAGCGGCTCTCCGAGCACTACCGGGTGAGCACACGGCTGCCCGAAGGTCGGGCCGCGGTACTCGGCGGCGTGCTCACCGGCGCGCTTGCCGGCCTGAAGGCCGATCTCGCCACCGGCGGCTTCAGCTTCGGCGCGGGCATTCTCGGGGGCAGCCTGCTCGGCGCGATGGGTGCATTCGGCCTGGCACGCGGATACAACCTCGTGCGCGGAGGTCCGACGCCGGCGGTCGCCTGGAGCGATGCCGTGCTCGACGAATCGACAGCCGCCGTGCTCCTGTCGTACCTGGCCGTGGCGCACTATGGACGAGGCCGCGGCGACTGGAGCGAGGCGGAATATCCGCCGCACTGGCGCACGCTCATGCAGACGGTGCTGGCGACGCATCACGAAGTCTTCGAGCACGCCTGGTCGCTGCGCGGCGAGGAAGGCGGCGAGGCGATGCTCGCCTCGGCGCTTCGACCGGCATTGACCGGCGCCACGCTCGATGTACTGGCGCGGCTCTACCCGACGGGCGCGCGCGACTCGAAACTCGTCGTCCCCGATTCCGTACACGACGAAGCTTGAAGCGACCCCCGCGTCGATCGCCGCGGGCGCCGGATTTGCTGCCGTCCGTCGTCTTTCCCCGGTCGCCCGATTGCGGCCGATCGCGGCCGGATGCAGCATGGAGCGCACACGTTCCGGCATCCGCCGGGCGTATACTGCTCGCGCTTTTCACGGGCGCCCGACCTCGGGCGCCGAGCCGAGTCCGCCGGAGTCCGATCATGCGCTCGACCCGTTTCCCGATCGCCCGTTTCCTTTCCCTGGCCTTTGCGGCCGTTGCGGCTTCGATGCCGCTGTCGACATCGGCCGCGGACCAGGCCGATGCATCGAGCTTCAATCCGTACAACTTCAAGTTTCCTGCGGGGGTCTACCGCTGCGAACTGAACCGCAGCGTCGACGTTGCGCAGGTGTCCCCCGACATGCAGAGCGCCGTGCTGCGCTTCGACAAGAAGGAATACCGGATGAAGGCGGTGCACGCGCGAACCGGCGCGCTGCGCTACGAGGACCCGCAATCGGGCCTGGTCTGGCTGATCATCGCCGGCAAGTCGATGCTGCTCGACATGAAGCACGGTCGCCAGCTGGCGAACGAGTGCAAGGCGTAGGTGCGCCGCGCGAGCATCCTGTCGGCGTACGCCACCGAGATCGAGGCCCTGTACGCCTGAAGGCAAACGCGGGCTGCGCGCGTTCTGGACGGCGCACCCGCGCCGCTCGGCGAGCGCTTCCGGTGTCGGTGGACTGCCTGCCGGCTCAGGCGGCCGCGGCTTTCGCGCGCTTGGCCTGCAGCCGCTGTGCGGTCTTTTCCAGGCCGACGACGAAGCGGCTGTGCTTGCCGCGCGCGACCTCTTCCACCGCGTCGCGTGCGGTGAATTCGAACGTGACGGCAGGCCCATTGACTTCCGCCACCCGCACGGTGATCTCGACCCACATGCCGAGCAGCGTCGCGCCGACGTGGTCGAACTCCACGCGCGTGCCCACGGAATCCTTGCCTGCGCCGATGTGCGGAAGCACCAGTTCGCGGCAGGCGACCTCGACGTCGTAGAGCAGGCTGGGCGTGGAATACACGCGCAGGTCCTCGCCCATGAAGCCGATCGTGCGGCCCTGGTCGACCTCGATGCGGGTGGTGGCGCTCAGTCCGGGTTTCAGTTCGCTCACTCTTTCTTCCTCAGCTGTTGTCCCCGCCCGGTCGGCGGGCCTTCAGGTAATCGGCGTTGTGCCGCGCCTCGAAATAACGCACCAGCGCCTTCGTGCCGCGCGTGCAATTGCGAAAACAGCACACGCCCTGGTCCATCAGGCGGGCAGCCATCGCATCGTAGAGCTTGCCCCCGTCGATGATGCCGATCAGCGGCTTGTCGTGGCGCTCGGCGAGCGGCGGCATCAGGTGCACCGTGCTCTTCGGATCGCTCAGGTCGTAGCCGGGGCGCAGCTTGCTTTGCTCGAGCGAGCGCACCGAAGGCGCCGTCGGATCGAGCCCGACGATGACCGCGTCGATGTTCGGATCCTGCAGGAACGCCGCCGAAATCTCGAGGTGCGCCTCGTCGTCGGCACCCGGGTTGATGTCCAGCGGGTTGCGCACCTCGACCAGCTGGTCGAGCTTCTTGGCAACGAGGATCTGCTCGATTCTCTGCACGGTCGCGTCTTCGAGCGCACCCATCTGCATCGCGTAGCCGTCGTACTCGATGTTGTCGGCCATCGCGACCGCCTCGAAGCCTGCGCCGCTGATCGCGCCCAGCCGATTGCCGTCGGCCTTCTTTGCGTGCAGCGCGCCGGCGATGTAGAAGAGGTCGTCGAAGCTGTCGAGATCCTCGGTGACGATGGCGCCGGCGTGCCGGACGACCGACTCGAAGAGCGCCAGGCCGCCGGCGATCGAAGCGGTGTGGCCCATGACGCCGCCCTGGCCGGGCGCCGTGCGACCCGACTTGTAGACGACGATCTGCTTGCCCTGCAGCACGGCCTTGCGCACCGCCCGGGCGAAGTGCAGGCCGTCGAGATCCTTGAAGCCCTCGATGTAGATGCCGAGCGTGTCGATCCCGGGCAGATCGGCGAAATAGCTCAGCATGTCGCCGTGCGTCAGGTCGGTCTGGTTGCCCAGCGCAATCATGTAGGCCGGATCGAGCCAGGGATTCTGCGACAGCCGCGTGATCATGAAGGCGCCGCTCTGCGACAGCATCACGGAATTGCGCACCGGCTTCTTCTTCGGCTTCGGCAGCCGCTCGAGCGGGATGAACCACGAGTCGTAACGGCCCGGATGCGAGACCACGCCGAGGCAGTTCGCGCCGAGGAAAATCGGACTGTCGGGCTTGCCGTGGGCGGCATTGATGCGCGCAGCCAGCGCCGCTGCCGGCTCGCGGCTCTTCTTCGTCTCGCCCATGCTGCCCGGGATCAGCATCACCGCCTCTACCGTGCCGGTGTCGATGATCTCGTCGACCAGCGCGTAGACCGCACTCGCCGCCACCGCGACGATGAGCAGGTCGAGCCTGCCGTCGAGCGCTGCGAGCCCTTCGACGCAGCGCACGCCGTCGATCTCGGTCTCCCCGGGCTTGAGGACCACCAGTTGCTCCTTCGGGAAGCCGGAGCCGATCAGGTTGCGCAGGATGATGCGGCCGAAATTCATGCCGCTGCCCGAAACGCCGATGATGCCGATGCGCTCCGGATGGATCAGCTTGTCGATCTTCGCCACGGGCCGCGGCAGCCGGCCGGGCTGCGGCGCGGAGAATCTGCAGTGCGCGTTGCGAACGAAGAGCCCGGATCCGGACTCGAGGCAGTCGACTTCGAGCGCCTGCAGCACGAACGGAGCGTCTGGCCGCCCGGGTGCGAAGGCGCACGCGAGCCCGAGCAACCGGGCGAAGCATTCCTCGAGCGCCCTCTCGGGCGAGGGCCGACCTTCGCGCTGCACCGCGGCAGCGATCTTCTGCCAGGCCAGCGTGCGCTGGAACAGACGCACGAAATCCGGTGCGTCGGTGAGTTCGGCGACCGCGTAGACCGACGCGCGGTCGCGCCGGAACTGGCTCTCGTCGAGTTCCGCCTCCAGCCCGCCGAAGCCGGCACCGATCACCATGCCGAACTCGCGGGTGCTGTTCAGCGTGATCCGCACCGCGGCGCCGCCGGCACCCGAACCGGCCCCCAGCGAGAATCCGATCGCGCCGAGCAGCGTGTCGAGCCCGACGCCGTCGAGGCTGTCGCGGCCCTGCCCGGCCGCTTCATGGAACAGCGAGGTTGCCTGCGCTACAAGGGAATTGCTCACGTCTCGACCTTCGATCCGAATCGCTTCGATGCGAAGGGCGAACACTACCACGCGTCGGAACGGGCACGAGACGGGCGAGCGCGGGCGACGTCGGGCGCTGCCGAGCGTTCTTTCAGTACCAGTCGTTCAGCATCACGCCGAATCCGATCCTGCGCACGCGAGTCCGATAGTCGAGCATCGACTCGCCATAGCCGTCGAAGTACTGGAGGTGCCAGCGCAGGTTGGGACTGAAGCCGGTCGGCCGGCTCCAGTCGAGCTGCAGCGCTCCCTTGCCCGAACCCGCGAAGCTGCGTCGCGTGGTCAACGTGAACTCGTGCACGTCGCCGACGTACCCGACCTTCAGTTCGCCTTCGCCGACGTAACGCTCGATGCCGGGGTTGTCGTCCCCCTCGGCCGCGCCGGCGAACGGTTTGCGATCTTCCGGAATGCGCCACCAGGGACGAACGCCGACCCACCAGCCATCGGAGCGATCGAAGCGGAGGTCGGCAAAGAGCCGGTTCCAGCTGCGCGAACTGTCGCCCGAACGCCCGTTCGACTGATGCACGAAGCCGGCGCTGGCCAGGCGCCAGTCCCAGCCGAGAAGTCGCCGTGCGGGATTCCACGACGCAAACAGCTCGGGTTCGTGGCTGTACTCGCGGAATGGGCTGGAGCGATCGTGGTTGTAGGCCTGCCACCAGGACTGGCCGGTGTAGGCGAAGAAGAGCGACAGGCGATCGTCGAGCAGCGGCGGCGTCAGCGCGAACTTGAAGCTGATCTGGAACTTGACCTCGTTGCGCTGCAGGTGCGCCTCGGAGACGCTGGCCGGCGCCGCGAAGGCGTGCGAGAACGGGTCGATGTAATTCGGTCGATGCGGCAGCAACGCAAAGCGCCTGGCCCAGACTTCGCGCTCGAGCGCGATGCGGCGCGCCACCGGCGAACCGGGCCGTACCGGAGTGCTCTCCTCGGACGCCGCGGGAGGGATGGCGACGGCATCGGCCTGCCGCGACTCGGCGAGCGGCTGTGGTGGCAGCGGTCCCGCGAGCGGCGCGGCCGGCGCGACGGACGCCGTGCCCTGGGTGACGATCGACGCACACTGCCTGCGCACCGATGCGACGCTGGCGTCGTCGGGGGCTCGCTGCAACGCCGACAGCAGGCAGGTTTCGACAGCGGTCTGCGCGCGTGCGCCGACCAGGAAGAAACCGGCGGCCAGCCCGCCGGCAACGAAGATCCGGATGCGACGGTGAAACGGCATCGCGCGATTGTGAAGCACCCGGCGTCGATGCCCCGGAAACGAGCGACCGGGACCGAAGAACCGGTGCGGCGACGGGGCGTCGCCCGCGGCTCCTCAGCGTACCCCGAGCGCCTCGCGCTGCATGCGCAGGTACACGTTGTAGGCGTTGCGACGGTTCGCGTCCTCGAACGCCGGCAGCGACGAGAAGCGCGACCAGTCGGTACTTCGGTACGCCTCGTCGAAGTCGAGCAGCTCGTCGACCGCCTTGCCCATCTGCGCGCGCAGGAACAGCAGATAGTCGCGCGTCAGCGCGAGGTCGGCGAGCGCGTCGGTGGAAGCAGGTCCGTGCCCGGTCACGACGACGCGCGGGCGCTGGGCAGAGAGCTTGTCCAGTGCAGCAAGCCAGGCGCTCGGGTCGGCATCGCCGACGAAAGGCACGCGGCCGGCGAAGATCAGGTCGCCGGCGAACAGCACTCCCTCCTCTTCGACCAGCATCATCAGGTCCTCGGCCGTGTGCGCCGGTCCTGCCGGCAGCAGGCGGAACGTGAGGCCGCCCAGGTGAAAGACCGTTTCGCCGTCGACGAGACGATCGGGCGCGACGATGCGCGCTTCGTCGGTGACCCACGGCGCGAGCGATTCGCGCCGCTCCGCCAGCCGCTTGCCGGGAGCATCGGTGGCCAGGTAATCGCGCACGGCGCGATGCGCCCACACTTCGGCGCCGGCTTCCTTCAGCGCCTGCAGGCCGTAGAAATGGTCCGAGTGGTAGTGACTGACGACGACGCGGCGCACCGGCTGCCTGGTGATCTGCCGGATGCGCTCGAGCAGCGCCGCGCCGAGCGCCGGCGTGCCGAGCGCATCGAACACGACGACACCGTCGTCCGTGACGACGAAGCCGGCGTTCGAATTGAAGCCTTCGTTCTGCAGCGACACCATGCCGCTGTCGCCCTGCACGTACCAGACGCGCTCGGAGACGCGCTGCGGCGCGATCTCGACGCTCACCGGCGCCGGCGAGCGCGCAACAACGCTCGCCGCAAGGACCGCGCACAGGCAGGTCGCGACGACCCGCGACAGTACGCGCCCAGCTTTCACTGCAATTCGACGTCCATCTGGATCGCGTCGATGCCTTTCTGCGCGCAGCGCTCGTCGGCGTCGCCGCCCGGTGCACCCGACACGCCGATCGCCGCGATCGTCGACCCGCCCGCCTCGATCGGCAGGCCGCCGCCGATCGGCATCACGCGCGAGGCGCCGCGGATGCCGCTCATCGGCTTGCCCGCCTGCGTCTCCTCGCCGAGCATCGCGGTCGTCATCCGGAACGAAGCGGCGGTCCAGGCCTTGTTCGTCGCCACCTCGACCGTGTGCGCCCCGGCGTAGCGATCGCGCACGAATGCCTGCAGCACGCCGCTGCGATCGGTGACGGCGACGCCGACCTGGAAACCCTCGTTGCGACACGCCTCCAGCGCGGCCAGCGCCGCCTTGTTCGCCACTTCCGCGACCAGCGAGCGGGTGGCGAAGGTGGCTTCGGCGCGCGCGGCCGGCGGTGCAAGGGCAGCGGCCACGGCCAGCGCACAGGACGCGGCGCACACGACGCGACACGAAAGAAACGAAGTGCTCATCCCTGTGCTCCCTGCTTCAGCCAGCGCGAGAGCTCGGCGACGTCCTCGGGAAACATCTCGCCGATCTCGAACTGCTCGAGTCGCCCGCTGCGACCGATGACCCAGACGATGGGCAGGCCCTTCGGCCGGCCGAGCACCGCCTCCCATTTCGGATCGAACATCGCCGCATGAAACGCATAGCGATGCTCGCGCATGTAGCGTTTCGCATCGTCGGGATTGCGGTCGATCGACAGGCCGAGCACTTCGAGCCCGGAGGCCATCTGCGCGCGATGCAGCTTGTCGAGCTCCGGATTCTGGCGCCCGCAGAACGGGCACCAGGTCGCCCACAATTCGACGACGAGAACCTTGCCGCGCCAGTAGGCAGGTTCGATCTCGCGACCGTCGAGCAGGCGCACCGGCGGCAGTTCGATGCGCGTTCCCAGCGCAGGCGCGCCCGCCGCCGTTGCGACCGGCGGCGCAGCGGTCGCCGCCGATGCGAGCCGCGGCGCTGCGACCGCTGCGACGGCAGCGCCCACGGCGGTCAACAGGCGACGTCTGGTGCAGGCGTTCATCGCGTCAGGCGATCCCGGGGTTCTCGCCCACGCCGATCAGCCGCGGCTGGTTCGGCCGGCGCGTGGCGACCGTGCGCTGGGCCTTCAGCCATCGTTCGACGACCTCCCATACGGGTTCGCCACTCGCGCCCTGCGCGACCGGCGCCCAGCCGGCGACCCGATAGGTGCGCGACGCTTCCATCGGCTTGCCGTCCAGCCGCATGTCGGAGATGCGCGAGCCGGCGCCGGCCGACGGAGCGCACGCGTAGGTCATTCCCCCGACGCGCACCATGTCGCCGCCCTGCTGGTAGTAGGGATCGGGATTGAAGAGATTGTCGGCGACGTCCTCGAGGATCGTCTTGATCATTTCACCCGACAGGTCGGAGACCGTGGTGTACGGATAGGTGATCGCCGTCTGGTCCAACAGGTGTTCGCGCGTGATCGCCTCGCCCGGCAACAGCGAGGTTCCCCAGCGAAAGCCCGGCGAGAACGCGATCTGCGCGTCCTTCTCCTCGATCAGCGCATCGACGATCAGCTGGTCGAAGGTGCCGTTGAAGTTGCCGCGCCGGTACAGCAGACCCTCGGTGACCGCGAGCTTCTCGCCGAGCTTCGCGAGGTGCGGCGCACGGACGCGGTCGATCAGCGCCTGCATCTGGGCGTCGGCCGGCAGCAGGTTCGAGAACACCGGCAACAGGCGGTAGCGGAAGTCGGCAAGCTTTCCGCCCTTCACGTCGAGGTCGAGCACGGCGAGGAACTTGCCGTTCGAACCGGCGTTGGTGACGATCGTCGTGCCCTTCGCATTGCGCACCTTCACCGGCTGGGGCACTCCATCGTGCGTGTGTCCGCCGAGAATCGCGTCCAGGCCGCTCACCCGCGAGGCGAGCTGCAGGTCGACGTCCATCCCGTTGTGCGACAGCAGCACGACGACCTGCGCACCGTTGGCACGCACCTCGTCGACGATCTGCTGCAGGCGCTCGTCCTGGATGCCGAAGGTCCACTGCTCGACGAAATACCGCGGATTGGCGATCGGCGTGTAGGGAAACGCCTGCCCGATGACCGCGACCGGCACGCCGTTGATCGTGCGCAGCGCGTGCGACGGAAAGACCGGGTCCTCGAAATCGGTGGTCTTGACGTTCTGCGCGACGAAATCGACGTGGCCCTTCAGGTCGCGCGCGATGATCTCCTCGACGCGTTCGGCGCCGTAGGTGAACTCCCAGTGCGCGGTCATCACGTCGACGCCCAGCTGCTTGCACGCGTCGACCATGTCCTGGCCCTTCGACCACAACGAAGTGGCCGATCCCTGCCAGGTGTCGCCCCCGTCGAGCAGCAGCGCACCCGGGCGCGAGGCGCGCAGCCGCTTCACCAGCGTGGCCAGGTGCGCGAAACCGCCGACCTTGCCGTAGGTGCGCGCCGCGTCCTCGAAGTCCAGGTACGTGAAGGCATGCGCCTCGCGGCTTCCCGGCGCGATGCCGAAGTGCTTCAACAGCGACTCGCCGACCAGGTGCGGCGGGCGGCCGAACGCGTCGCCCAGGCCCAGGTTCACGCTCGGCTCGCGAAAATGCACCGGCATCAATTGCGCATGGCAATCGGTGAAGTGCAGCAGGCTCACGTTGCCGAAAGGGGCAACGTCGTAGAAGGACTCGGCGCGCGCCGAGCCGGGCGACGCCGCGCCTGCAGGCAGCGACAGGCCCGCGGCCGAGGCGGCCGCGAGCAGGCGCAGGAATTCGCGGCGATCGATCATCGCCGCACGCCGTTCGGACGACCGGCGGCGAGCGCACCGAGTGGCATCTTGCCGGTTCTCACTTGTTGACCGGAGAAGCCGGGTCGAGCAGCAGCGCCATCACGTCCTTCAATTGTGTCTCGGTGAGGATGCCGGCGTCGCCGAAGCGCGGCATGTTGTTGCACGCCGCGTACGCGTGGCCGTTCCACAGGCGAGTCCACGTGTATTCGAGCGTGTCCTTCGAGTTGCCGCGCAACTTGCCGTAGTTGTACAGCGTCGGACCGATGTTGCCGTAGGCGATTTCTTCCTTCGACAACTGGTGGCACGCGTAGCAGTTGCCGCCGGCGACCGTCTTCTCGGTGTCGCTGTACTGCAGTCCGCGGCCGCTCTGCGCGATCTTCTCGCCGGCTTTCCAGTCGCCCAGGAACCTGCCGTCGGCCGGGAATTTCACGCTCTTCTTCGCGTCGGCTTCGAGCCGCGCGCGCAACTCCGCCGGCAACGGCTTGTCGGCATACTGGCTGCACACGCGTTGCAGTTCGGTCTGCTCGAGCCGATCGACCTTCGCGATTCCCTTGTCGCGGAACGAGGCCGTCAGCACCTGCTTGACCTCGGCATCGGACACCGCGCTGGACCCGGTCATCGAGGCGCAACCGGCCACGCCGACGATCACCGCGAACGCGACGGCACCGCGTCGCGCGTACATTGCTTTGCCTGGCATCTCCCGTCTCCTCGTTTGCTTATCGCTTGATCGCCGGCGAATCCATGGTGCCGCCCTTCGCGTTCACGCCGAGGAACGTGATCAGGTCGATCGACGCCGGAGACGTGAAGACGAGTTCGGGGAACCGCTGCTGGCGGAAACAGTCGTTCAGGCGCCATTGCATGGTGCGAAGCGCGCCCTGCGAGACGCGATAGGCGGGCCACGTCGTGAACGCCTTCTTCGCGGGTTCGCGCTCGAGCAGGTTGGGCAGATCCTGCAGCCGGATGCGCTTGTCGTTGTCGCCGTGGCAAGAAGCGCAGGAGAAGTCGTACGGGCCGCCCCGATAGAAAAAGATCTTCCTGCCGCGCTCGTACGCCGCGATCTCCTTCGGATGGCTCTGCGGAACCGCCACCGGCATGCCGCGCGACTGCTCGACGAGGTAGGCGATCAGCGACTCGTTGTCGGTCGCCCGCTGGCCGGAGCCGGAGAAGGGCTTCTTCACCACCTCGGCACGCTCGAAACCCTGCAGCGTCACCTGGCAATGCACGAGCCGCGCCTCGGCGTCCATCACCTGGTCGGTGTCGGCGAAGTACCGCGGCAGTTCGGCGTAGGCGCCCTTGACGACGCCCGGGCCCTTGCCGAGGTCGCAACGCTCCAGCGTGGCGTTCTTCGGCCCGCGCGGCGTCTTCCACATCTCCTCGCCGCGCATCACGGTGAGCTCGGCCGGGTTGCCGTCCTGCAGCATCTCGCGATAACGCTCGATCTCGGCCTGCGTGTCGGATTGAGCGTACGCGATCGCAGTGGCGGCGAGCGCCGACGCTGCGACGCACAGCGATGCCTTTCGCATGGATAGTGTCTCCTCTGGTTGAGTGCGCCGTCGCGCCGGGGTCCTCCTCCCCGACGCCGGGCGGCGATGCGACGCCGGGTCGCGATGCCGGCAAGCCCGGCTCTCAGCTCACCGTCGCTTCGTCGGTGCGCTTGTCGCCCCTGTTGTCCACCCAGGTGACGGTGATCTTGTCGCCCGGCTTGGCATCCTTGACCTTGAACTGCAGGTAAGGATTCTTCGAGATCGCCGGACCCCAGTGCGCGCGGAACACCGGCTTGCCGTTCAGCGAGGCCGTGACTTCGGTGATGTGCCAGGCCGGGATCACCTTTCCGGAGGCGTCCTTGCGCTGTCCGGTTTCCATCTCGTGCGCCATCAGTACGCGCACGTCGGCCGTGCCGTCCTTCGCGGTGGCGCGAATCTTCATCGGGTCTGCCATTTCGCAGCGTCTCCTGTGGGAATCGTATGCAGGCCGAAACGCGGCCGCTTCAGCCGCCGCAGCCGCCGAGCGTCACCTTGATTTCCTTGCGGGCCATGTAGTACTTGCCGTCGGCTTTCACGAGGGCGACGACGTCCGAGCTCTGGCCCATCTTGATGCGCATGCTCACCTCGGGCTGCGAGCCCTCGAGGATGTCGTAGGCTCCCGCCAGCGCATTCGGGTTCTTGTCGACGAGCAGTGCGATCGACTCGGTTTTCGGCAGGTTGCTCCTGACGGCCACCGGCACCACCGCGCCGTTCTCCGCGATGTCGGGCGAGACGATGACGACGTCCTTCGACTCCGTCGCCCCGGCGGCGCCGAGCGCCTTCAGCGTTTCGGGAACACCGGCGACGCGGAAAGTCTTCTCGTCGAATGCCTGCGCGGCGGCGGAGCCGGGGCGCAGCAGGCCCATCGACAGCAGCGCACCGTACAGGCCGGCGCTGCCCGCGACCTGCAGCGTCGTGCGTCTCGTTAGGTTCATGGGAGCAGTCTCCTTCGTGGAAGGACGGATTGGCCGATTGCCGGAGCATATCGGAGTTGCATGGAGGATTGGCGAATTCTTCATCGTCGATCCTCGAGGATCCAGTTCACGATTACCCGGATGTCGTCGTCGGCGATCGCCGCGTTCGCCGGCATCGGGACGTCGCCCCAGACGCCGCTCGTGCCGTTCTTCACGCGGCCCACGAGCATCTCGGCGACGCCCGGTCGTCCGCGGTATTTCGCGCCGACGTCCCGAAACGAGGGGCCGACCATCTTCGCGTCGACCGCGTGGCAGGCCATGCAGTTCGCCTCGCGCGCGAGATCCTCGGGCTTGCGCTGGTGCGGAATCGACGCGAGCATCGTCGCCTCCGCCAACGCCGCGACCTCGGCGCCGTCGAGATCGGAGCGAGGCGGACGCGTCGTGTCGGCTCCGCGCACCGGGCCGACAATGCGGTTCTGCGCCATGAGGTTGCCGTGCGCATCGCGCGCATGCTCGGGCAGGCCGGCCACCGCGAGGCGCGCAGGATCGACCGCACAGTCGTGCATGCACGCATCGCCCTGTACGTCCGGCTTGCCGTCGACGCGCCACATCGGCTCATAGAACGTCAACCCGTGACGGTTGGGCAAGCGCTTCTGTACGTCGGCGATGTTGCGCTCCGTCAGGGTGTAGTCGGCCGGAACGACGTCGGCGAGATGCAGGATGTACGCGGTGACCGCGTAGACCTCGTCGGTCGACAGCGACTTCGGCGCGTTCCACGGCATCGCGCGCCGGATGTAGTCCCACAGCGTCGAAACCTGCGAGAGCTTCATCATCGTGCTTCGCTGCGGAAAATCGGTGCGCTTCAGGTTCGCGACGTGCCCGCTTTCGATGTCCTCCTTCGTGGTGCCGCCGACGATCGGGGTGAACACCTCGTTCGACTCGCCGAAGGTGCCGTGGCACACCGCGCACTTTTCTTCCCAGACCCGCTCGCCTGCCTCGACCGACCCCGAACCCGGCGGCAGTCCCTTGAAGTCGGCGCGCACGTCGATGTCCCAGGCGTGGATCTCGGAGCGCGTCGCCGGACGGCCGATGCCGGCCCACGGCACCGCGCTGGCGGTCCTGGCGACCGCCGTGCTCGGATCTGCCGTCTTCGCTTGCGCCGCTTTCGCCGCTGGCGCCGGCGCGCCGGGCGGCGTCGTCGCCGCGCCGCCAGTCGACTGCGCAGCCTCGGACAACATCGCGGCAAAACCGAAAGTGCAGGCGGCGATCACGGCCAGCGCGGCTGCGGGCCGCGCGTACTCGGGCGACCGCATGCGCCGCTCACCAGACCTGGACATTGAACACCTCGCCCGATTCGGCAACCCGCCATGACTGGATCGCGTTGTTGTGATAGATCGAGCGCGTGCCGCGCACCGCGCGCAACTGGTTGATCTTCGGTTGCACCGCTCCGGTTTCGTCGATCGCACGACTCTGCAGCACCGCCGGCGATCCGTCCCAGTTCCAGTCGATCGAGAAGCGCGTGAGCGCCTTCGGCAGCACCAGGCTGCCCAGGCGCGCCGTGCGCCAGTTGCGTCCGCCGTCGAAGGAGACGTCGACGCGCTTGACCCTGCCGCGACCCGACCAGGCCAGGCCGTTGACGTTGTAGTAGCCCTTGTCGAGCAGCATCTGCCCGCCCGACGGAGTGGTGATGACCGACTTCACTTCCTGGATCGACGTGAACTGCCGGTGCTGGCCGTCGGGCATCAGGTCGACGTAGTGGACGGTCTCGTCCTTCGTGTACCAGGGCTTGTCGCCGACCTCGATGCGCCGCAGGTACTTGACCCACGAGACCCCCTGAACGCCGGGGACGACCAGCCGCAGCGGATAGCCGTTCTCGGGGCGCAGCATCTCGCCGTTCATCCCCCACGCGACGATCACGTCGTCGAGCGCGCGTTCGATCGGAATCGTGCGCGTCATCGAAGAACCGTCGGCGCCCTCGGCGAGGACGTACCTGCCGTTGCCGCGATCGATGCCGCAAAGGTCGAGCAGCGTGGAAAGCGGCACGCCGGTGAACTCGGCGCCCGAAAGCATGCCGTGCGTGTACTGCACCGTGGGCACCGCGTTGTTGCCCCACTCCATGCCGCTGTTCGCGCCGCACTCGATAAAGTGGATGCGCGACACCGACGGCAGGCGCATCAGGTCGTCCATCGTGAACACGCGCGCCTCGCGCACGAGCCCGTTGATCATCAGGCGATGGCCGCTGGGGTCGATGTCCCACCAGCCCTGGTGATGGCGCTCGAAGTGCAAGCCGTTCGGCGTGATGATGCCGAACATCCCCTGCAGCGGAGCGAAGCTTACCGACGAGGCCGACACGCGCGTGAGCCCCGGGCTCTCGCGCCGCTGCAGGTTGCGCTCCCATTGCGACGGAACGCCGTAGCCGCGCGCCGCCACCGGCTGCCCCAGGCCGGTCGTGTGCGCCGGCAATTCGAGGATCGCCTTGTCGCCGGCGCCGTCCACACCGGGCGCCTCGCGCGGCGCGCCCGCCTTTCCGGCCCCGGCGGCGGTGGCATGCGCGGCAGCGCCGGCGCCGGC
>JAMLIS010000005.1 GCA_023954015.1 Burkholderiaceae bacterium
CCACCCACGCACCCGACGACGCCCACGCCGGCGACCCGGGCCACGCGCCCGAAGACTACCCGGCAGCGCACGCACGCCAGCGTCGCCGCGCACCAACTGATGGCCACACCGAAGACCGTCAGCACGCTGGCCGCCACGCCGACGCTGCCGCTGGTGGCCACGCTCGCCACCACCAGCGCGCTGCCCGAGGTGGCGGCGCTGCCGGCCACCCCGGCGCTGCCCGCCGTGGCCGCGCTGCCGGCCACCCCCGCGCTGCCGGCCGTGGGCGGGGGGGGCCCCCCGGCCCCCCCCCCCGGCGCGCTCAATGCCTGCGCGAGCGCACGAACGCGCTCGGCGTCACGCCGAACTCCGCCTTGAACAGGCGGGAGAAGTGCGCGACGCTGTTGAAGCCCCAGTGGTACGCGGTGCCCGATATCGAGCGGCCGCCGGACTCCGGCCGCTCGAGCGCCTGCTTGCAGCGCAACAGGCGGGCGCGCCATATGTACCGCTCCACCGTCGCGTCCTCTCCTTCGAATACCCGATGAAGGTAGCGTTTCGAGCAGCGCAGGTCGCGTGCGATGCGCTCGATCGTCAGATCGGCATCGGCCAGATTCGAATCGATGTACTGGCGAACGCGCAGCCGCAGCACCTCGGGCAGCGGAGTCGCTTCGGGTTGCCCGCCGCGGCGCGCCTGTAGCGTGGAAGCGAGCAGCGCGAGCGTGGCTTCGCTGATCGTCGAGCCGCAGCCGTCGGGCAGCGAATCGAGTTGCGACGACAGCGACGCGAGGAAGCTCGACAGCACCGAGTAGAGCCCGCGCAACTCGGGCTCGGCCGGCTCGCAGGTATGCAGCGGCGGCACGGAAAGCGGGCGCAGCCGCTCGCGCGGAATGTGCACCACCATGTGCTTCAGCGACTCGCCCGAGGTGATGGAGTAGGGCACGCGCGGGTCGTACAGACTCCAGTCGCCGGTCTTCAGGGTGACGCAGGCGTCCCGCTGCTCGATCTCGCTTTCGCCGCGCAACTGCAGCAGCAGCTTGAAGTTGTCGGCAGCGTCGCCCATCTCGGAATGGTCACGGACGATGCGGTGCGCGCTCGCGTCGATCGTGTACAGCCGCAGCGGGCCCGCATGATAGACGAGCATCGTCGCTTCGAAAGCGTCATCCGGAGCGAGATTCGTCGTTCCGAGCGGTCCGAAGTACTGTCGCGTGGACTGCTCCCAGTAATCGACTCGCGCCTCTCGGGGCTGCGTCGTCGTGTCGAACGCGTCGCGCTTCATTGTCGGTCTCCTCCACGACCTTCGATCATGCGGGACATCCGCGCAAGGCGAAAGTACGGGAACGAGGGTATATCCGGCTTTTCAGACGTTCATGCCGCCGTCGACCATCAGGGTGGTGCCGGTAGTGAAGCTGCTGTCGTCGCTCGCCAGCCAGAGCACTGCGCGCGCGATCTCGGCCGGGCGGGCATGTCGACGTAGCGGGATCAACTTGTCGAAGAACGCTGTGGCGTCCTGTTCGAGGACCTTCGACAGGCGCTGCTCGATGTTCTTCTGGAACTCGTTGTCCACTGGCCCCGGATGCACGGTGTTGACGCGGATCCCGCGCGCGGCCGCTTCCTTCGACACGCTGCGCATCAGTCCGACCTGCGCATGCTTGGCAGTGATGTAGGCCGAAACGCCCGGGTCGCCGCGCATACCCGCGACGCTGGAGCAGATGACGAGGCTGGCGCCGTCGCGCATGGCGGGCAGGCCGTGCTTGCAGGCGAGGAATGCGCCGCGCACGTGAACCGCAAGAACGCTGTCGAACACCTCGTCGGGGTAGTCGACTACCGGCACTATGACGCCGCTGTTACCGGCGTTGCTGAACAGCACGTCGATCGGTCCGAAGGCGGATACGGCGTCGGCGATCGTGCGTTGCCACTCCGTGCCATTCGTAACGTCGAGCGGTACCGCCCGGACGCGACCGTCGGGCAGGGCAGCTCCGGCTGCGTCCAGCGCCGGACCCGGCAGGTCGGAAAGCGTGATGCGCGCGCCTTCCTCGCACAGGAGCTGTGCGGTGGCGAGGCCGATGCTGCCCGCGCCGCCGGTAACGAAGGCGTGGCGATCCCGCAGTTTCATCGTGCCCATGATTCAGGCGGGCGCGGTTTCGTCGGCCATCGCCATCTCCAGATGCTCGGCGAGCCGCGTGGCCAGTGCCATCACCGTGAGCGACGGATTCACCGACAGCGTTCGCGGAAGCACCGACGCGTCCCCGACGAACAGTCCTTTCACCTCGTGCGATTCGCAATTGCGGTCCACCACCGAGCGGGCCGGGTCGTCGCCCATCCTGCAGCCGCCCTGCGTGTGCGTGGAGATGAGGCCGGTCCAGAGAATCTTCCTTGCGCCTGCCGCTTCGAGCACCTGGCGGCTGAAGCGCAACGCGGCATCGAGTCGAGCGTGCTCGGTCGGGTCGAAATCGACCTCGTAGCGCTCCCGTCCGTCGGCGCCCAGCCGTACCGACGCGTTGTTCTCGTCGTTGATCATCGCGAGCAGCCCGTTCCAGCGCCGGTAGGCGCGCACCGTCTCGCGCAGGCGAGGGCCCCACAGCGGCCCGCTCTCGTCCCGCGCGGTGGTCGCGAAGGCGATGGGATCCATGAGGGTCGATGCCTCGATCACGAAGCCGCCCGCCTCGTCGGTCTGGAATTGCATGCAGTGCGCGGTGATCGGATAGACGCGATGCGCGTCCTGCGTCTCGTCGAAGAGCCCATGCACCAGCCTTACGGGATGCAGTCCCACGTGTCGACCGATCATCGGGTTGGCAAGTCCGGATCGGAGCAGCAGCACCGGCGACGCGAGCGCGCCGGCGGCAACGACGACGAAACGCGCCCACGCCGTGTGCCGCCCGCCGACAGCGTCCACGTACTCGACGCCGCTTGCGCGCGGCGTGCCACCGGCTCCGTCCACGAGCACGCGTTCGGCGCGCACGCCGGTGCGCAGCTGCAGAAGTTCTTGCGCGAGCGCCATCGCGATGTACGTGTTCATCGTCGACTTGCCGCCGTCGGTGGGGCAGCCTTGAAGGCACGAGCCGTACTTCATGCACTTCGCATCGGTGTAGGACATCACCGGCTCGAGATCGGCGCCGAGCGCGCGGAAGCCCGCCTGGACGGTGCGTACGCATTTTTCCCAGTCGTCGCGCTCGCGCACCTGCAGCACGCTCTCGACGCGGTCGTAGTACTCGGCGAGATCGGCGAGGGAAAAGGGCTCGCCGCGTTCGTTCGTGAGCGAGCTGGCCGGGTGCCACTTGGCGATGTCGCGTTCATGCGCGCGCAGCGCTACCTTCGTGTTGATCGTCGTCGAACCGCCCACGCATCGGCCACCGAGGAAGGTGAGTACATCGCCGTCCGGCAGCGGCGCGAAGCGCAGGGGCCAATAGAGGTCGTGATCGGCCTTCGCTTCCCAACGGCGGAAATCGGCGGAGGTCAGATGCGGCCCGGCTTCGAGCAGCAGCACCCTGCGGCCGCATTGCGCAAGCTCGCCGGCGACGACGCCGCCTCCGGCACCCGAACCCACGACAACGACGTCGAATTGCTCGGTCATGGCCGGTCGATCCCGAGATACGACCAGTCGCGCTCGAGGTCCACCGCGCGCGGCGGCTCGAAGCCGATCTCGGCCCAGGCGCCCGGACCTTCGCGGCCCGGCGCGACGAAGTCGCTGTAGTACGCTTCAATGGCCAGCGCGCGCACGAGCGCGAACTCGGCGCTGCGTTCGTGTGCGGCGAGTGCCTGCGCAGTACGGACGCCCGACAGCGCGTCTATCGCGCGCAGGGCTTCGGCGCGCGCGTCGGCGGGCCTCGACGCCAGCACGGCATCGATGTAGACGGCCGGACCCACGTGCGACGAACCCGGCACGATCCATTCGCAAAGCGCTTCGAGCCTGTCGGCACGATGGCTGTCGAGCACTCTCGGCGGCATGCTCTCTCTCCCTTGCACGGTATTTCGCGATCCTATTCCACGCGCGCGCCGGTCGCGGCACGTGCGCCACGATTTTTCTCCCAGCGAAAAGTTTGCGCGAAAGGCGTTCTCCGCGGCCGGTATTCGAGCGAAGATCGCCGAATGGCAGACAGGACGATCCGCTTCCACGAATTCGGCGGGCCCGAAGTGCTGCGCTCCGAGGCGCTCGACGCCGGCGATCCGGGTGAAGGCGAACTTCGCGTGCGCATCGAAGCGATCGGCCTGAATCGCGCCGAGGCGTCGTTCCGCAGCGGCCGCTATGTCGAGAAGGCGCAGCTTCCGTCGCGCATCGGCTACGAGGCGGCCGGTATCGTCGAGGCGCTCGGCCCCGGCGTGCAGGGCTTCGCCGCGGGCGATCCGGTGTGCATCCTGCCCACCTTCTCGATGACGCGCTACGGTGTCTATGCCGAGCGCGCAATCGTGCCCGCGCATTCCGTGCTGCCGCGCCCGCACGGGCTGTCGGCGATCGAGTCCGCCGCGGTCTGGATGGCCCACCTCACCGCCTATGGCGCGATCGTCGACATCGCCCGCGTCGGCCGCGGGGAGGCGGTGATCGTCACCGCTGCCTCGAGCAGCGTCGGGCTCGCGGCGATCCGCATCTGCAACGCGATCGGCGCGATCCCGATCGCGGTCACGCGCGGCGAGGGCAAGCGCGAGGCGCTGCTTCAGGCAGGCGCGGCGCAGGTGATCGTTTCGCAGCGCGACGACGTCGCCGCGGAGGCGATGCGCATCACCGGCGGCGCGCGCCTGGCCTTCGACCCGATCGGCGGCCCGATCGTCGCCGATCTCGCCGCGTCGCTCGCGCCGCAGGGCTTGCTGATCCTGTACGGGAACCTCAGCGGCAAGGCGCGCGAGACGCCGTTCCCGTACGGCCCTGCGCTGGCAAAGGGATTGTCGATGCGCGGCTACCTCGTCTTCGAGCTGGTCCACGACGCGAAGCGTTTCGCGGCGGCGCGCGGCTTCGTCGAGGAGGGGCTGCGCGCCGGCACGCTCGCGCCGACGATCGCGCGCACCTTCGACTTCGACGATATGGTCGAGGCGCACCGCTACCTCGAGTCCGGCGAGCAGTTCGGCAAGATCGTCGTCACGGTGCGGCAGGACCACTGACGCGCAGAATCCGCAACCGTCCCCGCATCCGCAGGAGGAGACCCATGGACGCGAAGACAGGGGCACGCAGCTTCCCGTTGCCCTCGCAGATCGAGAGCGTGCCCGGCGCAGGCGACTGGCAGTCGATGTATCCGTACTACTCGCGCTTCCAGCCCGAGGACGACGAGCGCTTCTGGTTCTACAACTCGATGCACTTCCCCGAGGTGATGCCCGCCTTCGACATCCTCACGGCGGAAGTGCCTTACACCGGCCTGGGCGCCTTCACGACGCGCGTGTTCGCATTCCCGACCACTCTCGGCGTCGAGTTCCGCGTGCTGAACGGGCGCGTGTACATCACCGCCAACGCGGTCAGCGATCCCGAGGAGATCGGCCGGCGTCTGGAGATCTTCCAGCAGCGCGCGTCGCACTACTACGAGAACTGGGACCGCCTGTACGCCGAATGGCGTACGCGGATGGACACACTGATCCGAGAGATCTCCGAGCTGCGCGTGCCGCCGCTGCCCGAGTTCGACGACCTCGAGGTGGTGCTCGAGGCGCGCGGCATCGGACAGAACCACTACCTGCGCGAGAATTTCCACCGCGCCATCGAGATGTTCTCGAAGATGTGGCACTACCACTTCGAGTTCCTGATGCTGGGCTACGGCGCGTACGTCGTCTTCTTCCAGTTCTGCAAGAAGGCCTTCCCCGAGATCTCCGACCAGACGATCTCGCGCATGGTCGCCGGCGTCGACACGCTGATGTTCCGGCCCGACGAGGAGCTGAAGAAGCTCGCGCGGCTGGCCGTCGAATGCGGCGTCGACGACGCCTTCTTCGAGGGCGTCGATCCGAAGCGCACGCTCGACGCGGTCGCCGCGCGCGGCGAGGCCGGCCGGCGCTGGCTCGCGGCCTTCGAGGCGGCGCGCGATCCGTGGTTCCACATGTCGACCGGCGACGGTTTCTACCATCATCATCGCAGCTGGAACGACGACCTGTCGGTGCCCTTCGCCGCGCTGCCGGGCTACATGCAGATGGTCCGCCGCGGCGAGACGCTCGCGCGTCCCACCGAGCGGCTGAAGTCCGAGCGCGGACGCATCGTCGCCGAATACCGCGAGTTGCTCGGCAGCGACGACGAGCAAGCCGCCTTCGACCAGATGCTCGGGCTGTGCCAGGTCGTGTTCCCGTTCGTCGAGGACCACAAGTTCTACTGCGAGCACTGGTTCACGACGTTGTTCTTCGACAAGATCCGCCAGTTCGGCGCGGTGCTGCGCGAGCAAGGCGTGCTCGAGGATGGCGAGGACATCTTCCACCTGCACTACGGCGAGGCCGAGGAGGCGCTGGTCGACGTGATGCTCGCGTGGGCCGGCGGCGGCAAGCCGCACGGTGCGCGCCACTGGCGGCCGATCATCGCCGAGCGCAAGCGCATGCTTGCCGCGCTGGAGGACTGGCAGGCGCCGCCCGCGCTGGGGCCGATTCCCGAGTCGATCGAGGATCCGGCGCTGCAGATGCTGTGGGGCATCACCGACGAGACGCTGCAGACGTGGTCGGCGCCCGAGCTGGTCGACGAGGGCGAGCTGCGCGGATTCGCCGCCTCGCCGGGCATCGTCGAGGGCGTGGCGCGCGTGCTGCGCGACGTGAACGACATCAGCCAGGTGCGTGCCGGCGAGATCCTGGTCTGCCCGGTGACGGCGCCGAGTTGGGGGCCGGTGTTCACGAAGATCAAGGCGGCGGTGGCCGACATCGGCGGCACGATGTCGCACGCGGCCATCGTCGCGCGCGAATACGGACTGCCCGCCGTGGTCGGCACCGGCACCGCCACCAAGCGCATCCGAACCGGCCAGCGCATCCGCGTCGACGGCGACCGCGGCATCGTGCGCGTGCTGACCGAAGCGGGAAGCGACGAGCGATGAGCGAGCACGCCTGGGTCCGGCACTTCGAGGATGTCGGCATCGACGACCGGCCGACCGTGGGCGGCAAGGGCGCGAGCCTTGGGGAACTGCTGCGCGCCGGGATCGCGGTGCCGCCCGGTTGCGTCGTCACCACCGACGCATTCCGGCATTTCGTCGACGCCTGCGATCGCGGAGGGGCGATCCGCCGGCGCATCGAGGCCCTGTCGGCCGGCGATCTCGACGCGATCGCCGCGGCCAGCGCCGAGGCGCGCGCGCTCCTCGGGCAGGCCGATCTTCCGCCCGCGCTGCACGATGGCATCGCCGCCGGCCTCGAGCGGATCCGCGGCGGCGACGCCGATGCCCCGATGGCGGTGCGATCGAGCGCGACCAGCGAGGACAGCGCCGAGGCGAGTTTCGCCGGCCTGCAGGACACCTACCTGTGGATCCGCGGAGTCGACGCGGTCGTCGAGCACGTGCGCCGATGCTGCGCGAGCCTGTACAGCGTAGAGTCGGTCAGCTATCGCCGCCGCCTCGGCATGCCCGAGGAAGCGCTGGCGATGGCGGTCGTGATCCAGCGCATGGTCGATGCGCGCTCCTCAGGCGTGATGTTCACGCGCAGCCCGACCACGGGCGACCGTTCGGTCGTCACGCTCGAGGCGAGCTGGGGGCTGGGCTCCGCGGTGGTCAGCGGCGAGGTCACGCCCGATCGTTTCGTCGTCGCCAAGGTCACGGGCGAGATCGTGCGGCGCGACGTCTCCCCGAAGCTGCGCCGGCACAGGCCGGATCGTTCCGGCTCGGGCGTCGTCGACGAGGAGGTGCCGGAGGCGCAGCGCGCGATTGCTTCGGTTTCCGACGCCGAGGTGCTCGCGCTTGCCGCCATCGGGCGCAGGGTCGAGCGCCACTACGGCTGCGCGCAGGACATCGAGTGGGCGATCGCCGAAGGATGCGCAGCGGGCGAGGGCGTGTTCCTGCTGCAGAGCCGCCCCGAAACCGTCTGGGCGAGCCGCGAGGCGGCGGCGGTCGCGGCGCCGCAGCCGCGCGCCGTCGACCACGTGTTCGCGCTGCTCGGCGGGGCGAAGGCGCAACCGCGACGCGAAGCGCGATGAACCTGAGCAACGAGGACGTGCAGGACATCCTGCGCGTGCTGGATTCCACCTCGTACGACGAGCTCGAGCTCGAGACCGCGCGATTTCGTCTGGTGTTGCGGCGCTCGGCGGGCGGGTGGACGCAGGAGACGCAGGTGCTGTCGACGGCGCAACGTTCGGAGAGCGCGGATCGCGCGGTCGAGAAGGTACTGTCCGGCGGAGCGCACGACGGACGCGACGCCATGGCTTCGACTGCTGCGGACGATTCGTCGGCGCCCGGCGCGCCGCGCCGAGCGAAGGTGGCCGCCGCACCCGAGGCGGGCGCGGCGTGCGAGCCGGCCGGCGCGGCAGGCGACTTGCGACACGGCCTGCACGAAGTGCGCCCGCCGATGCTCGGCACTTTCTATCGCGCGCCGAAGCCCGGAGCTGCTCCCTTCGTCGAGATCGGCAGCACGGTGCGGCCGGATACCGTCGTCTGCATCATCGAGACGATGAAGTTGATGAACTCGGTGTGCGCGGGCGTGGCCGGCGAAGTGGTCGAGATCTGCCTGGACGACGCGCAATTCGCTGACGAATCCGCGGTGCTGCTTCGCATCCGTCCGGAATCGACGTGCGCCTGAGGCGGGTGCTGATCGCCAACCGCGGCGAGATCGCGGTGCGCATCGCGCGCACCTGCCGTGCGCTCGGCATCGAGACGGTGCTTGCCGCTTCCGACGCCGACCTCGATTCGCTTGCCGCGCGGCTGGTCGATCGCACCGTGCGCCTCGGGCCGGCGCCGTCGGCGGCGAGCTACCTGAACGTCGACGCGGTCGTCGCCGCGGCGCGTGCCATGCATGCCGACGCGATCCATCCGGGCTACGGATTCCTGTCCGAGAACGCGCGCCTGGCGCGCGCCTGCGCCGACGCGGACATCGTGTTCATCGGTCCCACCGCCGGGCAACTCGACGCCGTCGGCGACAAGCTGAAGGCGCGCGGCCATGCGGTGGCGGCCGGCCTGCCGGTCTTGCCGGGCGGCGATCTCGGCGGCGAGTCCGAGGCGCGGGCGCTGGCTCGCGAGATCGGCTTTCCGGTGCTCGTGAAGGCGGTCGCCGGAGGCGGCGGCCGCGGCATGAAGGTCGTGCGTGCGCCCGAGCAGCTCGCGCCCACCCTCGATCTGGCGATGGCGGAGGCGCAGGCGGCGTTCGGCGACGCGCGCGTCTATCTCGAGCGCTACGTCGAGTCGGGCCGGCACGTCGAGGTGCAGGTGCTCGGCGACGGCGAAGGCGCGATCCACCTTGGCACGCGCGACTGCTCGATCCAGCGCCGCTACCAGAAGCTCGTCGAGGAGGCGCCCGCGCCGCACCTGGGCGCGGCGCTGCGCGAGCAGATGCATCGTGCGGCGGTGGCGTTCGCCCGGCACCTGCGGTACCGCGGGCTGGGTACGGTCGAGCTGCTCGTCGACTGCGCGCGCGACGCCTTCTATTTCCTCGAGATGAACGCACGCATCCAGGTCGAGCATCCGGTCACCGAGGCGATCACCGGGCTGGATCTGGTCGCCGAGCAGATCGCCGTTGCCGAGGGTCGGCCGCTGCGCCTTGCGCAGCAGGACGTGCGCTTCGACGGCCACGCGATCGAGTGCCGGCTGAACGCCGAGGACTGGACGCGCGATTTTCGGCCGAGCCCGGGCGACGTGCGTCGCGCGGTGTTCCCCGCGGCGCCGCGGGTGCGCGTCGACACGCACCTGCAGTCGGGCAGCCGGGTGCCGCCGTACTACGACTCGCTGCTCGCCAAGCTCGTCGTGCACGGCGCCGACCGGGCCGACGCGGTCGATCGGCTGCGCCAGGCGCTCGCCGCCTGCACGATCGACGGCGTCGCAACGAACCTGCCGATGCACGAGGCGCTCGTGCAGGACGCGGAGTTCCGCGCCGGGGGCTTCGATACGCGCTGGTTCCCGCGTTTCCTGCAGGCGCGGCTGCAGGCACCGACGGATTCCTGACATGGCCGGCATCCAGCTGATCGACGTGTCGCTGCGCGACGGCAACCAGAGTCTGTGGGGCGCGATGAGCTGCAACACAGCGCAGACGCTGACGATCGCGCCGGTGATGAACCGCGTCGGATTTCGCGCGCTCGACTGCTGTTCGAGCACGGCGATGGGGGTCGCGGTGCGGCATCACCGTGAAGACCCCTGGGAACGCATCCGCCTGATGCGCGCGGCGCTCCCCGACACGCTGCTGCAGTTCATCGGCACGGGGCTGCGCTTCATCTCGTGGGAGCCGGCGCATCCGGAGTTCATGCAGCTCGTCTACGACCGGCTGGTCGAGAACGGCATCTCCCGCTTCGTCGCGCTCGACCCGATGCACGACATCGACGCGCTGCTCGCCAATTCGGCGTCGATGCGCAGGGCGGGCGCGGCCGAGATCATCGCCGCACTCACCTTCACGCTGAGCGAGGTGCACGACGACGCCTTCTACGCCGGGCTCGTCGCGCGGCTGTCGGCGTCTGCCGACATCGACCGCTTCTACATCAAGGACCCGGCGGGGCTGCTCACGCCCGAGCGCGCGCGCACGCTGATCCCGGCGATCCGCACGACGATGCGCGGCAAGCCGCTCGAGCTGCACTCGCACTGCACGATCGGACTGTCGCCGCTCACCAGCATGACGGCCGCCGAACTCGGCATCGACGTGATCCAGGTCGCGTGCGGCGCGGCATCGAACGGCACCTCGCTGCCCGATGCGCAGCGCATCGTCACGAACCTGCGCGCATTGGGCCACCGCGTCGAGGTCGACGATCACGCGCTCGCGCGCGTGGCTGCGTACTTCACCGGTCTCGCGCGCGCCGAGGGGCTTCCGCCCGGCACGCCGCAGCAGTTCGACGCGGCCTTCCTGCGGCACCAGCTCGCCGGCGGCGCCATCACCACGCTGAAGCGTCAGCTCGCCGAGCTGAAGCTCTCCGACCGCTTCGGCGACGTGATGGAGGAGATATGCCGGGTGCGCGCCGAGCTGGGCCACCCGATCATGGTCACGCCGTTCCCGCAGATTCTCTCTACGCAGGCGCTGTACAACCTGATCGGCGTCGAGCGCTATGCGAACGTCTCCGACCAGGTGATCCGCTATGTGCTCGGCAGCTTCGGCCGGCCTACCGCGCCGGTGGATGCCGACGTGCAGGACCGCATCCTGTCGCGTCCGCGCGCGCGCGAGCTGCGCAACGAACCGCCGCCGCTGCCGCCGTCCGAGTTGCGCAAGCGCTTCCGTGCCGGCATCTCCGACGAGGAGTTCCTGTTGCGCGCGGTGATGCCTGCCGACCAGGTCGACGCGATGCTGGCCGCCGGACCCGCGCGCCGGCACTACAACCCGTCGATGCAGCCGCTGCTGTCGCTGTTGCGGGGCGTGGCTTCCCGTGCACCGGCCGCCGAACTGGTCTTCGACAAGCCGGGACTGCATCTCGAACTGCGCGACCGTTCGCGCATGGAGCCAGCGAATGTTCACTGATCTGCCGCAGGAGGCCACCGCGGACCGCGCTTCCGACGTCGTCCGGCGCCTGCGCGCCGCGCGCGGTTTCGTGTTCGACATGGACGGCACGCTCGTGCTCGGCGATCAGCGCAACCACGGCCTCGCGCCCCTGCCCGGCGCGCTCGAGACGACGCAGCTGCTCGATCGCCGCGGCGTGGGCTATGTCGTGTTCACCAACGGCACGCCGCGCACGCCGCAGGGCTATGCGCAGGAGCTGCGCAAGGTCGGCTTCGTGCTCGACGACAGCCGGATGCTGACGCCGGCCAGCAGCGCGGTGGAGCTTTTCGTGCGCCGCGGTTACCGCCGGGTGATCGTGCTCGGCGGCGAGGGCATGACGCTGCCCTTGCGCGAGGCGGGAATCGAAGTGGTCGAACCGGTGGGAAGACCGCAAGCCGATGCGGTGTTCATCGGCTGGTATCGCGAGTTCTCGATCGACACGCTCGAATCCGCCTGCCACGCGGTGTGGGGCGGCGCGCAGGTGTTCAGCGCCTCGCAGTCGATGTTCTTCGCCACTGCCCAGGGCAGGGCGCTCGGCACTTCCCGGCCGATTTCGGCGATGATTCGCGATCTCACCGGCTGTCGCATCAACATCGTGGGCAAGCCCTCCCAGGAAGCGCTGCGCTGCGCGGCCCGGCGCCTGCGCGCGCCGCCGCGCGAGCTGGTCGTGGTGGGCGACGACCCGTCGCTCGAGATGCCGATGGCCCGGCGCGCCGGCGCGCTGGCGGTCGCGGTGCGCAGCGGGCTGGGCGACGACGAAGCCTATGCGCAGCTGCCCGAGGCGCAGCGGCCGGACGTCGTCCTCGACGGACTGAACGATCTGCTCGAGCTGATGCGGTCCTGAAGGTGCGAAGCTACAAGGTCAAGCCGATCCAGTCGCTGGCACGCGGCCTCGGCGTGCTGCAGGCGCTGCACCGGATGCAGGCGGCGAGCCTGCACGACCTTCATCTCGCGACCGGCCTTCCCAAGAGCAGCCTGACGCGCGTCCTCTACACGCTGCACCTGCAGGGGCTCGTCTGGCAGCGCATGGCCGACGGCGCGTACCTGCCCAGCCACAGTCTTCAGCAGCGCGCGCAGATCGACGATACAGCCTGGCTCGTCGAGCTGGCATCACCCATGCTGCACGAGCTCGGCCGCCGGACGACGTGGCCGTCGGTGCTGACGGTACCGCGACTCGACTACATGGAAGTGATCGAGACGAACAGCTCGCAGGCCTATTTCGACCTGATCCGGCGCCGCCCGATCGGCTACCGGCTGAACTACCTGCGTTCCGCCTCCGGGCGGGCCTATCTGGCGTTCTGCTCGGAGCAGGAGCGCGAGGCGGTGCTGCGCCGGCTGCGCGAAGGAGGAACCCCCGGCAACGAGAAGGCTTCCGATGCGGGCTTCGTCCGCGAGCTGGTGCGCAGCGGTCGGCGCAACGGATACGGCGTGCGCACGCCGGACTTCGGCGGCCACTACACGCGCACCCGCAAGGAAGCCGACGACGGGCGCAGCTCGATCGCGATGCCGATCGTGCTGGACGGCGAAGTCCTCGGCTGCATGAACCTCACCTGGCGCACGAAGGTGATCTCGCTCACCCGGATGGTCGAGCGCCATGGCGACGACCTGCGCGAGGCGATCCGCCACGTGGAGCAGCGGATCGCCCAGGTAATGGGCAGGGCGCCCGACCCGGCGGCTCGAACCCCCCTGAACGGAGCAACCCGAGTTGAAACTGCGTACCGACCTCGAGCCCGCGCGCGTGCGTGAGGGCGAGCTGCTGTGGACGCCCGATCCGCGGCAGGTGCCGAACACGCGCGTCGCCGACTACATGCGCTGGCTCGAAAGCGAGCGCGGGCTCGCGTTCGACGACTATGCCGCGCTGCATCGCTGGTCGGTGAGCGATCTCGACGCTTTCTGGCGTTCGATCTTCGACTGGTTCGACGTGCGCTCGTCTACGCCGGTGGGCGCGGTGCTCGGGCGCCGCGAGATGCCCGGCGCGCAGTGGTTTCCCGGCGTGCGCCTGAACTATGCGCAGCACGTGTTGCGCAACGAACAGGCGGGAAAGGATGCGCTGCTCTACCTCGACGAAACGCATCCGCTGGCCGGATTTTCGTGGGACGCGCTCGGTGCCCAGGTGCGAACGCTCGCCACGCGCCTGCGCGCGATGGGCGTGGCCCCGGGCGACCGGGTGGTCGCCTACCTGCCGAACGTCCCCGAGACCGTCGTCGCGATGCTGGCGACGACGGCGGTCGGCGCGATCTGGTCGAGCGTCTCGCCCGATTTCGGCGCGAGCGGCACGCTCGATCGCATCGCGCAACTGCAACCGAAGGTGATGTTCTGCGTGGACGGCTACCGCTACGGCGGCAAGGTCTTCGACCGCCGAAACGAGCTGCAGGCGATCGTGGCCGGGCTGGCGGAGCTCGAATGCCTGGTCGTGCTGCCCCGGCTCGGCGCGGCGCTGCCCGTCTTCGGGGGTGCAGGCCTCGACGTGCGAACGTGGGACGAGATGCTCGTCGGCGAGCCGGTGCCCGCGGCCGGTTTCCGCTTCGAGCAGGTTTCCTTCGATCATCCGCTGTGGATCCTGTTCTCGTCGGGGACGACCGGGCTGCCGAAGGCGATCGTGCACGGACACGGCGGCATCCTGCTCGAGATGCTCAAGCTCGTCGCGCTGCACATGGACCTGCGCGCAGGCGAGCGCATGTTCTTCTTCAGCACCACCGGCTGGATGATGTGGAACTTCCTCGCCAGCTCGATGCTGTGCGGCGTCGTTCCGGTGCTCTACGACGGGCACCCGGCGCATCCGGACGTCGACGTGCTGTGGCGCATGGCGCAGGACAGCGGCGCCTCGTATTTCGGGGCGAGTCCCGCGTACGTCGACCTCCTGTCCAAGGCGGGCATCGTCCCGGGCGAACGCTACGACCTGTCGCGGCTGCGCGCGATCATGCCGGCCGGCTCGCCGGTGTCGCCCGCGCACACCGCGTGGTTCTACCGGAACGTGAAGGCCGACCTGTGGGTGTGCAGCGGCAGCGGCGGCACCGACGTGTGCACCGGTTTCGTCGGCGGCGTGCCGACGCAGCCCGTGTACGCCGGCGAGATCCAGGCGCCGCATCTCGGCGTGTCGGCGCAGGCGTGGAACGACGCCGGCGAGCGCGTCGTCGACGAAGTCGGCGAACTGGTGATCACGCAGCCGATGCCTTCGATGCCGGTGAAGTTCTGGAACGATCCGGACGGCAGCCGTTATCGCGAGTCGTACTTCGGCGTGTTCCGCGGCGTGTGGCGCCAGGGCGACTTCTTTCGAATGAACGCGCGCGGCGGATGCTTCGTGCTCGGGCGCAGCGACGCGACGCTGAACCGGCACGGCGTGCGCATCGGCACGGCGGAGGTCTACCGGGCGCTCGCGACGCTGCACGAGATCGACGATGCGCTGATCGTCAATCTCGATCTGCCCGACGGCCAGTTCTTCATGCCGCTGTTCGTCAAGCTGCGCGCGGGCGCGGCGCTCGACGAGGCACTCGTCGAACGCATCGGCGAATGCCTGCGCCGCGCGTGCACGCCGCGGCACGTGCCCGACAAGATCTACCGCGTCGATGCGATCCCGGCGACGCTGACCGGCAAGAAGATGGAGGTGCCGGTGCGCAGGATCCTGCTCGGCGTGCCGGCCGAGCGCGCTGCCAACCGCAGCGCGATGGCCGACCCGGGCGCGCTCGACTGGTTCGAGCGCTATGCGGCGACGCAGACGGACTACGCGCGGCCCGACTGACCGGCTGCCTGCGCGGCCGCCTGCTGCATCTGCTCGTAGGCGGCGCGCGCGGCGTCCATCGACTTGGTGATGAAGTCCAGGGCGCCGCCGGCACCGCCCGGCGCGTTCCTTGCCAGCGCCTCGACCGTCTCGGAGAGTTGCTCGTTGCTGCGGGCGATCTGCTGCGAGACGAGCGTGCCGATGTCGGCGCCGGTTTCGTGCGCGATCGCATAGACCGCGTTCGCGTAGGCCGCGAATTTCTCGGGCGGCAGCATCGCGAAGCTGGTGACCAGTTCGGTGAGCCGGTCGGTGTCGCGCGACTCGAGCAGCGCGCGGATCTGCTCGCTCGATTGCTCGAGCGAAGCGCGTGCGGTCTGCATGTTCAGCTCCGCCAGCCTGCGGAAGCCTTCGATCGTCTTCGAGGCTGCCGCGCCCGTGAACTCGATCGTGTCGCTCTGCAGCTTCTGCAGGTCGGCTCCGCTGGGCAATGGCTTGGGCATGTTCGCGCTCCTGTTCGGGTCGAGGGCGGGGCGTGTCCGGCGACAGGACGACCTGCGGCCGGACCGGTGGGTGCGTGAAGGCATCGTCGCCGCCGCAGGGGGGCGCGTCAAGGACAGGGTCGGCGGCAGCGGACCGGAAATCGCCCCGCCGGGCCGCAGGAACCGCGGGCCGGAATCGACGCGCTGCGGTCGTCGGCTCAGCGGCCCGTTTTCTCCCCCCGATCTTCCGTGGCCGCCGGTTGCTGGAATACGCGCTGCATGACGAATTCGGAGGTCACTGCCTCGCCGCACAGCAGCATCGCCGTCAGCTCTCCGCCGAAGATCTGCGGAGCGATGACCACGTCGGGCTGCACGAGCTTCACGCGTGCGAGATGACGCGCGTCGTTCACCGCGGCGATGGTGCGCGCGCCGCCCTGCAGTTCCTTGACGGCGAGCACGACGAAGGCGTTGTCCGAATCGTCGGCGAGCATCGCCAACACCGCTTCGGCGTTCTTCGCCCCGGCCTCGCGCAGCACGTCGGCGCTGTTCGGATCTCCCACGACGAAGTCGACATCGCGCAGCTCGGCGTTTTCCGGGGCCTCGCGCAGGATCCGCGTGACCGGGCGTCCGCGGCGCGCGAGTTCGATGCTGGTGTTGACGGCCAGCGGCGTGTTGCCGATGACGACGAAGTGCTTTTCCCGCTTCATGCGGCTCGACTCCCGATTCACGATTCGTTGCAGGCTGCGACTGACCATCGGCGCGATGACCGCGGTCAGCGAAGTGGCGAACACCGCGACGCCCAGCACCACGATCGATACCGTGAAGAGCCGCGCCTGCGGCGTCTGCGGCGTGATGTCGCCGTAGCCGACGGTGCTCATCGTCACCATCGCGTAATACAGCGCGGTGATCAGGTCGTTCACCGGCGGTCGGAAGTCGCTTCCCAGGTAGTAGCTGCCGAAGGTCGCGTACAGCAGCAGCATCGCCACCGACGTGAGCGCGAACAGCGTGCTCGCCGCCACGCTCGAACGGTCGAAGCGGCGCCACGCGAGCAGCAGCGCGACCAGCACGAACAGGAAATAGCCGAGCAGCACGAGCGCCTGGTTCGACGAGCCGAAGCGCGTGCTTGCGGCTGCCGTGGCGGCGAGCAGGAGTGCCATCGACCAGGCCAGGCGGGAGCGCAGCAACAGCCCTGCCGCCATCGTCACCATGCCGCCGCCGATCAGCAGCGGCGGCAGCGCTCTCGGATCGAGAGTGGACGGCTCGTCGAGCAGTGCCTGCAACTGCATGCGCCAGCTCGGGCCGATCTGGGCCTCGAGCAACCACAGGCCGCCGGCGGCCAACAGCAGCGCCAGCGGGACCTGCGGAAACCAGAGCGGGCCTCGCAGCGCGTAATGGACGCGTTGCAGGCGGGCACGCAGGCGCTGGAGCGGACGCAGCTTCATCGACGTGCGCGATCGGGTTCAGCGGCAAACTTCGGGAAGGTCGATCCTCTTCGACGCGGTCGGAGTTCGCATGCAACGCATCCTCATCGTGATCGGCCTTCTTCTTGTCGCCGCCGGCGTCCTGTGGCCGTGGCTTTCGCGCCTGCCCTGGGGCCGGCTGCCGGGGGACGTCTCGATCGTGCGCGAGAACTTCAGCTTCCACTTTCCGGTCACGACGTCGATCATCGTCTCGATCGTGCTGACGCTGATCGTCTGGTGGCTGCGACGATAGCGATCAGCCGGCCCGCAGCGCACGCAACTGCAGCGCGAGCGTCCCGAGCCCGGCCATCAGCGCGACGGCGGCGATCCAGCCGCCGACCCACGGCGCGCTCGACGCCAGCGCGAGCAGAACGACCGACAGCGCGGTGGCGACGACCCGGCGCGTCACCGTGCCGGCCGAGTCCGAGGGTAGCAGCGAAACGATCCAGTCGGCGATGCCGATCGCGGCTGCGACCCACGCCAGCGGCAGCAGCATCAGGTAGACGAGCAGCAGCGTCAGGCCGAGCGGGATTCCGATCACCGTGACGAGCGACAGCACGACGACGATCGGCGTGCAGACGAGCACGACGAAGCCGACCGCCAGCGACAGTCCGGGCCGCTGTCGCAGCGACGCGGCAATCGTCGCGGCTGCGCGCGGCACCAGCGCGACGACGATCGCCGCGAGCAGCGTCAGTCCGATCGTCCACAGCACCCACAGGACGGTGCCGAGGCCGCGCATCGATCGCCGTACGTCTTCGCGCGCGAAGGCCGCATGCGGGCGCTCCACCGATTCCGCGACCTGGGCCGACGGATCGCGCTGCAAAGGCTCGTCGCTGCGATAGCGAAGGCTGCCGTCGATGCGTGCACGCGGGCCGAGCGAGATGCTGCCGGCGGTGACGTCGGCGTCGCCGCCGATGCGCGCGTCGATCAGCACGCTGCCGGCCGCGGCGACGAACGAGCCGTCGACGTCGCCGCGAAGCTCGGCCCGGCCCGCAGCGACCGTCAGGTTTCCTCCGATGCGCGCCGACGGTTCGACGCGCACGTGACCGCCCGCGAGCCGCGCGTTGCGCTCGACCGGCCCGGCAAGCGACAGGCTGCCGGCTGCGGCGTACGTCGAGCCGCCCACCGGGGCGTCGAGCCGCAAGGTGCCGCCGGCGACGATCGCGTCACCGGCCACCGGCGCTTCGACGTCGACGCTGCCGCCCGCGGCGAACAGATCGCCGTCGACCGGCGCGCGCTCGACGACGCCGGCTCCGGCGACGAAGCGGTCGGGCGCCACCGCGGCGGAGGCGGCGGGGTACGCGATCGAGCAGAGTGCCGTGACGGCGACTACGCCGCCCACCCGCCACGGGACGCGCGCGCGCGTCCCGCGCGTGCGAACCGGGCGCAACCGGTGGCGGGCGGGCAGCCGGGCCTGCAGCGCCCGGGCGGTGAGCGCGGCGATGTTCAGTGAGCCGCTTCCTTCTCGGTGCCGCCGAGCACGTAGCGCAGGCATTCGGCGACGCCGGCCGAAGACAGCGTCTCGCCGGCGCGAGGCGTCATCATCAGCACGGTCGTGTGATTCTCGCGTCGCGATTCGCAGGCGCCGATCTTCGAGCATTCGCCCGACGGGCACGACCACCAGCTCAGCGACTTGCACGCGTGGACCGCATCGAGCACCTGTTGCCCGGTATGCGAATCGTCGTCGATGCGCACCTGCAGCTGCACGCCCTGGCCTTCGATACGGAAGCTCATGATTCCTCCTTGCACCGCGCGATCCGCCGGCGCCGGAACAACGCCCAGCTGGAGACTCTAGTCCAACTGGCGGTGGCGTCAATCACCGATCGAGCGATGCCGACCGGCGGCTGGCGGCGTTCCCGCGCTTCAGATTCCCCGGCCGTTTCCGATAAGGGCGGAATGCGACTTCGACTCCCTCGCTTCGAACGGATCGGTTCCCGGCTGGGCGCCGGCTTCGGCGTGGTGCTGGCGATCAGCGTCGCGATGGCACTCGCCGCCGGCCAGCAGCTGTCGAACATCCAGCGGCACGACGACGAGAATGCGCGCCACGTCGAGCGCATGCAGATCGTCGACCGCTGGTCGGCGCTGGTGCGCACCAACCTGGATCGCGCGCTCACCGCGACGCGGATGGATGCGGCGACGAGCGGCGACGAGGCGTCGGGCCTGCGGCTGAGCCGGCTGCGCGGCCAGCTGAACGAGGACATGGCGCAGACGGCGGCGCAGACCGAAGCGCTCCAGGCGCAGGTGGCGGCGCTTTCGGACGAACGCGCCCTGGCCGAACGCATCGCGCGGGTGAATGCCGATCGCGCCGAGTTCGTCCGGGTGCGCGCGCAGGTGCGCGACGACATCCTGATGGGCGAGGACGCACAGGCCGTCGACGCCAGGCTCGTTCCGCTGGCCGAATCGATGATCGCCTCGCTCGATGCGCTCGGCCAGGCGCTCGAGCAGCGCAGCGCCGCTGCGCAGTCGGCGTTGCAGCGTTCCGTACGGCAGGCTGCGACCCTGCTGGCGGCGATCTGCGCCGCCGGGATCGCGATCGGTGCATTCATCGCCTGGCGAACGAGCCGTTCGCTGACCGCGCCGATGGCCGAGGCGGTGCGCTTCGCCGAGGCGATCGCCGAGGGCGACCTTTCGCAGTCCTGCGATTCCGATCGCGCCGACGAGATCGGCGCGCTGCTGCGCCGTCTCGCGCAGATGCAACGGCGCTTGCGCGACACCGTAGCCGCGATCCGGCACAGTGCCGACTTCATCCGCGCGGCGAGCGCCGAGGTCGCCGCCGGCAACGCCGACCTGAGCGATCGCACCGAGAGCGCCGCCGGAAGCCTGCAGCACACCGCCAGCGCGATGGCGCAGCTGACCGATGCGGTGGACCAGTCAGCGGACTCGGCGCGCCGCGCCGAGCGCATCGCATCGGCGGCGGCGCAGGCCGCCGAGCGCGGCGGACAGGCCATGCAGGCCGTCACCGAGACGATGCAGGTGATCGAAGGCAGCGCCCGGCGCGTTTCGCAGATCCTCGCGGTCATCGACGGCATCGCATTCCAGACCAACATCCTGGCGCTGAACGCTGCCGTCGAAGCGGCGCGTGCAGGCGAGCGCGGACTCGGTTTCGCCGTCGTCGCCGCCGAGGTGCGGTCGCTCGCCCGGCGTTCGGCCGACGCGGCCGGCGAGATCAAGCGGCTGATCGACGGCAGCGTCGACGAGGTGGAATCGGGCACGCGACTGGTGGGCGATGCCGGAGCCACGATGCACGACCTGCTCGCCCGGGTGCGCAGCGTCAGCGAATCGATCGCCGCGATCAGCTCGGCGGCGGGCGAGCAGAGCGGCGGCATCGGATCGATCAATTCGGCGATCGCCGAGATCGATCGCGTCACCCAGCAGAATTCCGCGCTCGTCGTGCAGAGCGCATCCGCTGCGCGCGGCCTGAGCGAGCAGGCACAGCAGTTGTCGGACTCGCTCGCGCGCTTCCGGCTGGAAGCCGCGAGCTAGCCGATCACTTCGCGGTGATCACCCCGCAGGCCACCCGGGCGCCCGAGTCGCCCGCCGGCTGCGAGCGGTAGTCGTCCGCTGCGGCGTGGACCACGACCGCGCGTCCGATCAGGTTGGTGGCGCCGCCGCGCAGCGAAGCGCCGCGGATCGTCGCATTGATCCGCGCATTGCCGCTGCTGTCGGCCTGCAGCATCGGCAGGTCGCCGAGGTGGTGTTCGCCCCGCATCGGGTCGCCGTGCGGCTTGCCCGTCGGATTGAAGTGCCCGCCGGCGCTGGACGCGTCGGGCGCGCTGCAGTCGCCCTTCTCGTGGACGTGGAAGCCGTGTGCGCCCGGCGTCAGGCCGCTGAAGGCGGCGGCGACCAGCACGTCGTCGCCGCGCTGCGTTAAATCGACGACACCGCGGGCCGTGTGGCCGAGCGTCGGTGCGAGGTTCGCCTGCGCGCTGGCCTTCGAGGATCCGCTCCACGGCATCGACGAGCAGCCGGCGATCAGCGCAAGGGCGACGGCAGCGGGGACTGCGGCAATTCTCATGGGACGATTCCTTCGCGTCGGGGAGGTGCGCGATAGTGTCGCAGGGGAGAAGCGGATAGCCCGGCCGAACGGCCCTGAGCCGACGAGGGCTTTGCGCCGAACTCGCGCGAACGTCGCGCGAACGTCGCGCGAACGGGCCGGCAGGCAGGCCGGATAGACTCTCGTCCGAATGCGTCCGCTGCGAGGAGTACCGCATGTACGAACGAATACTCGTGCCCCACGACGGCAGCGCCACCTCCGCCGAGGCGCTGGCCGAAGCGGTCCGGCTCGCCAAGCTGTGTTCGTCGCGGATGCGGCTGGTCCACGTCGTCGATCCGCTGATGTACATCACCGGTTTCGAGGTCGGCGCGATCTTCGCCAACGAGATCCTGCCCGGACTCCTTGCCGCCGGCGAGGATCTCCTGCGCAAGGCCCGGGCGCCGATCGAGGAGCAGTGCATTCCGGTCGAGAGCGAGGTGATCCAGAGCAGCGGCGAGCGGGTCGCGCGCATCGTCGTCGAGCAGGCGGTATCGTGGAAGGCGGACCTGATCGTCATCGGCACGCATGGCCGGCGTGGCGTCGATCGAGTGTTGATGGGCAGCGATGCGGAACTGGTCGCGCGCACCGCACCGGTGCCGGTGCTGCTCGTGCGCCCGCGCGGTTGAATCTTCCTTCGGCAGGAGAAGCGATGAACATCGACGAACTCGTTGCGATCGACATCCACACGCACGCCGAGACCTCCACGCGCCTGCTGCCCGACGAGGCCGAGGCAGAAGCGCTCGAGGCGCGCGGGCGCTATTTCCGCTACGAGGTCAAGCATCCGACGATCGCGCAGATGGCCGACTACTATCGCCAGCGCCGGATCGGCTTCGTCGTGTTCACGGTCGACCAGGAACGCGGGATGGGGATCCGGCGCATCTCGAACGAGGAAGTCGCCGAGTCGGCGGCCGAGCACGCCGACATCTGCATCCCCTTTGCGAGCATCGACCCGGCGCGCGGCAGGATGGGCGTGCGCGAGGCGCGCCGCCTGATCGAGCACTACGGCGTCAAGGGCTTCAAGTTCCACCCGATCATCCAGGGTTTCCATCCCAACGACCGCGACGTCTATCCGCTGTACGAGGTGATCGCCGAAGCGGGGCTGCCCGCGCTCTTCCACACCGGGCAGACCGGCATCGGCGCCGGCATGCGCGGTGGCGGCGGGCTGCGGATCAAGTACGCCAATCCGGTCCTGCTCGACGACGTCGCCGCCGACTTTCCCGATCTGCAGATCGTCATGGCGCACCCGGCGGTGCCGTGGCAGGACGAGCAGCTGTCGGTCGCGCTGCACAAACCGAACGTCTGGATCGACCTGTCGGGCTGGTCGCCGAAATATTTCGAGCCGAAGCTCGTGCAGTACGCCAACACGCTGCTGAAGGACCGCGTGCTCTTCGGCACCGACAATCCGGTGATCCTGCCCGATCGCTGGCTCGCCGATTTCGAGAAGCTGCCGATCAAGCCCGAAGTGCGTCCGCTGATCATGAAGGAGAACGCCGTTCGCCTGCTGAAGCTGGTCCGGGCGCGATCCTGAAGCTCGCTTGAACGCGATCTTCCTGGCGATCGTCGTCGTCGCCTTCGGTACGGCGGCCTGGCGCGAGTTCTTCGCCGTCGCCGTCGCCGGCGCGCCGTCGCCGATGCAGGCGCTGTCGGCGGCGACGATCGCCTCCGCGACCGACGCGATCACGCTCGCCCTCGGGCTGGTCGGCGCGATGGCGCTCTTCCTCGGCTTGATGAAAGTGGCCGAGGCGGGCGGCCTGCTGACGATCCTCGCGCGGCTGATCCGCCCGCTGATGACGCGGCTGTTTCGCGACGTGCCGCCCGAGCACCCGGCGATGGGCGCGATGGTGCTGAACCTGTCGGCCAACGCGCTCGGGCTGGGCAATGCCGCGACGCCCTTCGGCATTCGCGCGATGCAGGAGCTGGACCGGCTCAATCCGCGTCCGGGAACGGCCACCGACGCGATGGCGCTGTTCCTCGCGATCAACACTTCCAGCATCACGCTGCTGCCGACGGCGGTGATCGCGCTGCGCGCGTCGGCGGGTTCGAGCGACCCCGCGGGCATCCTGCCGACGACGCTGTTCGCATCGCTGTGCGGAACCGTGGCGGCGGTGGCCACGGCGTTCGCGCTGGCGCGCTTCTTTCCGGTGAACCCGGACGATGGAGCGACGCCGCCGGCGCGGACGACGGCGAGTCGCGGCGGCGGCGCCGGCGTAGCGGTCGACGCGTCGAAGGCCGGTGCGCATGCAGCCGGTTGCGCTGCTGGCGCAGACGATTCGACTGCGCTCGCGAACGATTCCGCTGCGGGCGCAACCGCCTATCCGCTCTGGGCGTCGGTGCTCGCGCTCGCTGCGCTGGCGGCGCTGGTGCCGGTCACCGTCGCCTGGGGGCGGACGATCTCGCCGTGGATCGTGCCGGCGCTCGTCGCCGGTTTCCTGTGCTTCGGCCTGCTGCGCGGCGTGCGCGTCTACGAGAGTTTCGTCGAGGGCGCGAAGGACGGCTTCGAGGTCGCGGTGCGGATCATCCCGTACCTCGTCGCGATCCTGGTGGCGATCGGCATGCTGCGCGCGAGCGGCGCGCTCGACGCGATCGTCGGTGCGATCGGCGGCTTCACCGCGCGCTTCGGGCTGCCCGCCGAAGCGCTGCCGATGGCGCTGCTGCGCCCGCTGTCGGGCTCGGGCGCCTACGGCGTGATGGCGTCGATCATCGCCGACCCGGCGACGGGGCCCGACAGCTACGTCGGATACCTGGTGAGCACGCTGCAGGGCTCGTCGGAGACGACCTTCTACGTGCTGGCCGTCTACTTCGGCGCGGTGCAGGTCCGGCGCGTGAGGCACACGCTCGCCGCCGCGTTGACGGCGGACTTCGTCGCGGTGGTTGCGGCGGTGGCGGCCTGCCGGTACGTGTTCGGCTGAGAACGCATTGACATCCGCATCAGACCGGGGAAGCCGGTCGCCCAGCTGATCCCCGGAGCGCAGCGACGAGGCGCTGCAACGCGCCGCAATCGCCGTAGGCGTTCCGCTCGTCACGGCCGAAGGCGTTCCGCTCGCCACGGCAGACGCGTCCCGCTAGCGCTGCATCGGATACACTACCCTCGCGCGTCATCGCGCACTTGCTGGGGGTGCTGCCTGCGGGATTCGTCCCGGCGGCGGCTGAGAAAGTCCCTTCGAACCTGTTGAGGTAATCCTCGCGCAGGGAAGCCATGACGAACACCGTCCGCAACACCGCACTCGTCCCGCTGACCGAAGCCGAACGCCTGTTCGGCTGGCGGGATCACGCCGCGCTCTGGCTGAGCCTCGGCGTCGGCCTGCTGGTGATGCAGGTCGGCGCCTATCTGGTGCCGGCCATGGGAACGCGCGCCGCGCTCGTCGCGATCGTCGCCGGCTCGCTGATCGGCTCGGGGCTGCTCGCCTGGACGGCGAAGATCGGCTGCGACAGCGGGCTGTCCAGCGCGGGGCTGATGCACGCCGCCTACGGCAGCCGCTTCGCGCGCCTGCCGGTGTTCCTGAACGTCGTGCAGCTGGTCGGCTGGACGACCTTCGAGCTCGTCATCATGCGCGACGGCACGATCGCGATCGCCCGCGAGGCCGGCTGGCTCGGCGCATCGTTCTGGCCGATCGCCGTCACGCTCGCCTGGGGCGCGCTGCTGGTCGCCCTGCTCTCCGGCTCGATGGTGCGGCTGGTGCGGCATTTCGTCGGCCGCTACGGACTGCCGCTCGTCGTGCTGTCGCTGCTGTGGCTGAGCTGGCAGTTTCTCGGTCGCGCGCAGGAGATCGGCTGGTCGACACTGTGGAACCGCCCCGGTGACGGCGGCATGAGCACGCTGTCGGCGCTCGATCTCGTCATCGCAATGCCGATCTCGTGGCTGCCGCTGGTGGCCGATTTCGCACGCCACGGTCGCGACGGCGCGAGCGCGCTGCGCGGCACCTGGTTCGGCTACGCGATCGCCAACATCTGGTGCTACGCACTGGGCGTGCTGGTCGCGCTCACGGTTCCGTCCACTGACCTCGTCGCGGCGCTGCTGCTCGCGCAGGGCGGACTCGTCGCGCTCGGGCTGATCTTGATCGACGAGGTCGACAACGCCTACGGCGATCTGTACTCGGGATCGGTCGCCAGCCACAGCCTGCTGCCGCGCATCGGACAGCGCAGCTGGGCGATCGCGCTCGCCGTCGGTTGCACGCTGCTCGCGCTGGTGCTGCCGATGCACAGCCTCGAGCCCTTCCTGCTGATGCTCAGCTCGGTGTTCGTGCCGCTGTACGGCGTCATTCTCGGTCGCCTGGGTGGCGCCGACGATGTCGCCGCGCGCGTCGGCGCGGTCGGCGTGAACGGCGGCGCGGTCGCCATCTGGCTGCTCGGCGTTGCGGTCTTCCATCTGTCGGGCAGGTTCACGCCCGAACTCGGCTCGGCGCTGCCGACGCTCGCGCTCACCTTCGTATTGGCCTGGCTCACGCGCGGCGCCACCGGCTTCGCGAGCCCGCGAGCAGCGTGAACGAGCGCCCTCGCGAGCCCGTCCCGCGCGAACGATCGTCGTCGATCGACCGGATCGAGTTGGTCGTGCCGCCGCCGGCCGTGACACTCGCGGTCGGCGTGCTGATGTGGGGGCTGGCGCGGTGGTTGCCGCAGCTCGACTTCGGGTTGCCGGCGCGCGGCCTGCTGGCGTCCGCGCTCGCGCTCGCCGGCGTAGCTCTCGTCGCGGCCTGCGTGCTGCAGTTTCGCAGCGCGGGAACGACGGTGAATCCGACGAGGCCGGCAAGGGCGTCCGCGCTCGTCGACCGCGGCGTCTACCGCTTCAGCCGCAACCCGATCTACCTGGGCGACGCGCTGATTCTCGTCGGCTGGGGCCTGTGGCTCGCCAACTTCGCCTCGCTCGCGGCCATCGCGCTGTTCGTCGTCTACCTGAACCGCTTCCAGATCGAGCCCGAGGAGCGCGCGCTGCAAGCGAGCTTCGGCCAGGCGTACGACGCGTATCGGGCTCGCGTGCGGCGCTGGATCTGAGAACGTGTGAACCAATCGTCCATGCCCGTCTCGCGCGCCAGGAAGCGCCCGCTCTTCGTTGCAAATGCTCGCCATATCTACCGATATGGCTGCGCTTTGCGCCTCGATCGGACGCTTCCTGGCGCGCTTTCCGGTCACGGCCGATTGGTTCACACGTTCCGAGTCGGTACGGAAAGGGCGCGCCGCTTGCGTCCCGTCCGCTTGCGTCCCGTCCGCGTGCGCCCCGTCCGACGAGGCGCTGCCGGCCGCCGGACACGACATTGGCCGCGGCTTTTGCTGCAGAAGACGGCGTTTCCGTCGGGACCACCTGTTGCCTGAGCGAAAATGCCGTGTTTCGCGGCATTTCCGGGTGCCACACGACATGCGCTCTTCTTTTTCCTCGTGGCAAGGGACGATCTGATGACCCCGCTCTCCGTGCTCGACCTCGTTCACGTGCGCGAAGGCGAAACACCCGCCGACGCGTTGCGCCAGACGATGGAGCTCGCGCAGCATTGCGAGCGCTTCGGCTATCGCCGCTACTGGATCGCCGAGCACCACAACATGGCCGGCATCGCCAGTGCGGCAACTTCGGTCGTCGTCGGCTACGTCGCCGGCGCAACGAGCACGATGCGCATCGGCGCCGGCGGCGTCATGCTGCCGAACCATTCGCCGCTGGTGATCGCCGAGCAGTTCGGCACGCTCGAGTCGCTGTACCCGGGGCGCATCGATCTCGGCCTCGGGCGGGCGCCCGGCACCGACACGGTGACGATGCGAGCGATGCGCCGTGACCCGCACGCCGCCGAAGCCTTCGGCGACGATGTGCTCGAGCTGCAGGCGCTGTTCGGTCCGGTGCAGCCCGGGCAGCCGTACCAGGCCGTGCCCGGCGCGGGCCTGAACGTGCCGCTGTGGATCCTCGGTTCGAGCCTGTACGGCGCGCAGCTTGCCGCCGCGCTCGGGCTGCCGTACTCGTTTGCATCGCATTTCGCGCCGGAGGCGCTGATGCATGCGCTCGCGACCTACCGCGAGCGCTTCCGCGCATCGACGCAGCTGGCGTCGCCCTATGCGATGCCCGCCGTGAACGTCGTCGTCGCCGACACCGACGAAAAGGCGCGCCGGCTCTTCACGAGCGCGCAGCAGGCCTTCACGCGGATGATCCGCAACACGCGCGGCCGGCTGCCGCCGCCGATCGACGACATCGAGTCGTTCTGGACGCCGGCCGAGAAGGCGCAGGCGTCGCGCATGCTCTCGTGCTCGTTCGTCGGTTCGCCCCGGATCGTGCGTCGCGAACTGCAGGCCTTCGTCGCGCACACGAAGGCCGACGAACTGATCGTCGCATCCGCGATCTTCGATCCGGCGGCGCGGCGGCGCTCGTACGAACTGCTCGCCGATGCCTGGATCGACGAGGCGGCGAGCTGATCGATGCGCCAGGCGCCTCGGTGTCCGTTGCGACCGATGGACGTCGGGCGATTTGACATCCGCCCTGCGACGGACGTACCTTTGATCGGCCTCATCGCGCCGATTTGAGGATCAGCTTGCGGGCGCGTTACAAATACGGCTAAAGCGGCCTGGTTCATTCCGATCGAGCCCGACCCGCCAGCAAGCCGGTCGGGTTTTTCGTTTCCGGAACTCGAACTTGCCCGCGTCGGACTATCCCGTCTTGCACCCGCCCGAGCCCGACGCGTCGGCGAACGATGCCCCCGCCGCCGCCGTCCCCGCCGCCCCGGGGTCCGGCGAAGCGACGATGTTTCGCGCTCCGCCGGGCTGCGTCGGCGTCGTCGAAGCGCAGCGGATGCGCTTCCCCGAACCGCTCGCGCTGGCCAGCGGCGCATCGATCGCCGACTACGAGCTCGTCTACGAGACCTACGGAACGCTCAACGCTGCGCGCAGCAATGCGGTGCTCGTCTGCCACGCGCTGAACGCCGGCCATCACGTCGCCGGCATCGACGCCGCGTCGTCGAAGGACCTGGGCTGGTGGGACAACATGGTCGGGCCCGGCAAGCCGGTCGACACCGATCGTTTCTTCGTGATCGGCGTGAACAACCTGGGCAGCTGCTTCGGCTCTACCGGACCGATGCATCCGAACCCCGCTACCGGCAAGCCCTATGGTCCCGATTTTCCGGTCGTCACGGTCGAGGACTGGGTGCACGCGCAGGCGCGGCTGGCCGATGCACTCGGCATCGAGCGCTTCGCCGCGGTGATGGGCGGAAGCCTCGGCGGCATGCAGGCGCTCGCCTGGTCGATGCTCTATCCCGATCGCATCGCGCACTGCGTGGCGATCGCCACCGCGCCGAAGCTCTCGGCACAGAACATCGCCTTCAACGAGGTCGCGCGCCGGGCGATCGTCACCGATCCCGACTTCCACGGCGGGCGCTTCTACGAACACGGCGTCGTTCCCGTTCGCGGGTTGCAGGTGGCGCGGATGATCGGCCACATCACCTACCTGTCGGACGACGTGATGGCCGAGAGGTTCGGCCGCGCGCTGCGCCGGCACGTCAGCGACACGGCGCTGCGCAGCGAGTACCGCTTCACGTTCGACGTGGAGTTCGAGATCGAGTCGTACCTGCGCTACCAGGGCGAGAAGTTCTCGTCGTACTTCGACGCGAACACGTACCTGCTGATCACGCGCGCGCTCGACTACTTCGATCCGGCGCTGGCGCACGGTGGCGACCTCGCGCGCGCCTTCGCCGGCACGACGGCCGACTTCCTCGTCGTCTCGTTCACCACCGACTGGCGTTTCGCCCCCGAACGCAGCCGCGAGATCGTCGAGGCGCTGCTGGCCAACGCGCGTCGCGTCACCTACGCCGAGATCGATGCACCGCACGGCCACGACGCCTTCCTGCTCGAGGATCCGCAGTACCTCGCGGTGATGCGCGCCTGGTTCGATCGTGTCGCCGTGCGCGTGGGGGTCGCACGATGAGCTCGCTGCAAGCGGCGCTCGCCGCGGCGCCGCCGGACGATCGCCTGCGGACGCCCGAGCTGCGCGCCGACCTCGCGTTGATCGCCAGCTGGATCACGCCCCGTTCGCGCGTGCTCGACCTCGGTTGCGGCGACGGCGCGCTGATGGCGCACCTGCAGCGGGCGAAGGCGTGCCGCGGCTACGGTGTCGAGATCAACGGCGAGCAGCTGCTCGCCTGCATGCGGCGCGGCGTCGACGTCATCCAGCAGGACATCGAATCGGGCCTCGGGATGTTCCATGCGCTCGCCTTCGACGTGGTCGTGCTGTCGATGGCGATCCAGGCCACGCGCGAAACGGAGCGCGTGCTGCGCGAGATGAGCGAGGTGGGCCGCGAAGGCATCGTCTCGTTCCCGAACTTCGGACATTGGTACCACGCCTGGTCGATCCTGCGCGGACGCATGCCGGTGTCGCGAGAGATGCCCTATGCCTGGTACGACACGCCGAACCTGCACCTGTCGACGGTGCGCGACTTCGAGGAGTTCCTCGACCGCCTCGACCTCGACGTCACGGCACGCGCGTTCCTGGTCGACGGACACCCGGTGCACCGCCTTGCCGGGCTGCGTGCCACGCAGGCGATCTACCGCTTCAGGCGCCGTTCATGATCGCCCTGCCGGCTCGAGGCGCAGCAGGCTGCCGTCGTCCTCGTCGGTGAGCAGGTACAGGTATCCGTCGCGGGACGCGCGCACTTCGCGTATCCGCTGGCGCAGGCCCTGCAGCAGGCGCTCTTCGCGCAGCACGCGGCGGTCGGCAACGACCAGCCGCGACAGCAGGCGGAACTTCAGCGACCCGACGAAGGCGCTGCCGCGCCACTCCGGGTAGCGCTCGCCGGTGTAGAACGCGAGCCCGGACGGCGCGATCGACGGCGTCCACTGCCACACGGGCGGCACGACATCGGGGCGTTGCGTTCCTTCTCCGATGGTGGCGCCGGTGACGTACTCCTTGCCGTAGGTGATCACCGGCCACCCGTAGTTGGCGCCGGCACGAACGATGTTCACCTCGTCGCCGCCCTGCGGACCGTGCTCGTCGATCCACGGTTCGCCGGTGGCGGGATGCAGGGCAGCGCCCTGCACGTTGCGAAATCCGTAGGCCCAGATGTCGGGAAGCGCGCCTTCGCGTCCGACGAAGGGGTTGTCGGCCGGGACGCTGCCGTCGGGGCGGATGCGAACGATCTTGCCGTAATGGTTGTCCAGTTGCTGCACCCGGTCGCGATGCGTGTAGCGATCGCCCATCGTGACGAGCATCGTCCCGTCGCGCGCGAACACGATCCGGGAGCCGAAATGGTTGCCGCCCGACGATGCGTCCTTCTGCGCCCAGATGCGCGCGGTGCCGCGCAGCGCCGGCGTCGGTCCGTCGACGAATTGTGCGCGCGCGACGGCCGTGCGCGCGCCGCGGTCGACCGGCTCGGCGTACGACAGGAACACCGTCGGGTCGCGCTCGAAGTCAGGCGCCAGCGCGATGTCGAGCAGCCCGCCCTGGCCGCGCGCGAAGACCTCGGGTACGCCGGCGAGCGGCTGCGACAGCTGTCCGTTGAGCGAGACCACGCGAAGTCGTCCCGGACGCTCGGTGACGAGCATTCGCCCGTCCGGCAGAAAAGCGAGCGACCACGGATGCTCGAGCCCCGAGGCGACGCGCACGACGCGCGGCGCGGCCGACGATTCGACGCGTTGCCCGGCGGCAGGACGCCATGCGCCACTTGCGCCGGCCAGTGCGCCGATCGACAGCGCACGCAGCGCGTTGCGCCGCGAAACGAGCGCATTGCGCCGCCAGAAGCCCCTGGCTCGTTCAGTCATTGTCGTGTTCCTCGTCGCCGGTGCGGATGAACGCGGCGATCGCGGGATCGCTGCGCAATCCGGCGAGTGCTGCGGCATCGGGCAGGCGAGGGCGATCGCGATCGCGGTTCACCAGGCACAGGAAGCCGAGAACTTCGTCGTCGGCGCGGAACTGGTGCCAGGTGCCGGGCTCGATCGAAACGAGGTCGTGCTCGCCGACCTCGTGGATGCGATCGCCCACGAGGCAGCGGCCGCGTCCGCGCAGCACCACTACCGCGTGCCGGTGCGCGTGGCGCTCGAGCGTCGAGTGCCCGCCGGGCCCGATCTCGAAGTAGCGCAACTCGCAGGCGAGGTCGTCCTCGCGAAACAGCAGCTGGCGCGTGATGTCTCGAAACGGCGCGCTGCCGGCGTTCTTGTACGGCGCGACGTCGACGCCTTCCCAGCGCGCCGTGCCGATTCGGCGTCGCAGTATCGGCTCAGCCATGGATCCGCTCCACGTTGTCATCCGTGTCGTCGTCCGTGTCGTCGTCCGTGTCGTCGTCCCTGTCCACGGCCGTGTCCTCGACCGTGTCCTCGGCCGTGTCGATCGAGCCGGGTTCGATTCGCGCCGCGCCGGCCACGCGTCGCGCGAACTCGGCCGCGCGCTCGGCGAGCGCGTCGCCGGCTCGCAGCAGGTCGCCGCCGATCAGCAGCATCGTGTCCGGGCCGTAGGCGCGCACGACCTGCTCGACCCGTTCCAGGCGGATGCCGCCGGCCGGCACCGGCAGCGCCGGCCGGTGCGGGCCGAGCGGCTCGCGCGCGCAATCGGCGATCGCCAGGCACTGCGCGCGCGAATTCGCGAAGCGGCCGCCCCAGTTCGGGAAGATCGTCGCGTCCGCGCCGAACAGGCGAAACAGGCGCCCGAGCAGCAGCGGCGCTGCGATGCGCACATGCCCGGCGAGCGCCGGGTGCGCCAGCAGCAGCATGTCCGACTCTCCGCGGAGCAGCTCGGCGAAGGCGGGGACGCCGACGATCATCGGGCAGCACAGCAGCGCGCCGACGCCCTCGGCGCGGGCGATCGCGAGTTGCGCCTCCAGCCGCCGCGGACCGCCCGAGATCGTCGGCGCATAGATCGACCGGTGCCCGGAAAGCGCGCCGGTCGCGTCGCGCTTTTCGCGGTTCGCGCGCTCGATGGCGCGCTGCACGAGCGGCACGCGCTGTGCGAAAGGCGCGCAGGCCTGGTCGGCGATCCCGTGGTCGTCCTTGATGACGTCGATGCCCGCACGCGCGAAGACGTAGGCCAGCTCGGCCAGCGCTTCCGGGTCCAGCCCTTGCGGCTTGAGCGCCGTGCAGGTGAGCGGGCGTCGAGCGGCCCGGGCGTCACCGGCTGCCCGCGGCGCGCCGCGATCCGCGGCGGGCGCCCGGTCGGCCGTAGAGAGCGCGGTGCGCCATCCGTCGATGCCGAAGCGCGGTCCCGGCAGCTTCGCCAGCGTCGCCGCGGGCAATCCGAGGTCGACCAGCTCGACGTCGGGCTGCAGCGAGCTGTTGCCGAACACCACGTTGAGCATCTGTCCGGGTTCGTCGCCGGTCGTCTCGACGGCGAGCGCGAGCACGACGTCGAAACGATCGCCGAGCTGTTCCGAGGGTTCGATGGTGACCACCTCGCCGACGATCTCGGTGCGCACGCGTTCGTCGCGCACTGCGTCGATCGGCATCTCGATCGACTGCTCGACGGCCAGTGCGCGAGCCCGCGCGTCGATCGCGTCGGCCGAGCACTGCAGCCGGTAGCGGACGGACATCCGGGCAGACATCCGTCAAGCATAACGCCCGCGATTCGGCCGGCCGGCCGAAGGCCTCGTCCGGAAGAACGGCGTGTCCGGACCGGCCGATCTAGCGGACCGCCGACGGGACGAAGGCGCTGCGACCTGCGTCGGATTGTCGGTGCAAAGCGGCGCCGATAGCGTGGCCGCATGGATCACGAACGAACTCCACGCACCGGCGCTTCGCATCGCCGTCCTTCGCGCCGGCACTACGCGCGCACGATTCGACGACTGTCGCGCCTCGTCGTCGCAGGGGCGCTCGTCGTCGGGTCGGCCGCGGCGAGCGGTGCCGACGGACTCGCGTCGATCTTCGGCGAGCCGCCGCCGGGCAACTGCACGCCGGCGGGCGGCGCACCCGGTGCGCTGGCGATGCCGCTTCCGGTCGGCGGCGCGATCGGCCCGGGGATCGGCGGCGGCGCGATCGCGCAGTTTATCGCCGAGCTGGAGCGTGCGAGCCGGCCGCCGCCCGCGGCGCCCGTGCGTTGCGACGCGCCGCGGCCGCAGGGCAGCGAGCCGGCGAGCCTGGCCGTCTCGTCGGCCGATCGCTCGGCGGGAAACCCGGTCGACGTCGTTACCGGCAACAAGTACGAGCGCCACGTGGACGTCGTGTTCGCGCACCTGCAGTCGACTGCGCTGTCTGCCGGCGGGCTCGCCGACGCCTTCGGCCTGCCGCAGGACGACACGCTGAACCTGCTGCTCGCGCGGCACTACAACAGCCGCAGCGACTTCGCGCTGTCGCTCGGACGCGGCTGGAGCCACAGTTTCGAGACGCGCCTGGCGCGGATCGTGCGCGACGGTCGCGTCGAGCTGCAGATCGTCCAGGCCGACGGGCGCCGCATCGTGTTCCGGCCCTTCGGAGCGCGCGCGGGCCGTACCGCTGCGCCCGCGCGGGCGGCGGCGATCGACGCTGCAGCAGCGGGCGCAGGCGCCGGCGCCATCGCGCGTTTCGCCGCGCGGACCATCGACGACGGCCTGGTCGACGAGCAGCGCAGCAACGGCGTGCCGATCGCCTTCGTCTGGCGCTGGCCCGGGGGGCGACTGCTGCATTTCGACCGCGACGGGCGACTCGAATCGATCGTGTCCGCCGATCTCGACCGGATCCGCGTGCATCGCGACGACCGCGGGCGAGTCGTGCAGGTGCGCGACGACGCCGACCGGACGATCGGCTTCGAGTACGACGACGCGCGGCTCGTCGCGCTGCGATTGCCCGACGGGCAGCGGATCCGCTACGAGTTCGACGCCCATCGACAACTCGCCGCGGTGCGCTATCCGGACGGTCGCTCGCTGCGCTACGAGTACGACGACCCGCGTGCCTTCCACCGGCTGACGGCGGTGATCGACATCGACGGCAGGCGCAGCGAATACCGCTACGGCGAAGACGGGCGCGTGCGCAGTTCGCGCGGCATCGGGGAAAGCCCGGCGCAGGCGCTGCGCTTCGAGTACGAGGTCCCGGCGCGCGCCGGCGGCCGCGGAGCGACGACGATCCGCGCCGGCGATGCGGTGACGCGGTATCGCTGGGTCGAGACGGCCGGCGAGCCGATGCTCGTCGCCTCCGAGGGCGACGGCTGCCGGCGCTGCCCGCCGGTCGGGTTGCAGGTTCGACTGGGTGCTGCGGGACGCGCGCTGGCGATCGGCGCGATGCGCATCCGCTACGACGCGCAGGGCCGCGTCGTCGAACGCCGCATCGCCGGACAGGGCGCGCGTCGCGCGTGGTTCGAACGTTTCTTCTACGACGCGGGCTCGCCCTGGCCGTCGCCCGTGCGGATCGTGCGACCGAGCGTGGTGCCCGACCGCGAGGCGAAGGTCGCGCTGCAATACAACGAGCGCATGCAGGTCGTCGGCGTCGACTTCGACGGTTACCTGCCCGACGCCGACGGCGTGCAGCCGGTGCGGGCCGGCGTGCGCTTCGACTACGCGGTCCTCGATCCGCGACCCGATCTCGCACCGGTGCAGGGCCGGCTGATCGGCATCGTGCGTGTTTCGCCGGACGGCACGCGCCAGCGGACGAGCTTTCGGTACGATGCACAGCGCCGGCTGATCGGCATCGTCGCCGACGCGACGATCGTGCATCGGATCGAGCGCGATGCGCTCGGGCGTGCGATCGTCGAGCGGCTGCCCGACGGAACGACGCGCCGGCGAAGCTTCGATCCGGCCTGGCGACTGGCGAGTTCCGCGGCGCGGGGGACGACGGTCTCGTTCGGCTACGACGACGCGGGTCGCCCTCGCACGATCGACTGGTCGGGCGGCGAGCGCTGGACGATCCGCCTGGTCGCGCGCGCGGTCGAGATCGAGTCGAATCACGGATGGCGCGAGCGGATCGTGCCCGGCGCCAGGCGCGGCTCGGCGCGCGGCCTGCCCGTCGCGATGGCCTACGCCGGAGACGGCCGGGATGCGCTCGTCGACGCCGCGGGCCGGCGCACCGAGCGGCTGTACGACGACCTCGGCCGGCTCGTCGAAACGCGGTCGCCGTACGAAGGGCGCAAGCGCTATCGCTACGACGGCTTCGGGCGGCTGTCGAGCATCGCCTTCGCCGACGGCAGCCTCGACACGCGCGAGCACGACGCGGGCGGGCGCCTCGTGCGCCGGCTGCAGCGCTCGGGCGAGCAACGCGCGCAAACGACCTTCCGCTACGAGGGCGCGCAACTGTTCGCGATCGAGCACGACGGGCAGCGTTCGATCGTCCGGCACGACGACGAAGGCCGCGTCGTCGAACGCCTCGACACGCGCGACGGCCGCCGGTTCCACGAGCGGCTCGAGTACGACGCGCGCGGGCGGCTGGTCCTGCAGTGGCTCGCCGACGGCTCGCGCCTGAGGCATCGCTACGATGCGCTGGGGCGGCGCGAAGCGCTCGAACTGGCGGTCCCCGGGGCCGGCGAGTTCCGCTCGCTGGTTCGACGCGAGACTTCCGGGCAGGCAGGAGCGACGCGGCTCGACTTCGGCAACGGCGTGCGCTTCGAGCGCCGCGACGATGCGACCGGCCATCCGGCGTCGCTTGCCTGGACGCGACGCGGCGCCGCCGGGCCTGTGGCGGCCGATGCGGCGGCCGATGCGGCGCAGCTGCTGCCCTTTCGCCGGCTGCACTGGGTCGACGGGTTGCCGCTGTCGATCGCGCACGAAGACGGCGAAGACCGCTACGCCTACGACCGCTTCGGCCGGCTGATCGTCCGCGAGCGGCACGCATCGTCCGAAGACCCGGTCGATGCAGCTCGGGCGGTGCACGTCGAGTATTTCGCGCTCGACGCACTCGGTGCGCGGGTGTCGACGCGCCGGCGCGACGGCAGCGATGTCGTCGGTGCCGTTTCGACGCCGCGCGACGCGACCGGCCTGCCCGAGCGGTACGGCGCGCTCGCGTTGCGCTACGGCGCCCAGCGACGCATCGTCGATGCGCGGGGTCCGGGCGTGCATGCGCGCTACCGCTACGACGCCTTCGGACGCAGGATCGCCAAGCAGGTCGAGCGCACGCCGCAGGCGTCGAGCGCCGCGGATGGCGCGCGTGCCGCGGCGATCGCCGCGCGCGGGTTCCTGTACCGCGATCAGCGGCTGGCGGCCGAGACCGACGGCGATGGGCGCGTGTCGCGCCAATACGTGTACTGGGACGGGCTTCCGGTCGCCGTGCTCGAGCATCTCGGGACGCAGACCGCGATCGTCTGGCTGCACGACGACCATCTCGGTGCGCCGATCGCCGCGACCGACGAAGCCGCGCGTGTCGTATGGCGAGGAGAACGCGATGCGTGGGGTGCCATCGTGCGGGAGTCCGGCGCCTTCCGGCAGCCGTTGCGCCTGCCCGGCCAGTACCACGACGCGGAGACCGGCCTGCACGACAACCTGCTGCGCAGCTACGATCCGGACAGCGGGCGCTACCTCGAACCGGATCCGCTGGGCCTGGCCGCCGGGCTCGATCCCTACGCGTATGCCGACGGAAATCCGCTCGTCGCGATCGATCCGCTCGGACTGCTGCTGTTCGCCTTCGACGGCACCGGCAACGGCGCAAACGGCGTCGACGGCGCCGACATCTCGAACGTTCGCAAGTTCTTCGAGGCTTCCGACGACCCCGACAAGTGGTACATGGCCGGTGTCGGGCGCGACGACGAATCGAGCGGCATCGCCGCGACGCCGCTCGACTGGGCCGAGGCGCGCACGGCGCGCGAGCGCGTCGACTGGATGATCGGAACGCTCGACCGTTTCCTCGACGACGCGTGGATCGGCCGCATCGCGCCGGTCGACGTCATCGGCTTCTCGAGGGGCGCGGCGATGGCGCGCGACTTCGTCAATCGCGTGTCGGCGATGATCGATGCCGGCCATTTCCGCTCGCGCGGCATCTGCCTCGACCTGCGCTTCCTCGGGCTGTGGGACACGGTGGCGCAGTTCGGCGTCCTGGGCCGGGAGAACGCGCGCTGGCAGCTCGCGATCCCGTCTGCCGTTCGCGCGACCTACCACGCGGTCGCATTGAACGAGCAGCGCACGCTGTTCCCGCTCGAGTCGGCGCGCGGCAGCTCGGCCTGGGTGGTCGAGCGCGGCTTCGTCGGCAGCCACGCCGACATCGGCGGCGGCAATGCCGAGGGCGACCTCTCCGACGTGGCCCTCGTCTGGATGACGCGCATGGCGCAGTCGCTCGGCGTCGCCGTGCGCGATCCGTCCGCCGCGCATTCGGTCGTCACCGAGCCGTTCGTGCACGGACGCGACTACGTCGGCGGCAGCGATCGCGGCGTCTACCGGCGCGATTCGGCCGGCAGCGTCACCCTGCTGAGCAGGCAGCGCGAAGCCGTCGTCCCGGGGCTCGACTGGAGGGAATCGGGCGCCTTCCTCGTCCGCTTCCCGCGGCGCCGGCGCGATGCGGACGGATGGCCTTCGCTGGTCGGCCGCGTCGACATGGACGCATACGGCGCTTGGTTGCGGGACGTCTACGGCATCGAGGTCCGGCCGAAGGCCTCTCAGTCCGCCGGCAGCCCGATCCTGCGATAGCGTCCGCCGACGTAGAGCAGCGGCGATCGCGAGAGCACGTCGACGCGCTCGACCTTTCCGACGAAGAGCAGGTGATCGCCTCCGGGCTGCGCCGAATGCATCCGGCATTCGATGTGCGCCGAGCAGCCGTCGAGCAGCGGCACGCCCTCGATGCCCGCGCGGATTCCCAGTCCGTGGAACTTGTCGCGCGATTTCGTCGCGAAGCGACGCGAAAGCCACGCCTGGTCTTCGGCCAGGATGTTGATCGCGAAGTGCGTCGCCGCCTCGAAAACCCGCAGGCTCGCGCTGCGCGAGCCGAGCGCCCACAGCACCAGCGGCGGATCGAGCGACAGCGAGGTGTACGAGTTCACCGTGAGCCCGGCGAAGCTGCCGTCGGCAGCGCGCGTCGTCACCACGGTGACGCCGGTCGGGAAGCAGCCGAAGGCTCGGCGCAGCATCGGCGAGTCGGGAGCGGAGTGCGGGGGCATCGTCGTTCGGTTTCGGCCGATACTACATGGCCGGGTACGGCCCCGCCGTCGCCGGCGGCCGCGCAACCTACACTACGGGTTCGCAGGCATTTCCCCCGGGGGCTCGCATGACCGACCTGTCCGACCAGAAGCAACTGGCCGACTATCGGCTGAAGAACAAGGTGCGCTTCGTCACCGCCGCCTCGCTCTTCGACGGCCACGACGCGTCGATCAACATCATGCGGCGCATCCTGCAGGGCCTGGGCGCCGAGGTGATCCACCTCGGGCACAACCGTTCGGTGCGCGAGATCGTCGACTGCGCGCTGCAGGAAGACGCGCACGCGATCGCGGTCTCGTCCTACCAGGGCGGTCACGTCGAGTATTTCGAGTACATGATCGACCTGCTGCGCGAAGCGGGCGCCGGTCACGTGAAGGTCTTCGGCGGCGGTGGCGGCGTCATCGTTCCGGCGGAGATCGCGCAGCTGCACGACTACGGCGTGGCGCGCATCTACAGCCCCGAGGACGGCCAGCGCATGGGGCTGCAGGGAATGATCCGCGACATGCTCGCGCGCTGCGACGAGGATCTCTCGAAATACGCGCCGCTCACCGTCGACGAGATCGCCGGCTCGACGCGAAAGCTCGCGCAGGCGATCACCGCGCTCGAGCTCGGCCGCGCCGAAGGGCGCGACGACGAGCAGTTCGCATCCTGGCGCAACGAGCTGCACCGGCGCGCCGACACGATCGCCACCCCGGTGCTCGGCATCACCGGAACCGGCGGCGCGGGCAAGAGCTCGCTCACCGACGAGCTCGTGCGCCGCTTCCGGCTCGACCACGACGACCGTCTGAAGCTCGCGATCCTGTCGGTCGACCCGACGCGGCGCAAGAGCGGCGGCGCGCTGCTGGGCGATCGCATCCGGATGAACGCTATCGACCATCCGAACGTCTACATGCGCTCGCTCGCCACGCGCGATGCGGGCAGCGAGATCAGCCCGGCGCTGCCCGATGCGATCGCCGCCTGCAAAGTGGCCGGCTTCGACCTGATCGTCGTCGAGACCTCGGGCATCGGGCAGGGCGACGCGGCGATCGTGCCGCTCGTCGACGTTTCGCTCTATGTGATGACGCCCGAGTTCGGTGCCGCGAGCCAGCTCGAGAAGATCGACATGCTCGACTTCGCCGACTTCGTCGCGATCAACAAGTTCGACCGCAAGGGCGCGATGGACGCGCTGCGCGACGTCTCGAAGCAGTACCAGCGCAACCACGAGGCCTTCGGCAAGCGACCGGAGCAGATGCCGGTGTTCGGCACGCAGGCCTCGCATTTCAACGACGACGGCGTCACCGCGCTCTACCAGGCGATGCTTGCGCGGCTCGTCGACAACGGCCTGTCGATCGAGCTGGACGACGAAGGCCATCCGGCGGGAAGGCTGCCGCGCGTCGGCGTGCGGCATTCGACGCACCGCACCGTTCTCGTGCCGCCGGCGCGCGTGCGCTACCTGGCCGACATCGCCGAGATCGTGCGCGGATACAAGCGCCACGCGCGCGAGCAGGCGCGGATTGCGCGCGAGGTGCAGCAGTTGCGCGCTTCGGCCCGGCTGCTCGAGGAAGACGACGCGGCGCGCAGCGGCGCGCGCGACACGGTCGCCTCGCTCGCCGACCGGCGCGAGCAGGCGCTCGACGCCGCCTCGCGCAAGCTGCTCGCGATGTGGCCGCAGATGCAGAAGGCCTATGCGGGCGACGAATACGTCGTGAAGATCCGCGACCGCGAACTGCGCACGAAGCTCACCTGGACGTCGCTGTCGGGCACGAAGATCCGCAAGGTCGCGCTGCCGACGTGGGAGGACCACGGCGAGCTGCTGAAGTGGCTGCTGCTCGAGAACGTTCCCGGGTCGTTTCCGTATACCGCGGGCGTCTTCGCGTTCAAGCGCGAGAACGAGGACCCCACGCGCATGTTCGCCGGCGAGGGCGATCCCTTCCGCACCAACCGGCGCTTCCAGCTGCTCTCCGAGGGCATGCCGGCCAAGCGCCTGTCCACCGCTTTCGACTCGGTGACGCTGTATGGCCACGATCCCGACCCGCGGCCCGACATCTACGGCAAGGTCGGCAATTCGGGCGTGAGCATCGCCACCCTCGACGACATGAAGGTGCTCTATTCGGGCTTCGATCTTTGCGATCCGGCCACCAGCGTGAGCATGACGATCAACGGCCCGGCGCCGACGATCCTCGCGATGTTCCTGAACACGGCGATCGACCAGCAGCTCGACAAGTTTCGCACCGACAACGGCCGCGAGCCTACCGACGACGAGCTGGCGAAGATCCGCGAATGGACGCTGTCCACCGTGCGCGGCACCGTGCAGGCCGACATCCTGAAGGAAGACCAGGGCCAGAACACCTGCATCTTCTCCACCGAGTTCAGCCTGAAGGTGATGGGCGACATCGCCGAGTACTTCGTGCACCACGACGTGCGCAATTTCTACTCGGTGAGCATCTCGGGCTATCACATCGCCGAGGCCGGGGCGAACCCGATCAGCCAGCTGGCGTTCACGCTGTCGAACGGCTTCACCTTCGTCGAGGCGTACCTGGCGCGCGGCATGCACATCGACGACTTCGCGCCGAACCTGTCGTTCTTCTTCTCCAACGGGATGGACCCGGAGTACAACGTCATGGGGCGCGTCGCGCGCCGCATCTGGTCGGTGGCGATGCGCGAACGCTACGGCGCGAACGAACGCAGCCAGAAGCTGAAGTACCACTGCCAGACGAGCGGGCGCAGCCTGCACGCGCAGGAGATCGCGTTCAACGACATCCGCACGACGCTGCAGGCGCTGATCGCCACCTACGACAACGCCAACAGCCTGCACACGAACGCGTACGACGAGGCGATCACGACTCCCACCGAGGAGAGCGTGCGCCGCGCGATGGCGATCCAGCTGATCATCAACCGCGAATGGGGGTTGGCGAAGAACGAGAACCCGATCCAGGGCGCGTTCGTCATCGACGAGCTCACCGAACTCGTCGAGGAGGCGGTGCTCGCCGAGTTCGAGCGCATCTCCGAGCGCGGCGGCGTGCTCGGCGCGATGGAGACGGGCTACCAGCGCGGACGCATCCAGGACGAGAGCCTGCATTACGAGTCGCTCAAGCACACCGGCGAGTACCCGATCATCGGCGTGAACACCTTCCGCAACCCGCACGGCGAGCCGGTGCCCGATCACATCGAGCTGGCGCGCTCCACCGAGGAAGAAAAGCGCAGCCAGCTCGCGCGGCTCGCCGACTTCCACGCACGCCACGCGGGCGAGGCGCCGGCGATGCTGCAACGCCTGAAGGACACGGTGATCGCCGACGGCAACGTGTTCGAGGTGCTGATCGACGCAGTGCGCGTCTGTTCGCTCGGGCAGATCACCCACGCGCTCTTCGAGGTCGGCGGGCAGTACCGGCGCAGCATGTGAAGGGCCTCAGCGCCAGATTTCGCGGGAGTGCAGCGAAACCTGCGGTAACGCGAAGACGTCGATGACGAACGGGGCTTCCAGCACGACAACCTGTGACGAGTGGGTTCGACGATGGCGTTCATCGGAGGCACCTGCGTCTCCCGGCTCGCCGCGAGCGTGAGAAGGATGCTCCAGTGCAGCCGTGCGCGCGATCCGCCGAACGGATTACGCTTCGAGGGTCTCCCTGTTGCCGTCAGGGGCTCGCGGGGCGCGTGCGAGCGGCGTTCGCCGCTGCGTCGTCGACGCGCGACGGGTTTGCGGCGGCCCGGGCTTCCGGCACGTACACCATCGATCCGTTGCGCAACCGGTAAGCCGTCCCGGCCTTCGCTCCCTCGCCCTCGCCGATCTGGCCGGACGAGCGGTATTCCTTCAGTTCCTTGCCTTCGCGCACGAGCATGCTCATGTCGGCCTCGCCCGGGTTGCGCAGCACGATGACGTCCTGCGTCGCGAACGGATTCAACGGGTTCTCCAGCACGGCGATCAGCAGTACGGCGATGACCACGAGGAAGACGTCGACGATGTTGACGACGCTCAGGATCGGGTCGTCGCCGTCGTCGTCCGACAGGATCTCGATGCCGATGCGCCGCTCACGCACGGCTCGCTCCGCGTGCGTCGAGCAGCGTGTCGAGCTCCTCGAGCAGCCAGCGCCGGCGCACCGACTGCACGACGAAGGTGATCGACGCCGACAGCAGCGCGACGATCACCGCGGAGAAAGCGACCACCAGGTTCTCTGCCATTCCCTGTGCGTTGCCCGATGCGACCGAAACGAGCGCCGGTCCCATCGGGATCATCGTCGCGACCAGCCCGAGCATCGGAGCGGTGCGGCTGACGATGCGCTGCATCTCCAGGCGGCGCAGCACGTGCAGCTCGAGCCGCTCGGGGCTCGCCTCGGGCCGCGCGTGCAGCCAGCGGGCGAGCGGGCGGCGGCCGTGGCCGCGCAGCCGGCGCAGCGCAGCTTCGGCGACGAGTGCGCCGAGGCAGTACAGCGCGTAGGCGAACATCGCCGCCAGCAGGATCAGCACGGGCGCCAGGAAGAAGCGCGAGATCTCGTAGAGGAAGCTTTCGATGGTGTTCATGAGGCTACCGAGGGTGAAAGGAAACAGGCAGTGAAGGGCGCGTTTCGGGACTGCCGGCGTCAGCCGGCCGGCATCGGCAGGCGGCGGTCGCGCCAGACGCCCAGCGTCTGCAGCGCGGCGCCGGCCGCGACGATCAGCGCGAGCCAGGCCGCGTAGGTCCAGGCGACGGGTGCTTCGGCGGGCTCTTCGCGCGGCACTTCGCGCAGCTCCTGGCCGCGTACGCGCTCGAGCGGCGTTTCGGAGGCCGATTCGTCGGACTGCGCCTGCTGCGCCCCGTCGAGCCCGTAGCCCCGCGCCAGCTGCTCGACATGCGCGACGAAGGCCTGGTTCGCCGTGTGCACGTCGTGCCGCTGCGCGATCTCGCTCCACAGCTGCACCAGTTCGCGTTCGGTCGTCTCGTCGGCGCGCCAGTAGCCCTTGCGGATCGCCTCGAGCATGCGCTCGGCGATCTGCGCGAGCGCCGCCGGGTTCGCGTCCTCGAACCACTCGCGCGTGCCGAGCCGGTAGCGGTCCTTCACGTAGATCTCGTGGAACGCCTGCCACTGGTCGTCGCGAACGACGTTGCGGTCCATCGCCTGCCAGCCCCAGAAGTTGTTCACGGCGCTGAGCAGCTGCAGGGTTCCCGCGTAGCCTTCGGCGCGCATCTGCGCGATCCAGTTCGGGTGCTGGTAGACCGAGCGCAGCTCGGTGGCGAGGAAGGTCGACGCGTTCTGCAGACGGGCGCGCTTCGGGTCGCGCAGGTTCGAGACGTACAGCTGCGGACTGCGACCGTCGAGAAAGCGCACGGCGTTCGAGATCCCGCCCAGGTATTCGAACGGATGGTCGGTGTCGAGCAGTCCGCGCAGGTTCGACGAGCGCGAGAACACCGCCGCGTCGGTGCCGCGCAGGTGCTCGGCGTACGCGTCGACCGTCGCGCCTGCGCCGTCGCGCGGCTTCGTGCTCCAGCGCGCCGGGTCGGGCCCGTAGCCCCACGACATGCGCGACAGGTACAGCGTCTCGAGCTTGCCGTCGCCTTCGTTCCACTGATCGGAGGCGAGCGTCGCCTCGGGAACGCGCGTTCCGTAGTCGCCGCTCTCGTTGCCGAAGATGCGCGTCAGCGCCGCGTCGCGTGCCGCCCGCGGGTCGACGCCGCGCGCGAGCAGCGACGCGGCGATGCGCTCGACGTTGACGCGCACCGGATTGTCGAACGACGGCTCGTCGAGCGAAGCGGCGAGCACGACCGCGCGCGACAGCAGTTCCATCGCGTTCGGAAACTGGTCGCGGTACAACCCGGTGATCGAGACCACCGTGTCGATGCGCGGGCGGCCGAGCGTGGCGAGCGGGATCGGTTCGACGCCGACCACGCGGCCGCCCGCGTCCCACTGCGGCCGCATCCCGAGCGCGTAGAGCACCTGCGCCTCGAGGATGCCGAGATGGCGCATGGTCTCGGTACTCCACAGCGTGAACGCGAGCTTGCGCGGCGCGCTGCCGTGGCTCGCGCGATGCGTCTCGATCAGCTCGTCGACGGCTCGCATTCCGGCTTCCCAGGCTGCGCGCGTCGGGATGCGCGACGGATCGAAGCCGTAGACGTTGCGCCCGGTCGGCAGCGCGTCGGGATTGCGGATCGGATCGCCGCCGTACGACGGGTCGACCCAGCGCGCCGACAACGCACGCGCGACGGCGTCGATCTCGACCTCGGCGCGCAGCGCCTTGCGATGTTCGCGCCCCCGGACGGCGAGCGCGCGCAGGTCGGGGTCGGCGATCGCGTCGGGCGTTCGCGCGTCGTCGAAGACGTATTCGTCGACGAAACGGTACGGCGCGCTGTCGGCGAGCCGGCGGTAGTCGCCACGGAAGGCGTCGGCGCCGGGCGCGGTGCGCGCGTACAGCGGCTCGCCGAGCATCTGCATCACGTTGCTCACCCGGTGCTCGCGCGGCGCATCCCGCCCGAGCGTATGCAGTCCGAGCGGCTGCACCGCGCTGCCGAGCTCCTCGAGACGATCGTGCAGCGCGCGTGCGATGCGGTCGAAGTCGCCGAGGGCCGTCTCGGCGCTCTCTCCGAGGTCTGCGAGCAGGCCGGCTTCGCGCGCGGCCTCGACGATGCGCTCGCGCAGGTGCTCGCGTACCGGGCCTTCGTCGACCGCGTCGTGCTCGCGCAGCAGCGCGTCGAGCGCGGCATTCTCGTCGGCGAGTCCCGCCGGCGCGAACGGCGGCGTCTGGTGGCTGACGATGACCCCGCGCCCGCGGCGCTTCACGTGCATCGCCTCGGCGACATTGTCGACGATGTACGGATAGACGACCGGCACGTTGCCGACCAGCAGGTTCGGGTCGTCGTACGCCCACAGGCCGCGCTCCTTTCCGGGAAGCCATTCCTGCGTGCCGTGCGTGCCGAAGTGCACGATCGCATCGGCCGAGTGACGCTCGCGCACCCAGAGGTAGGTCGCCAGGTAGAAATGGTTCGGCGGCATCTTCGTGTCGTGAAAGAGCTTCTTCTCGTCGCCGCCGGCGGCCGTCTCGGCGCGCATCGGCTGCGGCAGCACGACGAGCGCACCGAGGTCCAGGCGCGGGACGACGAAGCCGCGAACGCCGTCGCGCTCGGCGATCCAGGCGCTGCGCTGCGGCGCGCCCCAGGCCGCGTCGATGCGCGCACGGACGCTTGCCGGCAGCGTCGCGTACCAGCGCTCGTAATCGGCCAGCGGCAGGAACGCCCAGTGCGCGGTCCTCGTCAACGAATCGAGCGTGCCCGGCCGGTACGCGGGGCGCAGCATCGCCGCGCTCGCGTCGATCAGCGCCTGCTCGCTCGCCGCGTCGATCGCGTAGCCGAGCGTGCGCAGCCGCTCGACGAGGTGCTCGATCGAACGCGGAACGTTCAGGTTCGACGCGCCCTGGTTCGTCTCGCCGGGCGGGTGGTTCCAGTAGAAGAGCGCGAGCCGCTTGTCGGCATTGCGCATCGTGCGCAGCTTCGCCAGCCGCAGAGCCTTGCCGACGAGCAGGTCGAGCTGCTCCGGGATGGGCACGAGCTCGCCGCCGTCGTTCGCCGCCAGCACGACCGGATCCTGCAGTCCGGCGTACTCGGCGTTCGTCAGCGTGAACGGCAACTCGAAGCGGCTCACGCCGACCGGGTCGACGAGATAGTCGTCGCGGCCGCCGTTGCGGTAGCCGAGCACGGGGATCGCGGCAACGTCGAGCGAGCGGTGCCAGGCCCTGCGCGCATCGGGATCGATGCCGAGGAAAGTGTGCACGAGCATCACGTGCACGATCGGACGGCCGTCGAGCAGGACGAGCGGCTCGTCCTGCACCGGACGCTCGTCGCGTCGCGGGTTCGGGAAGCCTTCGTCGGCCGCGCCCGGAGACGGCCGCGCGGCGGGTTTGGTCGCGTCGGAACGCGAGCGCGCGATGCGCGATGCGCGATAGAACGCGATCGGCAGTGCGCCCGCCGACTCGATCGCGCGCAGCGTCTCGTCGACCGTGCGCGTCTGTCCGTCGGAGAGGTAGCTCGACGAGATCTCGATGCCGATCACGGGTCGGTTCTGCCAGGTCCGGCCGAAACGCCGCTGCCACCAGTCGAGGTATTCCGGCAGCGTCTCGACGACGCCCGCGTCGTGCTCCGGGTGGTAGATGCCGGCGGTGGGCAGCGCGATCGGCGGCTCGACGCGGGCGGCGCTGCCGTCGTCGGCAGCCAGCGCATGCAGGTAGCGGAAGAGCCGCTCGTGGTTTTCGCGCATGCCGCCGACGTAGTAGTCGAAGACGCGCTGCGCCGCGGCGGGGGCTATGCCCAGCGCACGCAGCCGCGTCGGCGGATTCATCACGTGGATGCCCACGCCGGGCAGCGCCGCTTCGCGCAGGCGCGTGCCGGCGATGCGCTCGACTTGCGCCTGGTCGTCGGCGCGCGGCGCGTCGATCAGCACGAAGGCGGCGCCTTCGAGCGCGCGTGCGACGCCGGCCTCGCCTTCGACGTCGACGCGCGTCCAGGCCAGCTGCACGCCCTGCCCGCGTGCGGCCTCCTCGAGCAGACGAAACTTGCGTTCGAGCACCATCTTCGTCGACAGCAGCGCGACCCGGACCGACGAGTTCGCCGATTGCGGGGCGGCGCCCTCGATCGGCGTGCCGGTGTCCGCCGTGCCCGTGATCGACGTGCCTGCGATCGGTGGGTCGGCGGCGGGCACGGCCGAAATTGCCGCAGTGCAGAGTGCGAGCGCGGCGGCGATCGCCGCGAGGATTCGGTTCATCTGCCGCGTCCGTTCAGTTCGTAGGCGATCGGGATCCGCAGTTGCGCCCGGCTGCCGGGCACGCTGCTCGTGCGCAGTTGCCCGGCGGCGACGCGAACGAGCGCGACCGCGGCCTCGTCCAGCGTGCGAAAGCCCGAGCTCGACGCGACTTCGCAGTCCAGCAGTTCGCCGTCGGCGGCAAACTGCGCGTGGATGGTGACGACGCCCTGCTGGCCCATTCGTCGTGCCTGCCGCGGATAGCGCTTCTGTGCGATGAGCAGGGCTTCGAGGTCGCTGCGCCAGCGCGATGCTTCGTTCGCGTGCGCAGGCGGTGCGGGAACCGGTTCGGCAGCGGCCGCAATGCCGGGCGCAATGGCGGGGCGTGCCGCGACGGGAGGCGCGGCCGGCGGCGATGGATCGGCGTCGGCGCCGGCGGCGGTCGACGGCGCGCTGCGTTGCTCCGGCGAAGCAGGCGCTTCGGCGGCCGAGGCGGGCGCCCCGAGAGACGCGGTCGATCGCGGTTGCGGCACGCGCGTGGGCGCTGCGCCGGCACGGCGCTCGCTCGCCGCGTGTCGCGAGCGCGCCGATGATGCCGCCCGCACCGGCGGGCGCGGCGTGGCGAGCGGCGGTGCGGCGGCGGGCGTGCCAACCGGCGCGTCAACCGGCGCCGCAACTGCGGCGGCAACCGGTTCGGCAACCGGTGCCGGGACTTCGTTCACGACCGGCGGCATCGACGACGCAGCGGCGGAGTCGATCGCATCGGCCGCCCGAGGTTCCGGCGCTGCGTCGACCCACCGGATCGGCACCGGCGCCGGTTGCGCGTGCGGGCCGTGGACGTGCGCCGCCCCCCATGCGAGCGCCGCCAGCAGTGCGGCGTGCGCCGCGACCGACGCGAGCCAGTCGCGCACGGCGACCGGCGCCGGCGCGAGCCTTCGCGGTGCGACCGCGTTCACGGACGCCGCACCTCGACGCTCACCCGCTCGAAACCGAGCGAGCGGACGCGGTCGGCGAGCTCGACGAAGGCCGACAGCGCAAGTCGCCCGTCGGCGCGGACGACGACGTTCTCGTCGCGCGAATGCGCGGCAAGCGCCGTCGGAAGGTCGTCCACCGGTGCGTCGCCCAGGTACAGGCGCTGCTCGTGCGTGTAGGTGAGCACGAGCGGCGCGGCCTGCGCGGGTTGCGCGCTGCGCGCCTGCGCAAGTTCCACCGGAATGCGCCCGCTGGCCACGAAGCTCGCCGTCGTCAGCACGATAGCGAGCAGTACGAGCATCACGTCGACGAGCGGGACGACGTTGATCTCGTCGAACTCTCGTTCGTCCACCGGCTCAGCCTCCGCGCGCTTCGTCGAAGTCGACGAGGCGCTCGCGAACGCGACGGCGCAGCACGTTGTTGGCGACGACGCAGGGAATCGCGACGGCGATGCCCGCTGCGGTGGCCTTCAGCGCGAGTGCGAGGCCGCCCATGATGGTTCGTGCATCCAGGGCGTCTCCGGCGCCCAGCCCGTGGAAGGTCAGCATGATGCCGAGCACCGTGCCGAGCAGCCCGAGATAGGGTGCGTTCGAGGCGATCGTCGCGATCCAGTTCAGGCGCGCGGTGAGATCGGCTTCGAGGCGAACGCGGCTCTCGTACGAAGCGGCGTCGACGCGCCGGATGTAGCGCCAGCGCTCGGTTGCCACGGCGAGCGCGACGACGCTCGCCGCGAGCAGCGTGCCGATGACGCCCCAGTCGACCAGCGCACGGATCGAATCCATCGGGAGAGCTCCTTCAGTAGCGAAGCGACAGGCCGACGCGCCAGGTGCGCCCCGGGTCGGGAACGATCGACAGGTCTTCGCGGTCGTAGCGGCCGTCGTAGTTCGCGTCGCCGGTGCCGCGCGCGATCAGCCAGTGGCGCTTGTCGAAGACGTTTTCCACGCGCGCGAACAGCGTCAGGCGCGTTCCGCTCGGGCCGGGCAGCTTCCTTTCGTAGCGGGCGCTCGCGTGGAACAGCGTGAAGCCCGGCCAGCGCTCCTGGTTGATCTCGTCGGCCCACGACCGCGCGCGCGCGTCGAGTTCGCCGGTGACCGCCCAGCCGGGTGCGGGAAACCAGTGCGCTCGCAGGTCGAGCGTGCGCGGCGCTGCGCGAGGAATGCGCTTTCCGCCGTTGTCGTGCGCGACGACGGTGTAGTTGCTGCGCCAGAACGACGGATCGGCGCGCTGCGCCGGTGTCGGGTCGGCGACGAAGCGGCCGTTCGCGTTGCCCAGCGACAGGAAGAAGTCATCGTAGCGCGTGAACCGCGCATCGAGGAAGCTCAGCGCCGCCTCGAAGGCCCATCCGGCGTGCGCGGTGGTTCTCGCTTCCAGTTCGAGCCCGCGGCTGCGCGCGCCGCCGATGTTGCGGAACTGCGAACCGCCGCCGATCGTCGTGCCGGTCGACGCGTACTGCCCGTTCGAATCGAGGATGAAGTCGTCGCGGTCGATCTGGAACACCGAGGCGGCGAAGCTCGTGTCCCAACCGACGATCGACCTGCGATGCCGTGCACCGATCTCGAGGCTGATCGCCTGCTCCGGGCGCAGGTCGGGGTTGCTGTGCACCCATGCGTTGGTCGTCGTCTCGCCGCGATACAACTGCTCCGCCGTCGGCAGCCGGAATCCGGTGGAGGCCGCGGCGAACAGCGAGCTCGAGGGCCCCAGCGCGTGCGTGACGCCGGCCCGATAGCTGTCGACCTCGAACGCGCGGCCGGCGGACACCGCGCGATTGCCGTTGCCCGCCACCGGTGCCGCGTCGAAATCGACGTCGACGCGGTCCCGGCGGACATTCATCGTCGCCACCGTCGCGTTGCCCAGCGCGAACTTCGCCTCGCCGTACAGCGCGCGCATCCGCTCGCGGGTCTCGTCGTCGGCCAGTTGCGTGCCGGCCGCCGTCACCGGTCCGCGCGGCGTCGTGCGGAAGCTGTTCAGCGCCCGGTTGTCGTTGTCGAAGGCGTTGCGGCGCAGGTCGAGCCCGCCCATCAGTGCGAAGCGCGGCAGGCTCACCCGGTATTCGGCCTTGGCTCCGCGCTGTGTCTGCCGGTAGTCGTTCAGCGCGCTGTAGTCGTCCACGTCGGTGGTCGGACGGCCGGCCGCGTCGAAGCGCATCGGTGCCGACCAGAACGACGTGTCGTCGCGATATTCGTAGACGACGGCCATCAGCTGGCTGCGCTCGTCGAGGTCGCGCGAGTAGCGCAGGTTCCAGCGCGAGAGGTCCACATCGAAGTTGCGCGTGTATCCGCGGCCTTCGTTGCGTCCGGTCGGGTCGAGCGTGGCCGCCGTCACGCCGGTGACGCTGCCTTCACGGTCGCGGAAGCGCTCCGATTTCTCGAAGCCGAGCGACAGGTCGCTGGCGTCGTCGAGCGCGTACTGCAGGTGTCCCGACCAGGTTCGTGCGTGCGTCGACGACAGGTAGTAGTAGCCGTCCTGTTCGCGCTCGCCGTACTGCACGTGGCCGGACAGCGCGTCGCCGGCAAAGCCCGCGTGCAGCAGATGACGGCGATAGCCGAAGGCGCCGCGGTCGGCGTCCACGCGCAGTCCGCGCTGGCCGGCGCCGCGCCGGGTCGTGATCATCACCGCGCCGGCGAGCGCGTCGTCGCCGTACAGGTACGAGGCGGCGCCCTTGACCACCTCGATGCGCTCGATGTTGTCCAGGTCGATGTTGACCTTGCCGGTGCGCTCGAACACGGGCACGCCGTCGACGACGATCGCCACGCCCGGCTTCTCGCCCATGAAGCGCTGGTTCTCGATGCCGCGCAGCTTGATCTTGATCGTCTCGCCGTCGCCCTGCAGGTCGGCGGTGACGCCGCTGACCGAGCCCAGGATCTCGATGAGGTTCTTCGCCTGCTGGCGCTCGACCTGCGCCTGGTCGATGCGCGCGCGCGACGTCGGGTCCGTCGTGCCGGGATCGAAGCGGTCCTCGATCGCCGAGTCGGTGACCGTTATTCGGTCCAGCGTGGTCGGTTCTTCGCCCGCCGCGACGGGCGTGACGGACGAAGCGAGCGCACACAGCGCGACGCAACCCGTCGACTTTCGTGATTCGAGCAGCACCCGCAGTGCTCCTGATGGGATCGTCCGCGAAGGTTTCGGCCTTCGCTGCCATGGACGGCGAGCGGCTCCGGATGCGCCGGACGCGGCGCGCGGATCAGGCGCCGCAGTCGAGCGTCGATGGAGCGCGCCGGGACCGCGCGCCGGGGAGGTCGGCCTGCGTGCAGGCCGCAGGCAGGATCAGCCGAGCGCCGGAGGAGCTCGCGGCTGCGCGGGGGTGCGCGGCGGGAACGACGACGCAACGGCGACAGTGGCCCGGGGCAGCAGTACCGCAAGCTCGGGGGTGCCGAACGCGATGCGATGCATCGCCGGAACGACGGCTGCGTGCGCGCCCGAAAGACAGAACGGGCACGCGCCGCGCGTCGCGGGCGGCTGCTCGCCGGAAGAATCGGCGAGCGTGTCCGCGGCGACGAGTCTGGTGCCGCCGGGCGTGCAGACTTCGAGCCAGTCGTCGGGCGCCTGGCCGAAGGCCTGCGCCAGCCCCGGCACGAGCGTGCCGTAGAGCATCGTCACGAGGACGATCAGGCTCCAGAGCCGCAGGTGACGCATCGACAGCCGCATGCCGCGGATGCTAGGCGGCGCGCCTGCCGCGCAATACGATCTGGATCAAGCGAATCGATCGCTCGTGATGCTCGCGCGCCTGCGGCGCGTCCGCCGGCAGCGTCTTCTCGTGCTCGAAGCGTTGCGCGACGCGATGGCGCGCGCCGGGGTGTGGCATTGTGGCGTGCGCGCGCCGCGCGAGCGGGCTGCGCGCAGCCCCTTGTCGGATCCGAACCAACCCGCCGTGCCTTCCCGCCGCCTGTCCAACCGCGTGATTCTCGGCATCCTGTTGGGCGGCCTTCTGCTGCTCTCGTATGCCGTCGTGCGTCCGTTCCTCGCGCCGATCGCCTGGGCGCTGATCCTCGCCTATGTCACCTGGCCGCTGGTCGTGCGGCTGCGACGGCTGCTCGGCGGACGAAACACGCTGGCCGCGCTGGCGATGACGATCCTGCTTACCGCGGCCTTCGTGCTTCCGCTGCTGTGGGTCGGACTGCTGCTGCGCGGCGAGCTGGCGAACTTCTACACCAGCGCGGCGAGCCTGCTGTCGCGCGGCGAATTGCGCCTGCCCGAATTCGTCGCGGACATTCCGCTGCTCGGTTCCTGGCTGCAGAACCTGCTCGACGAGCTCGTGCGCGATCCGGCGGCGATTCGCGGGCAGGTCGCAGGCTGGGTCGAGGCGCGCGCCGCCGAGTCGCTGAACGTGGTGGGCGGGGTCGGCCGCAACGCCGCCAAGCTGGGCTTCGCGCTGATCACCGTCTTCTTCCTGTACCGCGACGGCGAGAAGGTGCTCGCGCAGGCGCAGCTCGTGCTGCATCGTTTCCTCGGTGCGCGCGTCGATCCGTACCTCGCGGCGGTCGGCAGCATGACGACCGCGGTGGTCTGGGGATTGCTGCTCACCGCGCTGGCGCAGGGACTGGTGGCCGGCGTCGGGTACTGGTGGTTCGGGCTCGACGCGCCGGTGCTGCTCGGTGCGGTCACGGCGGCGATCGCGCTGATTCCGTTCGGCACGCCCTTCGTCTGGGGAACGATCGGGTTGTGGCTGCTGGCGCACGGCGACCTGTTCAACGGCATCGGGCTGCTGCTGTACGGGACGCTGGTCGTCAGCTGGGTCGACAACCTGGTGCGTCCGCTCGTCATCAGCAACGCCACGCGGATCTCGTTCCTGCTGGTGATGTTCGGCGTGCTCGGCGGACTGGCCGCCTTCGGCCTGGTCGGGCTGTTCATCGGCCCGGTGATCCTCGCCGTGCTGATGGCGGTATGGCGTGAGTGGATCGAGGAGTCGGTGGCCGAGCAGGAGCCGTCCGCGTAGTGTGAACCGGCACTAACCCGTTGCGCGCCGCACCAGCGCCCGGGTCAAGAAGCGGATGCGCTGCGACAGCGGGAAGCGCCGGAACGTCGACGCTGCCGTACCGCTGGTGAAGGCCGTGCGCTTCGAGTAGTCGATCCGCACGTCGACGATCGTCGGCCGGCCCTCGCGCGCAAGGCGTCGCGCCTCGTCGATCGCCGGACCCACGCGCGCCGCGCTGTCCATCGCGACGTACGTCGCCCCGGTCGCTGCGGCGACGCCCTCGACGTTCAGGCCGCCGAGCGCCGTGCACGGCTTGCGGTTGTACGGCATCTGCTGCGCCTGCGCGATCTGCGCCAGCGCGCCGTCGGAGAAGACGTACCAGACGATGCCCAGCGAGCGCACGGTCGCGGTGACGATCTCCATGCAGCTCATCATGAAGCAGCCGTCGCCGACGATCGCGAAAACTTCCTTCGCGGGCTGCGCGAGCTTGGCGCCGATCGCCGCCGGCACCGCGTAGCCCATCGCGTTGAAGTCGGTGGGGACGAGCAGCCGGCCGCTGCGACGGATCGGAAAGAGTTCGGCGGTCAGGTAGGTGTGGTTGCCGTCGTCGAGCACGACGATCGCGTCGTCCGGCACGCGGCGGCGCAGTTCGTCGTAGAAGCGCAGCGGGTTGACGCGATCGCCGCTGTCGTGGCGCAGCCACTCGTCGCGGTACGCCTGCTTGTCGCGCGCGATGCGCGCGACGAGTGCCTCGTCGGCGGGCCTGGGGCCGAGTCGGCGCAGCTCGGCGGCGAGCGCGGCGAGCACCGGCTTCGCGTCGCCGGCGATCGCCACGCGCGCCGAATGATTGGCGCCGAACACCGACGGATCGATGTCGACGTGCACGAGCGCATCGGGAACCTGCGCGGCGAAGCTGCCGGTCGGAATCTCGGCGAAGCGCGTGCCGACGGCGAGCATCGCGTCGCAATCGCGAAATGCGTGGCGCGCCGCGGGCACCGCCGACGGACTGAAGCCGAAGCCCACGTGCAGCGGGTGCTCGGCGGGAAACGACGCGAGCCCCTGCAGCGTCGTCGCCACCGGCGCCTGCAGCGCGTCGGCGATTTCGACCAGCTCGTCGATCGCGCCGCGCGCGCCCCAGCCGACGAACAGGCCGGGATGCGCGGCGCCGAGCAGCAGTTCGGCCGCGGTGCGGATGAGCGACGGATCGGGCGCGGGCGGGGCCGCGGGCGCAGCGCGTTCCGGCAACTCGCCGGCGTCGCCGGGGAACATCTGCAGGTTCACCGGGATCTCGACGAGCACCGGGCCCGGCGTGCCGGTGGTGGCGATGCGGTAGGCCTCGAAGATCGTCGGCACCACCTCGTCGTGTCGAAGCACGCGGAACGCGGCTTTCGTGATCGGACGGGCGATCGCCAGCTGGTCGATCTCGTGCAGCTTGAAGCGATCGTCGGTGTCGCTGCGGATGCCGCCGGTGAGCACGAGCATCGGGATGCCGTCGACGAAGGCTTCGGCGATTCCGCTCGCCGCGTGCGTCAGGCCCGCTGCCGGCACGATCGCCAGCGCGCCGATCGTGTCGTCGGCGGCGCGGCTGACCGCGTCGGCCATGAACGAGGCGCCGCCTTCGTGCGTGACCAGCACCGGCTCGGGCGAGCCGGCGCTGTTCAGCTCGTCGTACAGCTCCGTGTTGTGCACGCCGGGAATGCCGAAGGTATAGCGGATGCCGAGCTGCTGCAGCGCGTGCACGGCGAGCCAGGCGGCGGTCTTCTTCATGGTCGGTGCTCCGACTCGTGGCCGGCGATCGCGCGCGCGGCACGACGCGCGCCGTAGATGCAGCCGCCGAGGAAGCTGCCTTCCAGCGCGCGCAGCCCGTGCATTCCGCCGCCGCCGAAACCCGCCGCTTCGCCGGCCGCGTACAGGCCGGGCACCGGCGCGCCCTGCGCGTCGAGCACGCGGCACGACAGGTCGGTCTGGATCCCGCCGAGGCTCTTGCGGCTGATCACGAATTCGCGGATCGCGATCAGCGGACGCGCGCGCGCGTCGTCGATCGGCTGCGAAAGGCAGGTACGCAGCCGATCTCCGCGCCAGTGACGCAGGTGCTCGATGCGGCGCAGCTGCTCGTCGTTGTGCATCGATCCGCGCGCCAGCTGCCCGTCCCAGGCGCGAATCGTCTTGCGCACCGATTCGAGCTCGACCGCGCCGTCGCCCTGCAGCGCGTTCATCCGCTCGACCAGCGATTCGATCGAGTCGGCGGTGACGACGTCCTCGCAATGCCGCGTCAGCTGCTCGACGAGCCAGCGATTGCCGAACAGCGAATCGCGCGCGAAGCCGGCGATGCTGCGCTCGCGCAGCGACGGATTGAACTCGGCGCCCGATACGGCCAGCTCCTTGCGCGCGATCCGCGCGTTGAGCACCTGCCACGAGTACGCACGCTGTTGCGCGCACACCTGCGTGACGAGGTCGCGCGTGTCGAAGCCGCTCACCAGCGGCATCGGCCCGATGCGCCGGCCGCGCCAGTCGAGCCACAGCGCCGACTTCGGCGGCACCAGCGAAAGCCCGTGCAGCGGCTTGCGCGGCGCCCAGTGATGCACGCCGGCGGCGTAGTTCCACATGCGGTCGAGATGGGTGACGCGCCCGCCGATCGCTTCGACCGCGTCGTGCAGGCGCCCGTCGGCATAGCGGTGCGAACCGTTCAGGATCGTCTCGGGGGGTCGGTTCCAGTCGGCATGCCAGTGCCGCCGCACGCGCTCGATGCTGCCGTTGATCCCGCCGGCGGCGACGAGTACGGCATCGGCGTGCGCGCGAAATTCCTCGCCGCTTGGTTCCGCCGCGCCGCCCGCGGTGACACCGCCGGCTTCGGTGACGCCGCGCGCGCCGGCGATCCGCCCGCCTTCTGCCAGCAGCGACTCGACACGATGCCCGAAGCGCAGCGTGAGCGCCTGCTGCCGCGGATGCGATCGCAGCGCTTCGATCAGGCGCGTGGCGAGCCGCTCGCCGCTGCCCCAGACGACGTGCCAGCGCGGCACCGAATTGCCGTCGCCGAACAGGCCGCGCTCGACCCACAGCGGCATCGGCAGGAAGCGGATTCCCAGGTCGAGGAGCCAGCGGTAGACGAAGGCGTTGCAGTCGTTCAGGTACGCCTCGGCCCACTGCCGGGGCCAGTGCTCGGCGCGCGGGTCGGCGCCGAAGGCGCCGAAGGACAGCCAGTCGCGCAGCGCCAGCGGCACCGAGTCGCGGATCCGCGCACGGCGCTGTTCGCGCGTATCGACCAGCAGGATGCCGCCGAAGCTCTCGCGCGCCAGGCCGCCGAAGCTGGCTTCGACGTCGCGATCCAGCAGCGTGACGCTGCGACCCGACGACAGCAGCTCGATCGCGGCGACGATGCCGGTGAGGCCCCCGCCCACGAGCAGAACGTCGCTTCGATACTCGTGCATCATCTCTCCGGCGTGCTCGTTCGGCGCGCCTCCCGGCGCGGATGCTACCGACCGGGTGGGACGCTGTAAACGACGCCGCGCCCGACGCAACGGTGCGTGGCAGCTGGCGCTGTCGCGCCCGCCGCTTTGCGCTACGCGGTACGATCCGGGCACGGCAGGAAATACGCGAGGAGAACGCAGATGAGCCCACGCACGACGCCACCGTTTCGCGCCGATCACGTCGGCAGCTTCCTTCGCCCGAAATACCTTCTCGAAGCGCGTGCGCAGGCCGCTGCCGGAGAGATCAGCGCGCTGCAGTTGCGTGCCGTCGAGGACAGGGCGATCGCCGAAATCGTGCGGTTCCAGGAAGACGTCGGGCTGAAGAGCATCACCGACGGCGAGTATCGCCGCACCTATTTCCACATCGACTTCCTCGAGCAGCTGGGCGGCGTGAAGACCGACATCCCGGTCACCGTGAAAAAGCCCGACGGCAGCGAGGAGCTCGCTCCGCCCGTCATCCGTGTCGTCGACCGGGTGCGTCACGTGAAGGACATCCAGCGCGCCGACTTCGAGTACCTGAAGAGCCGGGTTTCCGCAGGCCACCTGCCGAAGGTTTGCATCCCGTCGCCGACGATGCTGCATTTCCGGGGCGGCCGCGCCGGCATCAGTCGCGAGCACTATCCGGAGCTGGATCCGCAGTTCTACGACGACGTGGCGCGCGCCTACGGCGACGAACTGCGTTCGTTGTACGACGCCGGCTGCCGTTACGTGCAGATGGACGACACCAACCTCGCCTACCTTTGCGACGACCGGATGCGAGAGGCGGCGCGCTCGCGCGGCGACGATCCCGACGAACTGCCGCATCGCTACGCAGGCTTCATCAACCGCGTCGTCGCGCACAAGCCCGAGGGAATGACGTTGGCCGTGCACCTGTGCCGCGGCAACTTCAAGAGCACCTGGGCCGCGCAGGGCGGCTACGAGCCGGTCGCGCAGGCGCTGCTCTCCGAGATGAACGTCGACGCCTATTTCCTCGAGTACGACGACGCGCGCTCGGGAGATTTCAAGCCGTTGCGCTACCTGCCCGAGGGCAAGTTCGTCGTGCTCGGGCTCGTCACCACGAAGCTCGGCGAGCTGGAGTCGAAGGACGCGATCAAGCGGCGCATCGACGAAGCGGCACGCCACGCGCCGCTCGAGCAGCTGTGCCTGTCGCCGCAATGCGGATTCTCGTCCACCGTCCACGGCAACGTGATCGCCGTCGAGGCGCAGCGTGCCAAGCTCGCGCTGGTCATCGAGACGGCGCGCGAGGTCTGGGGCGACGCCTGAATCAGGTCTTCGTTTCCGGCGTGCCCGGATACCAGCGTGCCGCGCGCTTCTCGCGGAACGAAGCGAAACCTTCGGCGGCTTCGTCGGACTGCCGGCGAGCCGCGTGCTGCGCGACCAGTCGCGAGAAAGCCTGCGTCCTCAGGTCCCCGCGCGCCTGTTCCAGGATCACTGCCTTGGTCTGCGAGGTAGCTTCGGGCGCGTTGCGCAGCAGCTGGTCGACGATGCGTTCGCCGGCCTGCGCCAGTGAAGCAGGCGGGACGACTTCGTGCACGAGCCCGATGCGCAGCGCTTCGGTCGCATCGAAGCGCTCGCCGGTGAGGGCGTAGCGGCGCAGTTGTCGAACGCCGATCGCGTCGGCGAGCTGCGGGACGATGATGTTGGCGACCAGGCCCCAGCGCGACTCGGCGATCGCGAAGATCGCGTTCGAGGCCGCGACGACGACGTCGCACGCCGCGATGATGCCCGTCCCGCCGCCGAAGCACGCCCCTTGCACCAGCGCGATCGTCGGAATCGACAGCGTGTTCAGCCGGTGCACCAGTTCCGCGGTACGGCGCGACGCCCGCAGGTTGACCGCGGCCGATTGTGCCGCGACGTCGGCGAGCCAGCCGAGGTCGGCTCCCGCCTGGAAGTGACGCCCGTTCGCCTGGACGACGACGGCGCGCGGCGTATGGGCACAGTCGAGCGCATCGAGTGCCTGCAGCAAGGCGTCGATCAGCGCCTCGTCGTAGGCGTTGTTGATGTCGGGTCGGTTCAGCGTCAGCGTGACCACGCCGCGCGGATCGGTGTCGAGCAGGACGGTGTCGTTCATTGCGCGATGGTAAGCGATGCGCGCCGGCCCCGACGCTTGTCGACCCGCGCGAGATGACGCGACCGCACGGCGGGCAAAAAAAAAGCTGCCGCGGGGCGGCAGCTCGAAGTGGAAGAGGAAGATCGGCGACTCAGGAGCGCGGGGAACCCGCCGAGCGCTGCGAGGTGGGTGCCGTGGCGCTGCCCGGCGACTGCGTCGACGTGCTGCTGCGCGGCTGCGCCCAGGCGGGGTCGCCGAAATCCGGCCAGTCGTTGCGCGTGAACGCGTGTGACATGTCGACGCCGTCCGGCGAGGTCTGGATGACGAGCTGGTCGTTCTTGTCGCCGCCGACGGTGATGCTGCTCAGCGGAATCGCGACGAGCTTGCCGTCGGTTTTCTTCGCCCACGAGTCGTCGAAGTCGACGACCGCGTATTCCACCTTGCCGTTGTTCGAGTCGACGATCAGGTCCTTGATCTCGCCGGCCTCCTTGCCTTTCGTGTCGTCGAAGTCCTTGCCGATCAGCTCGCTCGCGCGAACGAGGTTCCCGGCCTGCTGGCCTTCGTGCCGGCTGTCCGAGTCATAGTACTTGTCGACCTGGCCGGTGTACTTGTTGTCGGCGAAGCTCGGCCACTTGTCCTTGTCGAAGCCGGGGGCCTTTTCCAGCCGTTCCTTGCTGACGTTCATCACCAGCTTGTCGCTGTCGGTGCCCTTGGTGCGGACCATCGACATGGGGTACGCGAAGAGCTTGTCTCCGATGCCGAGGAAACCGCCGTGCGACAGAACGACGTAGCGGACTTTCTCGTTGCGCGTGTCGACCATCATGTCCTTGATCTCGCCGATCTTGTCGCCCTTGGCGTTCTCGACGTCGGCGCCGATGATCTTGCTCGCACGCATCGCGTGCGCTTGCGTGGTCGCCCCGGCGCTCGTGTCCGCGCGCGTATCGCTGCTGCGTTCGCTCGCCCGCGCCTGCGTGCGCTGGTCGCTTCGCTCGCCGGCCTGCGCCTGGGTGCGCTGGGCGCTCGAAGACGCCTGCGTTGCGGTGGTGTCCGACTTGGCGCTCGCCGCAGGTGTCGCGGTGTTCGTGGAACCGCTGGTCGAAGCCGACGAGGCGCTCGGGCTCGTTGTGGACCCGTTGGCGCGTGCCGAGCCGTTCGCGGCCGAACCGCTGCGGTTCGCGTTGCTGTTCATCGAGGAACCGGAGTTGCTCGACGTGGGGTTCGAGGCGCTCGATGACGGCGTCGTGCTGTGCGACGGACTCGCGCGGTCACTGCTGCCGGGATTGGAGTTGCTCGCTTGGGCGAATGTTGCGCCGCTGAAAGCCAGCGCCGAGAACAGGACGCCCGCCGAGATCAGATGTCTGCCTTTCTGGTTCATGAATTTCTCCTTCGTTGCACCGGGAGGAATCCCGGACCGAACCCTGAAGGCGCAAGGGCCGTACCCGCTGGCGCGTTTCACCGGCAGGCAATCGTTACCCGTTCGGGGGAACGTATTGCCGCAACGACCGGAACGGCTGCGCTTCCGCTTCGGTCGATCGGTCGACGCTTCCGTCGATCGGTCGAAGCTGTCGCGCGATTGACAACGAATTGCCGCGAACGATAAGATTCACCTACAATAGATCTTCTGCGGACCCACCGGAGGGCATTCGATGACCCACGTCGTGACCGAAGCCTGCATCGCCTGCAAGCACACCGACTGCGTCGACGTCTGTCCGACCGACGCGTTTCGCGCCGGCAAGAACATGCTCGTCATCGACCCGGACGAATGCATCGACTGCGCCGTCTGCGTTCCCGAGTGCCCGGTCGAAGCGATCTACGCCGAGGAGGACGTGCCGTCCGACCAGCAGGAGTACCTGCAGTTGAACGCCGATCTCGCGAAGATCTGGCCGGTGATCTCGCGCAAGAAGCCGGCGCTCCCCGATGCCGAACGCTGGGGCAGCGTGCGCGACAAGCGCGCGATGCTCGATGAGCGCGCCGAGAACGAAGAGTCGGACGAAAACCAGGCGGCGTGAACGAATCGAGCGAGGGTGAACGGAAGAAGGCGCTTTCTTCACCGCTCGAGCGCGAACGAGACAGGAGATCGAATTGGACAGTGCCGTAGCGAGCCTGCTCGCGGCTTTCGTACTCTCGATCCTCGGCCTGTTCGCGTTCATCTGGTCGCTGCGCAAGGGTCTGCTCGTCGAGAACCCGCGGGCGGCGAGCGTCATCTTCGCGCGCGGCGAGATCGGTCGCGCCGACGACCCGGCGCTGGGCGAAAGCGGGCACGAGGCGCTGCAGGCGCAGGTCGCACGCCTGGAGCGGCCTGCGGAGGCCACCGACGCGGCGCAGGTGCACGACCGCATCGAGGCCGATCGCTCGAGCGCCTTCCCGGTGTTCCTGTTCATCGCCTTCGCGTGCCTGTGGCTGCTGGTCGGGTCGCTCGCCGGCGTGATCGCGTCGATCAAGCTGCACGAGCCCGACTGGCTGGTCGACGCGGCGTGGCTCACCTTCGGCCGCATGCGCACGGTGCACCTGAACGCCGTGATCTACGGTTTCGCGTCGAACGGCTGCCTGGCAGTGATCGTCTGGCTGCTTCCGCGCCTGCTGCGCACGCCGCTGCGCGGCGCGAGCTGGGCGATGCTGGGCGGCGCCTTCGTCAATGCCGGCGTGGCCGCGGGCATCGGCGCGATAGCCTCCGGGTGGTCCGACGGAATGGAGTTCCTCGAGATCCCCTGGCAGATCGACATCTTCGTCTTCGCCGGCTTCGCGATGATCATCCTTCCGGCGCTGTTCACGCTGGCGAAACGCAAGGTCGAGCATCTGTACGTCAGCGTCTGGTACTTCGGCGCGTCGTTGTTCTGGATCGCCGTGCTGTTTCTCGTCGCGAACCTGCCCGGCGTTCACTACGGCGTACAACAGGCGACGACGAACTGGTGGTACGGGCACAACGCGCTCGGCCTGTGGTTCACGCCGGTGAGCATCGGCGCCATCTACTACTTCCTGCCGAAGATCATCGGGCGCCCGATCCGCTCGTACAACCTGTCGCTGCTCGGCTTCTGGACGCTGGCCTTCTTCTATCCGCAGGTCGGCGCCCACCACCTCATCGGCGGCCCGGTCCCGGGCTGGCTCACCACGCTGTCGATCGTGCAGAGCGTGATGATGGTGATCCCGGTGATCGCGTTCACGATCAACCAGGGCGGCACCCTGCGAGGCCGCATGCACCTGGCGCGCTGGTCGCCGACGCTGCGCTTCATGATGTTCGGCGGCCTGATGTATCTCGCCTCCTCGGTCGAGGGCTCGCTCGAGGCGTTGCGCAGCGTCAATGCCGTCGCGCACTTCACCCACTTCACCGTGGCGCACGCGCACCTCGGGATGTACGCCTTCGTGTCGATGGTGCTGTTCGGCGCCGTCTACTTCATGCTGCCGCGCGTGCTCGCCCGCGAGTGGCCGTATCCGCGGCTGATCGACGTGCATTTCTGGCTCGCCGCGATCGGCATCCTCGTCTACGTGGTCGGCCTGTCGATCGGCGGCTGGCTGCAGGGGCTGGCGATGCTCGATGCGTCCCGTCCCTTCATCGAGTCGGTGACGCTGACGATGCCGTGGCTGCAACTGCGCAGCCTTGCCGGCACGGCGATGACGATCGGCCACTTCGTCTTCGTCGGCCACGTGCTCGCGATGGCGCTCGGCGTCGGGCCGCAGCGCTCGGGCGCCGCGCGCTTCTGGGATCCGGCGGGGAGGCTCGCCCATGGAAAATGAAGCGAAACTGGCGGCAGGCGCCGCCGTCTCGCTCGGCATCGCGACGGCGGCGCTCGTCGTCCTGCCCTACCTGCAGGTGCGCGACGTCGAGCCGCCGGCCCGGCTGAAGCCCTATACCGAGGCGCAGCAGCGCGGCAGGCAGGTCTACATCGCCAACGGCTGCGTCTACTGCCACAGCCAGCAGCCTCGTGACCGCAATCTGGCGCCCGACGCCGAGCGCGGCTGGGGCCGGCCATCGGTTCCGGCCGACTATTCGTATGACCGGCCGCACCTGCTCGGCACGATGCGCACCGGCCCCGACCTGCTGAACATCGGCGCGCGCCAGCCGAGCGCCGACTGGCACCTGGGGCATCTGTACCAGCCACGCGCCTACGTCGGCGAATCGAACATGCCGGCCTATCCGTTCCTGTTCGTGCGCCGCGAGCGCGCGCGTGACGACGATCGCGTCGTCTCCCTGCCACCGGGCGTGGCGCCCGCCGGCCAGGTCGTGGTGGCCACCCGCGAGGCGCTCGACCTCGTCGAATACCTGCTCTCGCTCGATCGCACCTATCCGATCCTGCCGACGGCGAGCGCGGCGACCGAATGAGGGCATCGCCATGCTGACCGATCCGCAGGCACTGCCGCGCGCGCAGCAACGCGAGCACGAGGAACCCTCCGAGACCATCCGCCCGATTCCCGCAGTAGCCGCGCTGCTCACGCTGATGGCGGTGCTGTTCGGCGCGGGATATATTCTGTTTTCCGAACCGTTCGGCAACGCCGAGTTCGGCGATCGACGCACCCTCGCGGATCTCGCTCCGGCGGTTGCCGCGGCCGGCGCGGCGGTCGATGGCAAGGCGCTGTACGCGGCGCAATGCGCTGCCTGTCATCAGCCCACCGGCAAGGGCGTGACCGGCGTCTTCCCGCCGCTCGACGGTTCCGAGTGGGTGGCCGGCGACTCGCGCGTCCTCGCCAACATCCTGCTGCACGGCATCGACGGGGAAATCGAAGTGCTCGGTACCACCTACAAAGGCGCGATGCCTTCGTTCCAGCGCCTGTCCGACGGCGAACTGGCCGCGATCGCGAGCTGGCTGCGCAGCCAGTGGTCGAACCGCGCGGAGCCGGTCGATGCTTCGCTCTTCGCGCAGGAGCGGGCCGCGCAGCGGCGAACGGCGCCCTTCGAGAATGGCGGGCAGCTGAAGGCGTTGGCCGCCGGCACGTAGAAGAACGGAGAACGAGATGCGCCTGACGATGATGACCGACTACGCGATGCGCCTGTTGATGTACGTCGCACAGCGGCCCGAGCGCTTGTGCACGATCGCCGAGGTGGCGCGCGCCTACGACATCTCCGAGGCGCACCTGATGAAGGTCACGCACCAGCTCGGACTCGCCGGCTGGATCGAGACGGTGCGCGGCAAGGGCGGCGGCATGCGCCTGGCGCACAGGCCCGAGGACATCAACGTCGGCGCCGTCGTTCGTCGAATGGAATCCGACTTCCAGATCACCGAGTGTTTCGGCAACTCGAGCCGCTGCTCGCTGATCGGCAGCTGCGGGCTCACCGGCATCCTGAACGAGGCTCTGCAGGCGTTCCTCGAGCGCCTGGACGCCCACACGCTGGCCGACGTGCTGCCGCCGCCCGATCACGGCCTTCCGATCGACATCGTCGAGCGTCCGTTGCGCCGGGCGGCGCGAGCGCGCGCGGCCTGAGAAACACGTAGCGCACGGCCGGCGCAATGCTGCGCACCGCGCTTGCCAGCTGCGTCGCCGTCGTCGTGGCGTGGGCGGCGGCCGCCTGGCTCACGCACGATTTTCGTGCCTTCACCGAAGAGGGCGCACGGCGCATCGAAGTACGCGATGCGCCGGTCGCGGCGCCGTCGCTCGAGGTCGTCGGCCCCGGAGTCGGCCCCGTCGCCCTTCCCGACCTGTTGAGGGCACACGGCGGCGCGACCATCGTCGATTTCGTCTACACGCGCTGCGTCAGCGTCTGCGCCGCCCTGGGCAGCGGATTCCAGCAGCTGCAGCAGCGCATCGTCGACGGCGAGCGCACGGGCGACCGGCCCGTGCGGCTGCTCTCCGTCAGCTTCGATCCCGCCCACGACGACTTGCCGGCGCTGCGCCGCCATGCGAGCGGATTGCACGCCGATCCCGGCATCTGGCGCTTCGTCGGCGTGCGCGACCCGGACGCCCTCGAAGGACTGCTGCGCGCGTTTCGCGTCGTCGTCATCCCCGACGGATTCGCCGGCTACGAGCACAATGCCGCGCTGCTCGTCGTCGACCCGAACGCCCGGCTCGTGCGCATCTTCGACTACGACGAACTCGACGAGGCGCTGCACTTCGCGCGTTCGCTCGGGTCGGCGCAGACCGCGCGCGCGACGCCGTGAGATCGGCGCATGCGCGGCTGGCTGGCGGGGCGGCGCTCGCCGCCGCCTGCGTTTCGTGGCCCCTGCGCGAGCTGCTCGAGGCCTCGATGGCCACGCACATGCTCGTGCAGTTTCCGTTGCTGATGCTCGCCGGAGCGCTGCAGTACGCCTCGTGCGCGCGCCCGGCCGGTTCGTGCGGCTCCGCCGCGGGCGGCGGCGAGTCGACCTGGAACCGGCTCGGCATCGCCGGGCTCGCTTTCGCCGCCTGCGTCCTTGCGCTGGGAATGATCCCGCGCCTGCTCGACCTGGCGCTGGTCGATGCGCGCGTCGAGGCGGCGAAGGTCGCAGCACTGCTCGCAGCCGGGGCGGCGCTGTGGGCATCGTGGCGCCGCGCCGGACTCGTCGTGCAGGGTTTCTTCCTCGGCAACGTGCTGCCGATGACCGCCGTCGCGGGCATCCTGTACCAGGACGCGCCGCAACGGCTGTGCAACGGCTACCGGCTCGACGAACAGGTGCTGGTCGGCACGCTGCTGGTCGTGCTCGCGGGGGCGGTTGCGCTCGGCTGGCTCGTCGCCGCCGGAATAAGGATGCAGCGCACCGAGAATATGGGAGGGTCGGGCCCCGGTGTCGCGTTACCCTCGACCTGCGCGTCGACGCCGCGGCTCGCAGCGTTCGCCGCAGGCGGCCCACTACACGAGGAACGATCATGGCCAGAGGACGCATCTACGACGACATCACGCAGACCGTAGGCAACACGCCGCTCGTTCGCCTGCGCAAACTGGGCGAGGGCTTTCCCGGCGCCGTGCTCGTCAAGCACGAGGGCTTCAACCCGTTCTCGTCGGTGAAGGACCGCATCGGCAACGCGATGGTCGAGGACGCGATCCGGCGTGGCGTGCTGAAGCCGGGCATGGTGATCGTCGAGCCGACCAGCGGAAACACCGGCATCGGCCTCGCCTACACCGCGGTGGCACGCGGCTTTCGCTGCGTGATCACGATGCCCGACACGATGACGATCGAGCGCCGGCGCATGCTCGAGGCGCTCGGCGCCGTGCTCGTGCTCACCGAGGGGGCGAAGGGGATGAAAGGCGCGATCGCGCGCGCCGAGGAAATCCTCGCGAAGCTCGGCTCGCGCGGCTGGATGGCGCGCCAGTTCGACAATCCGGCCAACGCCGACATCCATTACCGCACGACCGGACCGGAGATCTGGGAGGACAGCGCTGGCGGCGTCGACGTCCTCGTCTCCGGCATCGGTACCGGCGGAACGATCACCGGCGCCGGGCGCTACCTGCGCGAGAGGAAGCCGTCGGTGCGCATCGTCGCCGTCGAGCCGGCCGAGAGCGCCGTGCTCTCGGGCGGCAGCCCCGGCCCGCACAAGCAGCAGGGACTGGGTGCGGGCTTCGTTCCCACCGTCCTCGACACGAAGATCTACGACGAGGTCGTGCGCGTGACCAACGACGATGCGATCGACACCGCGCGCGTGCTGGCGCGCGAGGAAGGGATCTTCGGCGGCATCTCGGGCGGCTCGATCACCTGGGCCGCGCTTCAGGTCGCCGGCCGCGCCGATAACCGCGGCAAGACGATCGTCGCGATCATCCCCGACTTCGGCGAGCGCTACCTGACGAACGCGGTGTACGCGGACATGCCCAAGCCCGACGCGACCGACCTCGCCGACGCGCTCGCCGAAGGCTGACGACACCCGGACGCCTCGCGCGCTCCTCTACACTTCCGGGATGCCGGTCGCGCCGCTGTCCCGTCCCCTGCCTCCTGCCGCTGCGCCGATCCTCGATTCGCTGAACGCCGAGCAGCGCGCCGCCGCCTGCTTCGGCGCGCCCGATGCGAGCGGGCGCTTTCGCGCCGGTCCGCTGCTGATCGTCGCCGGCGCCGGCACCGGCAAGACGGCGACGCTCGCGCATCGCGTCGCGCATCTGGTGCGCAACGGCATCGACCCGATGCGCGTGCTGCTGCTCACCTTCAGCCGGCGCGCGGCCGGTGAAATGACGCGCCGCGCCGAACGGCTGCTCGCGCAGGAGGCGGCAACGAACGGCGGCGGCGGAGCGCCCGCCGCGCTGCGTCTGCCGTGGGCCGGCACCTTCCACTCGATCGGCGCGCGGCTGCTGCGCGAATACGCCGAGCGCATCGGCCTCGATCGGTCCTTCGGAATCCTCGATCGGAGCGATTCCGCGGACCTCGTCGACGTCGTGCGTCACCAGCTCGGCTTCTCGTCGCTGTCGCGCCGCTTCCCGCGCAAGGAGACCTGCCTGGCGATCCACTCGCACAAGGTCAACAGCGGCCGCGCGCTGGAAGACGTGCTGCAGCAGCATTTTCCGTGGTGCGCCGACTGGTGCGACGAGCTCTTGCGGCTGTTTCGCGGCTATGCCGAGCGCAAGCAGGCCAACGGCGTGCTCGACTACGACGACCTGCTGCTGTGGTGGCACGCAGCGATGAGCGACGCGGCCTTCGCGGCGGCGGTCGGCGCCCGTTTCGACCACGTGCTCGTCGACGAATACCAGGACACCAACGCGTTGCAGGCGCAGATCCTGCTCGCGATGAAGCCCGACGGCTCGGGCCTGTCGGTGGTAGGGGACGACGCCCAGTCGATCTACGCGTTTCGCGCCGCCGAGATCGGGAACATCCTCGACTTCCCTGCGAAGTTCGAGCCGCCGGCCGCGCGCATCGTGCTCGAGCGGAACTACCGGTCGGTGCAGCCGCTGCTCGATGCGGCGAACGCACTGATCGAGCAGGCCTCGCGCCGGCACCCGAAGACGCTCGTCGCGCAGCGCGGCACCGGGGCGCGGCCGCAACTCGTCACCGTGCTCGACGAACGCGCGCAGGCCGACTGGGTCGTCGACACGATCCTGCGGCATCGCGAGGAAGGCGTCGCGCTGAAGCGCCAGGCGGTGCTGTTTCGCAGCGCGCATCACAGCGCGGTGCTCGAGGTCGAGCTGATACGGCGGGACATTCCCTTCGTCAAGCACGGCGGCTTGAAGTTCCTCGAGGCCGCGCACGTGAAGGACCTCCTCTGCGTGCTTCGCTGGGCGGAGAACCGGCGCAACTCGATCGCGGCGTTTCGCGCCCTGCAGCTGATGAGCGGATTCGGCCCGGCGAACGCGCAACGATGCATCGATCGCGTGATCGATCCGTGCCGATCGCTGCACGCGGCGTTGGGCTCCTTCGTGCCGCCGCAGGCGGCCCGCGAAGCCTGGCCGGACTTCGTCGACCTGATGCGCCGCCTCGCGGATCCGGCGGCGTCGTGGCCGGGACAGATCGAGCCGCTGCGCCGCTGGTACGAGCCGCTGCTCGAGCGGCGCTACGACGATTCGATCGTGCGTGCCGCCGACCTGGACATGTTGCAGTCGATCGCTGCCCGCTTCGGCACGCGCGAGCGCTTTCTCACGGAGCTGGCGCTCGATCCGCCGCAGGCGAGCGGCGACTGGGCGGGCCCGCCGCTGCGCGACGACGACTACCTGATCCTGTCCACCGTGCATTCGGCGAAAGGCCAGGAGTGGGACACGGTGTTCGTGCTCGACGTCGCCGACGGCAATTTCCCGAACGAGTACGCGGCCGGCCGCGCCGAGTCGATCGACGAGGAGCGGCGCCTGCTGTACGTCGCGATGACGCGTGCGCGCGACTTCCTCTACCTGCTCGAGCCGCAGCGCTACTTCACGACGCAGCAGCCGCGCTTCGGCGACGCCTACGTGCACGGCGCGCGCAGCCGGTTTCTCACCGAGTCGCTGCTGGGGCGCTTCGACCGGGTCGCGCCTGCGGCAGCGTCCTGCATTGCCGGGCACCGCGCCGAAGCACCGGAAGCGGCCCCCTTCGTCGACGTCGCCGCGAAGCTGCGCGCGCTCTGGTGATCTCGCCGTCCATGCACGCAGCGCACGAAGTCGACTCGCCGTACGCGTGGTTCCGGCTGCTCGTCAGCCTCGTGCTGGCGACGATCGGCGGCTGCGGAATGTACGTCGTCGTCGTCGTGCTGCCGGCGGTGCAGGCCGAGTTCGACGTCGCGCGCGGCGTGGCGTCGATCCCCTACACGATGACGATGATCGGTTTCGGCATCGGCGGAATCGTCATGGGGCGCCTGACCGACCGCTTCGGCATCACCGTGCCGGTCACGATCGGCGGCGTGGCGATCGCCGCCGGCTTCGTGCTCGCGGCCGCCTCCGGCAGCATCTGGAGCTTCGGCCTGGCGTACGGCCTGCTGGTCGGCATGCTCGGCAGCTCGGCCACCTTCAGCCCGCTGGTCACCGACATCTCGTTCTGGTTCGAGCGACGGCGCGGAATCGCCGTGGCGATCTGCGCGAGCGGCAATTACCTGGCCGGTACCTTCTGGCCGCCGGTGGTCCAGCACTTCGTCGAAACGGCCGGATGGCGGCAGACCTTCGTCGGAATCGGGATCTTCTGCCTGTTCACGATCGTGCCGCTCGCGCAGTTGCTGCGCCGGCGCGCCGCGCCCGCCGTGCTGGCTCCCGCATTCGCCCCCGCCGCGTCGATGGCCGCCGCTTCGCGCCTCGAGCGCCTCGGCATCTCGTCGCGCGCGCTGCTCGCTCTGCTGTGCGTTGCCGGCGTCGCCTGCTGCGTGGCGATGTCGATGCCGCAGGTGCACATCGTCGCCTACTGCGGGGATCTCGGCTACGGCCCCGCACGCGGAGCGCAGATGCTTTCGCTGATGCTCGGCTTCGGCGTGCTGAGCCGCATCGGCTTCGGACTGATCTGCGACCGCATCGGCGGGCTTCGCACGCTGCTGCTCGGATCGGTGCTGCAGGGCATCGCGCTGCTGCTGTTCCTGCCTTTCGACTCGCTCGCCTCGCTGTTCGTCGTCTCGGCGCTGTTCGGTTTGTTCCAGGGCGGCATCGTGCCGTCGTACGCGATCATCGTGCGCGAATTCTTTCCGGCCTCCGGCGCAGGACTGCGGGTGGGACTGGTCATCACGGCGACGCTCTTCGGGATGGCGCTGGGCGGGTGGCTGTCGGGCGTGCTCTTCGACCTGACCGGATCCTACGACGCTGCCTTCGTGCACGGCATCGGATGGAATGCGCTGAACGTCGCGATCGTCGCCTGGTTGCTGCTGCGGCTGCGCCGCAACGAGCGCCTGCCCGGCGTGCTCAGATCGGCAGTTCGATCGTGACGAGCAGGCCGCCGCCATCGCGTGCGCTCGCGGCGATGCGTCCGCCGTGCAACTCGATCGCGCGCCGCGCGATCGCCAGCCCCAGGCCGTAGCCCTGTTCCGGGCCGCCGGCGCGGCCGCGTCGGAAAGGCTCGAAGATCGCCTCGCGCTCCTCGTCGGCCACGCCCGGGCCGCAGTCGCCGACGCTCAGCCGGAACGGTTCGCCGTCTGCCGACTGCGCCCGTACGTCGATGCGGCTGCCGGGCGGCGCGAATTTCAGCGCATTGCGGATCACGTTCTCGAAGGCGCGATGCAGCAGGTCGGCGCGCACCTTCGCCTGGCGCCGCCCGAGCGCGTCGTCGTAGTGCAGTTCGCGGCCCGTCGCGCGCGCTTCGAAACGCGCATCGTCGACGACCGACTCGACCAGCTCGGCGAGGTCGACGCTCTCCGCCTCGGCATCCACCGTGTCCGAATCCAGCCGCGCCAGCGTGAGCAGTTCGCCGACCAGGCCGTCTACGCGCACGGTTTCGCGCTCGATGCGATCGAGCATCGCGTCGCGGCGCGCCGGCTCCTGGCGTGCGATGCCGATGGCTGCCTGCAGCCGCGCCAGCGGCGAGCGCAGCTCGTGCGAGACGTCGTGCAACAGGTTTCGCTGTGCGGCGACCAGCTGCTGCAGTTGCCCGGCCATGCGGTCGAAGTCTCGGCCGAGATCGGCCAGCTCGTCGTTGCGCCGACCGATGCGTTGCGCCACGCGCGTGCCGAGCGCGCCGCCGGCGAGCGATTCGAAGCCGCTGCGCAGATGACGGATCGGCTGTGTCAGGTACCAGGCAAGCAGCGCGCTGAAGGCCAGGCTCGCGAGGAGCCCGGCGCCGGCCAGCACGGCGAGCGGCGCAGACGACGCGCGCCGCGTGCGCCGCGGCGCCTCGGCCGCCGGGACGAAGAGGAGCAGCCCGCTCGCCTCGTCCTCGCGCACCGCGCGCCGCGCGCGACGTGCGCTGTCGCGCAGTCGCGCGCGCGCATGATCGATCGCCTCGGCCGCCACCGGCCGGCCGAGCAGGTCGACGCCATTGCGGTCGACGGCATAGACGCCGAAGGCGCCAGGAGCGTCGCGCTGGCTCTCGTCGTCGGCGAGCCAGCCGCGCAGCGCGCCGGTGCCGCCGTGCCGCAGCACCGCCGCGGCCGAACGCAACGCGAACTCGGCGCGCGGGCCGGCGGCGAGCGATGCCTCGCGCGTGCGCTGCTCGTGCAGCGAGACGAGCGCCGCGACGAGCACGATCGCGGCGATCAGCGCGAGCCAGAAGGCGAGGAAGAACTTCCAGAAGAGGCGTCCCATCGTCAGGGCAGCAAGAATTGGTAGCCGCGCCCGCGAACCGTCTCGATCCACGGCGAGCCGTCGTCGCGCGGGCCGAGCTTGTGCCGGAGGCTGCTGACGTGCACGTCGAGGCTGCGGTCGAAGCGGGCAAGCGGCCGCCCGAGCGCGTCCTGCGACAGCTCCGCCTTGTCGACCACGCGTCCGGCGCGCCGAGCGAGCGAAGCGAGCACGTTGAACTCGGTGCCGGTCAGTGCCAGCGGCACCTCGCGCCACGCGGCGCGACGCTGTCCCGGCCAGATCGTGAGCGGGCCCGCGACGATCGGCGACTCGGCGCCCCGCGCCTGGCTCGCCTCGCCGATGCGACGCAGGATCGCGCGCAGTCGCGCGGCCAGTTCGCGCGGCGTGCACGGTTTCGGTACGTAGTCGTCGGCCCCGAGTTCCAGGCCGACGATGCGGTCGATGTCGTCGCCGCGCGCGGTGAGCATCAGCACCGGCACCCGGCTCGCCGCGCGGATGCGGCGCAGCGCCTCGACGCCGTCGATGCCGGGCATCGTCACGTCGAGCACGACGATGTCGAAGTCGCCGTCGAGCGCTCGCGCGACTCCGCTCAGGCCGTCGCCGACGGTCTCGGCGTCGAAACCGTCGCGGCTCAGGTATTCGACGAGCAGCTCGGCGAGCTCGCCGTCGTCGTCGACGAGCAGCACCCGCGGCGTAGCGACGCGTTCGGAGAGCCAGGCGGACATGCGCCGATCATATCGGTCGCGCGTCGCCCCGAGCCCGTGCCGCGCGCGTCGGTCACGCTTCTTTACGAACGCTTACACGTTGCGCGCGGCGGTTAACGCGTCGCCGCGGCAAGCTTCGGCTCGTACCGGCGCACCCCCGCGCCGGACTTCTTCGAGACAGGAGTTCGAAGCATGAAATCCTCGAGCATCGCAGCCTTCACCGTCGCCGGCGGCCTGGCGCTCGCCGTTCCCTTCCTCGTTTCGGCGCAAGGCGCCCCCGACGGCGCCCCGCCGTCCCCGGCGCGGATGCTGAAGCAGCACGCGCACTGGCAGCACGGCTTCGAAGGGCGCGCAGGCGGCGAACAGATGCACGGCCGGCGCGGCGCCGGTCATCGCCACGCGGACGGCTTGCTGCGCGGCCTCGACCTGAGCGAACAGCAGCGCGACCGGATCTTCGGGATCCGCCATGCCGCGGCGCCGGAAATGCGCGAACAGGCCAAGGTCCTGCGCGAGACGCGCGGCGAGTTCGCGAAGCTCGCGCTGTCGGACAGCTACGACGAAGCGCAGGTGAAGACGCTCGCCGACCGCAACGCGCAGGCGATCAGCCAGATGGCGCAACGGCGCGCGCGCAACCTGAACGAGATCTACAAGGTGCTCACGCCCGAGCAGCAGGCGAAGGTGCAGGAGCGGTTGGCGCGGGGGAGGCAGGCGCGCGGGGCGGGGCCGCGGGGAGCGGAGCCGCGCAGCTGAAGAAGCGAAGTGCGGTTCGGGCCGACGGTCGGTGAGGCGGCGGCCGGGCGGTGCGGACGCGATGCGGGCGCGATCCGGCTGTGCCAGTGGCCGCGGCACCGCGATGCGGGCGCGATCCGGCCGCGATCCGGCCGCGATCCGGCCGCGCCAGTGGCCGCGGCACCGGCCTCCCCGATCGGAAGCGTGGCAGTACCATGTCAGCCATGATCTCCCTCGCCCCCGCCTCCACCGCCGACCTTCGTCCGCTCGACGAGGACGACTTCCAGCGGCTCGATGTGCTGCTCGATGCGACCGGCAACGAGAACGCGATGGTGGTCGAGGAGATCGATGGTTTTCTTGCGGCGCTTGCCTGCTCGCCCGATCCCATCGGCGAGGACGGTCTGCTCGTGCAGGTCCTCGGCGCCGAACCCTTCGACGGCGGCCCGCCCGAGAGCGACGTATCCGTTGCCGCGCCTTCCGAGATCCACGCCGAGATCGCGGCGCTGCTGCGGCGCCATGCGGCCCGCGTCGTTGCGGCACTCGACGCCGGGGAGTTCGGGCCGGTGCTCTCCTACGACGACGAAGGCAACGCCGACGGCGTCGCCTGGGCAGTCGGTTTCCTGCGCGGCATCGAGCTGCATCCCGACAGCTGGGAGGCGATGCTCGAGGAGAAGGATTTCGACGACGCCCTCGATGCGATGCAGTCGCTCGCCGCGATGCTCGACGACGATGCGGGCGGCGACGATGCCGGCGACGACGGTGCCGAGGACGACGGTGCGGGCGACGACGATGCGGGCGGCGACGATGTGAACTACGACGCGGATGACGATGGTGCGCACGCCCCCGGGGAGGTCGATGGAGCCGCCCCTACAGCTTCGCTTTCGCCGGCCGAACGCGACGTGCTGATCGACCGGATGATCGGCGACGTTGCCGATATCTACGAGTTCTTCAGGCCCTGGCGCGAGGCGGGGACCACGCCCGCCGCGATGCGCGTCGAAACCGTGCGGCGCACGGGGCCGAAGATCGGCCGTAACGAGCCGTGTTCGTGCGGCAGCGGGCGGAAGTACAAGAATTGTTGCGGGGCCAGCTGACGACGCTCAGCAACGCGCAGGTCGCCGGAGGCTGCGGTCGCGCTGCTGCGCGTCGTGAGGACCTTGTGCACCCTTGTCGCACAGCGCCTGACGGGTGCCTGCCCCGCCGCGCCCGTGCCGCGCCCCTTGCGTACCCTGCGCCGTACCCGTGCGCATCCGCGCCGTACCGGTGACGCGCCGTGCCGCACCACGCCACGCCACCCCCACCCCACGCCCGCCCCCACCCCCACCCCCACCGAGCCGCGCGTACCCTGCCGGTCCGCCGCATCCGCGCCGCATCCGCGCCGCATCCGCGCCGTACCTTCGCCGTACCTGCGCCGCATCCGCGCCGCATTCTTCCGTTCCCGACAGTGCCGGCGCACACCTGTTGAACGCGTGGCCGGCTGGCACGGCCGAGCAGGTTTGCGCCTGGTAGCAAGCTCCGCCGCTCCCGTTTTTCGGGACATCCGGTGCGTTCGAATGCTATTGCCCCGGAAAAGTCCCGGAATTCGGGAGTCTCGGCGCGTGCGACTGCAGCCCTCGCTGAAAGGTCCCGGAATTCGGGACTTTTGCGCGCGCTTCTTTTACGTGCGGCCGTTGTCTTCCGGGTGGACTTGCTTCGTGTCCACTTCTTTCCCGGGCCGTTGTGTTTCCGGCAGCGCGTGTGCCGCTTCCGTCGATGTGCGCGTTGCGTAGCACTACGCCCCTTGCCGGCAGGGCGGGACGCTGCATCGCGTTCTCCCCCGCGAGCCGTCGCGCGCGCAACCGGCGCGTTTTGCGACTTGCAGCGGCGTAGGCACTGCGCCGCGCGCGCCGGCGCGCCGCGTCTTGCAGCTCGCAGCGGCGTACCGGAGCGCCGTCGGCGCCCGGCCCCGGCTGCGTTGCGTCAGGATGCAGCGCCGAGCAGCAGGACGATTCCGCCCAGTATCACCGAGACGACGAGCGCGGTGCCGAGCACCGAACCGACGAAGGACACCCACTCGCGCCAGTCGAAGTTCGGCGCATCGGCGGAAGCGGGAAGCGTTTCGGGCGTGGAGTTGCGGGCCATGGTCCTTCCGGAAGCGATCGGGGCCCGCGCGGCGTCTGCGCCGGTTGCGGGCATGCGTCGATTGAACGTCGGGCGCCCGGACTGCGGCAGGGCGCGATCCGGATGCATGCGGGCGCGATTCGGGCAAAGTCCGGACACGTGCACCGCTCGAGGCAGGCGGCGCCGAGCGCTTCGCGCGTGCCGGCGCCTTTGCGCTACATTGCTTCGATGACTCGCCGCATCGCTATCGTCGAGGACGAACCCGCTATCCGGGCGAACCTGTGCGACGCCTTCCTGCGCCACGGTTTCGAGGCGTCGGGTTTCGCCGATCGCGCGCAGGCGCAGCAGGCGCTCGCTGTGCGATTGCCCGACCTGGCGATCATCGACGTGGGCCTGGGGGATGAACCCGACGGAGGCTTCGAGTTGTGTCGATGGCTGCGCGAGCACGCGCGAACGCTGCCGATCCTGATGCTGTCGGCGCGCGATTCCGAGATCGACATCGTGTCGGGACTGCGCCTGGGCGCCGACGACTACGTGACGAAGAACGTCAGCTTTCCCCACCTGCTCGCTCGGGTCACCGCGCTGCTGCGGCGAGTCGACGCGCTCGCCCAGCCCACGGCGAGCGGCGAACGGCTGGTTCGCGGCGCGCTCGTTCTCGATTCCGCGCGTTTCGAGGCAACCTGGCGCGACCTGCCCGTGGAGCTGACGGTTACCGAGTTCTGGATGCTGCACGCGCTCGCGCGGCACCCCGGACACGTGAAGAACAGAGACGCGCTGATGCGCGAGGCGAACCTCGTCGTCGACGACCAGACGGTCACTTCGTACGTGAAGCGAATCCGCCGCAAGCTCGAAGCGGTCGATGCCGCGTTCGACGCGATCGAAACCGTCTACGGCCTGGGATACCGCTTCATTGAGCGTCCGGCGAACCGGTGAGCGGACGAGGGACGGAACGGGCACGCGTGCCAACGCGGTGAACGTGCATGCGAATTCCATGAGCATCGGCACGAACCGTGACCGCAGGCGCGACCCCGCGACCCCGCGCGACCCCGCGACCCCGCGCGACCCCGCGACCCCGCGCGACCCCGCGACCCCGCGCGACCCCGCGACGCCGCGCGACCCCGCGACCCCGCGCCACCCCGCGACCACGCCCGTACCGGGCCCCGAGCGCGAACCGCCCACCGCCCGCGACCCCGCGACCTCCAGGCGCCGTTGGCGGCTGCCGCTCGGCCTGCGCTTCAGCCTGGCGCTCGCGATGGTGCCGTTGCTCGCGTTGCCGCCGATCGGGCTGCGATTCGTCGAGGTGATGGCCGAATTCGCGCGCAACGAGCGGCTCGAGAACCAGGCCCAGGTGGCGCGCAACCTGGCTGCCTCGCTGCACGACCACCGTGCGCTGTTCGATGTGCAGCAGGCGACGCTGCGTCGGCGCGCGGGGGCCGAACTGCTGCCCGTCGAACTGCTCGCCGAAGTCGTCGTCGACAACGATGCCCGCGAGTGGATCGAGGCGCCCGGCAGGGCCTTGCCGATGCGGTCGCAAACGGGCGGTGCCGGCTCGATGCACATTCGTCTGGCGGCGGCTCGTTCGCAGGAGCAGCCCGGCCGCTTCTTCCTGCTGGTCGACGCCGACGACGAGCGCCTCGTGCTGCCCGAGCGGGCAGGCGAGGCCGATCTGGCGGGCGATCGCCTGATCGTCGAGTCGGGCGCTGCACCCGAGACGATGACCGTGCGCGAGGTGACGCCGCGGGAGCGGCCGGGAGGCTGGGTCGCCGAGATCGCCTTCGACGAGGAACCGCGCTTCCTCCGCGTGCATGTCGTCGATGTCGATTACCTCGGATCGCGGCGCATCGAAGGCAGTGCCGACTCGGGCCTGCTCACGCCGGTGCAGCCGCTGGCCGAGCAGGCGCGCGATCCGCGCGCCGCGCTGTGGACCGACGCGGTGCGCGGCCTTGCACGCGCGAACGGCCGCGTCTCGGTGTTCGATTCGAGTGGTGCGCTGCTCGTGCAATCGGGAGCGATCACCGGCGGTCCGCCGCCGTCCGACGACTGGCAGGGACGGCTCGCGCGTCGGCTTCTCGCTGCGGCCGTGCAGCTGCGTCCCGCTCGCTTCGAGACCTTCGTGCCCGACGCGCCGCTGGTGGACGCGGCGGAGCAGTCGCCGCTCAGTCGGGCGCTTGCCGGGCTCGCTGCGCAGCAGGCGGAGCGTGCCGACTCCGAAAGCGGCTTGCCCGCGTGGTTGTTGACGAGCGCGCAACCGGTGTGGGCCGGCGATCGCGTGGTCGGCGCGCTCGTCGTCGAGGAACACACGGGATCGCGCCTCGGCGCGCACGCACGCGCGATCGAGCGGCTGACGCTGCTCACTGCAGCGGCGATGGCGGCGAGTGCGCTCGCGCTGCTCGCGGTCGGATCGGTGACCGTCGCGCGCATCGTTCGGCTTCGAGGGCAGGCCGAGCGCGCGATCGACCCGAGGGGCCGGGTCGTCGGCAGCGTGCGCCAGCCGCTCGTCGCCGACGAGATCGGCGCGCTCGCGCAGAGCTACTCGGGCGTGCTCGAGCGCCTGCGGCAGCACCAGCAGTACGTCGGCAACCTGCGCAGCCGGCTCGTGCACGAACTGCGCACGCCGATCATGGTCGTGCGCTCTTCGCTGGAGAACCTCGCTGCCGAAGCCGAGGCAGGAGCGGGCGCGAGTCCCGGCGGAGGTACGGGTGCAGCTTCAGGCGCAGGCGCAGGCGCAGGAGGAGCCGGAGCCGGCGCGAACACCGGCCCGCGAGCGGCCGGGCCCGACTCGGCGCAGCCCGACTCGGCGCAGCGCGACTCGGCGCAGCGCGACTCGGCGCAGCGCGACTCCTGGCTGAGCCGCGCGCGCGACGGCACGCAGCGCCTGGAGCGGATCGTGGCGAGCATGGGGGAGGCGTCGAGCCTCGAATCGATGCTCGCCGACAGCGAACTCGAGACGGTCGACCTCGTCGCGCTGATGCGCGCCTGCGTCGAGGGTTATCGCGACGCGTTCGCTCCGCGCGTCTTCGAGCTCGACTGTTCGATCGCGGCAGCGCCGTGCCCGGTCGTCCCGGAGGCGATCGCGCAGGCGCTCGACAAGCTCGTGTCGAACGCCGTCGATTTTGCCGAGCCCGGCACTGCGATCGTTCTTTCGTTGCGCGCGATCGCCGACGCCGGCGTGCCGATGTACTCGATTGCCGTGCGCAACCGCGGTCCGGCGTTACCCGCTGCGATGCGCGAAAGCCTGTTCGACTCGATGGTCTCGATGCGCGAGCACCGCGCCTCGGGCGGCACTCACCTCGGGCTCGGCCTGTATCTCGTGCGCCTGGTCGGCGAGTTCCACGGAGGCAACGCCTTCGTTCGCGACGTGGCGGGCGGGGTGGAGGCCAGCTTCACGATCAAGAGAAGCGAAGGGTGACGGGCTCCCCCCACCCTTCGTCCTCGATCTCTTCCGTCAGCCCAGGTTCAACGGCACGAATATCCGCATGTTCCCGCGCTGTACCAGGAGCGCCAGATTCTGGTCGTCGCCGCTCACCTTGTCGCGCAACGACTCGACGCTGTCGACCGACTGGCCGTTCACCGACAGGATCACGTCGCCGGGACGGATGCCCGCGCGGCGCGCGACGCCCGTGGCGTCCTCGACCAGCAGGCCGCCCTTGTCGATGTTCGCGCTCTTGCGTTCGTCGCGATCGAGCGGGCGCACCGCCAATCCGAGCCGACCGGAGTTCGAGTTCGCGCTCTGCGATTCGGCCGATGCGACCTGCTCCGGCTTGGCTTCGCCGAGCGTCGCGTCGATCTCCTGCTTGCTGCCGTCACGCATCACCTCGAGCGTGACCTTCGCGCCCGGCTTCGACATGCCGACCATCGCCGCGAGGTCGCCCGACTGTTCGATCGGCTTGCCGTTGAACGACAGGATGACGTCGCCCGGTTTCAGCCCTGCTTTCTGCGCGGCGCTGTCGGGCGAGATGCTCGAGATCAGCGCGCCGTTCGGGCTCTTCAGCTTGAACGAGTCGGCCAGCGCCTGGTTCAGCTCCTGGATCGTCACGCCGAGTCGCGCGTGCTGCGCTTCGCCGGTTTCGAGGATCTGGTCCTTCACGCGCAGCGCGACGTCGATCGGGATGGCGAACGACAGCCCTTCGTAACCGCCGGTGCGCGAGTAGATCTGCGAGTTGATGCCGACGACGCGTCCGCCGGCGTCGAACAGCGGGCCGCCCGAGTTGCCGGGGTTCACTGCGACGTCGGTCTGGATGAACGGCACGTAGGAGTCGCCCGGCAGCGAACGGCCTTTCGCGCTGACAATGCCGGAGGTGGCGCTCTCTTCGAAACCGAAGGGCGAGCCGATCGCGAGCACGTAGTCGCCGACGCGCAGCCGGTCGGAGTCGCCCAGCTGCACCGTCGGCAGGTTCTTCGCATCGATCTTCAGCACGGCCACGTCGGTTGCCGGGTCCACGCCGAGCACCTTGGCGGTGTACTCGCGCCGGTCCGCCAGCTTCACGCGGACGCTGTCGGCATCGCGCACGACGTGCGCGTTCGTCAGGATGACCCCGTCGGAACCCACGACGAAGCCCGATCCCTGCCCCCGCACCGGCACCTTGCCCTGCGGCATCTGCGGAATCGGCAGTCCGCGATAGAAGCGGAAGAACGGATCGCTCTGGATATCGGGGCCGCCGTCACCGCCGACCTGGCGCGTGCCCTCGACCTCTACGCCGACCACCGCGGGGCCGAATTTCTGCACGACCTCGGTCCAGTTCGGCGCGGTGGTCGGGGAGATGACGACCGAACCGGTCGTCGAAGGCGGTTCGATCCGGTCGGTCGATCGCACGGCGTCGGAGCTGGAAGCCGCCGCGGCCGTCTTCGTCGGCGCACGCGTCGCGTCGCCGCTCGATTGCGCCTGCTGTGCTTCGGTGGCCTGCGCGAGCTTCTGCGCTTCGGTCTGCGCCGCAGCTTCGTCGTGGAACCAGTTCTTCGGATTCAGCGACAGTGCTTGTGCGCTGCCGCCGCCGATCATGCCGGCGGCCGCCAGGGCGGCGACCAGTAGCTTGGGTTTCATCGTTCGTTGCCTCTCGTACGGTTGGAGGGCCAGCGGCCCCGACGACGAGATGCTGCGACCTGCGCCTTAGGAAGTGCTTAAGGCCACATTCTCGGGGATGCGGGGCAGCCGCACGAGCACGCGAAGGCCTCCGAACGGCGAACGATCGAGTTCGATGCGCCCCGCGTGCCGGTCGATCACTGCCTTCGCAATCGCCAGGCCCAGGCCGCTGCCGCCGTCGCCGCCCGCCGTGCGTCCGTAGAAGCGATCGAAGACGCGCTCGCGTTCGTCGACGGCGATTCCCGGGCCGTCGTCGTCCACGCTGACCAGCGCGAAGTCGTCGTCGACGCCGATGTTCACCGCGACCGTGCTTCCCGCCGGCGTATGGCGCAGTGCGTTGTCGACGAGGTTGCGCAGCAGGCTGTGCAGCGCATTCGCGTCGCCGCGCAGCGGAACCGTCTCGGGGGCGTCGAACTCGATGTTCGATCCGCGGGCGACGGCCAGCGGAGTCATCTCGCCGACGACGGCGCGCGCCACCCGCGCCAGGTCGATGCAGTCGTCGGGGCTGGCGCGCGCCTGCGGCTCGCTGCGTGCGAGCGAGAGCAACTGGTCGACCAGGTGCGCCGAGCGGTCGATGCCGGCGTTCAGCTCGCACAGTGCCTCCGCACGGGCGTGGTCGTCGCGCGCGCGCGCCATCAGTCCCGCCTGCAATTTCAGCGCAGCGATCGGCGTCCTCAACTCGTGCGCGGCGTCGGCGACGAAGGCGCGTTGCGCCGCGAACGACGCGCGCAGGCGCCCCAGCAGGCCGTTGAGCGAAGAAACCATCGGCTCGACCTCGGTCGGGATGTTGCTCTCGGGAACCGGGTCGAGGCGGTTGGCGTCGCGCCGGCGCAGTTCGGTGGCGATCTGCTCGACGGGCACGAGCGACTTGCCGACCAGCCACCAGATCGCGAGTGCCACCAGCGGCGCGAACAGCAGCAGCGGCGTGAGGCTGCGCAAGGCGGCCGCTGCGGCGATGCGCTCGCGCACCTCGAAGGGCTGGCCCACCTGGATCACGCGCCCGCGCGCGAGCGTGCTGTACACGCGCCAGCGCTCGCCGCCGGTGACGACATCGGAGAAGCCCAGCGTCGCGCGCTCGGGCAGGCGCGCGCGCGATCGCGTGTGCGACAGGTAGATCTTCGAGCCGTCGGCGCTCCAGATCTGCACGACGAAGTCGAACTGCTCGCGGTCTTCGGGCGGACCGGGCGGCGGCAGGACCGCGCCCTGGTCGCGCAGCGACAGCGCCATCTGCCTTAGGTGGTAGTCGAACAATTCGTGACTGTCGCGCAGCACGTAGCGGTAGGTGACCGTTCCGATGACCGCCTCGGCCAGGATGAACAGCGGCAGCAGCGACAGCAACAGTCGCGCGCGGATCGACGTACCGTTCATCGCGACGGGGTCTCGGGCTTCGGAACGAAGTAGCCCACGCCGCGCACGTTCTGGATGAAATCGTGCCCGAGCTTGCGCCGCAATCCGTGGATATAGACCTCGACCGCGTTGCTTTCGACCGATTCGCCCCAGCCGTAGAGGCGATCCTCGAGCTGCGCGCGCGACAGGATCGCGCCGGGGCGCATCATCAACGCTTCGAGCACCGCGTATTCGCGCGACGACAGCGCCACCGGCTCGCCGTCGCGCACGACTTCGCGGGTGGACGGGTCGATGCGCACGCCGCCGTGCTCGAACACGGAATCGGCGCGTCCCGCGCTGCGGCGAAGCAGCGCGCGCATGCGCGCGGCGAGTTCCTCGAGATCGAAAGGCTTGACGAGATAGTCGTCGGCTCCCGCATCCAGCCCGCCGATGCGGTCCTGCACCTCGTCGCGCGCGGTGACGATCAGCACCGGCGTCTTGTCGGTGCGCGAACGCATTGCTCGCAGCAGCGAGATGCCGTCGCGGCCGGGCAGGCCGAGGTCGAGAAGCACCAGGTCGAATTCCGAGGTCGCCAGCGCGGTGTCGGCCGCGTCGGCGTCACGCACCCAGTCGATCGCATAGCCGTCCTGGCGCAGTGCGGTCTGCACGGCCTGCCCGATCATGCGGTCGTCCTCGACGAGCAAGACCCTCATGGGCGCCGAGAATACCGCGAGGCGGCGCCGGGGCTCGTTCGGCATGCGCAAAGGCGCGGGCCGTGCGCCGTGGGCGCGCAGGTGCGCAGCCCCCCTTCGCGGTGGGTGCCCTGCGATGCTCGCGACGCCGGCTGCGCGGCGTCCTCGTTCGGCATGCGCAAAGGCGCGGGCCGTGCGCCGTGGGCGCGCAGGTGCGCAGCCCCCCGCTTCGCGGTGGGTGCCCTGCGATGCTCGCGGCGCCGGCTGCGCGGCGTAACTCGCTGCGCGCGCGGCGCGCGCTCCGCTCGAACAGACGCCGCGAGTCGGATGAACGACGCGCGCTGCGCGCGCGGCGCCGGCGCCGCGGCGTAGCTCGCTGCGCGCGCGGCCGCGCCGCTCGCTCGAACAGACGCCGCGAGTCGGATGAACGACGCGCGCTGCGCGCGCGGCGCCGGCGCCGCTGCGCTTCTCGGCTGCGCACAAGCGCGCCCACGGCGCACGGCCCGCGCCTTTGCAGGCAACGTCGGCTGTTCGCCGTGCGAGCGCCGTCTACGCTTGCCGGAACGGACCGGAGTCGCGAGCCGCAGGCAGTCGTCGGTCGCCTGGTGACGGATGAAAAACGGCCCGGGACCGTCGCTCGTGCGGCGCTGTTTGCGGCGCCGAGCAGCGCAGCCTCGGGGTCGGCGCGCGAAGCGCGCTTCGTACCTCTGACTCGCGGCCGCATGTTCGAGCGCAGCGAGCGAAGCTCGCGCAGCGAGTTCGGCCGCGAGACCCTCGAGGCGAGCAGCGCAGGGAAGTCGGTATGCAGCACTTGACCGCCGCGGTCGGCGCTGCGCGAGGGCGGTCGAGGGCCGTTGCGTGCCACTGCGTTGCGCTTCCTGGTTGCGCACAATCCGTCGCCGGCGGGTGGATGCTGCCGCAACGACGAGCAAGGAGCCGGGGTCGCGCTCAGCGGGCGCTGTCTTCGGCGCCGAGCAGCGCAGCCTCGGGGTCGGCGCGCGAAGCGCGCTTCGTACCTCTGACTCGCGGCCGCATGTTCGAGCGCAGCGAGCGAAGCTCGCGCAGCGAGTTCGGCCGCGCGACCCCGAGGCGAGCAGCGCAGGGAAGTCGGTGCGCAGCACCGACCGCCGCAGCCAGCGCCCGCTGAGCGCGACCCCGGCTCCTTGCGCCCGCGCAGCGCGACCCCGGCTCCTTGCGCCCGCAGCGCCCGCGCAGCACAGCGCCCGCGCGCCGAGCCGACCGCGCGTCAGTTCGCGACGAGAACCTCCGTGCACGGATCCCCGTCGGCATCGACGGTTTCCATGCGCACGGTGAAGCCCCACAGCCGCTGCAGGTGCGAGAGCACGCGCGTGGTGTCGTCGTTCAGCGGGCGTCCGCGGAACTGCGTGTGATGCAGCGTCAGGCTGCGGTCGCCGTCGCGATCGTAGCGAACGACCTGGATGTCGGGCAGGCGGGCGTCGCGGTCGTAGTGCGCAGCGAGGAGCCTGCGCACGCGGCGGTAGCCCGCCTCGTTGTGGATGCTGTCGACCTCGAGCGTGGGCTCGCCGTGGTGGTCGGCGATGGCGAACAGGCGGAACTCCCGGATCAGCCGCGGCGACAGGAACTGCGCGATGAACGACTCGTCCTTGTAGTTGCGCATCGCGAAGTCGAGCACCTGGCGCCAGTCGGCGCCGGCGATGTCGGGAAACCACTCGCGATCTTCGTCGGTGGGGCGCTCGCAGATTCGCCGGATGTCCGAGAACATCGCGAAGCCCAGCGTATAGGGATTGCAACCCGAATAGCCGGGCTCGTCGTAGCCGGGCTGCGCGATCACGTTCGTGTGCGCACCGAGGAACTCGAACATGAAGCTGTCGTCGACCAGCCCCTTGTCGTAGAGTCGATTCAGGATCGTGTAGTGCCAGAAGGTGGCCCAGCCCTCGTTCATCACCTTCGTCAGGCCCTGCGGGTAGAAGTACTGGGCCACGCAGCGCACGATGCGCACGAGCTCGCGCTGCCAGGCTTCGAGCTTCGGCGAGTTCTTCTCGATGAAGTAGAGCAGGTTCTCCTGCGGCTCGTCGGTGCGTCCGGGCTCGGGCGCGACGGTCTTCTGCTCGTTGCGGGGCAGCGTGCGCCAGATCTCGTCGTGGTTGCGCCACGCGTGGTCGCGCCGCTCGCGCATCCGTTCGCGCTCGGCCTCGGGCGTCAGCGGTCGCGGGTGCGGGTAGCGGCTCACGCCATGGTCCATCAGCGCGTGACAGGCGTCGAGGATCTCCTCGACGGCCTCGGAGCCGTACCGCTCCTCGCAGTCCATCACGTAGCGCCGCGCGAACACCATGTAGTCGACGATGGCGTCGGCCTGCGTCCACTGCCGGAACAGGTAGTTGCCCTTGAAGAAGGAGTTGTGGCCGTAGCTGGCGTGGGCGATGACCAATGCCTGCAGCGGCATCGGGTTCTCTTCCATCAGGTAGGCGATGCACGGGTCGGAGTTGATGACGATCTCGTAGGCCAGGCCGCGCGCGCCGCGACGGTACATGTGCTCGTGCGCGATGTACGACTTGCCGAAGCTCCAGTGCGGGTAGCCGATCGGCAGGCCGGTGGAGGCGTAGGCATCGAGCATCTGGGCGCTGCTGATCACCTCGATCTGGTTCGGATAGCAGTCGAGCCCGAATTCTCCTACCGCGATCTCGGCGATCGCCTCGTCGTAGCGGGCGATGAGATCGAAGGTCCATTCGGCTCCGGTGGAGAGCGGCTTCGTCATCTGCTTCAACCCCGGGTGATCGCGGCCACCTGCTGCTTGCCGAACAGCCCGCGGAACACCGGCCAGATGTCGCGACTTTCGTGCACTTCGCGCATCGCGAAAGTGTCCCCCGGAATGCGCCGGTAGGCGGCCGACAGCGTCGAGACGCGCGAGCCCGCCTCGCAGACCTCGATGTACGCGTAGTGGCGAACGAGCGGCAGCAGCGTCGTCTCGAGGAAGCCGCGGCTCTTCTCCGGGTCGGCGCCGAAGGCGTCGCCGTCGGAGGCCTGCGCGCCGTAGATGTTCCAGGACTCGAGCGGAAAGCGCTCCTCGATGATCTGGTTCATCAGCGTGAGCGCCGAGAGCACGACGGTGCCTCCAGTCTTGCGGTCGTGGAAGAAGCGCTGCTCGTCGACTTCCTCCGCATCGTCGGTATGGCGGATGAAGACGATCTCCAGCCGTTCGTACTTGCGCGACAGGAACAGGTGCAGCAGCGCGAAGAAGCGCTTGGCGAGATCCTTCTTGCGCTCGTCCATCGACGCGGAGACGTCCATCAGGCAGAACATCACGGCCTGGCTGACCGGCTTCGGCGTGAGCGTTCGATAGCGATAGCGCAGGTCGATCTCGTCGAGGAACGGAATCGCGGCGATGCGCCGCTGCAGCCGCTCGGCTTCGGCGAGCCACTGCGCCCGTTCGGGCGCCTCCGGGGGCGCCTCGTCGAGCAGCGCGCGCACTTCGGCCAGCGCTCGACGCGGTCCGCCGCGCAGCGCGATGCGCCGGCCGATCGCGTTGCGCAGCGAGCGGTTCACCGACAGATTGGTCGGTGATCCGTTCGTCGTGTAGCCCGCGCGCGTCAGGCACTGCTCGCGGATCTCGCCCAGCGTGGTGCGCACCATGCGCGGCAGTTCGAGATCGTCGAAGAAGATCTGCATGAATTCTTCGCGCGACAGCGTGAACGCGAAGGCGTCGGTCGCCTCGCCGCTGCCGCCCTCGCTGCCCGAGCCGCCGTCTCCGTCGCCGCCTTCCGGGCGCGGCAGCTTGTCGCCGGGATGGAAATGGCGGTTGCCGGGCAGCACGTGCTCGTAGTCGCCGCCGGCGCCGTGCCGGAACGTGGGTTCCGAGACGTCGCGCACCGGGATCGAGATCTTGCCGCCGCGCTCGAGGTCGCGGATGGACCGACCGGCGACCATGTCGGTGACCGCGCGGCGGATCTGCGCCTTGTAGCGGCGCATGAACCGCTCGCGGTTCACCGCGCTGCCGGAGCGGTCGTTCGGTCGGCGATCGATGACTACGGACATCGACGCGCGCCTCCTACTGCGACTTGCGCACCCGCAGGTACCACTCGCACAACAGCCGCACCTGCTTCTCGGTGTATCCCTTCTCGACCATGCGCGCGACGAAGCTCTCGTGCTTGCGGCGATCCTCGGCCGACGCCTTCGCGTTGAACGAGATGACCGGCAGCAGTTCCTCGGTATTCGAGAACATCTTCTTCTCGATCACCTCGCGCAGCTTCTCGTAGCTGGTCCAGGCGGGGTTCTCGCCGCCGTGCTGCGCGCGCGCGCGCAGCACGAAGTTGACGATCTCGTTGCGGAAGTCCTTCGGGTTGGCGATGCCGGCCGGTTTCTCGATCTTCTCGAGCTCGGCGTTCAGCTGGGCGCGGTCGAAGCTCTCGTTCGTTTCCGGGTCGCGGTAGTCCTCGTCCTGGATCCAGTAGTCGGCGAAGGTGACGTATCGGTCGAAGATGTTCTGGCCGTACTCCGAATACGACTCGAGATACGCCGTCTGGATCTCCTTGCCGATGAACTCGGCGTAGCGCGGCGCGAGCCAGCTCTTCGTGAAGTCGAGCCAGCGGCGCTGCGTCTCCTCGGGCAGTCCCTCGCGCAGCAGGCGCTGCTCGAGCACGTACATCAGGTGCACCGGGTTGGCGGCGATCTCGGTCTGGTCGTGGTTGAACACCGCCGACAGGACCTTGTAGGCGAAGCGCGTCGACAGCCCGGCCATTCCCTCGTCGATGCCGGCGTAGTCGCGATACTCCTGCACCGACTTCGCGTTGGGCTCGACGTCCTTCAGGTTCTCGCCGTCGTAGACGCGCAGCTTCGCGTAGATGCTCGAGTTCTCGGGGTCCTTCAGCCGCGTGAGCACGGCGAACTGCGCCATCATCTCGAGCGTTCCGGGGGCGCAGGGCGCGCTCGCCAGCGAGCTGCCGGCGAGCAGCTTCTTGTATATGCGCACTTCCTCGGAGAACTGCAGGCAGTACGGCACCTTGACGACGTAGATGCGGTCGAGGAAGGCTTCGTTGTTCCGATTGTTGCGGAACGCCTGCCATTCGCTCTCGTTCGAGTGCGCGAGGATGATCCCCTGGAACGGAATCGCCGACAGCCCCTCGGTGCCCTTGAAGTTGCCCTCCTGCGTTGCCGTGAGCAGGGGGTGCAGCATCTTGATCGGCGCCTTGAACATCTCGACGAACTCGAGCAGCCCCTGGTTGGCCAGGCACAGGCCGCCGGAGTAGCTGTAGGCGTCGGGATCGTCCTGCGACAGCGACTCGAGCTTGCGGATGTCGACCTTGCCCACCAGCGACGAGATGTCCTGGTTGTTCTCGTCGCCGGGTTCGGTCTTCGAGATCGCGATCTGCTCGAGCACCGACGGGTTCATCCGCACGACGCGGAACCTGGCGATGTCGCCGTCGTATTCGGCCAGGCGCTTCACCGCCCACGGGCTCATCACCCCGTTCAGGTAGCGACGCGGGATGCCGTATTCCGACTCGAGCATCGGGCCTTCGCGATCGGGGTGGAACAGCCCGAGCGGAGACTCGTTGACGGGCGAACCCTTCAGCGCATAGATCGGGTGCGTCTCCATCAGCGACTTCAGGCGTTCGGCGATCGATGACTTTCCGCCGCCGACCGGCCCGAGCAGATACAGCACCTGCTTGCGCTCCTCGAGGCCCTGCGCCGCGTGGCGGAAGAACGAGACGATCTGCGCGATCGCATCGTCCATCCCGTAGAACTCCGCGAAGGCCGGGTAGCGACGAATGATCCGGTTCGAGAACAGCCGCGAGAGGCGCGGGTCGTTGCGCGTGTCGATGACCTCGGGGTCGCCGATCGCGGCGAGCATCCGCTCGGCTGCCGTGGCGTACGCGAGAGGATCGTCGCGACAAAGCTCGAGATACTCGAGGAGCGACATTTCCTCCTCGCGCGCCTTCGCGTACGTCTCTCGATACGCATCGAACAGGTTCATGGTTCCTCCTTATGAACTTCTGCTCTGTCGACTTCGTGCGATAGAGCACGAAGCCACCGCATGCGCCGGCCTGACAGCAATCGTAATGCCTATGCTCCCCTGTGTAACGGCGCGGCGTTGCTCCGGGAGGACACGGCGACGACCGGAGTGCGGGTATCCACCGACGAACGGCGCAACACTCGCGCGCGAGCAGCCGCGCGAGCGCGGGCGCGCGCGGCGCGTGCAGGCAGTGCGTTCACCCCGCCAGCGGCCGATAGCGCAGTCGATGCGGCGTGTCGGCGTCCTCGCCCAGGCGCCGGCGGCGATCGCCGAGATACTCGGCGAAGTTGCCCTCGAACCAGACGACGCGGCTGTCTCCCTCGAAGGACAGGATGTGCGTGGCGATGCGGTCGAGGAACCAGCGGTCGTGCGAGATCACGACCGCGCAGCCCGGGAAGTCGAGCAGCGCCTGCTCGAGTGCGCGCAGCGTCTCGACGTCGAGGTCGTTGGTGGGCTCGTCGAGCAGCAGCAGGTTCGCGCCGGCGCGCAGCACCTTGGCGAGCTGCACGCGATTGCGCTCGCCGCCGGACAGCTCGCCTATGGTCTTCTGCTGGTCGGCGCCCTTGAAGTTGAAGCGCGCCACCCACGCGCGGCTCGGCGTGCGAAAGCCGCCCACCTCGATCTCGTCGAGCCCCTCGGAGACTTCTTCCCAGACGGTCTTCGCCGCATCGAGCGTGTCGCGGCTCTGGTCGACGCAGGCCGCCTTCACCGTGTCGCCCACGCGCAGCACGCCGGCGTCGGGCTTCTCCTCGCCCATGATCATGCGGAACAGCGTCGTCTTGCCGGCACCGTTCGGGCCGATCACGCCGACGATTCCGCCGGGCGGCAGGCGGAACGACAGTTCGTCGAAGAGCAGCCGCTCCCCGAAGCTCTTGCGCAGGCCCTCGGCTTCGACGACGACGTCGCCGAGGCGCGGCCCCGGCGGAACGAAGAGCTCGTTCGTCTCGTTGCGCCGTTGCGTCTCGATGGAGGCGAGTTCCTCGAAGCGTGCCATGCGCGACCTGCTCTTCGCCTGGCGCGCCTTCGGATTGGCGCGCACCCAGTCGAGTTCGGCCTGCATCGCGCGGATGCGCGCCGACTCCTGCTTCGCCTCGAGCTCGAGGCGCGCCTGCTTCTGCTCGAGCCACGAAGAGTAGTTGCCCTGCCACGGGATGCCGTGCCCCCGGTCGAGCTCGAGGATCCAGCCTGCGACGTTGTCGAGGAAGTAGCGGTCGTGCGTGACTGCGACGACGGTGCCGGGAAAGCGCTCGAGATACTGTTCGAGCCACTGCACCGAAAGCGCGTCGAGGTGGTTGGTCGGCTCGTCCAGCAGCAGCATGTCGGGCTCGCCGAGCAGCAGTCGGCACAGCGCCACGCGCCGTCGTTCGCCGCCGGAGAGCTTCGCGACCTGCGCGTCCCACGGCGGCAGGCGCAGCGCGTCGGCGGCGACTTCGAGCTTGCGCTCGATTTCCCAGCCGCCGGTGGCGTCGATCCTCGACTGCAGTTCGCCCTGCCGTTCGAGCAGGCGGTTCATCTCGTCGTCGTCCATCGGCTCGGCGAAGCGCTCGCTGATTTCGTCGAACTCGTGCAGCAGCGCGATCGTCTCGCCGAGACCCTGTTCGACGTTGCCGCGCACGTCGAGCGTCGGGTCGAGCTGCGGCTCCTGCGGCAGGTAGCCGATGCGCAGCCCCGGCATCGGCGTCGCCTCGCCTTCGTACTCGCGGTCGACGCCGGCCATGATGCGCAACAGCGTCGACTTGCCCGAGCCGTTCAGGCCCAGCACGCCGATCTTCGCGCCGGGGAAGAAGCTCAGCGAGATGTCCTTCAGGACCGCGCGTTTCGGGGGCACGACCCTGCCCACGCGGTTCATGGTGTAGACGTACCGGGCCATTCGTTCGGGGAGTGCAGGGGAAGGGCGACGACGGGGCAAGGGTAACAACGAACGGCGCCGGCGCGCTGCCGGGCAGCGCGTGCGCCGACCCGGTTGCTGCTTCCCGCGCGGGGCGCTGCTGCGAGAAGTGTCAGCGCGCCCGCACGACGAGGAACCACGGTCGTGACAGCGTGCGGATCAGCCGTCCGTCGGCGGTCAGCGGCAGGCGCGTCATCGCGACGCTGTCGAAGACGTTGCCGCCGATCACGCGCGTGATGCGCCGGCGCCGGTCGACGCCGACGACGACGTCGCAGTGCGCCGATGTCAGGTATTCGAGGTCGTCGACTGCGTCCATCCGCAGCAGCGTGATCCGGTCGCCCAGGCGCGAGATGTTTCGCGGCCCGCACAGAAGGTCGCCCGGCTTCACCGGCGTTGCCCCGGCGAGCAGCAGCGCGAACTGGGCGTCGTTGCCGGCCTCCCGCTCGCGCGCGAGCAGCGCGCGCAGGTAGCGCGCGTGGGCCGCGTCGCCGGCGAAGGACGGCGCGACGACGCCGATCTGCTGCATCAGGAACGAGACGAACGCGGCCGACCACGGTGCATTCGGGCGAGGCGGGGCACCGGAGTGGTCCGCGCCGCCCAGGCCCAGCGCCCAGTAGAGGCGTACCCGCGCGCGGGCGTCGAACGGGCCGGTGTCGTGTTCGCCTGCGCCCTCGCGTTCGAGTCGCGCGGTTCCATCGGTTGCGTCCACTGTCGTCCTGCCCCAGTCGCGCCACTCGCGCAGCGCCACCGAGACGAGATGCATTGCGACCTGCTCGCCGGGCAGGCGGCGGGCGTGGGCGGTCGGCACGGTGCCGACCGCGAACAGCAGCGCGAGCGCGTGGACCAGCGGCAACCCGCTGCGCTTTCGCTTGCGCGCCGAAGTGCGCGTGCCGGATTCGCGCGCTTCGCGGTGCCGCCCGACGTGCGAGGTCATGCCGGCAACTCCGTGCTGCACTCGGAGCTTCGGGCGTCTGCAACCGGCGTACCCGACGTTGCCGTGATAGCGGGCACTGACTCCGGGCCGCCCGGGTCGCCGCGCGCATCGAATCGGTTGATGTGCATCAAGGGAGCGCGTGCGCGCCCTCCGCGCCGCCGTCAATAATGGTAAAACGGTACCGGAATACCGGAGGTCGGTCACGATGCACATCGTCGTCTGCGTGAAGCAGGTCCCCGATTCGAGCCAGATCCGGGTCCATCCCGTCACGAACACCATCATGCGGCAGGGCGTGCCGGCGGTCGTGAATCCGTACGACCTCGTCTCGCTCGAGGAGGCGCTGCGCATCCGCGACCGTTTCAGCGCGCGCGTCACCGTCCTCAGCATGGGGCCGAAGATGGCGGTGGACGCGCTGCGCAAGTGCGTGTCCTTCGGCGCCGACGACGCGGTGCTGATCACCGATCGCGTGTTCGCCGGCTCCGACACGCTCGCGACTTCCTATGCGCTCGCCTCGGCGATCCGCACGATCGGCGCCGCGCAGCCGGTCGACATGGTGTTCTGCGGCAAGCAGACGATCGACGGCGACACGGCGCAGGTGGGCCCGGGCATCGCCCGGCGGCTCGGCCTGCAGCAGCTCACCTACGTATCGAGGATCGAGCGGGTCGACCCCGGGGCCCGGGAGATCGTCGTGCATCGGCGCGCCGAGGGCGGCGTGCAGGTCCTGCAGACGAAGCTGCCGTGCCTGGTGACGATGATGGAAGGCGCCAACACGATCCGCTTCGCCGGCATGGACGACATGTTCCGCGCCGCGCGCTGCGCGATCGTCGAATGGGACCACAAGGCCGCCGGAATCGCCGAGCTTGCGCGCTGCGGCCTGAAGGGCTCGCCCACCGTGGTGAAGAAGGTGTTCGCGCCCTCGGCCAGGGCCGTGAAGGCGCAGTGCTTCGACGGTGCGGGCAAGACGCCGCGCGAGCTGGCCGACGCGCTGCTCGCGCGGATGTTCGAGCAGCACCCGTCGATCGAAGAGGAGATCGCGCCGTGAGCGTCGAAGAATCCACGGCAGGCGAGGCGGCGGCGGCCGCTTCCGCGCCGCGCCGCGCCGGCGGCGCCGACCTCGGCGACTGGAAGGGCGTCTGGGTCAACATCGAACTCGAGCGCGCCCGGGTCCATCCGGTCTCGTGGGAGCTGCTCGGCGAAGGACGCAAGCTCGCCGACCACCTCGGCGTACCCCTGTCGGGTGTCGTGCTCGGCCCCGACGACGAGGCGACCGACGCTGCCGCGGCCGACGCGATCCGCTACGGCGCCGACCAGGTGCACGTCGTGCGCCACCCGGTGCTCGCGCACTACCGCACCGATCCGTACACGAAGGCGCTCACCGAGCTGGTGGAACGTCGCCGCCCGGAGATCCTGCTGCTGGGCGCCACCACTCTCGGGCGCGACCTCGCCGGCGCCGTCGCCACCACGCTGGGCACCGGCCTGACCGCCGACTGCACGGAGCTGCGCATCGACGACGAGACGCGAAGCCTCGCGGCAACGCGGCCGACCTTCGGCGGCACGCTGCTGTGCACGATCCACACGCTCGAGTACCGGCCGCAGATGGCCACCGTGCGCCCCCGCGTCATGGCGATGCCCCGGCGCGACGACGCGCGCACGGGCAGCGTCGTCGAGGAGGTCGTCGCGCTGGACGAGGACGACGTCGTCACGAAGATCCTCTCGTACATTCCCGACGCCGACGCCGACAAGGCGCAGCTCGCGTACGCCGAGGTCGTCGTCGCCGGCGGGCGCGGCCTGGGCAAGCCGGAGAATTTCCGCCTCGTCGAGGAACTCGCGCAGGTGCTCGGCGGCGAGTACGGCGGCTCGCGGCCCGTCGCGCAGGCAGGGTGGATCGCCGCCGACCGGCAGATCGGCCAGACCGGCAAGACGATCCGCCCGAAGCTGTACATCGCCGCCGGCATCTCGGGCGCGATCCAGCATCGCGTCGGCGTCGAGGGCGCCGACGTCATCGTCGCGATCAACACCGACGCGAAGGCGCCGATCATGGATTTCGCCACCTACGCGATCGTCGGCGATGCGCTGCAGATCCTTCCCGCGCTCACCGATGCATTGCGCGCGCGCAAGGCCGGGCACGGCGTCGCGAACGCCGACGCCGCCGCTTCGGCCGCGCCCGCCTCGTAGGCCGGCCCGCAAATCACGCTCGAGGAGGCGAACATGGCAGAGAAATTCGACGCGATCGTCGTGGGCGCCGGGCCTTCGGGCAACACGGCCGCGTACCTGATGGCGAAGGCCGGGATGAAAGTGCTGCAGCTCGAGCGCGGCGAATATCCCGGCTCGAAGAACGTGCAGGGCGCGATCCTGTACGTCGACGCGCTCGAGTCGGTGATCCCGAACTGCCGCAAGCAGGCGCCGCTCGAGCGAGCGGTGATCGAGCAGCGCATGTGGCTGATGGACGACCGCTCGCACGTCGGCTCGCATTACCGCGGCGCCGCCGACGCCGACGAACAGCCGACGCGCTATACGGTGATCCGCGCGAACCTCGACAAGTGGTTCTCGAAGAAGGTCCAGGACGCCGGCGCGCTGCTGATCTGCGAAACCACCGTCGTCGACCTGCTGAAGGAAGGCGAGCGCGTCGTCGGCGTGCGCACCGACCGCGCCAACGGCGACATCCGAGCCGACGTCGTCGTGCTGGCCGACGGGGTGAATTCGCTGGTGGCGACGAAATCCGGCCTGCGCCCGGCGATACAGGCCAAGGACGTCGCGCTCGCCGTCAAGGAGATGCACTTCCTGCCGAAGGCGACGATCGAGGAGCGCTTCAACGTCTCGGGCGACAGCGGCGTCGTCATCGAGATGCTCGGCAAGATCACCCGCGGAATGGTGGGCACCGGCTTCCTGTACACGAACAAGGAGTCGGTCTCGATCGGCGTCGGCTGCATGGTCGACGACTTCCGCAAGATCCGCGTCACGCCGTACCAGCTGCTCGAAGAGATGAAGCAGCATCCGTCGGTGAAGCCGCTGATCGCCGGCTCCGAGGTCAAGGAATACTCGGCGCACCTAATCCCCGAGGGAGGCTACAACGCGATCCCGCTGGTGCATGGCGAAGGCTGGGTGATCTGCGGCGACTCGGGCGGCTTCGTCAACGCGGTGCACCGCGAGGGCTCCAACCTCGCGATGACCACCGGTCGCCTGGCCGCCGAGACGATCGTGAAGCTGCGCGACGAGGGCAAGCCGTGCACGGCGGCCAACCTGAAGCGCTACCGCAAGGCGCTCGAGGCCAGCTTCGTGATGAAGGACCTGAAGAAATATCGCGACGTGCCGGAGATCCTGCACGGCAACCGCCAGTTCCTGACGACCTATCCCGAGCTGATGTCGCGCGCCGCGCACACGCTGCTGAAGGTCGACGGCATCGACAAGCTCACCAAGGAAAGGCAGATCAAGCGCGACTTCGTCGAGAAGCGATCGCGCTTCGGGTTGTTCGGCGATGCGATCAAGTTGATGAGGGCCCTGCGATGATCAAGGTCGAGGAGAAACTGTTCGAGAACCGCTATCGCGTCGACGAAGGGAATTCGCACGTACGGCTGAAGGATCCGGACGTGTGCCGGGAATGCGAGACGCCGGCGTGCACATGGGCGTGCCCGGCCGCCTGCTACACCGTGGCCGAAGCGGGTGGCGTCGTGCTTTCGACCGACGGCTGCCTCGAATGCGGGACCTGCCGGCTCGTCTGCAACGAGCATTTCAACGTCGACTGGGCCTACCCGCGCGGCGGCTACGGGGTGCTGTACAAGTTCGGCTGAGGATCGGGTCGGTTCGCCGGGCTCGACGCGCGGGCCCGAGGTTGTTAGTTTCGGGTTCGGCGGCTCCCCGTCGCCCGCGCAACCGCCTCGTGAAGGAACCGAACACCCGATGACCGCCCCCGCGAAACGCCTCGCAGCCCTTTCGTTCACGCTCGCCGCCTTCCTCGCCGGCGCCCTGGCATCCGCCGACGCGCAGTCGCGCGAGATGGTCAGCGTCGACCGGCCCGAGATCAACATGCGCGCCGGCCCCGGCACGGGCCACGACAGCATCTGGCTGCTCGGCCGCGGCTATCCGCTGCAGGTGCTCGCGCGCAAGGGCCGCTGGCTGCAGGTGAAGGACTTCGAGAACGATCGAGGCTGGGTCTACCGGCCGCTCACCGACGCCACGCCGCACTTCGTCGTCAAGGCGAAGGTGGCCAACATCCGCAAGGGGCCGAGCACGACGACGCGCATCGTCGGCAAGGCGCACTACGGCGACGTGCTGCGAACGCTGGCACACAAGGGGGACTGGGCGAAGATCCGCGATGCCGACGGCCTGGTGGGCTGGGTCGCGCGAAAACTGCTCTGGGGGTGGTAACTCCCTGCGGTGCCGGAGCGATCGCGTAGGCTGCCGTAATGAGCGCGCTCGATCGACCCTACGCCGACCTCACGCCCGACCGGATGCTCGATGCGCTCGAGGCGGTCGGGCTGCGCGGCGACGGCCGCTTCCTTGCGCTGAACAGCTACGAGAACCGCGTCTACCAGGTGCGGCTCGAGGACGGGCACACCGTCGTCGCGAAGTTCTACCGGCCGGGGCGCTGGAGCGACGCGCAGATCGCCGAAGAGCACGCTTTCGTCGACGAGCTCGCCGAGCGCGAGATCCCGGTCGTCGCGCCGATGCGGATCGAAGCCGCGGCGGCCGGCCCGCCCGGCTCGCGTGCACGGAATCTCTGTCCGACGCTCGCGCAGTTCGGCGGGCACCGTTTCGCCGTCTATCCGCGCCGCGGCGGCCGGGCGCCCGAATTGGAGGATGCGCGAACGCTCGAGCGCATCGGCCGCTTCATCGGGCGCATCCACGCCGTGGCCGGCACGCGGCCTTTCGTCGAGCGCCCCGCGCTCGACCCAGAGACTTTCGGTCGCGAGCCGCGCGACTGGCTGCTCGCGCACGGGATCGTCCCCGCGGAGTTGCGTGCGGCCTGGAGCGGCATCGCCGACCTCGCGCTCGAAGCCGTGCGGGTCGCCTTCGATCGTGCCGGCGACGTGCGCATCCGCAGGCTGCACGGCGACTGCCACGCCGGCAACATCCTGTGGACCGACGACGGGCCTCACTTCGTCGACTTCGACGACGCGCGCAACGGTCCGGCGGTGCAGGACCTGTGGATGCTGCTCTCGGGCGATGGCGCGTCGATGACGCGCCAGCTCTCGGACGTGCTCGCCGGCTACGAGGATTTCGCCGACTTCGATCGCCGCGAGCTGCAGCTCGTCGAGCCGCTGCGCACGCTGCGGCTCGTCCATTACTCCGCGTGGATCGCGCGCCGCTGGGAAGACCCGGCGTTTCCCGCGGCGTTTCCCTGGTTCGGCACGCAGCGCTACTGGCAGGACCGGGTGCTGGAATTGCGCGAGCAGGTGGCGGCGATGGCCGAGCCTACAGGACTCGGTTGAACCACACCATCGACAGCAGCGCCGACGCGACCGCGAACAGCGCCGCCACCGCGGCGAACAGCGCCGTGATCTCGGTGTCGCGCGTCTCGAACACCAGCTTGCTGGTGAGCGCGTCGTAGACGCTCTTCAGGTCGTTGGCCGTCGCCGCATAGAAGTACTCGCCTCGGGTCGTATCCGCGATCGCCTTGAGCGCTTCCTCGTCCAGGCGCACGCGCATCGACCAGCCGTCGCCGATCAGGATTTCGCCGTTCGGCGTGCCGATGCCGACGGTGTAGATGCGTACGCCGCGATCGGCCGCGAGCCGCGCCGCCTCGATCGGGTCGGGGCCCGTGGTGGTCTGGCCGTCCGACAGCAGGATTACCACCGCCGACGTGTAGGAACCGGGAGGCACGCGTTTCGGCGGCTCGACGGTCGCCGTGCGCGATTCGTCGAGCGAAGTGGCCCGGGCCGCGCGGTGCGCGCCGAGCGACGACGGCAGCTCGATTTCCTGGTCCGGGAAGATCGTCTTCAGCGACATCAGGATTCCGCTGCCGACGGCGGTGCCGCGCTGCAGCTCGAAGCGGTCGATCGCGGCGAGCAGGTCGTCGCGGCTCTGCGTGGGGGGCTGCACGAGCGCAGCGCCGCCGCCGAAGGTGACGATTCCCACGCGCGTATTGCGCGGCTGCTGTTCGACGAACGAGCGCGCCGCGAGCTGCGCCGCAGCCAGCCTGGTGGGGGAGACGTCGCTCGCGCGCATGCTGCCCGAGACGTCCATCGTGAGGACCACGGTATCGTGCTTCGACGGCAGCGTGACCACGGCGCTCGGGCGCGCCACCGCCAGCAGCAGCGTGGTGATGGCCAGCAGGAACAGCAGCGGGGGCACGTGACGGCGCCAGCGCTGCCGGCCGGCGGCTTCGCGCACCAGCTCGAGTCCCGCGTAGCGCACCGCGACCTTCTTGCGGCGCGACAGTGCCCACAGATAGACGGCGACCAGCAGCGGCACGGTCGCGAGGAGCCAGAGCAGGTGCGGCCAGAGGAAGCTCATTGCACGCTCCCCGGAGTTGCGGCGAGCGCCGAGGCCTCGCCGAAGCGGCCGCGCCGCTTGCGAAGATCGGCGAAGCGCAGGATCGCGTCGACGAGGTCGTCGTCGGTGGACAGTTCGAGCACGTCGGCGCCCGCCGCGGCGAAGGCCTCGCGCAGCGCGCTCTCGCGGCGCTCGGCGGCTTGCTCGAAACGGCGCCGGAACGCGAGGTCGTGCGTGTCGACGAACATCTGCTCGCCGGTTTCCGCGTCCTGCATGGTGACCAGCCCGAGATCGGGAAGCCGGTGCTCGAGCGGGTCGTAGAGCCGTACCGCGATCACTTCGTGGCGTTGCACCAGTTGCGCGAGCGCTGCGGCCCAGCCCGGCGCCGAGAAGAAGTCCGACACGACGAACACCAACGAACGCTTGCGGATGGTCCGCGCGGCCGTGCGCAGCAGCTCGCGCAGATCGGTGCCCTGCGTGCTCCGGTGCGGCGGGCGCTTCGTCATCCGGTGAAGCAGTTGCAGTACCTGCGTACGTCCGCTGCGCGCCGGCAACACCGACTCGACGCCGTTGCCGTAGAAGATCGCGCCGACACGGTTGCCGTGGCGCGTGAGCAGGCGCGCGAGCAGCGCGACGAAGTCGCGCGAGACCGCGTGCTTGCTCGTTCGACCGGAGCCGAAGTCGATCGACGCGCTCAGGTCGAGCAGCATCCAGGCCGTGATCTCGCGCGATTCGGTGTATTCGCGCACGTACGGCGTCTGCAGGCGCGCCGTGACGTTCCAGTCGATGTAGCGCACGTCGTCGTGGTGCTGGTATTCGCGCAGGTCGGCAAGATCGAGTCCGACGCCGCGGAACAGCGTGCGGTAATCGCCCTGCAGCAGACCGTCGAGCCGGCGCAGCACCGTCCACTCGAGGCGGCGCAGGATCTGCTCGGCGCTGCCCGCCCGGACGGGCGCGGCGACGGGCTCACTGCGTGAAGCTTGCGTCGACATGGACTTCCAGCGGCGCTTCCGGCGCCGGCAGCGCAGCGAGAATGCGACGGACGATCTGGTCCGGCGACATGGCCTCGGCGAGCGCTTCGTACGACAGCACGAGGCGATGACGCAGCACGTCGGGAACGAGATCGACGACGTCCTCCGGCAACGCGTACGGACGTCCGCGCAGGCACGCCAGTGCGCGGGCTCCCTCGACCAGGTGGATCGTGGCGCGCGGGCTGGCGCCGAAGGCGAGCAGCCGCCCGAGCTCCTCGAGGCCGAAGCGCGCCGGCTCGCGCGTGGCGAACACGACGCGCACCGCGTACTGCACCAGTGACGGATCGACGTACACGCGCCGGCAGGCGCGCTGCAGCTCGGCGAGCCGCTCGGTGCTCGTCACGGCCGACACCGCGACCTCGGCTCCGGTGACGCGTTCGACGATGACGAACTCTTCTTCCTCGCTCGGATAGCCGACGAGCACCTTCATCATGAAGCGGTCGACCTGCGCTTCGGGCAGCGGATAGGTTCCCTCGGTCTCGATCGGGTTCTGGGTCGCCATGACGAGGAAGGGTTCGGGTACCCGGTGCGTCTGTCCGGCAATCGTGACCTGTCGCTCCTCCATCACCTCGAGCAGCGCGCTCTGCACCTTCGCTGGCGCGCGGTTGATCTCGTCGGCGAGCAGCAGGTTGGCGAACACCGGCCCGAGCACGGTGGCGAATTCGCTCGTCTTCTGGTTGTAGATTCGCGTGCCGACCAGGTCGGACGGCACCAGGTCGGGCGTGAACTGGATGCGCCGAAAGCTGCCGCGGATCGTGCGCGCGAGCGTCTTGATCGTCAGCGTCTTCGCCAGGCCGGGGACCCCTTCGACCAGCAGATGCCCCTGCGCGAGCATCGCCACCATCACGCGCTCGAGGAAGCGGTCCTGTCCGACGACGACGCGCTTGACCTCGTAGAGCACGCGCTGCATCTCGTCGGCGACCTTTTCGTCGACCGCGGCTCGATGCAGTTCGGCGTTCTGCAGGCTGTGCGACGCGGGACGATCGATCTCGGGCTTCATGGCGGCGTTTTCCCGGCTGTGCGGTCAGAAAGGCGACATCCCGGCCGATGCGGCGGCGGTTTCGATCGGCACGGCAAAGCCGATGCCGACGAACACCCGCTGTTCGGTCGGATTCATGATCGCGGTGACGATGCCGACGACTTCGCCGTCCTCGGTGACGAGCGGTCCTCCGGAATTCCCGGGGTTGGCGGCCGCGTCGAACTGGATCAGGTTGGTGAGCAGCCGCTTGCCCTCGGGCGAGCGAAACTCGCGGCGAAGGCCCGAGACGATGCCGGACGTTGCCGTCGGTCCGATGCCGAAGGGGAAGCCGACCGCGACGACCCGATCACCCACCAACAGGTCGCTCGTGCTGCGCATCGTCGCCGCCTTCAGGTCGTCGGGAATCGTCTTCGCCTGCAACACCGCGAGATCCTGTTCGGGCTCGAGCCCGGCGATCGTCGCTTCCGAAACCGAACCGTCGGCGAACTCGACCTCCAGCCGCGGCGCGCCGTACACGACGTGCAGATTCGTGAGAATCGTTCCGGTGTCGACGATGACCACGCCGGTGCCGACGTTGCGTTCCTCCTCGCTGCCGTCCTTCCGTTTCGCCTCGAGCGAGCGAACCCGCACGATCGACGGCCGGATCGCCTTCCACGCGCGCGACGCCGGGGCGGGCAGGCGGTTCGTCTGCAACGCGTGCAACACCGCCCGGTCGATGTCGTGCTGCGTGAAGACGCGCGCCGGCTGCGGCCGGACGGCCGCGAACGCCAACAGCGCGGCGATCAGCAGGGCGGCGCAGAAGGCGAGAACGCTGCGCGGATGCGTTTTCGTCCAAGGCGGCAAGCGCGAACGCACCGGCGCATCGTCGGCCGGCGGTGCCGCCGAAGCACGGTTCGGCGTGCGGTCGACCGGCGTGCTCGCGCGCGCGCGCGTGCCTGCGTCCACGCCAGGCGCGGCGCGGCGGGACGCTTCGGAGCTCCGGTCCGAGCGGCTGTAGAGCGGCGCGCGTCGCATGACATCCTCCTGCGCTCATCCGGTTGACGGGGAGGCCAGCGGGCAGCTTACCTTCCGCCCGCCTCCCTGCGATCCGGCGCGCTCCGACGGTTACCGGCAATTCGCTTCTTCGGCTCCGCTATCGTACGTCGCTCGCGTCGTTCGGTCGCCGCCGCGGGTCGCTCGCGCCGTTTTCGGTCGCTCGCGCCGCTCGGTCGCTCGCGCCGCTCGGGCATCCGGCCCGACGCATGCGGACCGCTGCCGGTCGACCGAACCGGCCGCTACAGGCGGCCCATCAGCGCGAGCACGACGACCACGACGAGGATCACGCCGAGGATTCCGCTCGGTCCGTAACCCCAGCCGCGGCTGTAGGGCCAACTCGGGATCGCACCGATAAGCAACAGGACGAGTACGATCAGCAGGATCGTGGAGAGTGCCATGCGTGACCTCGGAGAGTGAGTGCGCTGCGCGCACGGGCGGACCGCTCCTGCAATTCGCGTGCCACGCCTGCCGGGCATGCGCGTTGCGTTTCGCGTTGCGGCATCGGGTACAGGAGGAGGCGAGAGCGATGGACACCAGCAACGACGGCGAAGACGGCGATCGCCGGATTCCGCGCATGCCGTTCGAGCGTGACCAGTCGAGCGACAGCCAGCAGCGCCGGCCGGACGAGGTCATCGAGAAGGCATATCGCGATATCGAGGAAGGGCGGCAGGACACCGACCGCCGAGGCATACGCGGCTACGAGAAGCCCGAGAACCGGATCGCGCACAAGGAGAAGGAGAAGCGCGACCCGACGAAGCGACGCGCGCAGAAGCGCGCGTGATTCGCGACTCGCCCGCGCGCCGCAGCTTCAGGCGCACGGTGCGAGCAGGTGCACCGCGAAGCGGCCCCGGTCTTCGCGCCAGTCGGCAACTCGTTGCAACTTCGCCTGCTTCGCGATCGAATCGATCGCTGCACGATCGAACTTGTACGAGTTCTCCGTGTGGATCGTCTCGCCCTGCGCGAAAGCGAAAGACCGGCCCAGCACTTCGGCCGACTGCTCGCGAACGCTCACCAGATGCATCTCGATGCGGTGCCTTTCCCGGTCGTAGCGCGCCTCGTGGCGGAAGGCGCCCACGTCGAAGGTGCCGCCGAGTTCGCGGTTGATCCGCTCGAGCAGGTTCAGGTCGAACGCCGCGGTGACACCCGCCGCGTCGTTGTAGGCCGGCAGCAGCGTTTCCTCGTCGCGGTTCTCGTCCACGCCGAGGACGATCATTCCGTTCGGCCCGCACAGGGCTCCCAGCCGCGCGAGACACGCGGCCGCTTCGTCCGGCTCGAGGTTGCCGATCGTCGAACCCGGGAAAAAGACGAGCCGCCGCCCGCTCGCGGGTGCGAAGCGAAGCGCATGCGGCAGTTGCACCGGTCGCATGAAGTCGGCGACGACCGGCATGATCCGCAGGTCGGGGAAGCGTCCGCGCAACAGCGCAGCCGAGTGCATCAGGAATGCGCCGGAGATGTCGACCGGCACGTAGGCGTATGGACGCTGCACCGCACCGAGCAGCAGCGGCGTCTTGCGGCTCGATCCGCTGCCGATCTCGATCACCGTCGCGTCGGGGCCGATCCGGGCGGCGATCGCGCCGGCGCAACTGCGCAACAACGAGATCTCGCTGCGCGTCGCATAGTATTCGGGCAGCTCGGTGATCGCCTCGAACAACTGCGAGCCTCGCTGGTCGTACAGCCAGGTGGGCGGAATCGACTTGCGCGGCTGCGACAGCCCCGACAGGACGTCGGAGGCGAAGCGCGGATCGTAGCTGGTCCAGCCGGTGAGCTCCGCGCGTGCGCCGCGCGACGCACGCGGCTCGACCCGGTCCAGCGGCGTGCCGCGCACGCTGCGGCCGAGTTCCGCCGCCGGGCTCAGCAGCGGCCGCGGGGTGCGCAGGTCGGCGCCGGGAGAAAGGTTGCGAAGGTGCTGCGTGCTCATGAACGGTCCTCGGCGAGACGCACGCCGGCGAACTGCCAGCGTGCCGGGGGTGGAAAGAAGTTGCGGTAGGTGGCGCGCACGTGTCCCCGCGGAGTCGCGCACGACCCCCCGCGCAACACGTACTGGCCGCACATGAACTTCCCGTTGTATTCGCCGGCGGCGCCGGGCGCCGGCCGGAATCCCGGATAAGGCGCGAATGCACTCGAAGTCCATTCCCAGACGTCGCCGAACATCTGCTGCAGGTCGTCCGACCCGCTCGCGGCGGCAGGCAGCGGCACGTACCAGCGGTCGTCCGCAAAGTGCCCTTCGACGACCGGAGCCTGCGCGAGTTCGTCGCCGCCGCTGCCGGCCGGTGCAACGAGCGCAGCAGGCGCGGCGCGGCGCAGCGAGCTGCGCGCGCACGCCTCCCACTCGAATTCCGTGGGCAGGCGCTTGCCCGCCCATCGGGCGAATGCATCGGCCTCGAAGTAGCTGACGTGCGCGACGGGCGCAAGGACATCCAGATCACGCTCGCCGTGAAGCGTCATCGTCGTCCAGTCGTTGCCGTCGCGACGCCAGTACAGCGGCGCTTCCCATCGCTCCTCGCGAACGCGATCCCATCCGTCCGACAACCACAGCAGCGGCTCGCGGTAGCCTCCGTCGTTCACGAAGGCGAGCCACTCGCCGTTGGTGACCGGCCGGTTCGCGATGGCGAAGGGCTGCAGCAGGACCTCGTGTGCCGGAGCCTCGCAGTCGTACGAGAAGCCGGCAGAATCGTGGCCGATCGCGACGCGCGCACCGGGGAACGCGACGAAGCGCGCCGGCGCCGCATCGGCGACGCACACGCCGCCGGCGCCGCCAGGAGCGTCGCGGTAGACGGGCGCGAGCGGATTCAGCGAGAACAGATGCAGCAGGTCGGTCAGCAGAAGCTCCTGGTGTTGCTGCTCGTGCTGTACGCCGAGTTCGATCAGCGCGCGCACCGCCTGCGCCTTTTCCGGCGGCGCTTCGCCGAGGCGCGAGAGCAGCGACGTCACTGCGTTCTCCACGTGCTGGCGGTATTGCCGCACGCGATCGAGATCGGGACGGGTGAGCATTCCGCGCTGCGGGCGCGGATGGCGAGGTCCCAGCGTTTCGTAATACGAGTTGAACAGGAAGGCGTAGCGCGGATCGAAGGCGCGATAACCGGGGTCGTGCGACGACAGCACGAAGGCCTCGAAGTACCAGGTCGTGTGCCCCAGGTGCCACTTGACCGGGCTTGCGTCGCGCATCGACTGGACCGTCGCGTCGGCATCGGACAGCCCTTCGGCCAGTTGCGCGGTCGCCCCGCGGGTCTCGACGAAACGGCGGCACAGCGCTGCGTCGCCGGCGGTCGACCTTCGGCGTTCGGCGGGATGCAGGTTCATCGTTCGGCGCGCGATCGCCGCATGGGGAACAACTTCGACAAGGCTCCTCTCCGCTCGGGCGCCGCTTCGCCGTCGATTCGTCGTTCCCGACGCGCCCGATGGTCGTGGAAGCAAGCGCGATGCCCGGGCGCGTCTGCGCAGGCCGGCCCCGGTTGCCGCGCAACGGCATGCGCTGCGGGTGCGGGAGGCACGCCGCTTGCGTGGGTACCGGTCGGCAGCGAAACAGCCGAACCGGAGGTGCGAGATGCAAGGCTCGAGAGCCGACCAGAGCGGGTGGCCGAGGGAAACCCGACCGAACCGGGACGCGCACGAGTTCGAGCGCGACAGCCGGCGCGATCGTCGCGCGCCGATGCACGATCCGCGCACCGGAGAACCGGTCGCGCAGCGCCATGCGCACACGCTGAGCGCCGACGCGCCGGTGCACGCCGAGCCATTCCGCGACGAGCGCTGGAACCGCGAACTCGACACGCGATTCACCGGCCGCGGCTACCATTATCCGGGCGGGGCCCGCTACGCCGACCCGTCGGGTCGGCGCGATGCGCGCACGCGAGCGCGCTTCGAAGAGACCCGCTCCTGGGACCCGGAAGACCGCGATGACCTGTGGCGACGCGGGGAGTACGGCAGCCGGCTCTACGGGAACGTCGTGGGCGCGGCGACGCCGAGCGGAACGGCCGACATCTCCCGCTACGTCCGCCCGGGACCCGCGCGCCGGGGACCGCGGGGCTACGTTCGGTCGGACGAGCGATTGCACGACGACATCTGCGAGCGGCTGGGCGACGAGAGGTGGATCGATCTGAGCGGGGTCGACGTGTACGTCGAGGACGGCAACGTCCGGCTCGAGGGCGAAGTTCCCGATCGCTTCAGCAAGTTCGCGATCGAGGACATCGCCGCCGGGGCGTGGGGCGTGAAGGATGTCGACAACCGCATCCGGGTGCGCACTGCATGATCACCGCCCCCCGGCCCGATTCGCCGACCCCGGACGGGCCGATCGGGCCGATCGGCGACCCGGTGCCCGAGCCGATGGGAGATCCGCCGCCGGTGACCGATCCGCAACCGGGGCAGCCCGAGCCCGATCCGGGGCCGCAGCCCGATCCGCAGACGCCGCCGCCGCAGCCGACGCCCCGCTGAGCCCGATGGAAACGGGAGCACGCACCGAGCCGGACGCGGCGGCCGATCCGGCGCAGGCACCGCTGCGCCTGCGGGTGTTGACGGTGAACACGCACAAGGGATTCACGGCCTTCAACCGGCGTTTCGTGCTGCACGAGCTGCGCGAGGCGGTGCGCGCGGTGTCGGCCGACATCGTGTTCCTGCAGGAAGTGCTCGGAGAGGCGGCTGCGCCGGCCAGGCGCGCACGCGGCGAGTGGCCGGCGTCGCAGTACGAATTCCTCGCCGACTCGATCTGGCCTCAATATGCCTACGGCAAGAATGCGGTCCATCGCGGAGGCCACCACGGCAATGCCGTACTGTCGAAGTTTCCGATCGTCGATTTCGAGAACCGCGACGTGTCGGTGAGCGGGCGCGAGCGACGCGGCCTGCTGCATTGCGTCCTGCAGGTGCCGGGCCGCTCGTTGCCCGTGCACGCGATCTGCGTCCATCTCGGGCTGAACGAGGCGCAGCGCCGCTGGCAACTCGAGCGGCTGTGCCAGCAGATCGAGGAGAGGACCCCGGCCGATGCCCCGCTGATCGTCGCGGGCGACTTCAACGACTGGCGGCTGCGCGCGCATGCGCGGTTGCGGCGCTGCGCAGGGCTCGTCGAGGTGTTCGTCGAGGCAACGGGGTCGGCTGCGCGCACCTTCCCCGCTCGATGGCCGGTGCTGAAGCTCGACCGGATCTACGTGCGCAACGCGCGCACGGCCCGTCCGGTGATGCTGCGGCCGCGGCCGTGGTCGCGCCTGTCGGATCACGCTCCGCTGGCAGCGGAACTCGTGCTGTGAAGGCCCGCTGGATCGGCGGCAACCAGGCGCGCCTGCTCGAGAACGGCGAGGAGTACTACCCGCAGGTGTTCGCGGCGATCGCCTCGGCGCGGCGGCAGGTGACGATCGAGACCTTCATTCTCTTCGAGGACAAGGTCGGCGAAGAACTGCAGCGCTCGCTGATCGCCGCGGGCAGGCGCGGCGTGCAGGTCGACCTGACGGTCGACGGCTACGGTTCGTCGGACCTGACGGACGCATTTCTTTCCGCGCTCACCGAGGCAGGCGTTCGCGTGCACGTATTCGACCCTCGTCCGAAGATCTTCGGGCTGCGGCGAAACCTGTTCCGGCGCATGCATCGCAAGATCGTCGTCGTCGACGCGGAGCGCGCCTTCGTCGGCGGCATCAATTTCTCGGCGGACCACCTGGCCGATTTCGGCCCCATGGCCAAGCAGGACTACGCCGTCGAGGTGCGCGGCCCGATCGTCGGCGTGATCCACCGCTTCGTGCTGCGGATGCTGCCGCGCGAGCGCAGGCGCTCGTTGCGCGAGCTGCTCGGCGAATGGCTCGAGCGACGTCGCGAGAGCGCGGCGAACCAGGCGCAGGCCGCAGCCCGCGGCGGCGTTCTCGCCGCCTTCGTCGTGCGCGACAACGGCGCACATCGCAACGACATCGAGCACCAGTACCGTCTCGCGTTTCGCGCTGCCCGTTCGCATGTGTGCCTGGCCAACGCCTACTTCTTTCCCGGCTACCGCCTGCTGCGCGACATGCGGCGTGCCGCGCGGCGCGGCGTGCGCGTCGACCTGATCCTGCAGGGCGAGCCCGACATGCCGATCGTGCGCATCGCGGCGCGCATGCTGTACGCACACCTGCTGCGCGCCGGCGTGCGCATCCACGAATACTGCGAGCGTCCGCTGCACGGGAAGGTCGCAGTCGTCGACGACGAGTGGGCAACCGTCGGCTCGAGCAACCTCGATCCGTTGAGCCTGTCGCTGAACCTCGAGGCGAATCTGATGCTGCGCGACCGGGCCTTCGCATCGGAGCTTCGCCGGCGACTCGGGCGCTTGATCGACGAGCACTGCAAGGCGATGGAACCCGGCGCGCTGCGCACTTTCGGCCTGTGGCGACTGGTACCCAGCTTCGTGGTCTTCCACGTGCTTCGGCGCTTCCCCGAATGGGCGACGTGGTTGCCGACCCACGAGCCTCGCCTGCACACGGTCGGAATGCGTCCCGACGCCCGCGAGCGTTCGCCCGGCGCGCGGGCCGTGCACGAGGACGCAGTGAGCGACGAGCACGTCGCAGTGCGCGACGAGCACGACGCGGCGGCCGATGCGCACGACGACGAGGTCGCCCCTGCGACGTGCTGCACCGATACGACGCGGACCTTGTGAATGAGCCGCACCGGGCGCGGACGTTTTCGCCGCTGGGGCGCCCGCGTGCTGCTGCTCGGCTTCTTCTGCCTGGCCGGCTGGCTCGCCTGGCGACAGGCGAGGACTGTCGACTGGTCGGAAGTGCTCGCGACGCTTCGCGACTATCGCGCCACCACGCTGGTGCTCGCGTTCGCGCTTACCGCGGCGAGCTACGGGATCTACGGCTGCTTCGACGTACTGAGCTGCCGATACGTCGGCGCGCGCGTGTCGAGCCCGCGTGCGGTGCTGGTCGGCGCCGTCAGCTACGCATTCAACCTGAACATCGGGTCGATCGTCGGCGGAGCCGGTTTTCGCCTTCGCCTGTATTCGCGCCTCGGCGTAGAGCAGGGAAAGATCGCTGCGATGATCGCGTTCAGCATCGCGACCAACTGGATCGGCTACCTGCTCGTCGCCGGCGCCGTGTTCGCCGTCGGCGGCGTGGTTTTTCCCGACGGATGGAAGGCAGGCGACGGCGCGATGCGGGTGATCGGCGCGGTGATGGCCACGGTGCCGCTCGGCTACGTGGCGCTGTGCCGCTACTCGCCGCGGCGCGAGCTTTCGTTTCGCGGCCGTACGTTCCGGTTGCCGTCGGCGGGCATGGCGCTTCGCCAGCTGCTGCTCGGCGGATCGAACTGGCTCGTCATCGCCGCCGTCGTCTTCGTGCTGCTCGGCCAACAGGCGTCGTACGCGACGGCGCTGGCGGTAGTGTGCGTCGCCAGCATCGCCGGCGCGGTGGCGCACATTCCCGGCGGGCTCGGCGTCATCGAGGGCGTCTTCGTCGCGATGCTCGGCTGGTCGCTGGGCACCGGCGCGATCCTCGCGGCCGTGCTCGCCTATCGTGCGGTGTACTACCTGGTACCGCTGGCGGTGGCCGGCGTGTCGTTCCTGCTGCTCGAGCTGGTGGCTCGCCGCGCGGCGCCGGCACGCGCGGCCGCGACCGGCGCGCGAACCACGCCGCGCTCCGGCGGTCGACCCGGGCCCGGTCGGGCACGATGATTGCGCGGGCGCTGCGACGCGGCCCTCAGGGCCGCCGTGCAGCGGAGCACTCCAGATGAACGCATCGACGCGCCGCGAAGAGCCGCGTGGTTGGCGCGCCGGTGGCCGCACCCAGCGCGCCTACGGTCTCTTCGAACGCTTCGCGGCGTACGCCAGCCGCGCATCGGGCAGCAGCGCCGGCTTCGCGCTGGCGGCGCTCGCCATCGTCGCCTGGGCGATCAGCGGCCCGATGTTCGGTTTCTCGCAGACCTGGCAACTGGTGATCAACACCGGAACGACGATCGTCACCTTCCTGATGGTGTTCCTGATCCAGCACGCGCAGAACAAGGACAGCCGTGCCGTGCACCTGAAGCTGAACGAGCTGCTGGCTTCGCACGAGTATGCGAGCAACCGGCTGGTGGCGATCGAGGACCTCGACGAGGAGTCGCTGCGCAGGCTGCACGTCTTCTATTGCCGGCTCGCCGAACTCGCCGAGCAGGAGGGCGGCCTGAAGGTGAGCCACTCGGTCGACGAAGCGGCACAGCTGCACAGTCGCAAGAAGCGGGCGAGGCAGGCGCGTGCGGGCGGGTCTTCCCGTGCAGTGCCGCGCGCCGTCGCGCTCGACCCGGCCGGGCGGCCCGACGAAGGCGCTCAGCGGCAACGCGGCACGAGCATGCCCCGCGAGAAGGCCTGAATGGCGCTGGCCGACGACTCCGGACGCGATGCCGTCGGCTTCGACGACGTCGTGGCTGCCGAGCGGCGCATCGCCGGACAGGTAGAACAGACCCCGTTCCTGCATTCGCGCACCTTGTCGGAGATCGCCGGCGCGCAGCTGTACCTGAAGTTCGAGAACCTGCAGTTCACGGCGTCGTTCAAGGAGCGCGGCGCGCTGAACCGGCTCGCGCAACTCGCGCCCGAGGTGCTCTCGCGCGGCGTGCTCGCGGCGTCGGCAGGCAATCACGCGCAGGGCGTTGCCTGGCACGCCGGGCGCCTGGGCGCGCCGGCCACGATCGTGATGCCTTCGGGCACCGCGCCCGTGAAGGTCGCGCGCACGCGCGCGCTGGGCGCGACGATCGTGCTGCACGGCGAGCGCTTCGACGAAACCTACGCGCACGCAGCGGCGATCGCCGCCGATCGCGGGTCGACGATGATCGATCCCTTCGACGACGAGGCCGTGATCGCCGGCCAGGGCACCGTCGGCCTGGAGATGGCGCGCTCGGCGCACGAACTCGACGACGTCGTCGTGCCGATCGGCGGCGGCGGGCTGGCGGCCGGCGTCTCGATCGCGATGCGCCGCCTGCGTCCGTCGGTGCGCGTCGTCGGCGTGCAGAGCGAGCGCTTCGCGCTCGTGCACGACGCGCTGCGCGGCGTGCATCACCCGGTCGGCTCCTCGACGATCGCCGACGGCATCGCGGTCAACCGGCTCGGGGCGGTCACGCTGCCGCTGCTGCGCCGGCACCTGGACGACGTGCTGCTGGTCGACGACGCGCAGATCGAGCAGGCCATCCTGCTGCTGCTCGAGATCGAAAAGACCGTCGTCGAAGGCGCGGGCGCGGCCGGGCTCGCCGCGGTGCTCGCGCACGCGCGACGATTCCGCAGGCGGCACGTCGGGCTGGTCCTCACCGGCGGCAACATCGACCCGCTGCTGCTTGCCGCGATCATCGAGCGTGGGCTCGCGCATTCGGGACGGCTCGCGCGCCTCGTCGTCGACGTGCGCGACGCGCCCGGCGCGCTCGCGCGACTGACCGCGCTGCTCGCCGACGAACGCGCGAACGTCGAGCAGATCCATCACGAGCGCGCGTTCGGAACCAAGGGCGCGCAGCGCGTGGACGTGGAAATCGTCGTGCAGACCGAGTCGCCCGCGCACGTCGAACGCGTGCTTCGCCGGTTGCGCGACGCCGGCTTCGACGTTCGCCGCTGACCGTCTCGGGCTCCGGGGCGTTCCGCTCGCCTACAATGCCCCTCCTCCGATCGACGAACGGGTTCACGGCAATGGCAATCGACAGCGTAGGCATCATCGGCGCCGGCACGATGGGCAGCGGCATCGCGCAGGCGTGCGCAGCCGCCGGCATCGGCGCGGTCATGCAGGACATCGACGAGGCGGCCACCGCGCGCGGGATGCGCACGATCGACGGCTCGCTCGAGCGACAGGTGAAGAAGGGCTCGCTCGACGCGGCGGGCAAGGCGGCGATGCTCGGGCGCGTGCGCACGAGCACGCGCCCGCAGGATCTCGCCGCGTGCGACCTCGTCATCGAGGCCGCCACCGAGAACGAGGCGCTGAAGCAGAAGATCCTGCGCGACGTTGCGGCGATCGTGAAACCCGAAACGATCATCGCGACGAACACCTCGTCGATCTCGATCACCCGGCTCGCCGCGTCGCTGAAGGAACCGGAGCGCTTCGTCGGGATGCATTTCTTCAACCCGGTACCGCTGATGGCGCTGGTCGAGATCATCCGCGGGCTGCGTACCTCGGACGCGGCGGTGGACGCCGTCACCGCGCTCGCGCAGCGCCTGGGCAAGACGCCGATCGGCGTGAAGAACAGCGCCGGCTTCGTCGTCAACCGCATCCTGTGCCCGATGATCAACGAGGCGATCTTCGCGCTGCAGGAAGGGCTGGCCAGCGCCGGCGAGATCGACGCCGGCATGAAGCTCGGCTGCAATCACCCGATCGGGCCGCTCGCCCTGTGCGACCTGATCGGCCTGGACGTCGAACTGGCCGTGATGGAAGTGCTCTACGGCAGCTTCAACGATCCGAAATACCGGCCGGCGCCGCTGCTGCGCGAGATGGTCGACGCCGGGATGCTCGGACGCAAGACCGGGCGCGGCTTCTACTCCTACGAGAAGTGAACCGCCTACCGGAAGTGAACCGCGGCTCGGGCAAGGGCGCGGCCGGTCCGTCGGCCGACTTCTGGCAGCAGCGCTTCGCCTCGCAGCGCACGCCCTGGGACCGCGGCGAGGTGAATCCGGCGCTCGGGCCGCTGATCGCCCGCGGAGTCTTTCCCGCCGGCGCGCGGGTGTTGGTGCCCGGCTGCGGGTCCGGATACGAGGTGGCGCGACTGGCGGCTGCCGGCTGTCGCGTGCTCGCCGTCGACTACGCCCCGGCTGCGGTCGCGCTCACGCGCGAGCGGCTGGCGCGCGCGGGCCTCGACGCGCAGGTCGTCGAGGCCGACCTGCTCGCGTGGTCCCCGGCGGAGCGCTTCGATGCGGTGTGGGACCAGGCCTGCCTGTGCGCGTTGCATCCCGACCATTGGGCCGCTTACGCAAGGCGGCTCGCCGACTGGACGGCGCCGGGCGGCACGCTCGTGCTGCTCGCCGTCCAGGTCGAGCGCGAAGGGCGGCGGCAGGGATTCATCGAAGGCCCGCCGTACCACTGCGACGTCAACGCGATGCGCGCGCTGTTCGCGTCGAACGCCTGGCAATGGCCGAAGCCGCCTTACGCGAGTTGCGCGCATCCCTCGGGCTTCGCCGAGCTGCAGCTGCTGTTGACGCGCGACGGCGCATAGACCGGCGTTCAGCCGTCGAAGTGTCGCAGCGCGCCGAGCGACACCACGGTCAGCGCTCCGTATTCCAGCTGCACGAAGCCGTCGCGCTCGAGCCGCTGCAGCGCGCGGTTCACGGTCTGCCGCGACAACCCGGTCAGGAAGCCGATCTCGCCCTGCGAGATCTCCAGGCGCGTGCCGACGGCCGGATAGAGCAGCGGATTGAACAGCTGCGCGAGACATCGCGCGACGCGTGCGTCGGGACCGAGCAACCGGTCGATCTCCACCGTGCCGATGAACTGCCCGAGCCGCTCGTTGAGCTGCTGCAGCAGATGGCGATTGAACGAGATGCTCGTGTCGAGCAGCCAGTGGAAGGTGGCGCGAGGCAGGTAGGCGATACGGCTGTCGCGCAGCGCCACGACGTCGTATTTGCGCGGTTCGTCCTTGAGCAGCGATCCTTCCCCGAACCAGCCCCCGGCGGCGATGCCGGTGAGCGTCACCGGCTTGCCGGAAGACGAGACGTTGCTCACCTTGACGATGCCGCGAACGACGCCGATCCAGTGCTCGACCGGGTCGCCCTTGCGACAGACGAAGGCGCCGGCTCGCAATTCGCGCTCGACGAGGTCGCGGCGCACGCGCTCTTGCTGCGCTGCGTCAAGATCGTGCAGCCACGGCGACAGCGAGACATGCTCCTCCGATGCGGCCACGGCCCCCCGATTATCCCTGAGTTTGTCGGTCAGGCGACAACTATACCGACGCGCGTACCCTAGACTTCGCGAACAGGGAAGAGGAGGGGGACGGCATCTTGCCCATCGATCCGGCGCCGATTCTCGCAGTGCGCGACGTCTCGCTGCAGTTCGGCGGCGTGAAGGCGTTGATGGACGTGAACTTCGAAGTCCGCCCCGGCGAGCTGTTCTCGATCATCGGGCCGAACGGCGCCGGCAAGACGTCGATGCTGAACTGCATCTCCGGTCGCTATTCGCCCACCGCCGGTTCGGTGCACTTCAAGGGCCGCGACATCACGAAGCTCACGCCGAGCCAGCGCGCCGCGCTCGGGCTCGGGCGCACCTTCCAGAACCTGGCCCTGTTCAGCCACATGACGGTGCTCGACAACATCATGGTCGGTCGCCACCACCTGATGAAGAACAGCTTCCTCGGCGGCTCGCTGTACTGGTTCGGCGGCGCGCAGAAGGAGGAACTCGAGCACCGGCGCCACGTGGAAGACATCATCGACTTCCTCGAGATCAGCCACATCCGCAAGGCGGTAGCCGGCACGCTGTCGTACGGGCTGCGCAAGCGCGTCGAGCTTGCGCGGGCGGTCGCCGTGCGTCCCGACCTCATCCTGCTCGACGAGCCGATGGCCGGCATGAACCTCGAAGAGAAGGAGGACATGGCGCGCTACGTCGTCGACCTGAACGAGGAATGGGGGATGACGGTCATCATGATCGAGCACGACATGGGCGTCGTGATGGACATCTCGCAACGCGTGATGGTGCTCGACTTCGGCCGCGTGATCGCCTCGGGGCTGCCGCACGAGATCATGGACAACGAGCAGGTGAAGGCCGCCTATCTCGGCGTCGACGAGGAGCAGCCCGTCGCGCAAGCGCGGGCCTGAAGCGATGGCCGAGCCGATGCCCGTGCAATACGCCGACGTCGTCCGGTACGACACCTTTCCGAAGCTGCTGCTGCACAACGCCGAGCGCTGGCCCGGCGACGTGGCCATGCGCGAGAAGGAATTCGGCATCTGGAACGAGTTCACCTGGTCCGACTATCGCGACCGGGTGCGCGAGATCGCGCTCGGCCTGCTCTCGCTGGGCGTGCGCCGCGGCGAGATCGTCTCGATCATCGGCAGGAACCGCCCGGAGATGGTGTGGGGCGAGATCGCCGCGCACGCGCTCGGCTGCATGTCGCTGGGCATCTACTCCGACGCGCTGAACGAGGAAGTGGCGTACCTCATCGAATACGCGCAGGTGCGCATCGTGCTCGCCGAGGACGAGGAACAGGTCGACAAGCTGCTCGAGATCGCCGAGCGGCTGCCGTGCATCGAGCGCATCGTCTATTTCGATCCGCGCGGCATGCGCAAGTACGACGACGCGCGACTGATGAGCTGGGAAGACCTGAAGGCGGCCGCCGCCCGTGTCCACGCCGACGATCCGAAGCGCTTCGAGAGCGAGGTCGCGCTCGGCAAGGGCAGCGACGTGGCGGTGCTGTGCACCACCTCGGGCACGGTGTCGAACCCGAAGATCGCGATGCTGCAGTCGGGGCCGTTCCTCGCGCACTGCCTGTCGTACCTGCGTGCCGATCCGAAGATGCCGTCGGACGACTACGTCTCGATGCTGCCGCTGCCGTGGATCATGGAGCAGATCTACGCCGTCGGACAGGCGCTCATTTCCCGCATCACCGTCAACTTCGTCGAGGAACCCGAGACGCAGATGGCCGACCTGCGCGAGATCGGTCCCACCTTCGTGCTGCTCGCGCCGCGCGTCTGGGAGCAGATCGCCGCCGACGTGCGCGCGCGCATCATGGACGCCACCCGCTTCAAGCAGAGGATGTTCGCGCTCGGCATGAAGCTCGGCCTGGCTGCGCTCGAGAAGCGGCGCCGCTCGCGGTTGGCCGACTGGATCCTGTTCCGCGCGCTGCGCGACCGGCTCGGCTTCACCTACCTGAAGTCGGCGGCAACCGGCGGTGCCGCGCTCGGGCCGGAGACCTTCCGCTTCTTCCAGGCGATGGGAATCCCGCTGCGGCAAATCTACGGGCAGACCGAACTGGCCGGCGCCTACACGATCCACCGCCCCGACGACGTCGACTTCGACACGGTCGGCGTTCCCTTCGACACCTCCGAGGTGCGCATCGACAATCCCGACGCCAACGGCGTCGGCGAGATCGTGGCGCGCAGCGAGGGGCTGTTCCTCGGCTTCTACCGGAACGACGAGGCCACCCGCGCCGACCTGCGCGACGGCTGGATGCACACGGGCGACGCCGGCTACATCAAGCGGGAGAACGGCCACCTGGTCGTCATCGACCGCATCAAGGACCTCGCCGTCACTTCCGCCGGCACGCGCTTCTCGCCGATGTTCATCGAGAACAAGCTGAAGTTCTCGCCGTTCATCGCCGAGGCGGTGATCCTCGGCCACGACAAGCCGTTCCTGGCGGCGATCATCTGCATCCGCTACCAGATTGTGGCGAAGTGGGCCGAGCAGCGCGGCATCGCGTTCACCAACTACACGAACCTGTCGGCACAGCCGCAGGTGTACGCGCTGCTGCGCGACGAGGTCGAGAAGGTCAACGCCACGCTGCCCGAGGCGCAGCGCATCGGCAAGTTCGTGCTGCTGTACAAGGAGCTCGACGCCGACGACGGCGAACTCACCCGCACGCGCAAGGTGCGCCGCGGCGTGATCAACGAGAAGTACGCCGACATCATCGACGCGATCTACGCGGGCGAGCCGAAGGTGCACGTCGACACGATGATCACTTTCCAGGACGGCACCAAGTCGCGCATCCGCACCGACCTCGTCGTCGAGACGCTCCGGGCGTACCGGCCGCCGATGCGCCGCACCGACGAGGAGGAGGCGGTCACCGCCTGACCCGCACCATGAACACCACGCTCCTCGTCCAGTTGCTCGTCAACGGGCTCATCATCGGCACGCTGTACGGCGTGGTGGCGATGTGCTTCGTGCTGATCTACAAGTCCACGCAGATCGTCAACTTCGCGCAGGGCGAGTTCCTGCTGATCGGCGCCTGGGTCTGCTGGTGGCTGCTCACCTACTGGCAGCTGCCGTTCTGGATCGGCTTTCCCGTCACGCTCGCCTTCATGATGGTGTTTGGGATATTGCTGCAGGTGATCGTGCTGCGTCCGATGATCGGCGAGCCGATCATCTCGGTGATCATGGTCACGATCGGGCTTTCGATCTTCTTCCAGGCGATGATGAAGTGGATCTTCGGCGTCTGGGCCAAGCCCTATCCCGAAGTGTTCGGAACGAAGTCGGTCGACATCCTCGGCCTGAACGTGCAGACGCCCTACGTGATGTCGATGGTCGTCTCGCTGGTGATCATGGCCGGCTTCGCGTGGTTCTTCAAGTTCTCGCGCATGGGGCTTGCGATGCGCGCCACCGCCTTCAACCAGCAGGTCGCGCAGAGCCTGGGGATCTCGGTGAAGTCGGTGTTCGCGATGGCGTGGGCGATCTCGGCGATGGTCTCGGCGCTCGCCGGCGTGGTGGTCGGCATGGTGAACGGCGTCTCGTCGGCGCTGTCGTTCTTCGGCATCAAGGTGTTTCCGGTGGTGATCCTCGGCGGACTCGACTCGATCGTCGGCGCGATCCTCGGCGGGCTGATCATCGGCGTGCTCGAGAACGTCGCCGAATTCGTCGACGGCCAGTACCTGAACTGGGGCAACCTGTACACGATCGCGCCGTTCTACGCGCTGATCGTCATCCTGATGATCAAGCCCTACGGGCTGTTCGGCACGAAGCAGATCGAGAGGGTGTGACGCAACATGGCGACTACGCCTTCCGCGCTGATTCCCTGCGGCCAGTTCAAGACGAGCTACCGCCGGGACACTACCATCTTCCCCACGCCGGTCTCGCGCTGGCTGGTCGTCGCCGCGGTGGTGCTGCTCGTGGTGGCGCCGATGGCAGGGCTGCTGAGCAAGTACCAGCTGAACCTGCTGATCCAGATCGGCTACTACGGGATCGCCGCGCTCGGATTGAACATCCTCGTCGGCTTCACCGGGCAGATCTCGCTGGGGCACGCCGCGTTCTTCGGCTTCGGCGCCTTCTCGTCGGCGTGGTTGAGCAACAGCTTCGGCGTCCCGGTGTTCTGGTCGATCCCGCTCGCCGGCGTGATGACCACCGTCGTCGGTCTGCTCTTCGGCATTCCGTCGGCGCGCATCAAGGGGCTGTACCTGGCGATCGCCACCTTCGCCGCGCAGTTCATCCTCGAGGATTTCTTCGCGCGCGCCGACTGGTTCACCGGCGGCTCCGCCGGCACGCTCGCGCAGCCCTTCGGCATCTTCGGCTGGCAGATCGACGGCGACCACGGCTACTTCTACGTCGTGCTGGCCTATCTCGTGCTGGCCTACCTGCTCGGTGCGAACCTGATGCGTTCCCGCGACGGGCGGGCGTTCGTAGCCGTGCGCGATCACTACCTGTCGGCCGAGGTGATGGGCGTGCACCTCACCTGGTACCGGGTGCTTTCCTTCGGCATCTCGTCGTTCTATGCCGGCATCGGCGGCGCGCTCTTCGGCCACTATCTGAACTACGTGTCGTCCGAGGCCTTCACCATCCTCCTGTCGATCCAGTTCCTCGGCATGATCATCATCGGCGGACTGGGCAGCGTGATGGGCACGCTGCTCGGCACCGCGTTCATGGTCCTGCTGCCCGAGACGATCGGCTGGTTTTCGCAAGGCCTGGGCGACGTCTTCCCGGCGCTCATCGAGGGACTGGCTTTCGTCAAGGAGGGCGCCATCGGGCTGGTCATCGTCCTGTTCCTGATCTTCGAGCCCGAGGGGCTCGCGCATCGCTGGCAGCTCGTCAAGGCGTACTGGAAGCTGTATCCGTTCTCGTATTGATCCGCAGCAACATCACCCGAGGAGAGGAGAACTGCAATGAAGGGAACCGCAATCACCGCCGCAGCCGCGGCAGCCGTCCTGATCGGCGCCGGGCCGGCCGCCGCGCAGGGCATCTTCGTCGGGCACCTGGCCGACTACACCGGCGCCACGTCGGACGTCGGCCGTCCGTACGGCCAGGGCGTCGCCGACGCGCTCGCGTATCTCAATACGCACGGCGGCATCAACGGCAAGAAGATCGAGTTCGAGACCGTCGACTACAGCTACGAGGTGCCGCGCGCGATCGCCACCTACAAGAAGTGGACCGGCTCGCACAAGGTCGCCTCGATCCAGGGCTGGGGCACCGGCGACACCGAGGCGCTGGTGACCTTCGTCGCCAAGGACGAGATCCCGTACTACTCGGCCTCGTACTCCGGGCACCTCACCGATCCCACCGGCAAGGGACCGCATGGCTCGAAGGCCGCGCCGTACAACTTCTTCTACGGCCCTTCGTACACCGACGGTTGCCGCGCGCTGGTGCAGTGGGCGGCGGCGGACGCGAAGAAGAAGGGCATCGCGTCGCCGAAGTTCGTGCACATGGGCGACAACCACCCGTATCCGAACGCGCCGAAGGCCGCGTGCGGCGACTACGCGAAGGAGATGGGCTTCACGATCGTTCCGGCGATCCAGTACTCGCTCAAGCCCGGTGACTTCAAGGCGCAGTGCCTGAGCCTGAAGGATTCCGGCGCCAACTACGCGTTCCTCGCCAATACCGGCGGCTCGACGATCTCGCTGCTGAAGTCGTGCGAGACGGTCGGCGTCGACGTGCAGTTCATGGGCAACGTCTGGGCGATGGACGAGAACGCGCTGAAGGCGGCGGGCGACGCGGCCGACGGCACGGTGTTCGTCGTCGGCGCGGCCGACTGGAAATCCGACGCTCCGGGCATGAAGACGGTGCGCGAGATCTCCAAGGTGTCCGACGCTTCCGGCAGCCAGTACCGTCCGGTCCATTACATGCGCGGCATCTGCTCGGTCTACTACATGCGCGACGCGATGGCCGCCGCGGACAAGGCGGGCGGCGTCAACGGACCGAACATCAAGAAGGCGATGGAGCAGATGAAGGACCACGTCCCGGCCGAGCTGCAGGGCGTATGCATTCCTTCCACGTGGACGCCGACCGACCATCGCGGCACGACGAAGGTCTTCATCTACCAGGCGCACTCGAAGGGCGCAGAGCAGTCGATCGGCAAGATCGGCGAGGCCGAGATCGAGCGCAAGGCGGAGTGGCTCGGCTGGTGAGCCGCATGCGCGGCCCCTGCGCCCGCGGGGCGCGGGGGGCCGCGTGTTCGCGGAGTCGCAACGGGGCCGCGAGGCCCGAAGAAGCGAGTTCATGATCGAAGCGCAGGCGAAGCACGTCGATGCGGGAGTTGCGGCGGTCACTGCCAGGCCGCCGCTGCTGAGCGTCAACAACATCGAGGTCGTCTACGACGAGGTGATCCTCGTGCTGCGCGGCGTGAGTCTCGAGGTTCCCGAGGGCGAGGTCGTCGCGCTGCTCGGGCCGAACGGCGCCGGCAAGTCGACGACGCTGAAGGCGATCTCCGGCCTGCTGCAGACCGAGGACGGCGAGGTCACGCGCGGCAACGTCAACTTCATGGGCGAGGAGATCGCCAACCTCGCGCCCGAGGAGATCGTCCGCCGCGGGATCTTCCAGGTGATGGAGGGCCGGCGCATCGTCGAGGACATGACGGTGATCGAGAACCTGCGCCTGGGCGCGTACACGCGACGCGACTCCGGCGTGAAGCGCGACATCGACATGGTCTTCGACTACTTCCCGCGGCTGCGCGAGCGCACCGGGCTGGCCGGCTACCTTTCCGGTGGCGAGCAGCAGATGCTCGCGATCAGTCGCGCGCTGATGGCGCGCCCGAAGATGATCCTGCTCGACGAGCCGTCGATGGGACTGTCGCCGCTGCTCGTCAAGGAGGTGTTCGGGATCATCCGCGAGCTGAACCGCGAGCTGAAGATCACGATGCTGCTCGTCGAGCAGAACGCGCGCATGGCGCTGCAGGCGGCGAGCTTCGGCTACATCATGGAGTCGGGCAAGATCGTCCTCGACGGTACGCGCGACGAGCTCGTCAACAACGAGGACGTCAAGGAGTTCTATCTGGGCGGCGGCGGCGACGAGCGCCGCTCGTTCAAGAACCTCAAGTCGTACAAGCGGCGCAAGCGGTGGCTGTGAGCGCGGGCATGCGAGTTCGGGTGCGACTGCGAGTGCATCCATGACCGGGCATTTCGATTCCCTCGAGACGCGCCCGGCCGAGGCGCGCGAAGGTGCGCTGATGGCGCGCCTGCCGTCGCTCGTCGAGCACGCGCAGCGCAATGCGCGCGGCTGGGCGAGGCGGCTGAAGGATGTCGAGCCGCACGAGATCTCCTCGCGCAAGGCGCTGGCGCAGCTTCCGGTGCTGCGCAAGAGCGACCTGAAGGCGCTGCAGGAGAGCGATCCGCCGTTCGGCGGCTTCGTTGCGGTCGACCCCGGTCGGCTGTCGCGCGTGTTCCTGTCGCCGGGTCCGATCTTCGACGCCGAAGGGACGGGCGATGATCCGTGGCGCGCCGCGCGCGCGCTGTACGCCGCCGGCATCCGCGCCGGACACATCGTGCAGAACTGCTTTGGCTACCACCTGACGCCCGGAGCGTGGATGATCGACGGCGCGGCGCGGAAAATCGGCTGCGCGGTGATCCCCGCCGGCGTCGGGCAGATCGAGCAGCAGATCGAGATCATCCGTGCGCTGGCGCCCGACGCCTATGCGGGAACGCCGTCGTTCCTGCGAATGATCGTCGAGAAGGCGCGCGAGGCCTCGCTCGACATCTCGAACCTGAAGCGCGCGCTGCTCGCCGCCGAGGCGCTGCCGCCGAGCCTGCGCGACTGGTTCCGCGGGCAGGGCATCGACACCGTGCTGCAGTGGTACGGCACCGCCGACGTCGGCCTGATCGCCTACGAGTCGCCGGCGATGGAAGGCATGATCCTCGACGAGGACCTGATCCTCGAGATCGTGCGCCCGGGCACCGGCGAGCCGGTGTCCGACGGCGAAGTCGGCGAGATCGTCGTCACCAGCTTCAACGAGGCGTATCCGCTGATCCGCTTCGGTACCGGCGATCTCTCCGCGGTGCTGCCCGGCATCTCGCCCTGCGGGCGCACGAACGTGCGCATCCGCGGCTGGCTCGGCCGCGCCGACCAGACGACGAAGGTGCGCGGGATGTTCGTGCACCCCGAGCAGGTCGCCGAGCTGGCGAAGCGTTTTCCGCAGGTGCGCCGTGCGCGTCTCGTGGTCGAGGGCGAGCGCGCCGACGACCGGATGACGCTGAAGTGCGAGCTGGACGGCGAAGTGCCGCAGGCGGCGGACGGGTCCGACAGCCTCGCTGCGCAGCTCGCGGGCGCACTGCGCGAGGTCACGAAATTGCGCGGCGACGTCGAGTTCGTTGCGCGCGGTGCCCTGCCGAACGACGGCAAGGTGATCGAGGACGCGCGCACCTACGAGTGACGCGGGCCGTCCGCAGGCCCGGCGTCGTGCTTGCGCCGACCGGAGAACGTGATGTCCCGCTTCCAGACGCTCGAATACGTGCGCGATCGCGCCGACCCGCGCGTCGCGCGCATCGTCCTGAACCGTCCCGAGCGCCTGAACGCGATCGACGAGCACATGCCCGGCGAGATCCGTCGCGCCGTCGAGCTTGCCGACGACGACGACGAGGTCCACGTGATCGTCGTCTGCGGCGCCGGGCGCGCGTTCTGCGCCGGCTACGACCTGCAGGCCTTCGCCGAGGGCGCCGTCGACCACCCGTGCCAGCAGGAGCGCACGCCGTGGGATCCGATGCTCGACTACCGCACGATGAAGCGCTTCACCGAGGACTTCATGCGCCTGTGGCACAGCTGCAAGCCGACCATTGCGCAGGTGCACGGCTACGCGGTGGCCGGCGGCAGCGACATCGCGCTGTGCTGCGACCTGCTGGTGATGGCCGACGACGCGCGCATCGGCTACATGCCCGCGCGCGTCTGGGGCTGCCCGACGACGGCGATGTGGGCGTACCGGCTCGGCCCGATGCGCGCCAAGCAGCTGCTCTTCACCGGCGACACGATCGACGGCGTCACCGCGAAGGCCTGGGGGCTGGCGGCGGATGCGGTGCGCCCCGATGCTCTCGACGACACCGTGCGCGCGCTCGCCGAGCGCATCGCCGGCGTTCCGCGCGCCCAGCTGATGATGCAGAAGCTCGTCGTCAACCAGGTGCTCGAGTCGATGGGCCTGGAACAGACGCAGATGTTCGCCACGCTGTTCGACGGCGTCGCGCGGCACGATCCCGCCGGGATGTGGTTTCGCCGAAGGGCGCAGCTGCACGGCTACAAGGACGCGGTCGCCTGGCGCGATTCCGGTCGGCCGATCCCCGAAGGCGTCGAGGCGCAGGCGCTCGTCGAGCGGATGCAGCGCGAGCTCGACGCGAACAAGGGTGGCTGAGAAGATGTCCGGGCGGGCAACCGGGAGCGCCACCACGGCATCGATCGCGGCCCGTGCACGGAGGTAGCACCATGTTCAGAACCGACCTGCTGCGCGGCAAGCGAATCCTGGTCACCGGCGGCGGCACCGGCCTGGGCCGGGCGATGGGCGAGCGCTATCTCGCCCTCGGCGCGGACCTCGTGATCTGCGGGCGGCGCAAGGCCGTGCTCGATGCCGCGGCCGAGGAGATGACGAAGGCGCACGGCGGGCGTGTCGAGACCCACGTCGTGGACATCCGCGATGCACAGGCGGTCGACGCGATGGTCGCGTCGATCTTCGCCGCCGGGCCGCTCACGGGGCTCGTCAACAACGCGGCCGGAAACTTCATCAGCCCGACCGAGATGCTGTCGCCGCGCGCCTTCGACGCGATCGCGAACATCGTCTTCCATGGCACCTTCTACGTGACCAACGCGGTCGGCCGGCGCTGGATCGAGCAGGCGCGCGCCGCCGGTGGCTGGTCGAGTCCGCAGCCGATGAAGTCGGTCGTCTCGATCATCGTCACCTGGGTGGAGAACGGCGGGCCGTTCACCGTGCCGTCGGCGATGAGCAAGGCCGGGGTGGCGGTGATGACGAAGTCGCTCGCCGTCGAGTGGGCGAAATACGGCATCCGGCTGAACGCGATCGGCCCGGGCGAGATTCCCACCGAGGGAATGAGCAAGCGGCTGAATCCGGGCGAAGCGCCCGGGGAGCGATCGAAGCAGACCAACCCGCAGCACCGCGTCGGCGAGATGGGCGAGCTGCAGAACCTCGCCACGTTTCTCATGGCCGACGGCTGCGACTGGCTCAGCGGCCAGGCGCTGTTCATGGACGGCGGGCACTCGCTCGCCACCGGGGGCAACTTCTACCCGTTGCGCGACTGGAGCGACGAGCAGTGGCGCGAGGCGCGTGCCCGCATCGAAGCGCAGAACGCGAAGGAGCGCGGACAGCGCGGTTGACCCGGCGCGGAGTCGGCGGCGGCCGGCAAGCGGCGAGCCGGTCGCCGGCGTGATCGCCGTCGTTCAGACCACGGGCTCGGCCAACGTCTCGCCGTAGCGAACCACGCGATTGCGCCCCTCGGTCTTCGCGCGGTACACGCAATCGTCGGCGCGCATCAGGCCGCGCTCGAGCGAATCGGCATCGACGATCGGCACCGCGCCCACGCTCGCGGTGAGCGCGATCGTGACCTGTCCGACGCGCAGCGGCGAGTCCTGCAGCGACTTGCGCACTGCGTCGATCGCGCGCCGTGCCTCGTCGTGGTCCCGTGTCGAGATCAGCGCGCAGAACTCCTCGCCGCCGTAGCGCGACAGCAGGCCGATGCCGCGCAGCGACGCGTGCAGTACGCGCGCAGCGTGGCGCAGGGCGCGATCGCCGACGCTGTGGCCGAAGCGGTCGTTCACCGACTTGAAGTGGTCGAGGTCGATCATCAGCAGGTGGTGCACGCTGCGGCCACCCGGCGGCCGGGAGAGCCGGCCGCGCGCGAGCTCGAAGAAGTGCCCGCGCGTGTGCAGTCCGGTCAGTTCGTCGGTGGTCGCGCGTACCCGCAACTCGCCGGTGATCCGCGCGTGAAGGATCGTCTGCACGATCAGGACCAGGACGATCGGCATCAAGGCGAAGAGCAGCACGAACAGAACCTGCGCGCTTCCCGGGGCGGTGGCGCCGCCGGCCGGCGAGCCGCCCAGCAGCGCGACGGTTCCCCGCAACAGGTGCGCGGCCCCGTAGACTCCGAAGGCGACGCCGAGCGTGCGCACGTGCCGCTGCCGTGTCCAGGCCGGCGTTCGCACCAGCAGCACGACGACGGCCAGGCCGTAGGCGCCGTGCACGACCGAGAAGGCGAGCACGCGCACCAGCATGTCGTCGGCGCGTTCGCCGAGTGCGATCCACAGCCCGCTCAGGGCGAGCAGCTGCAGCGCGAGAAGCCAGTCGGGCGGGTCGCGATCGAAGGCGCGCAACGTCGCGTCGGCCGACAACGCGATGCCGACGCAGGCGAGCAGGTTCGGCGCGACGTGCGCGAGCGGCGTCGCGAAATCGTCGCGCAGCGCGTACATCAGCAGCGCCGCGCTCAGCACCGCCATCGACAGCGCGTATCGGCGCAGCGCGTCGCCCGCGCACGGATGCATCGGCCGCAGCGCGACGAAGGTCGCGCAGCCGAGCGCTGCCGTGCACGATGCGACGAGATAGATCGTCCGGAGATCGAATTGTCCAGCCATCGCAGCGAGTATCGCCGCCGGCGAGCAGTCGTGCGGGTTCCGGTTCCGACGGGCGGGCCTGCACGCCGGAGGAGTGCCCGCGGCGCGTCGGCGGCTGTCGGGTGTTAGCATCGAAGCGGCTCTGCGAAGGCTCCTCCGCCCTGCGAAGGCTTCCCGACATGGAAACGACCGTTTACGCCTTCGAAGGCGTCGTGCCGGTGATCGACCCGCTGGCTTACGTGCACCCGAGCGCCGTGCTGATCGGCGACGTCATCGTCGGCCCGGGCTGCTACGTCGGACCGGGCGCGGTGCTGCGCGGTGACTTCGGTCGCATCGTCATGCAGCCGAACGCGAACCTGCAGGACAACTGCGTCGTGCACTCGGCGCCGGACTTCGAATGCGTGCTCGAGGAGGAGGCGCACGTCGGCCACGGCGCGGTGATCCATTGCGCGCGCATCGGACGCGACGCGCTCGTCGGAATCCAGGCGGTGGTGATGGACACGGCCGTGGTCGGCGAGCAGGCGGTCGTCGCGGCGATGTCCTTCGTGAAGGTGGCCGACGTCGTGCCGCCGCGCGTGCTCGTCGCCGGCGTGCCGGCGCGCGTGCGGCGCGCGTTGAGCGACGACGACATCGCGTGGAAGCGGCGCGGGACCTCGTTCTACATCGAGCTGGCTCGGCGCGCGCTGGCCGGCGGGATCGTCGCTGCGAAGCCGCTCGAGCGGGCCGAGGAGGGCCGCGCACGGGTGGACTGGGAATTCGTCAGCGTGCGGCCGCGGGCCTGAGCTTCACGGCACCCTCCACCGCGGCGTCGACCAGCGCGCTTCCTTCCCGGCGCAGCAGCCCCTGCTCGACGAGCGAGTCGGCCGCCCACTTCAGCGCCCGGTCGTAGTCCATTCCGATCTGCGCGGCCGCCTGGCGCATCACGACTGCGTCGCGCGCCCTTTCGTGCAGCGCTCGCTCGTCGATACGCTCGACGTCGAGCAGCAGGAACTTCACGAGCACCTTCAATGCGTGCCGCGCGTGGCGGCGCGGGTCGCTGCGCATCGCCTCGAGCTTCGCGCGCGCGCGGGCGAGCGCCGCCTCGACGTCGCCGAACATCCGCCCATGCCCCGGCAGCACGCGTTCCACGCGCAGCCGCCCGATGAGGTCGAGGACGGCGTGCTGCTCGTCGAAGCCCGATTCGCCTTCGATTTCCGGGAAGATGATGCCGAAGCCGTTCTCCCACAGCGCGTCGGCCGAGATCAGCAGCCGCTCGCGCTCGCAGTGAAAGACCAGGCTCTTCGGATCGTGGCCGGGCGCGGCATGCACGTCCCAGTCGAGGCCGCCGAGGCGCAGCGTGTCGCCGGGACGCAGCGCGGCGTCGTGGGCGAAGCGCGGGCAATGCTGGCCGGTGGCCGCGAAGCTCAGGCGCGTCTCGTCCCACGCGCCGACCTCTGCGGCGCTCGCGTGCGGGATCGTGATCGCGCAGCCGAAGGCGTCGACGAGCGCACGGTTGCCGCCGCAGTGATCCGAGTGCAGATGCGTGTTCACTACGCGCGCGAGCCGCGCACCCGTGCCGCCGAGCGCATGCCGGAGCAGTTCGACGGTGAGCGCCGCGTGCTTCGCGTATCCGGTGTCGACGACCGTGGCCTCGTCACCGTCGAGGCCGACGATCTGGTTCGACGACAGCCAGTCGCGCTCGACGAAGCGCAGCGAAGCGGGCAGCGGTTTCATGCGCCGCGGTGCGATTCGCTCGCGGACGGCGACGGCGCCGCGAAGCTTTCGCTCACGCCGCCGCCTCGGCCTTCGCCCGCCTGCGCGCGGCGATCGCGTTGCCGGCGCGCGAGGCGCTCGCGCGATTCAGTTGCCTGGAGATCCACTGCCCGGTGTCGACCAGCGCGTCGAGGTCGAGCCCGGTTTCGATGCCCAGTCCGTGCAGCAGGTAGACGACGTCCTCGGTGGCGACGTTGCCGGTGGCGCCCTTCGCGTACGGGCAGCCCCCGAGCCCGGCGATCGACGAGTCGAAGCGGTAGATGCCCGACTGCAGGCTGGCCAGCACGTTGGCCACGGCCTGGCCGTAGGTGTCGTGGAAATGTCCCGAGATCCGGTCGGCCGGGATCTCGCGCGTGACCGCCTCGAACACGCGCTGCACCTGCGCGGCGGTGCCCACGCCGATCGTGTCGGCGATGCCGATCTCGTCGCAGCCCAGGTCGCGCATGCGTGCGGCCACGTCGACGACGTCGGCGACCGGCACCTCCCCCTGGTACGGACAGCCGAAGGCGACCGAGACGGCCGCGCGCAGGCGGATGCCGTTCTCGCGCGCCGCAGCGGCGACCGGGGCGAAACGCTCGATGCTCTCGGCGATCGAGCAGTTGATGTTGCGCATCGAAAACGCTTCGCTCGCCGAACCGAAGATGACGACCTCGTCGGCGCCGGCGGCCAGCGCCGCATCGAAGCCCTTGCGGTTCGGCGTGAGCACCGAGACGCGCACGCGGGGGCGGCGGCCGATCGCGGCCATGACGTCGGCTGCGTCGGCCATCTGCGGGACCCACTTCGGCGAGACGAACGAGGTTGCCTCGAGCTGGCGAACGCCCGCGCCGATCAGGCGCTCGCACAACTCGATCTTCGTGTCCGTGGAGACCGGCTGCGCTTCGTTCTGCAGCCCGTCGCGCGGGCCCACTTCGGTGACGTAGACGCGTTGCGGAAGCTTCATGGGTCGTTCACCGTGTTCCGTGCCATCGATGCGATGGTGCCAGAACCGGCGGCAAGGGGCGGCGAGACGCGCATTCGCCGGTCATTGCGCCGCGAACTCGACGAGCTGCGCGCCCTCGGCCACCTGGTCGCCGACGCCGAAGCGGATCGAGGCGACGCGGCCCGCCGACGGCGCGCTGATCGTGTGCTCCATCTTCATCGCCTCGATGACGAGCAGCGGCTGCCCGCGCTCGACCGTGGCGCCGGCCTCGACGAACAGCGCGATCACCTTGCCGGGCATCGGCGCGAGCAGCGCGGAGTCGTCTTCGCGCTCGCCCACGTTGGCGAGCGCGGGCGTGTAGCCGAGCGCGTAATGGCCGAGCGGACTGAAGACGTGCAGCGTCTCGCCGTCGATCACCGAGTCGACGACGAAGCTGCGGTCGTCGACGACGCCGCGCACGGTGCGCACCGACGGCGACGCGGTGTCCCAGCGCAGCTCGGCCAGCCGCGCGCTTTCGTCGCCGTCGCGTACGAGCCATTCGTCGCGCCCGTATTCGACGCGCACCGGGCAGGGCTCGCCGGACTGCTCGAACTGCAGCGTGCGCGCGAGCGGCGCGCCCGGGCGCCAGCCGCTGCGCGCGTTCCAGGGGTCGTCCGCCCATTCGTGCGCGTCGCTCGACCTCGATGCGTCGAACTCGGCGGCGAGCACGGTGGCGACGGCCAGCGCGCGCCGCCGCAGCGAGGGTTTCGCCGGCGCCGGCAGCAGCGTGTCCTTTTCGCGTTCGATCAGCCCGGTGTCGAGATCGCCCGCTGCGAAAGCGCGGTTCGCGACGAGCCGCGACAGGAAGTCGACGTTCGACGCCGGCCCGACCACTTCGAATTTCGCCAGTGCACGCGCCATCCGGGCGAGCGCCGTCTCGCGATCGGCGCCGTGCACGATGAGCTTGGCGATCATCGGGTCGTAGTGCGCGCTGATCGTGTCGCCCTCGCGCACGCCGCTGTCGATGCGCACCGGCGCGGCAGGGGCGCCGGCGGCGGCCAGCGCGGTGCGCGCGAACTCGACGGCCGGCGGCGTGCGCAGGTAGCGCAGCGTTCCGATCGACGGCAGGAAGCCCTTCTCCGGGTTTTCCGCATAGATGCGCGCCTCGATCGCGTGGCCGTCGATGCGCAGGTCTTCCTGCGCGACCGGCAGCGGCTCGCCCGACGCGACGCGCAACTGCCATTCGACGAGATCGAAGCCGGTGATCATCTCGGTGACCGGATGCTCGACCTGCAGGCGCGTGTTCATCTCCATGAAGAAGAACGCGCCGGACGGATCGGCGATGAATTCGACCGTGCCCGCGCCGACGTAGCCGACCGCGCGCGCCGCCGCCACTGCAGCCGCACCCATCGCGCGCCGGCGCTCGTCGGTCATTCCGGGCGCCGGCGCCTCCTCGATCACCTTCTGGTGGCGGCGCTGTACCGAGCAGTCGCGCTCGAACAGGTGCAGGCAGTTTCCCCGCGCATCGGCGAAGACCTGGATCTCGATGTGGCGCGGCCGGGTCACGTATCGCTCGACGAGCACGGTGTCGTCGCCGAAGGCGTTCTTCGCCTCGCGCCGGCACGAGGCGAGCATCGCGGAAAACTGCCCGGGGCTCTCTACGACGCGCATGCCCTTGCCGCCGCCGCCGGCGCTTGCCTTGATCAGCACCGGGTAGCCGATGCGCTCGGCTTGCGCCGCCAGCGTCGCCTCGGACTGGTCGGTGCCGTGATAGCCGGGAACGAGCGGAACGCCGGCCTTCTCCATCAGGCGCTTGGCCGCTGCCTTGTCGCCCATTGCGGCGATCGCCGAAGCGGGCGGGCCGACGAAGACGAGGCCGGCATCGGCCACGGCGCGCGCGAAGACCTCGTTCTCCGACAGGAAGCCGTAGCCGGGATGGATCGCCTGCGCGCCGCTGCGGCGCGCGATTTCGAGCACCCGTTCGGCATTCAGGTACGACTCGCGGGCGGGTGCCGGGCCGAGTCGCCAGGCTTCGTCGCAGAAAGTCACGTGCCGCGCCGACGCGTCGGCGTCCGAATAGACCGCCACGGTGCGGATGCCGAGCCGCCGGGCGGTGCTGGCGATGCGGCAGGCGATCTCGCCGCGGTTGGCGATCAGCAGCTTGTCGAACATGAAGGTCCCCGGGAGATGGCGGGCGTACCGGTCGTCGTCGCAGGCGCGCTCGTGCGGTTCACGGTTGCCGCGGCACCCAGGACGCGGGGCGGCGTTCGAAGAACGCGGCGATGCCTTCCTGCGCCTCGTCGCTCGCCCGAATGCGCGCGATGCGCGCCGCGGTGTCGTCGACCAGCGCGTCGTCGATGGCGCGGCCGTCGACGTCGCGGATCAGCTGCTTGGCTTGCGCGAGCGCCTGCGGGCCGCCCATCGCGAGCTGCCCGAGCACGGCGTTGATCGTGCCGTCCAGTTCGGCGTCCTGTGCGATGTCGTGCACGAGTCCGATGCGGTACGCCTCGGCTGCGTCGAATACCTCGGCCGTGAGGAAGTAGCGCCGCGCCCGGTGCGCGCCGATCGCGCCGACGACGTAGGGGCCGATCACCGACGGAATCAGGCCGAGCTTCACCTCGGACAGCGAGAAGCGCGTATCGGCGCCGGCAACGGCGATGTCGCAGGCGGCGGCCAGCCCGATGCCTCCGGCGAAGCACGCACCGTGCACGCGCGCGACGACCGGCTTGGGACTGTCGTGGATCGTGCGCAGCAACCGCGCGAGTCGCGCGGAGTCGTCGTGCGCTTCCTGCGGCGTGAACTCGCGCGCGCGCTTCATCCACTGCAGGTCGCCGCCGGCGCAGAAGGCGTCGCCGCGGCCGGCGAGCAGGATGCTGCGCACCTCGTCGTCGTCGATCGCCGACTCGAAGGCGTCGGAGAGTTCGCCGATCATCCGGTCGTCGATCGCGTTGCGCTTGTCCGGCCGGTTCAGCCAGATCAGCGCGACGCCCTGGTTCAGTGCGGTTTCGACGGTCTCGTAGCTCATCCTGGTACCTGCGCGATGCCTTCTCACATCCGGAACACGCCGAAGCGCGGCTCGGGTATGGGGGCGTTGAGCGACGCCGACATCGCCAGCGCGAGCACGGTGCGCGTGTCGGCGGGATCGATGATGCCGTCGTCCCAGAGGCGCGCGCTCGCGTAGTACGGATGGCCCTGCATCTCGTATTGCTCGCGGATCGGCGCGCGGAACGCCTCCTCGTCCTCCCGGCTCCAGGCGCCGCCGCGCGCTTCGATTCCGTCGCGGCGCACCGTGGCCAGCACCGAGGCCGCCTGCTCGCCGCCCATCACGCTGATGCGCGCGTTCGGCCACATCCACAGGAACCGGGGCGAGTACGCGCGCCCGCACATGCCGTAGTTGCCCGCGCCGAAGGAGCCGCCGATGATGATCGTGAACTTCGGCACCTGCGCGCAGGCCACCGCCGTCACCATCTTCGCGCCGGCGCGCGCGATGCCCTCGTTCTCGTACTTGCGCCCGACCATGAAGCCCGTGACGTTCTGCAGGAACACGAGCGGGATGCGCCGCTGCGCGCACAGCTCGATGAAGTGCGCTCCCTTGTTCGCCGACTCCGAGAACAGGATGCCGTTGTTCGCGACGAAGCCCACCGGCATGCCGTGGATGCGCGCGAAACCGGTGACCAGCGTCGTGCCGTAGCGCGCCTTGAACTCGTCGAAGGCGGAGTCGTCGACGACGCGCGCGATCACCTCGCGCACGTCGTAGGGCTTGCGCACGTCGGTCGGGACGATGCCGTGCAGTTCTTGCGCGGGATAGCGCGGCTGGACCGGTTCGGCCACGTCGAGCGGCTGCGGCTTGCGCCGGTTCAGGTTGCCGACGATGCGCCGCGCGAGCGCGAGCGCGTGCGCGTCGTCGTGCGCGAGATGATCGGCAACGCCCGACAGCCGCGTGTGCACGTCACCGCCGCCGAGGTCTTCGGCGCTGACCACCTCGCCGGTGGCGGCCTTCACCAGCGGCGGCCCGCCGAGGAAGATCGTGCCCTGCTCGCGCACGATGATCGCCTCGTCGCTCATCGCCGGCACGTAGGCACCGCCCGCCGTGCACGAGCCCATGACGACGGCGATCTGCGGGATGCCCAGCGCCGACATCGTCGCCTGGTTGTAGAAGATGCGCCCGAAGTGCTCGCGATCGGGGAAGACGTCGTCCTGGTTCGGCAGGTTGGCGCCGCCCGAGTCGACCAGGTAGACGCACGGCAGCCGGTTCTCGCGGGCGATCTCCTGCGCGCGCAGGTGCTTCTTCACGGTGAGCGGGAAATAGGTGCCTCCCTTCACCGTCGCGTCGTTGCACACGATCACGCACTCGACGCCCGAGACGCGGCCGATGCCGGTGACGACACCGGCGCTCGGCGCCTCGCCGTCGTACATGTCCCAGGCCGCCAGCGGCGAGAGCTCGAGGAAGGGCGTGCCGGGGTCGAGCAGCGTCTGCACGCGATCGCGCGGCAGCAGCTTGCCGCGCGCTGTGTGCTTCGCGCGCGCCGCTTCGCCGCCGCCGAGCGAGGCCTGCGCGATCTTCGCGTTCAGGTCGTCGACCAGCGCGCGCATCGCCGTCGCGTTGGCCCGGAACTGCGCGTCGCGCGGATTGAGCTTGCTCTCGATCCGGTTCAATGGCTTCTCCGTTCGTCCTTGCCGATGCGCCCGGCGTCATTGAACCACGGTTGGCCGGATCGAACGGGGCGCCTCGCGGATGCCCGGCGCGGGCTTCCGCTCCCGTCGGACCTTCGATGTCCGTGGCCGGGCTCGTCCGCCGGGCTCGTCGATTGCTCGGCTCGCGCGTCGGCGATTTCGGGGCGCAAGCCGGCGCCGTGGGCATGCGTCCGGGGGAGGGCATGGCGAATCGGGTCACCGGGAAGAGGCGCCTGCGAAGTCTGCGCTCGATGCTCGGCCGCAGTGTCCTGGCGGCGCTCGGTGTGCTCGCTGCAGTGCTCGTCGTTGCCGTCGCGGTCTGCGAGTGGCTCGGCTGGCCTTTCCTGCGCGGACCGATCGAAGACGTGATCGAGAAGCAGGTCGGACGCGATGTTTCCTTCGGCGACGACTTCCGCCTGAGCCTGATCGGCGGCCTGTGGCTCGCTTCGGACCTGTTCACGATCGGTCCGCCGTCCGATCGGCCGGCCGGCTCGCCGAGCGATTTCGTGCGGGCGAACGACGTCGAGCTGCGGCTGCCGTATTCGACGCTGATCGGCCCGCTGCGCGGATCGACGCAGCCGCTGCGCGTCACGTCGCTGAGTGTCGCGCAGTTGAGCGCGAACCTGTGGCGCGCCGAGAGCGGCGAGGCGAACTGGATCTTCGGCTCCGGCGAAGAGCGCGGCAAGCCTGTCGTGTTTCCGCAGTTCGACCGTCTTGTCGTGCGCGAAGGCCGCATACGGGTCGACGACGCGCCGTCGTCGGTGCACGCGGTGATCGACCTGAGCACCGAGGAGGGCGCGCAGGAGGGCGCGCAGGAGGGCGAGAAGGGTGGCCTGAAGGCGTCGGCCCGCGGCACCTACGCAGGCCAGCCGCTGCGCGCCCAGTTGCGTTCGTCGGGGCTGCTGCCGCTCGCGCAGTCCACCGCCGAGAAGCCGCTGCCGATCACGCTGCGGGTGCAAGCGCGCGGTGCGTCGCTCGAATTCGAAGGCGAGGCCGCCGACATCCTTCACCTGGAATCGCTGCGCGGCAAGTTCGCGCTGTCGGGCCCGACGCTCGCCGTGGTCGGCGAGACGATCGGGCTGACGCTTCCCGACACGCCGGCCTTCGACCTGAAGGGCAACGTACGAAGATCGGGGCAGGTGTGGGAGGCCGATGTCGCGTCGTTCTCCGTGGGCGACAGCGAATTGTCCGGCGAGTTCACTTACGATCCGCAGAAAGAGATACCGCTGCTGTCGGGAGCGCTGCGCGGTCCGCGACTGGTCCTCGCCGATCTCGCTCCGACCGTCGGTGCGTCGCCGGCGCGCGGCCGCAACGACGACGGCAAGGGCAAGCGAAAGAACAACCGCCGCGCCGAAGCCGACGGCACGGCGGTCCCGAAGGCCGACGCGTCGGCGCATTCCGGCAACGTGCTTCCCGAGCGCGGCTTCGACATCCCGTCGCTGAAGGCGATGAACGCATCGGTCGAAGTGGACCTGAAGCGCCTGGACCTGCCCGGCGACGCGCTGCGCTCGATCGCCCCGCTGCGCGCGCAATTGACGCTCGATGATGGCGTACTGAAGCTCGAGCGCCTGTCGGCCACCACGGCCGACGGACAGCTGCGCGGCACGCTTTCGCTCGATGCCAACCGCCAGCCGCCGCTGTGGAGCGCCGATCTCGGCTGGTCGGGCGTCGATCTCGCCAAGTGGATCACGCCGCGCAACGCCGACACGAAGGAAGCACGGCCCCAGCCCTACGTCACGGGAACGCTGTCGGGGAACGCCAAGTTCGCCGGCAGCGGACGATCGACCGCATCGATCCTCGGCTCGCTCGACGGTCAGGTGTTCACCTGGGTGCGCGACGGCACGCTGTCGCATCTGCTCGTCGAGGCGCTGGGGCTGGACATCGCACAAGGCGTGGGGCTGCTGGCGGTGGGCGACGACCCGCTGCCGCTGCACTGCGCGGTCGCGCAGCTGCAGGCGAAGGACGGCGTCGTCGAGACGCAGCTGGTGCTGCTCGATACGCCCGACAGCACGGTGCTGGTCGACGGCAGCGTCTCGCTGGCCAAGGAGCGGCTCGATCTCACCGTGCGCGCGCGACCGAAGGATTTCTCGCCGTTCACCGTGCGCGCGCCGGTGCACATCACCGGTTCCTTCGCCCAGCCGAAGATCGTTCCGGACGCGAAGACACTGGGCGCGAAAGCGGCGGCCGCGGCGCTGCTGGCGGCGATCAACCCGCTGGCGGCGCTGATTCCGCTGATGGACCCGGCAGATCCGGCCACGCGCCGATGCGCCGATGTCCTCGCCTCGGGCGGAAAGGGCGGCGAGAAGCCCAGGGCACGGGCCCCGGCGCGCGGGGCTGCGCCCGTGCGCAAGCCGGCGTCCGAGCGCAGGCAGGCGCCCGAGCGCGGGCCGATGCAGTGAGCAGGCTGTCGGCGAGCCCGGCCGAGGTTCAGTCGAGCGCCCGGGCGATCAGGATGCGCTGGATGTCGCTCGTTCCCTCGTAGATCTGGCAGATGCGCACGTCGCGCCAGATGCGTTCGACCGGGAAGTCGGTGGTGTAGCCATAGCCGCCGTGGACCTGGATCGCGTCCGAGCACACGCGCTCGGCGATCGTCGAGGCGTAGAGCTTGGCCATCGCGGCTTCCTTCAGGCACGGGCGGCCGGCGTCCTTCATCGCGGCGGCGTGCTGCACGAGCTGGCGTGCCGCCTCGATGCTCGTCGCCATGTCGGCGAGCCGGAACGACACCGCCTGGTGCTCGAAGATGGGCACCCCGAAGGATTCGCGTTCGTGCGCGTAGCGCAGCGCCGCATCGAAGGCGGCGCGCGCCATGCCGACCGACTGCGAGGCGATCGCGATGCGTCCGCCCTCGAGTCCCGACAGTGCGATGCGATAGCCCTGACCCACGTCGCCGATGCGGTTGGCGTCGGGTACGCGGCATCGCTCGAAGGCGATCTGCGCGGTGTCGGAGGCGTGCTGCCCGACCTTCTCCTCGAGGCGCGCGACGCGATAGCCCGGCGTGTCGGTGGGAACGACGAAGGCGCTGATGCCGCGCTTGCCGGCGTCGCGTTCGGTGACGGCAAAGACGATCGCCAGGTCGGCGGTCTTGCCCGAGGTGATGAATTGCTTGACGCCGTCGATCACCCAGTGCTCGCCGTCGCGAACGGCCACCGTGCGCAGGCTCGCCGCATCGGAGCCGGCCTGCGGCTCGGTCAGGCAGAAGGCGCCGAGCTTGCGCCCGGCGGCGAGCGGGCGCAGCCAGCGCTCCTTCTGCTCGTCGCTGCCCCAGACGAGCAGGATCGAGCAGACGAGCGAGTTCACCGCGACGATCGTCGACGTCGCGCCGTCGCCGGCGGCGATCTCCTCGAGGACGACCGACAGCGACAGGTAGTCGAGCCCGGCGCCGCCCCAACGCTCGGGAACGACGATTCCGTAGCAGCCGAGCGAAGCGAGCCCGGCGAGCGCCTGCGCGGGGAAGGTCGATTCGCGGTCCCAGCGCGCGGCGTGGGGAGCGATTTCACCGCGCACGAACTCGCGCACGGCATCGCGGATCATCGTCTGTTCGTCGTTCAGCAGCATGGCGGCTACAGCCTGGGGTTCGGGCAGCGTCGAAGAGGCGGATCACCAGGCGAGCGCCTGGCCCCGATGATCGAAGAAACGTCCGCCGGGGTACGAGAGCGCATCGTCGAGCACGCGTCGCATGCCGCGCACGCTGTCGTCGGGCGCGACCTCGGCGCTCGGGCCGCCCATGTCGGTGCGCACCCAGCCCGGATGCAACGCGAGCACGCGTACGCCGCTCGGCGACAGCTCCACGTGCGCAGCCTTGGCAACCATGTTCTCGGCGGCCTTCGAGACCCGGTAGAGCAGGCTGTTCGGCGTGCTCGCCGCCGACACCGAGCCCATCCGGCTGGTGACGAGCGCGAGCGTTCCCTTCGCCGCCGCGAGCCGGTGCGCGAGAACGGCGAGCAGGCGCATCGGCGCGAGCACGTTGGTGTGCATCACGGCATCGAAGTCGGCCACCGACGGCGGATGCGCGATGCGCACCTGCCGCGGGCCGTGGATGCCGGCGTTGACGATCGCCAGGTCCAGCCGGCCGCCGCAGGCGGCGTCGAGCGCGCCGCCGAGCCGCTGCGGCGCGTCCGCGTCGAGCACGTCGAGCGCGAGCGCCTGGACGCCGGCATCGCGCAGCCGGGCGGCGTCGGCGGCGGCGCGGTACGTGCCGATCACGCGCCAGCCGTCGCTCGCATATTGCCGCGCGAACTCGAAGCCCAGCCCGCGCGACGCGCCGATGACCAGCGCGTCGGGCACGTCAGAGCATTTCGATCGCGAGCGCGGTCGCCTCGCCGCCGCCGATGCACAGCGACGCGATGCCGCGCTTGCCTCCGGTCTTGCGCAGCGCCCCGAGCAGCGTGACGACCAGGCGCGCACCCGATGCACCGATCGGATGCCCGAGTGCCACGGCGCCGCCGTGGATGTTGACTTTCTCGTGCGGCAGTCCGTGCTCCTTCATCGCCGCCATCGTGACGACGGCGAAGGCTTCGTTGATTTCGTACAGGTCGACGGTCTTCGTGTTCCAGCCGGTCTTCTCGTACAGGCGGGCGATCGCACCGACCGGCGCGATGGTGAACCACTGCGGTTCCTGCGAGTGCGTCGCGTGCGCGACGATGCGCGCGATCGGCTGCGCGCCCAGGCGCTGGGCGGTGGACTCGCGCATCAGCACGAGCGCCGCGGCGCCGTCGGAGATCGACGACGAGGTCGCTGCCGTGACGGTGCCTTCCTTGCGAAACGCGGGCTTGAGCGACGGGATCTTCTCCGGGTTCGCCTTGAAGGGCATCTCGTCCTTCTCGATCTTCGTCTCGCCCTTGCGGCCGGCGACGGTGACCGGCGTGATTTCCCAGCCGAAGCTGCCGTCGGTGTTGGCTGCTACCGCACGCCGCGTCGACTCGATCGCGTATGCGTCCTGCTCGGCGCGCGTGAAGCTGTATTTCGAGACGCAGTCTTCGGCGAACTGACCCATCGACTTGCCGCCGCCCACCGGAGTCTTCTCGTAGGCGTCTTCCAGGCCGTCGAGCGCCATGTGGTCGAAGACCGTGCCGTGGCCGTAGCGGTAGCCGCCGCGACCCTTCAGCAGCAGGTACGGAGCGTTGCTCATGCTCTCCATGCCGCCGCCGAGAACGACGTCCTGGCTGCCGGCGACGAGGATGTCGTGGCCGAGCATCAGCGCCTTCATTCCCGATCCGCAGACCTTGTTGATCGTGGTGGCGCCGGTGGACACCGGCAGGCCGGCGCCGATCATCGCCTGGCGTGCGGGCGCCTGGCCCTGGCCGGCGGGCAGCACGCAACCCATGAGCACTTCCTGTACCTGTTCGGGCTTCAGTCCGGAGCGCTCGACGGCGGCGCGGATCGCGATCGATCCGAGCTGGTGGCCGGCCAGGCCGGAAAGCTCGCCCATCATGGCGCCGATCGGCGTGCGGGCGGCGGAAACGATGACGACGGAATCGCTCATGAGGGATCTCCTTCGGAAAACGGATGGGCGAGCGCCCGCAAGCGGCCGCCCGATTCCGTAATGGTACTCAGCTTCTTCAGGACCTGGCCGGCACGTCCTGCGCTTGCGCCGTCTCGGGCGCCATGCGGTGGCGCAGGCGCAGGGAATCGGGATACGGAAAGACGTCGTCGAGCCTTCCTTCGCGGATGCGGCGCTGCCGCGCCTGCCAGTACTCGGGCTCGAGCAGCTCGGCGTGATGCTTCAGGAACGCGCGCCGGATGCGCGGATCGCCGAGCAGGAAGGTGCCGAACTCTTCCGGGAATACGTCGTGCGGGCCCACCGAATACCACGGCTCGGCCGACATCTCGTCTTCGGGCGTGCGGGGCGCCGGGATGCGCCGAAAGTTGCAGTCGGTGAGGTAGGCGACTTCGTCGTAGTCGTAGAAGACGACGCGTCCGTGCCGCGTGACGCCGAAGTTCTTGTACAGCATGTCGCCGGGGAAGATGTTCGCGGCGACCATGTCCTTGATCGCGTCGCCGTACTCGACGACGGCCGCCTCGAGCTGCTCGTCGTCGGCGCCCTCGAGGTACAGGTTCAGCGGCACCATCCGGCGCTCGATGTACAGGTGCCGGATCAGCACCGAGTCGCCTTCCTCCTCGAGAAGCGAAGGAATGTACTTGCGCAACTCGGCGAGCAGATGCGGGTCGATGCGGTTCCTCGGGAACGGAACGCCCGAGTACTCCCAGGTGTCGGCCATGCGCCCGACGCGGTCGTGCGACTTCACGAGCTGGTACTGCGAGCGGATGAATGCGGGGGAGACTTCCTTGTAGCGCTTGTCGCGGATCACCTTGAACACGTACGGGAACGACGGCAGCGTGAAGACGAGCATCACCAGTCCCTTGATGCCCGGCGCGATCACGAAGCTGTCGTGCGAGTGCTTCAGGTGATGAAGCAGGTCGCGGTAGAAGAGCGTCTTGCCCTGCTTGTGGAAGCCGAGCATCGTGTACAGCTCCGACTCGGGCTTGGTCGGCATCAGCGTCGCGAGGAACTGCACGTAGGCGCTCGGCACCGGCATGTCGACCATGAAGTACGCGCGCGCGAAGTTGAACAACGGCTCGATGCGCTCGCTGCCGAACAGGATCGCGTCGAGATACAGGCGCCCCTTCGAGTCGCGCAGGATCGGTATCGCGAAGGGCAGGAGTTCGCCGTCGTTGACGAAGCGCCCGATCAGGTACGCGCCCTTGTTGCGGAAGAAGAGCGAACGCAGCATCTGCATCTGGCAGTCGCTGGCGGCCACGAAACGCGCGCCCAGCTGCTCGCGGGCCGCCTGCCCGATCAGCGACAGGTCGCGCTCGATGTCGACGAAGGGACAGGCCAGGCCCAGGTCGACGATCATGCGTCGCGCCGCGTTGCGCCAGCCCTCGCTCAGCGGATAGTAGACGCGGTAGCTGGTCGGCTCGCTCTCGAGGTAGCCGGTGGACACAGCCGGCCGCACGAAGATGAAGTCGTTGTGGAAGTAGGTGCGGTGCAGGATCTTGCAGCACACCGAGTTGAAGAAGGTCTCGGCCAGCTCGGGCTGGAAGTGCCCGGCGAGCAGCGCGACGTATTCGCGCTTGACGTTCTGCCAGAGCCGGTCGTCGGTGAGCCGCTTGCCGCTGCCGCCGAGGCCGAACTCGTTGCGGATCTGCTCGACCGCCTCGCGCACGCGGCTGTCGTAGAAAGCGATGCGGTCGCGCGCGAGCTTGCGGATGCCGTGCCAGTCGCCGCGCTCGAAGCGCGCTTTTGCCTGCTGGGCGATGTAGCGCGAGAGCGCGTAGTGGCGATCGAAGCCGGCGCGCATCGCCTGCGCGATCGCCGCCGGCCGGTCGATGGCGGGGTTCTCCGCCGCCGCGGCCGTGTCGGGCTTCGCCGCCCGGGCGTCGGCGCCGGGGCTCTCCGCGCGCGCGGTGGTGTCGGGGTTCGTGGCGTTCAGGAGGGGATCTCCGCAATGGTGGCGCCCGGGACCGGCTGCATCCGGCGCCCGCGCTCGTTTCGCGATGTTCAGGCGGTCTCCGAGAACAGCTCGCGTCCGATCAGCATGCGCCGGATCTCCGAGGTGCCCGCCCCGATCTCGTAGAGCTTCGCGTCGCGCCACAGCCGGCCGGTGGCGTAGTCGTTCACGTAGCCGTTGCCGCCGAGGCACTGGATCGCTTCGCCGGCCATCCACGTCGCCTTCTCGGCCGAGAAGAGGATGGCGCCGGCGGCGTCCTTGCGCAGGCTGCGCACGTCGAGCTTGCCTTCGCGCGAGCGGTCGCACTGGCGGCCGACCTCGTAGACGTAGGCGCGCGTGGCCATCATCGTCGTGTACATGTCGGCGAGCTTGCCCTGCATGAGCTGGAACTCGCCGATCGGCTGGCCGAACTGCCTGCGCTCGTGCACGTAGGGCAGGACGACGTCCATGCAAGCGCTCATGATGCCCAGCGGGCCGCCCGAAAGCACCGCGCGCTCGAAGTCCAGGCCGCTCATCAGCACGTTGACTCCGCGGCCCAGCCCGCCGAGCACGTTCTCGGCGGGTACCTCGCAGTTCTCGAACACGAGCTCGCCCGTGTGGCTGCCGCGCATGCCGAGCTTGTCGAGCTTTTGCGCGACCGAGAAGCCCGGGTAGCCCTTCTCGACGAGGAAGGCCGTCATGCCGCGCGCGCCGGCCTCGACGTCGTTCTTCGCGTAGACCACGAGGACGTCGGCGTCGGGACCGTTGGTGATCCACATCTTCGTGCCGTTGAGCACCCAGCGGTCGCCGCGGAACTCGGCGCGCAGCTTCATCGAGACGACGTCGGAGCCGGCGTTCGGCTCGGACATCGCCAGCGCCCCTACCTGTTCGCCGGAGACGAGCTTCGGCAGGTACTTGCGTTTCTGTTCGTCGCTGCCGTTGCGGTGGATCTGGTTCACGCACAGGTTCGAGTGCGCGCCGTACGACAGTCCGACCGATGCCGAGCCGCGCGAGATTTCCTCCATCGCCACGATGTGCGCGAGATAGCCGAGGTCGGCGCCGCCGTAGGCCTCCGACACCGTCATGCCGAGCACGCCGAGGTCGCCGAGCTTGCGCCACAGGTCCATCGGAAACTGGTCGCTGCGATCGATTTCCGCCGCGCGCGGGGCGATCTCCTTCGCGGTGAACTGCTCGAGCGTGTCGCGCAGCATGGCGATGTCTTCGCCGAGGTCGAACTGCAGTCCGGGGATGGTCGCCATGACGGGTCTCTTCTGCGTCGGATCGGTGGACGGGAGACGAAGCGTTTCGGGAGCGATTAGCCGCGCCTCGTCTTCTGTACGCGATTGTCGCTCAGCCGTGGCGGGCAGACCTCGGGTTCAGCGCGCTCGCGCCGCGTCCGGCGGTTTGCGGTATGCGGGCAACGCCTCGACCACCCCGAGCGCCTCGAGCTGCGCGTCGACCTGCGCCGCCCACCCTCGATTGGCCAGCGGGCTGGCCGGGCTCGGATGCAGGACCTGGCCGATGCGCACGGCGCCTTCCGCGCCGGCTGTCCCGTCGCGCTTGCCGGCCAGCACGACGCCGAGGCGCCTGAAGGCGTAGCCGCCGATCCCGATCGCCCATTGCGGCGCGAGCACGCCGAGCGCGCGGCGCAGGTGCAGGTCGCAGGCGTGCTGCAGCGGCTGCAGTTCGGCCGCAGGGAGCTTGTCGGGCGTGCAGTTTCGCCCGCTCTCGGCGAGAAAGACGAGCGGGCAGTAATTGAGCACGATCGCGTGCTCGAAGAACGCCTCGGGCGAGCCGAAACGCGACGCTGCCCAGTCCCAGACGCGCTGGCCGCTGACCTCGCTGCGCCGGCACGACAGGCCTTCGATCGGACGTTTCGGATGCTGGCGGGCCGGACGCGACAGCGGCGCGTCGAGCCGCATCCAGTCGCGCACCGCCGCGACTTCGCCGAAGGGCACGCCGGTCTGCATCATCCCGAAGGGCCCCGGATTCATCCCGACGAACATGACGCGCTTGCGTGTCGCGCCGAAGCGGCGCAGATACGCCTCGTGCATCGGCCACGCATAGACGAGCGGGTTGTAGACGTGCACGACCGGCGGCCCGAAGCGAAGCCGCTCGACGGCGCGCGCGAGCGCGTGCGCGATGCGGACCAGATCGTCGGCCGAGGTCAATCGACGACCAGCTCCCGGCGTACGCTGCGCACGTCGATCTCGAACTCGAGTCCGTCGACCGGCGGGCGGCAGACGTGCCATTCGAGCCCCAGCCGCACGAGTCCGCGCGGGGCGAAGTGGTCGTGGACGAGCGCGCCGAACTCGTGTGCCGTGTAGATCTGCACCGCGGTGAGCGCCTGCCATCGGGCGCCCAGCGCGGCGGTGTTGCGTTCGAGTCCGTCGAGCACGAAGTCGACCTTCTGCGCCAGGGCGTCGGGCGAGGTGTCGCCCCATGCGACGATGCCGTCGGGGAAAGGCGTGCCTTCGAGCCATTCCGCGAAACCCGAGACGACGAAGCTGCGCGGCGCCGGCGCCTCGGGCGCGTGGTCGGAGGTCGTCAGCAGGCCGGTGTGCACCGCGCCGATCGGCGCGGTGTAGCAGAACGCGTGGAACGAAGGCTGCCCGGGCGGGTCGTACAGCGGGCAGACGTTGCTGCGCGCCACGGAAACCCGCTCGCCGTCCAGCAGGCCCCAGCGGCGCAGCACGTCGACGTACTGCGCATTGAATTCGCCGAAGCCGCCCAGCGTGAACGGTCGCGGCGATCGCAGCTCGGCCGCGCACAACGCGGTGAGCGGCCGCTTGCGCTGGCGCAGATGCGCGGCGATCGCGTCGAAGCCTTCGTCCAGCGGCAGCAGGCGCGAGAAGCGGGCGCGAACGATCTCGTAGCCGGGCAGCGCGACGACGCCCGAGGAGAACGCCGGCCCGCCGCGCAGGTACGCGTGGTCCGCGCCGGTCGAATTGTGTATGGTGGACATTTCCGGATCCGTGCCGCTTCGCACGGACTATGAACGCCGCATCCGTGGCGTGCAAGCCGACCCCGATGACATCCGTTCCGTCCCGAATGAAGCAGATCGCGCACGGCGAGGGTGGCGCACCTTCGGTGCTGCACCTCGTCGATGCGCCCGTGCCGCGGCCGGAGCCCGACGACGTGCTGATCCGCGTTGCCTGGGCCGGCGTGAACCGGCCCGACGTCGCGCAGCGCGAAGGGCGCTATCCGCCGCCGCCCGGTGCGTCGCCGGTGCTCGGACTCGAAGTCGCGGGCGAAGTGGTCGCTGTCGGCGGGCGCGTCGACCGCTTTCGCGTCGGCGATCGCGTCTGCGCGCTGCTCAACGGCGGCGGCTACGCCGAATACGCGCTCGCGCCGGCCGGCCAGGCGTTGCCGCTGCCGCGCGGCCTGACGCTGGCCCAGGCCGCCTCGTTGCCGGAGAATTTCTTCACCGTCTGGACCAACGTGTTCGATCGCGGCGGGCTGCGCGCCGGCGAGCATTGCCTCGTGCACGGCGGATCCTCCGGCATCGGGCTGGCGGCGATCCAGCTCGCACGCGCGCGCGGCGCAACCGTCTACACCACGGTGGGCAGCCCGGAGAAGGCGCGCGCCTGCGAGCGCTACGGCGCGACGGCGGCCATCGAGTACCGCAACGAGGACTTCGTCGAGCGGGTGCGCGAGCTCACCGAGCGGCGCGGCGTCGACCTGATCCTCGACATGGTCGGCGGCGACTATGTCGGACGCAACCTGCGCGCGCTCGCCGTCGAGGGCCGGCTCGTGCAGATCGCCTTCCTCCGGGGTGCGCGCATCGAGGCCGATTTCACGCTGCTGATGGTCAAGCGCCTGCAGTGGACGGGCTCGACGCTGCGGCCGCGCAGCGCCGCGGAGAAGGCGCACATCGCCACGCAGCTGCGCGAGCACGTCTGGCCGCTGCTCGAGTCCGGCGCGGTGCAGCCGGTGATCTTCGAGACCTTCGATCTGGCCGATGCGCGCGCGGCGCACGAGCTGATGCAGTCGTCGCGCCACATCGGGAAGATCCTGTTGAAGGTGGCCGGCGACTGAAGCGTCGCGCGGACACGCATGTTTTCTTCGCTTTTCACAGGAGTGCGAGATGACCGTTCGCAATGCATCGGCTTCGTGGCAGGGGACGCTGAAGGAAGGCTCGGGCCGGATGAAGCTCGGCAGCGGCGCTTTCGAAGGCCCTTTCAGCTTCGGTACCCGTTTCGGCGACACGCCCGGAACGAATCCGGAAGAGCTGGTCGGAGCCGCCCACGCCGGATGCTTCTCGATGTACCTGTCGTTGCTGCTCGAGAAGGCCGGCCATCCGGTCAAGAGCCTGCGCACGAGCGCGAAGGTGCACCTCGGCGAGGGGCCGCGCATCACGAAGATCGAGCTGGACACCGAGGCGGAAGTCCCCGGCATCGATGACGCCACCTTCCAGCAGAACGTGCAGAACGCGAAGAACGACTGTCCGGTGTCGAAGGCGCTGGCCGCGACCGAGATCCACGCGACCGCGCGGCTGATGAAAGCTTGAGCGCTGCGCGGGGGAGGCGCGGCGAGGCGCTCGACTCGCTCCTCGCCGATTTTCCGCCGGCCGGCTTCGCCATGGTCATGGCGACCGGCATCGTCTCGATCGCGTCGCATCGGCAGGGACTGCCGCGGCTCGCGTACGCGCTGTTCGTGCTGAACGTCGCTGCGTGGGCCGTGCTGTGGGTGCTGAACCTGTTGCGCGCGGCGCGTCACCCGCGTCGCTTCTTCGGCGACATGATCGTGCACGCCCGCGCGCCGGGGTACTTCACCGCGGTCGCCGCCACCGGCGTCCTGGGCACTCACTACCTGGTGGTCTCCGACGACCTTCGGGTCGTCGGTGCGTTGTGGGCCCTGTCGGCGGCGCTATGGTGTGCGCTGACGTACACGGTGTTCGTCGGCCTGACCGTGCGCGAGAGGAAGCCGACCCTCGAGCGCGGCCTGTCGGGCATCTGGCTGCTCGCGATCGTCGCGACGCAGTCGGTCGCGGTGCTCGCCGCGCAGCTCGCGGCGCACGTGGCGCAGCCGTGGAAGCTCGAACTGAACTTCGTCGCGTTGTCGATGTGGCTGTGGGGCGGGATGCTCTACATGTGGATCATGACGATGATCTTCTACCGCTACACGTTCCTTCCGTTTTCTCCCGGAGACCTGACGCCGCCCTACTGGATCAACATGGGCGCGATGGCGATCTCGACGCTCGCCGGCTCGCTGCTGGTGCTCAATTCGTCCGAGGCGCCGTTCCTGCTTTCGCTGCTGCCGTTCCTGAAGGGCTTCACCGTGTTCTACTGGGCGACGGCAACCTGGTGGGTTCCGATGCTCGTCCTGCTGGGCATCTGGCGCTATTTCTGGAAGCGCTTCCCGTTCCGGTACGACACTTCCTACTGGGGGGCGGTGTTTCCGCTCGGGATGTACGCGGTGAGCACGCAGGAGATGGCGCGCGCGCTCGCGCTGGACTTCCTCGACTGGATTCCGCACGCGTTCCTGGTCGCTGCGCTGCTCGCCTGGGCGCTTACCTTCGTCGGGCTGTTGCGCCGGATCGCCGTGCTGGGTCGGCACTGCATGCGGCGCGAATCCCGTCAGGTCTGAACGAGCCGGCGCTGGCGCGCGATGCTCATCAGCAGGCCCATGCCGATGCCCAGCGTGAGCATCGCCGTCCCGCCGTAGGACATCATCGGCAGCGGCACGCCCACCACCGGCAGGATGCCCGAGACCATGCCGATGTTGACGAACGCGTAGGTGAACAGGATCAGCGTGATCGAGCCCGCGAGCAGCCGCGCGAAGACGTTCGCGCCGTTGGCCGCGATGACCAGTCCGCGCCCGATGACCAGCAGGTACAGGCCGAGCAGCACCAGGTTGCCCACCATGCCGAATTCCTCGGAGAACACCGCGAAGACGAAATCGGTCGTGCGTTCGGGGATGAACTCGAGGTGCGCCTGCGTGCCCTGCATCCAGCCCTTGCCCCAGATGCCGCCCGACCCGACGGCGATCGTGGACTGGATCACGTGGAAGCCGCGCCCGAGCGGATCCGACGACGGGTCGATCATCATCAGCACGCGCTGGCGCTGGTACTCGTGCAGCATCGACCAGAGAACCGGCATCGACGCGAGCGCGCCCAGCAACCCGCCGAGAATCAGCTTCCAGCCCAGGCCGGCCAGGTAGATCACGTAGAAGCCCGCGCCGAAGACGAGGATCGCGGTACCCAGGTCGGGCTGGCGCACGATCAGCGCCAGCGGAACCGCGAGCAGGACGGCGGCGACCACGAAGTCGACCCAGTCGTGCGCGCCTTCGCGCTTCTGGAACCACCACGCGAGCATCATCGGCATCGCGATCTTCATCAGTTCCGACGGCTGGATTCGAGTGAAACCCAGGTCGAGCCAGCGGCGCGCCCCTTTCGCGACGTCGCCGAACAGCGCCACCGCGACCAGCAGCGCCAGGCCCACCAGATAGGCGGGCGGCGCAATGCGCTGCATCCACTGCAGCGGCAGGTTCGCCGCGAGCCACAGCACGCCGAAGGCGACGAGCAGGTTGCGCGCGTGGTCGGCCACCCGTCCGTCGTAGTCGAGCGCCGCCGACTGCATCGTGACGAAACTCAGCACGACGAGCATCGCCAGCGCGATCGTGAGCACCGGGTCGAAGACCAGCAGGTGCGGGCGCACGCGACTCCACAGCGAAGGCGCCTGGTGCAGGGTCGTCACTGGCGCGCCGCCTCCGATTCGGGGACGGTCTCGGGTTCGATGTCCTCGGGGATGTCGCGCAGCTCCGCCTCGTCCTGGATCCGCGGCAGCACGTCCTCGTCGAGATCCTTCGGCCACAGGCCGAGCAGGTAGTAGTCGAAGAGCTTGCGCACGATCGGCGCGGCAGCCTGCGCGCCGAAGCCGCCGTTCTCGACGATGGCCGCCACCGCGATCCTCGGGCTCTGCAGCGGAGCGAAGGCGATGAACAGCGAGTGGTCGCGGTGGCGCTCGGCGACGCGCCGCGCGTCGTAGCGCTCGTTCTGGCGGATCCCGACGACCTGCGCCGTGCCGGTCTTGCCGGCGGCGACGTAGCGCGCTCCGGCGAAGGCGAGCCGACCGGTTCCCACGCGATTGACCTCCGCCATCGCCTCCTGCACGAGCTTCAGGTGCGCCGGCGCGAGCGGGATGCGGTAGCTCTCCGTGGGCACCGTGCGCCGGCGCGCGTGCGACAGCGGATCCTCGATCGACTGCACCAGGTGCGGCTTCATGACGACGCCGTCGTTGGCGAGCGTCGCGGTGGCGTGCGCGAGCTGCAGGATGGTGAACGCGTTGTATCCCTGCCCGATGCCGATCGACGGCGTCTCCCCGGGAAACCACTTCTGCTTGTAGCGGCGCATCTTCCATTGCGTCGACGGCAGGATCCCGGTCGTCTCGTTCTCCAGGTCGATGTCGGTGAGCTGGCCGAAGCCCCACGGCTTCATGAACTCGTGGATGCGGTCGACCCCCATCTCGTAGGCGAGCTTGTAGTAGTAGGTGTCGCTCGAGACGACGATCGACTTGCGCAGGTCGACGGTACCGTGTCCGGAGGGCTTCGAATCCCGGAAGCGATGCGTGCCGAGCAGGAAGTAGCCCGGATCGGAAATCGTGTCGGCGGGCGTGCGCGCGCCGGTGGCGAGCCCCGCAAGCGCCATGAAGGGCTTGTAGGTGGAGCCCGGCGGATAGGTGCCGCGCAGCGGGCGGTTCATCAGCGGATGGTCGGGATCCTCGTTCAGCGACTGCCAGGTCTGCGGATCGATGCCGTCGACGAACAGGTTCGGATCGTAGCCGGGCCGCGAGACGAAGGCCAGCACGTCGCCGGTGGCCGGCTCGATCGCCACCAGGGCGCCGCGCCGGTCCCCGAACAGTTCCTCGGCGAGTTTCTGCAGGCGGACGTCGATCGACAGGATCAGGTTCGAACCCGGAACGGGCGGCGTGCGCGACAGCGTGCGAACGACGCGGCCGCCCGCCGACACTTCGACTTCGTCGGCGCCGACCAGGCCGTGCAGCACCTGCTCGTACGACTGCTCGACGCCGACCTTGCCGATGTGCGTGGATCCGGCGTACTGCGCGAGCCGGTTCTGGTCGTCGAGCCGTGCCTGGTCGCCGGCAGAGATGCGGCCGATGTAGCCCAGCACGTGCGCGGCGGTGTCGCCCAGCGGGTAGGTGCGGAACAGCCGCGCGCGGATCTCGACGCCCGGAAAGCGGAAACGCTGCACTGCCAGCCGCGCGACCTCGTCATCGGTGAGCTTGACCTTCAGCGGAACGCTTTCGGAGCGGCGCGAATCCTGCAGCAGCCGATGGAAGCGGCGTCGATCGCGCGGGCTGATCTCGACGATCTGCGACAGCGCGTCGATCGTCTCCTCGAGGCGCGCGTTGCGCATCGGCGTGAGCTCGAGCGTATAGGCCGAGACGTTCTCGGCGAGCAGCACGCCGTTGCGGTCGAAGATCAGGCCGCGCGACGGCGGTGCCGGAACGAGCGCGATGCGGTTGTCCTCGGCCTGCGCGTGGAAATCGGCGTAGCGGTAGATCTGCAGCCACCAGAAGCGCGCGCCGAGCATGCCGAAGCAGCCGAGCACGACGAACAGTGCGACCGCCAGGCGCACGCGCAGGCGGTGCAGTTCGCGTTCGGGGTTGCGGACTTCGACCATTGCGTCAATGCGCGCCGGCGTCGGTCGCTTCGAAAGGTCGGCGCAGGCAAAGGCGCGGGCCGCCGGCCACGGGCGCGCAGGTGCGCAGCCCCCCGCTTCGCGGGGGGTTCCCTGCGATGCTCGCAATGCCGGCTGCGCCGCGTAACTCGCTGCGCGCGCTGTGCGCGCTCCGCTCGGACAGACGCGGCGAGAATGAGGACGACGCGCGTTGCGCGCGCGACGCCGGCATTGCTGCGCTTCTCGGCTGCGCACAAGCGCGCCCGCGGCCGACGGCCCGCGCCTTTGCCGGTGGCGATGGCTGTTTTACCGACGAATGCCGGCGGCTGTCCGTGAAGCGATCGTCGTCGTTGTCGTGCCGCGTTCGCGTGTCGCCGGTGTTGCTCGAGCGGCAGGCGACAGCGGGCCGGGCGGGGCGGCGAGCCGCTTGCGCGCGGGCTGCGTATGCCGTAACGGCGCGCGGCGAGCGGGCTGCGCGCATTGCGGCGACCTCTGCGGCGCCGAGCAGCGCAGTCTCGGGGTCGGCGCGCGAAGCGCGCTTCGTTTCTCTGACTCGCGGCGACTGTCCGAACGGAGCGAGCGAAGCTCGCGAAGTGAGTTTCGCCGCGCGACCCCGGGACGAGCAGCGCAGGGCAGTCGGCGCGCAGCGCGGACCGCCGCAGTCGGAGCCGCGATGCGCGCGGCCCGCTCGCCGCGCGCTCGTTACGGCATATGCAGCCCGCGCGCAAGCGGTTCGCCGCCCCGCCCGGCCCGCTGTCGCCTGCCGCGAACGCTCCGATCTCGAAAGGGGGACGACGCGCATGTCAGATCGGCCGGTTCTCGTCGCGGTCGACGGCCTGCCGCTGCGGCGCGAGCAGCAGCCAGTCGGCCAGCGGCCACAGCAACGTGCAGCTGGCGCTCTGCAGGAACCACGGCCAGCCGGGGAAGGCGCCGCCGATCGCCAGTCGCACGAGCAGCACGATGCACTGCGTGACGAAAAAGAGCGGCAGCACGTGCAGCATCTGGCCCGCCATATGGAACCACGGCACGCGCCGATGCATGGCGATCGCGCCGTACGACAGCAGCGTGTAGGCGAGCGCGTGCTCGCCGAAGAGCGCGGCGTCGTGCACGTCCATCAGCAGCCCGAACAGGAACGCGATGCCGATGCCGACCATCCGCGGCTGGTGCACGTTCCAGAATACGAACACCAGCGCGAGCAGGTCCGGAATGCCGGGCGTGCGCCCCCACGGCAGCACGTTGAGCACGAAGGCCGCGACGATCGTGAACGTGATGAACGCACGGTTGGCCGGCAGCAGCAGGTATTGCGGTCGCATCTGCATGCTCTATCCTCCGCGCGTTCGACGGCGTCGGTCGCCGTCTTCGGGAGCGACCATCTTCGGCACCTGCGGCGGCTCCGCCAGCAGCACCAGCAGCAGGCGCGTGCGCTCGACCTGCGCAGCCGGGTCGACGAGAACGCGAACGAAGGCCGACGAGCCGACCTCGACCGTGCGCACGGTTCCCACCGGCAGTCCCGCCGGAAAGACGCCGTCGAGGCCCGACGTGACGAGCACGTCGCCGGCGCGTACGTCGGCGTTCGTGCGCAGGTAGCGCAGCTCGACCGTGCCGGCGACCGGCCCGCCGAAGGCGACCGAGCGCTCTCCGGTGCGCTGCACTTCGACCGGGATCGTCGATTCGCGGTCGGTGACCAGCGTCACTTCGCTCGACAGCGGATATACGCGCGTGACCTGTCCGATGACGCCGTCGGCGTCGATCACCGGCTGGCCCGCCGCGACGCCGTGCTGCACGCCCTTGTCGAGCACGAGGCGGCGCGAGAACGCGTCGCGCGCATCGTAGAGCACCTCGGCGACGGTCGAGCGCAGCACCGTGCGCTCGCGCATCGCGAGCAGCCGGCGCAGCTGGCGGTTCTCGGCAGCGAGCTGTTCGGTCTGCAGCAGCGCATTCGCGTTGGAGGTCTCGATGCGCCGCAATTCGGCGTTCTCGGCGCGCAACTGCGTGACGTCGCCGACGTATTGCGCGCCGACGTCGAGCATGTCGCGCGGCACGAGCAGCGTACGTTGAACCGGGTACAACACGGTGGCGATGCCCTGGCGCAGGCGGCCCAGCAGCGCGATGCGCGAGTCGATCACGAGCAGCGCGATGGCCAGCAGCGAGAAGAAGACCAGGCGCGCGTTGGCCGAAGGGCCCTGCTTGAAGAACGGCGGCGGACTGCGGTTCACGGGACGCCTTCAGAGGCGAGCGCCCTCGCGCCGGGCCTCGGGCCCTGCGCGAGGCGTCACTCGCTGGTGAAGATCGTGCCCAGCTTCTCCATGCGCTCGAGCGCCATGCCGCAGCCGCGAACGACGCAGGTGAGCGGATCTTCGGCGACGAGCACCGGCAAGCCGCTCTCCTCGATGAGGAGCCGGTCGAGGTCGCGCAGCAGCGCGCCGCCGCCGGTGAGCATGATGCCGCGTTCGGTGATGTCGGCACCCAGCTCCGGCGGCGTCTGCTCGAGCGCGATCTTCACCGACGAGACGATCTGGTTCAGCGGATCGGTGAGCGCTTCGAGGATCTCGTTCGACGTGATCGTGAAGCTGCGCGGGATGCCTTCGGACAGGTTGCGGCCCTTGACCTCCATCTCGCGGATCTCGGAGCCGGGGAAGGCGGAGCCGATCGTGTTCTTGATGGCTTCGGCGGTGGGTTCGCCGATCAGCATGCCGTAGTTGCGACGGATGTAGTTGATGATCGCTTCGTCGAACTTGTCGCCGCCGACACGCACCGAGCCCTTGTAGACCATCCCGCCGAGCGAGATGACGCCCACCTCGGTGGTGCCGCCGCCGATGTCGACGACCATCGAGCCCGCGGCTTCCGACACCGGCAGGCCCGCTCCGATCGCCGCGGCCATCGGCTCCTCGATGAGGAAGACCTGCGAGGCGCCGGCGCCGAGCGCCGATTCGCGGATCGCGCGCCGCTCGACCTGCGTGGAGCCGCAGGGCACGCAGATGATGATGCGCGGGCTCGGCGAGAACAGCCGCGACTCGTGCACCATCTTGATGAACTGCTTGAGCATCTGCTCGGTGACGGTGAAGTCGGCGATGACGCCGTCCTTCATCGGGCGGATCGCCTCGATGTTGCCCGGCACGCGGCCGAGCATCTGCTTGGCTTCGGTGCCGACCGCGGCGATCGTCTTCTTGCCGCTCGGGCCGCCTTCCTGGCGGATCGCGACGACCGAGGGTTCGTTCAGCACGATTCCCTTGCCGCGCACGTAGATCAGCGTGTTGGCCGTTCCGAGGTCGATCGCCAGGTCGTTGGAGAAGTATTTGCGCAGGAACCCGAGCATTTCGCGACCCGTGAAATTCGCGTCGCATGATACCGTATAATTCCTTCTCGACCCGACGGTTTTCTCTCCGTTCCATTGCCTCGCGTGCCCGTTTCGCAGCCATCCGTCGGCTGCGCTCTCCGGGGCGGCCCTCGCGCGCTGCCCTGCGTCGTTTCGAATACCGTGTCCACATCCTTGCCATCGATGCCACTGTCGCGCGACGAGGTCCAGCGCATCGCGACGCTCGCCCGCATTGCGCTGACGGACGACGAACTGGACCGCACTGCCGCCCAGCTGGGGGCCGTGCTGGAGCTGTTCGAACGCCTGCGGGCGATCGACACCGCCGGCGTGGAGCCGATGACCCATCCGCACGACCAGACGCTGCGGCTGCGCGAGGACGTCGCCGACGAAACCGACCGGAGGCAAGCCGGCCAGGCGATGGCGCCGGCCGTCGAACGCGGGCTGTATCTCGTTCCGAAGGTGATCGAGTGACTGCGCCGGCCCCTGCCGGGCGGGCCTCGTTGCGCGAATTGCGCGAACTCCTCGATGCCGGGCGCGCCTCGGCCGTCGAGCTTGCCCGGGAATGCCTGCGGCGCGTCGCGACGAGCGACCTGAACGCCTTCGTCGACGTGCAGCCGGAGCGCACGCTCGAGCAGGCGCGTGCGGCCGACGAACGGCGGGCGCGCGGCGAGCGCGGCGCGCTGCTGGGCGTGCCCATCGCGCACAAGGACGTCTTCGCCACCCGCGGTTGGCGGACCACTGCCGCCTCGAAAATGCTCGAGCACTACGTCAGCCCGTTCGACGCGGCGGTGATCGAGCGGCTCGACGCGGCCGGCGCGGTCTGCATCGGCAAGACCAATTGCGACGAGTTCGCGATGGGCGGCTCGAACGAGCATTCGCATTTCGGCGTGGTGCGCAATCCGTGGGATCGTTCGGCGATTCCGGGCGGCTCTTCGGGCGGTTCGGCGGCAGCCGTCGCGGCGGGACTCGTTCCCGCGGCCACCGGCACCGACACCGGGGGCTCGGTGCGCCAGCCGGCGGCGTTCTGCGGCGTCACCGGGCTGAAGCCCACCTACGGGCGCGTCTCGCGGCACGGAATCGTCGCCTATGCGTCGAGTCTCGACCAGGCCGGCGTCATGGCCACCACCGCCGAGGACTGCGCCGTGGTGCTGTCGGCGATCGCCGGCTTCGACGCGCGCGACTCGACGAGCGTCGAGCGGCCCGACGAGGATTTCACGCGCCAGCTCGGGCAGCCGATCGACGGCCTGCGCATCGGCGTTCCGCGCGAGTTCTTCGGCGACGGGCTGTCCGACGACGTGCGCGCGGCCGTCGAGGCCGCGCTCGGGACGCTGCGCGGGCTGGGCGCCGAACTCGTCGACGTGTCGCTGCCGAAGACCGAGCTGGCGATCCCGGCGTACTACGTCATCGCTCCGGCCGAGGCGTCGAGCAACCTGGGCCGCTTCGACGGCGTGCGCTACGGGCATCGTTCCGACCGCTACGACGACCTGCGCGAGATGTACTGCAACACGCGCGCCGAGGGCTTCGGCGACGAAGTCAAGCGGCGGGTTCTCGTGGGCACCTACGTGCTTTCGCACGGCTATTACGACGCGTACTACCTGCAGGCGCAGAAACTGCGCCGGCTGATCGCCGACGATTTCCGCCGTGCCTTCGATTCCGTCGACGTCGTCGCCGGACCGGTGGCGCCCACCGTCGCGTGGGACATCGGTTCGCGCATCGACGATCCGGTGCGCAACTACCTCGCCGACGTCTACACGCTGCCGGCGTCGCTCGCCGGGCTGCCGGGCGTGTCCGTGCCCGCCGGATTCGGAGAGCGCGAGCGGCCGGTCGGCCTGCAGCTGATCGGGCGCGCCTTCGACGAGGCCCGGCTGTTGCGCGTGGCGCACGCATTCCAGCAGGCGAGCGCATGGCATCTGCAGCGGCCGGCCTGAGTGGCGTCGCCTCGCGGCTCCGCGGCGTCGTCTCGCGGCTCCGCGGTGTCGCCGCGCGGCTCTTGCGCATCGCGTCGCTGCTCGGGAAACCAGGTGCCATCCTGCTTGCCCTGGGTGCGTGCGCGATGATTCCGATTCCGATTCCCGGGCGCGGACCGGGGCCGACTCCGATCGCCGACCGGCCGATCGATCTCGACGGCGCGTGCGTGCAGACCGAGGAGGACGGCTTCAGCGAGGACGCGCGCCTGACAGTGCGCGACAACCGCGTCCTGGCGCTCGACTGGTCGCTGCGGGTCGGCCGGCGCGGCAGCTGCAGCTTTCGCCAGTCCGATTTCCGGCAGACGAAGACGCGCCCGCACATCGAACTGGTCGCGCGCGACGGCAGCGCCTGCCGGTTGATGATCTGGCAGGAGCCGCGGCGGATCACGCTGGCGCACGTCGACTGCGAGAATCGGTGCACGCCGGGAATCTACGACCAGGCCTGGCCGGTGATGTTCGATCCGAACAGCGGTCGCTGCGCGCGCCCGTGAACCTCCGGCCCGAACCGCAGCAACGGACGATCGAAGCGATGCAGTGGGAAATCGTGGTCGGGCTCGAGACGCACGTGCAGCTCGCAACGCGCTCGAAGATGTTCTCCGACGCTTCCACCGCCTTCGGCGCAGCCCCGAACACGCAGGCGAGCTTCGTCGACCTCGCGTTGCCGGGCGTGCTGCCGGTGGCGAACCGTGCGGCCGTCGAATGCGCGCTCCGTTTCGGCCTGGCGGTGGGGGCGCAGGTCGCGCGGCGCTCGGTCTTCGCGCGCAAGAACTATTTCTATCCCGACCTGCCGAAGGGCTACCAGATCAGCCAGTTCGAGATTCCGGTGGTTTCCGGCGGCGCACTGCAGGTGCTCTGGTCCGAGGGCGATGCGAAGGCCGGCGGCGCAGACGGCAAGGACGGCACGCGCGAGCCGCAGCGCACGAAGCAGCGGGAAGGCATGCGCGAAAGCTTCGTTCGGCTCGTGCGCGCGCACCTCGAGGAAGATGCGGGCAAGTCGCTGCACGAGGATTTCCACGGCATGACCGGCATCGACCTGAACCGCGCCGGCACCGCGCTGCTCGAGATCGTCACCGAGCCCGACATGCGCTCGGCGCGCGAAGCCGCGGCCTATGCGCGCACGTTGCACGCGCTCGTCGTCTGGCTCGGCATCTGCGACGGCAACCTGCAGGAGGGGTCGTTCCGTTGCGACGCGAACGTCTCGGTGCGCCCGATGGGCCAGGCCGCGCTCGGTACGCGCTGCGAGATCAAGAACCTGAACTCGTTCCGCTTCCTCGAGCGCGCGATCGAGCACGAGGCGGCGCGCCAGGTCGAGCTGATCTCCGACGGCGGGCGCGTCGTGCAGGAGACACGCCTGTACGACCCGGAGCGCGACGAGACGCGCTCGATGCGCGGCAAGGAAGACGCGCACGACTACCGCTACTTTCCCGACCCCGACCTGCCGCCGCTGGAGATCGATGGCGCGTGGATCGAGCGCGTGCGCGCAACGATGCCCGAGTTGCCGGCGGCGATGCGCGACCGTTTCGCGCAGACGTACGGGCTGTCGGCCTACGACGCGGCGACGCTCACCGCTTCGCGTGGCGTTGCCGGCTACTACGAGGCGGTGCTGCGTGCGTTGCCGGCGGGCGCCCCGGCCGCAGCGACGCCGCTCGCCAAGGCCGCGGCCAACTGGGTGATGGGCGAGCTTGCCGCGGCGCTGAATCGCGACCAGCGCGCCATCGAAGACTGTCCGGTCGCGCCGGAGCAGCTCGCGCGCCTCGTCGTGCGCATCGACGACGGCACGATCTCGGGCAAGACCGCGCGCGACGTCTTCGCCGATCTGTGGGGCGGCCAGGCGCGCGACGCCGACGCGGTCGACCGCATCGTCGACGCGAAAGGCCTGCGCCAGATGAGCGACGCGGGCGAACTGGAGCGAATCGTCGACGAGGTGATCGCGGACAACGCCAGATCGGTCGAGGAATTCCGCGCCGGGCGCGAGAAGGCGTTCAACGCGCTGGTCGGCCAGGTGATGAAGGCCACGCGCGGCAAGGCGAATCCGCAGCAGGTCAACGAGTTGTTGCGCCGGCGTCTTCAGTGATCTGCCGGGGCTCCGTAGCGGCTGCGATAGGCTGCGACCCGGTCGCGGTGCCCGTCCAGCTTCCTGCCCTGCGCGTCGTCGGAGTCGAGGAAACGCAGCAGGTCGTCGAGGGCGGCGATCGCGAGCACCGGGATTCCGTGCGAATGCTCGACTTCCTGCGCGGCCGATCGTTCGCCGATTTGCGTCGCGTTGCCGCTGCGCTCCTCGCGATCGAGCGCGATGAGAACGGCCGCGGGTATCGCGCCGTTTGCGCGGAGGATGTCGATCGACTCGCCGACCGAAGTGCCGGCGCTGATCACGTCGTCGACGATGACGACGCGGCCGGCGAGCGGGGCGCCGATCAGCGTGCCGCCTTCGCCGTGGTCCTTCGCTTCCTTCCGGTTGAACGCATAGCCGACGTTGCGGCCCTTCTGCGCGAGCGCGACGGCGGTGGCCGAGGCAAGCGGGATGCCCTTGTACGCCGGTCCGAACAGCATGTCGAAGGCGACGCGCCCGCTGCGCTCGGCGGCGAGCAGCGTGCGCGCGTAGAAGCCGGCCAGCGCGCCGAGCGAGGCGCCGTCGCAGAAGAGTCCGGCGTCGAAGAAGTACGGCGAGATGCGTCCGGCCTTCGTTCGGAATTCGCCGAAGCGCAGCACGCCGCCGTCGACGGCGAAGCGGATGAACTCGGCGCGCAGATCGTCTGCCATGTCTCGAATCGCGGTGGTTGAACAGAAGCGATGATACGGGTCGTCACCCTGAACCTGAACGGCATCCGGTCGGCCGCCCGTCGCGGCTGGATCGAGTGGGCGAACGCGCATCGTGCCGACGTTCTCTGCGTGCAGGAAGTGCGCGCCCAGGAATGCGAGCTGGGCGATGCGCATTCCATCGACGGGCTGCGTGCGCATTTCGACTGCGGCCGGCGCAAGGGATACAGCGGGGTCGGCGTCTACGCGCGACGCAAGCCGCGCGTGGTGCGCAGCGGCTTCGGCAGCGCCGAGTTCGACGCCGAAGGCCGGTACCTGGAACTCGATTTCGGTTCGTACGCGGTGGTCTCGGTCTACGTCCCCTCCGGGTCGAGCTCGCCGGAGCGGCAGGCGGCGAAGTTCCGCTTCCTCGCCGAATTCCAGCGCCACCTGCGCGCGCTGATCGGCGGCGGCCGGGAGGTGATCCTGTGCGGCGACTGGAACATCGCGCACGGCGAGATCGACCTGAAGAACTGGCGCGCGAACCGCAGGAACTCCGGCTTCCTTCCGGAGGAGCGCGCGTGGCTCACCGAACTGTTCGACGAAGTGGGCTTCGTCGACGTGTTCCGCCGTCTCGATCCGCGACCGCAGCAGTACACCTGGTGGAGCAACCGCGGGCAGGCGTGGGCGAAGAACGTCGGCTGGCGGATCGACTACCAGATCGCCACGCCGGGCATCGCCGCGAAAGCACGGCGGGCGGAGATCTTCACGGCGGCACGCTTTTCGGATCACGCGCCGCTGACCATCGAGTACGCGTTGCGATGAACCTGCCGCAGCGGGTTTTCCATCGATCGCCGGCGGCGTGGAAGTCGCGGAAGTCGCAACGCGAGGCGCGGACAACCCTTCGGCAGCCGTCGACGTACGTCGGTCGTCTGCGGCTTGTGCCGTCTGCGCGTCGGCGCTGCGATGTTCGCGAGGCCCGTTCACGACGAATCGCGCGCGTTCCGGATCGCTCGCTTCCTTTCTCTCGCCCTGGTCATGGTTCTCTATCAAGTCTATCCACGCAGCTTCCAGGACACCGACGACAACGGCATCGGCGACCTGCGCGGCATTCGCGAACGCCTCGACTACATCGAGCGCCTCGGCGTCGATCACATCTGGATCGGTCCGGTATTTCCTTCGCCGCAGCGCGATTTCGGCTACGACGTTTCCGACTACCGCGCGGTCGATCCGCTGTTCGGATCGCTCGACGATTTTCGGGAACTGGTCCATGCGGCGCGCTCGCGCGGCCTGGGCATCGTCGTCGACCTCGTCGCTTCCCACACGTCCGACGAGCACGAGTGGTTCGGGCAGAGCCGCAACCGCACGCACGGCAAGGCCGACTGGTACCTGTGGGCCGATGCGAGGCCCGACGGAAGCCCGCCGAACAACTGGATGTCGGTATTCGGCGGAAGCGCCTGGCAATGGGATGCGCGGCGACGCCAGTACTACTACCACGCGTTTCTAGGCTCGCAGCCGGACCTGAACCTGAACCATCGGCCGGTGCAGGACCAGGTTCTTGCCGACATGCGCTTCTGGCTCGAGCTGGGCGTGGCGGGATTCCGGCTGGACGCGTGCGGCCACTATTTCCAGGACCCGCTGCTGCGCGACAATCCGCCGGTCCACGATCCGGGCAGGGCGCTGCATCCGTACGGGTTCCAGCAGCACGTCTACGACGGACGCAGGCCCGAGACCTTCGCGTTTCTCGAGCGCATCCGTGAACTGCTCGACGAGTTCGGTGCGTTCAGCGTCGCCGAGGTCGGCGGCAACGATGCGCTCGAGTGGATGTCGCAATGTGTCTCGCACACGCGTCTTCACAGCGCCTACAGCTTCGATCTGCTGCGCAACGACCGTAGCGCGACGCACATCCGCTCGGTGATCGAGAAGCTGCGTGCGGCGATTCCGCTGCGCAACGGTGCGTGCTACGCGTTGAGCAATCACGACAAGCCGCGCGTCGTCACGCGCTGGGGCGAAGGACGGGATGCCCAGGCGCATGCGAAGCAGATGCTCGCGCTGCTCGCCTGTCTGCCGGGCACGATCTGCCTGTATCAGGGCGAAGAACTCGGCCTGCCGCAGGCCGACGTGCCCTTCGAACGCCTGCAGGATCCGTTCGGCAAGACTTTCTGGCCCGAGTTCAAGGGTCGCGACGGTTGCCGCACGCCGATGCCGTGGACGAGCCGGGCGCCGAACGGCGGATTCAGCAGCGTCGAGCCGTGGCTGCCGGTCGATCCGCGTCATCTGCCGCTGAGCGTCGCCGCGCAGCAGGCGTGTGCCGACTCGGTGCTCGCAGTCGCCCGCCAAGCCTTCGCGTTGCGCCGCAGCCGGGTGGCGCTGCGCGAAGGCGATGTCGCGCTCTCCGGATCCGCAGCCGACGTACTGGTGTTCGCGCGCGTTCACGCGCAGCAGGCGATCGTCTGTGCGTTCAACCTGGGCGACGAGCCCGAGGCGTTGCCCGCGGACTTCGATGCGGGCGGCGTATTGCTGCAGCAGCGAGCGGCGCGCGGCGACGAGTGCTGGACGCTCCAGCCGTGCGGTTTCGCGCTGTTCGCCGTTCCGGTTTCGCAGGTTGCGGCGCTGACCGGCGACGCGGCGCCGGCGCGCGCAACGTGACTTCGCAGTGATCGCTTGAACGGCGCGAGCCGGGACGCGCGAGCCGGGACGCGCGAGCCCGGACGCTATTGCTTGGCCAGTTCCCGCAACGTCGCGAGCGTGTTCGGCACATGTTCGTCCGCGCTCATCGACGAATACGCATAGGCGATGCGCCCGTCCCTGCCGACCACGTACGACACTCGCTTCGCGTAGCTCGACAGCAGCGGCATGACCGCCCCGTAGGCCTTCATGATGCTGCCGTCCGTGTCGGAGGCGACCGCGAAGCGGTTGCGGCATTCCTCGACCGAGAATTTCTTCAGCGTTTCGATGTCGTCGCCCGAGATGCCGATCACGGTGGCGTGCAGCGCCTGGTATTCGTCCTGGGCTTCGGCGAAGCGGTTCGCCTCGATCGTGCAGCCCCGGGTGAACGCCTTCGGGTAGAAGTAGACGACGACCGGGCCGCGGGCGAGCGCCTTTTCGAGCGAGAACTCGAAGGTCTTGCCGCCGAGAGCGGCCGGCGCCTTGAAGACGGGCGCGACGTCGCCCGGCTTCAGCTCGGCCTGCGCCATCGACGGAACGACGGTCGAGGCGAGTGCCGTGCCGGCGGCGAGGAGCCTTCCGGACAGAGATCGCGTGCTCATCAAGGACTCCGTTTTCCCGTGTCGTGAATCGAATTCGCGGCATTGCGACGGGCCGCAACGACGGACTTGGCGCCATTGCGTACGCCTGGCGCTTCGATGGTAAGCCCGCGGAACCGCTTCGGTCGGGATGTCCCGCCCGGTCCGGTTCGCCGGCCGGCCGTCGAGGCTCGGGGTGCCCGACGTTCTTGCGGCAGATCAAGGACGCCGGCTGCGGCAAGCGATGTAGTCGCAGATCGGACACCCGCATCGGGCAGCCGCGGCATGCGACCGCGTCGCCCGCCGAGGAGGCATCGTGCTGCAGATCATCGTTCAGGGGCGTGGCGGGCAGGGCGCGCAGACCGCCGGCAACCTGCTCGCCTCGGCGTTCTTCGCCGAAGGGCGTCAGGTGCAGAGCTTCGCGAGCTACGGCGGTGCGCGCCGCGGCACGCCGGTCAGCTCGTACATCCGTGTCGACGACAAGCCGGTCCGCGTGCGCTGCGACATCGAGACCGCCGATGCGATCCTGTGCTTCGACGCGAGCCTGCTCGAGGGCAGGCTGCTGGCGACTGCCGCAACGCACACGCTGATCGTCGTCAATTCGGCGCAGCCGGCGCATCACTTCGCGTCCGTGTTGCCGGGGCGGCGCGTCATCGCGGTCGACGCGATCTCGATCGCGCGGCGTCACGGCCTCGGCCGCATCGTCAACTCGGTGCTGCTCGGTGCGCTGGCGTGCGCCATCGGCGAGCCTTCGCTCGAAGGGCTGCAGCGCACGCTGATCGACGAGGCGCCGAAGCAGAAGGAAGCGAACGCGGCAGCCTGCGACGAAGGCTGGCGCTGCGTCGACGCACAACTGCAGCGGAGCGCCGCATGAACGCGCGCAACCTTCCCCCCACCGCCTGGACGACCGGCAGCACCGAAATCTTCAAGACCGGCACGTGGCGTGCGCGATTGCCGCGCCACGTGAGCGCGCCTTCGCCCTGCCACGCCGCATGTCCGGTCAACGGCGACATCTCGCACTGGATCGGCCGCGCGCGCGAGCGCGACTTTCGCGGCGCATGGGAGATCCTCACGCGCAACAATCCGTTTCCGGCGGTCTCGGGGCGCGTCTGCCATCACCCCTGCGAAACCGCGTGCAATCGGCTGGGCTACGACGAGCCGATCTCGATCTGCAAGCTCGAGCGGCACGTCGGCGACCTGGGGCTGGCGGAACGGTGGTCGTACCCGGCGCCGGCCGACGAGCGCAGCGAACGCGTCGCGGTCGTCGGAGGCGGTCCTTCGGGGCTGGCGGCGGCGTACCACCTGCGTCGCCGCGGCTACGCAGTCACCATCTTCGAGGCGCAGCAGCGACTCGGCGGCCTGATGCGCGACGGCATTCCCGCGTATCGGTTGCCGCGCGACGTGCTCGACGGCGAAATCGACCGCATCGTCGCGCTCGGCGTCGACGTTCGCTGCGGCGTGGCGATCGATTCGGCGCACGACTTCGCGCAACTGCGCGAGCAGTTCGACGCGGTCTACGTCGCGGTGGGTGCGCGGCGCCCGAAGCGGCTGGCGCAACTCGACTACGCGCAGCCGTGGGTCGTCGACGGCGCCGGGTGGCTCGCGCAGGCGAACGCCGGGCAGGCGCCCGAACTCGGCAGGCGCATCGTCGTCGTCGGCGGAGGCAGCGCGGCGATCGACGTCGCCCGCAGCGCGCGCCGCGCGGGGCACGAAGTCACGATGCTTGCGCTCGAATCGCGTGCGCAGATGCCCGCGCAGCGCGCCGAGGTCGAGGAGGCGCTCGAGGAAGGCGTGCGACTGGTCGACGAAGCGTCGCTGGTGAGCGCCGCAGCCCACGCGGAAGGCGGCGGGGTCATGCTCGACTGCGTGCGCGTGAACTTCGTTGCCGGCGCCGAGCGCGGTCGCTTTCGAATCGAGCCGGTCGCCGGCAGCGAGTTCCGTCTCGAGGCGGACGCGATCGTCCCTTCGATCGGGCAGGATCCCGATCTCTCGCCCTTCGCACAAGACGCGCCCGCCGACGGCGCGCTGTTGCGCGTCGATGCGGCCCAGGCCACCGGTGCGCCGGGCGTGTACGCGGGCGGCGACGTCGCCAGCATGGCGCGCTTCGTCACCGAAGCCTTCGGGATGGGCAGGCGAGCGGCCATCGCGATCGATCGCGCACTGTGCGAGAAGGCGCAGCGTCCCTTCGATGGCAGCGAGTCAGGCGTCGCGCACCGGATCCCCGCGCTCGCCGGCGAACGCCTGCACGGCTTCGGCTTCGACGTGCAGCGACTCGTTCCGCTCGATTCGATCGCCACCTTCTACTACCCGCAGGCGGCGCGCGCATCCGAAGCGAGGCTGCCCGCGGCCGATCGCATCGGCGACGCGGAGGTGCAGCTCGGCTTCGATGTCGAACACGCGCTCGCGGAGGCCGCTCGCTGCTTCTCGTGCGGCACCTGCATCTCCTGCGACAACTGCTTCCAGTACTGCCCCGACCTCGCGATCCGGCGCCTGCCCGGCGGCGGCTACGAGGTCGACGGCGACTACTGCAAGGGCTGCGGCATCTGCGTGCGCGAGTGCCCGACCGGCTCGATGGAGATGATCGAGGAGGTGAAATGAACGACATCGACGAGGTCGCTGCGCGAACGCGGCGCGAACACGGCGAGAAGGCGGCGCCCCGCGCTTCCGGCGCACCGGCGCGCGAGCAGACGATGCTGCTCACCGGCAACCACGCCGTCGCGTGGGCGGCCAAGCTGGCGCGACCGAAGTTCGCGCCCGGCTATCCGATCACGCCGCAGACGCCGATCCTCGAGAAGCTCACCGAGTTCCAGGCGGCCGGCGAGTTCGACGCCGAGATCATCACGCCCGAGTCCGAGCATTCGGTGATGGCGGCGTGCATCCCCGCCTCGCTCGCCGGCGTGCGCGTGTTCACCGCCACCGCCTCGCAGGGCCTGCTGCTGATGCACGAGGTGCTGCAGTACGCCAGCGGCGCGCGTGCGCCGATCGTCGTGGCCAACGTGAACCGGACGGTAGCCTCGCCGTGGGCGTTCTGGCCCGACCAGACCGACAGCCTCGCGCAGCGCGACACCGGGTGGATCCAGTTCTACAGCGAGAGTTCGCAGGAGTCGCTCGACTCGGTGATCCAGGCTTTCCGCATCGCCGAGTCGGTTCTCGTGCCGGCGATGGTCAGCCACGATGCGTTCTACGTCTCGCACGCGCTCGAGCCGGTGCGTGTTCCGTCGCAGGAGCTCGTCGACGAGTTCCTGCCCGCGTACGCGCCGCCGCATCGGATCGATCCGGCGAAGGTCGAGTCGTGGGGCAACGTCGTCACGCAGGAGATGTTCGCCAGGCACCGCCGCGAACTGGCCGACGCGATGGCGAAGGTTCCGCAACTCGCCGTCGAGGTCGACCGCGAGTGGGCGCGCCTCACCGGACGCAGCTGGGGCGTCGTCGAGCGGTATCGCTGCGACGGTGCGCGAACGGTGCTGGTGACGATGGGCAGCATGTGCGGCACGGCGCGCGACGCGGTCGATGCGATGCGCGACGAGGGCATCGCGGTGGGGCTGGTCAAGCTGCGGTTGTTCCGGCCGTTTCCGGTCGCCGCGCTGCGCGCTGCGCTCGACGGCGTCGCGGAGGTCATCGTGCTCGATCGCAATTATTCGCCGGGTTGCGGCGGCGTGCTGCACCAGGAACTGCGTTCGGCGCTGTACGGGATGTCGCAGGCGCCGACGATTCGCGGACTGCTGGCCGGCGTCGGCGGCGTGAACGTTCCGCCCGAGCGGATTCGCGAGTTCGTGCGCGATTCGGCTACGTACGACAGCGGACCCGAGTCGGTCTGGGTCAGCTGAAGCGCGATCGCGAGCGGAGGAAACGATGAAGAAACTCGAAGTCGTCGAAGACGCGATGTTCTGTTCCGGCCACGCGGCGTGTCCGGGTTGCATCGAAGCGCTGTCGGTGCGTCACGTGCTCGCCACGCTCGGCCCCGACACGGTGGCCGTCGTGCCGCCGTCGTGCATGGCGATCATCGCCGGGCCGCAACCGTTCTCTTCGCTGCGCATTCCCGTGTACCAGCCGACGCTCGAATCGAGCGCGGCGGCGGCCTCGGGCATTCGCCGTGCGCTCGATGCGCAGGGCAAGCGCGATACGCAGGTCGTCGTCTTCGCCGGCGACGGCGGCACGTACGACATCGGCTTCCAGTGCCTGTCGTCGGCGGTCGAGCGCAACGAGAACTTCCTCTACGTGTGCCTCGACAACGAGGGCTACATGAACACCGGCGCGCAGAAGTCGTCGTCGACGCCGCGCTTCGCGTCGACCGGATCGACGCCGGCCGGCAAGCTCTCGCGCAAGAAGAACCTCACCGAGATCATGGCGGCGCACGAGATCCCGTACGCGGCCACCGGCACCGCCGGCTTCCTGCCCGACCTGGTCCGCAAGGTGCAGAAGGCGAAGACGATCCGCGGCACGCGGCTGCTGACGCTGCTGATCCCGTGCATCGACGGCTGGGGACTGACCGACGACGGCGGCCTGGGCGTGGCGCGCCTGGCGGTCGAGAGCGGCGTGTTTCCGCTCTACGAGGTCGAGGACGGTCACTACTACACGTTGAATCACGCGCGGCGCACCCGCAGCGTGGCCGACTACCTGGCGCCGCAGCGGCGCTATCGGCACCTGAAGCAGCCCGAGATCGACACGCTGCAGGCCGACGTCGACGCGGGGTGGGAGCGGCTGATGCAGCGGGTGGCGGCGAGCGAGGCGCAGGCAGCGGTCGCGCGAGCGGCGGTCGCGCGGGCGGCGGTCGGGTAGGCGGTCGGGTAGGTGGCGGTCGGGTAGGCGGCAGTGTAGTACGCGGCAGTACCGGGCTGCCGTGCGACAGGCGGCGCAGTCACCGCGCGTGACGGGCGAGGGGCCGAACATGAAAAGTCGCATCGCCGCGCTGATCTTCGATTTCGAAGGCACGCTGGTCGACTTCCAGTGGCGGCTCGCCGAGGCCGAGGCGCAGTTGCGCGAGGCCTGCGCATCTCTCGGCTACGGCACGGCGGGCAGCTACGCGCAGTTGTGGAACGCGGCAGCCGACGCCGCCGCGCCGCAGGGGCGGCTGGCGGCGCTGCGACGTGATCTCGGTCCGATCTACGACCGCTGGGACGCCGATGCGCTGACACGCTGGACGCCGCGTCCCGGCGCGGCCGAACTGCTGCACGCAATCGCGGGCCGCGGCCTGCGCACCGGCATGGTTTCGAACATCGGGCGCGCCGCGCTCGTCGAGGCCCTCGGGCGCTTCGGCTTCGACCGCCGACTCGCGCCGGTGGCGAGTCGCGACGACGTGGACTTCCTGAAGCCGCGTCCCGACGGCATCCTGCGCGTGCTGGCCGAATGGAAGGTGGCGCCGCACGAGGCGCTCTTCGTCGGCGACAGCCGTGCCGACGTGCTGGCGGCCCGCGCGGCCGGTATGCCGGTGGCCATCGTTCGCGGCGGCGAATGCGCGGAGTCGGAGTTCGATGCGTTGCCGCCGGATTACCTGCTGACGGCGATCGACGAGGTCAACCAAGTAGCGCCGGCAGCCATACGGCGACTGCCGGCCACATGAACACGAGCGCGAGCATCAACAGGCTCATGGCTACGTACGGCATGACGGCGGCGAAGATGTGCGCCATCGTCACCGCAGGAGGCGCGACTCCCTTCATCGTCATCAGCAGCATTCCATGCGGCGGCAGCAGAAGCCCGAGTTGCATGCAGATGAGGAACATGACGCCGAACCACACCGGATCGATGCCGAGCTGCTGAACGATCGGCATGAAGATCGGAAGCGTGATCATCATCATGCTTACCTGGTCGACGAACAGCCCGAGGAAGATCAGCACGCCCATCATCGCGGCGACCACTGCCGTCGTCGTGAGCCCCTGGCCGGTAATCACCTGGACGAGCCCGTTGCTCGCTCCGGAGAACGACAGGATCTGCGAGAAGGTCGTCGCGCCCACGATGATGAACAGGATCATCCCCGAGATCGCCACCGTTCCGCGCAGCGCCTGCAGCAGGTTCTTCGGCGTGAGCGCGCGATAGACCAGCGCGAGAACGACCGTGGCGAAGGCGCCGATGGCGGCGGACTCGGTCGGCGTCGCCCAGCCAGCCGCCATCGATGCGACGACCACGACGAAGATTGACACCAGCGGAACGACATACTGCAGGAACGGGCGCCAGTTTTCCCAGCCGACGTGGCGTTCGATCTGTGTCTTGGGCGCGAGCGTCGGATCGATTCGCACGCGCACGATGATGTACGCGACGAAGGCGATCGACAGCAGAAGGCCGGGGACGACGCCGCCGATCAGCAGCTTCGAGATCGAGATGCCGGACAGGCTGCCCAGCAGCACCGTGAGCGCCGACGGCGGAATCAGCATGTCGACTGCGCCGATCGCCATGATCGGACCGGCGGCCATCGTCGGGTGGTAGCCGCGCGAAAGCATCATCGGCAGCATCAGGCTGCCCAGCATCGCCGTTGTCGCGATCGTCGATCCGGAGATCGCCGAGAATATCGTGCCGGCGACGACCGCGACGACGGAAAGACGGCCGGGCACCTGGCGGATCAGGCGTTCGATGCCGTCGATGACCTTGACTGCGATGCCGGTGTGGAACAGCACCTCGCCCATCAGGACGAACAGCGGTATCGGCGTCAGTGCAAAGCTCTGCACCGACGCGACGCTGTTGCGGGCTAGCTGCATCATGCCGGAGTCGCCGCCGAGAAAGATCCATGCGCCGACCAGATTGATGACGAGAAAGCAGAACGCCACCGGCAGTCCGAGGAACAGCAGCACGGTCGATCCGCCGAGCATCAGCCACGCGGCCGCTTCCCAGCTCATCTGCCGCCCCGGAGGCCCACGGTTTCTTCAGGCCGCCGAGACGGCATCGTCGCGCGGCGCCCGCTCGCCGCTCAGCAGCCGGTGCATGCGGAACGCCGCCTCGATGCCCAGGAGCGTGAAGGCGAAGGGCAGCGGCGCGAGCGACCACCATTCGGGAGTGACCAGCGTCTTGATGAGAATCGAGCCGGCCCGGTAGCTCGCCAGCGCGGCTTTCGCGCTGTAGACCACGAGCGCCATGCAGCAAAGAAGCGCGAGTACATCCGCCACGATCTCGAGGCGCCACGCCAGTCGCCTCGGGATCGCCCGAAGCAGCAGATCGACTCGGATGTGCTGGCCCTGGCGCAGCAGCCACGGCGCGGCGAGCAGCGTGATCAGGTAGAGCAGCGTCTCGGAGATCTCGTTGGACCACTCCAGCCCGCGCAATCCGGGAACGATCGCGACGTTGCGCAACAGCACGTCGGCGCAGATGACCAGCATCATCGCCGCGAGCATGAGGCTCGCGGCGATCATCAGCGCGTTCAGCAATCGCCCGTAGGCGGCGGAGATCGCACGCACGGGTGGCGGTTACTTCGTCAGCGCCGCCTTCAGCCTCGCGCCGTACTCGGGGCTCGCCTTCAGGATGGCCGCCCAGCCGACTTCGTTGGCTTTGTCGAGGTACTGCTTCGCCGTCTCGCCCCGAAAGGCGATCGTCTCGATGCCCGCCTGCGCCTGGCGTTTCGCTTCTGCCTCGTTGTCGCTCTTCCAGAAGTCGTTCTTCGCTTCGAAGGCCAGCATCTGCCTGTTCAGGTACTCGCGCTGCTGCGGAGTGAGCCGCTTCCATGCATCGAGATTCATGACCAGCGATACCTCGACGTTGTAGAAGCCCGGATCGACGCGGTACTTCGTCTTTTCCTGCCAGCCGAGATCGAAGATGCCGCCGATCGGCCAGCCGTAGCCGTCGACCACGCCGCGTTCGAGCGCGGTATACACCTCGCCGGGAGCCGTGGTGATGACCTGCGCGCCGAGCGCTTGGAAGAAATCGCGGTAGACCGGCGTCACGCGGATCTTCAGCCCGCTCAGGTCGGGCTTGTCGATCTTCTTGTTCAGGTACAGGTGGAAGGTCTGGTACTCGACCGGACGGCCGAGGTAGACCATGTTGGCGCGCTCGTTCCAGATCCGGTTGATCTCGTCGAAGGCGCCGTTCCTGCGTTGCTCGGCAATCGGCCGCAGCGCGAGCTTCAGCGCGTCGGCTTCGGGCATCAGGTTGGTGTAGAACGCGCCGGTGGTCAGGGCGATGTCGACGACGCCTGTCTTCACCGCGTTGCCAACTTCGAACGTCGGCATCGCGCGCGGGCCGCCGATGAAGTTCAGCTGCAACACGCCCTTGCCTTCGTCGTTGAAGCTTTTCATCCACGTCTCGAGCCGCTTGACGTAGATGCTGTTCTCGGAAAAGGCGCTGACGACGCGTAGCGTCTTCTCCTGGGCCCACGCGGTGGGCGGGGCGGCGGCCGCCGCAAGCACGCCGGCGCCGAGAATTGCGCCGAGAAGTCTTCTCATGATCCCTTCTCCCTGCGGTCGGTTCGTGCCGTCTGTGGCGCACGCGGCCTGGACCACGTACGCACACCGGGGTGTCGGTGCGGCACGCTAAACTACCCGGTTCCACTCCGCATGCGCAAGTCATGATCCACGCGACTCTCCGGCCGTGGCGCCGGGGATGCTGCCGGCGCGCATCCTGCCATCGGCACGAAGCTCGGCAACGAGGCGAATGAGGCCCGCGTCCCCGCTCGCCGCCCCGCTGCTCGCCGCTGCGGCGTTCGCTCTCGCCGGTTGTGCGGTCGCGCCTCCGCCGGCGCGCGCGCCGCAGCTGCCGTCGACCGAGTGGTCGGCGCCGCTGCCGCACGGCGGGAGCGCCGAGGCGCTCGCCGACTGGTGGTCGCGCTTCGACGATCCGTCGCTCGCGCAATTGATCGATCTCGCGCAGCGCGAAAACCCGACGCTCGAGCAGGCCGCGCAGCGCATCGTCGAGGCGCGCGCGAATGCGCGCGTGGCCGGCGCAGCGCTCGCGCCGGTGCTCCAGGCGAACGCGAGTGCGACGCGCGGCAACACGCTGATGATCGGCGCGGGACTTCCCGCGGCCACGACGATGAGCAGCGCGACGCTCGATGCGAGCTGGGAACTGGACCTCTTCGGCGCGGCGCGCAACCGCGAGGCGGCCGCGCTCGCGCGCGTCGAGGGCAGCCGCAGCCAGTGGCACGATGCGCGCGTGAGCCTCGCTGCCGAGGTGGCCGACGCCTACGTGGGGCTTCGCGTCTGCGAAGCGCTCGTCGACCTGTTCGACGCGCAGGCGCAGTCGCTCGCGACCACCGAATCGCTGACCGAGCGCAAGACCGACGCGGGTTTCGCCGCGCCCGCCGATCTCGCGCTCGCGCGGGCGACCGCCGCCGAGGCGCGCTCGCGCGCAACGACGCAGCGTGCCGATTGCGAGGTCGCGCTCGGCCAGATCGCGATGCTGACCGCGCAGCCGGCGGTGGCGTTGCGCGCGGCGCTGGCGTCGCGTCGCGCGCGACTGCCCGAACCGCACGCCTTCGCGGTCGATGCCGTGCCGGCGCGGGTGCTTTCGCAGCGGCCCGACCTCGCCGCAGCCGAGCGCGCGGCGCTCGCTGCCGCCGCCGAAGTGGGAGCGGCGCAGGCCGACCGCTTCCCGCGGCTGGCGCTCACCGGCTCGGTCGGCCGTTCGGCGCTGCATTTCGCCGGGCAGACGCTGACCGGCTCGACCTGGTCCTTCGCGCCTTCGCTCGCCGCGACGCTGTTCGATGCCGGCAGGCGCAGTGCGAGCGTCGACGCCGCGCGTGCGAGGCTCGCGATCGCCGAGGCCGATTGGCGCGCCCGCGCGCTTGCCGCGGTGCGCGAAGTCGAACAGGCGCTCGTGCGGCTGGACGCCGCCGATCGCAGACTCGACGATGCGCGCCGCGCCGCCGACGGCTACCGCTCGTTCCTCGATGCGGCGACCGCGCAGTGGGAGGTCGGCGCGGGCAGCCTGCTCGACCTCGAGCAGGCGCGGCGCAATGCGCAGAACGCCGATGCTGCGCTCGTGCAGACGCGGCGCGAGCGCGTTTCGGCCTGGCTGGCGCTGTACAAGGCGGTCGGCGGGGGCTGGACGGCCACGGAATAAGAAGAACGAAGGAATGGCGAAGAACACCAAGACGATCGCGGCCGGAATCGCCGCGGCTCTCGCGATCCTCGCGGGCGCCCTCGCGTGGACGTCCTCGTCGGGCGACGATCGCGCGACCGAGGCGGGCCGCGGGCACGACGACGCAGCGGCGAGCGGCGCCGCGCGGCTTGCGACGCAGCAGCCGGGCAGCGCGCCGGCTGCCTCCGGCGCGTCCGGCGCCTTGCGTCCCGCACTCACCGTCACCACGACGACGCCGCGCCGTGAGTCGTGGCCGGTCACGGTCGCCGCCAACGGCAGCGTCGCTGCCTGGCAGGAGATCGTCGTCGGCAGCGAGGTGAGCGGCCTGCAGCTCGTCGAGGTCCGGGTCAACGTCGGTGATCGCGTGCGCCGCGGCCAGCTGCTTGCGCGCCTGTCGGCCGACACCGTGCAGGCCGAGCGTGCGCAGATCCGCGCGGCGCTCGCCGAAGCCGAGGCGACGCTCGCCGACGCGAACGCCAACGCGGCGCGCGCGCAACGGCTCGACCGTAGCGGCGCGATCAGCGCGCAGCAGATCGAGCAGTACCGCACCGCCGCGCAAACCGCCCGCGCACGCGTCGCAGCCCAGCGCGCGCGCCTGCAGGCGCAGGAACTGCGCCTGTCGAACACGCGCATCGTCGCGCCGGACGACGGCATCGTCTCGTCGCGCAGCGCGACGATGGGGGCGATCGTGCAGCCCGGCGCCGAGCTGTTTCGCCTCATCCGCGGCGCACGCCTCGAATGGCGCGCGGAAGTTCCCGGCGCCGACCTGCCGCGCGTGAAGCCCGGCCACCGCGTGGTCCTGACCAGCGCCGACGGCACGACGATCGAAGGACGCGTGCGCGTCGTCGCGCCCACCGTCGATCCGCAGACGCGCATGGGCCTCGTCTACGTCGACCTGCCGCAGCCCGGCTCGGCGCGCGCCGGGATGTTCGCGCGCGGAACGATCGAGCTGGGCGAGTCGCCGGCACGCACGATTCCGCAGTCGGCGCTGGCGCTGCGCGACGGCTTCGCCTACGTGTTCCGCGTCGGGCCCGGCGACAAGGTCGTGCAGACGAAGGTTTCGGTCGGCCGGCGCGACGGCGATCGCGTCGAGATCGTCGATGGCCTCGACGGCCCCGACGGCGACGTGCGCATCGTCGACTCGGGCGTCGGCTTTCTCGTCGACGGCGACCTCGTGCGCATCGTCGAGCGCGCTCCGTCATGAGCTGGAACGTCTCGGCGTGGTCGATCCGCAATCCGACGCCGTCGGTGCTGCTGTTCGTGCTGCTCACCGTCGGAGGACTGCTGTCGTTCCACGCGATGAAGGTGCAGAACTTTCCCGACATCGACCTGCCGACGGTGACGGTGAGCGCATTGCTGCCGGGTGCCGGTCCCGCGCAGCTCGAAACCGAGGTCGCGCGCAAGATCGAGAACGCCGTCGCCACGGTGCAGGGTGTCAAGCACATCTACACGCGGCTGCAGGACGGCGCCGCGACGATCACCGTCGAGTTCCATCTCGAGAAGCCGACGCAGGAGGCGGTCGACGACGTCCGTGCGGCGGTCTCGCGCGTGCGCGCCGACCTTCCCGGCGACCTGCGCGATCCGGTCGTCACGCGAATGGATCTCGCCGGCCTGCCGATCCTCACCTACACGATCGCCTCCGGGCGGATGGACGACGAGGCGCTGTCCTGGTTCGTCGACAACACGGTGAGCAAGGCGCTGCTCGCGGTGCCCGGCGTGGGCGCGGTGGCGCGCGTGGGCGGCGTGACGCGCGAGATCGCCGTCGACCTCGATCCGCATCGGATGCTGGCGATCGGCGCGACGGCGGCCGATGTTTCGCGCCAGCTGCGCCGCATCCAGCAGGACGCGCCGGGCGGGCGCACCGACATCGGCAGCGCCGAGCAGTCGGTGCGCACGATCGCCACCGTCGCGTCGGCCGACGAACTCGCGCGCATGTCGATCCCGCTGTCCGACGGGCGCGCCATCCGCCTTTCCGACGTCGGCAGCGTGCGCGACACGGTTGCCGAGCGCCGGTCGGCGGCGCTGCTCGACGGCGCCCCGGTCGTCGGGTTCGAGATCACGCGCAGCCGCGGCGCCGGCGAGGTCGAAGTCGCCGAAGGCGTACGGGCGCGGCTCGCCGCACTGCAGTCCGCGCACCCGGACCTGCGCATCGCCGAGGCCGTGAACTTCGTCGCGCCGGTCGAGGACAACTACGAAGGCTCGTTGCGGCTGCTCTACGAGGGCGCCGCGCTGGCGGTGATCGTCGTCTGGTTCTTCCTGCGCGACTGGCGGGCGACCTTCGTCGCCGCCACGGCGCTGCCGCTGTCGATCGTTCCGGCCTTCGCCGGCATGTACCTGCTCGGCTTCTCGATCAACGTGGTCACGCTGTTGTCTCTGTCGCTCGTCGTCGGCATTCTCGTGGACGACGCGATCGTCGAGATCGAGAACATCATGCGCCATCTGCGCAGCGGCAAGACGCCGTATCGCGCGGCGATGGAGGCGGCCGACGAGATCGGGCTCGCGGTGATCGCGACCACCTTCACGCTGATCGCGGTGTTCCTGCCGACGGCGTTCATGAGCGGCGTGGCCGGACGCTTCTTCGTGCAGTTCGGCTGGACCGCGTCGCTCGCGGTGTTCGCCTCGCTCGTCGTCGCGCGCATGCTCACGCCGATGATGGCGGCCTACGTGCTGAAGCCCGACGTTCCGCACGACGACGGCCGCATCATGCGTGCCTATCTGCGCGCGTCGCGCTGGAGCCTGCGACATCGCGCGGTCACGACGATCGTCGCCGCGGTCTTCTTCGCCGGGTCGCTGCTGCTCGTTCCGCTGTTGCCCACCGGCTTCATGCCGCCGGACGACCTGTCGCAGACCCAGGTGCACGTCGAACTGCCGCCGGGCAGCACCTTCGAGCAGACACTGGCCGCGGCCGAGCAGGCGCGCACTCTCGTCCAGCGCAACGCGCACGTCGTGCGCGTCTACACGGCGGTCGGCGGCGGTTCGGCCGGTGGCGATCCGTTCGTTCCGCAAGGCGTCGCCGAAGTGAGCAAGGCGACGCTGACGCTCGACCTGACGCCGCGCGAGGAACGCAGCGGCACGAGCAAGCAGCGCATCGAAGACGAATTGCGGCAGGCGCTGGCCGCGGTGCCCGGCGCGCGCATCGAGGTCGGGCTGAGCGGCTCGAGCGAGAAGTACATCCTCGTGCTGGCCAGCGAGGACGGCGACGCGCTCGCGCGCCATGCTGCGATCGTCGGCCGCGAACTGCGCACGCTGCCCGGCATCGGCAACGTCGTGTCGACGTCGAGCCTCGCGCGTCCCGAAGTCATCGTGCGCCCCGACTTCCAGCGCGCCGCCGACCTCGGCGTCACCTCGGCGGCGATCGCCGACACGCTGCGCATCGCCACCGCCGGCGACTACGACCAGGGGCTGGCCAAGCTGAATCTCTCGCAGCGCCAGGTGCCGATCGTCGTGCGGCTCGATCCGGCTGCACGCGAGGATCTCGCGCTGATCTCGCGCCTGGCGGTGCCCGGTGCACGTGGGCCGGTCGCGCTCGACAACGTCGCCGCCGTATCGATCGGCAGCGGCCCGGCACAGATCGATCGCTACGATCGGCTGCGCAACATCAACTTCCGCATCGAGCTGAACGGACAGCCGCTGGGCGAGATCGAGAAGAAGGCGCTCGCGCTGCCCAGCCTGCGCGAATTGCCGCCGGGGATCCTGCAGCGTACGGTGGGCGACGCCGAGGCGATGGCCGAGCTCGGGCGCAGCTTCGCCATCGCGATGCTCACCGGCGTGCTGTGCATCTACGTCGTGCTCGTGCTGCTGTTCCGCGATTTCGTGCAGCCGGTCACGATTCTGGTGGCGCTCGTGCTGTCGGTGCCGGGCGCTTTCCTCGCGCTGTGGCTCGCCGGCCTGTCGATCTCGATGCCGTCGATGATCGGCCTGATCATGCTGATGGGGATCGCCACGAAGAACTCGATCCTGCTCGTCGAGTACGCGATCATGGCGCGGCGCGATCGGGGCCTGTCGCGCCTGGACGCGCTGCTCGATGCCTGCCACAAGCGTGCGCGTCCGATCGTGATGACGACGGTGGCGATGGGTGCCGGGATGACGCCGATCGCGATCGGCTGGGGGGTCGATCCGAGCTTTCGCGCGCCGATGGCGATCGTGGTCATCGGCGGGCTCGTCACGTCGACCTTCCTGAGCCTGCTCGTCGTGCCGGTCGTGTTCACCTATGTCGACGACGCGGTGCAGGCGCTGCGCCGGCTGCGGGGCGTCGCGGCAAGGCCCGCGACGCAGGGCGACGAGCCCGGCTGACGGTGGCCGAGAGCACAGGACGCCGGGGCCGCACCGGAAAAATCAGCGAGCGGTGGAGCCGTTTCCCGCCGATGGTCGCGAGCCCGATGCGCTGGCGTCGATGCCCGACAGTCCCATGCCCTGCAGCATCGAGCCGAGATCCTCGGCGTGTTCCTCCTCGTTCGCGAGAATCTCTTCCATGACCCGTCTCGAGCTCGGATCCTTGTCGGCGAGCCACTGCACGATCTCGCGGTAGCTGTCGATCGCGATGCGCTCGGCGACGAGGTCTTCGCGGATCATGTCGACGAGATCCTTGCCCTCGACGTACTGCGAGTGGCTGCGCGCACTGAGCGTCTGCGGATCCAGGTCGGGCTCGCCGCCGAGTTGCACGATGCGCTCGCACAGCTTGTCGGCATGCCCCTGCTCCTCGTTGGCATGCTCGAGGAACTCGGACTTGACCGATTCGGATGCGATGCCCTGCGCCATGAAATAGTGGCGCTTGTAGCGCAGCACGCAGACCAGCTCGGTGGCCAGCGCCGCGTTCAGCACATCGACCACCGCCTGGCGGTCGGCGCCGTAGCTCTGCGTGATTGCGCCGCACTCCATGTTCTCGCGTGCGCGACGGCGCAGTGCCTCGACGTCCTGGACGAAGGGCGTGGATTCGCCCGCCGACGCGGGCGCGGAACCGGTCGTCGACGACCGGGCTCGAGCGGTGCTCTTGTGGGGCATGACAGCGCTTCTCCTCTTCGATTCCGGGCGGCACGAACGGGGCGCTGTTCGCTACGCCCTGCCGCCAGCTATCGGAGGAGCATTCGGCAGGCCTGCCGCGCTTTCGGCGCTGCGCCGTTCGATCTGCAGGGAAAGGCGGGCCATCCAGCCGACGGCGTCGGTTGCCGCGCGCTCGGCACACGCGAACGCCTCGTCCTGTGCGCCGGAGAGAATCGACTCGAGTTCCTCGACGAGTGCCTCGAGCGGCTTCTGGGCGGCGACGAGCAGGTGCACCGGATCGTGCGAGGCCGGAATGACTTCGCCGACGGCGCTCGTTTCGGACGCGAGGGCGCCGTCGGCCACCGGCGCGCGGTGCGCGGCGACGAACGCATCCAGAAGCTCGGCGCTCTGCGCATCGCCCAGTCCGCGCAGGCGCTCGGAGAGCGCGCGGTACTCCTGTGCGACCGTGGCGAAGCGTTGCGCCAGGTAGGTGCGCAGCGCCTCGGGCGCCGCGAGCAGCTCGGGCGCCACGGCGCCCGGTGCCGGCAGCTCCGCGCGCCTGCGTTCGCGGTGGTAGGCCTCGCGTCGCCAGCGGCGAACCTGTGCAGCGTGGCGCAGTTCCTCGGCGGCCAGGCGCTCGGCTTCGATCGCCACGCTGCGGTCCGCGGCGTGCGCAGCCAGGTACGAATAGAAGGAGAAGGCGCGCTGCTCGTTCTCGACGGCGATGGCAAACGCGCGGTACGGCGTCAGCAGCGCGCTGCCGGCGATCGCATCCCAGGACGTCTCGAGCTCGGCCGGTAGCACCCATCGGAACTCGCCCGCGTCGGGTACCGGCACGCTGAGTTGTTCGGCACGTTTCGCCACCGCCGCGACGTGCTCGCGCTCTTCCTCGAGCATGCGCTGCAATGCGTCGGCGGTCTCCAGTTCGCCGCGCCGCCGCATCGTCTGCTCGAGTTGCTCGTAGCGATGGACCGCCTCGACCTCGATCGCCATTGCGATGCCCACGAGCATCGGCAGCGTCACCGATTCGAGCTGCGGATCGTGAGCGAGGAGCGATACGCGCATGGGGCATCTCCGGGGAGGCCTATACTGCGCCCGTTTTCGCCATGATCGCATCCGGGTTGCTGCAATGCCATCTCCGCCTCGCGGCATTCGCGATGCGGGGACTCCTTCTCGCGCTGGTCCTGACGGTGGTGCCTGCTGCGGCGCACGCGCAGGACGCGACCCCGCTGCTCGACAGCTTTCTCGCCGGCACTCCCGTTGCCGAAGTCTTCCCCGGCGCCGATCGCTTCGGCCCGGTGCAGGGCTCGCCGCCGGTCGCCCCCGTCTACAAGGGTCAGGAGCGGGTCGGCTTCGTCTACCTCACGTCCGATTTCGTCGACACGACCGGTTATTCCGGACAGCCGATCCGCGTCCTCGTCGCGCTCGACAACGCCGGCACGATCGTCGGGCTCGAGCTCGTCGAGCACCACGAGCCGATCGTGCTGATCGGCATTCCCGAGAAGCGTGTCGTCGACTACCTGCATTCGTTCATCGGCTATGCGCCGCTGCGCGCCGGCGCCGAGGGCAAGGGAGCGCCGCACGCCGACATCGTCAGCGGCGCGACGGTCACGGTGCTGATCCTCGGCGAGAGCGTCACCCGCTCGGCGCTGCGCGTCTCGCGCGCGTTGCAACTGCACGGCGGCGCCGCTTCGGCGCCAGCCGCGGGGCGCGATCGACGCGTGATCGACGAGCAGGCCGGCGGCATCGTCGACTGGAACACGTTGATTGCGCAGGGAGCGGTCGGGCATCTGCACCTGACGATCGGCGAGGTGAACCGAGCGTTCGCTGAATCGGGCAACGCCGGGGCAACCAGGCGCCCGCAGGCCGGCGCACCCGATGCCGCGTTCATCGACCTGTACGTTGCGCTCGTCTCCCAGCCCGCGATCGGGCGCAGCCTGCTCGGCGAAGACGAATACGCGAACGTGCAACGCATGCTCGCACCCGGGCAGCAGGCGGTGCTCGTGGCCGGCGACGGGTTGTACTCGTTCAAGGGCTCGGGCTACGTGCGCGGCGGCATCTTCGACCGCATCGAACTGATCCAGGGCGCCGAGACGATCCGCTTCCGCGACCGCCAGCATCGACGCGTGGGAAAGATCGTCGCGCCGGGCGCGCCGGCGCTGCGCGAGATCGGTGTCTTCGGCGTTCCGGTGGGAGCCGAGTTCGATCCGGCCGCGCCCTGGCGATTGCAGCTGCTCGTGCAGCGACCGGTAGGCGCGCTCGAGAAGGCCTTCGTCGATTTCCCGCTCGCCTATCGGCTGCCCCAGCAATATACGAAGCCGGCTGCGCGCGCGGCGGAAGCCGCCGCAGGCAGCGCCGCTGCTGCGCCGGCGGCTTCCGCCGCGCAGGACAGGCAGGCCGGCGCCGCTGCGCCGGGAACGATGCCGGCCTCGACCGCCGCGATCGAAGACGCCGAGTTCCCCGACGAGCCGGTGCCGTTGTGGCAGCGGCTCTGGCGCAGCAAGACCATGGCGATCGTCGTGCTCGGGCTGATGCTCGGCGCGTTGACGATCATCTTCTTCTTCCAGAACCTGATCGTCCCGCACGAGAAGCTGTTCGACCGGATCCGCCTCGTGTACCTCGCGGTCACGCTGCTGTGGCTCGGCTGGGTCGCGCAGGCGCAGCTGTCGGTGGTCAACGTCTTCACTTTCGTGCATTCGTTGCGCGCCGACTTTCGATGGGAGACCTTCCTCGTCGATCCGCTGATCTTCATCCTCTGGTGCTCGGTGGCGGCGGCGCTGCTGTTCTGGGGGCGCGGGCCCTTCTGTGGATGGCTGTGTCCGTTCGGCGCGTTGCAGGAGCTGACGAACCGGGCGGCGAAGGCGCTGAAAGTGCCGCAGGTCCGCATTCCGTGGGGCGTGCACGAGCGGCTGTGGCCGATCAAGTACATCGTGTTCCTGGTGCTCTTCGGGGTTTCGCTGGGCTCGCTGATCTGGGCCGAGCGGCTGGCGGAGATCGAGCCGTTCAAGACGGCGATCGTGCTGCGCTTCATGCGCGAATGGTGGTTCGTCGCGTTCGCGCTGGCGCTGTTGGCGGCGGGGCTGTTCGTCGAGCGCTTCTTCTGCCGCTACCTGTGTCCGCTGGGCGCGGCGCTGGCGATTCCGGGTCGGATGCGCATGTTCGACTGGCTGCGCCGGTACCGCGAGTGCGGCAATCCGTGCATGCGCTGCTACAACGAGTGCCCGGTGGAGGCGATCCATCCGGAGGGGCACATCAACCCGAACGAGTGCATCAGCTGCCTGCACTGCCAGGTGCTGTACCACCACGACTACAAGTGCCCGGTGCGCATCCAGCGGCGCGTCAAGCGCGAGAAGCGGCAGGCGACGAGCAGCCCGGCCGCGTCCATCGTCGCCGCCAACCCCGAGATGCAGTCGCGTTCGCACGGACACGTCACCGGCGCATGATTCCTTTTCACCGATCGACCCACCTCGCGGAGCCAGAAGCGATGAAAGACGAAGACCGCAAGACCGGAATGCACGACCCCGGACGCCGAGCCGTGCTCGGCGGCAGCGCCAAAGCGGTGGCCGCCGTGGGACTCGGCGGCGTGCTCACGGCCTGCGGACGAGAGGAGAACCCTGCGGCGTCGACGCAAGGCGCCGTCTCCGGGAGTGCGACCTCGGCCCCGCCGGGGGCTCCGGTCGCGAGCGCTGCGGCGCCGGCTTCCGCGTCGGACGTCGACAAGGCGATCGCCAGGACGCACGTCGGTCCGGGCGAGCTCGACGAGTACTACGTGTTCTTCTCCAGCGGACAGTGCGGCGAGCTGCGGATCGTCGGGCTGCCGTCGATGCGCGAGTTGATGCGCGTGCCGGTGTTCAACCGCTGCAGCGCCACCGGATGGGGGCAGACCAACGAGAGCCGCAAGATCCTCACCGAAGGACTCACGCCCGAGACGCGCAGATACCTCCAGAGCCGGGGCGGCATCTACCTGAACGGCGACCTGCACCATCCCCACATGTCGTTCACCGACGGCACCTACGACGGGCGCTATCTGTTCATGAACGACAAGGCGAACACGCGCGTCGCGCGCGTGCGCTGCGACGTGATGAAGTGCGACAGGATCATCGAGTTGCCGAACCAGCAGACGGTGCACGGACTGCGCGTGCAGAAGTACCCGAAGACGGGCTACGTCTTCTGCAACGGCGAGAACCGCGTGCCGATCCCGAACGACGGCAGCGACGTCGAGAGCCACGAAAAATACGAATGCGTGTTCACCGCCGTCGACGGCGACACGATGAAGGTCGCCTGGCAGGTGCTCGTCGACGGCAATCTCGACAATTGCGATGCCGACTACCAGGGCAAGTACGCGTTCTCGACCTGCTACAACTCCGAGGAGGGGCTGACGCTGGGCGAGATGACCGCCAACGAGCAGGACTGGATCGTCGTATTCAACATAGCCCGCATCGAGGAGGCCGTCCGCAGCGGCAAGGCGAAGACGATCGGCGGCGTCCCGGTCGTCGACGGCAAGCACGGTTCGCCGTACACGCGCTACATCCCCATTCCGAACAGCCCGCACGGCATCAACACCGCGCCCGACGGGATCCATGTCGTCGCCAACGGCAAGCTCTCGCCGACGGTCAGCGTGTTCGACGTGCGCAGGTTCGACGATCTCTTCGACGACAGGATCGAACCGCGCGCCTGCGTCGTTGCCGAGCCCGAACTCGGCCTGGGGCCGCTGCACACCGCCTTCGACGGACGCGGCAACGCGTACACGACGTTGTTCATCGACAGCCAGATCGTCAAGTGGAACATCCAGAAGGCCGTCGACGCATTCGCCGGCAAGGACGTGGATCCGATCGTGCAGAAGCTCGACGTGCACTACCAGCCGGGGCACAACCACACGTCGATGGGGCAGACCAAGGATGCCGACGGCAAGTGGCTGATCTCGCTGAACAAGTTCTCGAAGGACCGGTTCCTGAACGTCGGGCCGCTGAAGCCCGAATGCGACCAGTTGATCGACATTTCGGGCGACGAGATGATTCTCGTGCACGACGGGCCCAGTTTCGCCGAACCGCACGACGCGACGATCGTGCATCGGTCGATAGTCGATCCGGTCAACGTGTGGAAGCGCGACGACCCGATGTTCGCCGACGCGGTGAAGCAGGCCAGGGCCGACAACGTCGTGCTGGAGGAAGCGGCGAGCGTCGTCCGCGAGGGCCGGAAAGTTCGCGTCTACATGTTTTCCGCGGCTCCGGTATTCAGTCTCACCGAGTTCAAGGTGAAGCAGGGCGACGAGGTCACAATCTACGTGACGAACCGCGACGAGGTCGAGGACCTGACGCACGGCTTCACGATCGTCAACTACGGCATCGCGATGGAAGTGGCGCCGCAGGCGACCGCTTCGGTCACCTTCGTCGCCGACCGGCCGGGCGTGTACTGGTACTACTGCCAGTGGTTCTGCCACGCGCTGCACATGGAGATGAAGGGGCGGATGATGGTGGAGCGCGCGTAGGCGCGGCGCGGCGTGCCGGGTGCCGTTTGGCGCGCAGCGGTGCGTGCCCTCTTCGTCGCGGGTATCGCGGCGCTCGGCCCGAATGCGGGCACGGGCGCGCGCGCGGCCGAGCAGCGCGTCGAGCCCGGCGAATCGCTGCAGGCGCTGGTCGACGCCGCGCGTCCGGGCGACACGATCCGGCTCGCCGCGGGACGGCACGCCGGCCCGGTCCGCGTGGACCGGACGATCGCGCTGGTCGGCGAGGCCGGCGCGGTGCTCGCCGGAACCGGCGTGGGCAGCGTGTTGACGATCGCCGCCGACGACGTGCGCGTCGAGGGGATCGAGATCACAGGCTCCGGACGCGACCTGCCCGCGATGGACTCGGCGGTTCTGGTCACGCGACAGGCGAAACGCGCGCTCGTGCGCGGCAACCGGCTGGTGGGCAACCTGTTCGGCGTCTACCTGCACGGCGCTGCCGGCTCGATGGTCGAGGGCAACGAGATCGTCGGGCGCAGCGACCTGCGGCTGTCGGAGGCGGGCAACGGCGTATCGATCTGGAACGCGCCGGGCGCGCAGGTGATCGGCAACACGATTCGCGGCGGGCGCGACGGAATCTTCGTGAAGACCAGCCGGGACAACGTGTTCGCCGGCAACACCTTCACGCAGTTGCGCTTCGCGATCCACTACATGTACACGCACGACAGCCGTATCGTCGGCAACCGCTCGCGAGGCAACCACGTCGGCTGGGCGATCATGTATTCCGACCGGCTCGAGATCCGCGACAACGTCTCGGACGACGATCGCGACCACGGACTGCTGCTGAACTCGACGAACCGGTCGGAGATCGTCGGCAACGTCGTGCGCAACGGCCGCGAGAAGTGCGTGTTCGTCTACAACGCCACGCGCAACGACCTGCGCGACAACTGGTTCGAGGGCTGTCCGATCGGCATCCACTTCACGGCCGGATCCGACGGCAACACGATGACCGGCAACGCCTTCGTCGCCAATCGCGTGCAGGTCAAGTACGTCGGAACGCGCTTCATCGACTGGGCGCACGACGGGCGCGGCAACTACTGGAGCGACAACCCCGCCTTCGACCTCGACGGCGACGGGATCGCCGACCGCCCCTACCGGCCGAACGACGTGATGGACGAGGTGCTCTGGACGCTGCCGGCGGCCAAGGCGCTGCTGAACAGCCCGGCGGTGCAGATGGTGCGCTGGGCACAGGCGCGCTTTCCCGCGCTGTACCCCGGCGGCGTCTTCGACAGCGCACCGCTGATGCGCCCGCCGCGGGTGCCGCCGCCGACGTCGTTGCCTGCGCCATCGTCGCGGCCCGCGTTCCCGCGGTCCTCGCCCGGCGGGAAACGCGGATGACGATCGCCGAATGGAGCGGCGCGACGAAGCGCTACGGCGACGTGACCGCGGTGCGCGACGTCACGCTGGCGCTGCGCGCCGGCGAGGCGACCGCGCTCGTCGGGCACAACGGCGCCGGCAAGACGACGTTGATCAAGCTGATGCTCGGCCTGGTGCGCCCGGACGAGGGAACGGTGCGCGTCCTGGGCGTCGATCCCGCCGGCGCGCAGGGTGCCGGCGCGCGACGTGCCGTCGGTTTCCTGCCCGAGAACGTCGCTTTCCACGGGGCGCTCACCGGTCGAGAGTCGCTGGCGTTCTACGCACGGCTGAAGGGCAGTCCGGCGAGCGCGAACGCGGCGCTGCTCGCGCGCGTCGGCATCGCTCGTGCCGCCGATCGGCGGGTGGCGACCTACTCGAAGGGGATGCGCCAGCGGCTCGGCATCGCGCAGGCACTCATCGGCGCGCCGCGGCTGCTGCTGTTCGACGAGCCCACCAGCGGGCTCGATCCCGATTCGCGCGCCGAGGTCTATGAAACGATCGACGAACTGCGCGCCGCCGGAGCCACCGTGCTCGTCTCGACGCACGCGCTCGAGGAGATCGAGCGCCGGGTGGATCGGGCAGCGATCGTGCACGGCGGTCGCCTCGTCGCCGCCGGTACGCTCGGCGAGCTGCGCCGCGGCGCGGGCGCGCAGTTGCGGCTGCGGCTGCGCGTGCGCGCATGCGCGGCCGACACGGTGCTCGCGCGGCTGCCCGAAAGCGTGCGCTGCGTCGAGCGCGAGCCCGAGCGCGAGCGTGAGCGCGAGCCCGAGCCCGAGCGCAAGCGCGAGCCCGAGCGCAAGCGCGAGCCCGAGCGCAAGCGCGAGTCCAAAGCCGAGCGCGCGTCGCTCGTGCTGCTCGCGCCGGCCGACGCGAAGATGGCCGTGCTGCGCGCGCTGGGTTCGCTCGGCGAGATCGTCGAGGACGTCGACATCGAGGCGCCGGGGCTGCAGCAGCTGTATCGGCAGTGGATCGAATCGAGCGACGCACACGAGGTGGCGACGTGAACGTCGCGACGATCGCGATGCACGAGGTGCGCATCGGCATGCGCAATCGCTGGGCGGTGGCGACCACGCTCGTGCTCGCCGCGCTCGCGCTGTCGCTCGCGCTGCTCGGCAGTGCGCCCACCGGAGTCGTGAAGACCGATCCGTTGGCCGTCGTCGTCGTGAGCCTGTCGTCGCTCACGATCCTGCTGATTCCGCTGATCGCGCTGATGCTGTCGTTCGACGCGATCGTGGGCGAACACGAACGCGGCACGCTGGCGCTGCTGCTGTCGTATCCGGTGGCCCGCTGGCAGGTCGTCGTCGGCAAGATCGTCGGACAGACGGCGATCCTCGGCGTGGCCACGGTCCTCGGCTATGGCGCCGCCGCGATCGCGATCGCGATCGGGAAGACCGGTGCGGCCGTGCAGCCGGCGTGGGGCGCCTTCGCCGCCCTGGTGGGCACGTCGATCCTGCTCGGCGCGAGCTTCGTGGCGCTCGGCTGCCTGGCGAGCGCGCTCGTGCGCGAGCGGGCGACCGCGGCGGGAATCGCGGTCGCGCTGTGGCTTTTCTTCGTGCTGCTGTACGACACCGCGCTGCTCGGCGTGCTCGTCGCCGACCAGGGGCGAACGCTCGGACGCACTGCGCTCGACGCGCTGCTGCTGCTCAATCCGGCCGACGCGTACCGGCTGTTCAACATGAGCGCGAGCGATGCCGTCTCGGTCTACAGCGGCATGGCCGGGCCGGGCGACGCGAGTCGCTTGCCGATCGCGGCGCTGCTCGGCGCGCTCGTTGCCTGGGTCGTCGTTCCCGCACTCGCGGCGGTGGCGGTGTTTCGGCGCAGAGCGGTATGACGGGCGCCTCGACGCCGTTGCCGATCGAGCGTCTCTCGATGCGCGCGAAGCGGCGCGCGCGGCCCTTCGCCGCCATGCTCGTCGTCGCGGCGGCCGGCTCGATGCTTGCCGGTTGCCAGCAGGGTGCGCCTTCGGCCGCCCGGACACCGACGCCCGACGAAGTGCTCGCCGAAGCCACCGGCTACTACTGCGGAATGCTGCTGTCCGACCACGAGGGGCCGAAAGGGCAGGTGCATCTGGCCGGTCGCGACGCGCCGCTGTGGTTTTCTTCGGTGCGCGATACGCTCGCGTTCCTGCGGCTGCCCGAGGAACCGCGCGAGATCACCGCGGTCTACGTCAACGACATGGCGCGCGCGAAGAACTGGGCGCAGCCCGAGCCCGGTGCCTGGGTCGAGGCGCACGGCGCGTGGTTCGTGCTCGGCAGCGACCGGTCGGGCGGGATGGGCGCTCCCGAGGCGATACCCTTCTCGCGCGAGGACGCCGCGCGGGACTTCGCCGCGCAGCGTGGCGGGCGACTCGCGCGGCTTGCAGAGATTCCGGACGACTACGTGCTGGGCGCGGTCGGTGCGGGCGCTCAGGAACGAGGTGAACGATGAGATCGATGGTCGAGCGCAGGCGCTTCCTGGCGGTGGTGGGCGCATCGGCGGCGTGCGCCGGATTTCCGCCGGCGCGCGCCGCGGCGCGCAGCGCGCCGGACCCCGTCGTCTGGAAGGGAACGGCGCTCGGCGCGCTCGCCTCGATCACGCTCGTGCACGAGGACCGCGCGCACGCGCGCCGCGTTCTCGATGCGTGCCTCGAAGAGGTCGAGCGCCTCGAGCGGGTCTTCAGCCTGTATCGCGCCGACTCGGCGCTGGTGCGGCTGAACGATGCGGGCGAGCTGCGTGCGCCGCCGCCGGAACTGGTCGAGCTGCTGTCGGCATCGCTCGCGCTCGCGCGTGCCAGCGCCGGCGCCTTCGATCCGACGATCCAGCCGCTGTACCGCCTGTACGAAGCGCATTTCCGTGCGCCGGACGCGGCGCCCGAAGGGCCCGACGACACCGCGGTTGCCGGTGCGCTGCGCCGGGTCGACCACCGACGCGTCGAGGTCGGCGCAGATCGCATCGCGCTCGGCGCGCGCGGGATGGCGCTGACGCTGAACGGTATCGCGCAGGGATACGTCACCGACCGCGTCGCCGACCGGCTGCGCGGCGACGGCTTCGCCGGGGTGGCGATCGACCTGGGCGAAGCGCGCGCGGCCGGTCGCCGCGCCGACGGCAGGGCGTGGACGGCGGCGGTAGTCGACCCGGACGAGCCGTCGCGCACGCTGTTCGAGTTGACGATGGGCGACGGTGCGGGGCAGGTCGCGGCACTGGCCACTTCGGCCGGCGCCGGCACGCGCTTCGGAGCGGACCCGCGCGTGCACCACCTGTTCGATCCGCGCACGGGCCGCAGCGCGAACCGCCATGCGTCGGTGTCGGTGGCGGCCTCGCGCGCGACGGTCGCCGACGGGCTGTCGACCGCGCTGTCGATCGTCGCACCCGAGCGAGCGCGAGCGTTGCTCGCGGCGTATCCGGCGGCGCGCGCGTGGCTGCTGCACGTCGACGGAACGATCGAGACGATGCCGGCCGGCTGACCGCACTGCGCGCGCGGACCGATCGCCGCGAACGTCGGCGGAGCCGACTTGTCGCGGCCTTATACTGGCGCCGCTCATGATCAGTGTCCCCAGCTCGCCGAGCGCGAATCGCCGGCGGATCGCAACCTTCGTCGCATGGGCGGCCGTCCTCTGGATCGCGTTGACCGGCGCGACCGCCTTCGCGCAGAACAAGCCCCCGCTGCTCGACGCCTACCTGTCCCGGTTGTCGGCGGCCGACGTATATCCGGGTGCCGACCGCTTCGGACCCGTGCACGGCTCGCCGCCGGTTGCGCCGGTGTTCCGGGCCAACGAGCGCGTCGGCTTCGCGTACCTGACCTCGGACTTCGTCGACACGCGCGGCTATTCGGGCAAGGCGATCCACACCGTCGTCGCCCTGGACAACAGCGCGACCATCGTCGGGCTGCGCATCGTCGAGCACAGCGAGCCGATCCTGATGGTCGGCGTTCCCGAGAAGCGCATCGTCGAGGCGTTGAACATCTATCTCGGCTTCAATCCGGTGCGCGCGCGCGCGGCCGGCAGCGGGCCGCCGCAGGCCGACATCGTGAGCGGCGCCACCGCGACCGTGCTGATCCTCGGCGAGTCGGTGGTGCGCTCGGCGAGCCGCGTCGCGCGCATGCTGCAACTCGGCGCGGCCGCCGTGGCACCGGCTGTTGCCGGAACACCCGGTGCCGCCGGGCCGGCGGGCGGCGCCGCCGGCGCTCCGGGCGCTCCGGGCGCTGCGCCGACCGCGGGCGCCGCCCGTGGCACGACCGCCGGACGCGCGGACGCCCGCGTCGTCGATCCGACGGCGGGCAGCGTCACCGACTGGACGACGCTGCGCAACGAGGGCGCGATCGCGCATCTTCGCGTGACCGCCGGCGATGTGAACCGGGCATTTGCCGAATCGGGGAACATCGAGGCGGCGAAGCTGACGCAGACCGGAACGCCCGACGCCGCCTTCATCGACCTGTACGCGACGCTCGTTTCGCAGCCGTCGATCGGCCGCAGCCTGCTCGACGCGAGCGAGTACGCCAGCGTGCAGCGGATGCTGGCCCCGGGGCAGCAGGCGGTGCTCGTCGCCGCCAGCGGCCGTTATTCGTTCAAGGGCTCGTCGTGGTTCCGCGGCGGCATCTTCGATCGCATCGCGCTGATCCAGGGTGTCGAGACGATCCGTTTCTGGGATCGCCATCACCTGCGCGTCGGACGCCTGGTCGCCGACGACGCGCCCGAGCTGCGCGAGATCGGCGTGTTCGCGATTCCCGAAGGCGTCGAGTTCGATCCGACCGCACCGTGGCAGTTGCAGCTGCTCGTGCAGCAGCAGACCGGCAAGCTCGAGCAGGCCTTCGTCTCGTTCTCGCTCCCCTACCGGCTACCCGAGCGTTACACGAAGCCGGCGCCGCCGCCGGCCGCAGCGCCCACGGCAGCGCCGGCGACCGGTGCGACGCCGACGAGCGGCGCCGCAGCGGACGCGACCTCGGCCGCTGCCGCATCCGTCGCCTCGGAATCCGCCCCGGACGCGCTCGACGATGCCGACGAGGTCCCGCTGTGGCAGCGGATCTGGGAAAGCCGGATCGCGTCGATCGTCGTGCTGGCGCTGATGCTCGGCGTGCTGACGATCATCTTCTTCTTCCAGAACCTGATCGTCCCGCGCGAGAAGCTGTTCGACCGGATCCGCCTCGTGTACCTCGCGGTCACGCTGCTGTGGCTCGGCTGGGTCGCGCAGGCGCAGCTGTCGGTGGTCAACGTGCTGACGTTCACCAACTCGCTGCGCACGGGCTTTCGCTGGGAGTCGTTCCTCGTCGATCCGCTGATCTTCATCCTCTGGTGCTCGGTGGCGGCGGCGCTGCTGTTCTGGGGGCGCGGGCCCTTCTGTGGATGGCTGTGTCCGTTCGGCGCGTTGCAGGAGCTGACGAACCGGGCGGCGAAGGCGCTGAAAGTGCCGCAGGTCCGCATTCCGTGGGGCGTGCACGAGCGGCTGTGGCCGATCAAGTACATCGTGTTCCTGGTGCTCTTCGGGGTTTCGCTGGGCTCGCTGATCTGGGCCGAGCGGCTGGCGGAGATCGAGCCGTTCAAGACGGCGATCGTGCTGCGCTTCATGCGCGAATGGTGGTTCGTCGCGTTCGCGCTGGCGCTGTTGGCGGCGGGGCTGTTCGTCGAGCGCTTCTTCTGCCGCTACCTGTGTCCGCTGGGCGCGGCGCTGGCGATTCCGGGTCGGATGCGCATGTTCGACTGGCTGCGCCGGTACCGCGAGTGCGGCAATCCGTGCATGCGCTGCTACAACGAGTGCCCGGTGGAGGCGATCCATCCGGAGGGGCACATCAACCCGAACGAGTGCATCAGCTGCCTGCACTGCCAGGTGCTGTACCACCACGACTACAAGTGCCCGGTGCGCATCCAGCGGCGCGTCAAGCGCGAGAAGCGCGAGGCGACGGCGCGTCCGACGCCGCCGGCCGCGGTCGACACGAAGGTGGCCGTGCACCGGCGGCTGGGCGACCTCGCGTGACGCGGGCGCCGGCGCGCGAGGCGCGCCGGCTTGCGGCCCGGCTTGCTCAGAGCGCTCCGAGCAGCTCGGCCAGCTCGGCGGGCCGGTCGACCATCACGTCGTGGCTGCAGGCGATCTTCTCGATCCGCCATCCGTCCGCGCCCTCGTACAGCTTCGCGAAATGGCGGAACGGGCTCGGATCCCATCCGTCGGCGAGCACGTAGACGCGTTCTTTCACTTGCTCGAGACCGCCGCCCGACAGCAGCAGCGGCATCTCGAAGGTGGCGAGCGCCTGCGCCACGCAGCGCCGGTCGACCCACGCGCGGTTCGCCTCGTCGATGTTGAACATCGCGGCGGGGATCGGTTGCATCAGCCCGCTGTGCGATGCGGCGGCGGTGCCGCGGAAAGCGCCGAGGAACTGCGCGGCAATCTCCGGCGCCAGTGCGGCGTCGAGGAGGCCGTTCAGCGAATCGCCGTTCCTCGGGACGAAGGCGTCGAGATAGACGAGCGTGCGGATCCGGCCGGCGAGGCGGTCGGCGACGCCGGTGACGACCATGCCGCCGTACGAGTGGCCGCACAGCACGATGTCGTCGAGTTCCTCGGCCTCGATGCAGCCGACCACGTCGCGAATATGCGTTTCGAGCGTGATCGCCTCGCTCGACTGGTGTGCGCGTTCGCCGACGCCGGTGTGCGTAGGCGTGACGACGACGTGCCCTGCCGCGCGCAGCGCGCGTGCCGTGTCGCGCCAGCACCAGCCGCCGTGCCAGGCGCCGTGCACCAGGACGATGTTCGCCATTCGATCTCCTCCTCGTGGAGCGGGCCCGATGTCGCCGCGGCCGAATGCCGGGCGCGAGCCGTCGCACCGTCATCGTATTGCGCACGGCCCGCTGCGGGTACACTTCCGGCGCCGTGTCGTCGCGTCCGCTCGTGCAGGTCTTCGCCAACCGCCGCATTGCGGCGATGCTCCTGCTCGGTTTCGCCAGCGGACTGCCGCTGGCGCTGTCGGCCGGAACGCTGCAGGCCTGGCTCACCGTCGAGGGGCTCGACGTGAAGACGATCGGTTTCTTCGCGCTCGCCGGCCTGCCGTACACCTTCAAGTTCGTCTGGGCTCCGCTGGCCGATCGCTTCGAGCCGCCGCTGCTCGGGCGGCGGCGCGGCTGGCTGTTCGTCACCCAGCTCGGGCTGGCAGCGGCGTGTTTCGTGATGGCCACGCTCGATCCCGTCGCCGCGGTCGGCGCGGTGGGCGCCTGCGCGGTGGCGATCGCATTCCTGTCGGCGTCGCAGGACATCGTCTTCGATGCCTATCGCACCGACCTGCTTCCCGACGAGGAGCGCGGCGCCGGCGCAGCGGTGTCGGTGCTCGGCTACCGCATCGCGATGCTCGTCTCGGGCGGACTGGCGATGATCGTCGCCGACCAGTGGCTCGGCTGGCCGGGCATGTTCCGTTCGATGGGCGTGCTGTTCGCCGTGCTGTCGCTGGCCACGGTGTGGGCGCCGAAGGCGCCGAAAGCGGCGCCGATCGCCAGCGACGTACGCGCCGAGCTGACCGGTTTCGTCGCGATGCTCGCGGTCGGCTTCGGCGCGTTCTGGCTGTTGCGCCAGCTGCCGTGGCACTGGCTCGGCACCGGCCGCTTCGCCTCGCTGGCCGCCGACACGATCGCGCTCGTGCTCGCCTGCGTGGCGGCGCTGCAGGCCGCGCGCCGGGCCGGCTTCCCGTCGTTCCTCGCTCCGTGGGATGCGTTCTTTCGCCGCGATCGCGCGGTCGCGTTGCTCGCGATGATCGTGCTGTACAAGCTCGGCGACGCCTTTGCCGGCAGCCTGTCGACGACCTTTCTGATCCGTGGAGCGGGCTTCACGCCCACCGAAGTCGGCGCCGTCAACAAGGTGCTCGGCCTGGCGGCGACGATCGTCGGCGCCCTCGCCGGCGGCGCGTGGCTGGCGAAGCGCCCGCTGTACGCGTCGCTGATGCTGTTCGGCGTGCTGCAGGCGGTGTCGAACTTCGGTTACTGGCTGCTGTCGATCGCGCCGAAGAGCTACGCATTGATGGCGACGGCGATCGGCTTCGAGAACCTGTGCGGCGGCATGGGCACCGCGGCCTTCGTGGCGTTCCTGATGGCGCTCACCGACCGGCGCTTCTCGGCGGCCCAGTACGCGCTGCTGTCCGCCCTTGCCGCCGTCGGACGCGTCTACGTCGGTCCGGTATCGGGCGTGTACGTCGACGCTTTCGGATGGCCGTCCTTCTTCGTGTTCTCGGTGGTCGCGGCGCTGCCCGGCCTGGCGCTGCTGCGCTGGCTGCGCGCCGACGTGCACGGGCTCGACGCTGCGCGCGAGGCTTCGCTCGACGGCGGGCCGCCCGCGAGCGAAGCCTCCGCACGCTCGGCGCCTGCCGTCGTGCGCCGTTGAGGGCACGCGGGCGCTCGAAGGCGCATTCGGAGGGGCCCGACGCAGCGGGTGAAGAAACCGCGGCGCCCGGGTTCACGACGAATCAGTGCAGCTCCTGGTGCAGGCACAGGTAGTTGCCCTCGGAATCGCGGAACCATGCGGCCTTCTCCGAGCCGAGCACGCAGACGTGATCGACCGTATGCAGCTCGGGCAGGTCGTAGTCCTCGAAGACGACCCCCTTGGCCTCGAGCTCCGACAGTTCCTTCTCGATGTCGTCGACCTCGAAGCTGAGCGCGGTGTGTTCGGCGGGGCGCGCACCCGGTCGCGGCAGCAGCGCGATCACCGCGTTCGAGCAGCGGTAGCGCATCGCGCCGTCGGGCGAGGCGCCCAGCGGCTCGAGGCCGAGCTTGTCTTCGTAGAAGCGGCGTGCGCGGTCGAGATCGGCGACGGCCAGCATCGTCGTCACGGGAGCCAGGTTCAGCATCGCAGTCTCCGTGAGGGAAGGGAATTCGGATTATTCGCCGATCCGGTTGCGCCGAAAAGCGCCTCCAGCGCGCACTCGCGCGAGTGCACCGAGCGCTGGCGCGAGCGCACCGAGCGCTCGCGCGAGCGCACCGAGCGCTGGCGCGAGCGCACCGAGCGCTGGCGCGAGTGCACCGAGCGCTGGCGCGAGTGCACAATCCCGGGTTCCACCAACCCGGGAATCCTGCCGTGAACGAAGTCTTCCTCTGCGATGCCGTGCGTACGCCGATCGGCCGCTACGGCGGATCGCTGGCGTCCGTGCGTGCCGACGACCTGGCGGCGATGCCGCTGAAAGCGCTGCTCGCGCGCAACCCCGATCTCGATCCGTCGGCCGTCCAGGAGGTGATCCTCGGCTGCGCCAACCAGGCGGGCGAGGACAACCGCAACGTCGCCCGCATGGCGCTGCTGCTCGCAGGCTTTCCGGTCGAAGTGCCGGGTGCCACGGTCAACCGGCTGTGCGGCTCGGGAATGGACGCGGTGGGCACGATCGCACGCGCGATCCGCTGCGGCGAGATCGAACTGGGCATCGCCGGCGGCGTCGAGAGCATGTCACGCGCGCCTTTCGTGATGCCCAAGGCGGCGAGCGCTTTCGCACGCGAGAACGCGATCTACGACACGACCCTCGGATGGCGCTTCGTCAATCCGCAGATGAAGCGGCAATACGGCATCGACTCGATGCCCGAGACGGCCGAGAACGTCGCCGTGGAGCACGGGATCTCGCGCGCGGACCAGGACGCGATGGCGCTGCGCAGCCAGCAGCGCGCAGCGGCTGCGCAGCGCAACGGCTATTTCTCCGAGGAGATCGTTCCGGTGACGATTCCGCAGAAAAAGGGCGACGCCGTCGTCGTCGAGCGCGACGAGCATCCGCGCGAGACGACGATCGAGGCGCTGGCCAGGCTTGCGCCGATCGTGCGCGCCGACGGAACGATCACTGCCGGCAACGCCTCCGGTGTGAACGACGGCGCTGCCGCGCTGGTTCTCGCGACCGAGGCTGCCGCGCGTCGCCACGGATTGACGCCGCGCGCGCGTTTCGTCGGCATGGCAACGGCCGGCGTCGCACCGCGCGTGATGGGTTTCGGCCCGACGCCCGCGGTGCGCAAGCTGCTCGATCGCACGGGGTGCGCGCTCGGCGAAGTCGACGTGATCGAGCTCAACGAGGCTTTCGCCGCGCAGGGGCTCGCGGTGCTGCGCGCACTCGGCCTGCCCGACGATGCCGACTTCGTGAATCCGAACGGCGGCGCCATCGCGCTCGGCCATCCGCTGGGCATGTCCGGAGCGCGCCTCGTGCTCACCGCGGCGCACGAGCTGCAACGCCGCGGCGCGCGGCGTGCGGTTGCGACGATGTGCATCGGGGTGGGGCAGGGCATCGCGACGATGATCGAACGGGTCTGACGGGCCGTCGAGCAGACAGCACGGAAACGGTCGAGGGCTCCCTACATACGTCGTCGCCGAGGCGCCGTACAGTTTTCCTGCTTGAAATCGACGGTCATTGCCCCGAGCTAACGCATCGAACGCCGGATCGAAGGATCCCGCCAATGCCAGACAGAAGCAGGAGTGAAGAAATGCCCCGACTTTCCGTGTACGACCCGTTTGCCGAAGTGTTCCCGGAGTTGTTCCGCGGCCTGATGCAGCCGGCCACCCGCAGTGCGCCGGAAGCAGGCGGCGCGCTCGAGATCCGCGTGGACGTCAAGGAAGCCGACGGCTCCTACCAGGTGCAGGCCGAGATGCCCGGCGTCAAGAAGGACGACATCCACGTCCAGATCGACGGGAACCGCGTATCGATCAGCGCCGAGGTCAAGCGCGAATCCGAGCAGAAGGAAGGCGAGCGCGTGCTGCGCAGCGAGCGGTATTACGGTTCGGTCGGTCGCAGCTTCCAGCTGGCATCCGAGATCGACGAAGGTGCGGCGAGCGCGAAGTTCGAAGACGGCGTCCTGTCGCTGACGCTGCCGAAGAAGCAGGCGCCCGCCGCGAAGCGGTTGCAGATCAGCTGACGCAGCGCCGGGCGGGTAGCCGCCCGGGCGCCTTCGCGCGGGCGTGTTCGCGCGTGAGCTCCCGCGCTCAGCCGATCCGCGCCCCGCGCTCAGCCGTATCCGCGCCCCGCGCTCAGGCTGCGCGCGCCTTCGCTTCGTATCCGGCCTCTGCGATCGCCCGCTCGATCGCGGAGGGGGGCATCGTCGAGTCCACCTGCACCTTGCCGCCCTCGAGGTCGACGTCGACCCTGGCTTGGGCATCGAGCTCGCGCACCGCTTTCGTGACCGCCTGGATGCAGTGGCCGCAGGTCATTCCTTTTACGTCGAAAGTGCTCATCGAAAATCCTCGTTCCGTTTTTCGTCGGCTCGATCGCTTGGCGAGGCATCGGGCCCGCCGGGAAGGGTTGCCCGGGAATGCGGCCTGCTCGGGGCAACCCTTAAGCCAGCCCTAAGTTGTCGCACGCACGATTTCCCCCTGACGGAAGTTCAGCCATCCAGGGAACCGATCGAAGGGAGTTTCAAGTGGAAGCCTTGCCAGTACGATTCACGATCGACCTGCCGGTAGACCGCGCCTCGGCCCTGCTGCGCAGGGTGCTCGAGCGCGAGGGATTCATCGTCGCCGGTGAAGTGCAGCCGGAAGGCGAAGATCCGGACGGGCGACCCGGCTCGCTCGCACTGTACGCCTATCACGGCCCGACCATGCAGGCCGCGTCGCGCGCCGACCGCCGCGTCGGCCTGTACATGCTGTGCGCGGTAACCATTCGTCCGGCCGGCCAGGGGTCTAGCGAGATCCAGGGCGTCTCGCCGAGCCAGCTCGCCGGCGTCTGGGGCGGCCGCCGCCTCGAGCAGCACGCGGTGGCGCAGCGCCAGCATTTCGAGCGCGCGCTCAGCCGTCTCGAGTTCGACTACGCGCCGGCCGAAGCAGGCAACGCCCAGATGCGCCGTCGCGCCGCCTGAACGTCCGCCTGTTTCTCACCCGTCGCGGCCATCGAGCCGCGGCGAGGTGAGGACTCCCACGTATTTCGACAGATAGACGGCAAAGGCCAGGCTCCAGGCAGTTGCCGCCGCCGTAGTCCAGGGCAGGTACGGCAGGCTCGGCACGAGCAGCGGGGCGAGCCGCAGCAGCACCGCCAGCTGCACCAACACATAGGCGGTCGTTTCCGTCGCCTGCGCCTTCAGCGGGCGCGCCGTGTGGCCGAGCGCGGTGCGGGTGATCATGCCGATGATCAGTCCGCTTATCGCGCCGATCGTCAGCGCGTGCAAACCGGCAGCTTCGGGCACGGCGCCGACGGCGCCCAGTGCGAGCAGTACCAGTCCCACCGGAATCCACGCATACGAGATATGCAGGATCCACAGGATCGGCGTGCCGCGGGTGGCCCAGGGGTTCCAGCCGGCCAGGCGTGCCGCCTGGAGCAGCGCCGCCAGCACGCAGGCCGAAGCGACGACTCCGGCGGGAACCGGCGAAAGCGTGAGCAGCAGCGCGAGCGCGGTCAGGGCGAGCGACGACCAGTCGAGGCGCCTGTCCTTCCACTGGCGCACGCCGCGCAGCGCGTTCGCCGTGAAGGTGGGAATGACCCGCCCGCCGATCACGCAGGTCAGCACGACGATCACGAAAACGAAGAAACGCGCGGCCTTCAGCGGCGAAGCGTCGATGCGCCCGCTCACCGCCAGGTGGAACAGCGAGTTGGCGACCAGGAATGCGGTGAGCACCGCCAGCACGAACAGGTTTCGATGATTGCGCGCCTTCAGCAGCACCACGCCGATCGCGAGCATCGAAACGACGATGAACGCCGCGTCGAGCAACATCGCCATTCCGGTCGGGCCGGTGTAGTTGAAGACGCGCGCAGCCACCCAGACGGCAGCGAGCGCGGCCAGTCGCGCTCCGGTCGGAGTCGACAATCCGGTCCACGCGCGCCCCGCCGTCAGCAGGAAGCCGACGATGACCGCGAGCGCGAAGCCGAAGGTCATCTCGTGGGCGTGCCACAGCATCGCCGGATACGCGCGTGGCGGCGGCAGAACTCCGGCGTACTGCGCGATCCACACCGGTACGGCGAGCGCCGCCCATAGTGCGGCAAGCAGATAGAAGGGCCGGAACCCGAGGCGGAACAATGCGTTGCTGCCGCCTTGCGGCAGCGCCGGCTCGGGTTCGAGCAGCGGGACGAGCCCGCCGCGCGCGGAAACGGATTTCATCGAGGCGTCCGCCTTAAGATGGATCTACTATACATCTTGCAGGCGGCCGCGCACGTGTCGCGTCAATGCATCCGGCCGTGCCCTCCGCCGAGCGGGCGGATCTGCGCCTGCACGTCGACCCGCTCGCGCTTGCCCTGCGCGTCTTCGATCGTCAGCGTCAGCGCGACGCTCTGACCGGCATCGAGCGGTTTTTTCAGCTCGAGCAGCATCAGATGGTAGCCGCCGGGGCGCAATTCGACCGGCTTTCCCGCGGGAAGCGGGAGACTGTCGATTGCGTGCATGCGCATCACGTTGTTCTCGAGCGTCATCTCGTGGATCTCCGCGTTGCCCGCGGCCGGTGACTGGACGCCGACCAGTCGCGCATCGCTCGACGAAGTCAAGGTCATGAAGGCACCGCTTGCCTGCTGGCCGGCGACGGTGGCGCGTGCCCATGGTCCATCGACGCGGACCTCGGCGACGGCGCCTGTGGCCAGCGCGACCGCAAAGACCGACGCGGCAAGTCGGGCGACGGGAAGAGCGCGACGGCGCGAGAAGATTCGTTTCGTATTCATGGAAATCCTGTGCGGAAAGTGCCGGCAGAGGCTCGAAGGCTTCGCTGTCCGAGCAAATAAAGGTGGTGCCGGCGAGCGCCGGCAACGCGAAGTGAGTGCTCAGGCGCTCGGCGGTGCGCGCGGAGACTGCGGCCGGGCACGCGCCGGGCCTCGGGACCGATCGTCGATCCGGGGGGTCGGCAATGCGACGCCTGGGCCGTCGCTGCCGTGCCAGCGGATGCCCGCCGGCGGGGGTGCGACGGCACCGGCGGGCAGCGCGCAGAACGGACAATGCGCGGCAACGGTCGCCGGCTGCGCCGGAGCCGGCGTCTCGGCGTCGATCGCCTCCGCGAGGCGCACGCGGGCGCCGTGCGCGTCGATCGAGCACAGCGCACCGGGGTAGTACTGCGCACGAGCGGCGCTGGCCGCCGCATAGGCGAGCGCCGGCACGACACTCTGCAGCACGAATGCCAGGCAGGCGATCGCCGCGACGGTTCTCCGGCGCAGGCTGCAGCGGGAAGGTTTCATCTGCGCGCGATTATATCGGCGCGTGCCGGCGTCAATCGCTGTCCAGCGGCTCGGCGATGCAGCGGGTGACGACCGGAGGCGTTTCTCCCACGTGAAGGGCGAGACGACGCTGCCGCAGCGCGATGTCCGACACCGTGAAGCGATCGAAGCGCCGCAGGTGCTCGACCCAGGACTCGTCGATGAAGTACTCGATGAAGCGGTCCGGATCGAGCGTGTCGCGGAACAACTCCCACGACAGCACGCCGCCGCGCAGCCGGCTGCGTCGCGTCTCCTGCATCACGCTGCGGAACTCGTCGATGCGGGCCGGGTCGACCCGGTATTCGATCGTCGTCAGCACGGGGCCGGCCGAGGGTGCGACCGGGTCGCGCGTGACCGGCGCTTTCCACGACTGCGGGCTGAGGTCCTCCTCGATGCCGCCGTGGATCGCATGGTGGCGGGTGAGCCACAGCAGCGACGCGCCGGTGAGCGCGGCCGCGGCGACGCTCGTGCGAACGTCGGTCCATGCGGCGACCTGTCCCCACCACGCTGCGCCCACGCCTGCGCCTCCCATCAGCGCGACCTGGTAGATCGACATGCCGCGCGCACGCACCCAGTCGGGCAGCGCGAGCTGCGCCGAAACCGACAGCGAGTTGGCCGCGATCAACCACGCTGCGCCGCCGAGCATCATCGTGGGCGTCGCGATCCACAGGTTCGGCGCAAAGGCGACGATCACCATCGCCAGCGCCTGCACGTGCGAACCGCGGCGCAGCAGCTCGTCGCGCGTCGTCGTCGAGCGCACTTTCGGCAGCACGAAGGCCGAAGCGATCGCCCCGACGCCCATCGCGGCGAGCAGCATCGTGAAGGTGCCCGCCGAGCCGTTGTCGATGCGTCGAGCGAGCAGCGGCAGCAGCGCGATCAGCGCGGTCGACTGGCTGAAGAAGATCACGACGTGCAGCAGCACCGAGCGCATCTGGTCGGACTGGCGCACGTACTGCACGCCGACGCGGATCGCGCCGAGGAAACGTTCGCCCGGCAGCGCACTCGTCTTCTTCTCGGTCTTCCAGCGCAGGATCACGAGCGCGGCGACGAGCGACAGCGCCGCGTTGAGCACGAACACGTACTCGGTGCCCGCGCTCGAGATGAGGAAGCCGGCGACGATCGGGCCGACGATGCGCGAGGCGTTCATCGCCACGCCGTTCAGCGCGAGCGCCGCCGGCAGTTGCGCGCGCGGCACGAGGCTCGGCACGATCGCCGAATACACGGGCCAGCGCATCGCCAGGCCCGCCCCGTTCAGGAACACGAGCACGAGCAGCAGCACCGGATCGATCACGCCGGACAGCGTGGCCAGGCATAGCAGCGTGGCGGTACCCGAGACCCAGAACTGCGTGACGACGAGGAATCGCCTGCGATCGAGGATGTCGGCAAGCGCACCGCTGCCCAGGCCGAGCAGGAAGACCGGCAGCGTCGAGGCGGTCTGGACGAGCGCGACCATGACGGGGGACGGCGTGAGCGTGCTCATCAGCCATGCGGCGGCGACGTCGTTCATCCACATCGTGGTGTTCGCCGTCATCCAGACGAGCCACAGCATGCGGAAGATCGGCGCGGCGAGCGGCGCCCACGCGGTCGTCGGGACTACGGGTCGAAGCGGCGCCTCGGGGGGAGAGATCGGCAACGGTTGACTCCGGAGAGCGCGGGCGGGTAACGTGAATCGACGGGAACGACGCGGAACGGGAATCGACGCGGAATCGTCGCGAAATCGACGGGGAATCGACGCGGATTGTCGCTCAGGCAAGCGCGCGGAGCGCGCGACCCGCACCGGGGCACCCCGGTTGCTGCACTCGACGATTCACCCGGAGGATGCGAGATGAACAATTGCAGGGTTGCGGTTCTGGTCGGCAGTCTGAGACAGGACTCGTACAACCGCCGCCTGGCGCGCGCCGTCGAGAAACTTGCGCCCGAAAAGCTGGAATTCGTGCATGTGCGCATCGACGACCTGCCGCTGTACACGCAGGATTTCGACGCCGACTACCCGGCGAACGCGCAGCGCCTGAAGCGCGAAATCGAGTCGGCGCAGGCGCTGCTGTTCGTCACCCCCGAATACAACCGCAGCGTGCCGGGCGTGCTGAAGAACGCGATCGACATCGCGTCGCGGCCGTGGGGCACGAACTCGTTCGCCGGCAAGCCCGCCGCAGTCATCGGCACTTCGATCGGCGTGATCGGAACGGCGGTCGCGCAGCATCACCTGCGCAGCTCGCTGGCTTACCTCGACGTCCCGACGCTCGGCCAGCCGGAGGTCTACCTGCATTTTCGCAACGACGTCATCGCGCCGGACGGGGCGATCTCCGACGGCTCGACGAAGAAATTCCTGCAGGGATTCGTGGACGCTTACGTGAAGTGGGTCGAACGCTTCGTCCGCTGAGGCGGACGAAGCGTGGATCTCACGGCCTGGCTACTCGCCAGGCATTGTCGAAGCCGTCGCCGGCGCGATCGCCGGGTCTCGCATCCCGCGACCAGTAGTACAGCGGGTGGCCGTTGTAGGCCCACTGCAGGCGGCCGTCGGGGCGCCTGACGATCGACCAGTCGCCGCTCGCCCGGCTTCCGGGCGGCGCGTACAACGGCGGCCAGTTCTCGGCGCACTTGCCGATGCAGGTGCTGGTGCCGGGGGTGTCGCGCTCGTAGTTGTACAGCGTCATGCCGTTGGGGCCGGTCCAGACCCCTTCGACGGTCCTGGCCGGCGCCTGCTGGTAGGCGATGCCCTTGTCCATGTCGGTGGACCAGGGCTGGTTCGGTGCGCAGCCGGCGAGAATGGCGGTGGCGCCGGCAGCGAGCATGAGCGGTCGGATCATCTTCGTCTCCGGTGGGTGGACCCGCGGTGCGCCGGTCCCCTGTCTGTACCGAAGCACGCGATGGTCCCGGCCCGATCGCCGCATGCCGCGCACGCCGCCCTCCGGAGAACGAAGTCGAGCCCGTGCCTGCCGCCCAATCCAGATCGCCCGCGGCTCCTGTTGCGTCGCAGCGCGCAATCGGCATCGTCTATCTGGTGACGACGTCGGTGGGCTGGGGCGTCAACTGGCCGGTGATGAAGATGCTGCTGCAGGAGTGGCCGCCGCTGCTCGCGCGCGGCAGCGCGGGCGTCACGGCTGCGCTCGGCATCGGCGTGCTCGCCGCGATGCGCGGCGAGCCGATTGCCGTGCCGGTGCGCGTCGTGCCGCGACTGCTCGCCGCGGCCTTCGTCAACGTCTTCGCCTGGATGGGGTTCTCGACGCTGTCGCTGCTGTGGCTCGGCGCGGGGGAAGCGGCATTGCTCGTCTACACGATGCCGATCTGGGCGATGATCTTCGCATGGCCGCTGCTCGGCGCGCGCCCGGATGCGGCGGGCGTCGCCGCCCTCGTCCTCGGCTTTGCCGGCATCGCGGTACTGCTCGGTTCGCAGGGAATCGCCGTCGGCATGCAGAAGATGCCCGGCGTGCTGCTCACGCTGTCGGCAGCGGTGCTCTTCGCCTTCGGCACCGTCGTCTGGCGCACGCCGCTGCCGCTCGCGCCGCTCGCGTCGGTCGCGTGGCAGGTCGGGCTCGGTTGCCTGCCGATGCTCGCGTACGGAATCGCCGTCGAGCCGTCGCCGCGGGCAACGTCGGCCAGCGGCTGGCTGGCAATGGCGTACATGACGATCGTGCCGATGGGCGTGTGCTACCTGAGCTGGTTCGCCGCGCTGCGCCGCGTTGCGCCGCAGATGGCTTCGATGACGACGCTGCTCGTACCGGTGGTCGGCGTGCTCGCGGCGTCGATCGCGCTCGGCGAGCCGCTCGGCGCGGTGCAGTGGATGGCGCTGGCATTGACACTGGGCGGCGTGGCGCTGGCGCTGCGCAGGCCGGCATGACGGCACAAGCGGCACAAGCGGCACCGGCACGATCCGGACCGGTGGAACGCCGCGTCTGGACGATCGGGCACTCGTCGCGCTCCATCGACGAGTTCGTCTCGCTGCTGCTCGGGCACGCGATCGAGTGCGTCGCCGACGTGCGCCGATACGCCGGATCGCGCAAGCATCCGCAGTTCAACCCCGATGCGCTGGCCGGCTCGCTGCGCGCCGAGGGGATCGCCTACCAGGCGATGCCCGAACTGGGCGGACGGCGTCCGGCCCACGAAGACTCTCCGCACACGGTCTGGCGCAATCCGTCGTTCCGCGGCTACGCCGACCACATGGATTCGGCCGAGTTCGATCTTGCTCTACGGGCACTCATGGAGCTGGCAGCAGTCAAGCGCACGGCGATCATGTGCTCGGAAGCCGTCTGGTGGCGATGTCACCGGTCGATGATCGCCGACGCGTTGAAGGTGAAGGGCTGGCTCGTGCTGCACGTCCTCGGCGAAGGCGCGGCGAAGGAGCATCCGTATACGTCGGCGGCGTCGATCGTCGATGGCCGGCTGCAGTACGGCGAAGGCGAGGGAACCGCGGGCGTGGAGTCGTAGGACGCATTCCCCGGCGAAAGCCCTAAAGACGCTGCGCAAAGGCGGGCTTGCCGTGCGGCTCCGTGCCCGGCGGGGTTATCGTTCGCCGATGAATCCGACGCTCGAACCTCCGTTGCTCGAACAGGTCATCGAACCTCGCCGTCACGATCTCGGCGGTTTCGAGGTCGATCGCGTGCTGCCGTTCCAGGCACGGCGAATGGTCGGCCCCTTCGTCTTCTTCGACCGGATGGGGCCGCACCGAATGCAGGCGCCGGTGCCGCGCAGCACCGACGTGCGCCCGCATCCGCACATCGGCCTGTCCACGGTCACCTACCTGTTCGAAGGCGAGATGACGCATCGCGACAGCACCGGAGCGACGCAGGTGATCCGCCCCGGCGCTTTGAACTGGATGACGGCCGGCAGCGGCATCGTCCATTCGGAGCGCTTCGACGGCATGCGCGAGACGGGCGGGCCGATCGACGGCATCCAGAGCTGGGTGGCGCTGCCGCGCGAGGACGAGGAGGACGCCCCGTCGTTCGAGCATTACGACGTCGACGTGCTGCCGAGCGGCGACGAGGCGGGCGTCTCGTTGCGGTTGATCGCCGGCGAAGCCTACGGGCTGCGCAGCCCGGCCCGGACGCATTCGCCGCTCTTCTACGTGCACGTCGAGATGCAGCCGGGTGCGCGGGTCGTCCTTCCGGCGGAATACGCCGAGCGCGCCGTCTACGTCGCTCGCGGCCAGGTGCGCTGCGACGGCCAGCAGCACGACCGCGGGCGTCTGCTCGTGTTTCGTGCCGGCGGTGCGCCCGAGGTGCAGGCGGTCGGCAACACCCGGCTGATGCTGCTCGGCGGCGAACCGGTCGGCGAGCGCTTTCTCTGGTGGAATTTCGTCTCGTCGAGCCGCGAGCGGATCGAGCAGGCGAAGGCCGACTGGGCGGCGGGCCGCATGCGACTGCCGCCGGGCGACGACGCCGAGCGCATCCCGCTGCCGCCGGACGCACGCGCGACTTCACCCAACCCGATGTCCTGAGCGAGGAGCCACGGTGGCCGACCCCGAAGCAACCCGGTCGAACGCGACCCGATCGCCGATGCCGCCGCCGCGCGACAAGATCCCCGGCCGGCCCGGGGGCGGGCCGCAGATCCCCGGGGGCGGGCGCTTCGGCACCAACATCCCGCCGAGCCGCACGTGGCTCGTGTTCGTGCTCATCCTGCTGGCCAACTGGTTCCTCGTGCGCTACCTGTTTCCGGCGCCCGGCGAGGCCATTCCGCTGCCGTACACGGCGTTCAAGCAGGAAGTCGCCAACGGCAACGTCGACGCGATCTACAACCAGGGACAGTCGATCGAGGGCCGCCTGAAGTCGGCCATCACGTGGCCGCCGCCGGGCGAGAACGTGCAGGCCGCGCCGGGCGCGAGCCGGGCCGAGCGGCGGCTGCAGCAGGAGCCGCGCACGTCCGACACCTTCACCACGGTGCTTCCGGCCTTCGTCGACAACGGGCTCGAAGCCTTCCTCATCGATCACAAGGTGGAGATCAGCGCGGTGCCGATCCAGACCGGCAGCAGCCCGCTGGCGACGCTGCTGTTCGGTTTCGGCCCGGCGATCCTGTTCATCGCGTTCTACGTCTGGCTGTTCCGTCGCGCACAGCAGGGCATGGGCGGCATGGGTGCCGGCGGTCTCATGGGTATCGGCAAGAGCCGCGCGCGGCGCTACGACCAGGAAAGCGGGCAGAAGGTCACCTTCGACGACGTCGCCGGCATCGACGAGGCCGAGAACGAACTGGTCGAGATCGTCGACTTCCTGAAGGATCCGGCGAAGTACCAGCGCCTGGGCGGTACCGCTCCGAAGGGCGTGTTGCTCGTGGGGTCGCCCGGCACCGGCAAGACGCTGCTGGCGCGCGCGGTGGCCGGCGAGGCAGGCGTGCCGTTCTTCTCGATGAGCGGGGCCGAGTTCGTCGAGATGATCGTCGGGGTCGGCGCCGCACGCGTGCGCGACCTCTTCAAGCAGGCCCGCGAGCACGCGCCGGCGATCATCTTCATCGACGAGCTCGACGCGATCGGTCGCGCGCGTGGCCAGGTGGCGATCGGCGGCTCGAGCGAGCAGGAGCAGACGCTGAACCAGATCCTCACCGAGATGGACGGCTTCTCGAGCCGCGAGGGCATCATCGTGCTCTCCGCGACGAACCAGCCCGACGTGCTCGACAAGGCGTTGCTGCGCCCGGGGCGCTTCGACCGGCGCGTCGTCGTCAACCTGCCCGATCGCAAGGGGCGCGAGGCGATCCTGAAAGTGCACGTTCGCAAGGTGCCGCTCGACGCCGACGTGTCGCTGGCCGAGATCGCGGCGTCGACGCCCGGGCTGTCGGGCGCCGACCTGAAGAACCTCGTCAACGAGGCGGCGCTGCTCGCGGCGCGGCGCGAGTTGAACGCGGTGCGTGCGAAGGACTTCACCGATGCGCTCGAGAAGATCGTCCTCGGTCCCGAGCGGCCGCTGCTGCTGAGCGACGAGGATCGCGAGCGCATCGCCTATCACGAGAGCGGGCACGCGGTTCTCGGGCTGGTCGTGCCGGGTGCCGACCCGGTGCATCGCGTGACGATCGTCCCACGCGGGCGCGCGCTCGGCGTCACCTACCAGCGTCCCGACGCCGATCGCTACAACTATCCGGAGGCGTACCTGCGCGCGAAGATCGTCGGCATGCTCGGCGGGCGAGTCGCCGAGGAAGTCGTCTACGGAACGAGAACCACCGGTGCCGAGAACGACATCGAGCAGGCCACGCAGCTCGCACGCAACATGGTCACGCGCTGGGGAATGAGCGACCGGCTCGGCATGGTGCAGCTCGCGCCGCGCGAGAACCCGTACCTGAGCGGACCGTCCTACGGCGGCTTCGGCGGCGACAGGCCGTTCAGCGACGAGACCGCGCAGGTGATCGATGCCGAGGTGCTGCGCATCATCGGCGAGAGCCACGACGAGGCAACGCGGCTGCTGAAGGAGCACCGGCGCGAGCTCGACGCCTTGGTGGCCGCGCTGTTGGCGCGCGAGACGCTCGACGAGCGCGAGATCCTCGAAGTGACCGGCCTGCCGCCGGCGCCGGCGTTGCAGACGCGCCCGATCGCCGCGGCCGGGGCGCCGGCGAGCGACGCGGCGCAACGCGGCGAAGTGCAGCGGGCGTAGCGCGCGCCGGCGTGCGATTCACCACGTGTTGCGCATCTCGCGCAGCTTCAGGAAAACCGTCTTCGGGTCGGGGCGCTCGGGCAGATCGGGAAAGCGCTCGCGCAGCCGCGCGATCATGCTTTCGCTGGTCAGGCGCAGGAAGGTGTTGATGCGTTTTTCCTGCGCCAGCGTCGTCACCCTCGACTGCTCCGGATCCTGTCCGGACACCTTCGCCAGCAGCTCGTGCGCGTCCTCGTTGTCGGGCTCGTTCGCCAGCGTGAATTTCAGGTTGTTCTCGATGTAGTCGTGCCCCGGATAGACGCGCGTGCCCTCGGGCAGCTTCGCCAGTTGCTGCACGAAGGTCGTGTACAGCTCGACCGGATCGCCGCCGTTGTGGCAGTTGCCGGCGCCGGCGTTGAACAGCGTGTCTCCCGAGAAGAGCGCCGGCTCGTCGGTGTGCGACTTCAGGCAGATGTGGCACATCGTGTGCCCCGGCGTGTCCATGCACTCGAGTTCGACCGTGCGGCCGACCTCGATGATGTCGCCGGCCTTCACGCCGCGGTCGACGCCGGGGATGCTGCGTCCGGCCTTGTGATGCGCGATCAGCTTCGCGCCGGTGGCGGCGATCACCGCGTCGTTGCCGCCGATGTGATCGAAGTGCTCATGCGTGTTCAGCACCTGCGTGATCTGCCAGCCGCGATCCTTCGCGGCCTTCAGGCACTTCGCGTGGTCGAGCGGGTCGATCGCGAGCGCCTCGCCCGTCTCGGGGCAGGCGACCAGGTAGTTGAAATTGCGATAGGCGTTCGCCGTCCAGATGCGCTCGACGATCATCGGTCGATTCTCCTGTTCCGCTCCGAGTCTGCCACGAATCGGCCGCGGGAAAGCCGCTGCCCACGCGCACGGCCGGCACGGCGTGCGGCCGCGCGGGCAAGGTGTCAGAATCGACCACCATGGACGAAAGGAGAGGCACTGCGATGGGCGGACCCGACCTTCGTACGCCGCGGGTGCGGCGAACCCGCGCCGAGCAGCGCGAGCTGCACGAGCGGACGGTGCGCGCCTCGCTGCGAATGTTCGCCGACGGCGGCTACGAGGCGCTGTCGATGCGCAAGCTCGCCAGCGAGGTCGGTGTGCCGGCCATGTCGCTGTACCGCTATTTCCCCACGAAGGCGCATCTGGTGCGCCACATCTGGGCCGATCTGCTGCTGCGCGCCCACGGTCGCGCATTGTCGGCGTTGCCGGAGTCGGCGCACGCACCCGCGCGACTGGCCGCCTACCTCGATGCATGGCTGCAGTACTGGCTCGACAACCGCGATCATTATTGGGTCGTGTTCGCGATCCGCGACTCGGGTCGCGACTGGGTCGACGCATCCGATGGCGAGGTGCCGCGACCCGACCCGTGGCGGGTCCTGGCCACTCTGACCGAGCTGGTCGACGGGTGCTCGGCCGAAGGCGGGCGCGCCGCGGTGCATCCGCACGCGGTCGAGGCGCTGTTCTGCAAGATGCTCGGCTTCCTCACCGGGGCGATCGGCATGGCCTCGCTCGCCAATGCCGACGTCGACGGACTGAAGCGATCGCTGGTGGCCGAGATGGTCGCTCAGGTCGTCTCCGGTCGAGCCGACGTGCCGCAGCAGGGGAACCGCAGCGCCTGAGAACGCGCAAGGCGATGCCTCGCTGCGCGACGCCGCGCAGCTTGCGCGCGCGCTCGGCGTGGACCCCGAGCGCGGCCTGGACGAAGCGGAGGCGGCGCGACGCCTGTCGCGGGACGGGCCGAACCGGTTGCGCGGCAGGCAGCCCACGCCGCTGCTGCGTCGCGTGCTCGGGCAGTTTCACGATCCGCTGATCTACCTGCTGCTGTTCGCCGCGGCGATCTCGCTCGCCGCGTGGTTCGCCGACGGCGCCGCCGACTGGCCCGTGGATGCGCTGGTGATCGCGGCGATCGTGATCGCCAACGCGGTGCTCGGCGCGGTGCAGGAGGTGCGCGCGCAGAATGCGGTCGCCGCGCTGGCCAGGCTCACCGAAGCGACTTCGTCGGTGCTGCGCGAAGGACGGCTGCGGCGCATTCCGGGCGAGTCGCTGGTCTGCGGCGACGTTCTCGTGCTCGCCGAAGGCGACGCGGTCGGTGCAGACGCCCGGCTTTTCGAGGCGCCCTCGCTACGCGTGCAGGAAGCCTCGCTCACCGGCGAGAGCGAAGCGGTCGACAAGGATCCGGCGCCGCTTGCGGCGCCGGCGGCGCTGGCCGATCGCAGCAACATGGTGTTCGCCGGCACCGCCGTCGTGCAGGGCAGCGCGCGCGCGATCGTGACGGCCACCGGGATGCGCACGGAGCTCGGCGCGATCGCGGGGCTGCTCGAGGCGGCCGAGGAGCCGCCGACGCCGCTCGAACGCGAGATCGAGCGAATCGGTCGCCTGCTCGGCGTCGCGGTGGTGGCGGTGGCCGCGATCGTCGTCGCGACCGTTCTCCTGCTCTCGCAGCCGCGCAGCGCCTCCGAGGTCGTCGACGTGCTGCTGCTCGGCGTCTCGCTGGCGGTTGCCGCGGTTCCCGAAGGGCTGCCGGCCATCCTGTCGCTCGTGCTCGCGCTCGGCGTGCAGCGGATGGCGCGACGCAACGCGATCGTCAAGAAGCTGTCGTCGGTGGAGACGCTCGGTTCGGCTTCGGTGATCGCCTCCGACAAGACCGGAACGCTGACGCGTTCGGAGATGACCGTCGAGCGCGTGATGACCGCCTCGGGGGCGACGCACGTGACCGGCGTCGGCTACGCGCCCGAGGGACGGCTCGAGTACGACAGCGTGCAGGCGGACGATGCGAAGCGCAGCGAGGCGATGCGTGCCGAGAACGTCGCCGTGCTCTGCGGCGGGAGCCTGGCCGGCAACGCCGTGCTGCAGCAGGCAGCAGACGGCAGCTGGCGCGTGCACGGCGACCCCACCGAGGCCGCGTTCCTCGTGGCCGAGCGCAAGGCGGGATTCACCGAGCGGCGCGAGCGCCGATTCGAGCGCATCGCCGAGATCGCGTTCAGCTCCGAGCGCAAGCGGATGTCGAGCATCGAGATCGACCGCGAGCGCGGCGGCGAACGCGTCCTCGTCAGCAAGGGGGCGCCGGACGTGCTCGTGCGCCTGTGCGATCGGGTGCGCGTGGGCGCGGAAGTGGTCCCGCTCGACGAAGCGATGCGCGCGCGCATCCTGGCCGACGTCGATGCGATGTCGGACGATGCGCTGCGCACGCTGTCGGTCGCCTGCCGTCCGCTGTCGCCCGACGAAGCGGCGGATGCCGGCGAAGCGCTCGAGCGCAACCTGATCTTCGCCGGCACAGTCGGCATCATCGATCCGCCGCGCGCCGAGGTCGGGCCGGCGATCGCCGATGCGCATCGCGCCGGCATCCGCGTGATCATGATCACCGGCGATCACCCGCACACCGCCTTGCGCATCGCGCAGGACCTAGGCATCGCGCAGCGCGGCGACGCTGCGCTGTCGGGCGCGCAGATCGACGGGATGGACGCCGAGGCTCTCGCGCGAGCCGCGCGCCGCACGAACGTCTATGCGCGCGTCGCCCCCGTGCACAAGCTGCGCATCGTCGACGCGCTGCAGGCCGACGGACACGTCGTCGCGATGACCGGCGACGGTGTCAACGACGCGCCGGCGCTGAAATCGGCCGACATCGGCATCGCGATGGGCATCACCGGCACCGAGGTGACGCGCCAGGCCGCGCGCATGATCCTGGCCGACGACAACTTCGCGACGATCGTCGCCGCGGTGCGCGAGGGGCGCATCGTCTTCGAGAACATCCGCAAGTTCCTTCGCTACCTGCTGTCGTCGAACCTCGGCGAAGTGCTCACGGTCTTCCTCGGCGTCGTGCTCGCCGACGCGATCGGCCTGTCGGCGGCCGCGGAGGGCGCCGGGCGCGTTGCGCTGCCGCTGCTCGCCACGCAGATCCTGTGGATCAACCTGATCACCGATTCGGGTCCGGCGCTGGCGATGGGCATCGACCCGGCGATCGGCGACCCGATGGCGCGAGCGCCGCGCCGACCCGGCGAGCGGGTGATCGACGCACGCATGTGGGCGAGCGTGCTCGGTGTCGGCGCGGTGATGGCGGCGGCGACGCTGCTCACGCTCGACGCGTACCTGCCCGGCGGGTGGATCGAAGGCGAGCGCGACCTGTCCAACGCGCGCACCGCCGCCTTCACCACGCTCGTCTTCGCGCAATTGTTCAACTGCCTGAACGCACGCTCGGCGTCGGGGAGCGCGTTTCGCCACCTCTTCGTGAACCGTTGGCTGTGGGCGGCCATCGCGCTGTCGGTGCTGCTGCAGGTGGCGTGCGTGGAGCTCGCGCCGATGAACGCGGCATTCGGCACCGTGCCGCTGACGTCGGGGCAATGGCTGTTCTGCGCGGCGATGGCCAGCGTCGTGTTGTGGTTCTCCGAGCTGGCGAAGGCGCTGCTGCGCGCGTTCGCGCAGCTGGCCGGCGCCCGGCGCGCCGCACCGGCGCGGTAGGCGCAGGTGCGCGTGCCGCGGACGGAGCCGGCGCAACAGCGCCGTCGGTTACGATCGGCGCACGACGGTCGCCGGGCCTGTCGGCGCAGCGGTCGGGAGGAAGTCATGTTCGGGATTGCGGAGATCGGCATCGCGATGATCCTTTCGGGACTGGCGATCATGACCGTCGGCTACGCGGCGCGCGCGCGTCCGGTCGGACCCGTGCTGATCGGCATCGGCATCGTCGTTTCGCTCGCCGTGTTCGTGCATTACGTCATGGGATCGCTGCGGTAGCGAGCGGCGCGCCGGGGCGTCGTTCCAATCGCCTTTGCACGCGGCCGGGTGGCAGCGGTCGTACACTTGCCGGGCACGATTCGCCGGTGCAGCGAGCCGGCGAAAAGGGAAGATCATGGACAACGTCGAGAATCCGCTACCGGACGCCGGGCTCGATGCGCCCGGACCGATCGTCGTTTCGCGCTGGCGCAGCCAGGCGCACGGCGTCGACGTGGGACGCACACGCGCCCGTCGGGTCGCGTTCGACGAATTGCAGCAGCGGCTCGCCGCGTCGGCCGATCTCCTGCAGGCGAGCCGTCCGCACCTCGAATGGCTGGCGGCATACTTCGCCGACATTCGCCACGTCGTCTATCTCACCGACGCGGACGGCGTCGTTCTCGCCAGCCTTGGAGACCCGGAGTCGCAACGGGAATTCGCGCTGCTCCCCGGCAACGTCTGGTCCGAACGCGAAATGGGAACCAACGGCGCCGGGACCGCGCTCGCCTCCGGGCGTCCGGTGGTCGTGCAGGGCGACGAGCACTACCTCGAGGCCTTCCGGTCCTTCACCTGCGTTGCCGCGCCGGTCCGCGACGGAGCAGGAAGCGTGATCGGAGCGATCGACCTGAGCACCTCGCTGGCCGACGGCAAGCCGGCCAACATCGGCCTGATGAGCTACGTGGCGCTGATGATCGAGCGCGACCTGGTCCACGCCCGACGCGAGCACCAATGGCGAAATGCGCGCCAGGCGGCCGACGAACTGGCGTTGCGCGAGGCGCAGTCGCGGCGGGCGCACGAGCGCCTGCAGCTCATCCTCGACACGTACCGGTCCTCGTGTATCTCGTCGACGAATCGGGGCGCATCGTCGACGTGAACAAGGCGTGGGAGTCGCAATCGGGACTCGACGCATCGTCGGTCGTCGGCCGGACGCTGGGCGAAGTTTTCGACAGCCCCGTCGCAAGCCGGTTCGAGGCGCACAACCGCCTTGTGCTGGACGCCGGTCAACCGCGTTCGTTCGAGGAGGAATACGCCGGTCGCACCTACCTCTCGGTGAAGATGCCGGTGCGCGATCCCGACGGCCGACCCTATGCCGTCTGCGGTCTGTCGATCGACATCACCGAGCGCAAGCGCGCCGAGGATCTGTTGCGAGCGGACGAGGAGCGCTTCCGGGTGATGGCCGACTCGCTGCCGCTCATCATCTGGGTACACGACGCCGACGGCAACCTGCAGTTCGTGAATCGCACCTACTGCGAGTTCTTCGGCGTGACGCTCGACCAGGCGCACGCCGGGGGCTGGCAGTCGCTGATCCATCCGGACGACGCTGCGTACGCCGCGCAGTTCGCGGACGCGGTGCAGCGCCAGGTGCCTTTCCATTCGCAGGGACGCGTGCGTCGCGCCGACGGGCAGTGGCGCTGGATCGAGTCGTGGGGCCGACCGCGCTTCTCGGAGGAAGGGCGCTTTCTCGGCTTCGTCGGCAGCAGCGCAGATGTCACCGAACGCAGATCCACCGAGGAGCGGCTGCGCGAGGCGCAGGGCGCGCTCGAAGCGGCGATCCGCAGGAAGAACGAGTTCATCGCGACGCTCGCGCACGAGATCCGCAATCCGCTGGCTGCGATCCGCAACGCATCGGCTGCCCTCGGCGCCCCGGCAGCCGACCATGCCAAGGCGCGCGGAATCATCGATCGGCAGATCGACTCGCTCGTGCGTCTTGTCGAAGACCTCCTCGAGATGAGCCGACTGAGGCTCGGCAAGATTCGCTTCGTTTGCCGTCGAGTCGACGTCCGTGACGTCATCGACGACGCCGTCGTCGCCTGCGAGGCGCAGTTCGCGTCGTCGCGTCAAGTGCTTCGGGTAGAAAGACCCGCGAACCCCGTCTGGGTCAGGGCAGATCCGGTTCGACTCGGCCAGATCGTGACCAACCTGTTGAGCAACGCCGCCCGCTACACGCAGGCAAGCGGTCACATCCGGCTGGCGTTGCAGGCCGACGAACACGACGCGATCCTGTCCGTCGAGGACGACGGCGTCGGCTTGACCGCTGAAGAGATCGCGGTCGTCTTCGAGCCTTTTCGCACGGGCGAATCCGGCGTCGGCAAGCACCGCTCCGGCCTCGGCGTGGGACTGGCCATCGTACGGCGGCTGGCCGAGTTGCACGGTGGCAGCGTGCAGGCGAGCAGTCCCGGCAAGGGCCTGGGGAGCCGTTTCACGGTTCGGCTGCCGCTGATGCCGGCCGCTGCGCAGCCTTGACTTCGCTGGCGCGAAGTCAGCCTTCGCCGCAAACCGCGCAGCCAGGGCGTGCCGGTCATTCGACCGTCACGCTATTAGCAAGATTGCGCGGCTTGTCCACATCCGTTCCGCGGACGAGGGCGACGTGGTACGCCAGCAGCTGCAGCGGCACCACGTGCAGGATCGGCGACAGCAACCCCGCGTGATCGCCGAGGTTGATGATGTTGATGCCGTCGCTCGGCTCGATCAGCGTGTCGCGGTCGGCGAACACGAACAGCTCGCCGCCGCGTGCGCGCACTTCGTGCAGGTTCGACTTCAGCTTCTCGATCAGTGCGTCGTTCGGCGCGACGACGACCACCGGCATGTCGCGATCGACCAGCGCGAGCGGTCCGTGCTTCAGCTCGCCCGCGGCGTAGGCCTCGGCGTGGATGTAGCTGATCTCCTTGAGCTTCAGCGCGCCTTCCTGCGCGATCGGGAAGTGCACGCCGCGTCCGAGGAAAAGCGCGTGCTGCTTCGGCGCGAAGCGGTTCGCCCAGTGGCGCACCGCGTCCTCGCAGGCGAGTACGTGGTTCATCGCCGCCGGCAGGTGGCGCAGTTGCGCGAGCAGCTCCTGCTCCCGGCTCGGCGCGAGTCGCCTGCGCTGGCGCGCGAGCACGAGCGCGAGCACGAAGAGCACGGTGAGCTGCGTCGTGAAGGCTTTCGTCGAAGCGACGCCGATCTCCGGGCCGGCACGCGTCAGGAAGCGCAACCGGCTCTGGCGCACGAGTGCCGATTCGGGAACGTTGCAGATCGACAATGAATCGCGCAGGCCGAGCGTGGTCGCGTGCTGCAGGGCGGCCAGCGTGTCGGCGGTCTCGCCCGACTGCGACACGGTGACCACCAGCGTCTTCGGCAGCGCCACCGAATCGCGGTAGCGGTATTCGCTGGCGATCTCCACCGACACCGGGATGCCGGCGATCGCTTCGAGCCAGTACTTGGCGACGAGTCCCGCGTGGTAGCTCGTTCCGCAGGCGAGGATCAGGATGTGCTTCGTGCGCGCGAATATCTCGTCGGCTTCGGCGCCGAACAGGCCTGCCGAGACCGACGACGCGTTCGTCACCATCTCGAGCGTGTTGGCGATCGCCCCGGGCTGCTCGAAGATCTCCTTCTGCATGTAGTGCTCGTAGCGGCCGAGATCGATCGACTCGGCCGACAGCTGGCTCTCGACGATCGGGCGCCGCGCCGGCTTGCCTTCTGCGTCGACGATCGAGTAGCCGTCGGTGCCGATGCGCACGACGTCGCCGTCCTCGAGATACGCGACGCGGCGCGTGACCTGCAGCAGCGCCGACGTGTCGGAGGCGAGGAAGTTCTCGCAGCCCTCGGGGTTCGATTCACCCACGCCGAGCAGCAGCGGCGAGCCGCGCCGCGAGCCGACGACGGTGTGCGGTTCTCCGACGCGGATCGCCGCGATCGCGTAGGCGCCGTCGAGCTCGCGCACCGTTCGCTGCATCGCCTCGAACAGCTTCAGTCCCGAGGCGACGTGGCTGTGCAGCAGGTGCGCGATCACTTCGGTGTCGGTGTCGCTGACGAACCGGTAGCCGGCCCCGAGCAGTCGCGCACGCAGCGCCTCGTGGTTCTCGATGATGCCGTTGTGCACCACGGAGACCTCGACGCCGTCGCGCGACGAGAAATGCGGGTGCGCGTTCTTCTCGGAGACGCCGCCGTGCGTGGCCCAGCGCGTATGCGCGATGCCGGTGGGCGCGATCGCGTGCATCTCGCGGGCGCGCGCCTCGAGGTCGGAAACGCGTCCGACCGAGCGCACGCGCTCCATCCCGGCGTTCAGGATCGCGATGCCGGCCGAGTCGTAGCCGCGGTATTCGAGCCTGCGCAGGCCCTCGATGAGGATCGGCACGACGTTGCGCTGGGCCACTGCCCCGACGATTCCACACATGCTGCCAGTTGCTCCGGTGCGCCGGGTCGGCCGGCCGTCGACGACCGCCGGATACGCGCCCGCGCGGTTTGTCGAGTCATCCGCTGCGCGGGTTCTTCCGGGCCGGACGCTTCCACGAATCGATCGTCACCTGCTTCGTGCGCGACAGCGTCAGGCGGTCCCCGGGCGCGTCGCGCGTCAGCGTGGTGCCGGCGCCGATCGTGGCGCCGCGCCCGACCCGCACCGGCGCGACCAGCTGCGTGTCGCTGCCGATGAAGGCGTCGTCCTCGATCACCGTCTCGTACTTGTTCACGCCGTCGTAGTTGCAGGTGATCGTCCCGGCGCCGATGTTGACCCGTTCGCCGACCGACGTGTCGCCGATGTAGGCGAGGTGGTTCGCCTTCGATCCGGTGCGCATCTTCGTGTTCTTCGTCTCGACGAAGTTGCCCACGCGCGTTTCGTCGCCCAGTTCGGTGCCCGCGCGCAGGCGCGCGAAGGGGCCGATGCGCGCCCGGATGCCGATCGCCGAAGCTTCGATGTGCGAGTACGGCAGGATCTGCGTGCCGGCGCCGATTCGCGCCGTGCGGATCGTGCAGTAGGGGCCGATCTCGACGCCGTCGTCGAGCTCGACCTCACCTTCGAATACGCATCCGACGTCGATGAACACGTCGCGCCCGCAGCGAATGCGTCCGCGCACGTCCAGGCGCGCCGGATCGGCCAGGCGTACGCCTTCCTCCATCAGCCGCTCGGCGATGCGGGCCTGGAAGAGTCGTTCGATCTGCGCCAGCTGCGATTTGCTGTTCACGCCCAGTATCTCGGAGTCCTGCGCCGGCTCCGCCGACGCGATGCGGACCCCATCTTCGACTGCTGCGGCGACGATGTCCGTGAGGTAGTACTCGCGCTGCGCGTTGTCGTTGCCCAGCCTCGACAGCCAGCGCTTCAGCATCGGCGTCGGCGCGACCAGGATGCCGGTGTTGATCTCGCGGATCGCCAGCTGCGCCGGGTCGGCGTCGCGGTGCTCGACGATGCACACGATCCGTCCGTCGCGCCGCACGATGCGTCCGTAGCCGTCGGGGCCGTCGAGCTCGACCGTGAGCAGCGCGAGCGCATCGTCCCCCGCGGCCTGCGCGAGCCGGTCGAGCGTCTCGGCGCGGATTAGCGGCACGTCGCCGTACAGCACCAGTGTAGGAACGTCGTCGTCCAGCAGCGGTCCCGCCTGCTGCACGGCGTGCCCGGTACCCAGCTGCGGTTCCTGCAGCACCCAGTGCAGGTCGTCGCCGGCGATCGCCTGCGGCACCGATTCGCCGCCGTGCCCGTAGACGACCACGAGCCTGCGTGGATCGAGCGTGCGTGCGGTGTCGACGACGTGCTGCAGCAGGGGCTTGCCGGCCAGCGGATGCAGGACCTTCGGAAGCGCCGACCGCATCCGCTTGCCCATCCCTGCCGCGAGGATGACGACGTTCACGTTTTCCTTATTTATTCAGCCACTTGCGCGGGGTGCAACGGGTGCCGTCGGCAGCGCAAAGCGCCGGTCGAAAAGCTTAACACGCAGTCGCGGCGTCTCTCGCAACCGCGCTCGCGCGGTGCAAGCCGGCCGGTCGCGCTGCCGGGCCCCGGCCGATCGGCGGCCGACCGGTGGCCGACCGCCGGCCGGCTGCAGGGTAGATCACCGCGCCGCAGGGTTGTCCCCGGCGGCGGGCGGGCGTCGCTCGCGACGAACG
>JAMLIS010000006.1 GCA_023954015.1 Burkholderiaceae bacterium
TGAGCGTGATCTTTCCGAGACTTTTGCCCACGTTCTGGACTGCGATGGCAACCGCGGAGTTCGTGAGGTCGGTGATGACCTCGACTCCGTCGCTCTCATACCATTTCCGCGCGATGCTGGCAGCAACCTCCGGTTTACCTTGGTGATCTGCGGAGACGACCTCGATTGGGCGGCCGAGAACGCTTCCGCCGGCATCCTCGATGGCCATCCGAACGGCAGTGACGGCGCCGGGCCCGCCCATATGCGCATTGATGCTCGACATGTCTGTCAGAACGCCGATTCTCAACGGCGTCTGAGCGATCCCGCTTTGCATTCCAGTGAAGCTGAGGGCAGCGGCCGCAGCTGCCCCAAGTAACCTGACTATCTTCACGCGACTGTCTCCTCGGTTGGTTGGCTTTCGCGACACACGATCCACTCGATCCACTCGATCCTGCGAGCGCTCTGCGTCCAAGCTAAGATTATACTTGACCAATCGTTTGGTCAACACGCGTACAAAACTTAGCATAGGGCCCCTGGCCATGCGATACTCAACGTGTGCTGCAGCAGCTCCGCGGCCGCTGACCGACCGCACTAACAAGCACGCTACGCCGCGAAATGCAGCTGCGTGTATTTCGGCCCAACGACCGCCCGTTTCGGGATTGTGACCGCGCATTCCGGACAATTGTGACCGCGCGTTTCGGCGCATCGTGACCGACCGTCTCGACAACGTGACCGATCGTTTCGGCGGATCGTGACCGCCCACGATGCCACCCGGCGCCGAGGTCAAGGCGGCGGCGGTGTTGCGTAGAGATCTGATTCGGAACCGGTACCCTCGGCGGCTTTGCCCGCAGAAGGAGACGGCCTGCGCACTCGGGCAGTACGCCTGCCGGCGCGGGCACGCTGCTGCAGTTGCTTGCGCGCCTGGATGCCGCCATCGAGATCGCGAGGAACGACAACCGCTTCACCGACGAGATCAATCTGCCGCTGGCGACCTCAACGCTCTCGAAGTCAAGACGGCGCTGACCGGACGGTTACTCTTCGTAGACAACGGTTCCGAGTTCACCGGGCGCCTGATGGACATGTGGGCGTACCACCACCAGGTTCGCATCGACTTCAGCCGTCCCGGCAAGCCGACCGACAACGGACACGTCGAAACATTCAACGGCTCGTTACGCGACGAATGCCTGAACGTGCATTGGTTCGAATCGCTTGCGGAAGCCAAGGCGATCGTCGAGGCATGGAGGCGTGACTACAATGAGGTTCGTCCTCACAGTGCTCTCATGGACCTTGCACCGGCGGAATTCGTGCGCCAGGCAAGGGTTTGGAGGCCGATCGAAGGCCTCGTGAACGCCGAAAACTAACTCTCGGGGTTGTCCAGAAAAGCCAAGCGGTTCATGACCGCCGAAAACTAGTTCTCAGGGTTGTCCAAGAAAGCCAAGCGGTTCACCTTCCGCCGCACCATCCGCCGCCATGAACTGCGGCAGATCATCCCCCTTGCCGAAACGACCATCTACGAAATGGAGCGCCGCGGAGAGTTCCCACGCCGCTTCAACCTGACGCCGCGCTGCGTCGTGTTGGACTTGGCCGCAGCGGAATCTTGGGTTGAGGAGCGCAAGCAAACCCAACGCGGCGGCATTCAAAACCGGATGCCCATCTACGCAAAACCCGCCCTGTCCGGGTGGGCTCCAGTGAAGAGAAAGGTCGTCCATTATTTAGACAATAGACGTTCGATGACTATTCGATACTGCTCCTCGCGAGTCGGTGGTTCGTTGCTTGAGATAGCCACTCATCGGGCAGGCCCGCGATCGCGCGGAACCGCGGATAGAAATCGCGCCGTCGATCGGGGTCGAGCGTAGCAAGAGCCTCCTTCGCCTGTCGAGAGAGGCCTCGCGGCGACCAAACCTGACCGCGTTTATCAATAACGACCACCAGCCACCTATGCGTAAAGCTGCTGGTATCCCCGGCACGTCCGCTCGACTTCCCTCTATGGTATTTCTGGAGCGTGAGCGCGACGACAAGACTACGCTCGGATACCTTGAGCAGGGACTGCAAAACACCACGACTGACGAACAAGCGGTATCCAGTCTCGCTCCAGGCGTAGTCACCCCGTCCGCCCTCAGCTCCCCAAGCTTCGGCGCGATACGCGCTTCTTCCGCCGATTGACCAATGGCGAATCACGTCATCATCCGCGACCGTCCCCAACAGGTCTCGCGTCCAATCCGATGGGAAAGGCCTGTCGAGTGCGGTGGCGGCCCCATAGGGATCATGCCGATCGAGCTGGCGCTCGGTGTTCGGTGTCTTTGCGACCGATGGCTGAACCGTGTGACCGTCACCGCCGAAGTGACGTGCAATCTCATCTTCATCGTCAGGCAACCATCTAAAGAATGCTTCATCCGACAGTACGGCCATGACCACTGCTCGCGCATTGCCGGCATTCGCCAGTACGCTTTGAAGCGTGACAGTTGTGTCTCGCCCGATTGACCAACGCCCTGCGACCGGAAGCCAATCCGCTGCTACTTTGCCGTCCAGCAAGCCGAGCAACGGTGCCAGCAGATTGTTGTCTTCGCGGGCGGTTCCTTTCTCACCGCTCTCCGGCATGGGCATGTCCGCCTCCTTGGTAAGGTCGAGCGGAAACGGATCGGTGAGATCGGCAAGCCAGAGACCATCGCTTCTTGACAGCGTGTATTCCCTCAGGAGCGCGGCCCAAGCATCACCGCCCCAGTCCTCGCCGACAACCACCCGTGTGGCCAGCAACTCACCGGCAACAAGCATGAGTGCGTGCCATCCGAGATATCCCCCGTACAGATCTCGATCCGGAACATATCCCGAAGACCAAGATGCATCATCGCTTCTGCCACGTGGGCAATCGTGCATTCCTCCCACGGTTGTGTCCCAACGCCGCACCCACGTGCTGATGCGGTCTTCCACCTCCCAGCCTGGACAAGCGAAGACGCGGCACAAGCGCTCGACCTGATATTTATTGAAGTCGTAGTCGAGGTGGAAGCCATCCTCTGGTCGCGGCGAGGCGTTTGGCCTGGGTGCATACCGGAACTCGCGATAGTCGGCCCGAGGAGCCGATTGGAAGGGCGACCGGTTTGCGAGGCCAAGCTTGGCGATCAGAGCCTCGCGCTCTTCGGGTGCGAGTACGGGCGCAAGCTTGCGAAGTGCGTCTATCGCGAACGCACGCATGACAACGTGCGGGAACTCAGCGGAAAAGGCGATTCCCTCGAAGAACGCGCGATGGGAGGCAAATGCGGGAGCAGCGTCTTTCGCTATGCGAGCGAGTGCGATCAACAGCCAGAGCTGCGCATGCATTTGGTAGAAAGGCAGCTTCGCATCGCCGAACGGCAAGCTTGAAGCGGACCCGAAACGCTCGATCAGCCGTTCAATGACGTCGAACCGTCCGGCCACCACCAGGCGTCGCACCGCATGGGCTGCACGCCAGCGCATTGCTGCGATGGGATGGCCGAGCCTCGCCCACACGAGTCCCGCCACGAATGTCGCCTCGTCAGACGGAATCGTAAAGCGCGCGTCCCACGGCCCGTCCCCAACTTCGGATGGCAGCTTTTCATCTGTGTTCGCCAGAAACCGCTCGAGGCCTTCCGCAATGGCGCTGGCACTGACGTCAGACGCCAGTCTCGCGGCGAGTGCGAGCCAGGCACTACCACCAAGACTCTCCGCGGTACTCCGGAGCGCTGCAACTACGTGCTCGACAAGGGTTGCACGGTCGGCATGAAAATGCTGCTCCAGCCCCCGCCAGTTGCCCCACGCGTAGGTGCTTGAACTGGCAAGTTCGGCGGCGTGCTTAGTGGCAAGGCGCAGTCCCAAGTCAGGCAGAGCATCACGCATAGCCGCCGACGACCTACCCCACTCCTCCAAGTAGTCGTCCAGCGCGTGGATTTTGTCGGCAAGCGTGGCTGCCGTTGCTTCCACGACCGCACCGACGAACCCGAGGCGCTCGGCGGGAGAGTCTGCTCGCTTGGCCAAATCGATCAGTGTCCGAACCGGCCAGCGCCGCCCTGACTGGTCAATCTCCTCGTAGAGGATCTGACGGTCAATGTCGTCTGAGTCCGTGAGGTCCACTGGGAAGACGGGCGGTGGCCCCGACGCGGTCGACGGGGCCATCACCGTTTGCGATTCGGATTGGGGGCCAAGTCGAGTGAGCAGGCCTTCGATTCGTGTTCGAGCATGAGAAGCGGCGGGAAGACTGCGCTCAGCGAGGTCATGTAGCGGTTCGATCGTCTCCCGTGCGGGAGACAGTTGGTCCTCGCGATCGATCTCGACCAGAAGGAGATCGAAGAACCATTCCCGTCGCTCATGAGGTAGACGGCAAATGACCTCTGACGCGAAGTCCGAGATGTGCCACGTCCACGTTTCGACCGGAGCAGCCAAACCAAATAGAGCGACGGCGGCTTCAACAGAAAGCTTCGAGTCACGAACGAGGACAGTCAACGCTGGGCCGAGTGACAGTCCTAGCCGAGCAACGTCACGATCGTCCAGCCGTGCCAGCGTAGCCAACGTCGCCCGACCAGCAATCGGCACCATCGCTTTCGCGTATTCCGTCCACGGAAATTTGTCATCCTCGTCCTGATTCAGTTCGAGGATACGCGCCAGGGTGTGCGCCGCCGCCGGCGAAAGTTCGGGACCCGAATAGTGGCCGGTCAGCCCCAGCAAGTGATTGGTACGATCGAAGTCATCCGATCCAACTGCCTCGGCAAGATCGAGCGCACGGCGAAAATAGGCTGCTGCTTCTTCGGTGCTCACTCGCCAGGCTGCGCGAGCGAGATCACCGTAAGATGAGATTCTGGATCCGACATCAGTATCGAGTTGGATCTTGCGCTCGATATGGCCGGAAAGGAGGAGCGCAGCATCATGGCACTGGGGGACGCGCGATAGTCGAGCAACCGCATTGGTAAGTTCCGGCGTGAACAGGCCCGGCGCGCTCGCTGCCCACTCGGCCATGCGATTCGCAATCGCGGCATTGAGCGCACCTAACGCGTCGGCAAGGTCGAAGATCACTCGGAAACCGTTCCGCGCGAGATACGCCTTCCCGTCCCGATACGGATAGTTGGATGACTGCTCGACATCACGGACAAGTCGGTCGAAGGCCGCGGCCACCATCTCGTCCCGCGCCTTTCCATTGCGCGGGTGAATGATGTCGGCGACATCCTGCGCATAGCTCAGCATCGGCAAGATCCGGCTGCTAAGCGCGCGCGAATACTCCGATCGCTTCTCCTCATTGAGTCCGCCACGTCTCTTCCGCCGGCGCCGAGTTCCATCGAATTTCGGAGCCGCCAGCTTCTGGTTAAGCGCTCGACTGAAGGTCGCTGCGCCCAGAGATCGAGCACTTGCAGGCACCAATTCGATGAATTCCGTCGGCGCCATGTCAATCAAGGCGGCCCGCTTCCGGCTCAATGCGGCTCGCACACCGGCGGCCAGTACGGTCACGTGGATCGCGCGGTCGCTCGGATAGTGACTGGAATAGTCATAAACACTTGGCGGTGTAAGCGCGGTTCCGGCAAGGATGCTTGCTGCCTCTTTCTCCATGCCGAGCTCTACCGCCACGGCCGATGCCAGCACGCTGGCCATCGCCAAACCTTCGCTCTTTCCCTTCGTAGGAGATGCGGCAGCAAGGGCCGCTATAAGTCTTCTGGTGTGGGATGGGTCACGGCCGACGAATGGAAGCGCAGCGGCGTAGAGTGCGCGAGATGGCAGTCGACAACGCAACAGCCGCGTTGCGACGCGCGTCTTTGGCGGATGCGCCGAATACTGGTGTCGATCCAGAAGATCGAACAAGTCCCGAAACTTGGCAAAGGCCTCGCCGTCGTCTTGACGGGCGAAGAACTCCGCAACGCGCACGTCGTTGCCCGCCAACATCTCGACATAGGCGAAGCCAATATCGTCCCACTGCCTAGAGGTGCTCGATCCGCTGAAGTGCGCGCTACGTTTGCTGCGCACAGCCCAGTTGTGCCAATCGATTGATCGCCGAGCGTGGCGACGGGCCTCGTCTCGGTCTCCTGCGAAGGCGTTGGCAAGTGCAAGCGCGGCGTGCTTCCCCCCAGGCCAACCAACTTTGGTCACGGAAAGCCGTCGCAAGGCTTCAGGGTCACCGGCTACTGCAGTGAGATCAGGATGCTCGTATAGAAAGCGGTCCGATCGCTCATGACCTGCGGCAACGAGCGACGCTTCCAGCAGCAGGCGCAGAAGATCGTCGCGCCGATTCAGCTCTCCTACAAGTGCTATCGCGGCAGTAATCCGTGATAGGCGGATGTCGCGTGCGCTGACCTGTGAAGCGCCTCGGGGAACACGCAGGTCGTAGGCCAGTTGGATGAGCTGATCGGCATCGCGTAGCGAGGTGAGCAACGCTGGCAGTGCCCGGGCTGCATAGTTTGAGGTTAGCTGGCGTTCTTGGAGAGTGGCGATAACGCGATCTCGACCGGCCTGGCTCGCGCCGTAGCTCGATCGGATCAGGGTCTCGGTCGGTTCATCGCGGAACATCAGGCCGTGTGGCGTTCTCTCAAGCAAGGGGGCGAGATCGGCCGCGAAGCTCTCCACCTGCTCCGCGATCAAGCCGTGAGCCGCAGCAAGCTCTTCAATGGGAACTGGGGGCGCTAGCAAGGCGATGCCTGTGAGCAGGAGGTCAATGTCCGCATCGCTTGCACCACGAGCGCGTGCGGTTTCGCGCGCTTCGGTGAGACGCTTGCGAAGCAGCACGTCGAGCAGATCTTGCGGCTCTCCCGGGGCGTCAGGGAAAGACACGGGATCAAACGGCCGTCCGGTCGCGATCAGATTGTCGAGACAGCGTGGATTGCGACCTGACCGAGTCAGCAGAGCGGCGATCTCGTCGGCCGAAGCATCCGGCACGCGCCGCTCAACGAGGGCTCGTACTTCCGCGTCAGTGAACAGTGGAATTGTGAAAGGACGATGCGAGGTATCGCCAGTTGCCAGCGCGAGCCGCTCAGTTCGGCACGATGCGACGATGCGGACACCGTCGATTGGCTCGACGCTGATGCTGCGCATGAGAAGGTGTGCGAAGGATGATGTCGCGGTTTCCCGCGCGGCAAGCCCGGCGTGGTCGATCGCATCGAGCACCAGTGAAACACATGCATCGCTGCGAGTTCGCCGGGCCGTCTCCACCGATTGGGCGAGCCGTCGGCGGAATGCCCTGAGCAAGCCCGTAACGTCCGCCACTGGCAGCAGAATGTCGCACAGGCCTTGTCCGGCCATGAGATTGGCAAGGTGGACAAGCGTCCTTTCCGGGAGGTGCCGACCGTCAGCGGGATCCCGCCAGCGACCGGCGCCGAAGCCATCGAAGAGCACCACGGGACCATCGGCTCGCAATCGGTCGGCGAGGCCTTGCATCAAGACAGTCTTGCCCATCCCGCCCGCAGCATGGACAACGAGAGGAAGACCAACTTCACGGGCGAGCGTCGCAATGTCGCCAAGAACATCGCGCTGAATGACTACCTCAACCTCGGGGAACGCATCGGGCGTGGGATACAGCCGATCCTCGTGCTCCACTTCCAACTCAGCCAAAACCGCTACCCGGTCAACTCGTTTGTCCCTCTCGCTACCGGGACCGGCCTTGATTCTGATGAGATTCCGCAACTTGAGTAGGCGTTTCTCCGCATCCGGATCCCCTGGTTCGCTCCATGCGGCGAGAGTCGCTGAAATCGCTCGCTCAGCCTCGGCCAAGCTTCCCGTACTGCCGACCATTTCCAATCGCCGCAGCAGGTCAGCAAGGGGATGGGGATAGTCTTTCAGAGCTTCTGAGATCTGGCCTGCTTGGCGGGCAATATCGCCGGCTTCTTGCGTGCCCGCGACGACCGTTGAGATCGCCTTCCTTAGGTTCTCGTGGATGGGCCTGTTCGTCGCAAATTCATAGCGGACCACGGCGAGAACATGATCGTCGCCATGAGTCGCCCGAAGGTCGGTATCGGTCGCGGCAAACTTGGCAAGAGTCGATGCCAGATCAGCAGCTCGAACTGCCGTGTCGGCGCCTGCAATCGAGTATTTGAACTGAACGACCGTGACTCGATGCGCCCGGGCAACATCGGTGGCGCCGTGGTACCGGACGAGATCGGCAATCTCGACCGCGCCGATTCCCAAGCTCTGCTCGTCTCGTTCATCGAACCCCTCGAGCGTGATCGCGGTGAGGTCGGTCGACGGCGGCAGAAGCTCAAGAGCGGTGCGAGCGGCCCAAGCTTCATGAAAAGCATGACCCGCCTTTGATGCTCGAACTTTGTCGATCTCTATCGGCCCCGTGCCAGTGCCGTTGTCATTCATGATCGGCTCCGCTCCTGGTCAACCGGAGCATCGGTTCACTCGCTGTCTGCCTGTCGGCGCAGAGCATCGTCCTGCAACCCATGTCTCGGCCTAACTCATAGACCAGTGTGAAATCGTGAGCCGTCGCGTCATCCCTCCTCTTCATCATCTGCCGCCTGCAACCCGTGCCAGCGCTTCGAGCTTGATGCGCGACCAGACGCCCCCGAACAAGTGTTGGTCGTCCGGACCGTTGGCGTCGCCTTCCTCGTCGAGCAGGTCACTGCCCCCATTGGTTGGTTTTCCCATCTGACATCCTCCCTCTTCGTTGGCCGGTGAATTGGATGCGCAGTCGCCGTTTGTCGGAACCAGCATCGCGCCCTACCAGCCCGGCAGGGACACATTCAACGACCGGAATACTCCCGCCAGTCCAGTAACCGCCCCGCTTCAAAGACGGCTTCAGAACGTCGCTGCATCTCTTCGTCTTCTTCGGCAATCGGCCACGGAACGTCCCAGTAGTCGAAGTACGGGTAGCTCAGCTGAAGAGACCCGGTGAAGTCGATGTTGACGTCGTCGAAGACGAGGTACTCGCACTCGCGGAGGCGCTGAATCATCTTCATGCCGTCCGCACCTCAGTGCTCAAGCTGGTCGTAGCGCTGGACGATCTCTCGGCGCGACCCGAACGGCAAGATCCCTTTGTCGTCCGGATGAAGGCTTACCTCAACCTTGAACAGCAGCAGGCGGTCGTGCCAGATCAGGAAATGGTCGATCCGGCCGCGCCAGTTGTTGGTTGCCGGGCTCACAGTCCGAAATCCGAGCGATTCATTGGCAGGGATGCAGTCACGCTCGCCATCCCACTCGTCGATGACCCAACGCCGCCCATCGACGGTGATGCTGTCTGGAATTTGTGCCGTCATCGCGCCGCCCCCTTTGGCCGCCCGGTCAGGGGTTCGGCAGAGCTATTGCGTGCGTCCCGCATCCGACGTCGCTCCATCGCCTGCCAGCCGGGCACATGGGCGCTCATCAGCGCCTTGAACACCCGGCCGTGCGTCGACAGCCGCAAGTGCAGCAACTCGTGAACGATCACGTAGTCCTGAAAGCGAGGGTCCTGCGCAGCGAGGTCGCTGGCCAGGGTGACCGTGCCGGCCGACGAACAAGACCCCCACTTCCTGCGCATCTCCTGCACGCGGATGACCTTCGGATTCACTCGAAGCCTTGTGGCCCAGCCGAGCGTTCGTCGCTTGAGCTCCTGCGCCGGAAACAGTGACGACTTCACGCCCCCGTCTCCAGCAGCACCTTCACGACCAGATCAACGACGCGGGCTCGTTCATCCTGCGGGAGCTTCAGCAGGGGCTTGTAGAGCGCCGCGCGGAACCGGCGCTGCTCGTCGGAGTTGACCGCCGCATTGGGGAAGCGGGCCAGCTGTTCCTCGGCTTCCTTGGCCAGGCCCATCGGGTCGATGCCGGCAGTCTGCAGGGCGGCGTCGGTGCGCAGGGTCCAGGCAGCCGCGAACGCTCGCGCTGACAGGCCGCTGTCCTGAGCCGATTTCAGTGCCGCGTCCTTCTCGGCGGCGAGTGCCGCCAGCAGGTCCATCGCGGCCAGACCATTCGTCTTGCGCTCCTCCAGGTCCTTGAGGATGCGCTCAGCGCGCTCCTTCAGCGGTTGCAGCAGCGCCGCCTTAGCGCTGTCGTCGTCCATCTCCTCCTGCAGACCGCGCACGAGGTTGAACACCTTGCCCTCGTCGGAGCCCTTGTCTCCGCGCAGCGATTCCAGCGTCTTCACATCGAACGTGACGCTCTTGGTGAAGGCACCCAGCCCCTGCTGCGTGGCGCTGGCTTCGATCAAGCGCTGCGTCTTGTGCGCCAGGTCTCCGATGAAGCCGACCTTGGGCGCATAGGCATTTCGGACGGCTGCATAAAGCTGGGACAGGTGCTTGTAGGTTTCGATGTACTCGCGTAGCTCGGGCGAGGGCGAAAGGATTTCCCACAGCGCCTCGATCTCCTTGTAGGCCTCGAAAAACGCCTTGCGCGCCTCGGGCTCCAGGAAGCGGCCGTACACGAGCCGTTCCAGCCGTTCGTCAGCGCTGCCCCCTTCGCCGGCATCGAGATAGTCCTTCTCGGCGGTGGCCATGCGCTGCTCGAAGTCATGCAGCAGAACATCCAGGCCCTCGATCACCCCACCGACGTCGCTGGAGTCAAACGCCAGCGCCTTCTTCAGCTCGCGCAGCACGCCGACGAAGTCCACCACCAGGCCGATGCGCTTGGCGACGCCCTGCGCATCGATGTAGGGCCGGTTCACGCGTGCGATGGACTGCAGCAACACGTGGTCGCGCATCGGCTTGTCGAGGTACAGGCAGTACAGCGGCGGCGCGTCGTAGCCGGTCAGCAGCTTGTCGGTGACGATGAGAATCTTCGGGTCTTCGGCGGGCTTCTTGAACAGCAGCCGCACATCCTCCTCACGCTCTTCCGAGAGCTGGAGCTGGGCCACCAGCGGCCGGTCGATGGCGTCCGCTGCGTTCTCCGTGTACACCGGCACCGACCATTCAGGCGGCAGGTGCTTGTCCAGTGCCTGCTTGTACTTTGCGCAGGCCTCGCGGTTCACTGCGACAACGAACGCCTTGTAGCCCAGGGGCAGCACGTTCTCCTTGAAGTGCTCGGCGATGTACGCGGCGACCTTTTCGATCCGGTCATCGGCACACAGGAAGGTACGCAGCCCCACCGCGCGGTCGAGCACCTTGTTCAGCTCCTCGACATCGGTCACGCCTTCGCTGCCGGCCAAGGCGAAGAATTCCTTGTCGAGCTGATCCACCGGCACGGTCATCGTGCTCGGCGCCATCACGTGCTTGATGGGCAGGGTGGTCTCGTCGGCGATCGACTCGGCGATTGAGTACTTGTCCAGGTAGCCCTGTTCGTCGTCCGGGCTGAAGATCTTGAAGGTGCCTTCGCCCTGCGCCGTGCGGGCGATCGGCGTACCGGTGAAGCCGATCAGCGTGGCGTTGGGCAGTGCAGCCATCAGGTACGTGCCCAGGTCCTTGGCCACCGAACGGTGCGCCTCGTCGATGAACACGTAGACGTTGGGCGCGGTGAAGCTGTCTTTGCGGATCGCCTCGAACTTGTGGATCATGGCGATGATCAAGCCGCGGAACCCGGCATCGAGCAGCGCCTGCAGTTCGGCCTTCGTGTGCGCGCGCTTGACGGCAATGTCCTTCTGCTGCATCTCGCCCAGCAGCCGCTCGACCCAACCGCGCAGCTGGCCCTCGAGCTCGGTGCGATCGACGACCAGGATCACCGTCGCGTTGTCGAAGCGGGCTTTGTCCTCCAAGATCTGCCGGGCGGCCGTTAGCAGTGTGAAGGTCTTGCCCGAACCCTGGGTGTGCCAGATCAGGCCGCGCTTCTTGACCGGGTCGAGGCAACGCTCGGTGATCGCATCGATGGCGCGCCGCTGGTGTTGCCGCAGGATGGACTTGCGCGTCTCGCCGTCCTGCACGTAGTACAAGATCCAGTGCTGCAGCGTTCGCAGGAAGTCGGTGGGTTCGAAGAACGCCTGCACCGCAAAGCGGTAGGTCTCTTCGCGGGACTGCTTCCAGCGCGCCATGTCGCGCCGGTTCGTGTTCCATGTCACACCGTACCAGTAGTCCAGCAGATGCGTGACGTTGAAGAGCTGCGGCGCGGCCAGCAGTTCGGGCGTCTCCAGCTCGTAGCGGCGAAGCTGCTTGATCGCGCGCTCGATGGCGTCACCATCCTTGGGGTTCTTGTGCTCAACGATGCACACCGGCAAGCCATTCACGACGAACATCACATCGGCGCGGTTACCTTTGGTACGTGCCGGCGGCTTGCTCACCCACTCCCAGGTCACGTGGAAGGCGTTGTTGGCGGTCGTCTCGAAGTCGATCAGCGTCACCGGGCGGTGGCGCTTCTCGGCCTCGTCGTACCACTGACGCTCACCCCGCATCCAGGCCAGCATCTCGCGGTTGCCTTCGATGTTGGGCGGCAGCGCGTCAAGCCGCTCGATGATCGAGCGCACCATGTCGACCGTCAGCCACGAGTTGAACTCGGCCAGCTTGGCTTCGAGAACGCTGCGGAAGAATCCGCCGGCCACGCCACCGCGCAGGGACTGGGCATCCTTGTCGGTCACTGCTGTCCAGCCGATTTCCACGGCGTGGTTGACCATCGGGAACTGAACGGTGCCGGCTTCGCCGATCTTCAGGGTGCTCATACAGTTGCCTCCTCGGCGGTGACAGCAGCGCGGTCAAGCGCCGAAAGATCCAGCTCGTCGACCGCGATTTCGCCGGCCATCAGCTTGTGCAGCAGGGCCTTGTTGAGGTCCTCCAGCACGGCCCGCTTGCGCTGGTGCAGGTCAATCTTGCGGTCGACCGCGTCAAGGGCGGCAACGATGTCGCGCTGCTCTTCCAGGGTCGGAGGCAAAGGCAGGGGTAGCGAGTCGATGGTCCCAGTGTTCAGGTTGTACTTGCCGTCTGCTGCCGGCGTTGCACGACCGGCAACCAGCGAGGTGCCGCGCTGGGAGGCGTAGAAGTAGGCGACATACCGGGGATCGATTCCCGACTTAAGCCGCGCGCGGATGAGGTAGGACGCGAAGAGGGAGTTCCGCGGCACGCCCTCATACACGGCACAGGAGCCGAGCCGCTCCAGCACGCCGTTGGTGCGAATGAAAAGAAGATCGCCGTTTTCAAGGAGGTATTTGTTTGCATCCTCTTCGGTCAGATCGCAGTACTTGAGGTCAGATGCGTTTACGCGTCCCGGTTCGATGTTCGGAATTCTCAGGACGGGAAAGCGCCGCGGCTCGAGCGTGCAGTGAATCGATGTCCCGTATTGCAGCCACTCACGGACCTGGCTGAACGTGGTGACCTCCCAGCTTTCGGAGACTGCCCCAATCTCTGTTTCTTTCTGCGGCTCCCCGCGCAGACCACGAGCGAAGAGCTCTCGCATCGCCGCCTGCTTTAGGGCTTGCAGATTCCCACTCAACGCCGACTCATGTTCTAGCGCGGAGTCGATGCGACGAAGAACCGATCCGATGGCTTTCTGCTCTGCTTCACCTGGGTACGAGAGGGCTTGCTCCTTAAGAATCGTGAAGTGCCGGTTGTAGCCACGTGCCGGCAGATCGATTGCCTTGCAAGCGTAGAAGAAGAAGAGCGGGTCGATGCCGGGCTTCGGCTTCAGGAGCTGAGTTCCGTCTGCGCCACGCGCGAACGGTTCATCGATGAACTTGAAGGCACGCGTGTGGTCGCCGAAGACGATGAGCGGAAGCGGCTCCTTGATGACAGCGGTCTCGTCGTCGGTCCACCCCGCGATGCGTTCTTGGCCTTGATCAACGACCGGAAAGCGCCCGGCCAGCTTGTAGTCCCGCGCCTGAAGCTTGGTCTTCCCGGCGGCGGGTACGGGTGTCAGGCATTCAGCCACTGACTCTGTGGTCCACGCGGGTGCCATCACGCCTCCTCCGATGTCGCCAGAGGTCGAAGTAGACGCACGAGTTCGCCGGTGATCTCCGCGTCAAGCTTGGCGAGGCGCTGCAGTTCCTTGACCAGTGCCGGCACGGAGCCGTGTTCAGCATCGCAGTTTTGCGCTACCCACCGGCTTGGGCTCAAGTTGTAGTCCGCCTCCTGGGCTTGCTCTGTCGTGATGACGCCCAGCTCGCCGGCCACTGGGTCACCCTTCAGGTACATCCCCGCAAGAAGGCGAATGTCCTCGTCACGGAGGTAATTCTTGGGCCGGCCCTTGCTGAACCGCTTGCTCGCATTGAGCAGCACGATCTTGCCTTGGCGCGATGCCGGCTTGTGCTTGTTCAACACGACGATGACGCCGGCCGCGGTCGTGTTGTAGAAGAGGTTCTCGGGCAGCAGGATCACGCCGTCGATCAGATCCCGATCGACGAACCACTTGCGGACGTTGCGCTCCTTGTCCTCGTTCTTCGAGCCGGAGCCGCGCGTTACGGCGCCGGTGTCGAGCACGACGGCGGCGCGGCCATGTTCATCCATGCACGCCAGCGTGTGCTGCAGCCAGGCCCAGTCGCCCTTGCCGCTGGTAATGCCGCCTGTGGTGCGGAAGCGGTCGAATGGGTCGTTGGCGAAGATGTCGGGCGCGAACGGCTGGTTCCACATGGGGTTGGCGACGACGATGTCGTGCTGCCTGATCGTGCCCTCGGCCGTGCGGAACTTGGGGTTGATCATCGTGTCGCCGCGCGCCAGCTCCACGTCCATGTCGTGGATGATCGCGTTCATCTGCCCCACGGCGTAGCTCTCTGCCTGCAGCTCCTGGCCCGACAGCTTGAGGGGCACCTTGGTCGTGGGGTCGAGCTCACGGGCAACGAGTTGCAGCTTGACCAGCAGGCCCGCCGAGCCGCAGGCGTAGTCGTGGCAGGTCTCGCCCGGACGCGGCCGCATCAGGTGAGCTATGAGGAAGCCGACCTCGGTCGGGGTGAAGAACTCGCCCGCGCTCTGGCCGGAGCCCTCGGCAAACTTGCGCAGCAGATACTCGTAGGCGCGGCCAAGGAAGTCGGGCTGCACGTCAGCCAGGCCGAGGCGGTAGCGTGGGTCAGAAAAGGTCTCGACCACTCCGCGCAGCTTTGCCGGGTTGATGTCGCGCTCGCCATTGCGCTCGGCCGCGAAGTCTTCGATGTCGATGACGCCGGCCAGCGATGGGTTCTGCTTCACGACGGCGCGAACCGCTTTGGTCAGATGCTCACCCAGATCCTTTGGCGCGGTGCTGCGGCCCTTGTCGTCCAGGGGCCACTCGTACCGCTCGCGCCCGCTGATCACGGCCCAGCGTGCTTCGCGCGGCAGGTAGAAGCGCATCAGCGAGTGATCGGACTCGGCGATCTCCAACGCGGTGGCGCGGTCACCGTATTCCTCGGCCAGCCGCGCGATCTCGTCATCGAAGACGTCGGACAGGCGCTTGAGGAACAGCAGCGGCAGCAGGAAGTCCTTGAACTTGGCGGCGTCCTTCTCGCCGCGAATCGAGCAGGCTGCGTCCCACAGCATCTGCTCCATGGGCTTGGTGGTGGGCGCCGGGGCCGCGCCCCGGGTCGCCCGCCGGCGAGTGACCTGCGCAGCAGCGTCCGCCGCCTCCGAGGCGGCGGTGTCCGCGCCGTCCACACCGGCTTCAGCCGCCAGTGCGAGGATGGCCTCCTGCGCAGCGCGCTGCGGCCGGTTGCCGCCCCCCTCCCAACGGTTTACCGTGGCGAAGGAGACGCCCAGGCGCTCGGCGAGCTGCCCTTGGGTGAGGTTCAGGGCTGCACGCACCGAGCGCAGGACGGCTGGGAAGTTAGGTCGTTTTGTCATGTCTGCAATATTTGCTATATCGCAGGTATTCGTCAAGCCTATCTTTGCCGGCCGCTCCACGGGCCGGGCGGCCACCACCCCCGACGCACCCCAGCAGCTGCTGGTCGATCACGCGAGCGCCGCACCCTCCTCTGCGCAGACGCTTTCCACCACGGCCGCGACTTCGTGCAGGAACGAATTGCGATCCGGCGACGGGGTCACGTCAGGGATCGGCGCCGCGCGCTCGTAGATGCGCTCGCCGATGATCGAAGCGCGCGCGTAGCTGGAGCCGCGACCTGACTGGTTGAACGCGGACTGCCATTCCGGCATCCGCTCGGCCCGAACGCGGCGGGTGGCGAGGTCCAGGGTCTTGGCGGATAGTGCGTTGGCCAGGCCGTCAAAAACCCGCAGCTTGTGCGCGTCGTCCGTCGGCTCGGCGGGGTCCCACCGCAGCGGGTTCTGCAGCAGCACATACAGCCGATCCTGAAGCTGCTTGCGGAGGTCCGCGACCGGCTTGAGGTTGTCGTACTCGTCGCCGAGGCCGGGTGTGCTGAGTCGTCGGCTCAATGCCCAGATGCGCTTCCAGTGCTCCTTGCCCACGCCAGGCTTGTAGGCGAGGCCGAGGCGCGGCCACCATGCATCGTGGAAGCTCTCGGCGGCGTTCTTGACGGCCAGGACGAGATTCATGCGGTCGTACACCGGCTTTGCGAGAACGGGCTCGGGCTTCTCCACGATGGCATTGATGGCGGCTAGCAGCGCCTGCATCTGACCGATGGTCCGCTTGTGGGGGTTCTTCGCGGCATCCAGGTCTTCGTCGATCCCGCCGACGAAGAAGCAGGCGTCCTTCAGGCGGCCGCGAAGTGCACGTTCCGCGAACGGACCCAGCTCCTCGCCGATCGAAGCGAGGACGTTCTCGGCGGAAGCCAGGACGTGTTGCTCCCGATCTGCCGCGTTGCGCAGGTTGTCGCCCTTGACCTCGTCGAAGTGCGTGAACACCAGCAGGAGCTTGCTGGCACTGCCCGACGTGATCATTTCCTTCATGGCTGCAACCGGCGCAGCCTGCATCGGCTGCACGGCGTTGTCGACGAGCACGATGGCATCTGTCGACTCGATGCGCCGCGTCAGCGAGGTCGAGATGGCCGCTACCGACTTGGGCGTGTGGCCCAGGCCTTCACCGTCGAGAAGCACGAGCTTGGGCTGCTGGCCGCCGTTCCATGCCGGCAGGAACGCACCGGACACGCGGACTCCGTTCACCAGCGGCGTCAGCAGGCACCCGAAGCGTGAGGAGTGGTTGCTGGAGAAACGTGTGACCGTTTTGATGAAGGTCTCACGGTCGTCGGTCTCCCACGACCACGATTGCGGCCAACCCTGCTTGTTGCGACGTACCGTGCCATCCGTCAGCAGCGAAAAGCGAAGCTCGATCTCGTCCATGAGTTCGTCGCTGATGCGGTGAAACTCGTCGTCTTCACGAAGCCGGCGATCAAGCTCCTCCTCGAACAACTCGTCGACGACCCGCTGGTCCTTTTCGTCCGTGGCGCCCAGCTCGGTCTTCAGTTGGTCGCCGTGGCGGGCTGCGATGGCGCGCAACGCCGTCAACGTCTTCGTCAGCAGCGCATTGGTGGCGTCGAGATCGATCGCACCGTCAGCAGCGGTCTCCTCGGTCGGCTCCGGGCTCCGCGTCAACGTCGGTTGAATCCTGACCCACTTTGATCGGGAAACGTCGGAGTAGATCTGACCCACCCGAGGGTTCCTTGGTTCAATGCTTCGACTGACCTGCCCGTCACGGCGTGAAGCCAAGGGGTCAGCGAGAGCTGGCCCCTTTCTCTTTCGGGCCGGGCTAACGCCGGACAAAACCGACGCTGCTGTCAAGCACGGTCAGCGCAGCCCACTGCGGTGCACCGTGACGCAGCCGGCGATCAACACCACCGACAGCACAGCCACCGCTACGGCTTCCGCTGACGCAGGTCGTCTCGAGTCGTCGCAACGATTCGCGGCTACCAGCGCGTGACGTCGTGAGCCACCCAGCCGCGTAACGCATCGGTAGTTCGTGTCGTTTGGGTCCCCAAACATTACCAACCCCGCATCAGGACGTCCGCCGCCGGTTCCCGGCACTGGCAGCCATGACCTGGCGGCGCCCGGCCGCAACGACGCGATCTCGCGGCTTTGCGCCGCGAGGAAGCGCTCCACCAAGGAGAAACCGATGCCGCTAAACCCCCGCTGGCTCGACCTCATCGAGCTTCTCGCGCGGATCGCTACACGAAACATCAAAACAGCCGATGTTCGAGCCCCCCCATGCAAAAGAGAAACCCTCCCGTCGCAGCCCTCTACGCGCGATACAGCGACCCGACCCAAAGCGCGACGTCGATAGACGACCAGGTCCGGCGCTGCCGTGACGTTGCCCGGAGCGAAGGACTCGTCATCAAAGACGAGCTTCAGTTCATCGACCGCGCCATCAGCGGAAAAGGCGACAGCACTCACCTGAGGACCGGCTTCGCGGCCCTGCGGGCGGCGATCGCCTCTGGCGAGTTCGACGTGCTTATCACGGACGAGGTGAGTCGAATCGCGCGCGATTCCGTGGAACTGGCGGAGCTCAAGGCTCTTCTCGTGCACCACAACGTCCGATTCATCGCCGCCAACGGCATCGACTCCGCGAACCCGAACTGGGAGCTCTACTACGAAATATCGAGCGCGCTGGCGACCCACCACGTGCGAGAACTGCGCTTTCGCGTCGAACGCGGCATGAAGGGGGCGCTCGAACGCGGCTTCATGCTGGCAGCACCGCCCTTCGGCTACCGTCTTCGCCGCTTGGGAGAAGAGGACGCCCCCAGCGGTGCAATCTGGGAGATACACGCCGAGGAAGCCGACGTCGTTCGCAAGATGTACGAGCGGAGAGCGACGGGCGCTTCGTACTCGACGATTGCGCGCTGGCTCAACACCAGTGGCATCCAACCGCCACGGAAGCCCCGCAAGTACGAACACGGGTACTGGCGCGCCGCGTCTGTCTACCGAATGCTGCACAACCCAATATACCGCGGCGTCTACGTCTGGCAAGGCAGCGCGTTCCTGCGTGCCAAGGCAAAGAAGACGCACCGGATTCTGGAGCCTCTGGAATACTCACGTCCGCAGCTACGCATCGTCCCCGACGCGTTGTGGTGGAAGTGCGTCGGAACGCTGCCTGAAAAGCAGTTTCGCGGCGGACGACGACATCTGTTCGCCGGCCTTGTCCGCTGCGGAATGTGTGAAGCGACGCTCTGCGTTCGAGCGCACGCTGGGTACCCGGCGCAGGTATCGTGTGCACAGTGCGGACAGGCCAAGACGGTAGGTCACCAAGATGAGACTCACGGCTACGTATCGTTGGCCCCGCTCATTCGCGGCATACGCATGTTGCTGGACCAGGCTTTCGGGCCCGATGCATTCGCCGCGTTCCGCGAGCGAATCCGCGCCCAGCTGCAGGAACCTCTCGAGGCGCATCTGGCGGAACTGCGCCGCCAACTCGCTGTAGCCGAGCGCAGCTACGATCGCCTCGTCCGCTTGTTGCGTGACGTCGGCGAGGACGCAGGTAGCCTGGAGCGCGAAGTGCGCGCCGCACACGCGCAGCGTAGTGCACTCGCGGCAAAGGTCACGGCCATCGAAGCAAGGGCGGCCGGCATTGACCGGCAGGCGCTCCAAGCACAACTGACCGTCGACCCGAGAGAGTTGCTGGGCGAGTTGCTCTCCAGCGAAGGTGAAGACGTGGGAGCCGCGCAGGTCGCGCTGCAGCAAGTCCTGCCTCACATTCGCCTCATCGAGCGCCCTCGGCGTTTCCACGCGACCTTCGAGGTCCACCTCGTCCCGTCGGCTGCGGCGGCGTTGGCGAGCGCCACACAGTCCACAGACCGGGAAGTGGAGGTCTGGCACGTCCGTGTTCTCGGCCGCGCTCCCGCGCCCGAGAACTGGATAGTCGAGGTCGTCCGAGTCGACGCGAAGAAGTGAGCATCCTCGTCAGTGCCTTGGAACTGCTCCCGAAACGCGGTATCGTTGCGCACCACCACACCCACATTCCCGATGTAGCCCTTTCGCTGAACCCGACTTGCCGCGCAACTGACGCTCGAATTGCGTCCGTTGGTCGCGGTGCCAATCGGAGTTCAGCATGCAAGGCTACATTCGCACCCCTCGCGCTGCGGTCGCAGCGTCTTCCGCCGAAAGCGATCCCGCCGAGCCGACCCGGCGAAGCAGCGCCCTGATTCGGCAACCGGTTCAAATCCTGTGGGCCTCGCGCCCGCTGTCCATTCCCGCGGGGCGTGTCGTCGCGGTTCGCCTGCGGGGCGACGACCTGCAAGTTGCCATAGCAGAACGCAACGGCATGCGTTGGGTACCACCCGCCGCAGTGATGACGACCGCGCAGGCCGAGAGATGGTCGACAACCTCGACCTTCGCGCCCGAGCACGAGCGCGGGCGCCGACGACCGAGGGCGTAAAGAAGAGTGCAGGCGGCGACGCTCGGGGACGGCAGCCGCGCGCCCCGAGGTCGGCTGCTACCGGCGCGCTGACTTGCCGAGCGCCTTTTTCGGCGTTCGCTGCGAAGGAGCGGCGCTCGCCGCCGCTTTCGCCGTCCGGATGCGAAGAAGCGTCCGCATCCGCTCCACGTCGCTCGAGCCCAGCGCCTGCGACATCGTCTTGATGTCGCTGATGACGTCCGGATCGAAGAGAAGCTCGTCACCGCCGTCTTCGACACCGTCCTCCAGATCGCTCTGTCGGCGTCGCTCCAGGTACGAGTTCACGAGATTTACCGGCATGCCGGTCGCCTTCGCCACCTCGCGCGCCCGCTCCGTGCGACGAGACGGCTCGAGCGCCTCGAGCTGCGGCCGATAGCGCACGCCGCGGGCGTGCGTGTAGATCTGCATCGAGGCCGGGCTGTGGTGGCCGACGAGCGTCATGATCCGCGAGTCGTCGAGGTCGGATTCTTCGACAAGCGTCGAGATGTACTCGTGCCGGCCGGAGTGCGGCCGAAACCGGAGCGGAAGTAGTCCCTGCGCCTTCATGTCCCGCACCGATCCGCTGTAGGGAAACGACGTCAATTCGCCGTTTCTCGCCACCGCCGGGAACACCCATTCGGAGTCGCCGAAGGCATCGATTTCGCGAATCGTGATGTCCTCGAGCTGATTGCCCAGCACGTGAATCGCCGCACCCGTGAGCGGAATTGTGCGCGGCTGGTTCTTGTACTTCGTGTTCTGGAAGGTCACCTTGCGCGCATCGAGATCGACGTCGCGCCAGCAGGCATTGGACCACTCGCCGGGACGGGCGCCGGTTTCGCGAACCAGCAGGCAAAGCCGCGCCACGGCTCGAAATCGATAGGTCGGGTGCGTGAGTGCGGTAATCAGCGAACCTTGGTCGCCCGCCGCCATGCGGCGGTTCTCGCGCGGCGCGCTCGGGCGTCGAACACCGATGCACGGATTGGCGCTGAGCATCGAGCGCTTCTGTGCGAAAGCGAAGACGGCCGACAGTGCAGCGACCTCGTTGCGCACGGTGTCCGGGCGCATGCCCGCTTTCTGGCGCGCCACGATGAACGAATCGATGTCATCGGCCGTGATCGCCACGAGCGCACGATCGCCCAGGCGAGCCAGACCCGGCTTGACGTGCGTCTCCTCCGAGCGGCGCGTGTTCGCCTTTTTTTCGAGGAACTGGCGCGACTCGAGGTACAAGCCCCAGGTCTTGTCCAGCGTCGGGCCGGTGCGCTTGACGCAGCGCCCGAGGTACTGCGCCTGCGCTCGACGCGCCGCGGCTTCGGTGTCGTACGTCGTGTCGACCTGCAGATCGGCGCGGCGGACCTGCAGGCGATAGCGCCCCGAGGGCAAGAGGTGGATTCCCATGTGCAGTGACTTCCAGTAGCGGCGACCAACGATGGTCCGTGTGCAATCCTGTGCAAACCGACTGCAGTCTAGGCCGCCCGCCCGCTGGAAATCAAGGAACTACGCACACGTCAGAAGCCTGAAAATCCTTGTGTCGGTGGTTCGATTCCGCCCTTGGCCACCAATCCCCTTTCTGCGGGTTTGCGAGGAAGTGGCGGCGGGGTGCAGTTCGCACTGGCCCCGGTTCGACGGCGTGTGGCCGCTGTCGAGCATCCAGCGAAACATTCGCCAGGCATCGTCGGCGCTTGCGTAGGCCCGCTTCGTGTCCTCGTCGTTGATCCAGGCGAAGACGATCGCCTTGGCTTGTGCGTGGAACCGGAAGAACAGCCGGTACCGTTCCTCTTCATGTGGCCGTCCGGATCCTTGCGCTCGAGCGCCTCGACTTGCGCCGGTAGCTTGACGCCGGACACCCATCCCCCATCCGCCCGTTTGCTGCAAAAAACAGCGTTTCTGCTCGAGCAAGAATTTGCACGTCTCGAGATGCTGCGCTCTGCAGCGTTTCTGCGTGCGCCGACCCGCCGTGCGTCGGGCGGCCCACGCGCCGCGCGGATCCCGCGGCCGCCTGAAGTCAGCACTGCGAGCGGCGGGCGCCCAAGGCTGCGCTTGCGGTGCCGCGCTTCCTGCGCCGCGCCGGGCGGCGTAGCCTGCGGGGTACCGACATAGGCGTGGTCTTGCGCGCCTGCAGGTCGCGGACGACAGAGGAATGACGAACCATCGCGAGCAATCGGTCGACGACTCACTCCTTTGCCGCGCCGCGGAATGCATTGCGCAGGGCACGGGTCTTCTCGTGCTCGCCGGCGCGGGCATCGGCGTCGACTCCGGGTTGCCCGACTTTCGCGGCGACGAGGGCTTCTGGCGCGCATATCCGGCGCTGCGCGGCTCGGCGATCCGCCTGGGCGACATCGCCAACCCACGATCCTTCGTCGACGATCCGGCACTCGCGTGGGGCTTTTACGGTCACCGACTGACGATGTATCGCGAAACCGCCCCGCATGCCGGCTTCGCGATCCTGAACCGCTGGTGCGAATCGATGCCCGACGGCTGGTGGGTTTCGACGACGAACGTCGACGGACATTTCCAGAAGGCGGGGTTCATCGCGAAGTACGTCCATGAGTGCCACGGCTCGATCCATGATCTTCAATGCACGAAGCCGTGCGATGCGGGCACCTGGCCGGCAACGAAGCTGCAGCCGGTGGTCGACGGGAAACTGCGATGGGTCGGCAACTTGCCGCTGTGCCGACGGTGCAGTGACATGGCCCGGCCGAACATCCTGATGTTCGACGACGCGCAATGGGTCGGTGATCAGTCGGAGGCGAAATACCGGGAGCTTGTCGAGTGGCTCGATGCGGTGCAGCGACTCGTCATCGTCGAGGTCGGCGCAGGCACGGCGATTCCGACGCTGCGCCTTTTCGGTGACCGGCTCGTGCGGCACCGCAGTGCGAAGCGGATCCGGATCAATCTGCGCGACTCCGATGTCGGCGACCAGGGCTCGATCGGCATCGCGGCCGAAGCGCTCGGTGCGTTGTCGGCGATCGAGCTGCGGATGCAAGGGCCGTCGCGCGGCGCCCGAGCCGAAGCCGAGCGGTTTCCGACGCGATGAAAGCAGACGATCGATGTATCGCATCATGACATCCGAACACGCCGAGTCCGAATACGTCACCGGCCAGTACCGCCCCACGTTCCCCGCGATGCTCGCCGGCTACGAAGCGCGCGCAGCGGATGCCGTGCAGAGCGAGCGCTGCGAACTCGATCTGCCTTATGGAAGCCGGCCACGCGAGACCTTCGACCTGTTCGTCGCACACGGAGCGGCGCGCGGCGTGCTCGTGTATTTCCACGCCGGCTACTGGCAGTCGCGCGACAAGTCGGGATTCCGCTTCCTGGCGCCCGCCTTCACGCGACGGGGACTGCACGTGGCGCTGGTCAACTACCCGCTATGCCCGACCGTGGACCTGGCGACACTGCTCGATTCGGCACGGCGTTCGATTCCCGCGATCGGGGCGTGCGTTGCGGCACGAGCCGATGACGCGGCGCAGGCGTCGGGCGATCCTGCGCGAGCGCGTCGCTCGATGCCGCTGATCGTGTCGGGACACTCGGCCGGCGCCCACATCGCGATCGAACTCGCGCTGACGCGCCCGACGCTCGACGTGGCGGCAGTCATCGCGCTCAGCGGCATCTACGACCTGCTGCCGCTGATCGACACGACGCTGAACCGCAACCTGAAACTCGACGCTGAAAGTGCGCGGACGCATTCCCCGCTGTTTCGCGTCGCTGCCGGCTCGGCGCCGGCGCTCTTCGCCGTAGGCGCCGCCGAGACGACCGCGTTCGTCGAGCAGAGCCGTCGCATGCACGACGCCTGGCTCGCGCGCGGCAATCGCAGCACGCTGCAGGTCGTGCACGGCGCCGATCACTTCAGCGTGCTGGGCGAATTCGTCACCGAAGGCAGCGTCCTCGCGGAGCGGGTGATGCAGATGCTCGCCTTCGAGCCGTAGCGGCGAGGCGCTCGCGGGCGGCGATGCTACGCTGGCGGTGCGCTTCGTTGCCTGCGCGAAGCAGCGATCCGACGAGCCTGCGAGCCTTCGCCGGGCTATCGGAGCGTTCGACGACCCTGACGAACCAAGGACCGAGGACACACGATGAGCCTGTTCGACACCATGAAGGGGGTGCCCCTGCCGACCACCGAAGCCGAGCGCAACGAGTTCGTCGTATCCGAGGTTTCACACGGATTCTGGGAATACCATCTTTCGCGCAGGAACAACATCCTGCGCGCACTGTGCGGGGCGCCGACGATGCCGACGGCGATGCCGCTTTCGGCCTGGGGCAGCCAGGTCGAGGAAGGACTTCCGAGGCGTCCGATCTACTGCGAAGCGTGCGCGCGCATCGCCTGGCCGCCCGCCGGCGAAGCGGCAAGGGAAGCAAGGCGCCCGGACTGAAGCCGGATCGGCTGCGCCGCCCCGTGGCGTCGTGTCGCACCGCGACAAGAGCTTGCGCTGCTGCTCGTGGAATCGACTCTTCGAACCGTAACGCTACCTTCCATGCGGGGAAGCACGTTCAGGCGCGCGCGTACAGCGGCAGCACGGCGCCGCTGATCTCGCGGTTGGCGGGGGAAACGAGCTGCACCACCGCCTCGGCGGCCGCCTCGGTCGTGAGCCACCGGGACGTGTCGGCGTCGGGCATCGCCCGGCGATTGGCCGCAGTGTCCAGCGTCGAAGGGGCGATCGCGTTCACGAGAATGCGCTCGTCCTTCAGTTCCTCGGCCAACGCCACCGTGATCGCGGCCACGGCGGACTTGCTCGCCGCGTAGGCCGCCATGCGTGCCCCCTTGCGCGGCTCGAGTCCGGGTCGCGCGCAGACGTTGACGATGCGCCCGCCTTCGCCGGTTCTGCGCATGGCGCGCACCGCAGCTCGCGAGCCGAGGTACGCGGTCAGGGCGTTCGTTTCGATCATCCGCAGGAAATCCGTGCGCGACGCCTCGACGATCGAACCCATGGCGAATCCGCCCGCGAGATGCACCGAGGCCCAAAGCGCGGGAATCGAATCGTAGAACCGGTCGACGGCGTCCTGGTCGGTCAGTTCGACGCCGGGAACGATCTTCAGTCGCACGGCATCCGCATGCGCGCCCGGCGCCACAGGGCCGGCCTGCCGGCTCGGCACGTGACAGATTGCACCCGAATCGAGCAGACGACGCACGACCGCCGCGCCCAATGCTCCCGTTCCTCCGGTCACGACGACGTTCTTTCCGGCGAGCGGTTCGATCATGGCCGCACCGGCTCGCGCAGTTCGTCCGGGCTACGAATCGTTGTCGTAGTCCCGGCGTTCCCGCATCGGTACCCCCGGCTCATTGTCCGATCCATTGCCGAAGCTCGATCGAATTGCCGTCGGGGTCGCGGATTTCCGCCCGGGCATACGCCGGACGAACGAGCGGACCCCAGGTGCATTCGATGCCCCTGGCCTTTAGCGCGTCGAGCGCGCCCTGCATGTCGTCGACCTCGAGCGCCATCATGCGGTAGCCGAGGCGCTCGCCCTCGGCGCGCGGCTGCGGCGGCGTTTCGGTGAAGGTCATCAGTTCCACCGTCGTGCCGCCGAGATCGAGATAGACGAGCTTCAGTCCACCGGGAACGGCGAAGCGCGAGCGCACGCGGAAGCCGAGCACTTCGGTGTAGAAGCGCACCGCGCGTTCCTCGTCGACAGTGACGATTTCGATGTGATCGATGCGCTTGAACACGATGCCTCCTATGAAGAGATGTCGCCGCGACGCCCGGCATTCGTCGTGCTTCGCTGGATCGAATACGCCGCCGCCAGCAGCAACAGCGCGAGCGAAGCCAGCATCGCCGCGTCGCCGAAGGCATCGGCCACGAGCGCGCCCAGCAGCGGTCCTGCCGCAGCGCCCATGAAACGAGTGAAGTTGTAGATGCCCATCGCGGTGGCTCGATTGACGCTGAACAGACTCACCAGCAGCGTCGATTGCGCCGGCAGGCTGGCGCCGAGCAGCACGCCGAACAGCATCATGGCGGCGCCGAGCCGCCACAGCGTCAGCGTGCCGGTGAAGACGAGCAGCCACAGCGCCAGCACGGTTGCGGCGATCGCCCAGGAGCCGATCCGGATGATTCGCTCGCTGGCCCAGTGCGCGAGCCGGCGCTTGGCGAAGGTGATTCCGGCGAGGATGCCTGCCGTGAGCGGCACGAAGGCGATTCCCTTCTGCGCCGTCGACAGGCCGAAGCGTTCGACGAGCAGCGGCAGGAAGACGAGGAACACGTAATAGCCGTAGAACTGGCCGAAGCCGAGGAGAAGAATCGCGCGTGCGGGGCCGACGCGCGCGATGCTGCGCACGCTTTCGAAGGTGATGCTGCCGGCGCCGTCGTGGGCGTGATGCACCGTCTCGGGCACCACGGCCCGGTCGTACAGCAGCACGACGACGCCCGCGACGCTCAGCACGGCGAAGGCCCACTGCCAATGGAGAAAGCCGGCCACGAAGCCGCCGATCACCGGGCCGAAGACGGGCCCGAGGAAGACGACGAGCTGGTTGACGCTCATCGCGTGCTGGCGCTCGCCCGCCGCATAGACGTCGCCGATCACGGTGGCCGCGATCAACGATCCGGTGCTGATGCCGCAGGCCTGGACGATCCGCCCGACGAGGAACAGCGAGTACGCCGGAGCGAGCAGGCACAGCAGCGAACCCGCGACGAAGAGCGCCAGCCCGGAAAGAAGCACGGTCCGCCGGCCCCGGCTGTCGGCGAGCGGCCCCCAGACGAAGCTGCTCATCGCGAAGATGATCGAGTACGCGGAGATCGTCAGGTTGACCATCAGCGTGCTCGCCTGCAGGTCCGTGCCGATCTCGACCAGGCTGGGCGCGTATACGGTCTGCGTGAATGGCCCGAGGAATGCGGCGGCGGACACGCCGAAGAGGATCCGGCGGCGTGCGCGCCCGTCGGGAAGAGGCTGCGCCTGGCGTTGCCGGCCGGCCGGAACCGGCCGCATCGAGGTGTCGTTCATTATCGTGTTCGTGCGCCGGGCGGATTATCGCAGGCGCGCGCGACCGTCCCGACCCCACTCCCAATCGAACACGTCCTCGGCACATACGTCGAGGCATCGCGCGCAGCGCGTGCAGTCGGCGCTGGCGATCGTCGGCGCGCGGCTCTGCGCCGCTCCGTACAGTGCGGGGGCGATCACGTGCGGCTCGGGACAGACGCGAAAGCAGTCGCCGCACTGCGTACACGCGTCGCGCCGCGGCGCACTCACGTGCAGGACGCCGGTCCGTCCGACGAGCCCGTAGAACGCGCCTGCCGGGCACACGTGTCCGCACCAGCCGCGCGGCACGACGAGCAGATCGAAGACGAAAACGGCGAGCACGGCTCCGTAGCCGCCGACCAGGCCGAACAGCAGCGCCCGGTGCAGCAGCGTGATCGGATTGACCGTCTCCCAGGCGACGGTGCCGAGCAGCGCCGAGATCGCCAGCGCGACGGCGAGCACCGCATGGCGCAGGCGCCGCTCGGGCCGGCGATGGCCCAGCAGGCTCGGCAGGCGCAGCGTCGCACGCAGCCACGCAGCGAGGTCGGTCACCGGATTCATCGGGCAGACCCAGGCGCAGAACGAGCGGCCGCCGGCCAGCGCGAAGACCGCAGCGACGAGACCGGCGCCGAGCAGCGCCTCGATCGCCATCGAACGATGCGCAAGCAGTGCCTGCACCGCGACGAAGGGATCGGTCAACGGCAGCGCGCCGAACCACCGGCTGGCGGCGAGCGTGCCGCGGGCGATCCAAAGACCCGCCCAGGGTCCGAGCAGGAACGCGACGAGCAGGGCCAGTTGCACCGCACGCCGCGCGAGCAGCCAGCGACGACGATGCAGCAGCGAAAAGCGCGCGGCGTGCATCGGCCCTGCGCGCTCAGAACGTGTGAACCAATCGGCCGTGACCGGAAAGCGCGCCCGGAAGCGTCCGATCGAGGCGCAAAGCGCAGCCATATCGGTAGATATGGCGAGCATTTGCAACGAAGAGCGGGCGCTTCCTGGCGCGCGAGACGGGCATGGACGATTGGTTCACACGTTCTCAGGCGCCTACGGCATGGGCGGCGCGCACGGTGATCGCCGCATCGCCTTCGAGCAAGCAGGCCTGTTCGCACAGCCCGCATCCCGTGCAGCGATCGGGATCGACGACCGGGCGGATCAGGCCTCCCGCGTCGGTACGGCCCTGCTGCATGCGGATCGCCTCGCCCTTCAGCGGGCACGCCTGGAAGCAGCTGTGGCAGTAGGCGGCGCCGGTGTAGCTCAGGCAGCGCCGGGAATCGGAGAGGTCCGCCACGCCCATGCGGGCTTTGCGCACGTCGACGAGCGAACGATCGAGCGCTCCGGTAGGACACGCCGGCACGCAGGGGATGTCGTCGCACATCCGGCATGCGTGATCGCGCGCCACGAAATACGGCGTTCCGGCCTGCACCGGTTCACCGAGATCGGCCAGTCTCAGCACGTCGTAGGGGCAGGCGCGCACGCACAGGCCGCAGCGCACGCAGGCGCCGAGGAACGCGGCCTCGGCAAGCGCCCCCGGTGGACGGATGCGATCCGCGGGCGGCGACGCGCGTTCGCTGCGAACCCGGCCGGCAAGCAGCGCCGTCGCTGCGCCGAGCGCGAGCACGCTCGACAACGCCTTGCGACGCGAAACGCGCACTTGCCCCCCTCGCTGAACGTTTCGCCGGCTGCGCTTGCCATCAACCACGACGCCCCCGGACCCGGAGCGTCGCGCACCTCAGCGCGTGGCTGCCCAGGCGCGCGGCCGGTTGCGCAGGTGGGCCAGCCAGTCGTCGAGCGCGTCGACGTGATCGGCTTCCTCGCCGGCGAATTCGGATGCGAGGCGGCGCACGTCGGGATCTTCGGCGTTCTGCCCGACCGAACTGTAGTACTCCATCGCGCGGACTTCGTTCTCGCGCGCGTACTGCAACGCGTTGAACGGGTCGCTCAGGCGCTCGTACGTCGCTTCCCCGCCGGCCTCCGGCGGGGAGTTCCAGCGGTACTGCCACGATTTCAGCCGCGGCAACTCGAGGTCTCCGGCCCTTCGCTGGATGTCGTCGTGATGCAGCGTGGAGAAGTGCACCATGTCGCGGAACAGCGCCCACACCTCGCGGTTGCCGTGCGCATTCATCAGCTCGGCCAGTTCCATGTAGCGTTCGGCCGCTTCGCGCTCGAGCGCGAGCGCGTGTGCGAAGAACTCGGGCAGCGTGTAGTTCATGCAAGGCCCCATCGGAAGCGCGGCAACGCGTGAGCGCTGCACGATCGAAACGATGTTGCCCTCGATCGGCACCCGCCCGAATTGCTCTGGATCAAGCGTTCGAGGCGACGCGCCCGATCAGCGAACGATCTCGGCGCGCAGCGCGCGCAGCACCTTCTTCAGCCGTGCCGCGTTCGCGGGGCCGACCCGGATCATGATCTTGCGCCCTGCCGACAACGATTCGAGCAGCGGATCGTCGAAGCGGTACTGGATGCGCGGCTGCACGAGGCGGATCGGGCCGCTGACCTCGGGCGCCGTGAGCATGTCGTCGATGGCGGCGACGACCCGGTCGTTCAGGTGGCCGTGCGGATAGCCCAGCGCGCGATACTGCTCCTGCAGCAGCGGATAGAAGCGGAAATAGAGCTTCGCGGCGGTCTTCGGATCGAGCGCCTCGACGAACTGCACGAAAGCGTCGTAGCGGGCGTAGTTCTCCGGCTGCAGCGTGGGACGCTCGCTGTCGCCGCCGGCGGCGAAGCGACCGGGCACGGGCCGCAGCGCGCTCCATTGCATGGGAACGAGCTGGCGCGGCAGGTTGTCGACGGTGACGACGAAGCGGCGCGCGTAGTCCTGCATGTTGAAGAATTGCCCGAGACGGTCGCGCGAAGCCAGCGCGAGCAGCGCATCGAGGATCGGGGAATCGCTGTCCTCGACGGCGGGAAGCGGCCCGCCCGATTGGAGCGCGCCTTCGGGCAGCGGGAACTTCGGCCCGGCCTCGACGGCGGAACCCGGCTCTGGCGAAGCATCGGCGACGGCGCCCAGGCGATCGGCAGTGCCGTCGACCGGGCCGTCGGCCGGAGCCGTAGCCGGCGGCGCGGCGCTGCGGGAAGGCAGCCGCGGAACCGGTTCCATCTGCCACAGATAGATTCCGGCCGCGATGCCGGCAGCGGCCAGCAGCAGGAGCCACCACGGCGGCCCGGAACTGGAAGCGCGAGAGTGATTCGTGGACATCGGGATTCCCGGGGGCGCTACGCGTGCCGCCGCGGGCCTGTGTTCAGACCACGCCCTGCTCGAGCATGGCGTCGGCCACCTTGACGAATGCGGAAACGTTCGCCCCGTCGACGTAGTTTATCGTGCCGTCGTCGCGACGCCCATGCCGCACGCAGCTCTCGTGAATCGCCTTCATGATTGCGTGCAGGCGTTCGTCGACCTCGCCGTGCGTCCAGCCGAGCCGCTGCGCGTTCTGCGCCATTTCGAGCCCGGAGGTCGCCACGCCGCCGGCGTTGCTCGCCTTGCCCGGCGCATAGAGCACGCCGGCCTTGTGGAAGACGTCGACCGCCTCGAGCGTGCTCGGCATGTTCGCGCCCTCGGCGACACAGAACGCGCCATTGCCCACCAGCGTACGCGCATCGTGCTCGTCGAGTTCGTTCTGCGTCGCGCACGGCAGCGCGATGTCCACCGGCACGTGCCACGGACGGCGGCCCGGCTCGAAGTGCAGGCCCCGCTCCTCGGCGAACTCCGACAGGCGGCCGCGACGCTCGTTCTTCAACACGAGCAGCGCAGCGATGCTCTCCTCGTCGAATCCCTGCGGCAGATGGACGGTGCCTCCGGAGTCGGAGGCCGTGACGACCTTCGCGCCGAGGTCGGCTGCCTTGGCGATCGCGTACTGCGCGACGTTGCCCGAACCCGACACGGAGACGGTCGCGCCTTCGAAGGCGCGGCCGGTGCGGCGCAGCATCTCCTGCGCGAAATAGACGGTTCCGTAGCCGGTGGCCTCCGGACGCATCAGGCTGCCGCCGTAGCTCAGCCCCTTGCCGGTGAAGACGCACGACGCGTTGTCGCTGAGCTTCTTCATCATTCCGGCCATGAAGCCGACCTCGCGCGCCCCGACGCCGATGTCGCCGGCCGGCACGTCGGTGTCGGCGCCGATGTGCCGATAGAGCTCCGTCATCAGCGCCTGGCAGAAGCGCATCACCTCGCCGTCGCTCTTGCCTTTCGGATCGAAGTCGGAGCCGCCCTTGCCGCCGCCCATCGGAAGCGAAGTGAGCGCGTTCTTGAAGGTCTGTTCGAAGGCGAGGAACTTCAGGATCGAAAGATTCACCGACGGGTGGAAACGCATGCCGCCCTTGTAGGGACCGATCGCCATGCTGTGCTGCACGCGGAATGCACGGTTCACGCGCGTGCGACCCGAGTCGTCTACCCAGGCGACGCGGAACTGGAGCACCCGGTCGGGCTCGACGAGCCGCTCGAGCAACGCGTAATCGGCGTAGCGAGGGTTCTCGAGCACGAAGGGCCAGATGCTGTGCATCACCTCCTTGACCGCCTGCAGGAACTCCGGCTGATGCGGGTCGCGCTGGGCGATCGATACGAGAAACGCTTCCGGGGACGCGTGTTTCACCTGTACTCCTGAGCGAAAACCAACCGCGCATCCTAGCAAATCCGGCCGATGGAGATCCATCGTCGCGTCGGCGCACCGTGTACTCTTTCAGCCCCGTCCCGCCTTCGAGGAGCGCATCCGATGGACACCCGAAACCGCAGTGCGATCGTCACCGGCGCCGGCTCCGGAATCGGCAAGGCCTGCGCGCTGGCATTGCTGCGCGCCGGATGGAACGTCGCGCTCGCCGGGCGGCGCTCCCGGCTGCTCGAGGACGCGATCGGAGAGGCCGCCGGCGTCGCGGCGCGCGCGATCGCCGTGCCGACCGACGTGCGCGACGAGCGCTCCGTGCAGGCACTGTTCGAACGCACGCGCACGGAGTTCGGGCGCCTGGACCTGTTGTTCAACAACGCGGGGGTCGGCGCACCCGCCGCACCGATCGACGAAGTCACGCTCGATCAATGGCGAGCCGTGGTCGACGTGAACCTCACCGGGATGTTCCTGTGCGCGCGCGAGGCCTTTCGCACGATGAAGTCGCAGTCGCCGCGCGGCGGGCGCATCGTCAACAACGGGTCGATCTCGGCGCACGTGCCGCGGCCGAAATCGGTCGCGTACACGGCGACCAAGCACGGCGTCACGGGGCTGACGAAACAGCTGTCGCTGGACGGACGCGAGCACGACATCGCATGCGGGCAGATCGACATCGGAAACGCCGCGACCGAACTCGCGCGGATGATGTCGCAGGGCGTGCAGCAGGCGAGCGGCGCGATCGCCTCCGAGCCGTCGATGGACGTGCGCGACGTCGCCAGCACGCTCGTGCACATGGCGAGTCTTCCGCTGGAGGCGAACGTGCAGTTCGTGACCGTCATGGCGACGAAGATGCCGTACATCGGACGCGGATGAGCAGCGCTCGCAGGCTGCGCGCAGCGGCGACCGCAGCCGTCGCGACCGCCGCGTTCGCCTTTCTTGCCGCAACCTCGCCCGTTCCCGCCTGCGCGGCGCCCGTTGCGCCTTCGGCGTCGCGGCAAGCCGCGCGCGAGTCCGACGCGACATCCTTCGCGCCGGACTGGCACCAGCAGGGCCGCATCTCGTACTACGGCAAGCGCTTCGATTCGCGCCCGACCGCCAGCGGCGAGCCCTTCGACCCCGAGTCGATGACGATGGCGCATCCGACACTTCCGCTCGGATCGATCGTGCGCGTGAAGAACCTGCGCAACGGCCGCAGCGTCGAGTTGCGCGTGAACGACCGCGGACCCTACGAGAAAGGGCGAATCGCCGACGTCAGCCGCGCCGCCGCGCGCAAGCTCGGCATGTTGCGCCGCGGCGTGACGCGCGCACGGATCGAGTTGCTGCGGGCCGGAGACGATCCGGACTGATCGACGAAGCGCGGCCCGCTCAGTGGCTGTCCATCGAGAACGAGACGATGCGCACCCCGGAGCGCAGTCGTCCGAGCGGGCTGTCGATCGCCTGCTCGACGCCGACGAAAACGCCCGGCTCGTGGAGGTACATCACCGTCGCGCTGACGTTCACGCCGATGCGCTTGTAGCGTCCGGCGCCGGTGCAGTCGATGCGGGTTGCCGACCCCGGTATCGCGGAATGGAGGGTCGAAGCTGCGACCTCTCCGCCCACGCGGCAATCCTCGACGAGCTGTCCGTCGCCGTCGTCGTATTCGATGCGGAAGCGCTCGCCGCGGGTCAGCGGCATGTGCAGATCGCGAACGCGCACATCGAGCGCGGTGTCGCGGGGCTTGACGAAGATGAGGCCGCGCACGCTCACCCCGCGCACGATGCGCTTCGTGCTTCCGTCCTCGGCAAGCTCTTCGCGCACCATCGGGCTCAGGCCCGCCGGGTCGCCGGGCGGCGTGCCGGCGAAGGTCTCGCGGTGCCGCCGGGGGGCGCGCAGCGGGCGCGTCATCACGGTCGACCACGTGAACGCTCGCACCGGTTCCGCGACACCGATGAGCCCGGCCTCGCGCAGCTCGCCGATGAGCGACGGCGCGATCGAGGCAACGGGATCCGCGGCGGGAGCGGCGGGAGCGGCCGGCGCTGCAGCCGCCGCTCCGGCCAGGAGCGCGATCAGCGAAGAGGCAGCCAGACGTGCGGCGCGCCGCGACCGCCTTTCAGTCAAGAGCGGGCCGCCGCTTCGCTTCGAGCTTCGCCAGGCGGTCTTCCAGTGCATCGAGCGTCGCGCGCAGCGATTCGAGCTCGTCGCGCGCGACCAGCGTTCTCGAAGCCGCCGCGAAGCGACGTCCCGCGGAACCGGCGAAGCGCGCGCGGAACCCGCGCATCGCGTCGCTCGCTGCCCCCACTGCGCGCCCGATGCGGCGCGCGAGCACGTCGCCGGTGACGCGGCTGAGGTCCTCCTCGGGGTCCCACCGCATGCCCTCGGCGACTTCGACGAGTGCTGCGCAGAGCATCGCTTCGCCGTCGACCCGGACGTAGGGCGCAAGACCGCGCGCTCCTTCACCCACCAGCGATCCCGGGGCCGCGAACGACGGGCGCACGTGCATCTGCGCATCGAAGCGCGCCGCCTCCCCCGCTTGCCCGGGCGGCGCCGCCCCGGTCGCAGGCTCGCGAGGAAGCGGCGCCTCGGAGGCTGCCTCGCCCGCGGCAGATTCGCCCGCAGCGGCCTTTGCTCCGGTGTCGAGCAGGCCGTCGCCGGTGACCTGCGCGAGCACGCCGGCGGACCCGAGCCGCGCCAACGGGCGTGCCTCGAGCACGATCGACACGCGCCGGCCGGCGAAGGGCACCAGGCGTGCGCGCGCCCAGTCGTTCTGTCGGAGCAGGTGATTGAACGCTCTGGCGAAAGCCGACGCGCCCCCACCGGCCAGGCGCTGCGCGATGGCGCGCAGCGGCTCGCGCAGTCGTTGGCCCTCGCCGTGCGGGTTATCGTTCATTCAATCCAGCTGCTGGATTCCGGCGAGCACCCATCCTCCGGGACCGCCGGCCGGCTTGACGAGGTTCCACACCTCGTCGAACTGCTTCGCCGCCCCGCCGAGTTCCTCGCGGATCATCCCCGAGAAGCGCACGCTCGCGACGTGCTCCTGCGCGGTGGAGTCGATGCCCAGGAGCGTCGCGTCGAGGGTTACCACGTCGGTGCGGTTCGCCGCGCCACGGCGCTCGTCGATCTGCAGGGCCAACTCGGCATACATCTCCGGCGTGGTGAACTCGCGCAGGTCCTTCGTGTCGCCGGCATCGAATACCGCCTGCAGCCGGACGAACTGCACCTTCGCGTTGCGCTCGAAGCCTTCGACGTCGAAGCCCTCGGGAATTCGAAGGCCCGGCGTGCCGCCGCCGGCAGCGGGCGTCTCGGACGAGCGCAGTACCGCGCTCGATCGAAGGCCGGCGGACGTGGTCGATTCGTCGGGCGAATAGCGCACCGCCGCCTCGCGGCCGAGTTGCGACGCCGAGTAGCCGCCCTGGTACGCCGGCCGCGGCGCAGTCGGCCCGCGGCGTGCGGCGATCGCGCGCAACACGAAGACCGCGCCCACCCCGAGCAACAGCAGCAGCAGGACGGTTCCCATCGCCTCGCCCAGGCCGAGATGGCTCGCCAGCGCCGCCAGCCCGAGTCCGGCGGCGATGCCGGCCAGGGGGGCGAGCCAGCGGTTGCCGGCGGCCTGGCCGGGTGCGGCGCCGGGCCGTTGCGGCGCCTGCTGCGGCGCGGCCTGCTGCGGCGGGCGCACGGCGTCGCGCTGGATCGGGGCAGCGGATTGCCGGCCGAAGGACTTGCCGCCGCCGAGGCGACGCGCATCCGCCTCGGGAATTGCCATCGACAGGCCGGCGAGCAGCACGACGAGCAGGGAGAAAAGACGAACGACGAACCGGTTCATGGACGCTCCGAAACGGCCGCAACGAGCGGCATCACGAGGGCCGAAGCCCGGGGAAGACCGACAGGGCCGGCGCGTCTACAGCCGCGTGCCTTCGTGCAGCGCGACGACGCCCGCAGTGAGATTGTAGTAACGAACGCGGGAGAATCCCGCGGACTCCATCATCTTCTTCAGCGTTTCCTGGTCGGGATGCATGCGGATCGACTCGGCGAGGTACCGATAGCTCGCTTCGTCTCCGACGATCCGTGCGCCCAGCCAGGGAAGCACGTCGAACGAATAGCGGTCGTACAGCGGGGCGAGTTCCTTGCGAACCCGCGAGAACTCGAGCACGAGCAGGCGCCCGCCCGAGCGCAGCACCCGATGCATCTCCGACAGCGCGCGCTCCTTGTGCGTCATGTTGCGCAGGCCGAAGGCGACGCTGACGAGATCGAAGTGTTCGTCGGGAAAGGGCAGCGCTTCGGCGTCGCACTGCACGGCCGGCTGCAGCAGCGCGTCGTCGATCATCCGGTCGCGACCGATGCGCAGCATCGACCCGTTGATGTCGCTAAGCCAGACCTCGCCGCGTCCGTGCAAGCGGCGCGCGAAGGCGCGCGACAGGTCGGCGGTGCCGCCGGCGACGTCGAGCACGCGCATTCCGGGGCGAACGTTCGCCTGTCCGACGGTGAACGCCTTCCACAGCCGGTGCAGGCCACCCGACATCAGGTCGTTCATCAGGTCGTAGCGCGCCGCCACCGAATGGAACACGCCGGCGACGCGGCCCGATTTCTCGCGCTCGTCGACCTCCTGGAAACCGAAATGAGTCGTGCCGGACGAGGGCATGAACGCGTTCAGCGTGCGGGGCGCTTCAACGCCGAGGACTGCATCGGCGCGGCTGCATCGCGGCTCGCGCCGGCCGCTTCCATGCGCGACAGGTATTCGCGCCAGAGCCTGTCCTGCGAATGCCCGAGATAATAGAGATAGTCCCAGGAATAGATGCCGGTGGCGTGTCCGTCGCTGAAGCGCGGCTGCAGCGCGTAATTGCCCACCGGCTCGAGCGAGTCGACGGTGACGTCGGCCTTGCCCACCTGCAGCACCTCCTGGCCGGGACCATGGCCGCGCACCTCGGCGGACGGCGAATGCACGCGCAGGTATTCGAAGGGCAGGCGGAAGCTGCGCCCGTCGGAGAACCCGAGTTCGAGCACGCGCGAGCGCTTGTGCACGACGATCTTCGTCGGCCACGGAGTGGGGGAGTTCTTCAGACCGGCCATCTGCGTTCGGAGCTTTCGATGATGCACCGGCAACGCCCGGTGCCTGCATCCGATGGTACCGCGATTCGCCGGTGCCGCCTTCGAGGGCAGGCCGCTCAGCGGTACAGGTGGCGCCCGCTCTCCGTTCGCATCGAGAGACGCTCGTGGGCGGCGCCGCGTTCGAGCACGCTGACGAAGCGGATCCCGACTTCGCCGTCCGGCTCCCGCAGCACGCCGGTGTCGCCGCCGCGCGCGCGTCCCGGCGCCATCACGACGCAGGGCAACTCGCAATTCGCGCCCAGGCCTCGCAACAGCCATGCGTCCTCGAAGCCGGCCGCGTCTCCGACGCGAACCCCCACCGGCCACGCCTCACCGGCCCACAGTCGCACCACCAGCCAGTGCGCGCGCGATGCATGACTCTCGCGGCCCGGCAACTGCTCGATCGCCTCGACGGTGCCGAGCGAAATCGTCCGGCCGACCTGGCGCGGCGCGCTTCGGCCGGCGTCTGCCGTCGGATCGCACGCCTGCTCGATCGCCACCAGCGCACCGGGCATCACGCGCGGAACGGCGCACTCGCGGGCGACGACCGTGCGCCCGTCGGGACGGTCGACCAGGCGCATCGCGCCTTCGCTCTCGCCGATCGACGCCGGCGATTCGACCGCCGAATCGGAGGAGCGGCCGAAAGCCAGGCGGATGATCGTGTTCTGCTCCCAACGGCCGTACTCGTAGCCTGCGTCGCCGGAACGCAACGGGCGGTTCGGCGCAGCGGCGCCGGACACGGGCCGGCGCTCGGCGACGAGCGCCTTCGGCAGCCCGAAACGCAGGCGAACCGGCTGCGACGCGGCCGAAGCCGCCGGATGCGCGCCCGCGATGCGAGGCGTCGTGCCCGGCGACCAGCAGTGCTCGAGTTCCTGCAGCAGGCGCATCGCGTCGGCGCGCGGAAGAGGCAGCGCAAAGGCCTCGTTCGACGCCACTCCGTCGAACCACTGCGCCCGCCATTTCGCGATCATCCGCGGGATGCGGTGCGTATCCAGCCGCACGCCGTGATCGGCCGTCAGCGCAACGCGCGGGCCGTGCTCGTTGTCGCGCGGAGCGCCGGCATCGATGCGATAGCCGCAGCGCGCGGCCAGCCGCGCGGCGAGGCGTTGCGCAGTGTCGGCCTCCGGGACCGGACGGGCGGCCAGCGAAGCGCATTCGAGCAGCAGCGGATAGACGAAGAGCGCACGCGCCGTGACCGGCCTGACCAACGGCACCTCGTCCTGCAACGTCTCGTCCTGCGGCAGGGTCCGGCGCAGGTGGCGCGCGAGCCTGCACAGCTCGTCCCAGTCGGCCACCTGCGGCACGCAACGGTACTGCAGTTGCAACGCGACGATGCGAGCCTGCGCGTCGAGCGCACGCGCCAGCGCCGGGGCCCCTTCGACGAGACCGCGCACGACGCTGCCCGTCGCGGGCGCAGCGTCGCGCCACCGGAGGTCCTGCGCCTGGATGCGCTTGTACAGGTCCCGCAGCGCATGAAGGCTGCCGAGCGCCTCCCGCAGCAGCGGCCATTCGATCGGCGTGAAGGGTAGCGGGCGGCCGGCGAGCGGCTGCAGTCGCGCGACGATTGCCCGCCACTGCTCGACGCGCACCCGTTCGAGCACGTCGAAAAAGCCCTGCGGACCCGGCTGCGCGGCAGCGGTGCAGCGCTCCGACAGCGCCCCGAGCAGCGCGCGGATCGCCGCGAAGCGCGCCTCCGGTTGCGCGGGAAGACCGCCCAGCCATGCGCTCGCGCTTCGCGCGTCGTCGATGCTTCCCGGATCGGAATCGAATCCGACTTTCATCGCATGCGCCGTCGTGATCGGACCCGTCAGTGTCCGGCACCGCCGAGCACGCTGCGCGCTGCGCGCGACCGCCGCGCCCGGCAGGACGACGGACGGCGCGCTACCGGGTATCGGCGGCGGATCGAGCCGCCTCGTCGAAGCAGCGACGCAACGCGTCGACGTATTCGTCGCGTCGCGCCAGCACGGCGGCACTGCGGGCGGCCGCCTGCCCCTGCGCGTCGTCGCGTGCCGTGCCCCAGACCGCATTCGGGAAGTGGCGATCGTCGCGCCAGCGCGGAACGACGTGCCAATGCAGGTGCGGCACCTGGTTTCCGAGGCTCGCCAGGTTGACCTTGTCCGGCGACAGGATCTCTCGCTGCACCGACTCCACTCGCACGACGAGATCGAAGAGCGTGCGTCGGTCGGTTTCGTCCAGGTCGCTCATCTCGGCGACGTGCGCGTTCCAGATCACCCGCGTGAAGGCTGGATGATCGGCATCGTCGGCGAGGACGATGCGCCATCGGGGCGCGCGCACGAGCACCCGCCCTGCGTCGGGCCCGCACAGCGCGCACGACGCTTGCCGCGCGATCGACGGCATTCCTGCCGGGGGCTTTGCTGCCATCAGAAGATTCTCCCGATCGACTGCCACCAGTGGTCGGGCACCCAGAGCAGCGCGGCCGTCGTCAGCGTGTAGCGCGCCAGCTTGCCGAGGGCCATCCACCCGAGGCTGGCCCAGAACGGCATGCGCAGCCATCCGGCCACCATGCACAACGGATCTCCGACGACGGGCAGCCAGGCGAAGACCAGCGCCTTGGGGCCCAGCGCCCGGAACCACTTCCAGTATCGCGTTTCCCTGCCGCGCGCCAGCGCCTCGTGCGCGCCGTAGCCGAACCAGTAGTCGACCACGCCGCCCAGCGTGTTGCCGGCCGTGGCGACCGCAATCGTCGTCCAGAGCAGTCCGGGGTTGAGCTTGACGAAACCGAAGACGGCCGGTTCGGAGCCGAGCGGCAGCAGCGTCGCCGAGGCGAAGGCGACGACGAAGATCGACGACAGCCCATGCTCGGGCAGCGCGAACCACTGGATGGCCGAGGCGACGGCGGCTTGCATCCGGACGAAAAGGCTCCAGCGGGGTGCGACCGCAGTCGACAAGCCCGCGGTTCGACTCCGGCGGCCGGCGGTAGAATTCGCCGCCATGCCGATCGACTATCTGAAGAAGATCCTGACCGCAAAGGTATACGACCTTGCGCAGGAATCTCCGCTCGATCTCGCCGAGATTCTGTCCGATCGGCTGTCGAACCGCGTGCTGCTTAAGCGCGAGGACGCGCAGCCGGTGTTTTCGTTCAAGCTGCGCGGCGCCTACAACTGCATGGCGCGCCTGCCCGCCGACACGCTCGCGCGCGGCGTGATCGCCGCGTCGGCGGGAAACCATGCGCAGGGGGTCGCGCTCGCCGCACGCAAGCTCGGTTGCCGGGCGGTGATCGTGATGCCGGTGACGACGCCGCACGTGAAGATCGACGCCGTGCGCGCGCTCGGCGGCGAAGTCGTGCTCACCGGCGACTCCTACAGCGACGCGGCCGCCGCGGCACTTGAGCTGCAGCAGCGCGAAGCGCTTGCCTTCGTCCATCCCTTCGACGACCCCGAGGTGATCGCCGGCCAGGGAACGATCGGCATGGAGATCGTGCGCCAGCACCCGGGGCAGATCGAGGCATTGTTCGTGCCGATCGGCGGCGGCGGCCTGGCGGCGGGCATCGCCTGCTACGTCAAGCAGGTTCGGCCCGAGATTCGCGTGATCGGCGTGCAGACCGACGACTCGGACGCGATGGCCCGCTCGATCGCCACCGGCGAGCGCGTCGAGCTGCACGACGTGGGGTTGTTCTCCGACGGCACCGCGGTGAAGAAGGTCGGCGCCGAAACTTTCCGGCTGTGTCGCGAGCTGGTCGACGAGATCGTCGTCGTCGACACCGACGCGATCTGCGCGGCGATCAAGGACGTGTTCCAGGACACCCGCTCGATTCTCGAGCCGGCCGGCGCGCTGTCGGTAGCCGGGCTGAAGGCGTGGGTCGCACGCGAAGGAGTCACCGGCCGCACGCTCGTGGCGGTGGCCAGCGGCGCGAACATGAACTTCGACCGGCTGCGCTTCGTCTCGGAGCGCGCCGAGATCGGCGAGAAGCGCGAAGCGATCTTCGCGGTGACGATTCCCGAGGAGCGGGGCAGCTTCCGCCGCTTCTGCGCGATCGTCGGCCCGCGCAGCGTCACGGAATTCAACTACCGGATCGCCGACCCCAAGGAGGCGCACGTCTTCGTCGGTATCCAGACCTCGCGCGCCGACGAGGCACAGGAGCTTGCACGCGCCTTCGGCGAAGCGGGCTTTCGCACCGTCGACCTCACCGAGGACGAGCTGGGCAAGATGCACCTGCGGCACATGGTCGGCGGCAACTCGCCGCTGGCCCGCAACGAGCGGCTGTACAGCTTCGAGTTTCCCGAGCGGCCCGGCGCCCTGATGCGCTTCCTGTCGAGCATGAGTCCGAACTGGAATATCTCGCTGTTCCACTACCGCAACCACGGCGCCGACTACGGGCGCATTCTGGTCGGCATGCAGGTTCCGTCGCACGACGACGAGAAATTCGCCAGCTTCCTCGACACGCTCGGCTATCCGTACCGCGACGAATCGCGGCATCCGGGCTATCGTCTTTTCCTCGGCGCACACGCGAACGGCGAAGCCCGTTAAAATTCAGTCAGTTATGGAACTGCTGACGCTCGGACTGAATCATCGGACCGCGCCGCTGCGCCTGCGCGAGCGCGTCTCGTTCCCGGGCGAGGCGTTGCGAGGCGCGCTGGCCGACCTTCGCGCCCGCCTGCACCCGGCCGCGCCCGAAGCGGCGATCCTCTCCACCTGCAACCGCACCGAGATCTATTGCGCGACTGCCGAGCCGGCGCAGGCACAGGCCCGCATCGCCGACTGGCTCGACTCGCGCCACGGCGCCGCCGAGGCGCTGCAGGCCCACCTCTATTCGCTGCCGAACTACGAAGCGGTACGGCACGCGTTCCGCGTCGCCTCGGGCCTCGACTCGATGGTGCTCGGCGAGCCGCAGATCCTCGGACAGATGAAGGAGGCGATGCGCGTCGCGCACGGCGAGGGTTCGCTGGGGTCGAACCTGCACCAGCTGTTCCAGCGCTCTTTCGCGGTCGCCAAGGAAGTGCGCACGACCACCGCGATCGGTTCGCAGTCGGTGTCGATGGCCGCCGCCGCAGTACGGCTGGCGCGGCGCATCTTCGAAGACCTGCACGAGACGCAGGTGCTCTTCGTCGGCGCCGGCGAGATGATCGAGCTCGCCGCCACGCACTTCGCCGCGCAGCACCCGAAGCGCGTCGTCGTCGCGAACCGCACGGTCGAGCGCGCCAGTCGCCTGTCGCGACGCTTCGGCGCGCAGGCCATGCGGCTGGCCGAGCTGAGCGACCGGCTCGACGAATTCGACATCGTCGTCTCGTGCACGGCAAGCTCGCTGCCGATCATCGGACTCGGAATGGTCGAACGGGCGACACGCGCACGGCGTCGCCGGCCGATGTTCATGGTCGATCTCGCCGTTCCGCGCGACATCGAGGCCGAGGTCGCGCGCCTGGACGACGTCTTTCTCTACACGATCGACGACCTCGGGCGGCAGGTCGCTTCGGGCCAGGAGTACCGCCGCACGGCAGTGGCGCAGGCCGAGGCGATCATCGAGACGCGGGTCGACGCGTTCATGCAATGGATGCGTTCGCGCGAGGCCGTGCCGGCGATCTGCACGCTGCATTCGCGCGGCGAGTCGCTGAAACGCGCGGAGCTCGATCGCGCGCGGCGCGCGCTGGCCGCCGGCGAGAACGCCGAACGCGTGCTCGAATCGCTCGCGCACGCGCTCACCAGCAAGTTCCTGCACGGGCCGACGGCGCTGCTGCACGGCTCGGCCGCGCAGCGCGAGCAGTTGCTGCCGCTGATCGAGCAGCTGCTTCCCGAGCGCATGGTGCCCGTCGAGCGTGCGCTTGCCGAGCGTGCGCTTGCCGAGCCCGCGCGCACGGAACCCGCGCCTGTCGAACCCGCGCTTGCCGAACCCCTTCCCTCCCGCCGCCCCGACGAGCGCGATCCGTCGCGCTGAGGGCGGCAGCGCAATGCGGCACCCGGCCCGATGAAGGCCTCGATGCAAGCGAAGCTCGAGAACCTCGAGCGACGCCTGGCCGAAGTGAACCTGATGCTTTCGGGCGAGGACGCTGCGCACGACCTCGACGCGTTCCGCAGCGCAGGTCGCGAGCACGCCGAGCTGTCGGGCATCGTCGAGTGCTTCCACGAATGGAAGCGCGCGGTCGCCGACCGCGAGGCCGCCGAGCAGATGCGCACCGACCCGGAACTGCGCACCTTCGCCGACGAGGAAGCCGCGGCCGCGCAGGCCCGCGCCGACGAGCAGACGCTGCGGCTGCAGAAGCTGCTGCTGCCGCGCGATCCCGACGACGAGCGCAACGTCTTCGTCGAGATCCGCGCCGGCACGGGCGGCGAAGAATCGGCGCTGTTCGCCGCCGACCTGCTGCGCATGTACCTGCGCTTCGCCGAACGCCGCCGATGGCAGACGGAGATCGTCTCGGCCAGCGAGTCCGATCTCGGCGGATACAAGGAAGCGATCGTGCGCATCGCCGGCGCCGGGGTCTATTCGCGGCTGAAGTTCGAGTCGGGCGGGCACCGCGTGCAGCGCGTTCCCGAAACCGAGGCGCAGGGCCGCATTCACACCTCGGCATGCACCGTCGCCGTGCTGCCGGAGGCCGACGAACTGGGCGAGGTCGAGATCGACGTCGACGAGATCCGCGTCGACGTCTTCCGCGCTTCGGGCGCCGGCGGCCAGCACGTGAACAAGACCGAATCGGCGGTGCGCATCACGCACCTGCCCACCGGCATCGTCGTCGAATGCCAGGACGACCGCTCGCAGCACCGCAACCGCGACCGGGCGATGAAGGTGCTCGCCGCGCGGCTGAAGGACCGGCGCGCCGGCGAGGTGCAGGCGCGCGAAGCGGCGCAGCGCAAGTCGCTGATCGGCTCGGGCGACCGCTCCGAGCGCATCCGCACCTACAACTTCCCGCAGGGCCGCGTCACCGATCACCGCATCAACCTCACGCTGTACCGGTTGCAGCAGGTGATGGACGGCGACCTCGACGAACTGCTCGACGCGCTGTCGGCCGAGCACCAGGCGCGGCTGCTGGCCGCGCTGGCCGAAGACGCATGAACGGCGCCGCGGCGCGCAGCTGGGAGCGACTCGTGCTCGACTGCCGGTTGATCCGGCTCGAGGCACGCGTGCTGCTCGAGACGGCGAGCGGGCGGCGTCGCGAATGGCTGATCGCGCACGGCGACGAGGCGGCCGACGAGGCTTCGGCAGAACGCTTCGAGTCCCTTGCGCGCCGACGCCTGGCCGGCGAGCCGCTCGCCTATCTGGTCGGTGCGCGCGAGTTCGCCGGGCGACGCTTCGCGGCGACGCCGGCCGTGCTCGTGCCGCGACCGGAAACCGAGACGCTCGTCGCCTTCGCACTCGCGAACGCACCGGCGAACGGCTGCGTCATCGATCTCGGCACCGGCAGCGGCGCGATTGCGATCACGCTCGCCTGCGAACGCAAAGACCTGCGCATCGTCGCCACCGATCGCTGCGAAGACGCGCTCGCGGTCGCGCGCCGCAACGCCGGCGCCCTGTGCGCCGGCGCACTCGAATCGGGACGGCTGAGCCTGCGCCGCGGAGACTGGTGGAGCTGCGTCGGCGAAGACGAGCGTTTCGATCTCGTCGTCTCGAACCCGCCGTACGTGGCCGACGACGATCCGTGCCTGCGCGAAGGCGACCTGCGTTTCGAGCCGCGCGGCGCCCTCGCCGCCGGCGCGCGAGGGCTCGATGCGCTGAGCGCGATCGTCGACGGCGCGGCCCCGCACGTCGCGCCCGGCGGGTGGATCGCGCTCGAACACGGACACGAGCAGGGCGAAGCCGTGCGCGCGCTGCTCTCCGCAGGCTGGCGGGGGGTCGCGACCCTGCCCGACGAGGCCGCCCGGCCACGCATCACTTGCGCGCGACCCTTCCTATAGAATGAGCGGCTGCACCGCGCCGGGGGGCATCCGGCGCGCAGAGGCGCCGGGGGCATCCGGCGCGCAAAGCGAAACGGAGAGCAGCATGGACGCCAGAGCATTCATCGAGAAGACCGTCACCGAAAACCCGATCGTCCTCTTCATGAAGGGCACGGCACAGTTTCCCCAGTGCGGGTTCTCCGGGCGCGCCATCCAGATCCTGAAGGCCTGCGGCGTGAAGAACCTCGTCACCGTCAACATTCTCGAGGACGAGGAAGTGCGCCAGACGATCAAGGACTACTCGAACTGGCCGACGATCCCGCAGCTGTACATCGGGGGCGAGTTCATCGGCGGCGCCGACATCCTCACCGAGATGTACGAATCGGGCGAACTGCAGAAGATCATCCCGCAGGAAGCGCAGGCCTGAAGCAGCCGGCGCGCACGACGCATCCCGGAGCCCGCGCATGAAGCTGCTCGTCGCGATCGACGGTTCGGACAACTCGCTGCGCGCCGCGCGCTTCGCCGCATCGCTGCTGCAACAGTCGCGAGACCCGGGCTCGATCACGCTGATCAGCGTGCACGACGACGTCGCGCTGCGCAACGCGCGACGCTTCGTCGGCAAGCAGGTGGTCGACGAATACCTGCACGATCTCTCCGAACAGGACCTCGCCGCTGCACGCGAAATGCTCGACGGCCTGGAAATCGCGCACGACCAGATCATCCGCGTCGGCGCGATCGCCAACGAGATCTCGCAGGCGGCCGAGCCCGACAAGTTCACGATGGTCGTTCTCGGCTCCAAGGGACGCACCGGACTGCGCGACCTGCTGATCGGCTCGGTTGCGCGCCGCGTGAGCGAAATCTCCCACATCCCGGTACTGCTGGTGAAGTGACGCCCGCCGCACCGCGTCCCGACGAAAAGAAGAACCCGAAATGCTCTCGTTGATCGTTGCCTGGATCATCAACGCGTTGAGCCTGCTGGCGCTGGCCTGGCTGATGCCCGCCGTGCAGGTGCGCAGCTTCGGCGCGGCACTCGTCGCGGCGCTGGTGCTGTCGCTGTTGAACGCGCTCATCCGCCCGGTGCTGCTGATTCTCACGTTGCCGGTGAACCTGCTGACGCTCGGCCTGTTCACCTTCGTGATCAACGGCTTCCTGTTCTGGCTCGCCGCGAATTTCCTCGAAGGCTTCTCGGTGCGCGGCTTCTGGTGGGCCGTTCTCGCGGCGATCGTCTACAGCCTGATCAGCTGGGCGATCAGCGCGCTGCTTCCGGGAGCCCGCGCGTAGCGGCGTCGATCAGCCAGCCGACGGAAGCGTCGAGCAGGCGCGTGAGCGCGACGTCGAAAGCCTTCACGGCCGCAGCGGCCGATTCGGCCTGCAGCGGCTCCTCCTCGTGGAAGCGACGGCTGTCCAGCGCACGGCGTCGGGAGCGATCGACGAGGCGCGCCGAGACCGAAACGCGCGCTACACCGGGCGGAGTCGCATCGTCGTGCAGCATCTCGTCGAGCTGCAGCTCGACGAGCCAGTCTCCGCGCACCGCGGCGGACATCGTCGCCACGTCGCGAAAGACACCGGCGCCGGCGAGGCGCCGCGCGAAGAGCCTGCCGATCTGTTCGGCGGGCCGCTCGCTCCAGCGAGAGAGCTGGTAGTAGGCGAGCGCACCGGGCGCGCGGCTGTAGGCGATCGACGTCGTGTCGTAGAACGCGCTCGCCGACGACCACGCCACGAGGACGACCAGATCGAGCGGCGCCCCCTGCACCGGCCTCGCCGTGCCGAGATCGTGCAGCACGTAGCTCAGGCGCACGGGCGCTTCCTTGCCGATGTTCACGCATCCGGCCGCCGCGACGGGCGCCAGGCAGACGGCAAGCAGCGCGCGGCGTCGCCGTACCGATGCGCGGGTGCTCAAGGCAGCTGCTCCCCGGGGCCGAGCTGCTGCTGCGAGGGTCCGAGCAATGCCGAACGCGGATCGCGCAGCGCGTCTGCGGTACGCGACAACTGTTCGGCGCTGCGCCGCAGCTCGCGCGCCGTCGCCTGCAGCTCGAGCGCTCCGGCGTCGGTTGCCGACTCCAGGCGTCGCGACATCTGCCCGACAGCGACCTCCATCGCCTGCGCCGAACGCGTGATCGACTCGAGCGCCGTGTTGCCGTGGCGTACCAGCGGCACGAGCTGGCGCAGGACGTCGGTGCCCTGCGCCGTGAGGCGCGCAAGCGAATCGGAGACGCGACGGCTCGCCGCGCCGATCGCCGACGTGCTCTGCACGACGCCGTCGATCGCCTGGTCGACGTGCGCAAGGCGCGCATCGATGCCCTGCGCCAGTTCGCGCACCGCGACGACCGCGCCGATCAGCTGCTCGCGGTTGGTCTCGTCGAGCAGCGCCTGCACGTTTTGCAGCGCGGCCTCTCCGCTCACGGCGAGCCGGCTCATCGCGCCGGCGATCTGCGCGATGTCGGAAGTGCCTTCGGGAATCACCGGGTAGCGCTCGCCCGAAGCCACTGCCTCGAGCGCGGGTCCCGGCGTTCCGGGCGTCTGGAGGTCGATGCGGGCGACGCCGGTGACCAGGTTGCGCCCCACCACGGCGCGCGTGTTCACGCTCACCGGCGTCTCGCGATCGACGCGAACGACGACGTCGACGCGATTGATGTTGTCGCGCGAGATCGAGTATTGCTCGACGCGCCCCACCTTCACGCCGCGCATGTTCACGTCGCTGCCGATCTGCAGGCCCTCGAGCGACTGTTTCTCGAAGTGGATCGCGTAGTAGCGAAAGTCGCCGGCCGAGCCGATGCGGGCGAGCCATACGTAGCCGACGACGGTGATCGCGACCAGCACGAGGACGACCGCGCCGACGAACGTATAGCGGGATTCAGGCTCCATCGGTTGCGCTCCGCTGCAGGGGCGGGACCATTCTACGGCTGTCGAACCAGCGGCGGATCCATTCGTCGTCCGCGCGGGCGACCGCCGCCGGAGGGCCGTCGGCAGCGATGCCTCCGGCGCGCAGCACGACCATGCGACGCACGATGGTCAGGATCGTGTCGATGTCGTGCGTGACGAGCACGATCGTGATGCCCAGGTCGCGGTTCAGCGACGCAAGCAGCGAATCGAGCTGGCGCGCCGTCACCGGGTCGAGGCCGGAGGTCGGTTCGTCGAGAAAGAGAACCTCGGGTTCGAGCGCGAGCGCACGCGCGATCGCGGCCCGCTTGCGCATTCCCCCCGAGAGCTGGGCAGGCAGCTTCGTCGCAGCCTCCGGCGGCAGTCCGGCCATCGAGATGCGCAGGCGCACGAGCGGACCGAGCATCGCCTGCGGAACCCGCTGCTGCTCGCGCATCGGCGTGGCGACATTGCCGGCGACGTCGAGCGACGAGAACAACGCGCCGTCCTGGAACATCACTCCGATGCGCCGGCGCATCGCGTCGAGATCGTCCTCGGCAGCCGTCCATACGTCGGTGCCGAGAAGACGCACGCGACCGCCGCTCGGGCGATGCAGCCCGACGATCTCGCGCAGCAGCACCGACTTTCCGCTGCCGCTCGCGCCGACGAGCGCGACGAGCTCGCCGCGTCGCACGCGCAGGTCGATGCTCTCGTGGACCACCTGCTCGCCGAATCGCGTGTGCAGCGAATCGAGCTCGACGACGGGTTCGCCGCGCGCAGCCGCCTCGCCGGGAGCTTCGCCGCTCACAAGCCGATCGCCTGCAGTAGCACGGCGAACAGCGCATCGAGCACGATGACCAGCACGATCGCCTGCACGACGGTCGAGGTCGTGTTGCGCCCGATCGAGCGCGCGTCGCGGCTCACGGTCATCCCCATCCGGCAGCCGATCAGCGCGACGGCGAAAGCAAAGACCGGCGCCTTCGCCAGGCCGATCACGAGGTGGCGCGGCGCCAGCGCGTAGCGCAGCCGTTCCAGGAACTGCTCGGGTCCGATGCCGAGCATATGGTCGGCGATCGTCATCGCGCCGAGCAGGCCGACGACGTCGCCGACGAAGACCAGTAGCGGCATCGCCACCACCAGCGCCAGCACCCGCGGCACGATGAGCACCTGCTCCACCGACAGTCCGAGCGTGCGGATCGCGTCGATCTCCTCGGTGATGGCCATCGTCCCGAGCTGCGCGGCAAAGGCCGAACCCGAGCGACCGGCGAGGATCACGGCGACGATCAGCGGCGAGAACTCTCGCGCGAGCCCGAGCGCCACGCCGTCGACGACGAAGATCGCCGCGCCGTACTGCGTGGCCTGCAGACCGAGCAGATACGCGATGACCAGCCCGATCAGGAAAGTGACGAGCGCCACCACGGGAATGGCGTCGACGCAGACCTGCGCCAGTTGCGCGAACAGTTCGCGCGTACGAAGGCGGCGCGGCTGCAGCGCCGCCTGTGCCAGCGCGACGACGACGCGGCCGAGCCACTCCACGTTGCCCAGCACCAGCCGCCAGAACGAAACGGCGCTTGCGCCCACGCCGCGCAAGGGAGCCAGCGGCGGCACCCCGAGCGCGAGGTCGCCGGCGGCGCGCGAACCGATGACCTCGTCCAGCCGGGATCGCACGAGATCGAGCGTCGCGCGCTGCGCCTGGCCGAAACCGGCCAGCTCGACCTCGACGGGTTCGGCGCCTGCCGACTTCAGACGCTCCCACAAGGCGAGCGCGCCCGAGGTGTCGATCGCCTCGAGCGCCGACCCTTCGACGACCAGCGGCCGGCCGATTCCGTCGCGGGGAAGGCAGTTGCACAGTGCGTCGTGGATTTCGCCGAGCGTGGCCAGACGCCAGACGCCGGACAGCCGCAGGCGGCTGCCCGCTTCGGTGGATTCGTATCGGCAGGTGCCGCGGCTGGGCATGCGATGCTGTGAGGAGGCTCGCGCGGGAGCACGGGCGGACGCGCATTGCGGGACACCGGAATGGTATCGGAGCGGAGGCAGTGCCGCCGCTCCGCATCACGCGCGAGCGGCGATCAGCAGCGCCGGCATCGAGAAAGCGACCTTGCCGTGGGCGCCGGCAAAGCGGCGAAATTCGCGGCGCGCTTCGTCACGCAGCAGCGCGAATTTCGCCTCGTCGAGCAATCCGCCGAGCGTCCACACGCAGGCGCGTTCGGTCGACACCATCGCGTCGATCGAGGCGAAGCACACGGTGCCGTCGCGCTGCGTCACCGTTGCGTCGTGCAGCCCCGCGCCGACGCACAGCGCGTGAAGGCGCGTCGGGTCACCCAGCGCGAAGGGCACGCGGAACGCATTTCCGATGCGCCGTCCGAACAGCCGATCGAGCATCGTCGCCAGCAGCCCGTATCCCGGCGAATGCTCCACCGCATCGCATACCGCTACCGCGATCCGGCCCCCCGGACGCGATACGCGCCGCATTTCGCGCAGCGCGGCGACCGCGTCGTCGAAGAGCATCAGCGCGAACTGGCTGATCACCGCATCGAAGCAGTCGTCGGGAAACGGCAGCGCTTCGGCGCGCCCTTCGCGCCATTCGACATCGGCGCGCTTGCGTCGCGCGACGGCGAGCATCTCGCCATTCGCATCCAGCCCGACCACCGCACCGCCCGGCGACACGCGAGCTGCCGCGGCGAGCGTCGCCGCGCCCGTTCCGCAGCCGACGTCGAGCACGCGTCGACCGGGTCCCACGTCGGCCGCATCGCAGAGCACCGGACCCCAGGCGCCGAACAGCGCCGGCACGAACAACGAATCGTAGACTTCGGCCGGCGAACGCGCTCCCCGGCCGGCGCAGGCTTCTACTTCGGTCATGGCTACGCTCCTTCGACATACACGGCGTAGCATCGACTGCACGATGAGCGCAGTCCATGATCGAGCGTCCGCGACACCTGCCCGGGCGTCCGCCGACGACGTGCTGTCCGAAGTGCTCGCGACGCTCCGCCTGACCGGCTCGATGCTGTTCCTCGTGCACGCGGCGCGGCCGTGGCACTCGTGGGCTCCGCCCGCCGAGGCGTTCCGGCCATTGGTGCTGCCCGCGTCGCAGCACCTCGTTTCCTATCACATCGTGACGTGCGGCGGTTGCTGGGCGGGCCTGCCCGGCACGCCGCCCGAGCGCTTCGACACCGGCGACATCCTCGTGGTGCCGCACGGCGATCCGTACTTTCTCGCCGACCCGCCCGACGCGCCCCGCACCTACGATGGGGACGAAGCGGTACGGTTCTTTCGTCGCATGGCGGCCGGGACGTTGCCGACATCGATCGAGCAGGGCGACCGCGATTCGACCGGAGAGCGCACGCAATTCATCTGCGCGTTCCTCGGCTGCGACCAGCGCCCTTTCAACCCCGTTCTCGCCGCGTTGCCGCGTGCGATGCACCTGCGCGCCACGGACGCGGCCGGCGATCGGCTGCGCCACCTGGTCGACTTCGCGATCGCCGAGCTGCGTGAACGCTCGTCGGGCGGCACGAGCGTGCTGACGCGACTGACCGAGTTGATGTTCATCGAAGTCGTGCGCCGGCATCTCGCGGCCCTGGACGAGACCTCCGGCGGCTGGCTCGCGGGACTTCGCGATCCGCTGGTGGCGCGGGCGCTCTCGCTGTTGCACGCCGAGCCGGCACGCCGCTGGACGATCGAGCAGCTGGCGGGCGAAGCCGGCACGTCGCGGTCGGTGCTCGCCGAGCGAGTGCTCGCCGAGCGATTCACGCATCTCGTCGGCCTGCCGCCGATGCACTACCTCACGCAGTGGCGCATGCAGCGCGCCGCGCAGCTACTCGCCCAGCCGGGCCGCAACAAGATCGTCGCGATCGCGCAGGCGGTCGGTTACGAATCCGAAGCGGCGTTCAGCCGCGCCTTCCGGAAGAGCGCGGGCGTGGCGCCATCGGCGTGGCGCCGGCAATCGGCGGCCTGACGCAGCCGCGCGATGGCTCGACCGTTCTCCGGCATGTGCCGCGACGGGGGGTCCTGTCCGCCCCTCTACCGCAGGTTCTCGACGACGACTCGCCCTGCCGCATTGATGTAGACGCGATAGCGGTTGCCGTCCTGGCATCGACAGGTGTAGTCGTTCTCGCCGTTCGCGGTCACGGCAACGACCTGCCCGCAGGGGAACCCCTGCAGCGCGATCACGGAGGTCATGTCCTTCTTCAACCGCGCGTCGTCGTCGGCCAACGACGGAACGGCGACCGCTGCGAAGAGAAGCAACGAGAGGGCGAACAAGAAGAAGCGATGGGTCATGAGCGCACGGGCGGTCAGCCTCGAAGGGTGGAAAACCGGGCGGGATCGGACAGCAGATCCCAGATGGCCTCGCGGGATTCGATGATCGACTGCGCCAGCTTGCGGTCCGTGTCCTGGATCAGCGAGAGAACCTTCATCAGCAGCAGATCATACGAGCGGCGCAGTTGTGCCGTCGTGACGGTGGCCTTGCCGTCGTAGTGATCGCGAAACTGCGCGAGCAGGTCGTCCACCTGATTCTTCAGCGCGAGCTTCGTGAACAGGCCGATCGCCTTCGTCTCCCGGAGCTGCTCCTCGAGCGCCTGCAGGTCCAGGCTCGCGGCGGGCGGCGACGCAGCGGGCGGCGACGCAGCGGACGGCGACGCAGCGGACGGCGACGCAGCGGGCGGCGAGGACTCGGGCGGCGATGGCTCGGGCGCCGATGCTGCAGGCGCCGATGCTGCGTGCTGCGATGCTGCGGGCTGCGATGCCGACGGTGCCGGCGTCGATGCCACCGGAATCACGACAGGCGCAGCGACAGCAATGCCCGCCGATCCGGCGATACAGGTCGTGAGCAGCCAACGAGCGAGGCGATCCCGGTACATGCCCTGCATTGTCCCGTCTTGTGGCGGCAACGGTCGGGTTTCCGCATCCGCAGCGGCGGATCGGGCCGACAGAACGCGCCCGATCAAGGCGCAGGGCGCAGCCGTAGCGAGGCTGCGGCGAGCATTTGCAACGCCGTCATGCGCAGTGCGGTACCCCGACTGGTCGCAGGCGGAGGAGGACATACTGATCCGACCAGTCCACGGGAATACCTCCAGGGAGATCGAAATGTCCAGACTGCAAGGCAAGGTTGCCATGATCACGGGCGGGGCCAACGGTCTCGGTGAAGCGATCGCCCAGCGCATGTCCGAAGAAGGCTGCGCGGTGTTGATCGTCGATCGCGACCCGAATGGGCGCGAAGTTGCCGCGAAACTCGGGGCGGCCGGGCGCAAGGCCGCATTCCAGACCTGCGACGTGACCGATGAGGCGCAAGTGAAGGCCGCCGTCCAGGCGGCAGTCGACCAGTTCGGCCGGCTCGACGTGCTGGTCAACAACGCCGGTATCGAGGGGGTGAACAAACCGACCGACCAGCTCGCGCTGGCCGAATGGGAGAAAGTGATGGCGGTGAACACGACCGGCGTATTCCTGTGTACCAAGCATGCCATTGCGCCGATGCGCCGGGCCGGCGGCGGGTCGATCGTCAATATCTCGTCGATCTACGGCATCGTCGGGGGCGCCGATATTCCGGCTTATCACGCCTCCAAGGGCGCGGTACGCACGATGTCGAAGAACGATGCGCTGACCTTTGCCCCCGACAGGATTCGGGTGAATTCGATCCACCCGGGCTTCATTTTCACGGCGATGGTCGATCGCTACGCCAAGGACGCCGGCTTGCAGCACGACCAGGCCAAGGCCTCCCTGGACGCGCTGCATCCGCTGGGGGGCACTGGCCACCCCGACGACATCGCCTGGGGCGTGGTCTACCTGGCCTCCGATCAGGCGCGATGGGTGACCGGTTCGGAACTGGTCATTGACGGCGGTTACACGGCGCGCTGAGGGTGCGCCGCCCATTTCGTTCCGGGGGTTTCCTGCGCCTGTTCCACCCGTGAAGATATCCTCTCCACGAGGTCCACGGAATCTGCGTCGCTTCGCCTTCCTGCCGGATCGCCCGGCACGCAGAGACAACTCCGCAACGTTTGTGGGTTGAGGCCGCACGAAGACGCGAGCAACCCGGCGAGCACGACCATCACGCCCCTCCAGTCGCGCCACCGGCGAACGCCACAGATCAGGAATCGCGGGCCAAGCCGAAAGCACGCAAATCTCGCGCCGACTGGTTCCCGAATCCGATTTCCCGCGTTTGGCCGGGAAGGGGAACCGCCCGAAGAACGGCTCTGGTCCGGTGCCGACTCCCCGACTCGAACGGGGGACCTACCGCTTACAAGGCGGTTGCTCTACCAACTGAGCTAAGCCGGCGGCGAAGGCAGTGTAGCGCTACTTGACGCGCTTCAGGCGCGGCTTGCCCGGCGTCGTGCCGGGCCCCGGGTCGTCGGGTCCGCGCGGCCGCCCGGGCGGCGACGCCGGGTCGCGATCGCCCCGCCCTTCGCCGCTGCGCGGCACCGCCGCGATCGACGGGCTGCGCGGCCGCTTGCCGGCAGGAGGCGACGCGGCCTGCGGCGGGTCGGTCTCGCCCTGCGCCTTGCCTTCGGACGACGCGCTCGCGCCGACCTCGTGCAGGACCGTCTTGCGCGCGCGCTTCGAAGCCGCTCGCTTGCGCGGGGCGCGCGCTGGCTCGCCGCGATCGCCGGTCTCGGTCTCCTTTCCGTCGTCGGGGACCGTGCGCCCCGCAATGTCGCCCGCCGCCTGCGGCTGCGGCGCCTCGTCGGACTCGCTGCGGCGCGCAGGCACCTCGAAGGCCATCCCGTGCCCGTTCTCCTGCGCGAAGATCGCCCGCACGTTGTCGATCGGGATCGAGACGTGGCGCGCCGCGCCGCTGAAGCGCGCTTCGAATTCGAGCAGCTCGTTGCCGATGTGCAACCGGTTGGTGGCCTCGGCCGAGATGTTCAGCACGATCTCGCCGTTGCGGACGAACTCGCGCGGCACCTGCGTGCGCTCGTCGACGACCACCGCGATGAACGGTCGAAACCCGCTGTCGGCGCACCACTCGTAGATGGCGCGGACCAGGTACGGCTTGGTCGAGACTTCCGGCATCAGCGGCGCATCACCTTCTCGGACGGCGTCAGGGCCTCGATGTACGCCGGGCGCGAGAACAGCCGCTCGGCGTAGCGCAGCAGCGGCGCCGCGCTCTTCGGCATTTCGATGCCGTAGTGGTCGAGCCGCCACAGCAGCGGTGCGATCGCGACGTCGAGCATCGAGAAGTCGTCGCCGAGCATGTGCTTGTTCTTGATGAAGATCGGCGTGAGCTGGGTGAGCCGGTCGCGGATCTGCTGGCGCGCCTTGTCCATCGCCTTCGAGGCGTCGCGCTGCGCATCGCGCCGCTCGAGCTGCTGCACGTGCACGAACAGCTCGCGCTCGAAATTGAACAGGAACAGGCGCGCGCGCGCGCGCATCACCGGGTCGGCCGGCATCAGCTGCGGGTGCGGGAAACGCTCGTCGATGTACTCGTTGATGATGTTCGACTCGTACAGTATCAGGTCGCGCTCGACGAGGATCGGCACCTGTCCGTACGGGTTCATGATCGAAATGTCTTCGGGCTTGTTGTAGAGATCGACGTCTCGGATCTCGAAATCCATGCCCTTCTCGAACAGCACGAACCTGCAGCGTTGCGAGAACGGGCAGGTCGTGCCGGAGTACAGCACCATCATCGCGGGAACTCCCGATGCAGAAAACAACAACAGGGTGAGCCCGGCGGACTCACCCTGCGAGGACCGCGCAGGCGCGCTCAGCGAACGCCGGCGCCATCCGTCACTTGACGTCCTTCCAGTACTCGCGGTTGAGCATCCAGGCGAACACGGTGAACACGCCGAGGAACATCAGCACCCACACGCCGAGGCGTACACGCGCGCGTGCGCTCGGATCGGACACGTAGGCGAGGAACGCGGTGAGGTTCGCGACGGTGTCGTCGAACTCCGCCTGGGTCATCGCGCCGCCCTGTGCGGCCCCGAGCGTCCACCGGCGCGACGGATGCAGGCCGTGGCCCTCGAGCTTCTCGGTGGTTTCGGTACGATTGCCGTGCGGATCGAAGACGACGGTGCTCTTCACGAACGACGAGCCGCCGTCGGCCGCCGCCTCGCCCACCTCCTTGATCTCCTCGAGCGTGGCGCCGCGCATGCCCTGCAGCTCCCACAGCACGTTCGGCATGCCGACGCCCTCGTAGACCGGGTTGTTCCAGCCCGTGGGGCGGGTGTCGTCGCGGAAGTAGGCGCGCAGGTAGGTGTAGATCCAGTCGGCACCCGAACCGGCGCCCGACGAGCGCGCACGGGCCGTCACCGAGAGGTCGGGAGGCGTGACGCCGAACCAGGCCTTCGAATCGGCGGGACGCATGGCGATCTTCATCAGGTCGCCCACCTTGCCGTTCGGGTCGAGCACGAGATACTCGCGGATCTGCTCGTCGGTGAGGCCGATGTCGCGCAGCCGGTTGTAGCGCATCAGGTTCGCGCTGTGGCAGTTCAGGCAGTAGTTGACGAACAGCTTCGCACCGCTCTGCAGCGCGGGCTCGTCGGTGAGCTTGTGCGTGGGGAAGGGATCGAGCGGGTAGCCCGCCTCGGCCGCCGAAGCGGCGCCGAAGGACAACGAGGCGGCGATCGCGACCAGGATCCGGGTGCAAAGGTTCATGTTCTGTTCAGCTCCAATGCCGCATCGCGGGTCAGTGTGCGCGGAAGGTGACGCGCTCGGGAACCGGCTTGAAGCGGCCCGCGGTGCTCCACCAGGGCATCAGCAGGAAGAACGCGAAGTACAGCAGCGTGCCGATCTTCGAGAACAGCGAGTTGGTCGGCGAAACAGGAGTGGTGCCGAGGTAGCCGAGCACCAGGAACACCAGGACGAAGGCGGCGAGCATGCCCTTGTGCCAGCCGGGGCGATAGCGGATCGAACGCACGGGGCTCTGGTCGATCCACGGCAGCACGAAGAGGATCAGCACCGCGGCGCCCATTGCCACCACCCCCCAGAACTTGGCGTCGACGACGAGGAAGCCGACGACCATCGCCGCGACTACCACCGCGGCGATCAGCTTGCTCAGCGCGCTGCGCGCGGTGAACCAGACGAGCAGCGCGAACACGACGAGGAACGGGATCATCCAGTACAGCAGGAAGTCCTCGGTGGTGGCGCGCAGGATCGAGTAGAACGGCGTGAAGTACCAGACCGGAGCGATGTGCGCCGGCGTGATCAGCGGGTCGGCGGGGATGAAGTTGTTGTATTCGAGGAAGTAGCCGCCGAACTCGGGCGCGAAGAACAGGATCGCCGAGAAGACGATGAGGAAGACGGCCACGCCGAGGATGTCGTGCACCGAGTAGTACGGATGGAAGGGGATGCCGTCGAGCGGGATGCCGTTGGCGTCCTTCTTCGCCTTGATCTCGATGCCGTCGGGGTTGTTCGACCCGACCTCGTGCAGCGCCATGATGTGGGCGACGACCAGGCCGAGCAGCACGAGCGGGATGGCGATGACGTGGAACGAGAAGAAGCGGTTCAGCGTGGCGTCGCTCACCACGTAGTCGCCGCGGATCCAGATGGCCAGCTCGGGGCCGATGAACGGAATCGCGGAGAACAGGTTCACGATGACCTGCGCGCCCCAGTACGACATCTGGCCCCACGGAAGCAGGTAGCCGAAGAACGCCTCGGCCATCAGCGCGAGGAAGATCATGCAGCCGAAGATCCACACCAGCTCGCGCGGCTTGCGGTAGGAGCCGTACAGCAGGCCGCGGAACATGTGCAGGTAGACGACGATGAAGAACGCCGACGCTCCCGTGGAGTGCAGGTAGCGGACGAGCCACCCCCACGGCACGTCGCGCATGATGTACTCGACCGAAGCGAATGCGAGCGCCGCGTCGGGCTTGTAGTGCATCACCAGGACGATGCCGGTGACGATCTGCAGCGCCAGCACGAGCATGGCCAGCGAGCCGAAGAAATACCAGAAGTTGAAGTTCTTCGGCGCGTAGTACTCGGACAGGTGCGCCTTCCACAGCGAAGACAGCGGAAAACGCCGGTCGATCCAGCCCAGCAGCCCCGCGCCTTCCGCCTGGTTCCCGTACACCTGGTTCCCGTATCCCTTTTCGTAGGCCATGTCGCGCGGCTCCTCAGGCTTCCTTGTGCTCGCCGATCAGCAGGCGCGTGTCGGACAGATACGTGTAGGGCGGGACTTCGAGATTGTCCGGCGCCGGCTTGTTCTTGAACACCCGCCCGGCCAGGTCGAAGGTGGAGCCGTGGCAGGGGCAGAGGAAGCCGCCGACCCAGTCGGAAGGCAGCGAAGGGTCGTTCGGGCCGTCGAACTTCGGCACGGGCACGCAGCCCAGGTGCGTGCAGATGCCGATCAGGACGAGATACTCGGGCTTGATCGAACGGTATTCGTTCTGCGCCCATTCGGGCGTGGGGAATCCGCTGCGTTTGGAATTCGGATCGGCCACCTCCGAATCGGTGACCTTCAGCGTCTCGAGCATCTCCTTCGTGCGCCGCAGGATCCAGACCGGCTTGCCGCGCCACTCGACGCGCTTCATCTCGCCGGGCTTGATGTCGGAGAGATCGACTTCGACCGGAGCGCCCGCGGCCTTCGCTCTTTCGGACGGCGCCATGCTGGCCACGAAAGGAACGGCGACGGCGACCGTGCCGACCGTTCCCGCGGCGATCGTCAGACCGAGAGCGGTGCGCCGCGATGAATCGGAGGGCTTCGATGGATCAGTCATGACGTTCGGAAGATGGGCGTTCGGGGTATGAAGAAGAGGCGAGAAAACCCTTAATCTTAGCGCAGGAACCGGGATTCATTAAATCGCCCGGTCGCATCCGCGCCACGCGCGCGCTGCGATCGCGCGCGGCAGAGGCGAAATCACGAACGCGATGCTAGCGTCGCGATGCGGGGAGCTGCTCGACGACTCCTGCGTCGGTTCGCGCTCGCGGTCCGACACCCAACCGAAGGAGAAGAACATGGGGATGGTGGCCGAATTCAAGGCCTTCGCGATGCGAGGCAGCGTCATGGATCTCGCGGTCGGCGTGATCATCGGCGGCGCATTCGGGAAGATCGTCGACTCGCTGGTCAACGACGTGATCATGCCGATCATCTCGGTGCTGCTCGGCGGGCGCTTCGACTTCAGCTCGCTGCTGCTGCCGCTGGGCACCGTACCGGAAGGAACGCCGCGCACCGCCGATGCACTGCGCGAGGCGGGCGTTCCGGTGCTCGCCTACGGCAACTTCGTCACGATCGTCATCAACTTCATCCTGCTCGCCTTCGTGATCTTCATGCTGGTGAAGGCGCTGAACCGCTGGCGCGAGCAGCCCCCCCCGGCCCCGGCCGAGCCTTCGGCGCAGGAAGTGCTGCTGACGCAGATCCGCGATCTGCTGGCGAGGAAATAGGAGAAACAGGAAAAGCGGCAAGGGGTCGATCACACCGGATTTTCGTCGTCGACGAAAACGTGCTCGATGCCGAGGCGCTCGGCGGCGTGACGGCCGAGCGCCTGGACGCCGAAGCGTTCGGTGGCGTGATGACCGGCAGCGAAGTAGACGACGCCGGCCTCGCGTGCGAGATGCGTGGTCCGCTCGGCGATTTCGCCGCTCACGTAGGCGTCTGCGCCCATGTCGATCGCCTGCGCGAGCCAGTCGTGCGCCGCGCCGGTGCACCATGCGATGCGGCGAATCGGCCGCCCGAGTGCTCCGACGGCGAGCGGCACGCGGCGCAGCCTGGCGGCGAGCGCGGCTCCGATCGCTTCGGCGCCAGATTCCTGCGGCAGATCGTGCCAGGCAATCAGCCCGTTCTCGCCGGCGCGTCCGTCTACGCGCCAGCCGAGCACGGCGCCGAGTTGTGCGTTGTTGCCGAGCTGCGCGTGCGCGTCGAGCGGCAGGTGATAGGCGAACAGGTGCAGGCCGGCGCCGAGCACCAGCCTCAGCCTTTTGCGCAGCACGCCGACGACGCGCGGATCCTCGCCGCGCCAGAACCAGCCGTGATGCACGACGACGGCGTCGGCGCCCGCGTCGATCGCGCCCTGCAGGAAGGCGCGGCTTGCGGTCACCCCGCTGGCCAGGCGAGCCACGGGGCGATCGCCTTCCACCTGCAAACCGTTTGGGCAATAATCGGCGAAGCGGCTCGCGTCGAGCACCTCCTCGAAGCATTTCTCCAGTTCGGCCGCCGTGACGGTCCCGCGCGCCGGATCCATTTCCATCTCCTTCGATGCTTCGCAGACTCTGGCTGGTATTCGCGCAGACCGTCACGGTCGTGCTCGCCGTAGCCTTCACGACCGCCACGTTGCGACCCGAATGGCTGCCGCAGCGGCTGCACGAGGCGACGCAACAGCGCCCTGCGCGCGTCGAGTCTGCCGCCGCGGCATCCTCGTCCGACTCCGCCAAGCATAGCGGCGCCGACGCGCGCGCGCCGCTGTCGTACAGCGAGGGCGCGCAGCGGGCGACGGCAGCCGTGGTCAACATCTTCACGTCGAAGACCACGCGCGGGAGCGCACGCCCGCTGTTCGGCGAGCCGTCCCTGCGGCGCTTCTTCGGCGACGGCACCGGCGAGCGCCAGGCCAACAGCCTCGGCTCGGGCGTGATCGTCTCGCCGGATGGCTACGTGCTGACGAACGACCATGTCGTCGAGGGCGCCGATGCGATCGAAGTGCTGATGGCCGACGGAACGCGCGCTTCTGCCCGGATCATCGGCACCGACCCCGAGACCGACCTGGCGGTGCTGCGCGTCGATGCGCAAGGACTGCCGGCGATCGAGTTCGGCGACACCGATTCCGCTCGCGTGGGCGACGTGGTGCTGGCGGTGGGCAATCCCTTCGGCGTAGGCCAGACCGTCACGATGGGGATCATCAGCGCGCTGGGCCGCACGCAACTCGGCATCAACACGTTCGAGAACTTCATCCAGACCGACGCGGCGATCAACCCCGGCAACTCGGGCGGCGCGCTCGTCGACGCCGACGGACGCCTGCTCGGCATCAATACGGCGATCTACTCGCGCACCGGCGGATCGCTGGGGATCGGCTTCGCGATCCCGGCCGGTACGGCTCGCCAGGTGATGCAGCAGATCATCGCGACCGGATCGGTGACGCGCGGCTACATCGGCGTGGAGCCGCAGGACATCACGCCCGAGCTGGCCGACGCGTTCCGGCTGCCGCGCAAGGAAGGCGCGATCGTCGCCGGCATGATCCGCGGAAGTCCGGCCGACCGTGCCGGCGTGCGCGTGGGCGACATCCTCGTCGACGTGGACGGCAAGCCCGTCACCGGCACCTCGTCGATGCTCGACATCATCGCGCAACTGCAACCCGGCACCACCGCGACCTTCCGCTTCCTGCGTGACGGCCGTACGGTGGAACTACCGGTGCGCGTCGGCAAGAGGCCGGCGGTGAGGCAGTGAGCGCACCGACCCGCTTCACCCTTCCCCCTTCACCGCCTCCTCTTCCAGCGGTGCCGAGCTGCGTGCCTTGATGAAGCCGGCGAGGAAGATGCCCAGCTCGTAGAGCAGCATCAGCGGTATCGCGAGCATGAACTGGCTGAGGACGTCGGGCGGCGTCAGGACGGCGGCGACGACGAAGGCGCCGACCACGACGTAGCGACGCGCCGCCTTCAGCTGGTCGGTGGTGACCAGTCCCATCTTCACGAGCAGCATCTCGGCTACCGGCACTTCGAAGGTCAGGCCGAAACCGAAGAAGATCGCCAGCGTGAAGTCCCAGTATTTCTGCAGGTCCTGCAGGATGTCGGCGCCGGTGCGCGAGGCGAACGCGAAGAAGAACTTGTAGGCCGCCGGAAGAACGAACAGGTAGGCGAAGCCGATCCCGATGACCAGGAAGACGACGCTCGAGACGATGAGCGGGAACGCGAAGCGCTTTTCGTGTTCGTACAGGCCGGGCGCGACGAAGGCCCACGCCTGGTACAGGATCCACGGCAGCGACAGCACGAGCGCAGTGAGGAACGAGACCTTGGTGAGCGTGAAGAACGCTCCGGCCTGGTCGATGAAGATCGGCTTTGTTCCCGGCGGCAGCGCCTGGTACAGCGGCAGCGACAGGAACTTCATGATCTCGCCGGAGAAGTAGAAGCAGACGCCGAAGAGAACGAGGACCACGGCGAGCGAACGGATCAGCCGGTCGCGCAGTTCGACCAGGTGCGAGACGAAGCTTTCTTCCTGGCTCATCGCGGCCCGGCGCGGCTCAGCGACGTTGCGCCGGGCGCTTGTGGCCCAGCGCGCGGTCGCGTTCGAGGCGTCGATCGCGGATGCGATCGCGCGTGCGCCGGTGCGCGTAGACCTGGTCCCAGTCGGTGGCGGGGGCGGCGGGCCCTGCGTTCGACGAACCCGTTCCCGCGGACGCATCGCCGCGCAGGTCGGCGTCGATCGCGTCGAACTGCGTCTGCGCGTCGCCGACCGCCGACTCGAACGAGCTCTTCAGGTCGCGCGCCGCTCCGCTCACTTCGCTTTGCAGGTTGCGCAGCTCGTCGAGCTCCATCTGCCGGTTGATGTCGGACTTCACGTCGGCGACGTAGCGCTGAAGCTTGCCGAGCCATTGCCCGGCCTGACGGGCGACCTTCGGCAACCGTTCGGGACCGAGCACGATCAGACCGACGACGGCCACTACGACCATCTCGGAAAAACCGAAATCGAACATGGTGTCGCCTCAATGAGGCCGCGTGCCCGACCGCTTGCCCGACCGCGACCCGATGCGGCACGCGTCGCGCGGCGACGCTCGGCGGCCCGTTGCCGGAAGGGATGCGCGCTGCGACGCTCCGTCGGTCGATGCCGCGCGCGCTCAGCCCTTCTCCCGCGCGTCGACGTCGATGGTCTTCGCGGCGTGCGTTTCCTTCTCTGCCCCTTCGGTCCCTTCGCGCACGCCTTCCTTGAAGCCGCGCACCGCGCCGCCGAGGTCGGTGCCGATGTTGCGCAGCTTCTTCGTGCCGAAGACCAGCAGGATGATCACCAGCACGATGAGCCAGTGCCAGATGCTCATGGTCCCCATTGCGAGACTCCTGTCAGAAGCGGTTCATCGCCATGGTCAATGGCTCGGCGCCGCCCAATACGTGAACGTGAAGATGATACACCTCCTGGTGGCCTACCCGACCGTTGTTCACGACGACGCGGAAGCCGTCGGTGGAACCCTGCTCGCGGGCGAGCCGGCCGCAGAGCCCGAAGATCTTTCCGAGCAGCGCCTGCTGCGCGAGGCCTGCGTCGTACAGGTTCTCGTAATGCGCTTTCGGCACGATCAGGAAGTGGATCGGCGCCTTCGGCTGGATGTCGTGAAAGGCGTAGACCTCGTCGTCCTCGTACACCCTGCGCGAGGGGATCTCGCCGCGAGCGATGCGGCAGAACAGGCAGTCGGCCCGGGAGGCGCTTGCTGCGTCGGTCTCGGTGGCGCTCATTTCCCGTTTCTCCTGCTGTCTTCGTCGCGCCGCGCCGGCGCCGGACCCGCGTCCGGCGACGACGACGCGCGGCCCGCCTTCTCGGCGAGTCCGGAGAGGCCTTCGCGTCGCGCCAGTTCGTCGAGCACGTCGGCGGGCGTCAGGCCGTGCTGCGCGAGCATCACGATGCAGTGGAACCAGAGATCGGCGGTCTCGGCGACGATGCGCGGCGCGACGCCGTCTTTCGCCGCCATCACCGTCTCGGTGGCTTCCTCGCCGATCTTCTTCAGCACGGCGTCGGGCCCGTCGGCGAAGAGCCGCGCCACGTACGAGGTCGCGGGATCCGCCCTCTTGCGCGACGCGATGACCGCGGCGAGCCGGTCGAGCACGTCGACTTGCGTCGGCTCTCGCGTCATCGGTAGATCTCGTGCGGATCCTTCAGGACCGGATCGACCTCGTGCCAGCGCGCGCCTTCGAGCCTGCGAAAGAAGCACGAGCGACGCCCGGTGTGGCAGGCGATGCCGCCGTGCTGTTCGACCTTCAGCAGCACGGCGTCGCCGTCGCAGTCGAGACGGATCTCGCGCACGCGCTGCACGTGGCCGGATTCTTCGCCCTTGCGCCACAGTCGGGAGCGCGAGCGCGACCAGTAGACGGCGCGGCCCGTGGCCGCCGTCTCGGCGAGCGACTCGCGATTCATCCACGCGAGCATCAGCAGGTCGCCGCTTGCCGCGTCCTGCGCGACGGCCGTGACCAGGCCGTCGGCGTTCCAGCGAACCTGGTCGAGCCAGCCCGCGGGCTCGCTGCCGGCGCCCGTCATCGTTGCGCTTCCCGCGGCCCGGCTGGATCGGGCTGCTCTTCGAGGCGCACCGGGATTCCCCGCTCGGCGAGATAACGCTTGGCCTGTCCCACCGTGTATTCGCCGAAGTGGAAGATGCTCGCGGCGAGCACCGCGTCGGCGCCGCCCTCGACGATGCCATCGGCAAGGTGCTGCAGGTTGCCGACGCCACCGGAGGCGATGACGGGGATGCCGACCGCGTCGCTGACTGCGCGCGTGAGCGCGACATCGAAGCCCTCGCGCGTGCCGTCGCGGTCCATGCTGGTGAGCAGGATCTCGCCGGCACCGAGGCGCTCGACCTCGAGCGCCCACTCGACGGCGTCGCGACCGGTGGCCCGGCGCCCGCCGTGGGTGTACACCTCCCAGCCGCCGCCGGGCCGCGCCTTCGCGTCGATCGCGCAGACGATGCACTGCGAGCCGTAGCGCGAAGCCGCCTCCGCGATCAGCCGGGGATCCTGCACGCCCGCGGTGTTGATCGAGGTCTTGTCGGCACCGGCGTTCAGCAGGCGGCGAACGTCCTCGACGACGCGCACCCCGCCACCGACGGTGAGCGGGATGAACACCTGCGCGGCGACCGCCTCGATGACGCCCAGGATCAGGTCGCGGTCCTCGCTCGACGCGGTGATGTCGAGGAAGGTGAGCTCGTCGGCGCCCTGTTCGTCGTAGCGGCGCGCGATCTCGACCGGATCGCCCGCGTCGCGCAGCGCGACGAAGTTCACGCCCTTGACGACGCGCCCGGCGTCGACGTCCAGGCAGGGAATGATGCGCTTGGTGAGCACGGGCTCGACCGCCGACCCGGATTCCGAACTAGTTTCCGAGTTCGTCGGCACGTTCCTGCGCCTCGCGGAAGTCGATCTTTCCTTCGTACAGCGCGCGCCCGAGGATCACTCCCTCGACGCCCTCGTCCTCGATCTCGCACAGCCGCTCGATGTCTTGCAGGCTGGCGAAGCCGCCCGATGCGAAGACCGGCACGCGCAGGCCGCGCGCCACGCGCAGCGTGGCCTCGATGTTCACGCCGGTGAGCATGCCGTCGCGCCCGATGTCGGTGTAGATGACCGCCTCGATCCCGTAGCCCTCGAACTTGCGCCCCAGGTCGAGCGCGTCGTGCCCGGTGAGCTTGCTCCAGCCGTCGGTGGCCACCTTGCCGTCGCGTGCATCGAGCCCGACGATGATCTGCCCGGGAAACGCGCTGCACGCGTCGTGCAGGAAACCCGGGTTCTTCACGGCAGCGGTGCCGATGATCACGTAGCTGATGCCGTCGTCGAGATAGCGCTCGATGGTGTCGAGGTCGCGAATGCCGCCGCCCACCTGCACCGGGATCGTGCTGCCGACCGCGTCGACGATCGCACGGATCGCGTTCTCGTTGCGCGGCTTGCCCGCCACGGCGCCGTTCAGGTCGACCAGGTGCAGCCGCCGGGCCCCCTGCTCGACCCAGTCGCGGGCAACCGCCTCGGGGTCGTCGGAAAACACGGTCTCGTCGTTCATGTCGCCCTGCTTCAGCCGTACGCAACGGCCGTCCTTCAGGTCGATGGCGGGAATCAGCAGCATCTCGGAGGTGACGCGAGTGGGAGGGGATGGACAACCGAGGGCAGCCATGGCGCATCGCGCCTCGGGGTCAGGGCTGCCAGCGGACGAAATTCTCGTAGAGCCGGAGGCCGTTGGCGGCGCTCTTCTCCGGATGGAACTGGGTCGCGAAAATGTTATCCCGCGCCACCGCACAGGTAAAGCGAACGCCGTGCTCGGTTTCGCCGACCGTGAGGTCGTCCTGCGCCGGGACGACGCGGAAGCTGTGCACGAAGTAGAAATACGCACCGTCGGGCACGCCGTTCCACAGCGCGTGGCCGCGCGCCTGCCGCACGCGATTCCAGCCCATGTGCGGAACCTTCACGCGCGTGCCATCGGGCGCGCGCCCGGGCAGGCGGCGAACCTCGCCGGCGAAAATGCCCAGCCCGGGCGTGTCGCCTTCTTCGCTGCGCTCGAACAGCATCTGCTCGCCGACGCAGACGCCGAACAGCGGCTTGCCGCGGGCCGCTCGCAGAACCGCTTCGCGCAGGCCGGCGCGGTCGAGTTCGCGCATGCAATCGGGCATCGCGCCCTGCCCCGGAAAGACGACGCGCGATGCGGCGTCGATCTGCGCTGCGCTCGACGTGACGACGACGCGCATGTCCGGGGCGACGTGCTCGAGCGAGCGTGCGACCGAACGCAGGTTGCCCATCCCGTAGTCGACGATCGCGATCGAGCTCACGCGCACCGCTCCGCTTCGATTCCGCCCGGCACCTCGTTCGCTTCGACGGCCGCCACGGCGATCAGAGCGCTTCCTTCGTCGACGGTATGCGTGCGGCGATGCGCTCGTCGCGCTCGACGGCAATGCGCAGTGCGCGGGCGAAAGCCTTGAACACGGTCTCGCACTGGTGATGCGCGTTCTGCCCGCGCAGGTTGTCGACGTGCAGCGTGACCTGCGCGTGGTTGACGAAGCCGCGGAAGAACTCGGCGGCGAGGTCGACATCGAAGCTGCCGATGAGCGCCCGCGTGAACGGCACGTTCCATTCGAGGCCGGGACGTCCGGAGAGGTCGACGACCACGCGCGTGAGCGCCTCGTCGAGCGGAACGTAGGCGTGGCCGTAGCGGCGGATGCCCTTCTTGTCGCCCAGCGCGCGTGCGACGGCCTGCCCGAACGTGATGCCGATGTCCTCGACGCTGTGATGCGCGTCGATGTGCAGGTCGCCGTCGCATTCGACCTCGAGATCGACCAACCCGTGCCGCGCGATCTGGTCGAGCATGTGATCGAGGAACGCGACGCCGCTGGCGAGCTTGCGCTCGCCGGTGCCGTCCAGGTTCACGAAGACCCGTACGCGGGTTTCGGCTGTGTTGCGGCGGACTTCGGCGCTACGCATGTGGGTTCCGGAAGACGGGGCGTGGAAGGGCCGGCCGGGTCAGAGCGATTCGCGCAGCGCCGCGAGCAGCAGGCGATTTTCTTCCTCGGTGCCTACCGTGACCCTCAGGCAGTTGCGCAGCAGCTCGTGCATTCTACCGACGTCCTTGACCAGCAGTCCGCGGCTGCGCAGGCCGCGCTCGGTGCGCCCGCTGTCGGCCACGCGAACGAGCACGAAGTTGGCGCGCGACGGGAAGACGTCGACCCCGGGCAGCTCGCGCAACGCCTGCGAGAGCCGCTCGCGTTCGGCGCGGATGCGTGCGGCCTGCCCGTCGAGCACGTCGAGGTGCCCGAGCGCGAAGCGCGCAGCCGCGTCGGTGAGCACGTTGACGTTGTACGGCGGGCGCACCTTCTGCAATGGCTCGACCCATCGCGGCGCTGCCGCCAGGTAGCCCAGCCGCAACCCCGCCAGGCCGAGCTTCGAGACGGTGCGCAGCACGACGAGACGCTCGTGGTCGCGCAGCCGGTGCATCCAGGTGTCCTGCGCGAACGGCTGGTACGCCTCGTCGAGAACGACGAGCCCGGGCGCGGCGGCGAGCACCGCCTCGACGTCGGCACTCTCGAAGGCATTGCCCGTCGGGTTGTTCGGCCAGGCGAGCCAGACCACCGCGGGGCGGTGGGCGGCGATCGCCGCGAGCATCGCGTCGCGATCGAGCGAGAAGTCGGCGCGCAGCGGCACGCCGACGAAGCGGCTGCCGGCCAGGCGAGCCGAGAGCTCGTACATGACGAACGAAGGCTGCGGTGCGAGGTGCACGGCGCCGGGCCTTGCCGTGGCGACGGCGAGCATCGTGATCAGTTCGTCGGAACCGTTGCCGAGCACCACGCCCGCCTCGTCGGGAACGGCGAAACGCTCGCGGATCGCCTGTTCGAGCGCTTCGTGCGCGGGCGCCGGGTAGCGGTTGATCGCGACCTGCGCCAGCCGCTCACCGAGCGCACGGCGCAACTGGGGCGGCATCGGGTAGGGGTTCTCCATCGCGTCGAGCTTGATCATGCCGCTCGCGTCGAGAACCTTGTAGCCGTCCATCGCCGCGATGTCGGGCCGGATCGGATCGAAGCGCTCGGCCTGCGGCTCGGCGCTCGCGGGCGGGTTCGCTTCGACGCGCAACTGCGCGCTGCGCGCGTGCGCCTCGAGCCCTTCGGCGCGCGCGAGCGTCGCAGCGATCGCGCCGAGCGTGCGGGCGCCGGCGGGCGACACCTCGATCAGGCTGGTGCGCTTCTGGAAATCGTAGACACCCAGCGGCGACGAGAAGCGCGCGGTACGCATCGTCGGCAGCACGTGGTTCGGACCCGCGCAGTAATCGCCGATCGACTCGGAGGACCAGGGGCCGAGGAAGATCGCCCCGGCGTGGCGGATGCGCTCGACCCAGCGCCCGGCATCGCGCGCGGAAACCTCGACGTGCTCGGCGGCGATCGAGGTCGCGATCTCGCAGGCCTCCTCCATGCTGCGCACGACGACGATCGCCCCGCGATCGGCGAGCGAGCGCGCAATGATTTCGCGCCGCGGCATCTGCGGCAGCAGGCGCTCGATCGATTCGGTCACGCGATCGGCGAAGGCCGCGTCGGGCGTCAGCAGGATCGCCTGCGCCATCTCGTCGTGCTCGGCCTGCGAGAACAGATCCATGGCGATCCAGTCGGGATCGGTGGCTCCGTCGCACAACACGAGGATCTCCGAAGGCCCGGCGATCATGTCGATGCCGACCGTGCCGAAGACGCGCCGCTTGGCTTCCGCGACGTAGGCGTTGCCGGGGCCGACGATCTTGTCGACGGCGGGCACCGACTCCGTTCCCCAGGCGAGCGCGGCGATCGCCTGCGCACCGCCGATCGTGAACACGCGGTCCACGCCGGCGACGCAGGCCGCGGCGAGCACCATCGCGTTGCGCACGCCGTCGGGCGTGGGCACCACCATGACCAGTTCGCCGACGCCGGCGACGCGCGCCGGCAGCGCGTTCATCAGGACCGACGACGGATACGCGGCCTTGCCGCCCGGCACGTACAGGCCGACGCGATCGATCGGCCCGATGCGCTGGCCCAGCCGCGTGCCGTCGTCGTCCACGTACGACCACGACGGCGCGAGCTGGCGCTCGTGAAAGCGGCGGATCCGGGCGGCCGCCGATTCCAGCGCATCGCGGTCGGCGCGCGAGAGCGAATCGAGCGCGCACTGCAGTTCATCCTGCGACAGCGCGAGTTCCTGCACGGACTTCGCCTCGAGCCGGTCGAAGCGGCGCGTGTACTCGAGCAGCGCCCGGTCCTTGCGCTCGCGCACGTCGGCGACGATCTGGGCGACGGCGCGCTCGATCGCTTCGTCCTGCGACGGTTCCCGGGCGAGCAGCCGCGCCAGGCGTTCGGGGAATCCGGGCGAGCGACTGTCGAGGCGGGCGAGCATCGGCGCGTTCATGGGGCGGCCGCCGACGAACTCGCCCGCGAGGACGCCGAGGACGCCGACGGCGCCGACGGCGCCGACGGCGCCGACGACGCGAGGTCCGGGCCCGCGCGGCACGAGGCGCGGGCGAGCGCATCGAGCAGCGGGCCGAGCTGCGCCGAGCGGGTCTTCAGCGACGCCTGGTTGACGATGAGACGCGCCGAGATCGGCATGATCTCCTCGACCTCGACGAGGTGGTTCGCGCGCAGCGTGGCGCCCGTACCGACGAGATCGACGATCGCGTCGGCCAGGCCGACGAGCGGCGCGAGTTCCATCGAGCCGTAGAGCTTGATCGGATCCACGTGCACCCCCTTGGCCGCGAAGTGCTCGCGCGTGGTCTTCACGTACTTGGTGGCCACGCGCAGGCGCGAGCCGCGACGCACGGCGCGCGCGTAGTCGAAGTCGGCGCGCGTGGCCACCGACAGGCGGCAACGCGCGATGCCCAGGTCGACCGGCTGGTACAGGCCTTCTCCGCCGTGCTCGAGCAGCACGTCCTTGCCGGCGACGCCCAGGTCGGCCGCACCGTGCTGCACGTAGGTGGGAACGTCGGAGGCGCGCACGATGATCAGCCGCAGACCGGGATCGGCGGTCGGCAGGATGAGCTTGCGCGAGCGGTGGGCCGACGCGACGAGCGGGATTCCGGCAGCTTCGAGCAGCGGCGCGGTGTCGTCGAAGATGCGTCCCTTGGACAATGCGAGCGTGATCATCGGCCCGCCCCGGCGACTTCGGCCGCTGGCGCTTCTTCGTCCCGTGCGAACTCGCTGCGCCCGGCGCCGGGATCGCGCCCGTCGATGCGCGCGACCCGTGCGCCGAGCGCCTGAAGGCGCGTCTCCATGCGCTCGTAGCCGCGGTCGAGGTGGTAGATGCGATCGACGATCGTCTGGCCGTCGGCAACGAGACCCGCGATGACCAGCCCGGCCGACGCGCGCAGGTCGGTGGCCATCACGCGCGCGCCCGACAGCCGCGGCACGCCGCGCACGACCGCCGTGTTGCCCTCGACGACCACGTCGGCGCCGAGGCGCTGCAGTTCCAGCACGTGCATGAAGCGGTTCTCGAAGATCGTTTCGGTGACGACGGACGTGCCCTCGGCCACGCAGTTCATCGCCATGAACTGCGCCTGCATGTCGGTGGCGAATGCCGGGTACGGAGCGGTGCGCACGTCGACCGCGCGCGGCCGCTGCGGCATGCGCAGCCGGATCGTGTCGTCGCCGCAGTCGATCGACGCCCCGGCCTCGCGCAGCTTCTCGAGAGTGGCGTCCATCGTCTGCGGCGCTGCGCCGCGCAGCAGCACCTCGCCGCCGGTCGCGGCGACCGCGCACAGGAAGGTTGCCGCCTCGATGCGGTCGGGCATCACCCGGTGCGCCCCGCCGTGCAGCCTGGGCACTCCGTGCACCACGATGCGGTCGGTTCCGGCGCCTTCGATGCGCGCGCCCATCGCCACCAGCGCGGCGCCCAGGTCGGCGACCTCCGGCTCGCGCGCGGCATTCTCGATCACCGTCTCGCCGTCGGCGAGGGTGGCGGCCATCATCAGGTTCTCGGTGCCGGTGACGGTGACCATGTCGGTGACGATGCGCGCACCGCGCAACCGTCCGGCGCGCGCGACGACATAGCCGTGCTCGATGGCGATCTGCGCGCCCATCGCCTGCAGCCCTTTCAGGTGCTGGTCGACCGGTCGCTGGCCGATCGCGCAGCCGCCCGGCAGCGAGACACGCGCCTGCCCGAAGCGTGCGAGCAGCGGCCCGAGCACCAGGATCGACGCGCGCATCGTCTTGACGAGGTCGTAGGGCGCCTCGACCGAATCGACGCGCGAGGCGTCGACGCGCACCGAGCCCGCGTTGCGCTCGGTGACCGCGCCGAGCGTGCCGAGCAGGCGCAGCGTCGTGGCGACGTCGTGCAGGTGCGGCACGTGCGACAGCTCTATCGCATCGGCGACCAGCAGCGACGCGCACAGGATCGGCAGCGCGGCGTTCTTCGCGCCCGACACCTCGACCTCGCCGCGCAGCGGCAGGCCTCCTTCGATTCTCAGCTTGTCCATGGGGATGAAGGGCATGCGCGCTCTCGGCTTGCCGGGAGCGCGCGCCGGCTCATTGAAGCGCCGCCCACTCCTCGGGGGTCAGGGTGTTCATCGACAGCGCATGCACCTCCTCGCGCATGCGCTCGCCGAGCGCGCGGTAGACGAGCTGGTGTCGCTGCACGGGCCGCTTTCCCTCGAACGCCTTCGAGACGACGATCGCCTGGAAGTGACGGCCGTCGCCGTCGACTTCGAGGTGCTCGCAGTCGAGGCCTGCGGCGATGTAGCTGCGGACATTCTCGGGAGTGACCATGGCGAAATCCGGATCGAAATTCGTTTGAATCGGCAAGCAGGCGGGCGATCTTCGGGGATCGTGCGCGCCCGGGCAGGCCGGCGCCCGCACCGCGCGCGCCCGACTTCAGAGGCGGAGCCGGTAGCCGCTGGCGAGCAGGCGCAGCGCAACGGCCGACGCGGCCGCGAGCATGGCAGCGACCACGACGAAGCTGATGCCCGGCGCGATGTCGGAAACGCCGAAGAATCCGTATCGGAACCCGTCGACCATGTAGAAGAACGGATTCAGGTGCGACAGCGTCTGCCAGAACGGCGGCAGCGACTTCACCGAATAGAACACGCCCGACAGGAACGTGGCGGGCATCACGATGAAGTTCTGGAACGCTGCGATCTGATCGAACTTCTCGGCCCAGATCCCGGCGATCAGGCCCATTGTACCGAGAATCGCACTGCCCAGGACCGCGAACGACAGGATCCACGCCGGCGAATGAAAGGACAGCCGGGTGAACCAGGCGGTGACGAGGAAGACGCCGGACCCGACGACGAGCCCGCGCACCATCGCCGCCAGGACGTAGGCGGCGTACATCTCGCGATGCGACAACGGCGTGAGCAGCACGAAGACGACGTTGCCGGTGATCTTGCTCTGGATCAGCGAGGACGAGCTGTTGGCGAAGGAATTCTGCAGCACCGACATCATGACCAGGCCGGGCAGCAGGAATGCGGTGTAGCGCACGTCGCGGTAGACCTCGACGCGCTCCTCGAGCACATGCGAGAAGATCAGCAGGTACAGCAGCGAGGTGAGCACCGGCGCGCCGATCGTCTGGAAACCCACCTTGTAGAAGCGCAGCAGTTCCTTGCGGAACAGCGTGTGGAAGCCGAGCCACGAAAAGCCGGCAGCCTTGCGCCGGGCCGCACGCGCCGGCGCGTCCGCAACGTCGGATGGATCCGGCTCCATCAGTGCCTTGCGGGACGCATCAGCGCGCCTCCTTCATCAACTGCACGAACACCTCCTCGAGGTCGGTGCGCTGCAGCTCCATCTCGTCGATCGTGCAGCCCGCCTGCCGCAGCGTCGCGAGCAGCCCTTCGAGATCGGCGTAGCGATCGATCCGCAGCGTCTCGGTGCCCGCATGCGCCGGCGCCGAGCCTTCCGCGATCCGAAGCGGCGCAAGAACGGCGGGCAGCGGCGCGCCGGACAGCCGCAGCTGCAGGCGCGCTCCGGCGTAGCGATGCAGCAGCGCTTCGGTGCGATCGAGCGCGACGATCGAACCCTGCTTGAGCATCGCGATTCGCCCGCACAGCTCCTGCGCTTCCTCGAGATAATGCGTGGTGAGCACGATCGTGTGGCCGTCGCGGTTCAGCCGCCGCACGAAGTTCCACAGCGCCTGGCGCAGCTCGACGTCGACGCCGGCGGTGGGCTCGTCGAGCACGATCACCGGCGGTCGATGCACCAGCGCCTGCGCGACGAGCACGCGCCGCTTCATTCCGCCGGAAAGCGCCCGCATGTTCTCCTCGGCCTTGGAGCGAAGGTCGAGGTTCGCGAGGATTTCGTCGATCCAGTCGTCGTTGTGCCGGATGCCGTAATAGCCCGAGCTGAGCTCGAGCGTCTCGCGCACCGTGAAGAAGGGGTCGAAGACGAGCTCCTGCGGCACGACGCCGAGCGCGCGGCGCGCGGCGCGGAAGTCGGCGACGACGTCGTGCCCCATCACCTCGACGTGCCCCGCAGTGGCGCGGCTGAGCCCGGCCACGATCGAGATCAGCGAGGTCTTTCCGGCGCCGTTGGGCCCCAGCAGGCCGAAGAACTCGCCCTGCTCGACCGACAGCGACACGCCGCGCAGCGCCTCGAATGCACCGTAGCGCTTGACCACGGAGCGCACGTCGATCGCCGGCACCGTCATCGGGCCGGCGAGGCGCCGACGGCCGCCAGAGCGGATCGGAAGGCCCGCTCGAAGAGCAGCACGTCGACGTTGTACAGCGCAGCCAGCTTCAGCACGTTGCTCGACGGCGACTCGAAGCTGCAGCGCCGGCCCCGTTCCGCCGCACGGCGCTGCAACTCGAGCAGCACGGCGATCAGCGACGAATCGAAGTGCTCGCAAGCCGACAGGTCGTAGCGCGGCGTGTCCGCTTCCAGCGCCGCCGATGCGGCGTCGGCCGTCTCGCGCGCATTGCGGAAGCGCACCTCCGCAGGGAAGCGCCACGCGGCCGACGCCGATGCACCGGGCGGCTGCGAGCGCAGCGACGGGGGCGACGAAGCCACGTGCGCGGCCCTCTTCAGCCTGCCTTGCCGCTGCCGGCAGCCAGCTGCTCGTTCTTCTGCTGCAGGCTGCGGATCAACGCCTCGACTCCGCCGGCGGACGCTTCCTGCGCGAACTGCGTACGGTAGGTCTCGACCAGCCAGACGCCGAGCACGTTGACGTCGTAGATCTTCCACGCGTCGCCGACCTTGCGCAGTCGATAGTCGAGCTGCGCCGGCTCGCGACCGGGCTGGAGGACCTCGCTGCGCACGATCACGTCGGTATCGGCGGGATCGGCTCGAAACGGCTTCATCCGCACCTTCTGGTCGCCGACCTGCGAGAGCGCTCCCGAATAGGTGCGGATCAGCAGCGTGCGGAAGAGATCCATCAGCTGCTGGCGCTGCGCGGGCGTGGCGTCGCGCCAGCTGCGCCCGACGGCGAGCGCGGTCATCCGCTGGAAATCGACGTGCGGCATCACGATGCCGTCGACGAGCTGGTCGATCTTGCGCGAATCGCCCGCCTTCAGCGCCGGATCGGCATTGATGCGCCCCAGCACCTCGTCGCTCAGCCGATGGATCATCTCGTTGGGCGCCTCGGCGGCACGCGCCGCAACGCCGGCGAACAGCGCGCACGCGGCAAACAGCGCCAGCGTCCAACGGACCAGGCGCGCCGGGCGGAAGAAACCTGTATCGGGAGCTTGCATCGAATCACCTCCTTTCGTTCGCCGGAGAGCCGGACGGGGCGGCCGGCGCGGCGCCGCCCGCGTCCGATTCCTCCCGTTCGAGCTCGTCGAGCCAATCCGTGTCCTGAGAGGATGCCGGCGGGTTGCCGTCGTACACCTGGTTTCGCCGCAGCTGCAACCAGCTGTCGCGAATGAAGGAATAACGGTCGAGCGCGGCCTCGTTCACGACGCGCTCGGCATCGAGCAGGCGCTGCCGATCGTCGATCGCGCGCAGCAGGACGGCATTGTTGCGCCGGCCTGTCGAATCGATGGTGCGCAGCGGGTCGGCCCAGAGGTCCACGCCGCGGGCCGGCGCGTCGCGCAACGACGACGGGCCGAGGAACGGCAGCACGATGTACGGGCCCGCCGGCACCCCCCAGCGGCCGAGCGTCTGGCCGAAGTCCTCGCTGTGCTTCTCGATTCCCGCTTCGCTCGCGACGTCGAGGAGCCCGCCCAGGCCGAAGCTCGTGTTGATCGCCACGCGCCAGGCGTCGGAAGCGGCGTGCCCGGGCTTGCCCTGCAGCAACTGGTTCACCGCCGTCCAGGCGTCGCGCGCGTTGCCGACGGCATTGCCGACCATGTCGCGCAGGAAGCCGGGGACGAGCTTCTCGTAGGCCTGCGCGGTGGGCTTGGCGATCGCGCGATCGAAAACATCGTTGAACTCGTAGACGGCGCGGTTGACCGGCTCGAAGGGATCGCGCGCGGCCGCGGCGCTGCCCGGCGCTGCGGTGCTCGCGCAACCGGCCCGCGCCGCGGCCAGCGCGAGCGCCGACACCAGTCGCTGCGCCCGCCAGCACAGCGACTCGCCCGCAGCCGACGATCGTCGTGGCGTGCGCGCGCTCATTGTTGCGGCGCCCCCTCTGCTGCGCGGCCGTACAGGAACTGCCCGATCAGGTTCTCGAGCACGACGGCCGACTGCGTCAACGTGATCCGGTCGCCGTCGACGAGCATCTCTTCGTCGCCGCCGGGAACCAGCCCGATGTACTGTTCGCCGAGCAGGCCCGAGGTGAGGATCTTCACCGACGAGTCTTTCGGGAACTTGTAGCGCTGGTCCAGCGCCAGCGACACCTCGGCCTGGTACTGCTGGTCGTCGAAGCGAATCGACGCGACGCGTCCGACGACGACCCCGGCGCTGCGCACCGCGGCGCGCGGCTTGAGCCCGCCGATGTTGTCGAAGCGCGCGGTGGTCGTGTAGGTGGGTCCGAGCCCCACCGCGCTGCTCATGTTCCCGGCGCGCAAGGCAAGGAACACGAGCGCGGCGAAGCCGAGCAGGACGAACAACCCGACGAGCAGGTCGACTCCGGAACGTTTCATCGATCGCGTCTCCGCATGGCTTTCGCTCCCGGGAGGGTCAGGTCGAGCTGAACATCAGCGCGGTGAGGATGAAGTCGAGCCCGAGGATCGCGAGCGACGCGCTGACGACGGTGGTCGTCGTCGCGTGCGCCACTCCCTCGGGCGTGGCCTTTGCGTTGTATCCGACGAACAGCGCCACGAAGCCGACCGTGAAGCCGAACACCACGCTCTTCAGGGCGCCGTTGCCGACATCGTCGAGCCAGTCGACCCCGCTCTGCATCTGCGACCAGAACGCACCGGGGTCGACGCCGATCATCCGGACGCCGACCAGGTATCCGCCCAGCACGCCGAGCGCCGAGAACAACGCGGCGAGCAGCGGCACGGCGATCACCGCGGCGAGGAAGCGCGGCGCGAGCACGCGCGCGACGGGGTCGACCGCCATCATCTCCATCGCGTCGATCTGCTCGCCTGCCTTCATCAGGCCGACCTCGGCGGTGAGCGACGTGCCGGCACGCCCCGCGAACAGCAGTGCCGTGACGACCGGGCCGAGTTCGCGCACGAGCGACAGCGTGACGAGCAGGCCGAGCGCCTCCTCCGAGCCGTAGCGGCGCAGCGTGTAGTAGCCCTGCAGCCCGAGCACGAAGCCGATGAGCAGCCCCGAGACCAGGATGATCGACAGCGAGTAGTTGCCGATGAAGTGGATCTGGTCGACGACCAGGCGCGGGCGCCGTACCGACGCGAGCGCGAGCCAGCACAGGCGCAGGAAGAAGCGCGTCGCGCGCCCGGCGGCGGCGACGAAGTCGAGCAGCAACGCGAAAGGCAGCAGCGCCCGGCTCATCGGAGGTCGACGCTCACGTGGGTAGCCCGAGGTCGGCGGCGAGCGGCTTCGCCTGATAGTGAAAGGCGATCGGTCCGTCGACCAGACCGTCGAGGAACTGGCGCACGTTGGGGTCGTCGGAGCTGCGCATCTGCTCGGGCGTGCCGCTGGCCGCGATGCGCCCCTGCGCCAGCAGGTAGACGTAGTCGGCGATCGCGAAGGCCTCCTTGATGTCGTGCGAGACGACGATCGAGGCGCAGTCGAGCGAGTCGTTGAGCCGGCGGATCAGTCGCGCCACGGTGGCGAGCGCAACCGGATCCAGGCCGGCGAAAGGCTCGTCGTACATGATCAGCGGCGGGTCGAGGGCGATCGCGCGCGCAAGCGCGACGCGCCGGGCCATCCCGCCCGAGAGCTGCGAGGTGCCGAACTGCGCTGCGCCGCGCAGGCCCACCGCCTCGAGCTTCATCAGCACGAGGTCGCGGATCATCGCCTCGGGCAGGTCGGTATGTTCGCGCAGCGGAAACGCGACGTTCTCGAAGGCGGTCAGGTCGGTGAAGAGCGCGCCGAACTGGTAGAGCATCCCCATGCGCCGGCGCACGTCGTAGAGATCGTCGCGTCCGAGCGCGTGCACGTCGCGGCCGTCGAAGACCACGCGCCCGGACTGCGGCCGCAACTGCCCGCCGATCAGGCGCAGGATCGTCGTCTTGCCCGAGCCCGAGCCGCCGATCAGCGCAAAGACCCTGCCGCGCTGGAAGCGCATCGAGACGTCGTGCAGGACGATGCGCGAGCCGTACCCGAAGCGGACCGAATCGAGCGTGAGGAACTCAGCCATCGAAGTCAGCCGGCGAAAGTGCCACCGAGGAACACCGAAAGAATCGCGTGCAGCGTCGAACCAGCGATTCTAACCGGGCGCCCTTATACTCGCCCGGATGAGCGAAACCGGCGTCGACATCGCAGCGACACCTGCGCGCGGCATCGAGTCCGATCGCCTGCTCGAACGGGCGCGCGAGGTGCTGCGCATCGAGGCCGACGCCGTGGCGGCGCTCGCCGATCGCATCGACGAGCGCTTCGCGCAAGCCTGCCGGCTGCTGCTCGAATGCCGCGGGCGCGTCGTCGTCAGCGGCATGGGCAAGTCGGGGCACGTCGCTCGAAAGATCGCCGCCACGCTCGCGTCCACCGGAACGCCGTCCTTCTTCGTGCATCCGGCCGAGGCGAGTCACGGCGACCTGGGAATGATCACGCGCGACGACGTCTTCGTCGCCCTGTCGAATTCGGGCAGCACCGAGGAACTGGTGACGATCGTTCCGATCGTCAAGCGCCGGGGCGCCAGGCTCGTCGCGATCACCGGCAACGACTCCTCGCCGCTCGCGCACGCGGCCGATGTACACCTGAACGCCCGCGTCGATCGGGAAGCCTGCCCGATGAATCTGGCACCCACCGCGAGCACGACCGCGGCGCTGGCGCTGGGCGACGCCCTCGCGGTGGCGCTGCTCGACGCCCGCGGCTTCGGCCCGGACGACTTCGCCAGCTCGCATCCGGGCGGACTCCTGGGGCGGCGCCTGCTCACGCGCGTGAGCGACGTGATGCGCTCGGGAGACGCGTTGCCCGCGGTGCGCAGCGATGCGCGCGTCGTCGACGCGATCATCGAGATCACGCGCAAGCGGATGGGGATGACGGCGGTACTCGACCAGGCCGGGACTCTCGCGGGGATCTTCACCGACGGCGACCTGCGTCGCCTGCTCGAGCAGGGCCGCGACCTGCGCGGCCTGCGCATCGACGAGGTGATGACGCGCTCGCCTGCGACGATCGGCGCCCTTGCGCTGGCGGCCGAGGCCGTGCGTGTCATGGAAGAACGGCGCATCAACCAGTTGCTCGTGGTCGGCGGCGACGATGACCGCTTGGTCGGCGCCTTGAACGTGCACGACCTGCTGGCGGCGAAGATCGTCTGAACGAGAAAGCGAAGGGCGCAGCGTGAAGGGTGAAGAGGCGAGCACCGGCGAGGCGGCCGCGCGGGCGGCGCGGGTGCGGCTCGTCGCGCTCGACGTCGACGGCACGCTCACCGACGGACGGCTGCACATCGGACGCGACGGCGAGGCGATGAAGTCGTTCTCGGTGCGCGACGGCTTCGGCCTGGCGCTGCTGCGCGAGGCGCGCATCCGCATCGCCCTGGTAACCGCGCGGCGCTCGACGATCGTCGAGGCGCGCGCGGCCGAGCTGCGCATCGACGACGTGCTGCAGGCGGTGCCCGACAAGGCGCAGGCGCTGCGCGAGCTGTGCGAGAAACGAAGCGTCGCCCTCGCCGAATGCGCGTTCGTCGGCGACGACTGGCCCGACCTGGGCGCGATGTCCGTCGCGGGCCTCGCCGCCACCGTCGCCGATGCGCCGTCCGAAGTGCGCGAGCGCGCGCATTGGGTCTCGACGCTGCCCGGCGGCCGCGGTGCAGTGCGCGAGTTCGCCGAGTTCGTATTGCGCGCCAGGGGGCTCTTCGACGCCGCCTTCGCGCGCTACGCCGCAGGCGCGCCCGAAAGCCGATGAGGCGGCGCAACTGGGACCAGCTTGCTGCCGGTGTGTCCCTGCTGCTGCTCGTTGCGCTCGCCGCCGGCACCTGGTACCTGGCGCTGCAGTCCGCGCGAAACGACGCGCGAGGCCGGCCGCGCGCGCCGGCAGGCGAACCCGACTACTTCCTCGACGAAGCCGTGTTCACGCGAATCAACGTGCACGGCGATCCTGTCTACCGGATCTCGGCCGAGCACCTGCTCCACTATCCCGAGGACGGGACGAGCGTGTATCGGGCGCCGGTGCTCGTCAGCGTCGACCCCGCACAGCCGCGCGTGACCGTGCGCGCCGACCAGGGGCGCTCGAACGCCGACGGATCGCAGACGGTGCTCACCGGCAACGTCGTGCTGGTGCGCGCGCCCACGGCGGAAGAGCCGCGCATGACGATCCACACCGAGAAGGTGACGATCTACAGCGATACCCAGCTCGCGCAAAGCGACCAGGCGGTCCGCATAGAACGCGGAACCTCCGTCTTGACGGGCGTCGGCATGGAATTCGATAATGCGGCCCGCTCGTTGAAGGTCGATTCCCAGGTGAAGTACACCTGGCAGCCGCCGCAAACGTCCCGCTGATATGCGCGCGTCCAACGACCTTCGCTCCGCCCTGCCCTCTCCGAGATCCCCCGCACCGGCCCGCCGTGGATCGTCGCGCGCATTCGCGCTGGCGCTCGCCGTCGTGCTGGCCGGCGCGGCGATGCCGGCGCTTGCGGCGAAAGGCGACGGCGAGGCGCCCACGCAGGTCGAGTCCGACCGCATGCAGTACGACGACGCGAAGCAGATCAACGTGTTCGTCGGCAACGTCGTGCTCACGAAGGGAACCATCCGGCTGCTCGCCGACCGGCTCGTCGTCTGGCAGGACGCCGACGGATACCAGTACGCCACCGCGACCGGCAATCCGGCCCGCTTCCGCCAGAAGCGCGACGCACCCGGCAACCAGTGGGTCGAGGGACACGCGCTGCAGATCGACTACGACGGCAAGGCGGAGACGGTGCATCTGCAGCGCCGAGCGCTGCTGCAGCGTACCGACAACGGTCGCGTCATCGACGAGGTGCACGGCAAGGACATCCTGTACGAATCGCGCACCGAGTTCTTCACGGTCGAGGGGGGCGATGCACGCTCCGGCAGTGCCGAGAATCCGGGCGGGCGCGTTCGCGTCGTGATCCAGCCGCGCGAGGAAAAGCCGGAGTCCTCCCCGAAGGCCCCGGCTCCGGTGCCGCTCGAGCCGGAGCAGCGCATCGAAACGCCCCGGGGCGGCGGACCCGGCCGATGATCAGGCGCGCGCCGCCGAATGCCGAAGACAGCCGCCTGGTCGCACGGCACCTGATGAAGGCCTATCACGGCCGCAAGGTAGTGCAGGACGTCTCGCTCGACGTCGCGAGCGGCGAAGTGGTCGGACTGCTCGGGCCCAACGGCGCAGGCAAGACGACCTGCTTCTACATGATCGTCGGCCTGGTTCCCTCCGACGGCGGAACGATCGAGCTGGACGGCACCCCGATCGGCCACCTGCCGATCCATCGCCGCGCACGGTTGGGCCTGTCGTACCTGCCGCAGGAAGCGTCGGTCTTCCGCAAGCTCAGCGTCGAGGAAAACATCGTTGCCGTGCTCGAACTGCAGCTCGGCGAGCGCGGGCGCGCGCTCGGACGCCGCGAGATCGATGCACGGCTGGACGCGCTGCTCGCCGAACTACAGATCGAGCACATCCGCTCGAACAGCGCACAGTCGCTGTCGGGCGGCGAACGCCGGCGCGTCGAGATCGCGCGCGCGCTGGCCGGCTCGCCACGCTTCATCCTGCTCGACGAGCCCTTCGCGGGCATCGACCCGATCGCGGTCATCGAGATCCAGCGCATCGTGCGTTTCCTGAAGGACCGGCGCATCGGCGTGCTGATCACCGATCACAACGTTCGCGAGACCCTCGGGATCTGCGATCGCGCGTATATCATCAGGGCTGGTACTGTTCTTGCTTCCGGCCGCCCCGATGAGGTTGTCCAGAATGAGGATGTCCGCCGGTATTACCTGGGCGAGCACTTCTCCATGTAGGCGCCGCGGCGCATGAAGCCGTCGCTGCAGCTGCGGCAGACGCAGCAGCTCGCGCTGACTCCGCAACTGCAGCAGTCGATACGCCTGCTGCAGTTGTCCACGCTGGAATTGACGCAGGAGGTCGAGCAGGCGCTCGCCGACAACCCGCTGCTCGAGCGGCTCGACGACCCTCTTGCCGATTGCGTGCGGGTGGCGGCCAGCGGCGCGCTCGACGGTCGTGCGTCGTCCGCGCCCGCCGACGACACTGCATCCGAGCGCGACGGCGAAACCGGTGACGCGCAAGACTGGAGCGCCGAACCCTGGGACTCCGATGCCGGCGAGCAGCCGGGAGGCGAACGCGGCGCCGACGCCGGACGGACGCTGGCCGACGACGACGAGCGCGATTTCCCGCAACTGGCTTGCGCGACGATTTCGCTGCGCGAGCACCTGGGCGAGCAACTCGCGGCGACGCACTGCACGCCGCGCGATCGTGCACTCGTGCAGTTGCTGATCGACGCGCTGGACGACGACGGGCTGCTCGAGTCGTCGCCCGCGGAAGTGGCCCGGATGCTCCCCGAGGAGCTCGGCGTGTCCTGCGACGAGCTGGTCACCGCGCTGCGCCTGCTGCAGAGCTTCGATCCGGCCGGCGTCGGCGCGAGCGATCTTCGGGAATGCCTGCTGTTGCAGCTCGGGCGCCGGATGGGCGAGACCGCGACGAAACAGTCTCCGGCCAGCCTCGACGCATTGCGCCTTGCGCAGGCGATCGTCGATCGTCACCTGGAGGCACTCGCCTCGAAGGACTACGCCCGGCTGCGGCGCGCGCTTCGCTGCGACGACGATGCGCTGCGCGAAGCGCATGCGGCGATCCGACAGCTCGATCCGCGGCCGGGCGCCGCGTTCGCGACGCAGCAGGCCGGCTTCGTCGTTCCCGACGTGATCGCCCGCCGCGTGCGCGGAAACTGGATCGCGACGCTGAATCCTTCGGTGATGCCGCGGCTGCGCATCAACGACGCGTATGCGCGGATCCTCAAGCACGACCGCAGGAGCGCCGCCCCGCAGCTCTCGGGGCAACTGCAGGAAGCGCGATGGCTGATCAGGAACCTGCAGCAGCGTTTCGAGACGATCCTGCGCGTGGCGCAGGCGATCGTCGATCGGCAGCGTTCGTTCTTCTCCCACGGTGCAGTCGCGATGCGCCCGCTGGTGCTGCGCGAAATCGCCGATGCGCTCGGCCTGCACGAATCGACGATCTCGCGCGTCACCTCGCACAAGTACATCATGACGCCGTTCGGAACCTACGAGCTGAAGTACTTCTTCGGCAGCCGGCTCGCCACCGACAGCGGCGGCGCGGCATCGAGCACGGCCATCCGGGCAATCATCCGCCAGCTCGTCGAGGCGGAGTCCCCGGCCGACCCGCTGCCGGACGGGCGCATCGCCGAGCTGCTCGCCGCGCAGGGATTCGTCGTCGCGCGGCGAACCGTCGCCAAGTACCGCGAATCGCTGCGCATCCCGACGGTTTCGAAGCGAAAATCCCTGTAGTCTCGGGCTTGCGCGCCGCCCGGGCCGGTTCTCGGGCCCATGTCTTGCGGCACTCGCTTTCCCATCGTCACGATCCCGTCGCCCCAGGAAAAACCCGCATGAATCTCGCCATTTCCGCCCCCGACATCGGCCTCACGCCGGCGATTCGCCAGTACGTCGAGACGAAGCTCGAGCGCATCCAGCGCCATTTCGACGAGCCGGTCGGCGCCACCGTGAACCTGAGCAGCGACCGCCTGGTGCAACGCGCGGCGGTGACCCTCCACGTGCGCGGAAACGACCTCTTTGCCGAGGCGAACGACGCCGACCTGTACGCCGCCATCGACGCACTGATCGACAAGCTCGACAGGCAGGTGGCGAAATACAAGGAGAAGCGCGACGGCTTCGACCACGACTCGGTGAAGTTCCGACCCGAATCGTGAGCGCCGTGCGCCCGTTTCCGTGGTTTTGCTGCACAGCGGCAAGCATGCCGGTTGTACCGGCGCTGCCTGCTGGCTATGATCCCCGTTTTTCGGCGCTCGCTATCGCGAGTGTTGCTCGATGTTGCACAGCAGCGTAGCGGTCGCGCAAGCGATCGATCCTTCGATGAATCGGCTCTCCCGCTTGCTCCCGCCGCAGAACATCGTGCTCGACCTCCCGGTCACGAGCAAGAAGCGGCTGTTCGAACAGGTCGGGCTGCTGTTCGAGAACAATCACGGAATCGAGCGCGGCAAGGTCTTCGATTCGCTCTTCGCGCGCGAGCGCCTGGGCTCCACGGGGCTGGGCGAAGGCGTGGCGATCCCGCACGGCCGGATCAAGGGCTCGAAAGAGGCGCTCGCCGCACTGATCCGATTGGCGCAGCCGATTCCGTTCGATGCGCCCGACGGAAAGCCGGTCGCACTGCTCGTCTTCCTGCTGGTTCCGGAAGCCGCCACCGAGGAGCACCTCGAGCTGCTCTCGGAGCTCGCCGAACTGCTCGCCGACGCGCCTACCCGCGAGGCGCTGCTCGCCTGCGACGACCCGATCCGCATGCATCGGATCCTCTCGGGGGAAGCGCCCGAATCGGCGGGCTGACGCCCACCGCGCGGAATCGTATGCTTCGCGCATGAGCGTCACGGTCCGCCTGCTCTTCGAACAGAACTGCGAAGACCTTCGCCTGTCCTGGCTGGCCGGGGAATCGGGCAGCGGGCGCACGGCCACGCCGGCTTCGATAGAGCCGGCCGACCTGATCGGCTACCTGAACCTGATCCATCCGAACCGGATCCACGTATACGGCAACGCCGAACGCGCATATACCGAGCAGCTCGACGAGCTTCGGCATCGCGCGCTCGTCTCCGAACTGGTCGCGGGCAAGCCGCCGGCGGTCATCATCGCCGAAGGGCTCGAGCCGCCGCCGGCGCTGCTCGCCGCTGCGGCGGCCGACGATCTTCCGATGATCGCCTGCCCGCTGCCGGCCGCGCGCGTGATCGAGTCGCTGCGCACCTACCTCTCCAAGGCCGTCGCGCCCTCGTGTTCGATGCACGGCGTGCTGATGGACGTGCTGGGGATGGGCGTGCTGATCAGCGGCGAGTCGGGTCTCGGCAAGAGCGAACTGGCGCTGGAACTCGTCAGCCGCGGGCACGGACTGGTTGCCGACGACGTCGTCGAACTGGCGCGGATCGCCCCGCACGCCATCGAGGGCCGCTGCCCGCCGCTGCTGCGCGACCTGCTCGAGGTGCGCGGGCTGGGGCTGCTCGACATACGCACGATATTCGGCGAAGCGGCGGTGCGGCGGAAGATGACGCTGAAATTGATCGTGCACCTGGTGCGGCGCACCTCGATGGACGACGAGCATCAGCGCCTTCCGCTGGAGGCGCTCAGCGAGGACGTGCTCGGCCTGCCGATCCCGAAAGTCGTGGTTCCCGTGGCGGCCGGACGCAACCTCGCCGTGCTCACCGAGGCTGCGGTGCGCAGCACGATCCTTCAGCTGCGCGGCTTCGACACGACCGGCGACTTCCTTGCGCGCCAGCGCAGGCAGATGGAAGCCGGATAGGCGCCGCGCCGATGCGAGTCGTGCTGATCACGGGCATCTCCGGGTCGGGCAAGTCGGTGGCCACCAACGTGCTCGAAGACGACGGCTACTTCTGCATCGACAATCTTCCTGCGCGCTTCCTCGGCGAGGTCATCGCCTCGCTGCAGCAGGCCGGGCACGACAAGGTGGCCGTCTCCATCGATGCGCGCAGCGGCGACTCGGTGAGCGACCTGCGCAACGTCGTCGGCGCGCTCGGACGCTACGGGCACGACGTCAAGGTGATCTTCCTGAACGCGCGTACCGAAACGCTGGTGCAGCGCTACTCCGAGACGCGCCGCCGGCATCCGCTCGCGTTGCGCAGCATCGAAGACGGAGACGTGCCTACCCTGCTCGAATCGATCGAGCGCGAGCGCGAGATGATGTCGCCGATCGAGGACCTGGGCGTCTCGCTCGACACGAGCGACCTGCACCCGAACGTGCTGCGCAGCTGGGTGCGCGACGTCGTCGGCACCGACCGCGCGTCGATGACGATCGTCTTCGAATCGTTCGCCTACAAGCACGGCGTTCCCCTCGATGCGGATCTCGTCTTCGACGTGCGCTGCCTGCCGAATCCCTATTACACGGCCGAACTGCGCCCGCTCACCGGACGCGACGCTCCGGTAGCCGACTACCTGAAGTCGATCCCGTCGGTGCAGCGGATGGTGGATCACATCGCCGATTTCCTGAAGGCATGGCTGCCGCATTACATCCTCGAGAATCGCAGCTACCTGAGCGTGGCGATCGGATGCACGGGCGGGCAACACCGTTCGGTATACTGCGTCGAGGAGCTGGCGCGGCGCTTCCATCGAATCGAACAGGTTCTCGTGCGCCATCGCGCGCTCGCTTCCCGCCAGCCGCCCGAGTCCTGAGAACGCTTCGAGGTTCGAGATGCCCGGCGAACTGGCGATCTTCCCGCTCGAAACGGTTCTGTTCCCCGATGGCGTGCTGACGCTGCGCGTCTTCGAGGCGCGCTACCTCGATCTCGTCAGCGAATGCACCGCGGCGGATGCGCCCTTCGGCGTGTGCCTGATCACCCAGGGCAGCGAAACCGACCCCGACGCGCGGCACGAGCCGATCGGCTGCACGGCGCGCATCGTCGACTTCGACGTCGAGGAATCCGGACTGCTGAGCGTACGCGCGCGAGGCGGCCAGCGCTTTCGCGTGCTCACCCGCCGGCTGCGCCAGGACGGCCTGGTCCGTGCCGACATCGAGATGATCGAGCCCGACGCCGAAGCGCCCGTGCCGCCCGAGCACGCCGACTGCGAGACGCTCGTGCGCCGGCTGGTCGACGACCTCGTCGCGCGCGAACCCGATCCGATGAGGCGCATGATCGCCGAACCCTACCGCTTCGACTCGGCGTCGTGGGTCGGCAACCGGATCTGCGAGTTCCTGCCGATCGCGCCGCGCGCGCGGCAAAGGCTGATGGAGCTGGACGACCCGGTCGCCCGGCTGTCGCTGATCCACCAGTACCTGCACCAGCACCAGGTGCTCTGAGAAGAAGGGAAGCCGCCGCAGATCGCGCCCCCCGGGCACGCGCAGTTCATTCACGCGCAGTTCATCGGTGGTTTCCGAGCGCACGAAGCAAGGTCTTGACCGGCGCGGGCAACGGCGCTTCCCCTGCGTGCTCGAGCGCGAGCCAGCGGAGAGTTCCCGGATCGCCCTCGCCCATGCCTGCCGCACCGTCGCAGTCCAGCAGGATCGGCCGCGCGCGCAAGCGGAAATGAGTGAAAGCATGGTCGATGGTCTCGAGTTCGCCGCCGGCGCGGGCGCGTAGCGCGAAGCGCCGCAGGACGATCGCCGGCGCGTCGGCCACGTCGTCGGGCTCGGCTTCCGGCAGCGACCACAGGCCACCCCAGATGCCCGCCGGCGCGCGCTTCTCGACGAGTACCTCGGCTTGCCGCCGGACCACGAGCCAGGCGCGCTGCCGCACAGGCAACGCTCGCGACGGGCGCCGCCCCGGAATCGAGTCGACCAGGCCTTCGCGGTGCGCGACGCAGTCGCCGGCGATCGGGCAACGACCGCAGGCGGGGCGCGTGCGCGAACACAGGCTCGCACCCAGATCCATCAGGCCCTGCGTGTACGCCTCGAGTTCGTCGTGCGGCAGCTCGCGTTCGGCGATGCGCCACAGCGCCGCCAGCACGGCCGACTCCCCCGCATGGCCGCGAATGCCGGCCCAACGCGCGAGCACCCTGCGCACGTTGCCGTCGAGAATCGCCGCACGACGCCCGAACGCGAAGACCGCGATCGCGGCGGCCGTGGAACGTCCGACGCCGGGAAGGCGCTCGAGCTCGGCCGGCTCCGACGGGAACGCCCCGCCGTGCTGCGCGACGAGCTCGCGCGCGCAGCGATGCAGATTGCGCGCGCGGCTGTAGTAACCCAGGCCGCTCCACGATGCGAGCACCTCGTCTTCGTCCGCGCCGGCGAGCGCCTCGAGGCTCGGAAAACGCTCGACGAAGCGAAGGAAGTACGGAACGACGCTCGACACGCGCGTCTGCTGCAGCATGATCTCGGACAGCCAGACGCGATACGCGTCGCGCGTGTTCTGCCACGGCAGGTCGTTGCGACCGTGACGCCGCTGCCAGGCGACGAGGCGCGGGGCGATCACGCGCCGACGAGCCGCTCGGCGTTCGCCGCCAGCAGCGAGGTCACGCGCCGGGCGTGCTCGCCTTCGAGTCCGATGCGCTGCTCGAGGGCGGCGCGATCCTGCTCGATCTCCGCCAGTCGCGCCTCGAGCGTCTCGTTCGCGTCGAGGACCCGCCGTACCGTCTCGAGCCTGCGCTTGAGCTGCCCCTGGTATTCGCGCACCTGGCTCTCGATCGGCGCCATCACCGCGCGCAGCCACGATTCCAGCTCGCGGCCGGCAACGTCGTAGATCTCGCGAAGGCGCGCGGCCACCGATTCGAAGAAGCGCCGCATCAACGCCCACTGCGACGTCGTCGCCAGCGTGACCGCGCCGAACTGGCGGCGCTGCACCTGTTCGATGCGTTCGAGCTCCCCGTAGTAGCGCTGCGTGGAGAACAGTGCCGGGTTGCCCAGCGCGAGCCCGTGCTCGGCACTGAAGCTGCGATACATCGCGCTCATCAGCGTTCCCACCTCGCCGACCAGCCGCGTGGCTTCGTCGAGGTCGGTGCGCACCGCGGCAAGCAGCGAGCTCATGGCATCGCGCAACCCCGACGAGAAAGTGCTGCGCCGCATCGACTCGCGCGCGACCCGCACGTGGCGATTCAGCGAATGCCGGTCGACCGTCTCACGGATCGATTGCGCGTGTCGCGAGAATACCGAACGCAGCGCCTGCAACTGGCGCAGGCTCTTTTCGAACTCCTCCCGCTCGTTGCGGATCCGCGCAGCCATGTGGTCCATCACGCCGCGGTTCTTGCCGCGCAGCCCGTTCAGCTCGAACTGCTGCTCGACCAGGTTTCGCCGGCGCGCGGCAAGCGCGGAGGCGACCACCGAGTGCAGCTCGCCGAACTCGCGTTCGACGTGCTCGCGCACGATGTCGCGATGCTGCGGAACCAGCTCTCGCCCGAGCGCGTACTCGAGATCGGCAATGCGGCTGCGCTTGAGCAGCGACGCGTCGCCGTTCACGCGCGCGAGCAGCGCCTTCTGCGCCGACACCGGGTAGACGCGGTCGTTCGGCACCTGCAGCGTCTGCGCGACCGATCCGACCTGGCGCGCGATCTCGATCTGGATCTGCACGTCGTCCTTCAGGCCGTCCCAGAGCGCGTCGACCTTGTTCAGCACCACATAGCGTCCGGCACCGTGCTTCGTCGAGATGTGCTCGCGCCACACCGCCAGGTCGCTCATCGTGACGCCCGCGTCGGCAGCGAGCACGAACAGCACCGCATCGCAGGCCGGGATGAGCTTCAGCGTCAACTCCGGCTCGGCACCGATCGCGTTCAATCCCGGCGTATCGAGGACCACCAACCCCTGTTCGAGCAGCGGATGCGGCCAGTTGACGATCGCGTGCCGCCAGCGCGGCACTTCGATTCTTCCCTGCTGGTCGGGACGCACGGGCGAAGCCGGATCGTCCTCGTCGTAGAAGCCGAGCAGCGACGCCTGGGACGCCTGCAACCACACCGTCTCCTGCACGCTCTCGAAGGCGCGGCGCAGGGTCTCCGGCGCCTGCGGGTCGATCTCCCTCTCCTCCCAGCGCGAGGCCTCGCCGCGCAGCTCGGACACCGGCGTGTCGAGCAGTCGCGTCTCGATCGGCAGCAGCCGGATCGCGCTCGGACGCTGCGCGTCGTACAGGAGCTCCGTCGGGCACATCGTGGTGCGGCCCGCACCGGAGGGGACGATCCGGCGCCCGAAGCGCGAGAAGAAGATCGCGTTGATCAGTTCCGACTTGCCGCGCGAGAACTCGGCGACGAACGCGATCGACACCCGCTCCTTGCCGAGACGCTCGACGATGCCCTCGATGCGCGACAGCAGCGCGGCGTCGGAAAGCCCGGCGTCGTCGAGCCACTGCGCATAGCGCATGACCGAATCGGCAAGCGTACGCCGCCAGTCGCCGTATTCGGCGATGCGCTCTCCGAGCGATGCCATCGCACTCCTTCGATGACCGGAATCGTGGGGTCCGATCTATAGCACGGGTACAGGCGCGCGAACACGGCATCGATCGCAGGCCGCACGGACAGCCGCCCTGTGGCGGATTACACCGGGCGGGCGGCGCTTCAGCGCTGGCAGCGCGGACACCAGTACGTGGAGCGCTGTTGCTGTCGAATCGTCCGCACAGCGGTGCCGCAGACGCGACACGGCTCGCCTGCGCGTGCATAGACGAGGCTCGCCGCCTGGTAGCAGCCCGCCGCTCCGTCGCTGGAGACGAAGTCGCGCAACGTGCTGCCGCCGCGTTCGATCGCCTCGTCCAGCGTTTCGCGAATCGCCCGCGCGAGGCGATCGCAGCGCGCCGGCCCGATCCGCTGCGCTACGGTGGTCGGCCGGATGCCGGCGCGAAACAGGCTCTCCGACGCGTAGATGTTGCCCACGCCGACGACAACGCCTCCGGCGAGAAGCACCGGCTTGATCGCGCCGCCGCGCGAGCGCATCGCCCGGTGCAGCAGCGCGCCGTCGAATGCGTCCGACAACGGCTCGACGCCCAACGACGCGAGCAGCGGGTGCGCGAGAACGGGACCTTGCGTCGACGGGTGCCAGAGCATCGCGCCGAAGCGGCGTGGGTCCCGATAGCGCAAGGTCCCGTGCTCGAACTCGACGTCGACGTGGTCGTGCCGGCCCGGCGCTTCGAGCAAGCCGTCGCCGAGGAAGCGGAAGTTGCCCGACATGCCCAGGTGCGCGAGCAACGTTCCGTGGCCGAAATCGAACAGCAGGTACTTGCCGCGACGCTCGACCGCACGCAGCTCGGCGCCGGCGAGGTAGCGGTCGAGCGCGTCGGGCACCGGCCAGCGAAGGCGTGCCTCGCGAACCCGCACCGCGCGCACGCGGCGGCCGCGCGCGCGGCTTTCGAGTCCGCGGCGCACGATCTCGACCTCGGGCAACTCGGGCATCGGCGCAGCGCCCCGATGCGCCCACGGGTGAGCATCGGGTATTCTGGAAATTCGATTCTGCCGAGCGTATCACCCCGATGACGAAGACCGACCCGTGGCAGCGCCGCATCGCCTCGCAGCGCCTGCGGCTCGCGTGCGAACCCTTCTCGCCCGAATTCGTGCGTGCGGCGCCACGCGCGGCGGAAAGCGGCGGCCTCGCCCGAAACCTGCGGCTGCGCGCCGTCGCCGGATGCGCGCTCGGCGCGTTCGTGCTTGTCGCGACCGGGTGCGCGAGCCCTGCGCAGCCCGAACCGGTCGACGGCCCGCGCGTCGTGTCTGCGGCGAACGCCGACGCACGGGCCGCGCCCGACGCGCACACGCGCGCAGGCGACCCGATCCCCCCGTTCTCGCTGACGCCGCAACTGATGTACCAGCTGCTCGCTTCCGAAATCGCCGCGCAGCGCGGCCAGGTCGGCAGCGCGGCCGTCACCTACCTGACGCTCGCACGGAAAACGCGCGATCCGCGCATCGCGCGCCGCGCAACCGAGCTCGCGCTCGCCGAGCGTTCGCTCGAGCACGCGCTGCCGGCAGCGCAGCTGTGGCACGAACTCGCGCCGGAATCGCCGATCGCATCGCAGACGATCGAGAGCCTGTGGATGGCGACCGGCCGCTTCGCGCAGGCCGAGCCGCTGCTCAGGGAACGGCTCGGGCGCGCGCGGGCCGACCGTCGCCTGCCCGAGACCTACGACCGCATCGCCCGCACGCTGGCACGTTCCAGCGACGCGAGCGCCGGATTGAAGATGCTCGAACGACTTGCCGCACCCGACGCGGGCGAGCCGGCCGCGCGCCTGGCGCTGGCCGCTGTCGCGCAGGGTGCCGGCGACCTCGCCCGCGCAGCCGCCGAAGCCGAGGCCGCGCTGCAGCTCGACCCGGCCAACGAGCAGGCGGCGATCCTCGCCGCGCGCTACGTCTCGCAGTCGCCGCGCGGAACCGAAGGCGCAGTGGCGCTGCTGCGCTCGTATCTCGAGCGTGAACCGAAAGCCGTCGAGGCGCGCTTCGCGCTGGCACGACTGCTCAACGCCGGCGGCAGCCACGATGCGGCGCGCGAGCAGTTCGAGATCGCGTTGAAGCAGGAACCCGACAGTCCGCCGATCCTGCTGTCGCTCGCGCAACTCGCCTACCAGATGAAACAACCGCAGGTGGCCGAGGACTACCTGCGCCGCTACCTGGGCTTGCCCGGCACCGTGCAGCGCGACAACGCTCCGGCGCTGCTCTTCCTGGGCCAGATCGCCGAGGATGCAAGGCGAAACGAAGAGGCGATCGACTGGTATGCGCAGGTCGGCCGCGGCGAGCAGTTCCTGGCGGCGCTGACGCGACGTGCCGTCCTGATGGCCAGGACCGGACGCCTGGACGAGGCGCGCGCGCTGCTGCGCGGCACCTCCGTGCCCAGCGCACGCGAACGCGCGCAACTCACCGCCGCGGAAGCCGCGGTACTGCGCGAAGCGGGCCGCCAGAAGGAAGCCTGGGAGCTGCTGTCGGCCGCCCTCGAGCGCCAGCCCGAGAGCACCGAGCTTCTCTACGATCACGCGATGGCCGCCGAGCGGCTCGATCGCCTCGACGCGATGGAAGCGAGCCTGCGCAAGCTGATCGAGCTGCGCCCCGACTACGCGCACGCGTACAACGCGCTCGGCTACAGCTTCGCCGATCGCGGGCTGCGGCTCGAAGAGGCGCAGGGCCTCATCGCGAAGGCACTCGAGCTCGCCCCCGACGACGCGCAGATCCTCGACAGCATGGGATGGGTGCTGTTCCGTCGCGGCCAGACCGAAGCGGCGATCGGTTATCTCGAGAAGGCCTGGAGCCGACTGCCCGAAGCCGAGATCGGCGCGCACCTGGGCGAAGCGCTGTGGCGCGCCGGGCGCGTCGACGAAGCGCGCCGCATCTGGCACGAGGCTGCGCGCGACGATCCGGAGAACCGGGTGCTGAAGGAAACGGTCGCACGGCTGCGCGCGGACCGATGAGCTTGCGCGCGCTCGCCGCCGCCGGCGCCGCGACGCTGTTCGTCGCCGGCTGCGCCACGCCGGTCGCACCGACCGTGGTCGCCCCGCCCGCCGCGCCGCCGAACTTCTGGAGCGGCCGCTTCGCCGTCACCTACGCGGAAGGCGGTTACCAGCCGCGCGAGGAACGCTCCAGCGGCCGCTTCACGCTGCTGGCGAACGGCGAGCGACGAGAGCTCGATCTCTCGTCGCCGCTCGGGCAGACGATCGCGCAGGTCACTCTCGACTCGGGCGAAGCGGTGCTCGTCGCCTCCGACGGCAGCCGATATCGCGCGCCGTCGGCCGAGACGCTCACCGAGCAGGTGTTCGGCTGGCGCGTGCCGATCGGGGACCTGCCGCGCTGGCTCGCAGGCCGAGTCGCGAAACCGACGCAGCGCGAGGACGGACGCGTCGTCGCCGGAGTCGACGGCGGCTGGTCGGTTCGCTTCGAGGCCTTCGAAGGCGAACGTCCGCGCCGGCTGGCGCTCGACTGGCCGGCCGACGGGGCCGACGGAGGCGCTTCGTACGCCGCGCGACGTCTCGAACTGAAGCTCGTCGTCGACAGCGTCGCGCGAGTGGACGCGGGCGCGTCTCGGTGACACACGGCGGCCGCGAGCCCGTCGCGGAGCTGCGCAACCTGCCCGCTCCCGCCAAGCTCAACCTCTTCCTGCACGTCACCGGCCGGCGCAGCGACGGCTATCACCTGCTCGAGACCGTCTTCGAGTTCGTCGACCTGTGCGATCGCGTCGACCTTCGGCGCCTCGACGACGGCGCGATCCGGCTGGTCGATGCGCCCCGCGACTGGAGCGCGCAGTCCGACCTCGCCGCGCGCGCCGCGCACCTGCTCGCCGCCGAAACCGGTTGTCGGCTCGGCGTCGAGATCGCCTTGCGCAAGCACATTCCGGTCGGCGGCGGGCTGGGCGGCGGCAGCTCGGACGCGGCAACGACGCTGCTCGGGCTGAACCGGCTCTGGCGACTGGGCCTTTCGCGCAGACGCCTGCAGGCACTCGCGCTGCGGCTCGGCGCCGACGTCCCGGCGTTCGTCTTCGGGCGCCGCGCGTTCGCACGGGGGATCGGAGAGGAGCTGACGGCGATCGACGCAGCTGCGTCGTGCCATGTCGACGCAGCCGCGTCGTGCCATGTCGACGCAGCCGCGTCGTGGTACGTCGTCGTCGCCGCGCCGGTGCAGGTGCCGACGGCGTCGGTCTTCGGCAGCGCCGAATTGACACGCGACACGAAACCGATCAAAATTTTCGGTCTTTCGCGGGGGCGGCTCGTCCTGAGCGGGAAGAACGACCTCGAACCGGTGGTCCTGGCGGCGTGGCCGCCGGTAGCCGAAGCGCTGCAGGCGCTGCGCGCGGCTGCCGATGCCGCGGGTGCCGAAGGGCGCCTGGCGCGCATGACCGGCTCCGGTGCCTGCGTGTTCTGTCCCGTCCCGGACGAACCGGTCGCCGATTCGATCCGGCAACGGCTCGAGCGGCTCGCGATCGGACAGGTGTTCGTCGTCCGATCGCTCGATCGGCATCCCCTTTGCGATTGGTCGTTTGCCGAAGCGCGAGCCCGCCGAACGACCGAGGTTCAGCCATCGTCCGCCCGCTCGTAGCGAGCGGGCTGGCATCGGGCCACTGGGGAGTAGCCAAGTTGGTTAAGGCACCGGATTTTGATTCCGGCATGCGAGGGTTCGAATCCTTCCTCCCCAGCCAGATCCTTCACCCGGGAAACGCACCGTGCACGGCTTTCGCCGCAACGCCGACATCCTCGACCCCGACGGCTTGATGATCTTCACGGGCAACGCGAACCCGCTGCTCGCCGCCGACGTCGCCCGCAACCTGTACATCAACCTCGGCAAGGCCACCGTCGGGCGCTTCTCCGACGGCGAGATCATGGTCGAGATCCTCGAGAACGTGCGTGGCAAGGACGTCTTCGTCGTGCAACCGACCTGCGCGCCGAGCAACGACACGCTGATGGAGGTGCTGGTCATGGTCGATGCGCTTCGCCGCGCTTCGGCCGGCCGCATCACGGCGGCGCTGCCCTATTTCGGCTACGCGCGCCAGGATCGCCGCGTGCGATCGATGCGCGTGGCGATCACCGCGAAGCTCGTCGCGAACATGCTGCAGACCGCCGGCATCGATCGACTGCTCACGATGGACCTGCACGCCGAGCAGATCCAGGGCTTCTTCGACGTCCCGGTGGACAACGTCTACGCCGCACCGCTGCTGCTGGCCGACGTGCACAAGCAGCAGTTCCCCGACCTCATCGTCGTCTCGCCGGACGTCGGCGGCGTGGTGCGCGCGCGCGCGCTCGCCAAGCGCCTGGACTCCGACCTCGCGATCATCGACAAGCGGCGTCCGAAGGCGAACGTGGCCGAGGTGATGAACATCATCGGCGACGTGGAGGGCCGCACCTGCGTGATCATGGACGACATCGTCGACACCGCGAACACGCTGGTGAAGGCGGCGGCGGCGCTTAAGGAGCGGGGTGCGCGGCGGGTAGTCGCCTACTGTACGCACGCGGTGCTGTCGGGCGGGGCCGTCACGCGCATCGCCAATTCGGCGCTCGACGAATTGATCGTCACGGACACGATCCCGCTGTCGCCGGAGGCCGAAGCGTCGCCGCACATCCGCGTCTTGTCGTGCGCGCAATTGCTGGCGGAAACGATCCTGCGCATCAGCCGGGCCGATTCGGTGTCGTCGTTGTTCATGGACTGAATGCCGTGAAGGGTCGCCCTTCACCCCCGTCCCGGCGCGGATGCGCCGGGACTCGACAAGCCGGCGCAACGCGCCGGTGAACCCAGCTGCTCATCCTGGTCGCGGGTGGGCAGCGCAAGGAAGAGGAAGAAACGATGAAAGTCGTTGCGAATGTTCGCAAGGAGCAGGGAACCGGTGCGAGCCGCCGCCTGCGCCGCGCCGGTCACGTGCCGGGAATCGTCTACGGCGGCAAGGGCGAAGCGGTTCCGGTCTCGCTCGAGCACAACCCGCTGTACCACGCGCTGCGCGTCGAGGCGTTCCACTCGTCGATCCTCGATCTCGAGATCGGCGACGAGCGTGCGCAGGTGCTGCTGCGCGACGTGCAGTGGCATCCGTACAAGCCGCAGGTGTTGCACGTCGACTTCCAGCGCGTTGCGGCCGACGAGAAGATCACCGTCAAGGTGCCGCTGCACTTCGTCAACGAGGAGAGCTCTCCGGCCGTGAAGCTGTCGGCCGGCATCATCGGACGCGTGATCACCGAGGTCGAGGTGAGCTGCCTGCCGGCCGCGCTGCCGAGCTTCATCGAAGTCGACCTGTCGCAACTCGAAGCGGGCAAGTCGGTGCACGTGAACGACATCGTCTTCCCGCAGGGCGTCACGCCGTTGCTGCCGGCGGGGGAGAACCCGGTCGTCGTCACGGTCACGATTCCCGGCGCTGCCGAGGAAGAACCTGCCGTCGCCCCGGCCGCGGCCGCTGCGCCTGCAGCTCCCGCTGCGCCCAGGAAGCCGTGAAGTCGCAGGGCGCAGCGAGCCGATCCTCGACCGAGCGCCCCTTCCGCGCGCCGCGCAGGCGCGCACACGAAGCCCGGGTCCGCCCCGGGCTTTTTGTTTGCGCTTTCCGCGGCCCATGAATCCCGAAGCCGCCCGACTCTGGACCGCCCCTCGCTGGGCGCTGGCCGCGCTGCTGGCCGCGCTCGGCATGCTCGGCCCGTTCTCGATCGACACGTATCTGCCGGCCTTCTCCGGCATCGCGCGCGCCCTCGATGCGACGCCCGTGCAGATGCAGCAGACGCTGTCGGCGTACCTGTTCGGCTACGCGTTCATGAACATCTTCCACGGTGCGCTGGCCGACAGCTTCGGGCGCCGGCCGGTGGTCCTGTGGGGGATCGGCGTCTTCACCCTGGCATCGGTCGGCTGCGCGCTGTCGCCGTCGATAGGAGCGCTGGTCTTCTTCCGCGCGCTGCAGGGCTTGTCCACCGGCGCGGGCATCGTCGTCTCGCGCGCCGTGATCCGCGACATGTTCCCGCCCGAGGAAGCGCAGCGTGTGATGTCGCAGGTGACGATCTATTTCGGCGTGGCGCCGGCCGTGGCACCGATCATCGGCGGCTGGCTCTTCGTGCACGTGAACTGGCACGGCATCTTCTGGTTCCTCGCGCTGGTCGGCCTGCTGCTGTGGACCGCCAACTGGCGATGGCTGCCGGAGACGCTGCATCCCACCCACCGACAGCCCTTCGAGATCCGCCACCTGCTTCGCGGCTATTACGAACTGCTGTCCGACCCGCGCTTCCTGCTGCTCGCGCTTGCCAGCGGCGTCCCGTTCAACGGGATGTTCCTCTACGTGCTGTCGGCGCCCGAGTTCCTCGGCACGCATCTCGGCCTGGGGCCCACCGAATTCTTCTGGTTCTTCATGCTCACGATCAGCGGAATCATGGCGGGCGCGTGGGTCAGCGGGCGATTCGCCGGCCGGGTACCGGCGCGCAGCCAGATCCGCTACGGTTTCATCGTGATGTTCATCGTCGCCGTGCTGAACCTCGTCGCGAACCTGCTGTTCGAACCCCACGCATGGTGGGCGCTTCCTCCGATCGCGCTGTTCGCGTTCGGCTGGGCACTGAACGTGCCGGCGGTCACGCTGATGGTGCTCGACCTTTTTCCGTTGCGTCGCGGCATGTCGTCGTCGTTGCAGGCGGTCGTCGGCAGCGTCGCCAACGGAATCGTCGCCGGCGTCGTCGCTCCGCTCGTCATGCATTCGACGGTGGGGCTCGCGGCGACGTCGCTGGCGATGCTGTGCATCGGGCTCGGTGCGTGGCTGGCACTGCAGTATCGCTGGCCGTCGGTCGCGCGCGTCGCGAACGCTCCCGTGTCTACGGCGCCTCCGGTGCCCCCGGCGACATGAGCATCATCCGACTGGTCGTCGGCCTGGGCAACCCCGGCCCCGAGCACGAGCACGATCGTCACAACGCCGGCTTCTGGTTCGTCGACGCGCTGGCGCGCTCGTCAGGCACCTCGCTCGCACGCGAGTCGAAGTTCTTCGGCGTCGTCGGGCGCGCTCGCATCGCAGGCGAAGCAGTGTTCCTGCTCGAGCCGTCGACGTGGATGAACCGCTCGGGGCAGGCGGTGGCCGCGCTTGCGAACTTCTACCGGATCGCGCCGCCCGAAATTCTCGTCGTGCACGACGAGCTCGACCTGCTGCCCGGGCAGGCGAAGCTCAAGCGCGGCGGCGGGCACGCCGGCCACAACGGCCTGCGCGACATCCAGGCGCGGCTCGGCAGCGCCGACTTCTGGCGCCTGCGCCTGGGCATCGGCCATCCGCGCACGCTGCAACTCGCGCAGGACGTGGTCGACTTCGTGCTGCACAGGCCGAGCCGCGAACAGCGACAGCAGATCGACGACGCGATCACGCGCGCGCTCGACTGCCTGCCGCTGCTGGCGGCCGGCGATCCGGTGGCGGCAATGCAGCGGCTTCACACGCGCGGCTAGTCCGTGGCTGGCGCACGGCTGGCGCTGCCAGTACGCAGCTTGGCATTGCCCGAGTTCGCCCGGCTAGTACGCGATGCGGTGTTACCGGCCGTCCTGGCTGCCGATCCGAACGACTTTCGACGTCAGGGTCTCGGCTGCTTACCCGACTCCACCTCGGGTTGCAGGATCCGTCTTCGCACGCGCTGTTCCTCGGCCGGGCTGACAAGGCCTTCGTCCAGCAACTCCTGCAAAACCTGGAGCTGGCGCAGGCGACGTTGCGAAATGGTTTCGCTCGGCACCGGCGGTATGGGCGCAGTCGATCGCGCTGGCGATGACGGAACCGGCGGCATCTTAGGCTGCGCCGCGGTTGCGCCGCAGTCGAGACGCAGGTGCAGGCCCTGCTTCATGTCGGTCAGGGTCACCCGATGCCGCAGCGGTTCACAACCGGGATAGCGCAGGACGACCATGCCGTACATGTCCGCTCGGGCATCCGCATAATTGTTCGGATAGATGTCGCGCTCGTCGATGGTCAGCGGCGTGACACCGGCCTTGCCACCGATCAGTTCGACTTCGGCGGCCGATGGCACCGATTCGATGCGAAGCGTACTGATTTTATTCGCTGCCTGCGCGAATGGACTGCCGGCGACTGCGAAGACGAGCACGGCGGTGCCGACATAGGCCCGAAACAGGATCAGGCGCTCGACGCAGCGCATTTCAGAACGCGGTATCGAAGCCGAACAGAATGTAGTTCTCGCGACTCAGGTGACCTGTGTAATACGCGCCCATGGGTCTGGTCTTGTTCAGGAAATCGAAGTTGACTTCGACGATACCCTTGACATTGCGCATGAAGTAATAGGACGCCGTCAGGCTGAGGCTATTCATGGCGATGCCTTCGTAAACAGTGTCGGTGTGCGCGAGGTCGCCGGCATTGTCGTAATTGTAGAGAGCCGAAAAAGCCCACCGAGCATTGGGAATCCAGTCGACACCCGCGAATCCGCCACGCCAGCGGTATTTTCGTGTCGGATCGACGTCCAGGAATCCGTCCCAGGTATTCCACAGATACTGGGCGTACCAATGCGTATCGTCCCCGATCTGGCCGGACGCATCGAGGCCGACGACGCGCTTGTCGGTTTTGCGCAGGCCCCGCACCGTGCCAGCCGGCCCGGTTGCGCTGCGCTGCTTCCCGGAGGCGGCAAACAACCCCACGCCGACCGATCCCAGGTCGGTGCCGAGTCGACCGAATACCGTCTTCGAGCTGTCATTGTCGAACATCCGGTCAGGACGAGCATAACCGGGGCTGTTGATGCCGAGGTTGTCGTTTATACCGTTGCCGTTGGTCAATCCGAGAGCGATGCTGAATGGTCCGACATCACGGTCGAACAGCACGCCACGGTCGTATGTGATTCCAGCCATGCGATACGCCATGAAGTCCTGGAATGGCAGGCGCACTTCACGTGGAAACATCAGGTCGGAGAGCTGGAATTGCCCGAGCATCATGCCGATACCGCTACCGAAGAGGTTCGCGTGGCGAAACCATGCATCCTCCACCAGGGTTACACCATTGCCACCCTTCTCGGCCAGGATCGCGTAGAAATAGTAGGTGATGTTTTCACTTAACGGCGCGCTCGACAGAAGCTTGATCAAGTACGGCGACTGGAAGTCGGTCGCCGAATACTCGCTCGCACCGGTAACCGGATCGATGGCCTTGCCCTCGCGTGCCTGCACGTAAGCCTGGGCACGTACGGCGAACGGGGGGTACGCCGGCAAGGCGAGGTCGTCGTCGCCGATCTCGGCAGCGGTTTCTTTCCAGTTCGGCATGCGCATGTTGTTCTTGGCAAAGTGCTCGCCGAACTTGTTCAGACGCGGGAACGCCGAATGACACGCAGCGCAGCTCAGGTTATAGCGGCGCGCGAACTCGGGCATCGCCACCGCATTCTGCGTCGGCAACAATAATAATGATACGCAATACGACAGGAACGCGACTGCAGTAGCCAACCGCAGAAGCGTAGGGGCGACGATTCGTTGCATCATTTGGCTACCCTCCCAACTCTGGTTGGAACCCTGCCGGCGAACGTCGACGATCTTCGGACTCTATAGCGACCGCCGGTGTTTTTCCAGTTAGCCGCGTTCGCCTATGGCGTGGCCTCCGACCGCGAACTCGATCGTCCCTTCCGCGAATTTCAATGTCGATTCGGATGCCACGAATCGCGCACATGGTTGCATTCGATGCGCAGCCTTCGCGGGATCGCCGAATCACGGCGGGCCGACGCCTGCTCCGGCAAGCGCGCGGCGGCACGTTGTCCTGGGTTGTGTCCGATGTCCATCGCAGTCGGGTGCAGTCGCGAGAAGTGCAACACGTGGCGTACCGCGCCGGTAATCGGCACGCAGCATCGCGCTCCGGCACGACGCGGTGTTGCTCGATGCCGCAGAATGCCGGATTCCCAACGCACCGCTCATCATGCCCGCCCGCATCGTCACGCACCGCTCGCAGATCCACGGCAACGGCGTCTTCGCCGCCCGCGACCTTCCGAAAGGCGCCCGCCTGATCCAGTACAAGGGGCAACTGCTCACGCACGAACAGAGCGACCGGATGTATCCCGACAGCGCCGACACCGGGCACACCTTTCTTTTCGTGCTCAACGACGACTGGGTTCTCGACGCGAACCTCGAAGGCAACAGCGCTCGCTGGATCAACCACAGCTGCGATCCGAACTGCGAGGCGGTGCTGGTCGAGAACGGCAACGGCGATTCGCGCCGCGATCGCGTCTACATCGAGGCGATCCGCGACATCGCCCGCGGCGAGGAGCTGACGTACAACTACGGAATCGTGCTCGAGGTGCCGCACACGCCGGCGATGAAGAAGATCTGGGCGTGCCGCTGCGGCGCGCCGAACTGCACCGGGACGATCCTGCAGCCGAAGCGCAAGAAGAAAAGCGCGTAGATCAGCGCCCGCGCAGCCAGGGCAGCGAGATCAGGCGGCTCGGCTCGACCGCGTCGCCGGGTTCATCGCCGCCTCATCGCTCGTTGGCGATGCCCGCCGGTACGTGCCCGGTCGGGCCGAAGCGCGCGGCAGACTCGCAATGGCCCGTCTGGTCGTCGAAGAAGAAGTCGGGCTCGAATTCGTGCAGGAACGGCCCCTTGCCGAGGCCGCCGAGGAACATCGCCTCGTCGACCTCGATGCCCCAGTCCATCAGCGTGCGGATCGCGCGCTCGTGCGCGGGCGCGCTGCGCGCCGTCACCAGCGCGGTGCGGATGCGCACCGGCGCGCGACCCGGCGTACGCAGACCTTCGCCGAGCTCGCCGTCCGACGGCGCGTCCTCGCGTTGCAATCGATGCAGGGCTTCGAGCAGCGGCTTGAACGGGCCGGGCGGCAGCGGCCGCGCAGCGTGCTCGCTCTCGTGACGATGGAAAGCCTCGAGGCCGCCCTGCTGGAACACGCGCTCGGACTCGTCGGAGAACAGCACGGCGTCGCCGTCGAAAGCGATGCGGATCTCGTCGGGATGCGATTCGGACGCGAGCACCGACTGCGGAAAGACACGGGCGGCGGGAATGCCGGCCGCCAGCGCGGCGGCGACGTCGTCGGCGTTGGCCGACAGGAAAAGGTTCGCCTTCAGCGGAGCCAGGTAGCGCCACGGCGAGCGACCGCGCGTGAACACGCCGCGTTCGAGCCGAAGGCCGGCCTGGCGCGCCGAGCGGAAGACGCGCAGCCCGCTCACCGGATCGTTGCGCGAGACGACGACGACCTCGATGCGGCGCTGCGCCTCGGGACGGTCGGGCGGGTCGAAGCGCAGCAGCTTGCGCACGAGCGCGCCGGCGACGCCGGGACGGGCGCAGGCGTCGAGCCGCTCGCGCTGCAGCGCCATGTACGCCGCGTCGTCGTCGCGCTCGAAGACGAGGTTCTCTTCCTCGAAATCGAAGACGGCGCGCGACGAGATGGCGACCACGAGCTTTCCTTCGAGCGTGCCGGGCATGGACGCACAGCGTAGTCAGCGACCGGCGGCGATGCAAATCGCGCGGGCGATGCGCGCCGGATCGGGTGAGAAAGTCGGCTGCGAGAGCCGGGTGCGCGAATCGGATGCTCCAATCGGGTGCTCGATACGCGCCGGTTAGAATGGCGAGCGCGCCGCGACACGTTCCGACAGGGGCCGCGACGCGGCGCGCACCCCTGATTCGCGCGGCTCCGCGCCGCGCGACGCGCGTCGAAACGCCCTCTCCGCGCTTCTCCCGACACCTCGAGGATTTTCCGCATGAGCCTTCGCTGCGGCATCGTCGGCCTGCCGAACGTCGGCAAGTCGACGCTCTTCAACGCGCTGACCAGGGCCGGCATCGCCGCCGAGAACTACCCGTTCTGCACGATCGAGCCGAACGTCGGCATCGTCGAGGTGCCCGACCCGCGCCTGGCCGTCCTGTCGGAGATCGTGAAGCCGCAGCGCACGGTGCCGGCGGTGATGGAGTTCGTCGACATCGCGGGCCTCGTCGAAGGCGCCTCGAAGGGCGAAGGGCTGGGCAACCAGTTCCTCGCGCACATTCGCGAGACCGACGCGATCGCGCACGTCGTGCGCTGTTTCGAGGACCCCAACGTCGTGCACGTGAGCGGCCGCATCGATCCGCTGCACGACATCGAGATCATCGACACCGAGCTGGCGCTGGCCGATCTCGCCACCGTCGACAAGGCGCTGGCGCGCTGGTCGAAGGTCGCGCGTGCCGGCGGCGACAAGGAGGCGGCACGCCTGGTCTCGGTGCTGGAGAAGTGCCACGCCGCGCTCGACCAGGCGCGACCGGTGCGCTCGCTGGACCTCTACGAAGAGGAGAAGGCGCTGATCCGGCCGCTCTTCCTGCTGACCGCCAAGCCGACGATGTACATCGCCAACGTGCGCGAGGACGGCTTCGCGAACAACCCTCATCTGCAGGCCGTGCGCGCACGCGCCGAAGCCGAGAAGTCGGTGGTCGTGCCGGTGTGCGCGGCGATCGAAGCCGAGATCGCCGACATGCCCGACGAGGACAAGGCGGTGTTCCTCGCCGACATGGGAATGAGCGAGCCGGGGCTGGACCGCGTGATCCGCGCCGCGTTCACGCTGCTCGGGCTGCAGACCTATTTCACCGCCGGCGTCAAGGAAGTGCGCGCGTGGACGGTGCGCGTCGGCGCCACGGCGCCGCAGGCGGCAGCGGTGATCCACACGGATTTCGAGCGCGGCTTCATCCGTGCCGAGACGATCGCCTACGACGATTTCGTCGCCTGCGGCGGCGAAGGGGGAGCGAAGGAGAAGGGAAAGATGCGGCTGGAGGGCAAGGACTACGTCGTGCGCGACGGGGACGTCATGCACTTCCGGTTCAACGTGTGAGAGAAGGTTTCGATCGACGGAACCCTTGATCCCGTTCAGCTTCGATTCATCGCGCGCGCGCTAGCCTCGGCTTCGTCAGCGGTCGATCGGCCGCACCCGAATACCTGGTCGCCCGCAAATGCTTCCTGTTCGTCTCCGCACCGCGGCACTGTCTGCCGCAGCGTCGATCCTCGTCTCGACGAGCCTCGTGTCGCCGGCCTACGCGCTGCACGACGGCAACGTTTCCCTTCCGGTCGCGTCCTTCGTCGCGCTCGGCGTCGGGACGGCCCCGGCGCGGGCGTCCGCCACCGACCGGCTCTCGCATCTTCCCGCGCACGTCGTGGTCCCGAACGCGCAGCAGCGCTTCGTCGCCGCGCCGATCGGCGGGCTGGTCACCGAGTTGCGCGCCGGGATCGGCGACACGGTGCAACAGGGCCAGCCGTTGGCGCGCGTCGTCAGCGCCGAACTGCTGTCGCTGCAGCGCGAGATCGCCCAGGCCGCCGCCGAGCGCGAGCGTGCGCAGCGAGCGCTCGCGCGCGACCAGCAGCTGCTCGCCGAAGGACTGGTGGCCGAGTCGCGCGTCGAATCGAGTCGCGCCTCCGACCGGCAGGCGCAGGCGGCGCTCGCCGAGAAGCGCGCTCTGCTCGCGCTGTCGGGCATCCGTCCGCGCTCGTCGGGAGAATTCGAACTGCTCGCGCCGATCTCGGGCGTCGTGCTGTCGCAGGACGTCCGCCCGGGTCAGCGCGTCGACGCCGCGACGCCGCTGATGCAGATCGCGCAGCTCGATCCGCTCGAACTGCAGATTTACGTGCCGATCACTGCGGCGCCGCGGCTGGAGAGCGGTGCGGCGGTGCGCGTGCCGGCGGCAGGCGCTTCGGGCCGGGTCGTCGCTGTCGGCCGTGCGGTCGGTGACGCGCAGACGATCTCGGTACGCGCGCTTCTCGATTCCGGGCTCGGTGCGCTCGGGCCGGGGCAGCACGTCGAGGCCGAGATCGATGCACGGCCGGCGCCGGGCGGCGAGAGGAACTGGGTGGTTCCGTCGGCGGCGCTGGTGCGGTTGGGCTCCGCGGGAACGCAACCCGCCGTTTTCGTTCGCCGGGGCGAACGCTACGTCGCCGTTGCGGCGCTCCCGATCGGCGAGTCGGGACGCGATCTCGTCGTGCAGGCGGCGTTGAGCGAAGGCGAGGAGGTGGTGGCGACGGGCGCGAGCCAGTTGAAGGCGGCGCTCGCCGCCGCCCCCGAGGCACCGGCTGCCGCAGCGGCGCCCCGATAGACGCCGCTCCGACAGACGCCGCTTCCGACAGACGCCGCCCCGACAGACGCCATGCTGGCTCGCATCGTCGATTTCGCGCTCACGCAGCGCCTGCTCGTTCTCGTGCTCACCGCACTGCTCGTCGGCGCGGGTGTCGTCGCGCTGCGCGAGTTGCCGATCGACGCCTTCCCCGACGTTTCGACCACCCAGGTGAAGATCATCGTCAAGGCGCCGGGCATGACGCCCGAAGAGGTCGAAAGCCGGATCACGATCCCGATCGAGCAGGAACTGCTCGGCATCGAGCGCCAGCGGCTGCTGCGCGCGGTGTCGAAATACGGAATCACCGACGTCACCGTCGATTTCGAGGACGGCACCGACATCTACTGGGCGCGCCAGCAGGTGGCCGAGCGCTTCGCGGCCGCCGCCGAAACGCTGCCCGCGCAGGCAAGCGGCGGCCTCGCGCCGATCACGACGCCGCTGAGCGACCTCTACATGTTCACGATCGAGGGGCCGCTGTCGCTCGAGGAGAAGCGCACGCTGCTCGATCGGGTCGTGCGCCCGCAGTTGCGAACCGTACGCGGCGTGGCCGACGTCAACAGCCTCGGCGGCTTCGTGCGCACCTACGAGGTCGTTCCGAACCCGCAGATGCTCGCGATCCGCGGCATCGGCCTCGGGCAGTTGCGCGATGCGATCGAGCGCAACAACCGCAACGACGGCGCAGGGCGCATCGTCGAGGGCGAAGAGGTGCTGATCGTTCGCACCGAGGGCGCGGTCGACGGCGTGTCCGCGCTCGGCGCGATCGTCGTCGCAACGCCGGGAGAAATCCCCGTGCGCCTGGCCGAGGTCGCCGACGTGCGCATCGGAAACCTCACGCGCTACGGCGCCGTGACGCGCGACGGCGACGAAGCGGTCCAGGGCCTGGTGCTCGGACTGCGCGGCGCCAATGCGCAGAAAGTGATCGACGGCGTCGAAGAGCGCCTCGCCGCGCTCGCGCCGACGCTTCCCGAAGGCACGACGATCCGTCCGTTCTACGACCGCTCGGCGCTGGTCGATCGGGCGGTCGGCACGGTGACGAAGGCGCTGTTGGAGGCGATCGTCCTCGTGCTCGCGCTGCTGCTCGCATTCCTCGGCAACCTGCACGCCGCGCTCGTCGTCGCGCTGACGCTGCCGCTGGCCGCGCTCGGCACCTTCGTGCTGATGCGCTACACGGGCCTTTCGGCGAACCTGATGAGCCTGGGCGGCCTGGCGATCGCGATCGGCCTGCTCGTCGACGGGGCGGTGGTCGTCGTCGAGAACATCGAGAGCCGACTCGGCGAAGGCGGTGCGCAGCAGCGCCTGCCGATGCTGCACGTCGTCTGGCGCGCGGTGCGCGAGGTCTCGGTTCCGGTCGTCTCGGGCGTGGCGATCATCGTCATCGTCTTCGTTCCGCTGCTGTCGCTGCAGGGGCTCGAAGGCAAGCTCTTCGTTCCGGTGGCGCTGACGATCGTCTACGCGCTCTCCGTGTCGCTGGTGCTCGCGCTCACGGTGATTCCCGTCCTCGCGTCGCTGCTGCTGCGTCGCAGGCACGCGCACGTGCCGTGGCTCGCGCGCAAGCTCGATGCGCTCTACGTCCCCATGCTCGGCTGGTCGTTGCGCCACGGCAGCGTCGTCGTCGTCGCCGCGCTCGCGCTGCTCGTCGCGGCGGGCGGCGCGTACACGCTGCTGGGCAAGAGCTTCATGCCGACGATGGACGAAGGCGACGTGATCATGCAGCTCGAGAAGCTGCCGTCGATCAGCCTCGCGCAGACGATCGCGGTCGATGCGCGCGTGCAGCGCGCGATTCTCCAGGCGGTTCCCGAGGTGCGCAGCATCGTCGCGCGCTCGGGTTCCGACGAACTCGGCCTCGATCCGATGGGCCTGAACGAGACCGACGGTTTTCTCGTGCTGAAGCCGATCGGCGAATGGCGAGTGCCCGACAAGGCGTGGCTCACCGACGAACTGCGCAGCGTCGCCGACGCGTTTCCGGGCGTGGAGGCGTCGTTCACGCAACCGATCGAGATGCGCATCTCGGAGATGCTCACCGGCGTGCGCGGCGACGTCGCGATCAAGGTGTTCGGCAACGACCTGGGCGAACTCGGCGCGATCGCCGCGCGCATCGAGGCGCTGCTGAAGGAGATTCCCGGGTCGGAAGACGTATTCACCGCGCGCAACGAAGGCGTGCAGTACCTGCAGGTGAGCATCGACCGGCTCGCCGCGGGCCGCCTGGGACTGTCGGTCGACGAGTTGCAGGCGAGCCTGCGTACGCTGATCGAGGGCCAACCCGCAGGCGCCGTGATGGAGGCGGGATGGCGCGTGCCGATCCTGTTGCGCGCAGGCGAAGACGTGCGCGCGAGCGCCGCACGCTTCGCGGATCTGCGCATCGCACTTCCCGACGGCAACGCGGTACCGGTGTCGGCGGTCGCGCGCATCGAGCGCGTCGACGGGCCGGTGAAGATCGAGCGCGAGAACGCCGCACGCTACGTCACGGTTCGCACCAACGTGCGCGGGCGCGACCTGGTCGGCTTCGTCGACGATGCGCGCGCGCGCATCGCCGCGCAGGCGCCGTTGCCGGTCGGGTACCGGATCGACTGGAGCGGCCAGTTCGAGAACCAGCAGCGCGCGGCGGCGCGACTGGCGATCGTCGTTCCAGTGGCGCTGCTGCTGATCTTCCTGTTGTTGTTCTCGACCTTCGGCTCGGTGCGACAGGCCGTGCTCGTGCTGGCCAACGTGCCCTTCGCAATGGTCGGCGGCGTGTTCGCACTGCTCGCCTCGGGCGAATACCTGTCGGTGCCGGCGTCGGTCGGCTTCATTGCGCTGCTCGGCATCGCGGTGCTCAACGGCGTCGTGCTAGTCGCGCATTTCAACCAGTTGCTCGCGCAGCGCATGCCGATCGAGCGCGTCGTCACCGAAGGGGCGCGCCGGCGACTGCGCCCGGTGCTGATGACCGCGTCGATCGCCGCCTTCGGCCTCGTGCCGCTGTTGTTCGCCTCCGGCCCCGGCTCGGAGATCCAGCGCCCGCTCGCCATCGTCGTCATCGGCGGGCTGGCGTCGTCGACGCTGTTGACGCTGCTGTTGTTCCCGATCCTGTTCCGGCGCTTCGGCGTCGACGAAGAGGCGCCGACGACCGGGAAGGCGCAGGCGTCCTCCGCAGCACGCGACGTTTCGCTCTCCGCGAAGGAACGGGAATGATCGAAGGACCGCTTTCAGCGATGGATTCCGGCGTTGCCGAGCCGGTTCTCCTGACGCTGGTTGCACCGGCGTCGCTCGGCGAGAGCGTCGCCGACCTGCTTCTCGAGGCGCCCGAGTTCGTCTCCGGCTTCACTTCGAGCGCCGCGTCGGGCCACGGCGCCCGGTTGCGTTTCGAAGCGGTGAGCGAGCGCGTGCGGGGAAGAGGACGGCGTACCCGCTTCGAGCTGGTACTCGGCCGCGGGGACGCCACTGCGCTGCTCGCGCGACTGCGGGCTTCGCTGGGCGACGCGAACGTCTACTACTGGATCTGTCCGATGCTCGAATGCGGAAACCTGGGCGAACCGGCGCACTCGGGAGCGGAGCCGTGACGCACGCGTTGGTGAAGCGCACGCATTTCGTCGCGACCACGGCGCTCGCCGCAGTGCTCGGCTGCTCGCTGCCCGCTGCGTCGGTCGCACAGCGCTCGGCGGCCGCACAGGGGCCGTGGGCCGCACAGGGCGTGTCGGACGAGCGGGGCTCTTCGGCCACGTCGCAGCCGTATCCTTCCGAACTGCCGCCGCCCGCGCGCGTGCGCGCAGCGATTGCCGAGTCCCCCGAGGTACAGGTCGCGGCAGCGCTGCTCCAGGCCGCAGGCGCCGAACGACGCCAACTCGCCGCCGGACCGCACGAGTGGACTTCCCGTGTCGATTACCAGCGGCGCCGCGTGCGTGAGCCCGGCGCGCACGACCGCTTCCACGAGTGGTCGCTTTCGCTCGAGCGCGCCGTTCGCCTGCCGGGCAAGGCCGAACTCGACCGCCGTCTCGGCGCGGGGCGTGTCGCCGAGGCGGCGATCGCGCACTCCGACGCAGAACACGAGGCCTCGCGACGCCTGCTCGCGCTTTGGTACGCGATGCTGCGCGAACACCAGGGCGCGCAGTTGCTCGCCCGGCAGGCCGGTCTCGCGGCGCGGGAAGCGGCCGCCGTCGCCCGGCGGCGCGAGCTCGGTGACGCCTCGCGGCTCGACGCGATACAGGCCGCGGCCGAAGCCGAACAGGTGGAGGCGGCCCGTCGCATCGCACTCGATCGGGCCGAACGCGCGTCGATCGCGCTGGTGCGCGAATTCCCGGCCATGGGAGGAATCGCGCCGCCCGAGGCGCTGCCCGAGCCGCCGCAGCCGGCGCAGGACCTGGCCGCGCTCGCGCAACAGGCGATCGACGAGGATCACGGATTGCGCGGCGCACTCGCCGCCGCGGCGAGTGCACAGATCGAAGCGCAGCGCGCACTGGCCGATCGCCGATCCGATCCGACGGTAGGCGTGCAACTCGGCTCCGAGCGATCGGCCGAGGAACGCATCGCCGGCGTTTTCGTCTCGATCCCGTTCGGCGGCGAAGCGCGTCGCGCTGCCGCCGATGCGAGCGTTGCGCGGGCCGCGGCCGCCGCCCGGCGCGCCGACGCAAGTCGCCGGCGACTGGACGCGCAGGTCGCATCACTGCTGACCTCGGCGAGTTCCGGCGCGGCCCGCTGGCAGGCGGCGCAGCGCAGCGCCGAACTGCAGTCGAGCGCGGCCGAACGCGTCGTTCGTGCACGGGAACTCGGCGAAGCGGACGTTGCCGAAGTGCTTCGCGCACGTCGACTGGCGATCGATGCCGCGCTGCGCGCAGCCGACATGCGGGTCGATGCGCTCGAGAGCCGCGCGCGGCTGCTGCTCGATGCGCATCGGATCTGGGACTTCGATCGTGGCGGCGGCGAACCGTGACGAAAGGGGTCCGTGACGCCGGCCGTCGCGATCAGGTGCTGCGACTCAGTGGCCGGCGTTCGGCGCCTCGAAACCCGCGTGCTCGAAGTACTTCGCATATTGCCCGAGGGAGCGCACCACCTGCACGACGCCGGCGCTGCGTTCGGTTTTCGCGTCCCTGCCGCGCAGTTTTTCGTTACCTTCGAGCAGTTCGGCCAGGATCGCGTGCAGTACCTCGTCGGCTTGCGGATCGAGCTTGCAGTTCTGCACGATATGAGCTACCTGCGCCTCGATTTCGACGCCGAGCGCATCGTACTGCGCCGCTGCGAGATCGCCGCGATGCACGGCCGGCAGCTTCGCATCGACGGCATCGCGGATCTTCGCCATGCTCTCGCGCAACGGTTCGTCGCTGGCCCACTTCCTGCCGTCGTTCAGCTTCAGTGCATGCGCCGCATCGGCGTGCCCGTGCGAGTGCTCGCCGGCGGCATACGCCACGGCGCCCAGCGCGGCACCCGTGCCCAGGATGCCCGCGATCAGCACGCCGGCCATCCTTCGTTTCATTGCCTTCGCTTTCCCGTTCATTGCCTGGTTCTCCATCGTCGTTCGATTGCCATGGCCTCGCCGCGAGAGAGGATTCCCTTCGCTTCCGGCTGCATCGTCGAACGAATGACGCGAAAGAAAGTTCCGTTCGCCCGCGTTCAGTCGCGGTGCAGTTCCTGGAAGCCCGACGCGCCCACCGGCTGGCTGAGCAGCAACTGCAGCAGCCGCTCGCGCTGGCGGGAATCGAGCAGCGCGCGTTCGGCAAGCAGTTGCTCGATCACCAGTTGTTGCTGCTCGTCCTGCAGCCGGGCGATCGCGGCACGATCGGACTCGATCGCAGCCATGTCGGGCGATTCGGCGAAGATCCGGCGAAGGAGTCGGTCGCGGCCTTCGTGGATCGCCGTTGCACCGGCCTCGAAGCGTTGCAGGAATCCGGCTTCGGCCTGGTGCCAGCGACGCTGCTGCTCGTCGCCGAGATCGAGGTACTCGGCCAGTCCCGCGACCGAAGCCTGTCCGGCGCCGAGCGCACCGGTCGACTCCGCCGCGCGATACGCGAAGGCGGCGAGAACGCCGAGGTTGAGCAGCAGCGACAGCGCGAACAGCAACCGCAAAGTCGTCGATTTCATCGTGATCGCGCTCCTGTCCAGGCGTCCGTTCGCCAGCACGCCGGCATCCCGACGCACAGTCCGCCCGGCGCGATCGGCGCGAAGACTTCGAGCGTCGCGGCGACCGGAGCCACCGCGGCGACCGGCGCCGTCATGCTCAGCCCCATCGTCAACCCGAGCGTCAGCGACGCGGCCGCGCCGACCCCGGCAGGCAACCAGGGCCACCGACGTGGCGTTCGCCGCTCCGGCGCGCGTGCCGGCAATGCCGCGATGCGACCGCGGATCACCTGGGAAAGATCGAAGCCGAGGCGCTCATCGGCAAGCGCACGTAAATCGGTACGCAGCCCGAACAGGTCGTCGAGCAGCGCGCGGCAACGCACGCAAGTCGCCAGATGCGCATCGAGCCGCGCGCATGCGGCAGCATCGAGTTGCGCATCCAGGTACATGGACAGCGCTTCGATTCGCGGGCACTCGTCGGTCATCGTCGTTCTCCCCGGATGCGACGCGTCTGTTCGAGCAGCGCCACCCGCGCCCGCGCCAGCCGCGACTTGACGGTACCCTCGGCCACGCCGAGCGTCGCTGCGATCTCGGCATACGAGAGATCCTCCACCTCACGCAACAACAGCACTTCTCGATGCTCGACCGCAATCGCCCGCAGCGCTGCCTCGAGCATGCGAAAGCGCTGGCGCGTGTGCAACTGCGCTTCCGGATCGGGCCCCGGATCGACGTACGCTGCACCGTCGTCGAGCGGTTCGAAAGCAACGACATTGCGACGGCGCAACACGTCGAGCGCGGCGTTGCGCGCGATCTGCAGCAGCCAGGTGCCGAACTGCGCGTCCTCACGCCAGCGCGGCATCGCCTGCCAGGCTTTCAGGAAAGTGTCTTGCGCCAGATCCATTGCGTCGTCTCGCGAGCCGAGCATTCGCAGGACGAAACGGAACACTCGATCCTGGTGCCGGCCGACCAGTTCGACGAACGCCTGCGAATCGCCGTCTCTCGCACGTACGGCGAGGGCTGAATCCTCGATCGTCAAGCGTCGTCGTCCCCGGAGTCTTCGGTCGCCCTGCTCGTCACTGGAACGAACAGTGCAGGAGGAAGTTCCACCGAGGCGACGCGCGACTGCGAACGACTTTCACCATCCACCCGTTGCCAAAACGATTCATCGTGCTAAGATAGTAATAGATTACTTATTTCCGGGATCGCTTCGATGAGCGAACGCACGAAATACCTCCCCGCCGAAGAGCGACGTGCCGCCACGGTGGAAGCCGTGGTCGAGCTGGCCGCCGAGCAGAACCCCAGCGACATCACGACCACGGCCATCGCGCAGCGCATGGGGCTGACGCAGGGCGCGCTCTTCCGGCACTTTCCCACCAAGGACGCGATTCTCGAAACCGTGATGTCGTGGGTCACCGAGCGCCTGCTCGCGCGCGTGGACAAGGCCGCGGAAAGCGCCGCCTCGCCGCTCGAAGCGCTCGAGGCGATCTTCCTGACGCACATCGACTTCGTCAGCGAGCATCCGGGCGTACCGAGGATGCTGTTCGGCGAATTGCAGCGACCGGGCGACACCCTGCCCAAGCGCATGGTCCGCACGCTGGTTCGCCAGTACGACGCCCGGCTGCGCGAACTGCTCGAAGCCGGCAAGTCGCAGGGCACGCTCGATGCGGCGCTCGACGTCGACGCCGCCGCCGGGCTGTTCATCGGCGCGATCCAGGGACTGGTGATGCAGTCGCTGCTCGCCGGCGACGCGCAACGCATCCGCCGTGACGCGCCGGGCGTGTTCGCGATCTATCTGCGGGGCATCCGCACGGCGTCATGAAGCGCTTCGGCAATCTTTCCAGCGCGGCGAAGCGCACCCTCGTCCTGGGCGCCATTGCTGTCGTCGCGGCGGCTGCCGGGTGGTTCTGGATGCAGCGCAGCGGCAACGACGACGGTCCGTTGCGCCTGTACGGCAACGTCGACATCCGCGAGGTGCAACTGGCGTTCCGGCAGCCCGGTCGCGTGGTGCGGATGGCTTTCGACGAGGGCGACACGGTCACGGCCGGCGCACGCATGGCCACGCTCGATGCACAGCCCTTCGAGGAGGCGCTCGCGGCAGCCGACGCGTCCGTGCAACTTGCCCAGGCGGAGTTGAACAAGCTGCGCCGCGGCCTGCGTCCGCAGGAGATCATCCAGGCGCAACAGGCGCTCGCGCAGGCAAAGGCGATCGCGACCGAGGCCGAGCGCAACTTCCGCCGCCAGAGCGAGCTGGTCGCATCGGGCGCCAGCAGCCGGCGCACGGTCGACGCGGCGCGCGCCGCGCGCGATCAGGCGGTGGCAGGCGTGAAGGCCGCGCAGGCCGCGCTGTCGCAGGCGCGCGAAGGCTACCGCCGCGAAGACATCGCCGCGGGCGAGGCGCGGCTGGCCGCGGCGCAGGCCGCACGCGCGCAGGCCGCCACCGCGCTGGCCGACACCGAGCTGCTCGCGCCCAGTACCGGTACGGTGATCGCCCGCGTTCGCGAGCCGGGCAGCATGGTCGCAAGCCAGAGCACGGTCTACAGCCTGAGCCTGGATGCGCCGGTGTACGTGCGCGCCTACGTCGCCGAGCCCGATCTCGGTCGCATCGCGCCCGGAACCCGGGTGCTCGTGAAGAGCGACTCGTCCGACCGGCTCTACCAGGGCCAGATCGGCTTCGTCTCGCCGCGTGCCGAGTTCACGCCGAAGACGGTGGAGACCACCGATCTGCGCACCGACCTCGTGTACCGCCTTCGGATCGTCGTCGACGATCCCGACACCTCGCTGCGCCAGGGGATGCCGGTGACGATCGAGGTCGACGCCGAGCCGGCTGCCGGTGCTCGCGCCAGGAGCTGACGACGTGTCCGCCAGTACGCCGGCAGCCGCTGCGCCACGCGATGCCGAGAGCCGCGTTGCCGTCGTCATCGACGGCGTCGACAAGCGTTTCGGCCCCGTGCATGCACTGCGCAACGTCGACGCACGCATCGAGTACGGACGTCTCACCGGCCTGGTCGGTCCGGACGGCGCCGGCAAGACGACGCTGATGCGCATCCTGACCGGACTGCTCGTGCCCGACGCCGGGCACGTCACGCTGGCCGGCTTCGACGTCGTGCGCGACAACGACGCGATCCACGTCGCCAGCGGCTACATGCCGCAGCGCTTCGGCCTGTACGAAGACCTGTCGGTGATGGAAAACATGCGCCTGTACGCGCGGCTGCGCGGTATGGACGCCGACCGGCACGCGGACCTGTTCGACGAACTGCTCGCCTTCACCCGCCTGGGCCCTTTCACGAAGCGACTGGCCGGAAAACTCTCCGGCGGCATGAAGCAGAAGCTCGGGCTGGCGTGCGCGCTGATGGCGCGCCCGGCCGTGCTGCTGCTCGACGAACCCGGGGTCGGCGTCGATCCGGTCAGCCGCCAGGATCTGTGGCGCATGGTGCAGGCGCTCACCGACGAGGGGATGGCCGTCGTCTGGTCCACCGCGTACCTGGACGAAGCCGAACGTTGCGACAGCGTGCTGCTGCTCAACGACGGGCAATTGGCCTACGACGGCCCGCCCGCGGAGCTGACCGGCCGCCTGGCGGATCGCAGCTTTCGCCTCGAAGACGTCGGCGATCGGCGCCGCGCCGTGCTCGCCGAAGCGCTCGGTCTGGCCAGCGTCGGCGACGGCGTGATCCAGGGCGCCGGCGTGCGCGTCGTGCTGCGCGCCGATGTGGGCACCGAAGAGATCCAGGCTCTTGCCGACCGGCTCGGCGCACACCTCGCCCCGGTGCCGCCGCGCTTCGAGGACGCCTTCATCGACCTGCTCGGCGGCGGCCCCGGCGGCTCCTCGACGCTGGCCGAACGCCTGCCGCCGGTGGAACTCGCTTCCGACATCGCCGTCTCCTGCCGCAACCTGACGAAGCGCTTCGGCGCCTTCACCGCCACCGACAACGTGAGCTTCGAGGTGCGCAAGGGCGAGATCTTCGGCCTGCTCGGTCCGAACGGAGCCGGCAAGTCGACGACCTTCAAGATGCTGTGCGGCCTGTTGAAGCCCACGCACGGCGAAGCGCAGGTGGTGGGACTCGATCTGCGTCGCGCCACCGGCGCGGCCAAGGCGCAGCTCGGATACATGGCGCAGAAATTCTCGCTGTACGGCCTGCTGTCGGTGCGCCAGAACCTGGAATTCTCCGCCGGCGTGTACGGACTGGAAGGCGCGACGCGCCGCACGCGCATCGACGAGATGATCGAGACCTTCGCGCTCGAGCCGTGGCTGTCGGCAGCGCCCGATTCGCTGCCGCTCGGCTTCAAGCAGCGCCTGGCACTCGCCTGCGCGGTGATGCACCGCCCGCCCGTGCTGTTTCTCGACGAACCGACCTCGGGCGTCGACCCGATCACGCGCCGCGAGTTCTGGACGCACATCAACGGCCTCGCGCGCAAGGGCGTGACGGTGATGGTCACCACGCACTTCATGGACGAGGCCGAATACTGCGACCGCGTGGCGATGCTGTATCGCGCCCGGCTGATCGCGCTGGACACGCCCGACGCACTGAAGCGCGACGCAACGAGCCACGCCCGCCCCGATCCGACGATGGAAGACGCTTTCATCCACCTGGTGGAATCGGCCGATCTCGCCGACGAGGCGCGCAACGAGGCTGCGGCATGACCGACGCGACGCCTTCGCGTGCGGCCGAGCGCGTGTCGGCCGCCGCGATGCGCCGCTTCGACCCGCGGCGCCTTGCGGCGCTGGTCCTCAAGGAAAGCCTGCAGGCGATGCGCGATCCGTCCACGCTGCTGATCGCCTTCGTGTTGCCGGTGGTGCTGCTGTTCCTGTTCGCCTACGCGGTTTCGCTGGACGTGCGCAACCTGCGCATCGGCGTCGTGCAGGAATCGCAATCGGCATCGGCCGACGCGCTGGCCGCGGCCTTCGCCGGCACGCGCTATCTCGACGTTCGTTTCGCGCACGACCGGCGCGAGGTCGCCGACCTCGTCGTCTCGGGCGAGCTGCGCGGCTTCGTCGTGATTCCGCAGGATTTCGAGCGCCGCATCGTCGCGCGCGATGGCAGCCCGCTCATCCAGACGATCGCCGACGGCTCGCAGCCCAACACCGCCAACTACGTCGCGAACTACGCGCAGGGCGTCGTGCAGACCTGGCGCGCCGGGCTCGACGCGCAAGCCGCACCCGCGGCCGTGGCGCTCGAGCCGCGCTACTGGTTCAACGCCGAACTGGAAAGCCGCCGCGCACTCGTGCCCGGCGCGATCGCCATCGTCATGACGATCATCGGAACGATGCTCACCGCGCTGGTCGTCGCGCGCGAATGGGAACGCGGCACGATGGAGGCGGTGTTGTCGACGCCCGCGTCGGTCATCGAGATCCTGGTCGGCAAGCTGCTGCCGTATTTCGTGCTGGGCATGTTGTCGACGCTCGCGGCCACCGCACTGGCCGTATTCGTCTTCGACGTGCCGCTGCGCGGGTCGCTCGCCGCGCTGCTGCTGCTGTCGGCCGTGTTCATGGTGCCCGCGCTCGGCCAGGGGCTGCTGATCTCCTCGGTCACGCGCAACCAGTTCCTGGCCGCGCAGATTGCGCTGTTCTCCGGCTTCCTGCCCGCCTTCATGTTGTCGGGCTTCCTCTACGAGATCGAATCGATGCCCGCTGCGATCCGGGCGATCACCTGGTTCGTTCCCGCCCGCTATTTCGTGGCGTCGCTCAAGACGGTGTTCCTGGCCGGCGACATCTGGGCGGTTTTCCTGCCGAACCTGCTGGCGATGGCGCTGACCGGCGCGGTGTTCTTCGGGCTCGCCAGGCGCGCCACGCGCAAGAACCTGGAGGCCTGAACGATGTCGCAACGGGTCGCCTGGTTCGATTTCGTTCGCTTGCGCGCGCAGTTCGTCAAGGAGTTGCTGAGCATCCTGCGCGACCCGCGAAGCCGGATGGTCGTGTTCGTGCCGCCTTTGCTGCAACTGCTCGTATTCGCCTTCGCCGCGACGCTGGAAGTACGCAACGTCGACCTAGCCGTGCACGACCAGGACGCGGGCCGCTGGTCGCACGAACTGATCACGCGCCTGGACACCGCCGAATTCGTCCACGACATACGTTACGTGACCGACAGCCGCGAACTTCGCGCATTGCTCGACCGGGGCGAGGTGCTCGCCGCGCTCGCCATCCCGGCGGATTTCTCGCGCACCATCGCCGCCGGCGACACCGGCCGCGTGCAGGTGCTGGTCGATGGCCGGCGCAGCAACTCGGGCCAGATCACCGTCGGCTATCTGTCGGCCATCGCCGCCGACGTCGGCGCCGAGGTGCGATCCGACACGGCGCCGGCGGTGCCGATGGTGGTGCGCAACTGGTTCAATCCGAACCTGGTCTACCGCTGGTTCATCGTGCCGGGCCTGAGCGGAATCCTCGCGCTGTTCAGCGCGCTGCTGATCACCTCGCTGTCGATCGCGCGCGAGCGCGAGCTGGGCACCTTCGACCAGTTGCTGGTCTCGCCCACGTCGACCCCGGAAATCATCGTCTCCAAATCGGTTCCGGCGCTGGTGATCGGGACGGCGCTGGGGCTGACGATGATCGCCGCAGCGATCGTCCTGTTCGGCATTCCGTTCAGCGGCTCGTTCACGTTGCTGCTGGTGAGCCTGATGCTGTTCATTCTCTCCGTCGTGGGCATCGGCCTGATGATCTCCGCCGTCAGCGCGACGCAGCAACAGGCGATCCTCGGCGCCTTCGCCGTCGGCGTGCCGGCGGTGCTGGTGTCGGGGTTCGCGACTCCGGTGGAAAACATGCCGACGCTGTTGCAATGGCTGGCGCAGGCGATCCCGCTCACGCACTTCCTGATCATCGTCCAGGGCAGCTTCCTGAAGGCGTTGCCGCTCTCCGACATCCTCGCCAGTCTGTGGCCGCTGGCGATCATCGCGCTGGTGACGCTCACGATGGCCACCGTATTCGTCCGAGGACGCCTGCAATGACCCGCACCGATCGCGTCGAAGCGACGCGCACGACGACCGGCACGCATTTTTCACCGGGACGACTGCGTCCGCTCGCACTGCTGCTGGGCAGTGCGTTGCTGACCGCCTGCACCACCGTGGGTCCCGACTATCACGCGCCGCCACCGGTCGCCTCGGCAGGCGACTGGACGCAGCCGGCCGATGCCGCCGCGCCGCAGGATCTCGCCCACTGGTGGTCGATGCTCGGCGATCCGGTGCTCGAGCGACTGATCGAGACGGCGCTGGTTCGAAACCTCGATCTGCGCCTGGCTGTCGCTCGCATCGACGAGGCGCGCGCGCTGCGCGATCGCGTCTCGGGCGAGCGTGCTGCGGTCGTCAGCGCGGGCGCCAGCGTCACCCGTCGTCGACAAAGCGAGAACGGTCCGTTGCCGGTCGGCACGATTCCGGGCCTCGACGCTACGCAAACCATCTACGACGCCGGTTTCGATGCCGCCTGGGAGGCCGACCTCTTCGGTGCGAAATACCGTGCGCTCGAGGGCGCCGACGCCCGCCTGCAGGCGAGCGAAATCGATGCGCAGGGCGTACGCATGCGCATCGCCGCCGAAGTCGCGCGCGCCTGGTTCACTGCGACGGGCGCAGCCGACGAACTGCGCACCCAGCAGGCGATGCTCGAAACGTTGCAGCAGACCGTCGACCTCGTGCGCAAGCGCGCGGATCTCGGGGACGCCTCGCTGGCCGACGTCGAAACCGCGCGCGCGCAATGGGCCGCCGCCGACGCCGCGCTGCCCGAGATTCAGGCCCGCCGGCGCGCGGCGGTCCTGAGCCTGGGCGTGCTGCTGGGTTCGCCGCCCGAGCAGGAACTGGCGCTGCTCGATACCGCATCGCCACCCCTCGAACTGCGGGCGCTGCCGGTGGGCGAGCGAGCCGAGGTGTTGCGTCGCCGTCCGGACGTGCTCGCCGCCGAACGGCAACTGGCCGCCCGCACCGCCGACGTCGGCGTGGCGACCGCGGAGTTGTTCCCGAAGCTCACGATCGGCGCCGGCGGCGGCCTGCAGGCGCTGAGTACCGGCGACTGGTTCGACGCCTCGAGCGCGCGCTTCTCGCTGATGCCGCTGATCTCGTGGCGGCTGTTCGACGGCGGCCGCGTGCGCGCCGAGATCCGCGCCCGCGAGGCCGGTGCGCAGCAGGCGGCAATCGCCTATGAACAGGCGGTGCTGGCAGCCCTGGGCGACGCCGAACGTGCGCTGAGCGACTATCGCTCGGGCCTGGACACGCTGCAGCGGCGCCAGACCGCCGTAATTGCGACGCGCCGCAGCCATGTCCACGCAAAGGCGCGCTTCGCAGCCGGCGACATCGCGCTCGTCGAACTGCTCGCCGCCGAGCGCCTGTTGCTCGAGGCCGAAACCGCGAGCGCTCGCGCCCGCACCACGGCCGCCGTGCAGCTCGCGGCGCTGTACAAGGCGCTGGGCGGCGGCTGGGATGCGCCCGCCGCCGTCGCCGTCGACTCCGCGCCCACCGCCGCCGAGATGGTGGCGGCCTCGCGCCCGCCCTCCCTCGTTCCCACCCACTGAAAGGAAACCGCCATGCAGATCAACGTCGCAAACTCCGAACGTGTCGTGCGCGTCATCGTCGGCCTGATCCTGCTCAGCCTGCCGTTCTGGCTCGAGACGCCGTGGCGCTGGCTGGGCTTGATCGGGATCATGCCTCTGATCACCGGGCTTTCCGGTCGTTGTCCGGGGTACCGGCTGCTCGGTCGAACGAGTTGCCCCGCACGCGAACCCCGGTAGTTCGATCTTGCGTCGTCATGAGCGTGCCTGGCACGAACCTCGGCCCGCACGTCGAGCCGCACCCCGGCCCGCGCCTCATCCGGCGCACGTTGCGGCATGCCGGCAGCCGGCATCTGCGCGCGTTGCTGCTCGTCTGTGCGATCTTCGCGCCCTTTGCCGGACGTGCAACGGAATCGGCGTCGGGTGCGGCGCAATCCGGGTGCGCCGAGCAGGCGCTGCGCTGGCGCGGCGGCACGGTGCGGCTGGAGAACGATCTGTTCGCCGGCACCGACCGCGACTACACGAACGGCGTGGCAGTGTCACTCGTTTCGCACGACATCGAAGGCCGCTTGCGCGCCGACTGCCTGCCTCGGCCGCTCGGCCTGTACGTACACTTCCTGGACGCGATCGATCCCGGTTTCCGGCAGCGTGCCGGTGACGAATCGGCAACGCAGAACGTCGTGCTGCGCATCGGGCAGTCGATGTATACGCCCGAGGACAAGACCCGCAGCGACCTGATCGAAGACGATCGTCCCTATGCCGGACTGCTGTATCTGGGGCTGGCCTGGAACCGCCGGGCTCATCCGCGCGGCGCCCGCTACGAGATGCTCGAGAGTCGCGAATTGACGCTGGGCGTGATCGGACCGTGGTCACTGGCCGAACGATCGCAGGACCTGGTGCACCGGTTGCGCGGCTTCGATCGATTCCGCGGCTGGGGCAACCAGGTGCGCAACGAACCGGCATTCCAGCTTGCGATGGAGCGCAAGTTCAAGCCCTGGTTCGACGGTGCCGTTCGTCCGGGCTGGGGTCACGACGCGATCGGCGGCTATGCCGTGCGCGTGGGCAACATCGAAACCGCTGCCAGTGCAGGCCTGGAGTTGCGCTGGGGGCGCAACATCGCGAACGACTTCGGCAGCTATTCGATCCGCCCCGGCGGCGAGAATCGGCCGCCTTCGGCGGCGGCCGGGCTGCGCGCGACGCATCCGCAGAGCCTGCGCGCGCCCCGCCCCGGAGCGCATCTGTTCGCCCATCTGGAAGCCAGGGCCGTGGCGTGGGATTTCTCGCTCGACGGCAACCTGTTTCGTTCCAGCCACCACGTCGCGCGTCGACCGTGGCAGGCGCAGGCGGCGCTCGGCATCAGCAGCCAGTGGCTCGTCGCCGGGCACGGCGTGCGCCTGGCGCTGATGCGCGTATGGCGCACGCGCGAGTTCGACGAACAGGTAGGCCAACACGCCTTCGGATCGATCGCCGTGAGCGTGGAGTTCTGATTCTCGATCGCCGTGCCACCGAAGCGCCGATCTTGTCGGCTGGCGAAAGCCACGGCGCCCAGGCACGCGGCATCGCCCGCGTACGCGGCCGCCTGTTGCGACTCACGATGCGCCGACCGGGGGACGACCCGGACCCCGTGCACGAACTGGAGCGGATCTTCCATGCGCTGGTCGCGTTCATCGTGCGAAACCCCGACGTGCCGCCGCGCATGCTTCGATGGTCCGCGCACGGCGGACACCGCCGCATCCGTGCCCGCGTGCAGAGGGTCATCGATCAGTTCGTCTCGCGGATCTCGTTCATCGTCCGACGCGCGCAGGCGCAGGCTCGCATGCGCCGCGACGTCGAACCGCAGATCGCAGCGCTGCTCTTCGTCGGAATCGCGCAGAGTCTGGCGCTTCGCCTGTTCGCCGGGCTGCTGTCGCGCGAGCGTCTACACGAAGAGGCGGGTCGACTCCTGCATGGCTACCTCACCGGCATGCGCGGCGCGTAGCGGATGCGATTTTCTTACGCGGAAGACTCCGACGCGGCCGTCCGCGCGTCGGATCGGCGGATCGCGATGCACAGCGCAACCAGCAGCGCCACCGAAACGAGCAGGCCGGTGAGACTCGCGAGAAAATCGGCCGCAGGTTCGAGGCCGCCGCCTGCGAAATAGCCGAGCCCCAGATAGGCAGACGACCAGAGCAGGCGTCCGAGGACGGCGAACGCAACGAACGCTCCGAAGCGATAGCGGCTCACGCCGGCGATGAGATTGACGGCGGGGCTCAGCAGCGAGACGAGCGATCGGCTGAGAAGCACGCCGAACGCACCCCAACGCTCGAAGAGCCGTTCGGCGCGGGCGCGACGATCGGCCGTGAGCCCGAACCAGCGCCCCCTGCCTTCGATGAAACTTTCTCCCAGGATGCGTCCGAGGGCGTAGCCGCCGAGGTCGCCCGCCACCGATGCCGCGGTCGCGAGCACGGCGAGGACTTCCCAGCGCATCTGTCCCTGTGCGGCAAGCGAACCGGCCACGACCATCGACAGACCCGAAGGCAGCGGCACGCCGAGTGCACCGAGCATCAACGACAGCGCCAGCGCGGCATAGCCGTAGGCAAGAACGGCCGAAACGAAGGCGTCGCCCGCCGTCCCGAGCAGGTCTCCTTGCATGGCGCCGGACGAATCCAGCGGAAGCGAAGCGACTGCAGCGATGGCGAGTTGCACGCGCCGCACGTACTCCGGCGGCGAGACGCCGGCGCGCGTGGCAAGCACGAAGAGCGTCGTATCAGGATCGGTGTCCGGTGCCAGTCCCAGTTGTTCTCGCAGCGCCGCCGCGGGCGCCCGATACGCGGCGGCGACGTATCGAAGCGTCATCCACGGTCGAACACTGCTGGTCTGCGCGGCCCCGGCCTCGTAGGCCGAACGAAGCAGCGTGAAGGTCCCCCAGACGCGCATGCCGAGGACGACCGTGACGACGACGGCCAGCAAGACGAGAGCGACGAGCAGTCGTCGGACCCACCGGTTTCGGACGCTGCCCGTGATCGACGCGGAAGGCATCACGACGTGTGCTGGCTGCCGTTCATCGAGACCGTTCCGGTGTCGAGGGGCGATCCCGGCTGCACGGCGGATTGAGACCGCAGGCACGCAGGATCGCAGGGCACGTAGGGTATTACAATTGTGGACCCGGTAATACCAGGAGCATCGGATGTCCACGACGATGACGTCGAAGGGCCAGGTGACGATCCCGAAGCGGATCCGCGAAGCGCTGCGCATCGAGCCCGGCGACCGGATCGATTTCGACGTCGATTGCAAAGGACGCGTGCTGATCCAGCCCGTTCGGCCAGCGGCCGATCGCAAAACTGCGGACCGCTTCGAAGCGGTACGCGGCAGAGCGAGCATTCGATGGCGTACCGAGGATCTGATGCGCCTGCTGCGCGACGACGACTGATGCTTCTCGTCGACACGAACGTCCTGATCGACGTCTTCGAGGACGATCCCGAATGGGCCGACTGGTCGATCGCCCAGCTTCGAGCCCAGGCACAGATCCACGAACTGGCGATCAACGCAATCGTCTACGCCGAGCTGTCGGCGGCGTTCGAGCGCTTCGAAGAGCTCGACCAGGTCGTATCGACGCTCGGCCTGGTGCTGCTGGAAATACCGAGGCCTGCCCTTTTCCTGGCCGGAAAGGCATTCGTGCGCTATCGCAAGGCAGGAGGCTCGAAGTCGAACGTGCTGCCCGACTTCCTGATCGGAGCGCACGCGGCCGTCGATGGGATGCCGCTGCTCACACGCGACGTTCGGCGCTACCGCAGCTGGTTCCCCGGCGTGACGCTGGTGGCGCCACGCTGACGACGGCGCAGGCATCAAGCCATGTGCTGGCCGCCGTTCATCGAGACCTTGCTCCCCGTCATGAAAGCCGCCGCGTCGCTGGCAATGAACGCGACCAGCGCGGCGACCTCGGCCGGCTTGCCGAGACGGCCGACCGGAATGGCATCGACGATGCGCTGACGCGTTTCAGCGGGAACGGCGGCGACCATCTCGGTGTCGAGATAACCCGGAGCGACGGTGTTCACCGTAACGCCCTTGCGGGCCGTTTCCTGCGCGAGCGCCATCGTGAAACCGTGCACGCCGGCCTTCGACGCCGAATAGTTCGTCTGCCCGAACTGCCCCTTGCTGCCGTTGATCGACGAGATGTTGACGATCCGGCCCCAGCCGCGTTGCAGCATCGCGTCGATGAACGGCTTGGTGACGTTGAACGTCGAATCGAGGTTCGTGCGCAATACCGCGTCCCAGCCGGCCTTCTCGAGCTTGCGAAGGGTCGCGTCGCGCGTGATGCCGGCGTTGTTGACGAGGATGTCGACCTGCCGGCCGTCGGCACGCACGTTGCGGGCCATCTGCTGCGCCGACTCGTAGTCGGACACGTCGACGCCATAAGCGGCGAAGCTGTAGCCCTGGCGCGCCTGCGCTTCGATCCAGCCGGCGACCGTGCGGTTGCCCGGCGTGTGCGCGACGATCACCGCGTGACCGGCGTCGTGCAGCGCACGGGCGATCGCTTCGCCCAGGCCACGGTTGCCGCCCGTCACCAGGGCGGTACGCTGTTGCTGAGTCATCTGCTCGTGCTCCTTTTGCAATTTCGTCCGGTGCGCCGGGCGCGGCCGATTCGGTGAATCACCGCTCGCGCACGTACGTTCCGGGCGCGTCGGCAATCGGCGCGTAGCCCGCCGTCGCTGCGCCGCCCCTCGAAGGCGCAGCCGCGCGTCCCGAAGAACGCCGCGCCAGCCATTCCTGCCAGCTCGGCCACCACGATCCCTGCTGCACCGGCGTGTCGTCGCGCCAACGCTGCGGATCGACGTAGCGCGCGCCCGGCGCGCGCGTGGCGATCTGGAAGCTGCGCCGCGGGCGACCCGGTTCGCTCACCACGCCCGCGTTGTGCCCGCCGCTGGTGAGCACGAAGCTCACTTCGGCGCCGCCGCACAACGAATGGATCTTGTAGACCGACGGCCACGGCGCGACGTGATCGCGAACGGTGCCGACCGCGAACATCGGCGCGCGGAGGTCGCCCAACACCACCGGCCGGTCATCGACGCGATAGCGGCCTTCCGCCAGGTCGTTGCCGAGATACAGGCGCCGCAGATACTCGCTGTGCATGCGAAACGGCAGGCGCGTCGTGTCGACGTTCCAGGCCGTCAGGTCGAACAGCGCCTCGCGCTCTCCGAGCAGGTATTCGCGCATTCGCCGCGACCAGATCAGGTCGCGCGAGTTCAGCAACTGGAAGGCGCCGGCCATCTGCCAGCCGTCCAGGTAGCCCTTGTCGCGCATGATCGATTCGAGCCACGCGAGCTGGCTTTCGTCGATGAACAGCGACAGTTCGCCCGGCTCGCGAAAGTCGACCTCCGCCGCCAGCAGCGTGATCCCGTGCAGTCGATCGTCGCCGTCGCGCGCCATCGCGGCCGCAGCGATCGAAAGCAGCGTGCCGCCCAGGCAGTATCCGACCGCATCGATCTTCTGCCGGGGGACGATCGCGGCGACCGCGTCGAGTGCCGCCATGACGCCCAGGCGCCGGTAATCGTCCATCCCCAGGTCGCGGTCGTCCGGCCCCGGGTTCTTCCACGAAACCATGAAGACCGTGTGGCCCTGCTCGACGAGGTACTTGACCATCGAGTTGTGCGGCGACAGGTCGAGGATGTAGTACTTCATGATCCACGACGGGACGATCAGGATCGGCTCGGCGTACACGTCGGGCGTGGCGGGCTCGTACTGGATCAGTTCGATCAGCCGGTTGCGATGCACGACCTTGCCCGGCGTCACCGCCACGTTCGTGCCGACCTCGAATGCCTCGGTCCCGGCGGGCGGCTGGTCGAGGATCTGGCGTTGCAGGTCGTCGGCGAAATTCAGCGCGCCCTGCCAGAGGTTCCTGCCGCCGGTGCGCGCGATCGCCTGCAACACTTCCGGGTTGGTCGGCACGAAATTGGCCGGCGACCACAGGTCGAGCCACTGGCGCCCGGCGAACGTCACCAGGCTCTCGTGATGCCGCGAGACGCCGCGCACGCCGGTCGTCGCGTTGTGCCACCACTGCTGCTGCAGCAGGAAACCCTGGTGGATCAGGTTGAAGGGCCACTGCTGCCAGGCCGGGTCGGAGAAGCGCCGATCCTGCTCGAGCGGCTCGATGCAGTTCGGACAACGTGCGGTCGCCGTGGCGCCGAGCGCGTAGCGGGCGAAACGCCACTGCTTGTCGAGCGCCTTGTCGACCAGCCTGCGCCGCTTTCCCGGCGAGATCGCCAGATGCAGCGCCCAGTCCTGCCAGGCGAGCAGGCCCGACACCGGCGACAGCCCGTGGGTCGCGCGCGCCAGCGCCGTGTGCGCCAGCGAGTCGAGCGTGTCGTGCAGGTTTCGCTCGGGCCTTTCGGGCGTATCGATCGGGATCGAGTCGGTCATTTCTTCCCCATCCGGCTGCGGGTTCGTCGGGAGCGGCTACTGGGACCGCAATGCTAGTAATAAATTACTCGCTTCCAACGAAACAAGCAATCGATCGCTACAGCCATTGCTCGGCGTGCAATCGGCGTACCCCGTGCGGGAAGCGCGCGCCGACCGGCTTCGGCACGCAATTTGCTGCATAGTCCGTCTGTTGCGCATCCGATACGGGAGAGTCGTCATGTCGAGAAAACCGAATCGGTGGCCGGCGCTGGCCGCGGGCCTGGCCGGCACCTTCGTTGCGCTGCTTGCCGTTGCCTGGCCGGCGTGGGCGGCCGAAACCGGCCGCGCCGACTCGGACAGCGGCCGCGCCGACTCGGTCCGCCAGCGATACGAGGCCGACCGTGCCGCCTGCCTGAGCGGCCGGACCGGCGAAGACCTGCAGAACTGCCTGCGCGAGGCCGGCGCCGCCGCGCAGGCGGCGCGCCGGGGCAAGCTGCTCGAGGGAGCCGACGAGAACTATCGCCAGAACGCCCTGGCGCGCTGCGCGCCGCTGCCGGCGGAGCAACGCGAAGCCTGCCGGATGCGGATCGAAGGCGCCGGCACGGTGGTCGGCAGCGTGCAGGAGGGCGGTCTGTACCGCGAGTTGGTCATTCGGGAGCCGGCGTCGGCTTCGTCGCCGGCGGCCACGCCGCCCGCACCGGCTTCCCCGCCAGCGGCCACACCGGCTGCCCCGCCACCGGCCGCGCCGGCTGTTCCTGCGGCGGCTGCACCGCCCGCTGCGTCCACCGGCGCGGCTCCGAGCGGCCCCACCTTCACGCCCGTGCAGCCCATCGTTCCGGGTCGCGCCGTTGCGGTGACGCCGTCGGCAGCGAACCAGCCGCCGCCGGGCTCCCTGCAGATCAGCCCGCCGTCGACGCCGGTGATGCAGGCGCCGCCGCCTCCCGCGATCGCGCCGCAGCCCGCGCTCGTCGAGCCCGGCAACGCACCGCCCAGCGGAGCGCGAGCGCAGTGAAAGCGCCGATCGCTGCCTCGTTCGTCGCGGCCGCCCTGTGGATGGTGCCGGTCGCGCCCGTCGTTGCGCAGTCGACAGACTCCGTCCCGGGGCATCCGGTCGACCTGCGCCCGCGGCTGAATCTCGACGCTTCCGCGTGGCGCGACGTGGTCCAGGATCGAGTGGTGGCCACCGTGTACGCCGAGCAGGAATCGCCCGAACCCGCCGCCGGGCAGGCGCAGGTAAGCCGGCTGCTCGCCCCGGTTCTCGCGCGCCTGCGCGACGATGCCGAGCTCGAGGTGCAGAGCGCCGGATATCGGACCGAGCCGGTATGGCAGAAGAGCCGCGTCGTCGGATGGCGAACGCGCGGCGCGCTGCAGATCACCGGCAAGCCGTCGGAGGCGTTCAATGCGCTCGTCGGCGAACTGGCCACGACGCTCAATCTGCAGTCGGTCACCTACCTGCTCAGCCGCGAGACGCGTCTCGCCGTCGAACAGGAACTGATCACGCAGGCCGTGAAGGCATTCCACGAGAAGGCCGACACGGCGGCCCGCGCACTCGGTTTTCGCGGATGGGAGGTGCGCGAGCTGTCGATCAGCGGGTCGGGCGCGGGCGGGCCGCAACCGATGCCCAGGACGATGGCGATGTCGCGCGCAGCGAGCGCCGACGAGGCCGTTCCGCTGCCCGGGGCGGAAGGTCGAACCACCGTGACGACGACCGTGAGCGGCAGCGTCGTGCTGCTGCCGTAGGAAGCGAGGACCTCACGTTCTCAAGTCGGATACGTGCCCGGCACGAGGATGTTCCGGTCGACCTTCTTGATGTCGCGCAGTCCGCAGAAGCCCATCGTGATGTCCAGCTCCTTGCGCAGGATTTCGAGCGCCAGCGTGACGCCGGCCTCGCCCATCGCGCCAAGTCCGTAGAGGAAGGCGCGACCGACGTAGACGCCGCGTGCACCCAGGGCGATCGCCTTGAGCACGTCCTGGCCCGAACGGATGCCGCCGTCGAAGTGCACCTCGGTGCGTCCGCCCACCGCGTCGACGATCGCCGGCAGCGCGCGGATCGACGACAGCGCGCCGTCGAGCTGGCGCCCGCCGTGGTTCGACACGATGATCGCGTCGGCGCCGGAAGCGATCGCCGGCTCGACGTCCTCCGCATCGAGAATGCCTTTCAGGATCAGCTTGCCGCCCCAGCGGTCGCGGATCCACTGCACGTCGTCCCAGCACAGTGTGGGGTCGAACTGCTGGTTCGTCCACGACGACAGCGCGCGCAGGTCGTCGACGCCCTGCGCGTGGCCGGCGATGTTGCGGAACGTGCGCCGCTGCGTGCGCAGCATGTTCAGGCACCAGCGCGGCTTGGTCGCGAGGTTCACCAGGTTCCCGACCGTCATGCGCGGCGGCGCCGTGAGCCCGTTGCGGATGTCCTTGTGCCGCTGTCCCATCACCTGCAGGTCGAGCGTGAGCACCAGCGCGCTGCAGCCGGCCGCCTTCGCGCGGTCGATCAGCCGACGGATGAACTCGCGATCGCGCATCACGTACAGCTGGAACCAGAACGGCGCGTCGGTGTGCTCGGCGACGTCCTCGATCGAGCAGATGCTCATCGTCGACAGCGTGAAGGGCACGCCGGCCTTCGACGCGGCGCGCGCGGCGAGGATCTCGCCGTCGGCGTGTTGCATCCCGGTGAGCCCGGTGGGAGCGAGCGCGATCGGCATCGCCACCGGCTGGCCGATCATCGTGCTCACCAGCGAGCGACGGTCGATGTCGACGGCCACGCGCTGGCGCAGCTTGATCCTCGTGAAGTCGCTTTCGTTCTCGCGGTACGTCGTCTCGGTCCAGGCGCCCGAGTCGGCGTAGTCGTAGAACATTCGCGGCACGCGGCGGCGGGCGAGTTGGCGAAGATCCTCGATGCAGGTGACTACGGGCATGGCGGCGGGCGAGAGAGTGAGGCAGGCGGCAGCGATTATGGATCAGCCGCCGCGCTGCCGGTACGCCGAGCGCAGCATCGCGTCATGGAGTCGTCCGGTGCGCCGCGCGCCGACGCCGCCGGTCACTCGGCGGTGGCCTGGCGCACCGCGTGCTCCCAATCGCTCATCAGCGAGGCCGAGCGATCGCGACTCATCGTCGGCAGGAAGCTGCGCTCGACGCGCCACAGCCGCGCGAGTTCGTCGATGTCGCGCCACACGCCGGCCGCGAGGCCCGCGAGATACGCCGCTCCGAGCGCCGTCGTCTCGGTGATCGCCGGCCGCACGACCGGAATGCCGAGCAGGTCGGACTGGAACTGCATCAGCAGATCGTTCGCCGCCGCGCCCCCGTCCACGCGCAGTTCGGTGATCGGCGCGCCGGCGTCGCGCCCCATCGCCGCGAGCAGCGCGGCGCTCTGGAAGGCGATCGAATCGAGCGCGGCACGCGCGACGTGCGCGACGGTGGTGCCGCGCGAAAGGCCGGTGATCGTGCCGCGCGCATGGGGCTTCCAGTACGGCGCCCCCAGGCCGGTGAAGGCGGGAACGAAGCTCACGCCGCCGGCGTCGGGTACCGACGAAGCCAGCGCCTCGACGTCGGAGGAGCGTTCGATGGCGCCGAGCCCGTCGCGCAACCACTGCACGACGGCGCCGGCGACGAAGACGCTTCCCTCGAGCGCGTAACGGCGCACGTCGTCCGGCTGCGCGGCCGCGGTCGCCACGAGCCCGTTGCGCGACGGCTGGAAGCGTTCGCCGGTATGCATCAGCAGGAAGCAGCCGGTGCCGTAGGTATTCTTCGCCATGCCCGCGCGAAAGCACGCCTGCCCGAACAGCGCCGCCTGCTGGTCGCCGGCGATTCCCGCGATCGGCCAGACCCCGCCGATCGCCGCTGCATCGCTCGTCCCGTAGACGTGACTCGACGGATGCACCTCCGGAAGCATCGAACGCGGAACGCCGAAGATCCCGAGCAGTTCGTCGTCCCAGCACCCGCGCCCGATGTCGTAGAGCATCGTTCGCGACGCGTTGCTGACGTCGGTGGCGTGCACCGCGCCTCTGGTCAGCTGCCAGGCGAGCCAGGTGTCGACGGTGCCGAAGGCGAGTTCGCCTCGCGATGCCTGTGCACGCGCACCGGGCACGTTTTCCAGCAACCAGGCGATCTTGCTCGCCGAGAAATACGCGTCGACGACGAGTCCGGTGCGCTGCGCGACGAGCGGCGCCAGCCCGCGTGCCCGGATCGTCTCGCAAAGCGGAGCGGTGCGCCGATCCTGCCAGACGATCGCGTTGTGGATCGGCCGGCCGCTGGCGCGCTCCCAGACGATCGTCGTCTCGCGCTGGTTGGCGATGGCCACCGCCGCGACGGCGGCGGGATCGATCGCCGCCGATGCGAGCGCCTCGCGCGCGGTGGCGAACTGCGTGTCGCGGATCTCGAAGGGATCGTGCTCGACCCACCCGGGCTGGGGGAAGATCTGGCGGAACTCGCGCTGCGCCATCGCGCGAACCGTGCCACGCTCGTCGAACACGATCGCGCGCGAACTCGAGGTGCCCTGGTCGAGCGCGAGGATGCAGATCATCGGACAGGCTCCCCGAAGTGCCGGAAACGCTATTCTGAGCGGTCCGCCAGCAGAAAGGCCGCACGATGAAACCCGACGACGGGATGACCCCGCTCGACTCGCTGTTCGCCACCCAGCGCGAAGCGCATCGGCGCGCACCGTTCCCCGACTGGCCGACGCGTCGCGATCGCCTGCAGCGACTGCTGCGGCTGGTGCTCGGGAACGAGGAGGCGATCGAGCGCGCGATCGACGCAGACTTCGGCGGTCGCCCGCGCATGGAGACGCAGATCGCCGAGATCTTTCCGTCGGTTGCGGCGATCCGCACCGCGCTGCGCTCTGCCCGGCGCTGGATGCGGCGACGCCGCGCACCGGTCTCGAAGTGGTTCCTGCCCGCGCGCGCCGAAATCGTGCCGCGTCCGCTCGGCGTCGTCGGCATCGTCGTGCCGTGGAACTACCCGCTGTTTCTCGCGATCGGCCCGCTCGTCGACGTACTGGCCGCGGGCAATCGGGCGATGATCAAGCCGTCGGAGCACACGCCGGAATTCTCTGCGCTCCTCGCGCGCCTGGTCGGCGAGCACTTCGCCGCCGACGAAGTCGCCGTCGTGACCGGAGGTCCCGAAACCGGGGCGGCATTCACCGCCCTGCCCTTCGATCACCTGGTCTTCACCGGTTCCACCGCAGTCGGCCGCAAGGTGATGCTCGCAGCTGCCGAGAACCTGACGCCGGTCACGCTCGAACTCGGCGGCAAGTCGCCCGCCGTCGTCGCGCCCGGCTACTCGCTCGAACGAGCGGTCCCGCGCATCCTCGCCGGAAAGCTGCTGAACGCCGGCCAGACGTGCATCGCGCCGGACCATGCGTTCGTGCCGCGCGAGCGACTCGAGGAGTTCGTCGAGGCGACGCGAACGCGGGCACGCGCGATGCACCCGGACGGTCTCGCCGACCGCGACTACTGCAGCATCGTCGATTCGCGACAGTACGCGCGACTGCTGCGCTATCTGGACGAAGCGCGCGACGCCGGCGTGCGCTGCGTCGATCTCTTCGAGGGCCGCGGGCGCGACGACGAGGCGCATCGCCTGGCGCCGTTCGTCCTCGTGGATCCGCCGGCGACGCTGGCCGTGATGCGCGACGAGATCTTCGGGCCGATCCTGCCGGTGCTGACCTACGACAGGATCGACGACGTGCTGGATTTCATCGAGTCGAGGCCGCGGCCGCTCGCGCTGTACTGGTTCGACGACGACGCGCGTCGCGCACGCGACGCGGTCGAGCGGACGCACGTGGGCGGCGCATGCATCAACGACACCCTGATGCACGTCGCGCAGGAAAGCCTGCCTTTCGGCGGCATCGGCGCCTCGGGCATGGGCCACTACCACGGCCGCTGGGGCTTCGACTCGTTCAGCAAGCTGACGCCGGTGTTCCGGCAGTCGCGCTGGCACGCGATGAACCTGTTCGCGCCGCCGTACCGCCCTCTGGTGCGCACGATGCTCGGCTGGATGAAACGGCTGTAGATCGCGCTGGCGATGCCCGATACACACCTGCTGGGCGCCGTCGACCTGGGCTCGAACAGCTTTCGGCTGCTGGTCGCGCGCGTCGAAACTTCGACGAGGGGCAACCGGCTCGCGGTCGTCGAGAGCATCCGGGAGGGCGTACGCCTGGCCAGCGGCCTGCGCGACGACGGTACGCTCGACGACCCGTCGCGACAGCGGGCGCTCGTCGCACTGGCCGCCTTCGGCGAGCGGCTTCGATCGTTCTCGCCGCACGCGGTGCGTGCGGTCGGCACCAGCACGCTGCGCCTGGCACGCAACGCGCAGCGCTTCCTGCGCACCGCCGAGGCTGCGCTCGGCTTTCCGATCGAGATCGTCTCCGGCCTCGAGGAAGCGCGGCTCGTCTATCTCGGCGCCGCGCATTCGTTGCCCCCCGACGGCGAAACGCGGCTCGTCGTCGACGTCGGCGGCGGCTCGACCGAATGCATCATCGGCGTCGACCGGGCCGCCCTGTGGCTCGAATCGGCCCCGGTAGGTTGCATCGTGCCGGCGAAGTGCAGTTTCGCCGACGGCCGCATCTCCCGCAGCGCCTTCGATGCCGCGTACCGCGCAGCGCGCGATGCCCTCGCGCGCACGGCTGCTGCACTGGACGCGTACCCTTGGCGCTACGCCGTCGGAACTTCGGGCACCGCGGAATCGTTGTGGCAGATCGCCCGGATGCAGTGGGGCGCCGACGCGCTCGATCGGGCGTCGCTCGAGCGCACGCGCGCGGCGCTGCTCGCCTGCGGCAACGCATCGTCGGTGCAACTCGCCGGCCTGACGCCGGACCGCCGGCCGGTGCTCGCCGGCGGGCTTGCCGTGATGACGGCGCTCTTCGACGAACTGCGCATCGAAAGCCTGCAGTACTGCGACGGCGCGCTGCGCCACGGCCTGCTGCACGACCTGCACGCCCGCGGCGGGAAGCGCGAGCTGCGTGCGCTCGCGATCGAGCGGATGCTGCATCGCCATCGGGGCGACGCCGCGCACGCCCGCTGCGTGCGTGACACTGCCCTCTCGCTCTTCGACCCGGGCGCCACGGGCACGCGCGAGGCGGTGCAGCGCGACGACTACGCGACCGACGCCGGTACGGGCGAGCCAGGCACGGACCGCGCCGGTTGAAAGGTCCGCGGGATCAATGCCCGCGGCGCTCCTCGGCGGGTTCCGCTTCCGCGGCCCGCAGTCGCCGGTACTTGTCCATCAGCTGCTGCGGCGTCTCCGGCCATGCCGGATCGCGGGGAATGCAGTCGACCGGGCACACCTGCCGGCACTGCGGCTCGTCGAAGTGGCCGACGCACTCGGTGCAGCGCAGCGGATCGATCTCGTAGATTTCCTCGCCGATCGAGATTGCGCCGTTGGGGCACTCGGGCTCGCAGACGTCGCAGTTGATGCATTCGTCGGTGATGATCAGCGCCATCGCCGTTCCCGCATCAGGGCTTCGCCGGCTTCGGCGGCTGCACCGGGCGCAGCTGCGCGAGCTTGCGGTCGAGCCAGCGCATGACGGCCGGCGCGACGAACTGCGAGACGTCGCCGCCGAGCAGCGCGATCTCGCGCACCAGCGTGCCCGAGATGAACTGGTACTTGTCGGTGGGCGTGAGGAAGATCGTCTCGACGTCGGGCATCAGGTGCCGGTTCATGCCGGCCATCTGGAACTCGTACTCGAAATCGGTGACCGCCCGCAGGCCGCGCACGACGACGTCGGCCTTCTGCTGCTGGACGAAATCGACGAGCAGCCCGGAGAAACTCGTGATCTCGACGTTCGGATGATGCGCGAGCACCTCGCGCGCGATCGCCAGCCGCTCGTCGACGTCGAAGATCGGATTCTTGCCGCGGCTGGCGGCAACGGCGACGACGATCGAGTCGAAGAGTTTCGAGGCGCGGCGAACCAGGTCCTCGTGGCCGCGCGTGAGCGGATCGAAGGTTCCCGGGTAGATGGCGCGCGTCATGCGTCGTTTCCTGGCGGTTCGTCGGCCCGACTGCTCAGCAGATGATAGCGGACCTGCCCCGCGCGGCCCTCGCGCCGGACGCTCCAGCCGTCCGGAGCCTCGAAGGCCTCGGCCGACTCCACGTAGACCAGGCCGCCGGGCGCGAGCACCGGCGCCAGCGCGCCCAGCGCGCGCGCGTGCAGCGCCTCGCCGAAAGGCGGATCGACGAAGACGAGGTCGAAGCGCTCGCCCGCCCGCGCGAGGCGGGCCAGTGCCTCGAAGGCGTCGTCCGCGACTACCCGCATCTGCCGCGCCCCCAGGCGCTCGATCGTCGCGGCGATCGCGCGCGCGGCGCGACGGTCGCGCTCGACGAGCACCACCTGCGCAGCGCCGCGCGAAGCGGCCTCGAATCCGAGCGCTCCCGTGCCGGCGAAGAGATCGAGGCAGCGTCGCCCGTCCAGGCGCTGGCCGAGCCAGTTGAACAGCGTCTCGCGCACGCGATCGGGCGTCGGCCGCAGGCCGGGACTGCGGGTGACCGCGATCGGCGTGCGCTTCCATTGTCCGCCGACGATGCGCAGCCGCTGCGGTCGATCGTCGGCAGCGGCGGTGTCGGCGCTGCGCGGGCGGCTCATCGACTCGACGCGCCGACGCCGACGACCACCGTCGCCATGCGCTTCGCGTCGAGCACGCGTCCGAAGGCGTCCCGCACCTGGGCGAGCGTCACGGCGGCGACCCGCTCGGGCCAGCGGTCGAGATAGTCGAGCGGCAGCCGGTAGAAGCCGATCACCGCGAGGTTCTCGACGATTTTCGCGTTCGAGTCGATGCGCAGCGCGAAGCCGCCGATCAGGTTGTCCTTCGCCGCCTGCAGCTCCTGCGCGGTGGGCCCGTCGGCAAGGAACTTGCCGAGCGTGTCGCGCACGACGCCGAGCGCTACGTCGGTCTGCTCCTTCTTCGTCTGCAGTCCGATCGTGAACGGCCCGGGCTGCAGCTTCGGCGAGAAGTACGAATAGACGCTGTAGGCGAGGCCGCGCTTCTCGCGTACCTCCTCGTACAGGCGCGAGACGAAGCCGCCGCCGCCGAGCACGTAGTTGCCGACCAGCAGCGGAAAGAAATCGGGATCGCCGCGCGCGATCGAAGGCTGCCCGATCAGGATGTGGCTCTGCGTCGCCGGATGCTCGATGCGCCGCTCCTCGGCGCTCCCGAGCGGCATCACGTCGGGCACCTTTTCCACGCCGCCACCGGAAGGCAGGTCGCGCACGAGCCGCTCGGCGATCCGTTCGGCACGCGCGCGATCGACGGCGCCGATCATCGACACCACCGCATTGCCCGCGCGGTAGTGCGCACGATGGAAGTCGACGAGGTCTTCGCGCGTGATCGCCGCGACGGTCTCGGGCGTGGCATGCGCGCCGTAGGGATGCGCGCCGTAGATCATCGCGTCGAAATTGCGCTGCGCGATCGTTTCCGGCTTCGTCTCGGCTTCGCGGATCGCCTGGATGATCCGCTGGCGCTCGCGCGCCAGCACCGGCTCGGGAAAGGTCGGTCGCGCGAGGATCGCCGCGAGCAGTTCGAGCGCCTCGTCGGCCTGGCGCTCGCCGACCAGCGTGCGCAGCGAGACGTTGGCGCGATCGTCGCCGGCGCCGGCGCCGTGCAGCGCACCGATTCGCGCGAAGCGCTCGGCGAGCTGCGACTCGTCGGCCTGCTCGATGCCGCGATCGAGCATCGCCGCGGTGAGCGAAGCCAGCCCCGTCTTGCCCGCGGGATCGAGCCGGGCACCGGCGTCGAAGTCGACGCGCACGTCGAGCATCGGGATCGTGTCGGCGCGCACGAAATAGACGCGCGCGCCGTTCGACGTCGTCCAGTGCTCGATCGGCAGCGCGGCCTGCGCGGCCGTGGCAACGAGCGCAAGCGCTGCAGCGAACAGCCAGCGCAGGGCAAGCTGCGCCGGTTCGAAGACGCGCCGCGCAGGCGCGTTCATCCCGAAGACGCGCCGCGCAGGCGCGTTCATCGGATCGGTCTCCCGTGGACGCTCTGCGGCGGCTGGCGCGCTGCGCCGCGGCCTCCGTCGGGAAGCGGTTGCGGCAGCAGTGTCGTGATGGTGAGCGATTCGTCGGAGGCGAAGTACTTTTTCGCGACCGCCTGCACTTCGTCGGCGGTGACAGCGGCGATGCGCGCCAGGATGCGGTCGGCGTCGCGATGCGTGAAACCTGCCATCTCCAGGCCGCCGATCTCCATCGCCTGGGCCATGATCGAATCGCGCTTGTAGATCTCGCCGGCGACGTACTGCGTCTTGATGCGCTCGAGTTCCTCGGCGGCGACGCCTTCGCTCGCGATCTTCGCGACTTCGTCGCGCAGCGCCTGTTCGACCTCGGCGGTGTTGCGTTTCTCGGCCGGAACGCCGTCGAGCACGAACAGGGTCGGGCCGCGAGAGGTGGAGTCGTAGCCTGCGCCGACCTGGTTCGCCACGCGCGAGCCGCGCACGATGTTGCGGGTCAGCCGCCCGTTTTCGTCGGCATCGAGCACGGCAGCGAGCACTTCGAGCGCATAGGGCTCGGAGTCGCGCTCGACGTCGACCAGTCTGGGCACGTGGAAACCCATCGTCACGTACGGACTCTCCGCCGGCGCCTTCACCCAGGCGCGACGCAGTCCCCGCTGCCCGGGCTCGTCGAGCGGCTTGCGCTGCGGCAAGGCACGCGCCGCCACCTTTCCGTAAGTGTTCTCGGCCAGGCGCCAGACGTCGTCGGCCGAGACGTCGCCGACGACGACGACGATCGCGTTCGACGGCGTGTACCACTGCTCGTACCATCCGCGCAGGTCGTCGACCGTGAGCGCGCGTAGATCGCTGAACCAGCCGATCACCGGCTGGCGAACCGGCGAGGCGACGAAGGCCTGCGCCCGGAACTGCTCGTAGACGAGCGCCTGCGCACGGTCTTCGGTGCGCAGCCGGCGCTCTTCCATCACGACGCGCACTTCCTGTTCGAATTCCTTCGGCTCGAGCCGAAGCTTCGACATGCGGTCGGCTTCGAGTTCCATCACCTCGGCCAGGTGCGAAGCGCCGATCTGCTGGAAGTAGCCGGTGTAATCGCTCGTCGTGAACGCGTTCTCGCGCCCGCCCAGTTTCGCGACGATGCGCGAGAACTCGCCGGCGGGATAGCGCTCCGTGCCCTTGAACATCATGTGCTCGAGGACGTGCGAGATGCCCGTATGGCCTTTCGACTCGTCCACCGAACCGACGCGATAGAGCACCAGGTGCACGACCGTGGGCGCACGATGGTCCTCGCGCACGATCACCTTCATCCCGTTGGGCAGCGTGCGCTCGAAGGTGCCGCGCGCCGCGTCGGCGGGTGCGGGCGTGGGCGATGCACTCGGTGCCGGAGCGGACTGCGCGCGTGCCACGGGCGGGAGCGCGCCCGCAAACGCGAAAGCGAAAGCGAGAAGCAGCGGTGCGATCCGCTGGAGCGGGTAAAGCGGCATGAGCAGGGCAGGTAGAATCGGGTCCGAGTGTAGCCATGTTCGGATTCCTGCGTCGCAAGAGGCCCTCCCCGGCCGAAGACTCCCCCGCTCCCGGCGATTCGGCGTCCTCCGATGCGGGTGCGTCGCAGCCGCAGTCCGCGCACGGGCTCGGTGTGCCGGCGCATGGCCTGTACCCGTCGGAGGTCCTGTACCCCGCTGAGGTGCTTGCACCGGCCGAGCCGGAACCGGCGCAGCAACCGCCGCTCGCCGACGCACCGCCGAGGACGTCGCCCGCCGAGGAAACGCGCGAAGCGGAAGCGCCGGCGCCGGAGGAGGCGCCCGCGATGGGGCGAGCACCCGCGACGGGGCAAACGACACCGGCAGCCGACGCGCCCCCGGCAGCCGACGCGCCCCCGGCAGCCGAAGCGCCCTCGGCAGCCGAAGCGCCCCCGGCAGCCGAAGCGCCTGCATCCACGGAAATGCGCGCGACAGCGGCGGCGCCCGCCGCGGCCGACCTGCCCCCGCCGACGCAAGCGGCCTTCTACGGCAGTCTCTATTCGCCCGAAGTGCTGGCCCCTGCGCAGGCGATCTTCCTGCCGTCGGGCGACGCGGTCGTCACGCTGCCCGAGGAAGAACGGCGCACCTGGGTCAGTCGGCTGCGCCAGGGCATGTCGCGCACGCGCGGCAACCTTGCCGGCCTGTTCTCCAACGTCCAGGTCGACGATGCGCTCTTCGAGGAACTCGAAACGGCGCTGATCGCCAGCGACGCGGGCGTCGCGACGACGCAGTGGCTGATGCAGCGACTGCAGGAACGCGTGCGGCGCGAACGGCTGATCGACGCCGAGCAGGTGCGGCTCGCCCTGCGCGCCTTGCTGGTCGAGCTGCTGATGCCGCTCGAGAAGCCGATGGACATCGACGCGGCCGAGCCCGTGGTGATGATGATTGCCGGCGTCAACGGGGCCGGCAAGACCACGTCCATCGGCAAGCTGGCGCATCACCTGCAGCGCGAGGGAAAGTCGATCCTGCTCGCGGCCGGCGACACCTTTCGCGCCGCCGCGCGCGAGCAGCTCGCCGAATGGGGTTCGCGCAACCGCGTCGACGTCATCGCGCAGCAGGGCGGCGATCCGGCCGCCGTCGCCTTCGATGCGGTGCACGCAGGTCGCGCGCGCCGGACCGGCGTCGTGATCATCGACACCGCCGGACGCCTGCCGACGCAGGCGCACCTGATGGAGGAGCTGCGCAAGATCCGGCGCGTCGTCGCCAAGGCGATGGAAGGGGCGCCGCACGAGACGCTGCTCGTGCTCGACGGAAACACCGGGCAGAACATGCTCGCCCAGGTCAAGGCCTTCGACGAGACGGTTCCGCTGAGCGGGCTGATCGTGACGAAGCTCGACGGGACGGCGAAGGGCGGAGCGCTCGCCGCCCTCGCATTCACGCGCCGCGAACGCCCGGTCCCCGTCTACTTCATCGGCGTAGGCGAGAAGATCGACGACCTGCAGGCGTTCTCGGCGGACGAATTCGCCGGGGCGTTGCTGGACTGACGTTCAGCGCTTCTTCAGACCACGAGCGCCAGGTCGGCCAGGCCGGCCACTGCGCGCAAGGGATCCGGAACCGTTCGCGGCATCGGCTGGCGAGCGGGTGCGCCGCCGGGACCGAACAGGTCGATCCCCGGATGGCGGTCGACGAAGAAGAAATCGCGCAACGGATGCCCGTTGCGCAGCATCGCGTCGTACGCGTCGAAAACCCCGAGCTGCATCAGCCGGTGCGTGGCGAGGTCGCGGCCTCTGGGCGCGAAGAAAGGCGCGGCGGGAAAGACGTCGACGAAGCCGAGCTGCTCGTATTCGCGGGCAGCCGAAGCGCGCGCCGCAACGAGCATCGTCTCCGCCTGCACTGCCAGGCAATATCGGTGAAACGCCTTCCACAGCATCCTGCGCACCTGCGGCGCACCGTCGCCCTCGCGCACGGCCAGCCGCGACCCTTCGGCAATCGATCGATGCGCCAGCGACGCGGGCAGCGCGAGCAGACCGTCGACCATCATCGGGCCCCGTTCGGCGGCGAGGATGCGCAGCGTTCCGAGTGCCTCTCCGTCGATCGCCGACTCGGCGAGCAGCAGCGTGACGTTCGGCTGCCGGTCGTAGGCGTCGTGCACCGGCGAGGCCGCCGCCGAAAGCCGCGCGCGCAGCGCGAACACGCGGGCGCGATCGTCCCGGCTGCGCGCGACGCGCACGGTTACGGCGGATGCAACGGCGGCTTCGGTGGGCATCGACGGACCTCGGGGTCGGCTGTCGCGAGGACCGATGCCGGATCGTGCGGCGATCGCATGGATGACATCGGCGACAGCACTCATCGTATGCCGGCCCGCGTCGTCGTCGCCATCCACCGATCGGCGCATCGAATCCATCCATCGGGACGACGTCGAGCGTACGAAGTGCCGCCCACGCGAAGCCGCGTGCAGGCAGCCGATGCCGAGCCTTTACGAGCCCGCTCGATCCCGCGACGCCTCCTCCTGCTGCGAAGGCTGCGCCTTGCGGAACGCTTCGAGCTTCATGCACTCGTCGAAGATGCGCATCGATCGGCGATAGCGGCCGACGTCCGTCTCGAAACGACGCGCATTGAAGATCTGCGGCACCAGGCAGGCATCGGCCATCGACGGTTCGTCCCCGTGGCAGTAGCGGCCCGTGCGGGGATCGGCCAGTTCGCGCTCGAATGCGGCCAGGCCCTCGTCGCACCAGTGGCGGTACCAGCGCGCGATCGCCTCCGCGTCGAGCCCGAGCCCATCGCGCAGGTGATTCAGCACCCGCAGATTGTTCAGCGGATGGATCTCCGCGGCGACGAGCATCGACAACGAACGCACGCGGGCGCGGCCGTACGGATCGCCCGGCAGCAGTTTCGGACCCGGTTTCGTCTCGTCCAGGTACTCGATGATCGCCAGCGACTGGGCCAGCCGCCGCTCGCCGTCGACGAGCAGAGGTACCAGCCCTTGCGGGTTTACCGCCCGGAACGGGTCGCCGCATTGCTCGCCCGAAGGTAGCCAGACGACCTTCGGTTCCCACGGCAAGCCCTTCAGATTCAGGGCGATCCGCACACGGAACGAAGCCGAGCTGCGGAAATAGGTATGGAGCTGGAGCACGTGAATCCTCTATATCTGACGTTTCTGTCGGAAAACACCCGATTCTGGCACTCTCGCCCCGAGAGTGCTAATCTATCGTCCCAGCAAGGAGATCATCGGATGACAAAGGGAAATTCCGCTGCGCTCGTGCCCACTTCGCCCAATGCGATGATGGGGCTGCCCGCTGTCGGGAACCTGGATGCGTATATTGCCGCGGTTCACCGCCTGCCGATGCTCACCGCCGCGCAGGAGAGCGAGTTGTCACGCCGGTACCGCGAAACGGGCGACCTGGACGCGGCGCGCGACATGGTGCTGTCGCACCTGCGCCTGGTCGTTTCGATCGCGCGCCAGTATCTCGGCTACGGATTGCCGCACGCGGACCTGATCCAGGAAGGCAACATCGGCCTGATGAAGGCGGTCAAGCGCTTCGACCCCGATCGGGGGGTCCGCCTCGTGTCGTTCGCGCTGCACTGGATCCGAGCGGAGATCCACGAATACATCCTGAAGAACTGGCGCACGGTGAAGGTCGCCACGACGAAGGCGCAGCGCAAGCTCTTCTTCAACCTGCGGTCGCGCAAACCGGGACCGCAGGCGCTTACCGCGGCCGAGGTCGACGCGATCGCGCGCGACCTGAACGTGCGCGAGAAGGACGTCGTCGAGATGGAGACGCGCCTGGGCGGCCAGGACATCACCCTCGACGCCACCGTCGACGACGGCGAGGAGAGCTACGCGCCGATCGCCTGGCTCGCGGCGCCGCAGGCGGAGCCCACGCAGGTACTCGAGTCGCGCGACCGCGACCGGCTGCACAGCGAAGGCATCGCCAATGCGCTGGCTGCCCTCGACGCGCGCAGTCGCCGGATCATCGAGACGCGCTGGCTGAAGGACGAGTCGGAAGGCGGCACGCTCACGCTGCACCAGCTCGCCGACGAGTTCGGCGTCTCCGCCGAGCGCATTCGCCAGATCGAGGCGAAGGCGCTGCAGAAGATGAAAGGGGCATTGGCCGAATACGTCTGACGGGGCGGCGCACGGCGGTTCGGGTGCGCCCTGATCGACTCGGCCCGTGCCCGCCGCAGCCATCGCGAGCCTGCTGTTCAACGCCTTCGTCTGGGGCGTTTCGTGGTGGCCGTTCCGCCAGTTGAATTCGCTCGGCCTGCACAGCGTCTGGGCCACCGGCTTCGCCTTTCTCTTCTCGACGATCGTCATCAGCGCCTGGCGCCCGTCGGCGTGGGCGGGTCTGCTGCGGCGCCCGCGCCTGCTGTGGCTCGTGCTGGCCGCCGGCGCGACCAACGTCGCCTTCAACTGGGGCGTGATGATCGGAGAGGTCGTCCGCGTCGTCCTGCTCTTCTACCTGATGCCGGTGTGGTCGTTGCTGCTCGCGCGCTGGCTGCTCGACGAGCCGATCACCGCCGCCGCGCTCGCGCGGATGGCGCTCGCACTGGCCGGTGCAGCCGTCGTCCTGTGGCAGCCCGGCGCAGGCTTTCCGCTGCCGTCGTCGTTTGCCGACTGGCTCGGCGTGGCCGGCGGCATCTGCTTCGCATTCGTCAACGTGCTCGTGCGTCGCAACCGCGACGCGCCGGACGACGTGCGAGCACTGGCGATGTTCGTCGGCGGCTTCGTCGTTGCGATCGCGATGGCATGGGCAGTGTCGCGCAGCGGCGCGATGGCGTTTCCACCGGCGCCCCGCTGGTCGTGGATCGCAGGGACGATCGCGCTGGCGATCGCGCTGCTCGCGGGCAACTTCGCGCTGCAGTACGGCGTCGCGCGCGTGCCGGCAAGCGTCACCGCGATCGTGATGCTCAGCGAGGTGCTCTTCGCCGCGGTTTCGTCGGTGGTCGTGGGCGGCGAGACGCTGAGCGCACGCACGCTCGCCGGCGGCGCGATGATCCTGGCGGCCACCGTGCTCGTCGCGCTGACGCAGCGCGGCACGCAGCAGGACGTGCGACCGCGGCGGGCGACGTAGCGCGTGAACGATGCGCGGCTGTTCCGCTGCCCGATGACGTCGAGCCGCCGTCAGCCCGCCAGCAGCGCCCTCAGGTCGTGCGCGATGGGCTCGGGCCCGGTGCCGTGCTTGATGAACAGGCGCAACCTGCCCCGCGGATCGTAGACATAGCTTCCCGCGGTGTGGTCCACCGTGTAGCTGCCAGGTGTCTTGCCCGGCACCTTCTGATAGAAGACGCGGAACGCCTTCGCCGTGCGCTCGGTGGCCTGCTCGTCGCCGTACAGGCCGAGGAAACGCGGGTCGAAGGCCGGCACGTAGCTGGCGAGCAGTTGCGGCGTGTCGCGCTCGGGGTCGACGGTGACGAACAGCACCTGCACGCGGTCGGCGTCGGGTCCCAGCTCCTTCATCACCTCGGCGAGTTCCGACATCGTCGTCGGGCACACGTCGGGGCACTGCGTGTAGCCGAAGAAGATCACGACGGCCTTGCCGCGAAAGTCGGCAAGCGAATACGGCTTGCCGTCGTGGCCGGTGAGACGGAAATCCTGCGCGAAATCGGCGCCGGTGACGTCGGTGTTGCGGAACTCGGGCTTCGACTGGCAGCCTGCCAGCCAGAGCGCGCCCGAGAGCATCGCGGCCATTGCCGCCCGCCGCGTCCAGCGCCCGGACAGCGGCGCGAGCGCGTCGAGTTTGGTCATCGGGATCGGATCCTCCGTAAGCGAGAGCCTTCGGCGGCGCAAACGAATCCGCGCGCCCGCGCGGGCAAGGCGGAATCGTTCACACGTTCTCAGCTCATGAAGTGGTCGACGAGCAGCGCGCCGAACAGCGCCGCCAGGTAAAAGATCGAGTAGCCGAAAGTGCGCCGGGCGAGCTCGTCGGAGTAGTTGCGCCACATGCGCCACGCGTAGGCAAGGAACACGGCGTCGAGCGCAAGCGCGCACGCCAGGTACAGCGCGCCGCTCATCTGGATCAGGAAGGGCAGGATCGAGGCCACGACCAGCAGGACGGTGTAGAGCAGGATGTTCAGCCGCGTGAATTCGGGCCCGTGCGTCACCGGCAGCATCGGCAATCCCGACTTGCGGTAGTCGTCGATGCGGTACAGCGCCAGCGACCAGAAGTGCGGCGGCGTCCAGACGAAGATGATCAGGAACAGCACGAGCGGCGCGGCGCTCACCTCGTTGGTCACCGCCGCCCATCCGAGTACCGGCGGCATCGCGCCGGAGGCTCCGCCGATCACGATGTTCTGCGGCGTGGCCGGCTTGAGCAGCACCGTGTACACGACGGCGTAGCCGACGAAGGTGGCCAGCGTCAGCCACATCGTCAGCGGATTGACGAACACGTGCAGCACGAATGCACCGAGCACCGCCAGCACGGTGGCGAACAGCGCATGCCCCGGGACGCCGACCTCGCCGCTGGCCGACGGCCGTCCGCGCGTGCGCGCCATGCGTGCGTCGATGTGGCGCTCGATCAGGCAGTTGAACGCGAATCCCGCGCCGGCCAGCAGCGAGATTCCGAGCGTGCCGAACAGCAGGACCTGCCAGTGCACCTGCTCGCGGCTCGCCAGCAGCATGCCGATCAGCGCGCAGAACGCCGCCAGCAGCACGATGCGCGGCTTGGTCACCGCCAGGTATTGCGAGGCGGCCAGGCGCCAGCCGGCGGGTTGCGCAACGGGCATGTCCATCGTGTTCGAGCCCCGGTTCCTCAGATCGCCGAGCGTGCCTGCCGCGTGCGGAACAGCAGCGCCACGAGCAGGCCGAGCAGCAGCGCCGCTCCGCCGTTGTGCATCACCGCCACCGCCAGCGGCAGGCTGAAATAAACGTTCGACAGGCCGAGCAGCCACTGCACGACCAGGACGACGAGAATCGCAGCGCCGAGCGTTCGCAGGCCTTCGGTGCGGCGAACGCGCCACGCGAGCCAGCCGACGTACAGCGCCACGACGACGGCGCCGAGTCGATGCATCACGTGGATCGCGGTGAGCGCCTGCTGGGACAGCAGCTGCCCGTCGCCGGTGCGTCCCAGCTCGCGCAGGAAATGGAAGGCGTTGGCGAAGTCCATCTCGGGCCACCACTGGCCGCGGCAGGTGGGCAGGTCGGTGCACGCCAGCGCCGCGTAGTTCGTGCTGGTCCAGCCGCCGAGGAAGATCTGCGCGGCGAGCAGCGCCACGCCGAGCAGCGCGGGCGCGTACAGCGCGGCGGCGGGCTCGGCATCGACGTAGCGCGGCCGCTCCGCCTGGCGCAGCCAGAGCCACAGCAGCAGCGACAGCGTGAGCAGTCCGCCGACGAGGTGTCCGGTGACGATCGCCGGCTTGAGCAGCAGCGTGACCGTCCACATGCCGAAGATTCCCTGCAGCACCACCACGCCGACCAGCGCCGTGGGCAACGCCGGCGACTGGTGCAGTTCCTCCCGCTTGCGCCAGGCGACGACCGCGATCGCGATCGCGAGCAGGCCGAGCAGCTTGGCGAAATACCGATGGATCATCTCGCGCCAGGCCTTGCCCATCGAAACCGGGCCGTGCTCGCCGCCCTGCGCGGCAACCGCCTTCGCGATGTCGTCCTGCGCGTGGAAGGGACTGAGCGTGCCGTAGCAGCCGGGCCAGTCGGGACAACCCAGGCCGGCATCGGTCAGGCGCACATAGGCGCCGAGCATGATCAACGCGAAGGTCAACACGAGCGTCAAGCCGATCAAGCGCCGGTAGCGAAGCGCCGCACGCGCGCGGGTGCGCTCGCGGGGCAGGGAAGAACTCGGGAACGTTGCGCTCATCTTCTCGACTCTTGCTCTCGTGCTTCGGGACGCGACGACGGAGGCGGACGCGTCATCCGATTCCGGAGGCCCGCAACACCTTTGCGAGATCCTTCTTGATCCGGCTCGGATCGGCATCGCGCGGAAAGCGCATCATCAGGTGCCCCATCGGATCGATCAACCAGATGTGGTCCGAAACCGATGTCGTCGCGGTCGCGGGCAGCTTGGTCGCGATCTGCTGGCCGGGCACGCGGATGACGAGCAGGCCTTCGTGCTCGGCGAGCAGCGCCGGATCGGGCATTCCGGCGTCCGGCAGCAACCATACCCGCACGACGCGGTCGCGTTCCTTGCCCGCGGTCAAGCGGACCTGACGCACATGGTACAAGCGCAGGCGGCAGTCTTCGTCGCAGTCCGACGGCGCCACGACGAGCATCACCCAGCGACCGCGCAGCTCGCCGAGCGTTCGCACGTCGCCCACGACCGGCGCACCGCCCAGCGAATCGACCGGCCGCTGCTCGATCAGCGTCCCGTAGTTCGTTCGACCGTCCGGCCGCAGCACGTAATAGGTGTAGTACGACGCGGCGATCGGCGAGGCGAGCAGCAGCAGCAGCGCGAGCAGCTTGAGCCTGCCCGCCGCGCGTTTCCGTGGGCGCGGCAGCGGCGCGCGCTCGTCGCCGGCGCGTCGCTGCCGCGCCTCGTGCTGCGAAACCGTCGAATCCGTCACCTGCCTGTCCCTGCCAGTCATCCCTGCGGCCCGCCACCATCCTGCGAGCGCCCGCGCCACCGTGCGAGCGCAACGAACCAGATCCACGAACCGGCAGCGAGCGCCGCCATCGAGTACCACTGGAACGCGTAGGCGACATGCTTCTCGACGTCGCCGCCCGGGTGCGGCCAGTCGCGAACGAGCCCGTCGTCGAAGTCACCGGCGGACGTCCGCGCCGGCGTCAGCTCGCGCACCACCGGCTGCTGCACTGCGAGCCCCGACCAGCGGCGGTATCGATCGAGATCGACGTTGAGCCAGACCCGGTCTTCGGGCCCGGGCTCGGGCGTGCGGCCCAGTTCCAGCGTACGCGCCAGCTCGCGCTGCGCGATGCCTTCGACCTGCACCTCGCCGTCGGGAGCGGGCACCCGCGGCACGCGCCACCGCTCGCGCGGATCGGAAGCGACCCAGCCGCGCAGCACGAGCACGTGCATGTCGGAACCCGCGAGGCGCAACGGCGAAAGCACGTGGAAGCCGGCAACGCCTCGATGGGTCCGGTTGTCGATGAAGACATCGAATTCTGACACGAAGCGGCCGCGGACCCGAACGCGACGTCCGTCGAGCGCAACGGCGTCGTTGCCCTGCGCGCTCAACTCGATCGGCGCATCGCGTTCGGCGGCGTCGCGCTGCGCCTGCAGCGCGCGCTTCTGGTCGGCGCGCCGCAGCTGCCAGTTGCCGAGCGAGACGGTGAGTGCGACGACGGCGAGCGCCGCGAGCGTCGGTGCCCAGGCGCGAAAACGCGCACGCCAAGTCGTCACGCCGGTGTCATCGGCGCGAAACACTGCACCAGTACGCCGACCCGGAGGTATCGCAACAAAATGAAAGCGATGGATTCGGCCTCAGGGCAAGGCGCAAACCGCAGCCATAGCAGTCGCTATGGCGAGGATTTGCAACGCCGCACTGAGGTCGAAGACGCGCTTTCATGTTGCGATACTTTCGGGTCGGCGTACTAGAATCGGACACCGGCCGCCGGAGCCTTCTCCCGTGAAATGGATCGTCGCCCTCGCCTTCGTGCTGATCATCGGAAGCCTCGCGTCCGCGCTTTTCTTCCTCGTGCGTGACCGCGGCCGCACGCGCAACACGATGCGCGCGCTGGGCTTTCGGGTGGGGTTCTCGGTGGCGCTGTTCGCGTTCATCCTGGTCGCGCAGTATATGGGGTGGATCCACCCGACGGGCGTGCCGGTGGGGCGCTGAGCGCGGCGCACGAAGCGCCGCCCGGTCGTCTGTATTCGCCCGGGCCGGGCGGGGCGCAGCGCCGGCGGTGCCCGGCAGCGCCGGCCCGTGCGCCCGGCGGCGCCCCTCGCCCGGCCCGATGCGTGGCGGCCCGGCGCGAACAGAGCCCCGCTACAACCAGTAGACGACGACGTAGAGCCCGAGCCAGACCACGTCCACGAAGTGCCAGTACCACGCCGCTCCCTCGAACGCGAAGTGGTGCTCCGGCGTGAAGTGCCCCTTGATCGTGCGGAACAGCACCGCGCTGAGCGCGATCGCCCCCACGCAGACGTGGAAGCCGTGGAAACCCGTGAGGAGAAAGAAGGTCGAGCCGAAGATGCCGGAGCTGAGCTTCAGGTTCAGCTCTTCGTACGCATGCGCGTATTCGTAGACCTGGAACCCGAGAAAGGTGAAGCCCAGCAGCACCGTGATCGCTAGCCACAGGATGGTCGACGCCCGGCGCGCTTCCTTCAACGCGTGATGCGCGATGGTGAGCGTGACGCCCGAGCTCAGCAGCAGCGCCGTGTTGATCGTCGGAATCGGCCACGGCCCGATCGTGCGGAACGGCTCGATGGTGCCGGCCGGCCCCGTGTTCGGCCAGACCGCCTGGAAATCGGGCCACAGCACCATCTTGTGGTCGAGGTCGCCGAGCCAGGGCATCGAGATCGTGCGTGCGTAGAACAGCGCGCCGAAGAAAGCGCCGAAGAACATCACCTCGGAGAAGATGAACCAGCTCATCGACCAGCGGAAGGAGACGTCGACGCGATCGCTGTACAGGCCGCGCTCGGACTCGCGCGCCACGGTGCTGAACCAGCCGACGAGCATGTAGATCATGATCGCGACGAAGATCCAGAACAGGTACGGGCCGAAGGATGCCCCGTTGAACCAGCTCGCCAGCCCGAAGCCGAAGAAGACGAGCGCGAGCGCGCCCACCGCGGGCCATTTCGACGGATGGGGGATGAAGTAGTAAGGCGCCTGCGTATGCGCACCCGAAGCCATGTCCTGTCTCCCGTGAAGATCCGTTGTCCCTTTCCGTCAGCCCGCGGCGAATCGGGCAAGCATCACCAGCACCACGACGAACGCGGCCGCGAGCAGCAGCCCGACCAGTACGACGTGCACCGGGTTCAGGTGTACGTCGCCCTCGAAGGAGCGCCGCTTGCGCACGCCGAGGAACGCCCAGGCCACCGCCCGGAAGGCATCGGCAAGGCCCCGCTCGCCCGCACGGTGCTGCTCGTCGCCGCTTCGGCCTTTCTGCCCGCTACTGCCCTCTCCCTCGCTACCCGTCGCCGCCACCGCCCGTCCCCGCGATCCCGGCCGTCTTGCCGCCCCGGCCGGCCACCTCGAAGAACGTGTACGAAAGGGTGATCGTGTTCACGTCCCTCGGCAGCTTCGGATCGATGACGAAGACGACCGGGAACTTCTTCTGCTCGTGCGCGCCGAGCGCCTGCTGCTCGAAGCAGAAGCACTCGAGCTTGCGGAAGTACGGCGCCGACTGCTGCGGCGCGTAGCTCGGCACGGCCTGCCCGACCGTCTCGACGTCGCGCGTGTTGACCAGGTCGTAGACGACGGTGACCAGTTCGCCCGGGTGCACCTCCAGCGCGTTGACCTCGGGCCGGAAGCGCCAGGCGCCGCGGCCGTTGGCGTCGAACTCGACGACCACCCTGCGGGTCCGGTCGACCTGCGTGTTGCGTGCGAACGCCGCCGCACCCGGATCGGTCTTGACGAGGTTGTTGATGCCGGTGACTTCGCAGAACGCGTCGTACAGCGGAATCAGCGCAAAGCCGAACGCGAACATCACCGCGCAGACGACGGCGAGCTTGCCCACCATTCGCAGGTTCGCGCGGCCGGCGCCGGACGAAGCGCTTCCGCCGGGGTCGCGCGCTTGCCCGTGCGGCTGCTCGCCCTGCAGCGGTTGTCCGCCTTGCTCGTGCTGCTTCAGTTCAGCCTCCGTTCAGCCACCGATCGACGATCACGCCGACGAACAGCGCGATCGCGATCGACGCCAGGATCAACGCCGTGCGCAGGTTGCCGCGCCCGCTCACTTCAGCACCGGCGGGGTCTCGAAGGTGTGGAACGGCGCGGGACTGGGAACCGTCCACTCCAGTCCCTGCGATCCCTCCCAGACGCCGTCGGTGGCCTTCTCGCCGTCGCCGCGCAGGCACTTGATCACGACCCACGGCAGGATCAGCTGCGAGATGCCGAAGCCGAACGCGCCCACCGTGATGATCGCGTTGAAGTCGGCAAACTGCATCGGGTAGTCGGCATAGCGGCGCGGCATGCCGGCCAGGCCGAGGAAGTGCATCGGGAAGAACGTGAGGTTGAAGAAGAACATCGACAGCCAGAAGTGCCACTTGCCGAGCTTCTCGTCGTACATGCGGCCGGTCCACTTGGGCAGCCAGTAGTAGGCGCCGGCGAACATCGCGAACAGCGACCCCGCGACCAGCACGTAGTGGAAGTGCGCGACCACGTAGTAGGTGTCGTGCAGCTGCAGGTCGAGCGGCGCGACGGCGACGATGACGCCGGTGAAGCCGCCGATCACGAACACGAAGATGAAGCCGACCGCCCACAACATCGGCGTCTCGAAGGTCATCGAGCCGCGCCACATCGTCGCGGTCCAGTTGAAGACCTTCACGCCGGTGGGCACGGCGATCAGCATCGTCGCGTACATGAAGAACAGCTGCCCGGTCACCGGCATGCCCGTGGTGAACATGTGGTGCGCCCAGACGATGCACGACAGGATCGCGATCGCGGCCATCGCATAGACCATCGAGCTGTAGCCGAACAGCTTCTTGCGCGCGAACGTGGGGATCACCTCGCTCACGATCCCGAAGGCGGGCAGGATCATGATGTAGACCTCGGGGTGCCCGAAGAACCAGAACACGTGCTGGAACATCACCGGATCCCCGCCGCCGGCCGCGTTGAAGAACGACGTGCCGAAGTGCCGGTCGAAGAGCACCATCGTGACGGCGCCGGCCAGCACCGGCATCACCACCAGCAGCAGGTAGGCGGTGATCAGCCATCCCCAGCAGAACATCGGCATCTTCATCAGCGTCATGCCGGGCGCACGCATGTTCAGGATGGTGGTGATGATGTTGATCGCGCCCATGATCGAGCTGGCGCCCAGGATGTGGATCGCGAAGATCGCGAGATCCATTCCCGGTCCCATCTGCACCGACAGCGGGGCGTACATCGTCCAGCCGGCGGCGTTCGCTCCGCCCGGAACGAAGTAGGAGCTGATCAGCAGCAGCGCACCCGCCGGCAGCAGCCAGAAACTGAAGTTGTTCATCCGCGCGAAGGCCATGTCGGAGGCGCCGATCATCAAGGGCACCTGCCAGTTCGCGAAGCCGACGAAGGCGGGCATGATCGCGCCGAAGATCATCAGCAGCCCGTGCATCGTGGTGAGCTGGTTGAAGAACTCCGGCTCGACGATCTGCAGGCCGGGCTCGAACAGCTCGGTGCGCAGCAGCAGCGCGTTGATCCCGCCCACCAGGAACATCGCGAACGAGAACACCAGGTACATCGTCCCGATGTCCTTGTGGTTCGTCGCGAACAGCCACCGGCGCCAGCCGTGCGGATGCTCGTGCGAGTGGTCGTGTGCCGCGCCACCGTGCTGACCGAGGACTGCACTCATTTCTTCGTACTCCTGACTCGCTGCGTTCCGTTCGACGGGCCGACCGTGGCGGCCCGCCGTGCCTTTCGTTCGTTGCCGTGCGCGACGCCGGCGCTCGTCACTTGCGCGCCGACGCGATCTCGGCGGGCTGGACCAGCCCGTCCTTCGCGTCGTTGCTCCACGCGTGGCGGGTGTAGGTGATCACCGCCGCGAGGTCCGTGTCGGACAACTGCCTGAACGACGCCATTGCGGTGCCCGGCCGTCCGTGCAGGACGACGTCGATCTGCCCATGCGGATCGCCGAGGACCACCTTGGAGCCGTCCAGCGCCGGGAAGGCGCCGGGGACGCCCTTGCCGTTGGCCTGGTGGCAGGCGACGCAGTTGGCCGCGAACACTTCCTGGCCGCGCGCCTGCAGGTCGGCGACGTTCCAGACCCTGGACGGATCCTCGGCCTTCGCCCGCATCGCGACCTTCTGCTCCTCGACCCACTTCGCATAGTCTTCCTGCGAACGCACGTCGACGACGATCGGCATGAACGCGTGGTCCTTGCCGCACAGCTCGGCGCACTGTCCGCGGTAGACACCCACCTTCTCGGCGCGGAACCAGCTGTCGCGAACGAAACCCGGAATCGCGTCCTGCTTGACGCCGAAGGACGGCACCATCCACGCGTGGATGACGTCGTTGGCGGTGATGACGACGCGCACCTTCTTGTTCACCGGCACGACCAGCGGGTTGTCGACCTCGAGCAGGTACGCGTTGTTCGCCTCGCGCCGCTCCTTGGCGCCCGGGAACAGGCGGTCGTCGATCTGGTCGCGCGGCGTCTTCAGCGTGGACAGGAACGAGATTCCCTCGCCTTCGCCGTTCAGGTAATCGTAGCCCCAGCGCCATTGATAGCCGGTGGCCTTGACGGTGACGTCGGCGTTGGCCGTGTCCTTCTGCTCGACGACCATCTTCGTGGCGGGAATCGACAACCCGACGATGATCAGGAACGGGACGATCGTCCACGTGACCTCGATCGCCGTGCTCTCGTGGAAATCGGCCGCCCGGTGACCCTTCGATTTGCGGTGATAGATGATCGACCAGATCATCACGCCGAACACGAGGACGAAGATCGCCACGCAGACCCACATGACGAACCAGTGGATCCAGTGCAGGTCCGCCGCGATCTGGGTCACCGGGTCCTGCAGGTTCAGACCCCAGCGCTTCGGCCCGCCCGGCAGGTCTTCGACCGCCAGTGCGATCGGCGACCAGGCGCCGAGCCAGCCCGAGGCCAGAATGCCCGCGGCACGTTCGAGTTTCATCCGTACGCTCCGTCTCCCGTTCGTCGTTCGTCACTCGCCGCGTCGGGCCAGTTGCCCGGCGCCGAGCGCCCCCCTCAACTGCTGCACCAGCACCGCCTTCCGGTCGTCCGGAACGTACCGGCCGACCGCGATCGATTCGCCGCCCGCGACGAGCCGGATCGCGCCGCGCTCATCCGGGTCGTACTCGACGCGGATCGGGCGCGCGTCGCGCTCGAAGCGCTCGATGCGCGGGCCGCGACCGCATTCGACCACCAGCCGCTCGCGCGTCGCCTCGATCCGCTCGTAGTCGACCGCATGACGCGCGTAGGCCACGAAGGCCGCGGCGACCGCGATCGCTTCGGCGATTGCGAACGGAATCACGATCCAGGCCCCGCCTGCGGCACAGACGGCGGCGATCGCCAATGCGGCGAGCGCGACGGTCACGAACCACGCAGCGAGTTGCCAGGGGCGCAATGCGCAGTTGCGCGCGAGAAACCATTGGTGCCGACCGGAGTCGACGACGTACGACCAGCGGTAACCCATGCGCCGTTTCCTTAACCAGGATCATGGCGCCCCTTGGCGGCCCGCATTATAGGAGTCAGCCCGCAGGCCGGCAAATCATCCTCCGTCGGCATCGCGGCGACGCGGGTGGAACTCGATCGAGGCGAGTCCGTCGGCGCGCCGCTTGCGCTGCGGGCACCACGCGTGACCGTAGGCGACCTCGACGGTGCAGCGGATCAGCCCGTCGCCGGCGCGCAGGGACTCGATCGCGCGCAGCCATTCGTCACGCGACCGGCGCCCGAGCAATCCGCGGAAACGCCCGCGCAGCGCGTTGCCGCCCAGCGAGCGCACGTCGTCGAGCAGGGCCTGCGGCGTCTTCCACGACAGCGTCAGGCGCTGCATGTCCATCACCGGTTCGGAGAAACCCGCCTGCAACAGCGCATCGCCGATGTCGTGCATGTCGTGGAACGACATCGTGCGCGCGCCGAGCGCGCGCAGTTCGACGAAAGTGTCGACGCCGAAGAACGAGAAGTCGAGCAGCGCTCCCGGGCGCATCACGCGGAACCACTCGTCGATCGCGCGCAGGGGCGATTCGAACCAGTGCAGCGCGAGATTCGACCAGACGAGATCGACGCTCGAGCCGGCCAGCGGAAGCGCCTGCGCGTCGCCGACGGCGAACGCGGCGAGCGGTCCGGCGTCCGGGCGCATCACGCGAGCGAAGAACCCGCGCGACGGTATCGCGAAGGATTCGCGCGCGCGCCGAACCGCGCCCAGCGAGGCGTCGACGCCGACCAGCGCCGCTTCCGGGTACTGCCGCTTCAGCGCGAGCAGGCCTTCGCCGCGGCCGCAGCCCACGTCGACGATGCGCCGGGGCGCGAGCCGCACGAGCGACAGGCGTTCGAGCATCCGGGATTCCACCTCGCGCAGCAGGAAGTCGCCGCGCGGCGCCTGTCGCGCTCGCCGAGAGAACTGCAGTCGTACCGACGACGGGTCTATGTCCGGTGGGCTAAGCATCGAACCCAGTATAGGCGCCGCTCGGGTTCAATGGGCGGATGCCGGCTTCGACCGAGGTCTCTTCGATGCGCATGCTGCGCGCGTTGTCCGCGCGGCTGGCGGCGCTCGCCGACGCGTGCCTGCCGGCGAGCTGCATCGTCTGCGGCGGCGACGAGCCTTCGGGCCTTTGCGCGGCCTGCGAAGACGATCTGCCGGGATCGCGTGCCGCTCGATGTCCGCGCTGCGCGATGCGTACGACGCCGCTCGCCGGACGCGAGGCCGGCGACCCGGCCGAATGCGCGGCCTGCGTGGCGACGCCGCCCTCCTTCGCGCGCACGATCGTGCTGGCCGACTACGCGGCACCCCTCGATCGGGTCGTGCACGCGTTGAAGTTCGGCCGCGACGCATCGCTCGCCCGCCCGCTCGGGCGCCGCCTCGCCCGGCGCGCCGACGCAGCGCTCGGGGCGCTGCCCGCGACCGCGCGCGAAACGCTCGTCGTCACCGCCGTCCCGCTGGCCGGCGAGCGGCTGGCCGAGCGCGGCTTCAACCAGTCGCTCGAAATCGCACGCGCGTTCGCGCGCAGCCGCTCGTTGCCGCTGGCACACGCGCTGCTCGTGCGCCTGCGCCCGAGCGCGCCCGCCTCCACGCTGCATGCGCACGAGCGCCGGCGCGCGCTGCACGAGGCCTTCGGCGCACCGCTACGGGTCGACGGACGCACGATCGTCGTCGTCGACGACGTCATGACCACCGGTGCGACACTCGAGTCGGCCGCCGGGACGCTGCTGCGCGCCGGCGCCGCATCCGTGATCAACTGCGCCGTGGCCCGCACCCCCGATCGATGATCCACGTCGTCCTCGTCCATCCCGAGATCGCGCCGAACACCGGCAACGTGATCCGCCTGTGCGCGAACACCGGCGCGGCGCTGCACCTGGTGGAGCCGCTCGGCTTCGCGCTCGATGCGGCGAAGCTGCGCCGCGCGGGCCTCGACTATCGCGAACACGCGGCGATGCGCGTGCACCGCTCGTGGAGCGACTTCGCCGAACAGATGCAGCCGGCGCGGATGTTCGCGTTCACCCGTTCGGGCCGCCGCTCTGCGTACGACACCCGGTTCGAGCGCGGCGATTGCCTGGTGTTCGGCAGCGAGTCGAGCGGTCTCGCGCCGGAGATCCTCGACGGCTTCGCGCCCGAGCAGCGGCTGCGGCTGCCGATGCGCCCCGACAACCGCAGCCTGAACCTGTCGAATGCCGTGGCGGTGGCCGTATTCGAGGCGTGGCGTCAATTCGGGTTCGACGGAGCGGCCTGACCAGCGTCGCAGCCGCTCGCTTCGAGCGGGACTGCGACCGGGACTACCTACGCCGCGATCGCACCCGGGCCTCGCCGGCCTCCGCCTTCGGTTCGCGCGCGAGCAGTGAAACGACCGCTTCGCGCGGCCCGAGCCTGCCCTGCAACACCGCGTTCACCGCCGCGACGATCGGCATCTCGACGCCGAGCCGCGCGGCGAGCAGGTCGGCGGCCGATGCGCAGGCGACGCCTTCGGCAACGTGGCCGAGCCGTCCGACGATCGCCTCGAGCGGCTCGCCGGAAGCGAGCGCGATGCCCACGCGCCGATTGCGCGAGAGGTCGCCGGTGCTGGTCAGCACGAGGTCTCCCAGGCCCGTGAGCCCCATGAACGTCTCGGGGCGCGCGCCGGCGGACGCGCCCAGCCGCGCGATCTCGGCAAGGCCGCGCGTGACCAGGGCCGCGCGCGCGTTCTGCCCGAGCGCAAGGCCGTCGCAGATGCCGGAGGCGATCGCCATGACGTTCTTCAATGCGCCGCCGAGTTCGACGCCGACCACGTCGTCGCTTCGGTAGATGCGCGCGGCGCCGTGGTGCAGGGCCTGCACCGTCGTCGCCTGGAGGGAGTCGTCGCGCGAAGCGACCGTCAGCGCCACCGGCAGTCCGGCGGCCACTTCCTGGGCGAAGCTCGGCCCGGAAAGGACGCCGCCCGCGGCCGATCGCAGCGTCTGTGCGGCGACCTCGTGCGGCAGCAGCCCGGTGCCTGCCTCGAGCCCCTTGCACAGCCAGACGACTCCGATGCCGGCCGTGCTGCGCGCCAGTCGAGCATCGAGCGCGACGAGCGTCGGGCGCAGGCCGGCGACCGAGGTGGCCACGACGGCCAGCGAAGGACCGGACTCGTCGAGCCAGTCGCAGGCGTCTTCGATTTTCGCCACGGCGCCGATGCGCGACGCGAGATCGACTCCGGGCAGGTAGCGCTCGTTGCGCCGATTGCGGCGGATCGCCTGCACGAGCGCCGGATCGCGCGCCCAGAGAAGGACTTCGTGCTGCAGGGCCGCGTGGCAGGCGAGCGCCGTTCCCCAGGCGCCCGCGCCGAAGATCGCGATGCGCATGGGGCTAGCGCCCCCAGACCTCGACCGACTCGACGTAGCCGGCCGCTCCGCCCGGATACCGCACGTGCACCCAGCCGGCGGGCGACTCGTCGTCGACGACCTCGAGCAGCACGCCGCGCTCGACCTGGACGAGCAGTTCGGCATTGCGCTGCGGCGCGCGCCGCACCGCAGCCAGGGTGCTGGCGATGACGTGGCGCGCGGCCCCCAGGTCGCCGCGCTCGATCCACAGGATGTCGCCCGAGAGGTCGCGCACCTTCACCCAGCCCGCCACCGACGAGACTCGCTCGAGCGGCGTGCCGCGCGGCACGAGGTAGAGCTTGCGAGCGTGCTCGGAGGGACCGTCGTAGAGCACGCCGGCCGCGCTCGTCACCTCGCGGAACTCGGCGGCCAGCGCCGCCGGTGCGCCCTGGGCGAGCGCGATCGCCGCGACGGCGGCGAAGAACGGTGCACGGCGCCGCCGACGCTCGCCGGCATGCCGCGACGCAGACTGCCGGCGTGCATGCATCGCGGTCAGTGCGTCGAGCCGCCGGAACCGTTGCCACCCGCCGAACCGGTGCGGCCCGCTGCCGACTCGCCCTGCTCGGCCTGCAACTGCTGCAGCCGCTGCTGGTAAAGCCCCTCGAAGTTGATCTCGGCAAGGTGAATCGGCGGGAAACCGGTGCGCTGCACGGTGTCGGCGACGTTCGAGCGCAGGTACGGATAGACGATGTTCGGGCAGACGACGTTCACCAGCAGCGGCATCTGCTCTTCGGGCACGTTGCGGATCTCGAAGATGCCGCCCTGCTTCGCCTCGATCAGGAAGGCGACCTTCTCGTCGACCTTCGTCGTGATCGTGATCGTGACCGTCGCTTCGAAGATGCCGTCGGCGACCTGCTCGCTGCCGACGTCCATCTGGATTTCCACGCTCGGCTGCTGGGTCTCGAGGAAGATCTGCGGCGCATGCGGAAGCTCGACCGACAGGTCCTTCAGGTAGACGCGCTGGATCGCGAAGACTGGGGCTTGCGCCGTTTCGGTCATGAGTGGTCCTCGAAAGGCCGGCGCGGCGGACGGCCGGATGGAGACGGAGAAGGGACGCGGCGCCCGCCGCGCCTCGCGTTCAGCCCTGCAGCATCGGCAGGAGCTTGCCCGCGCGGTCGAGCGCGGCCAGGTCGTCGTAGCCGCCGACGTGCTGCTCGCCGATGTAGATCTGCGGCACCGTTCGCCGGCCCGTGCGCTCGATCATCGCGTCCCGCTGCGCGGGATCCTGGTCGATGCGGACCTTCTCGATGTCCTCGACGCCGCGCGCCCGCAGCAGCTGCTCGGCACGCTGGCAGTACGGGCAGACGGCGGTGCTGTACATGACGACTTTGGCGCTCATCGAATTTCCCTCATCGCATTCCCCTCATTGAATCCCGTCGTCGAATCCCCTCTGGCGCGGCGAGGCGGGCAGGCTACCTGACGACCGGCAGGCCGGCCTGGCGCCAGCCTTCGAGGCCTCCCGCCAGATTGAACACGTCCGTACGCCCCGCCCTGCGCAGCATGCCGGCCGCCCGCGACGACGACATGCCGGAGGTGCAGCAGACCAGGACCGGCTTGTTCGCCGGCAACTCGCCCGCGCGCTTGTCCAGCTCCGCGAGCGGAATGTTGCGCGCGTTCGGCAGATGACCGGCGGCGAACTCGGCCGGCGCACGCACGTCGAGCACGACGGCGCCGGAGTCGTTGATCAGTCGCGTCGCCCCCAGCGTGTCGAGCGACGCTCCGCCGGAGGTGCCGCGCGCGATGAGCGGCCAGGCCAGCATGGCGCCCGAGACGACCGCGATCACGATGAGGACGATGTTGTCGAGAACGAAATCCACGGAGAACCCGGTGCGCGGCGCGAGCCGAAAACCGCGGATTATAGAATAGCGATCCTCCCCAGCCGCCCGGACCGCCCGCCCCATGACGCACCGGATCGTCCTGCTTCGCCACGGCGAGAGCCAGTGGAACCTCGAAAACCGCTTCACCGGCTGGACCGACGTCGATCTCACCGAGACGGGACGCCGGGAAGCGCGCCGCGCCGGCGAGCTGCTGAAGGCCGAGGGCTTCGATTTCGACCTCGCCTTCACGTCGGTGCTGCGCCGTGCGATTCGCACGCTGTGGATCGTCCTGGACGCGATGGACCGCATGTGGATCCCGGTGGTGCCCGACTGGCGCCTGAACGAGCGGCACTACGGCGCACTGCAGGGGCTCGACAAGGCCGAGACGGCAGCGCGTTTCGGCGACGAGCAGGTGCTCGTCTGGCGCAGGGCCTACGCGATCGCCCCCGATCCGCTTCCGGACGGCGACCCGCGCCTGGCGCAGAACGATCCGCGCTACGCGTCGCTGCGCCCCGGGCAGATTCCGCGCACCGAGTGCCTGCGCGACACGGTGGCGCGCGTCGTGCCGTACTGGAACGAGGCGATCGCGCCGGCGGTGCGCAGCGGTCGCAACGTGCTGGTCGTCGCGCACGGCAACTCGCTTCGTGCGCTCGTGAAATACCTGGACGGGATCAGCGACGACGAGATCGTCAAGCTGAACATTCCCACCGGCCGGCCGCTCGTCTACGAGCTGGACGAATCGCTGCGGCCGATCGCCCGCCGCTACCTGGGAGACGCCGGCGAGATCGAAGCGGCGATGGCAGCCGTCGCCGCGCAAGGCAAGGCGCGCTGAGCCGAGGCGTTGCGCGAGGGATCGAGGCGTTCCCCGACGGACGGGGCGTTGTCCGAGGGAAATTCCGCGGAAAAATTCGCCTGCTGCGAGACGGCTGCGGTTTATACTCGTGCGCGGTCGCAGACGGCGTTTTCGCGTGGCGTGTTTCTTGCGCCGGCCGCTCTGCGCGAAGGGAATCCAATGAAGGGTACGTTCAAGCCTCTCGGCCTTCTGTCGGCTGGTGCGATCGCCGGCGTGCTGATCAGCCTCGGGCTGACGGCCGTCGCGCAGCGCGAGCCTGCCACGACGCTGCCGCTCGAGGAGCTGCGCCAGTTCACGGAAGTGTTCGGCGCGATCAAGGCAAACTACGTCGAGCCGATCGAGGACAAGCGGCTCATCACCGAGGCGATCGGCGGCATGCTGTCCGGCCTCGATCCGCATTCGGCCTATCTCGATGCGGAGGCGTTCAGGGAACTGCAGGTCGGCACGCAGGGCGAGTTCGGCGGCCTCGGCATCGAGGTCGGTACCGAGGACGGCTTCGTCAAGGTGGTCGCGCCCATCGAGGACACCCCGGCCGCGCGCGCCGGCGTCAAGGCGGGCGACCTGATCGTCCGTATCGACGACAAGCCCACCAAGGGCCTGTCGCTGAACGACGCGGTGAAGCTAATGCGCGGCAAGCCGCAGACCACCATCACGCTGACGCTGTCTCGCAAGGGCGAGAACCAGCCGCTGATCGTGCCGATCGTGCGCGACGTCATCCGCGTGCAGTCGGTGAAGTCGAAGCAGCTCGACAACGGCGTCGGCTACGTGCGCGTCACCCAGTTCCAGGAGCACACGGTCGAGAACCTCGTCAAGGCGCTCGATGCGCTCGCGGCGAAGAACTCGCTCCACGGCATCGTGCTCGACCTGCGCAACGACCCCGGCGGCCTGCTGCACGGCGCGGTGGGCGTGTCGGCCGCATTCCTGCCGCCGAAATCCACCGTCGTCACCACCGACGGGCGCACCGAGGACGCGCGCCGCAAGTACGTCGCCAGCCCCGAGGACTACCTGCGCGGCATGCGCGAGGATGTCGTCGCCCGGGTCCCATCCGCCGCGAAGACGGCGCCGATGGTCGTACTGGTGAACGCCGGCTCGGCGTCGGCTTCCGAGATCGTCGCCGGCGCGCTGCAGGATCACAAGCGCGCCGTGGTGCTGGGCACGCAGACCTTCGGCAAGGGTTCGGTGCAGTCGATCCTGCCGCTGTCGAGCACCACGGCCATCAAGCTCACCACGGCGCGCTACTACACGCCGAACGGGCGCTCGATCCAGGCCAAGGGCATCACCCCCGACTACCTGGTCGAGGAAACGCCCGACGGCGACCTGAACGCGTTCCGGCTGCGCGAGGCCGACCTGAACCGGCACCTGAGCAACGACAAGGACACCGAGATCCGCTCGGCGATCCCCGACCCGGCCGAGTTCGCCGGGCAGAAGGATCGCAAGCCGGTCGAATACGGCTCGGGCGACGATTATCAGCTGCAGCAGGCGCTGAACTTCCTGAAGGGCGTCGAGGTCGTCGTCGCGCGCAAGGACGACGCGGTAGCCGCGGCGCCGATGCAGAAGGTGCCCGCGCGCTGATCGCCGCTTGCGCCTATCATCGAAGGCCGCGCCTCGCGCGGCCTTTTTTTCATGAACGACGAACAGCTGCTCCGCTACAGCCGCCACATCCTGCTCGACGAGATCGGCGTCGAGGCGCAGCAGCGGCTGCTCGAGGCCAGCGCGCTGGTCGTCGGCGCCGGCGGCCTGGGCTCGCCGGCGGGGCTGTACCTGGCTGCGGCAGGAATCGGTCGCATCGTGCTCGTCGACGACGACCGCGTCGATCTCACCAATCTGCAACGGCAGATCCTGCACCGCCAGGATCGCGTCGGCGAGCCGAAAGCGGATTCGGGCCGGCGCACGATGCTCGAGCTGAACCCCGGGATCGAGGTCGAGCCGATCGTCCAGCGGCTCGACGACGCAGCGCTCGACGCGCTCGTGCGCCGCGTCGACGTCGTGCTCGACTGCTGCGACAATTTCCCCACGCGCCAGGCGATCAACCGCGCCTGCGTCGCGCACGCGGTCCCGCTGGTGTCGGGCGCCGCGATCCGCTTCGACGGCCAGGTCGCGGTGTACGACACGCGACGCGACGACTCGCCGTGCTACCACTGCCTGTTCCCGGAAGGCGACGAAGTCGAGACGGTGCTGTGCGCGACGATGGGCGTGTTCGCCCCGCTCACCGGCATCGTCGGCACGATGCAGGCGGCCGAAGCGCTGAAGCTCGCCGGCCGCTTCGGCGAGCCGGCCGTCGGCCGGCTGATGCTGATCGACGCGCTGGCGATGCAGTGGCACGAGGTACGGGTGCCGCGCGATCCGTCGTGCCCCGTCTGCGGCGTGCGGCCCGCCTCGACCGCTCGCAGCGCGGCGAGCCGCGGCTCGCCGGCGGCGTCCACCGGGGACCGCGCCGATCCGGGCTGAGCAGTTGGGAACGAATCCGGCGCGATCGTCGTGCGGGTCGCCGCGCGCCGGTACACTCGGCGAAGCGATGCACACCGATTCCCTCCTCGTCGACGTCACCGCCGAACGCGATCCGCGCACGGTGCTGCGCGACGTCTTCGGCCACGACGCGTTCCGCGGCGACCAGGCGGCCATCGTCGATCACGTCGTCGCCGGAGGCGACGCGCTCGTGCTGATGCCCACCGGCGCCGGCAAGTCGCTGTGCTACCAGGTCCCGGCACTCGTGCGCGACGGCACGGGTGTCGTCGTCTCGCCGCTGATCGCGCTGATGCAGGACCAGGTCGACGCGCTGCGCGAGCTGGGCGTACGCGCGGCGTTCCTGAACTCGTCGCTCGCCGGGCGCGACGCGGCAGCGGTCGAACGTGCGCTGGTCGCCGGCCAGCTCGACCTGCTCTATGTCGCCCCCGAGCGACTGCTGACGCCGCGCTGCCTCGAATTGCTCGAACGCACGCGCATCGCGCTGTTCGCGATCGACGAGGCGCATTGCGTCTCGCAGTGGGGCCACGATTTCCGCCCGGAATACCTGCAGCTGGCCGTGTTGCACGAGCGCTTTCCGCGCATTCCGCGCATCGCGCTGACCGCGACGGCGGATGCACTCACGCGCGCCGAGATCGTCGAGCGACTCGCGCTGGCGCGCGCGCGCAGCTTCGTCTCGAGCTTCGACCGCCCGAACATCCGCTACCGTATCGTCGAGAAGGCCGACGCGCGCCGCCAGTTGCTCGCCTTCCTCGCCGGGCACTCGGGCGAGGCCGGCATCGTCTACTGCGCCACGCGCGCGAAGGTCGACGACACCGTCCGGTGGCTCGTCGAGCACGGCGTCGACGCACTCGCCTATCACGCGGGGATGGACGCGGCCGCGCGCAGCGCGAACCAGATGCGCTTCCTGCGCGACGACGCGGTCGTGATGGTCGCGACGATCGCCTTCGGAATGGGCATCGACAAGCCCGACGTGCGCTTCGTCGCGCACCTCGACATGCCGCGCAGCGTCGAGGGCTACTACCAGGAGACCGGACGCGCCGGGCGCGACGGCGACCCGGCAGAGGCCTGGATGGCCTACGGCCTGGCCGACGTCGTGCAGCAGCGCCGCTTCATCGACCAGTCGGAGGCCGGCGAGGCGCACAAGCGCGTGTCCACCGGCAAGCTCGACGCGATGCTCGGCCTGGCCGAGACGATCGGCTGCCGGCGCGTGCAGCTGCTCGGCTATTTCGGCGAGACGAGCCTGGGTTGGAGTAACTGCGGAAACTGCGACAACTGCCTGGAGCCGCCGCAGCCCTGGGACGCGACCGACGCGGCGCGCAAGCTGCTGTCGTGCATCTATCGCGTTCGCCAGGCCAGCGGCTTCGGCTTCGGCGCGCAACACATCGTGTCGATCCTGCGCGGGCAGGCCACGCCGCGCGTCGTGCAGCACCGGCACGATGCGCTGAGCACCTTCGGGATCGGCGCCGATCTCGACGAAACGGCCTGGCGCGCGGTGCTGCGCCAGCTGATTGCCCAAGGGCTGGTGTCGGTCGACTACGCGCGCCACCAGGTGCTCGTGCTCACCGAAGCGAGCCGCGCGCTGCTGCGTGGCGAACGCACGCTGCAGATGCGCAGGCCCCAGGCGCCCGGACGCACGCGCGCAAAGCGCGCGCGACGCGACGCGGTGCCGGCCGGCGCAGCCGAAACGGGCGCCGCCGCGCAGCGCGCGCTCGATCCGCGCGACGTGGCGCTCTTCGAGCGACTGCGCGCATGGCGCCGCGCACTGGCCGCCGAGCGCGGCGTGCCGCCCTACGTGGTATTTCCCGACAGGACACTGCGTGAGATCGCGTGCGAACGACCGCAGTCGGTGCACGGACTGGCCGCGATCGACGGCGTCGGCACGCACAAGCTCGAGGCATACGGGCAGGCGATCCTCGAACTCGTGCGCAACGAAGCGCCGCCGATGGCCCGACCCACCTGAGAACGTGTGAACCAATGCGAAGCGATCGACGCCGATGGGTTCTCGCTGCCGCATCGATGCCGCTGCTGGCGGCCGGCCGCGCGCATGCGCAGGCCGCTGCAGTCGTACCGCAGGCGCTGCCCGTCGAGCGGCTGGCCGCCGAACGGCTCGCCGAAGGCGGCGACGCGCAAGCGTTGCGCAAACCCGTGCCCTCGACCGGCGAACTGCTCCCCGTGATCGGCCTGGGTACGGCGCGCCGCTACGACGAGGCGTCGCCGGTGCTGCGCGAGACGCTCGAGCGCTTCGCCGGATCGGGCGGGCGAGTGGTCGACACGGCTCCTTCGTACGGCCGCGCCGAAGAAGTCGTCGGCGAGATCGTCGAGGCGGCCGGCCTGCGCGAAAAGCTGTTTCTCGCAACCAAGGTCGGCGCCGAGGGACGCGAAGCCGGACGCGCGCAGATCGAGCAGTCGTTTCGCCGGCTGCGCACGACGCGCATCGACCTCGTCGCCGTCCACAACCTGCGCGACGTCGGCACGCAGCTGAAGACGCTGCGCGAATGCAAGGACGAGGGGCGGATCCGCTATCTCGGCATCACGACCTCGTTCCATGCGCAGTACCCCGACTTCGAACGCGTGATGCGAAGCGAGCGGCTCGACTTCATCCAGGTCGACTACGCGCTCGACAACCGCACAGCCGGCGAGCGCATCCTGCCGCTCGCGCTCGAGCGCGGGATCGCGACGATGGTCAACCTGCCCTTCGGGCGCGGACGGCTGTTCCGCGCGGTACAGGGCCGGCAGCTGCCGGAATGGGCGGCCGACATCGGCTGCACGAGCTGGGCGCAACTTTTCCTGAAATACATCGTCTCGCACGAGGCGGTGGTCTGCGCGATCCCCGGTACCGCGAAACCCGAGCACGCACGGGACAATGCCGGCGCCGCTCGCGGCCCGATGCCGGACGCCGCCGAGCGGCGCCGGATGGAACGCTTCGTCGACGCGCTCTGACGACGGGCGATCGGGCGTGAACGATGCGCTCGCACGCCTGGCCGGCGTGCGCCCGGCCGAGCGGGCGCCGCTCGGCTGGTCGCTGCTGCTCGTCTTCTCGCTGCTGGCTGCCTACTACGTGATCCGCCCCATCCGCGACGAGATGGGAGTGCTCGGCGGCGTCGAGAACCTGCAATGGCTGTTCAGCGCGACGCTCGTCGCGATGCTCGTGCTCAACCCGGCCTTCTCCGCGCTCGTGCGCCGCATGCCGCGCGAGCGCTTCGTTCCGCTGGCGTACCTGTTCTTCGCGGCGAACCTCGTCGTCTTCGCGGCAGCGTTCGAAGCGACGCCGGCCGCGTACGAGCCGTGGATCGGTCGCGTCTTCTTCGTGTGGACCTCGGTGTTCAACCTGTTCGTCGTCTCGCTGTTCTGGGCGCTGATGGTCGATGTGTTCGACAGTGAGCAAGGCAAGCGGCTGTTCGGGCTGCTCGCCGCCGGCGCGACGATCGGCGCGATCTTCGGCTCGTCGTCGACGGCATCGCTGGTCGGCGCGCTCGGCGCCGGCCGCTTGATGCTGGCGTCGGCGGCGCTGCTGCTGGTGTCCTGCGGCTGCGTACTCGCCGTTTCGCGGCGCCCGGCGAAGGCGCGGCGGCGAGGCGCCGGCGGCGAGCCGGCCGACGCAAGCGCGGCAACCGGCGCATCCGGCGAGCCCGCCGCGATCGGCGGCAGCGCCTGGGCCGGCCTCACGCACGTCGTTCGATCGCCGTACCTGCTGGCGATCTGCGGCTACATGCTGCTGTTCTCGATCACCTCGACACTGCTCTACTTCCTTCAGGCCGAGATCGCCGCGCAGCAGTTCCACGAACGAGCCGCGCGCACGCGCTTCTTCGCGTCGATCGACCTGGCGGTGAACGTCGCGACGCTGCTCGTGCAGTTGCTGCTCACCGGGCGCGTGCTGCGCCGCTTCGGCGTCGCGCGCACCGCGTCGATCCTGCCGGCGATGTCGGTCGCCGGCTTCGGCGCGCTCGTGATCGCGCCCGCTGTCGCCGTGCTCGTCGCCGCGCAGTTCTCGCGCCGCGTGCTGAACTTCGGCCTCGCGCGACCCACCCGCGAACTGTTCTTCACCGTGCTCTCGCGCGAGGACAAGTACAAGGCGAAGAACGCGATCGACACGGTCGTCTACCGCGCCGGCGACCAGATCGGCAGCTGGTCGTACGCGGCGCTCGCCTGGGCGGGACTGGGGATCGCCGGCGTCGCGCTCGTCGCGGTGCCGCTTTCCTTCGCCTGGCTCGGCGTCAGCTGGTGGGTCGGGCGCCGCCAGGAGGCGATGGCGGCACGCGCAGCCGAATCAGCGTCCGCGCTGCGAACTGCGACCGCGGAAAGCGCCGACGCCGCGTGAATTCGGCGCCCCGTGCGCACCGCGCGGCGACGCAGCGCCCCGCGCCGGGGTCGTCGCATTGCCGCGCGGCGGCTGGCCCTGCGAAGCGGTGCGCGACGCGCCCGGGCGACGCTGCGCGCCGCGCGGTTGGCGCGGCGGTCGGTCGTCGACTTCCGGCTCGTTGCGCGCATTCGGGTCCAGTTCGAAGCCGGCGATCGTCTCGCGCGCGATCTGACGGCGCAGCAACCGCTCGATGTCGCGCAGCAGAGCGTTCTCGTCGGGCGAGACGAGCGACACCGCCTCGCCCTCGGCGCCTGCGCGACCGGTGCGGCCGATGCGGTGTACGTAGTCCTCGGCGACGTTGGGCAGGTCGAAATTCACGACGTGCGGCAACTCGACGATGTCGAGCCCGCGCGCGGCGATGTCGGTGGCGACGAGCACCTGCAGCGCCCCCGACTTGAACTCGGCGAGCGCGCGCGTGCGCGCGTTCTGGCTCTTGTTGCCGTGGATCGCGAGCGCCGGGATGCCGTCCTTGACCAACTGTTCGGCGAGCCGGTTCGCGCCGTGCTTGGTGCGCGTGAACACCAGCACCTGGAACCAGCGGTGCTCGCGGATCAGGTGCGACAGCAACTCGCGCTTGCGCGCGCGATCGACCGGCAGGACACGCTGCGCGACGCTCTCGGCCGGCGCATTGCGGCGCGCCACCTCGATCGTCGCCGGGCGGTCGAGCAGCGTGTCGGCAAGCGCGCGGATCTCGTCGGAGAAGGTCGCCGAGAACAGCAGGTTCTGCCGGCGCTGCGGCAGCAGCCTCAACACGCGCCGGATGTCGTGGATGAAGCCCATGTCGAGCATGCGATCGGCTTCGTCGAGCACGAGCACCTCGACCTTCGACAGATCGACAGCGCGCTGGCCGGCGAGGTCGAGCAGGCGACCGGGCGTCGCGACGAGGACGTCGACGCCGCGGCGCAGGCGGTCGGCCTGCGGATTGATGTTCACGCCGCCGAACACGACGGTGGAGGTGAGCGGCGTGTGTTTCGCATAGGTGACGACGCTCTGCTCGACCTGCGCGGCAAGCTCGCGCGTGGGCGTCAGGATCAGCGCGCGGATCGGCCGCGCGCCGCGCGGCGCGATCGCGCTCTCGCCGAGTCGCTGCAAGATCGGCAGAACGAAGCCGGCGGTCTTGCCGGTGCCGGTCTGCGCGCCGGCGAGCAGGTCGCCGCCGGCGAGTACGGCGGGAATCGCCTTCGACTGGATCGGCGTGGGCACGTCGTATCCGATCTCGGAAACGGCGCGGACAAGGGCTTCGGACAAGCCCAGTGCAGAAAAGGACATGGAACTCCAGCGACATCGGCCTGGTCGGCACGATGCGCGGATCGCGCATCGGCTTGCGACGCCAGTCGCGGGCAGACGATTCGAGGGTGGAAGCTTCGGACCGGCGGATGCCGGGAAGATGCGGCGCAGGGACTGGCGACGGCGCCGGCGAAGCGGCAGGTTCGTCGAGCGATGCCGCAACGAGCGCGATGATACCCCAGGTGGCGCGCGAGCCCCGCGGAAAAGCGGGGCCCGGTCAGCCGGTCTGCACGAAATTGCGGATCAGCGCGAAGGCGACCAGCGCCATCCCGAGGATCAGGCCGAAGAAGATGATCGAGCGCTGCTCGAAGCGGCGCCCCGCGCGCCGCTCCAACGCGACGAGGATGCGGTCGGCGAGCACGTAGAGCGCGATGCCGACGATCGTCAGCCAGATGATGTCCACGGCTTCTCAGGCGACGAGGAACAGCGACTGCTGCTCGAAGAGCTCGCCCGGCGCGCGCCGGAAGCCGCTCTTGGCGAAGCGCAGCCAGCGTCCGAGCACGTAGGCGAGCGCGATCCCGGCGCGCGCCGTGGCGTCGGTGTCCTGCGGCAGCCGTCCCTGCGCGACGCTGACGCGAAACGCCTGCTTGAGCGACGCCTCGATGCGGTCGATGAGCTGGTTGATGCGATCCTGCAGCCGGCCGTCCTCGGTGACCAGCGCATCGCCGACCAGCACGCGAGTCATCCCTGGGTTCTTCTCGGCGAAGGACAGCAGCATGGCGATGATGTCGCGCAGCTGGCGCAGGCCGTCTTCGGCGTGCTGCGTGGTGATCTGGTTGATGAGGCCGAAGATCGTCGATTCGATGAACTCGATCAGCCCCTCGAACATCTGCGCCTTGCTCGCGAAGTGCCGATACAGCGCCGCTTCGGAAACCTGCAGCCGGCCGGCAAGTGCGGCAGTGGTCACGCGATCGCCGCCCGGCTCCTGGAGCATCGCCGCGAGCGTCTGCAGGATCTGCAGACGGCGTTCCCCCCGTTTCGGCCGAGCCTGCCTCGGTGCGGCCGTCGTCGAATCGTTCATGTCGGTCGATGCGCGGCGCCGCGGCGTTCCCGAGCGTTGCCCCAGCTTGCCTTGCGCGGCAGATGAGCGACCGATTGTACTTGAAGCCCGATGCGCCGAGACGAGCCGGCGAGCAGCCGATGCATGGCATGGCGCGGGCGGCGGGTCGTACCGGTGACCAGTATGGTCTGCATGCCGATGGCGCGCGCCGCGGCGAGATTCGCCGGCGTGTCCTCGACGAGGATGCAGCGCGACGGCGCCACGCCGAGGCGCGCGGCAACACGGCGCAGCATCGCGCGCGACGGCTTCGGCTGGAAGCGGCCGGCGAATCGCATCGACTCGATCGAGACGATCGACTCGATGCATCCGGCGATGCCCAGCGCGCGCACGACGCGCGTGGCGTAGTCGAGCGGCGCGTTGGTGAGCACGACACGCCGCCCGGGCAGCCGGCGCAACGCGTGTTCGAGCCGCCGATCGCGCCGAACGATTCGCTCGAGGTCGGGAAAGGCGTGCGTCTCGCGCAGGAAGCGATGCGCGTCGATGTCGTGGTGACGCACCATGCCGAGCAGCGTGGCGCCGTAGCGCTTCCAGTAGCCGAAGCGCAGCGCGTCGGCCTGCTCGTGGCTCAGCGCCAACTCGAGCGCGAGAAATTCGACCATTGCCCGATGGATGCGCGGGAACACCTCGGACGAGGCGTCGTGCAGCGTGTTGTCGAGATCGAGCAGCCACACGGGCGGTTCCCCGCGCGAAGGTGCGGGCGCGGACCCGTCCGGCGTCGATTGCCCGCGGCGGACCCGACGCGGCGGAGCGCTCAACGTTCGTACGACGCGCTGTCAGCTGCCGCGGATCATCGTGCCGACGCCGTGGTCGGTCATGATCTCGAGCAGCAGGCAATGGTCGACGCGGCCGTCGACGATGTGCACCGAGTTCACGCCGCCGCGCGCGGCGTCGAGCGCCGACGAGATCTTCGGCAGCATGCCCCCGGAGATCGTGCCGTCGGCGAACAGCGCGTCGATCTCGCGCGGCGTCAGTCCGCTCAGCAGCTTGCCGCTGCGGTCGAGCACGCCGGGCGTGTTGGTGAGCAGCACGAGCTTCTCGGCCTGGAGCACCTCGGCCATCTTTCCCGCGACGACGTCGGCGTTGATGTTGTACGTCTCGCCCTCCTCGCCGGAACCGATCGGGGCGATCACCGGAATGAAGCCGTTGGCGGTCAGCGTGTGGATGATCGCCGGGTCGATCTTCGCGATCTCGCCCACCTGCCCGATGTCGATCGGCTCGTCGGGCTTGTCCTTCGACGGCAGCTTCATCCGTCGCGCGCGGATGAGGCCGCCGTCCTGCCCGGTGAGCCCGACGGCGCGGCCACCGGCCATGTTGATCAGCTCGACGATCTCCTTGTTCACCTGGCCCGCCAGCACCATCTCGACGATGTCCATTGTCTCGGCATCGGTCACGCGCATGCCCTGCACGAACTCGCCTTTCTTGCCGACGCGCGCGAGCAATTGCTCGATCTGCGGGCCGCCGCCATGGACGACGACCGGATTCAGCCCGACCAGCCGCAACAGCACGACGTCGCGCGCGAAGCTCTGCTTGAGCTGCTGGTCGATCATCGCGTTGCCGCCGTACTTGACGACGACGATGCGTCCGTGAAAGCGCTGGATGTAAGGCATCGCCTCCACGAGAATCGCCGCCTTCGTCGCCGGCGTGACGTCGCGGGTCGACGGCAGGCCGGTCGAAGCTTCGGGTTTCGGTTCGGCGTTCATGCGGATCTACCTGCGGTTCGGTGACTCACCTGCGGTTCGGTGACTCACCGGTGGTTCGGTCGTTCGCCTGCGGCTCGGTCGTTCGCCTGCGGCTCGGTCGTTCGCCTGCGGCTCGGTCGTTCGCCTGCGGCTCGGTCGTTCGCCTGCGGCTCGGACTGGCGTGGCATTCTAATCGGCGACCGCGCTGCAGCCCGGCCTTCGGGATACGATCCGAAACGATGAATCTGCGCCAGCTGGAGTATTTCGTGCAGGTCGCCGAGCTGGGCAGCTTCAGCCGCGCGGCGCGCCTGCTCGGCCTCGCGCAGCCGGCGCTGAGCCGCCAGGTGCGCGCGCTCGAGACCGACCTGCGCGAGACGCTGCTGATGCGCAACGGCCGCGGCGTCGAGCTGACCGACGCGGGGAGACGACTGTTCGAGCACGCGATCGCGATCCTTCAGCACGTCGCGCATGCACGCGACGACATGGGCGCGCAGCGCGACGAGCCGGTCGGCCGCATCGTCGTGGGGCTTCCGCCGAGCCTGGGCCGGCAGCTCACGCGTCCGCTGATCGACGCGTTTCGCGCCGAGCTGCCGCGCGCGCGACTGGCGATCGTCGAGGGGCTCACCGCGCACATTGCCGAATGGATCGCCACCGGCCGCGTCGACCTGGCGCTGCTGCACAACCCCGACGCCGCGCCCGAGCTCGACATCCTGCCGGTGCTCGAGGAGATGCTTTGCCTGGTCCAGCCGGCGCAAGCGCACCGGCCGGGAAAGCGCTCGCCGGCACGCGAGCGCGCTCCGCTGCCGCTCGCGCGGCTCTCGGACTTCCCGCTCGTCGTCCCCGACCGCATGCATGCACTGCGCCGGCTGACCGAGACGCAGGCCGCACTGGCAGGCGTGCAGCTGGACATCGCGTGGGAAGTCTCGAGCGTGCCATCGATCGTCGAACTCGTCGCCGCCGGCTACGGCAATGCGGTATTGCCGCGCAGCGCCGTCGCCGCCTCGGGGCGCGCGGCGCAACTCACCATGCGCCCGCTGGGCGACCCGCCGCTGCATAGCGTGCTGTGCATGGCGGCGTCGGCGCACCGGCGTACGACGCCGCTCGCGAGGCGGGTCGCGGGCTTGTTGCGCGGGCTTGCGGTTTCGGTCGACGGCTGAGCCAGCGGGCGGCCCGACGCCACCCTTGCGGCCCGTCACCCCATCCCGCTCGAACAGCGTTGTTTCCAGGCACAACCAAGAGCCGCGTCCCGCAAAGGTGCGCGCGGCCCGCCGGCTACGGCGCCTGCGCACGCAGCCGGCAGGGGCGAGCGCTTCGCGCGACGGCGCTTCCGCTGCGGCGGTCGGCGCTGCGCGCCGACTTCCCTGTGCTGCTCGCCTCGGGGTCGCGCGGCGTAACTCGCTGCGCGCGCTGCGCGCGCTCCGCTCAGACAGTACGCCGCGAGTCAGAGAAACGAAGCGCGCTTCGCGCGCCGCCCCCGAGACTGCGCTGCTCGGCGCCGCAGAAGTCGCGCCGTCGCGCGAAGCGCTCGCCCCTGCCGGCCCCGTGCGCAGGCGCCGTAGCCGGCGGGCCGCGCGCACCTTTACGCGAGCCATGCCGTCCCGGCATAGCTGATATCTCCCTGTCCTGCGCAAGTTCGCAGAGTTCGCATGCGAGAATCGAATCCACTCCCCGGATTCCGGAGCCTCGCGATGCAAACCGCCATCCCGTGCTGCTTCATGCGCGGCGGCACTTCCCGCGGGCCGTTCTTCGTCGAGGACGACCTGCCCGCCGACGTTCCCACGCGCGATCGCGTGCTGCTCGCCGTGATGGGCTCGCCCGATCGCCGCCAGATCGACGGACTGGGCGGCGCGCATCCGCTGACGAGCAAGGTCGGCATCGTGCGGCGCAGCCGCACGCGCGGCGTCGACCTCGACTTCCTCTTCGCCCAATTGCAGCCCGAAAAGGACACCGTCGACACCACGCCGAACTGCGGCAACATGCTCGCCGCAGTCGTTCCCTTCGCGCTCGAGAGCGGACTGATCGCGGCGCAGGCCGACACGACCACGGTGCGCGTGCTCACGCGCAACACCGACATGCAGTGCGACATCACGGTGCGCACGCCGATGACACCGGCCGGCCGGCGCGTCGAATACGAGGGCGACGCGCGCATCGACGGGGTGCCCGGCACCGCCTCGCCGATCACCATCGACTTCCTCGACACCGCCGGCTCGGTCTGTTCGGCGCTGCTGCCCACCGGGCGCCCGCTCGATTCGATCGAAGTCGCCGGCCTGGGTACCGTCGAGGCCACCTGCATCGACAACGGAATGCCGCTGGTGCTCGTGCGCGCGGCCGACTTCGCGCGCACCGGCTACGAGGACGTGGCGCAGTTGAACGCCGACGACGAACTGAAGGAAAAGCTCGAGGCGTTGCGGCTGGCGGCCAGCCGTGCGATGGGGCTGGGCGACGTATCGGCGAAGAACTTCCCGAAGATGTGCCTCGTCGCCCCGCCGCGCGCCGGCGGCGCGGTTTGCACGCGCTGCTTCATACCGCATGTCTGCCACGACGCGATCGGCGTGCTCGCCGCCGTCACGGTGGCCACCGCGTGCGTGCTCGACGGCACCGTCACGCGCGGCATCGCGCGATTGCCGGAGGGGCACGTGAAAACGGTGTCGGTCGAGCACCCGAGCGGAGAATTCAGCGTCGAACTGGAGGTCGATCCGGACGACGCGCAGAAGGTCGTGCGCGCGGCGCTGCTGCGCACCGCGCGGCTGCTGATGCGCGGCGAAGCGATGATTCCCGCATCGGTCTGGGCGGGACCCGGCCCCCGAGGAGGAGCGAATCGATGATCATCGACTGTCACGGTCACTTCACCACCGCGCCGAAGGCGCTCGAAGACTGGCGCAACCGCCAGGTCGCCTCGCTGAAAGGCGGCGACGCCCCGAAGGCCTCGGAGCTGCGCATCGGCGACGACGAGCTGCGCGAAGCGATCGAGAAGAACCAGCTGGCCAGGATGGACGAACGCGGCAGCGACCTGACGATCTTCTCGCCGCGCGCGAGCTTCATGGCGCACCACGTCGGCGGCTTCGAGACGAGCGCGGCGTGGTCGGCGATCTGCAACGAACTGATCCACCGCGTCGCGGGGCTGTTTCCCGACCGCTTCATCGGCGCGGCGATGCTGCCGCAGTCGCCCGGCGTCGACCCGCGCACCTGCATTCCCGAGCTCGAGAGGTGCGTGAAGGAGTACGGCTTCGTCGCGATCAACCTGAACCCCGATCCGTCGGGGGGGCACTGGACATCGCCGCCGCTGCCGGACCGTCACTGGTACCCGATCTACGAGAAGATGGTCGAGTACGAGGTCCCGGCGATGATCCACGTCAGCACGAGCTGCAACGCGTGCTTCCACACGACGGGCGCGCACTACCTGAATGCCGACACCACCGCGTTCATGCAGTGCCTCACGTCCGAGCTCTTCCGCGATTTCCCGACGCTGAAATTCGTCATTCCGCACGGCGGCGGCGCCGTGCCGTATCACTGGGGGCGCTTCCGCGGGCTGGCGCAGGAACTGAAGAAACCGCTGCTGTCCGAGCACCTGCTGAAGAACGTCTTCTTCGACACCTGTGTCTATCACCAGCCGGGCATCGACCTGCTGGCGAAGGTGATCCCCGTCGAGAACATCCTGTTCGCCAGCGAGATGATCGGCGCGGTGCGCGGCATCGACCCGCAGACCGGCCATTACTACGACGACACGAGGCGCTACATCGAGGCGTCGACGATCCTCTCCGACGCCGACCGAAAGGCGATCTACGAAGGCAATGCGCGTAGCGTCTACCCCCGGCTCGACCGCGCGCTGCGCGCGAAGGGACTCTGACGCGGGAGATCGGGGCGCTGCGGCGCCCCGCCCCGTCGCAACGAACGAGGAGCAGACCAGCATGTCCCTGAACGAACTGGGCATCGTCCGGCACACCATCGAACGCGCCGATGCAGCCGCCGTCGAGAAGCTGTCGCGCTTCGGCGTGGCCACGGTGCACGAGGCGATGGGCCGCGTCGGCCTGGCGAAACCGTATCTGCGCCCGATCTACGCCGGCGCGCGACTGTGCGGAACCGCGGTCACCGTGCTGCTGCAGCCGGGCGACAACTGGATGATGCACGTGGCCGCCGAGCAGCTGCGCGCGGGCGACGTCGTCGTCGCCGCATGTACCTCCGACTGCGAGGACGGATTCTTCGGCGAACTGCTCGCGACGTCGTTTCGCGCACGCGGCGCGCGCGGCCTGGTCATCGACGGCGGCGTGCGCGACGTGCACGAACTGACGCAGATGCAGTTCCCGGTGTTCTCGCGCGCGGTGAACGCGAAGGGAACGATCAAGGCGACGCTCGGTTCGGTGAACATCGCGGTGGTCTGCGCCGGCGCACATGTGCGACCGGGCGACGTCGTCGTTGCCGATGACGACGGTGTCGTCTTCGTGCCGGCTGCGATCGCGCAGCAGGTGGCCGACGCCGCCGAGAAGCGCGAGGCCAACGAAGCCGAGAAGCGCGCGAAGCTGGCCTCGGGGGTACTTGGGCTGGACATGTACTCGATGCGCGAGCCGCTGGCGCGGGCGGGGCTGAAGTATGTCGACTGACGTCGGCGCGAAGAGCGGCGCTGCAGGGCGCGTGCGCGCGGAGCTCGTGCGTTCGGGGCGCCTGCGTTCGGAGTGCGTCGGGCCGAGGGTGCGCGCGCTGCGGCTGCGGCTGCGGCGGTCGGCGCTGCACGCCGACTCCCCTGCGCTGCTCGCCTCGGGGTCGCGCGGCGTAACTCGCTGCGCGAGCTTCGCTCGCTGCGCTCGGACAGACGCCGCGAGTCGGAGGAACGAAGCGCGCTTCGCGCGCCGACCCCGAGGCTGCGCTGCTCGGCGCCGCAGAAGTCGCCGCAGCGCGCGCAGCCTCGGCCCGACGAGAGCCGTCGGCGCGCGCGCGATGGTCGCACGCGATGCGTCGACGTCCTCCGCGCTCGCCGCATACACGTGCTTCGCACGCGTTGCGTCCGAGGCCTCGCGATGAGCGGCAATCCGCTCGACGACGTGCGCGGCGCGGATCCGCTGTCGTGGCGCGTGGGGCTGGTCGGCTACGGCGAGGTCGGGCGCATTCTTGCCGAGGACCTGCGCGCGCGCGGGGTCGCGCGGGTGGCAGCCTGGGACGTGAAGCTCGGCGGACCCGATGCGGCAGCGTTGCGCGCGCACGCGGCCGAACACGGCGTCGAGCTGGCCGATTCGCATGCTGCACTGGCGGCCGAAGCCGACTTCGTCGTATCGGCGGTCACCGCGAGCCAGGCGGTGGCAGTGGCGGCGGCCTGCGCGCCGACGCTGAAGGGCGGCGCCTGGTTCCTCGACTTCAATTCGGCTTCGCCGGGCGCCAAGCGCCTCGCCGCGTCGCGGGTCGAGCAGGTGGGCGCGCGCTACGTCGAAGGCGCGGTGATGACTTCGGTGCCGCCCTACCGGATCCGGGTGCCGTTGCTGCTCGGCGGACCGCACGCTGCGGTGCTCGCGCCGCTGCTGGCCGTGCTCGGCTTCGACGCGAAGGTCGGCTCGCCGGAGCTCGGCGTCGCGTCGGCGACGAAGATGTGCCGCAGCGTGATGATCAAGGGCCTGGAGGCGATGGTCATCGAGAGTTTCACCGCTGCGCGCGCATGGGGCGTCGAGGACGCGGTGCTCGCATCTCTCGCCGAGACCTTCCCCGGCATCGACTGGGAGAAGCAGGCGAGCTACTTCTTCGAGCGAGCGATACTGCACGGCAGGCGCCGCGCCGAGGAGATGCGCGAGTCGGCGAACACGGTGCGCGAAGCAGGGCTCGAGCCGTGGTCGGCCGCGGGCACGGCAAACCGCCAGGCATGGGTCGCCGACCTTGCCGAACAAGGCGCATTCGACGCTCCGGGCGGCACACCGGACCGCTGCACGGGCGAGCGCCGCCTCGACGCACGCGCCGACTGGCGCGTCCAGGCCGACCGCATCCTCGCCGCAAGGAGCCGGGAACGGTGAGCGCTTTCGAGATGACTGCCGGGTGGCTGTGCTTTCACCCCGACCCTTCCACGCCGCGCTTTCGCGTGCCGCCCGGTGCGGTCGATGCGCACTGCCACGTCTTCGGTCCGGGCGAGCGCTTTCCCTACGCGCCCGAGCGCAAGTACACGCCGTGCGATGCCTCGCGCGAGCAGCTCTTCGCGCTGCGCGATCGTCTCGGCTTCGCGCGCAACGTGATCGTGCAGGCCACCTGCCACGGCGCCGACAACCGCGCGCTCGTCGACGCGCTGGTCCACTCGGGCGGTCGCGCCCGCGGCGTCGCCACCGTGCGCCGCGACGTCTCCGACGACGAGTTGCGCGCGATGCACGAGGCCGGCGTGCGCGGCGTTCGCTTCAATTTCGTGCGCAGGCTCGTCGATTTCACGCCGCGCGAGACGCTCGAGGAGATCGCGCATCGCATCGCGCCGCTCGGCTGGCACGTCGTCGTCTATTTCGAGGCACGCGACCTGCCCGAACTGTGGGAGTTCTTCACCGCACTGCCCACCGTCGTGGTCGTCGACCACATGGGCCGCCCCGACGTGTCGAAGCCGCTCGACGGACCCGAGTTCGAGCGCTTCGTGCGCCTGATGCGCGAGCACCCGAACGTCTGGTCGAAGGTGAGCTGCCCCGAGCGGCTGAGCGTCTCGGGACCGCCCGCGCTCGACGGCGAGCAAGACGCGTACCGCGACGTCGTTCCCTTCGCGCGACACATCGTCGAGTCCTTTCCCGAGCGCGTGCTGTGGGGCACCGACTGGCCGCATCCGAACCTGAAGGACCACATGCCCGACGACGGCCTGCTGGTCGACTTCATTCCGCACATCGCACGCACGGACGATTTGCAGCGCAGGCTGCTGGTCGATAATCCGATGCGTCTGTACTGGCCCGAGGAGAGCAACGATGGCGCTCGATAAACCGTACAAGGACGTTCCCGGCACGACGATCTTCGACGCCGATCAGTCGCGTCTGGGCTACCACCTGAACCAGTTCTGCATGTCGCTGATGAAGGCCGCGAACCGCGCGCGCTTCAAGGCCGACGAACGCGCGTACCTCGACGAGTGGCCGATGACCGAGGAGCAGAAGCAGGCCGTGCTGGCGCGCGACCTGAACCGCTGCATCCAGCTCGGCGGCAACATCTATTTCCTCGCCAAGATCGGCGCCACCGACGGCAAGAGCTTCCAGCAGATGGCCGGCAGCATGACCGGCCTGAGCGAGGAGGAATACCGCGACATGATGGTACGCGGCGGGCGCAGCATCGAGGGCAACCGTCGCGTGGGCGAAAGCAGCGGAGAGAGGAAATGAGCTCCGGCGCGCGCATCCGGGCAAGCGTCTACACCTCGCACGTGCCGGCGATCGGCGCCGCGATGGATCTCGGCAAGACGCACGAGCCGTACTGGCAGAAGGTGTTCTCGGGCTACGAGTTCTCCCGGCAGTGGCTGAAGGAAAACACGCCCGACGTCGTCTTCCTCGTCTACAACGACCACGCCAACGCGTTCAGCCTCGAGATCATCCCGACCTTCGCGATCGGCACGGCCGCCGAGTTCCCGCCGGCCGACGAAGGCTGGGGCCCGCGCCCGGTGCCGGGCGTCGTCGGCGATCCGCGGCTCGCGTCGCACATCGCGCAGTCGGTCATCCAGGACGACTTCGACCTGACGATCGTCAACCGCATGGACGTCGACCACGGCCTCACCGTACCGTTGTCGCTGATGTGCGGGCAGGTCGACCGCTGGCCGTTCCGCGTGATCCCGTTCGCCGTCAACGTCGTGCAGTACCCGGTGCCGTCGGGAATGCGCTGCTTCCGGCTCGGACAGGCGATCCGGCGCGCGATCGAGTCCTACGACGAGCCGCTGAAGGTGCAGATCTGGGGAACCGGCGGGATGAGCCACCAGTTGCAGGGGCCGCGCGCGGGGCTCATCAACCGCGAATTCGACAACGCCTTCCTCGACCGCCTGGTCGCAGACCCCGAGGGCCTGGCGAAGATGCCGCACATCGACTACGTGCGCGAGGCTGGCTCGGAAGGCATCGAACTCGTCATGTGGCTGATCGCGCGCGGCGCGATGGCCGACACGGCCGACGCCCCCCCGGGCGCAGGGCATCGCGCCGGAGCGCGGCCGAAAGTCGTGCACCGCTTCTACCACGTCCCCGCGTCGAACACGGCGGTCGGCCACCTGATCCTGGAGAACCCGCAATGACGAAACCCATCGGCGTCGTGCTCGCCGGCGCCGGCGCCTTCGGCGTCAAGCACCTGGACGGCATCCGCAACATCGACGGCGTCGAGGTCGTGTCGCTGGTGGGGCGCGAACAGGCGAAGACCGAGGAGGTGGCGAAGAAATACGGCATCGGCCACGTCACGACGAATCTCGCCGAGAGCCTCGCGCGCGACGACGTCGACGCGGCGATCCTGTGCACGCCCACGCAGCTGCACGCCGCGCAGGCGATCGAATGCCTGAAGGCCGGCAAGCACGTGCAGGTCGAGATCCCGCTGGCCGATTCGCTGAACGCCGCCGAGGCCGTGGTCGCGCTGCAGAAGGAGACGGGGCTGGTCGCGATGTGCGGGCACACCCGGCGCTTCAACCCGAGCCACCAGTTCCTGCACAGGCGCATCGCGGCGGGCGAGCTTGCCGTGCAGCAGATGGACGTCCAGACCTATTTCTTTCGCCGCACGAACACCAACGCGCTCGGCCAGCCGCGCAGCTGGACCGACCACCTGCTGTGGCACCACGCCGCGCACACGGTGGACCTGTTCGCGTACCAGGCCGGCGGCACGATCGTCGCCGCGCACGCGCTGCAGGGGCCGATCCACCCGCAGCTCGGCATCGCGATGGACATGTCGATCCAGCTGAAGTCCGGCACCGGCGCGATCTGCACGCTGAGCCTGTCGTTCAACAACGACGGACCGCTGGGCACCGTCTTCCGCTACATCTGCGACAACGGCACCTACGTCGCTCGCTACGACGACCTGTACGACGGCAGGGAAAACCGCATCGACGTCTCGCAGGTCGACGTCTCGATGAACGGCATCGAGCTGCAGGATCGCGAATTCTTCGCCGCGATCCGCGAAGGTCGCGAGCCGAACGCCAGCGTCGCGCAGGTGCTCCCGTGCTACCGCACGCTCGCACAGCTCGAGCGCCAGCTCGAGCAGGCGCGCTGAGCCGTCGCGCAGCACGCCGCGAAGCACCCGCACGAGGCCGGGCATGCACACGCGCCGCATCGGCTCGCTCGAGGTGTCGGCGATCGGCCTGGGGTGCATGAGCCTGAGCCACGCGTACGCCCCGCGCCCGTCTCCGGACACCGCTGCAGCGCTGCTGCGCGCGGCGCTCGACGCGGGCGTCACGCTCTTCGACACGGCAATGCTGTACGGCGCTGGTGCGAACGAGGCGCTCGTCGGACGCACGCTCGGCGCGCATCGCCCCCGCTGCGTGCTCGCTTCGAAAGGCGGCATGGGCGTGGTCGACGGCAGGCGCGCGATCGACGGGCGCCCGCAGACGATCCGGCAGAACTGCGACGAAAGCCTTGCGCGGCTCGGCACCGACGTCATCGATCTCTACTACCTGCACAGGCTCGACGCGCAGGTGCCGGTCGAGGAAAGCGTCGGCGCGATGGCCGGGCTCGTGCGCGCCGGCAAGGTGCGCGAGATCGGCCTGTCGGAAGTCTCGGCGGCGACGCTGCGCCGCGCGCACGCCGTGCACCCGATCGCTGCCGTGCAGAACGAATATTCGCTGTGGACGCGCAACGTCGAGATCGCCGTGCTCGATGCGTGTCGCGAACTGGGTATCTCGCTTGTCGCCTTCAGCCCGCTCGCGCGGGGCTTCCTGACCGGCACGCTGCGCGATCCGTCGACGCTGCCGCCGTCCGACATCCGGCGCGGCATGCCGCGCTTCGAGCCGCCGCACTGGGAAGCCAACCTGCGCCTGCTCGAGCCGTACCGGCTGCTCGCCAACGAGGCGCACTGCACGATGGCGCAACTCGCGCTCGCCTGGCTGCTGGCACGGGACGAAGCCGTCGTTCCGATCCCCGGAACGACGAGCGTGGCGCACCTGCACGAGAATCTCGGCGCCGTCGACATCGCGTTGTCGGCGGATCTCGTCGCGCGCATCGGTGCGTCGATCAACCAGCGCAACGTCTCCGGACCGCGCTACGCGCCCGAACGGCAGGCGGACATCGACACCGAGGACTTCGAGTAGCGGGACAAGCGCGGGTCCCCTCGGCGCCTGCCGGTCGCATCGTGTGCCGCCGGCGCCGCGGGTCGGGTGCCGACGCGGCAGCCGCGATGTCCACGAAGGTGTCGACGATCGGGGTACACTGCCCGGCGATCCGGCATCACCCAGTGGCACTCGACGCGTTCATCGACAGCCGCCGCGTCGCCGACGGCGAGCGGATTTCGGCCGACGTCTGCATCATCGGTGCAGGCGCGGCCGGGATCACGATCGCTCGGGAACTGATCGGCCTGAACGCGTCGGTCGTGCTGCTCGAGAGCGGCGGCATCGAGTTCGATGCACGCGCGCAGGAGCTCGGCAGGGCCGAGATCGACGGACGCCGGATCGACGACGACCTCTCCGGACGAATGCGCCGATTCGGCGGCGCCACGCATCTCTGGGGAGGTCACTGCGTTCCGCTGCAGGCCGGCGACTTCGAGAAACGCGAAGGCATTCCATACAGCGGCTGGCCTTTCGACTACGAAAGCATCGTTCCGTACTATCGGCGAGCGCACCGGCTGCTGCGCATCGGCGAATTCGACTACGACGCGCAGCGCATCGCGAGAGCGCTGGGGCTCGCACTGTTTCCCTTCGATCCGACAGTGGCCTGCTCGACGGTGTCGCGCTACCACGCGATGCGTTTCGGGCCCGAGTTCGCGCAGGTGCTGAACGACGCGCCCAATCTTCGGGTCATGCTCTACGCCAATGTCACGTCGATCCACCTGCGCCCCGCGAGCAGCGCCGTCGACCACGTTCTCGTGCACACGCTGGCGGGCAATTCGTTGCGCGTGGCGGCCCGGACCTTCGTGCTCGCCGCCGGCGGCATCGACAATGCCCGCATCCTGCTGGCCAGCAATCGCGATCGACCCCGCGGCCTGGGCAACCAGAACGACCTCGTCGGCCGCTTCTTCCAAGGGCATATCTGGTATCGCGCCAGCCGCATCGTTCCCGCCGCGAATCACCGATTCCTGCGCGCCTACGTCGACCGGTTTCCGTACGAGGAGTCGGCGGTCGTCGGCTTTCACGTGGCACTGCCGGAACGCCTTTGCATCGCGCGCGGGCTGCCGATGTACAGGACCGAATTCGCCGCCGGCTCGTTCCTGATCGACGCGGGCAACCAGGTGCAGCGTGCATTCGCCGGCAAAGAGCGGCTCGATGCGCGCAGCATCGGAATGCTCGCCGCGCATCCGTTGGCGACCGCCAACCGGCTCTTGTGCCGTGCCGAGCCGACGTCCGACTACTACCATCTGGACAACTACCCGGAGCACCTGCCGAACCCGGACAGCCGCATCCTTCTCTCCGAAAGGCGGGACGAGCTCGGGCAGCCGCGCTCGAAGATCCGCTGGCGCATCTCCGCACAGGACAAGCGGGGTCTCATCGAAGCGCAGCACATCCTCGCCGGCGAAGTCGGGCACAGCGGCTACGGGCGCATGCGGATCGAGATACCCGAGCACGAGGAACACCTTCTGGAAGGCGCCCATTCGGGTTATCACCATATCGGCACCACGCGGATGCATGACGATACTCGCCAGGGCGTGGTCGACCGCAACGCCCGCGTGCACGACGTCGCCAACCTCTACGTGGCGGGATCTTCCGTGTTCCCCACCGGCGGCTGGCCGAATCCGACGCTGACGATCGTCGCGCTGTCGATGCGCCTGGCCGATCACCTGAAGAACCTGCTCTGATGTCCGGGAGCTCGCAGATGCCGGAACGCTCCGCCAAGCCGCGCCGACGAATGCTCGCGGGAGCAGCGGGCCTGTCCGCGGCGGCAGGAACCGCATGGTTGGAACGCGAATCGCTGTTGCGCCGCGCGTGCTCGGCGTCAGGCGCCGATGGCGCGGGCAATGCGCGCACGCGTGCCGGCGCCGCGTACCTGCGCGCCTTTCCGCACGAAGCAGACGTCGCTCGACTGCGGCGTTCGCTGCGGTCGGCACTCCGGTGCGCAACCGACCTTGCGGACGGGATTCCTCCGGCCGAGCTGTGTGCACGACTCGATGCGCGCATTCGCGACGACTTCGCCGAGCACGCGACGGTGAGCCTCGACGGGTGGCTGCTGTCGCGCACGGAGTTGCGCCTGTGTGCACTGGAGTATCTCGATTCGCGCCTGGCGACCGGGGGGAGCGTCGAGTTCCTGCCGAAAGTCACGGCGAACCGCGGTGAGCACGTCTAACCTCTGCAAGCACGACGAATCGCGCCGAGGCACCTTCGGTCGACGACGACAGTGTCGGCGCACATGACGAGCCTTTCCCGATGTCGGATCTGTCCACGATCGAATCGCACGCACACGAAGGCATTCTGGCGAAGCCGTCAGGCACGCCGGGGAGCGCCGCCGAGCTGGCGATCGTGGTCCCGACGTTCAACGAACGCGGAAACGTCGCGCAACTGGTGCTGTGCCTCGAGCGGGCGCTCGAAGGCCTGCGCTGGGAAGTCGTCTTCGTCGACGACGATTCGCCCGACCAGACGGCCGAAGCGGTGCGCGCGATCGCGCGCAACGATCCGCGCGTTCGCGTGGTGCAGCGGCTCGGCCGCCGAGGCCTGTCTTCGGCGTGCGTCGAGGGGGTACTCGCCACCAGCGCGCCGCTCGTCGCCGTCATGGACGGCGATCTGCAGCACGACGAATCGATCCTGCGCGACATGCGGGCGGCGCTGCTCAGCGGCAGCTTCGACGTCGCGATCGGCAGCCGCTACGTGGCGGGAGGAAGCACCGGGCAGTGGGACGGGCGGCGCCTCGCGATCAGCCGCTTCGCCACGGCACTGAGCCATCTCGTCGTTCCTGCCGGCCTCGCCGACCCGATGAGCGGATTCTTCATGATCCGCCGCGAGGCGTTCATGGACTCGGCACGCAACCTCTCGTCGATCGGCTTCAAGATCCTCGTCGACCTGTTCGCGTCGAGCCCGCGGCCGCTGCGCTTCATCGAGATTCCGTACCGATTCCGCGACCGTCGTTCCGGCGAAAGCAAGCTCGACGGGCTGGTCGCCTGGGAGTACCTGCTGCTGCTGACCGACAAGCTCGTCGGGCGCTGGGTTCCGGCGCGCTTTCTCTCCTTCGCTTTCATCGGCGGGCTCGGCGTGTTCGTACACATGGCCGTCCTGGCATCGCTGTACCGATCTGCCGCACTGGCCTTCGTCCCCGCGCAGGCCGTGGCCACCGCGGTGGCAATGGTCTTCAATTTCTTCGTGAACAACAGCCTCACGTACCGCGCTTCGCGCCTGCGCGGCTGGCGTCTCCTGCCCGGCCTCGCCAGTTTCATGCTCGCCTGCAGCATCGGGGCGGTCGCCAACGTCGGCGTGGCCGGGTACCTGTTCGAGCACGACCAGGGATGGGTACCGGCGGCGCTCGCCGGCATCCTGCTGGGAGCCGTCTGGAACTACGCAGCCACGTCCTTCTACACCTGGGGACGCCGTGCGTGAAGAGCAGGTCGCGGCAGAGCTGCCGCAACGTGGGCTCGGCGGCGCGGCTGCCGATCGCACCGGCAACGGACCCCCGTTCGCACTGGCCATCGTCGCCCTGTTCGGTTTCGCCGCGGTCGCGTTCGTCCATCGCGGGATGGTCTTCGGCTCCGACCAGGCGCTGTTCCTGGACTATGCCGCGGCCCTGCGGTCCGGGGGCGTTCTCTACGTCGATGTCTGGGACAACAAGCAGCCGGGCATCTTCTGGCTCTACGCACTGGCCAACCTGCTCTTCGGCGACGGATGGCACGGAGTGCGCGTCGGTTATGCGCTGTGGCTCGGTGCGGCCGGCGCAGCGGTCGCCGCGCTGCTGCGCTTCGCGCGTCCGCGATCGCCGGCGTGGATCTGGGGTCCGATTTTCACCGTCGGCGTGCTTTCGCTGCGCACCGATTCCGACCTGCCCGCGCAGATCGAGGTGCTCACCGGATTGCCGCTCGCGACGCTGCTGCTGCTGTGCGCGACGCTGCCGGCGTCACCGCAACGACGCAGCCAGCGGTGGCTCGCCGCAGGCGCCGTCGCCGCGGGCCTCGCGCTGCTCAAGCTCGTGCTGCTGCCGGTAGCGGCGGCGATCGTCTGCTGCGCGCTCGCCTGGCACTGGGCGCGCCGCGATCTCGCCGCGCGCGATCTGCTGCGGGCGGCATTCGCGATGGGCGCGGGCGCGGCGCTCGCCCTCATGCCGGTCGCCGTGCACTTCTGGTGGCACGGCGCGATGGCCGAGTTCCTGTGGACGACCTTCGAATATCCGCGCCTGGCGGTTCGCGAGATCCAGGGGCAGCGACCGGAGATACTCGTCGCCGCGCTGCGTTGGCTGTTCATGTCGACGGCGGGCCTGCTGCCCGCCGCGATGCTCGCGCTGTGGTCGGCTCGCGGCCGCTGGCGCACGCGCGAGGGGCTGCTGACGCTCGCCTGCGCAGCGTGGGCGGCCAGCGCACTGGGGGTGATCGTGCTGCAGCGATTCTCCTGGTGGCCGTACCACATGGCGATGGTCGTCTGGCCGATCGGAATCCTGGCAGCGCTCGGACTGTCGTCGCGCCCCGCCGGCGAGCGGCGGCTGGGCGGTGTCGCGACGGGCATCGCCGCGGCGTTCCTGATGGCGCACGTCGCGTGGTTCGGCGCAAAAGTGCTTCGATCGCCCGACTGGCCTCTCGATGCAGCATCCACATCAGCGCTCGAAACGGCGCGGCGCGTGGCCGCTGCGGCCAATGCGCCGTGCCGATCGATCTATGCGATCGGCGACTACCCGGGCGTGGTCGACGCGACCGGGCTTCGCCAGGCGCTCCCGACGCAAGGCGTCTTCCCCGGCGCCTGGCTGCCCGCGCAGGTGCAGCGGATGCCGCAGCAACTCGCCGACGTGCGACCCGATCTGGTCTACGTCGACCCGTTCATGCGGGAACGGCTGCAGCTCGCGCATCCCGGGTTCTTCGCACGGATCGATGCCTGGCTCGCCGACGACTACGTGCATCGAGCGACCGATGCGCACGGCGGCAACTGGTGGGAACGGCGCGGCGAGCGAGGCGGCGGCGATTGCGTGCCGCGGCCGCGGTTCCGCATTCCCGAAAGCACGCCCCGGCAATAGCGGGACGCGCGCGGCGGCTACAGGATGTAGCGCGCCAGGTCCTCGCTCTTCGCCAGCGCCCCGAGCCGCCCGTCGACGAACGCCGCGTCGACCACTACGGTCTCGCCGCCGCGGCGCGTCGCCTCGAAGGACACCTCCTCGAGCAGCTTCTCCATCACCGTGGAGAGCCGGCGCGCGCCGATGTTCTCGGTCTTCTCGTTCACCGCCGACGCGATCTCGGCCAGGCGTCGCACGCCGTCGGGCTCGAAGCGCAGCTGCACGCCTTCGGTGGCGAGCAGCGCCTCGTACTGCTTGGTCAGGCTCGCGTCGGTGTCGACGAGAATGCGGACGAAGTCGTCGGCCGACAACGAAGCCAGCTCGACGCGGATCGGCAGGCGCCCCTGCAGCTCGGGAACGAGATCCGACGGGCGCGACAGGTGGAACGCGCCCGAGGCGATGAACAGGATGTGGTCGGTGCGCACGACGCCGTAGCGCGTATTCACCGCGGTGCCCTCGACCAGCGGCAGCAGGTCGCGCTGCACGCCCTGGCGCGAGACATCGGCGCCGTGCATCTCGCCGCGGGTGGCGACCTTGTCGATCTCGTCGATGAAGACGATGCCGTTCTGCTCGACGCTGGTGATCGCCTGCGCCTTGATCGCGTCGTCGTCGACGAGCTTGGAAGCCTCTTCGTCGGCGAGCAGCTTCATCGCATCGCGGATGCGCAGCCTGCGCGGCTTGCGCCGCCCGGGAAGACTGGAGAACAGCGACTGCAGCTGCTGCGTCATCTCCTCCATGCCGGCCGGGCCCATCAGCTCCATCGCGTGCAGCTGCGAGGCGAGCTCGATCTCGATCTCCTTGTCGTCGAGTTCGCCCTCGCGCAGCTTCTTGCGGAACTTCTGGCGCGTGGCCGAATCGACCGACTCGCCCGACTCGCCGGTGAAGCCGACGCTGCGCGGCGGCGGCAGCAGGGCATCGAGCACCCGGTCCTCGGCGGCGTCGAGCGCCCGCTGGCGGAACTTCGCCGTTTCCTGCTCGCGTGTCTGCTTGACGGCGATCTCGACCAGGTCGCGGATGATCGTGTCGACGTCGCGTCCGACGTAGCCCACCTCGGTGAACTTCGTCGCCTCCACCTTGATGAACGGCGCGTTCGCCAGGCGCGCCAGGCGCCGTGCGATCTCGGTCTTGCCCACGCCGGTCGGTCCGATCATCAGGATGTTCTTCGGCGTGATCTCCTGGCGCAGCGGTTCGGACACCTGCTGGCGGCGCCAGCGGTTGCGCAACGCGATGGCAACGGCGCGCTTGGCGCTGTCCTGGCCGACGATATGCTTGTCCAGCTCGGAGACGATCTCCGCGGGGGTCATCTGGGTCATCGTGTCTGGCACGAGACGCCGGCCCTGTTCAGGCGAGCGTCTCGATGCTGTGCTGCTGGTTGGTGTAGATGCACAGTTCGGCGGCGATGGCGAGCGACTTGCGCACGATCGTCTCGGCGTCGAACTCGGTGTTCTCGAGCAGAGCGAGCGCGGCCGACTGCGCATAGGGGCCGCCGCTGCCGATCGCGACCAGGCCACGCTCGGGTTCGAGCACGTCGCCGTTTCCGGTGAGTATCAGCGAGGCGTCACGATCGGCCACGGCGAGCATCGCCTCGAGCCGGCGCAGCATGCGATCGGTGCGCCAGTCTTTTGCGAGCTCCACCGCCGCACGCACGAGATGGCCCGAGTGCTTCTCGAGCTTCGCCTCGAAGCGCTCGAACAGCGTGAAAGCGTCGGCGGTGCCGCCGGCGAAGCCGGCCAGCACGCGGCCATCGTGCAATCGACGCACCTTGCGGGCGCCCGCCTTGATGATCACCGAACCGAGGGTTACCTGTCCGTCGCCCCCCAGCGCGACCTGCGAGCCGCGCCGCACCGAGACGATCGTCGTACCGTGGAACTGTTCCATGCGAGTCGATATGGGGTCGCATCGGCGCGCGACAAGACCCGGCAGGGCCGGGTCCGCCCAGGTCGGGCTCCGGATCTAGACCTTGCGCCGCCGGATCTCGGCCAGGTCGTGGATGCCCATCACGAGCATCAGCGCATAGACGAGGTAGTTCGGCTCGACGAACAGCACCTGCCGCCCGGCCGAACGCATCGTCGCCACCTCGTTGAGCAGGTCGCCGGCAGCGACGAACTCCATGCGGCGCAGCGAGCGGCAATCGACGACGACGTCTCCGCGCCCGGAGGCGAAATTGCGCAGCGCCTGCAATTCGTCCTGCATGCGCCCGAGCACTTCGCCCTGCAGCACGAACGCGCCGCTCGACGCGATCGGCGAGCCTGCGAGCGCCGGCGCCACGCCGACGGGCGCCGGCGCCGCCTGCGCATCCGGCGCGCGCATCGTGCGAAACGACTCGGCAGCGGGTTCCCACGACGGCGGCGAAACCTCGTAGGTGACGCAATACTCGATGCCCAGGTCGTCGAAATCCTGCTGCCGCCCGAGCAGGCGCAGCGCCTGCAGCGCGAGCATCCAGCAGGCCTGGGAAGGGTCGCGGCGTCCGGGCTCGATCGATGCGCGCGCCAGCGCGAACAGGCGGTCGGCGCCGAAAACGGTCAATGTCGCACGCGCGCGCTCGAAGCCGGCAAGCAATGCAAGCAGTGCCTGCGCACCGTCGGCGTCCAGCGACTCGGCCCGGGAACAGTCGAGCGTGGCCTCGGCGCCCGCGTGCGACCCGAAGTCGCGCGCGCGTTCGGCGAACGACGCATCGATCGGACCGGACAGCGACAGAGAGCGCAGCGACGATGCCGGCGTCGCAGGTGCCGCCGGGGAAGTCGCGGCATGCGCCGCCGACAGGGCATCGCTCCATCCCGGCGGCGACGATTCGAATTGCGCCGCATATCGAAGCGCCAAGGCTTCGAAACCGGCGCGGTCGCCGACGCACTGGTGCAGATCGAGCAGCATCAGCCACGCGAGCGGCCGGAATCCGGCCACTTCCGGATCGTCCAGCGCCTGGCGAAGGACGAGCGCCGCGGGCTGCGTTTGTCCGTTCGAATACAGGATCGCCGCTTCCTCGAGCATCGGCGGCAATGCCGGCCCGTTGACGTCGATCGCCATCGCGCCCGCCGCATCGCCGAGCACCAGCGAAGTGCCGTCGTCCGGGGGCGCCTTCGCCTTCCCGCCGGCGGCGGCCGTACCGGCCGGCTTGGTCGGCAGCGACGAGAGCCCGGCGCGCGCGACCGCCTCTGCGGCGATCATCTCCGACTCGATCCGGTCGATCTTCTCGCGGGTGCTCCGCGCCGCCTCGCGCTGCGCAGCGAGCGTCGGACCGCTGCCGGCACCGCGGGGTTCACCGCGTCCGGCGGGGGGCGAATCCTTCTTCGGGTCGACCTTGTCCTTCCGGCCGAAAAGGGAAAAGACCACGGCACCTTCCGGTACGGGAGCGGAGAACGCCGGCGTCGAAATCGAACGCCGGGATGCCGATCGAGAATAGCACCGGGGTCAGCGGCAAAGACGCGCGGCGACGGCCGCGCGTCGGCGGTCCGTGGCCTGCGGTCGGGAGGCGGTCAGTCGCCGTACAGCTTCTGGCGCAACTCGCGTCGCTCCTGCGCTTCCAGCGACAGCGTGGCGGTCGGCCGCGCGAGCAGGCGCGGAATGCCGATCGGCTCGCCGGTTTCCTCGCAATAGCCGTACTCGCCGCTGTCGATGCGCGCGAGAGACTGCTGCACCTTCTTCAACAGCTTGCGCTCGCGATCGCGCGTTCGCAGTTCGAGCGCATGCTCTTCTTCGATCGTCGCACGGTCGGCCGGGTCGGGCACGACGACCGTCTCGCGCAGGTTCTCGGTGGTTTCGTCGGCGTTGGCCAGGATGTCGCGCTCGATCTGCTGCAGCCGGTCTCGAAAGAATGCCAGTTGCGCGTCGTTCATGTAGTCGGACTCGGGCATCCGGAGCAGTTCTGCCTCGGTGGGAATTCTCTTTTCCTTCGTCGCTGCCATGATGTCCCTGCCTGCGCCACGCCGAGCGCCTTGGTTGCTGCTTCAGGAAACCGCGATGCGGAGACCCGGCGCGAGCCCGCGACGCGCTCCCGCGCGTTGCTGCTGCGAGCCGAAAGAGGCGAATCCGCGAACGGAGCCGCGGAGGATCATGCCAGACATTGCTCGAGGCCCTTCACGATCGTCTGCCGGGGCAGGTTCCGACCGATGAACACCATCCGGCTGGCGCGCTTCTCGCCCGGCTTCCAGCGTCGCCCCGCGTCGGCGCCCATCATCATGTGCACGCCCTGGAACACCGTCTGGCGATCCGAGCCCTTCGTGAAAAGGACGCCTTTATACCGCAACAGATCGGGACCGTAAACCTGGATGACGCCGGACAGGAAGTCTTCGAGCTTCGCCGGATCGAAGGCCTTGTTCGAGCGGAAGACGAAGGACGAGACGGCGTCGTCGTGCGAGTGATCCTCGTTCTCGAGGAAAGCCGGATCGACCTCGAGCACCGCGTTGAGGTTGAAGCCGCGGATGTCGAGGATCTCGTCGATCGGCGCGTCGCCGAAATGCACGGGACGCACCGGGGCGCGCGGGTTCATCCGCCGCAGCCTCGTCGTCAGCCGCTCGCGCGTCGCCTCGTCGACGAGGTCCGCTTTCGACAGCAGGATCCGATCGGCGAAGCCCACCTGCTCCTGCGCCTCGCGGTGTTCGTCGAGCTGGCGCTCGCCGTGATGCGCGTCGACCACGGTGATGACCGCGTCGAGCAGGTAGTGCTCGGCTACGTCGTCTTCGACGAAGAAGGTCTGCGCGACCGGACCGGGATCGGCCATGCCGGTGGTCTCGACGATGACGCGCTCGAAGTCGATGGCGCCGTTGTCGCGCCGCCGGCGCAGGTCGCCGAGGATGCGAACGAGGTCTCCGCGCACCGTGCAGCAGATGCAGCCGTTGTTCATCTCGACGATCTGCTCGTCGCGCTCCTGCAGCAGCAGTTCGTTGTCGACGCCCTCCTCGCCGAACTCGTTCTCGATGACGGCGATCCGGCGGCCGTGCCGTTCCTTCAGGATCCGGTTCAGCAGCGTGGTCTTGCCGCTGCCGAGAAACCCCGTGAGGATGGTCACCGGGACCTGCTTGTTCGCCATCGGGCACTCCTGCGACTGCCGGATCCACGGCCGGAAAGGAACGCCGTGCACCGGGGAGGGCGAAGTGTACAGCCGATCGCGGCGGTGCAACCGATATCCTCGCAAGAGGCGAAAACCGCTCCCGCGACGGCTCGATTCGGCCCCGGCGGACTACCGGTCGCGGCGGCGCGCGCGCGGATGCGCGGCATCGTAGACGGCGGCCAGCCGCTGGAAGTCGAGCGCCGTGTAGATCTGCGTGGTGGAGATGCTCGCGTGCCCGAGCAGCTCCTGCACGGCGCGCAGGTCGCCGCTCGACTGCAGCAGGTGACTGGCAAACGAATGTCGAAGCACGTGCGGATGCACGTTCGCGGGAATCCCGCGAAGCAGCGCGCGTCGCTTCAGCCGAAGCTGCACGGTCCGGTGCGAGATGCGCGCGCCGCGCGCGCCGAGGAACAACGCCCGCTCGTCACCGTTCGGGTGCAGCGTGCGCCATTCGGCGCGAAGCGCGAGCCAGCGCGCGAGCGCCGCGCGCGCGTCGCTCCCCACCGGCACCGTCCGCGTACGTCCCCCCTTGCCGCGCACGGTTGCCTCGCATTCGTCGAGATCGATCCAGCCGATGGACGCCGGCGGCCCGGCAAAATGGCGCACGTCGAGCGAGACGAGCTCGGACAGCCGCAGCCCCGACGAATAGAAGAGTTCGGCGATCGCATCGTCGCGCGCCTGCGCGAAGGCGTCGTCGCCCGCATCGGCCTGCGGCTGGGGCTGCACGAGCCGGACCGCGAGGTCGGGGGCGAGCGCCTTCGGCAGCCGGCGGGGGGGCCGCGGCGCGCGCAGGCCACGCACCGGATTGGCCTTCACGACTCCGCACGAGGCGAGCCAGTCGAAGAAGCCGCGCCAGGCCGACAGCCTGCGCGCGATCGTCCGCGCCGACAGTCCCGCGCGCGCGCTCGCTGCCACCCAGCGGCGCAGTTCCTGCTGCCGCAGCGCGTCCCAGCGCCGCTCGGCGTCGGCCGCCTCGCCGTCAGCGGCGAGCGAGGCGAGCGAGGCCAGGTCGATGCGGTAGCTGTCGATCGTGCGCGGCGAGAACCCTCGCTCGCCCGCGAGCAGCGCGAGATACCGCCGGACCGCGGGCGACGCCACGATCCCTATTCGGCAAGCCGCGACAGCGCCGCGCCGGCGATTCCTCCGATGCGCTCGAGGAAGGCCGTTCCCATGCCGGATCGGAAACGCTCGGGGTCGGCGGAGCCGAGCACGATCAGGCCGAAAGCCTTCGGATCGACGCCCTTGCGCAGGGGCAGCAACGCGATCGAATGCGTGAGCGCCCCGCCCTCGGGCAGCCAGGTCGCCGCATGGAAATCGGAGTTCGGTCCGCAGAACGGCTGCTTCATGCTGTTGGCGAGCGTGATCGCGTCCACCGCCACGGGCTGCGCGCATTCGAGACCGACGTGTTCGTCGCGCAATCCCCAGAGCCGCATCGCCACCTGCGGCACGCAGAAGATCGTCCGCAATCCGTCGACGACGACTTCGGCAAGCCGCTGCGGCTCGCCGCAGAGCAGGAGCTGGCGCGTCCACCGATGCAGCTTCTCGGCGAGATCGTCGTTCTCCTGTCCGATGCGCACGAGCTCGGCGAGCTTCATCTCGTAGCTGCGCAGTTTTTCGCGCAGCACCTCGAGCTGTCGCTCGTGCAGCGAGATCGCCCGTCCGCCGTGCGGGTGCGGCACGGTGACCGTCGCGAGCAGATCGACGTGCGACTCGAAGAAGTCGGGATTCTCGTGCAGGTAGTGCGCGACGTCGTCGGCGTCGCAGGAGTGTCGCGTCATTCGGAATCCGTGTCGAAGAGCGCCGCGCAGTCGATCTCGCCTTCGAAGACCGTTCGCGCGGGACCCGTCAGGGTGAGTTTCGTGCCGTCCCAGTGGATGCGCAGCCGCCCGCCGCGCGTGTGCACGTCGACCGGCGAGCGCAGCTGTCCGCGGCGGATTCCGGCGAGCGCGGCCGCACACGCGCCGGTGCCGCAGGCGAGCGTCTCTCCGGCGCCGCGCTCCCAGACGCGCAGGCGCAGCCGGTGCGGCGAGACGACCTGCGCGAAGCCCGCGTTCGCTCCGCGCGCGAAGCGCGACGAGGCCGCGATGCGCGGTCCTTCGACCGCCACCGGGGCGTCGTCGACGTCGTCGACGAACTGCACTGCGTGGGGATTGCCCAGCGAGACGAGCGACAGCGGGCGCGACGCCTCGAGGGGCATCCACGCGGTGTCGTCGCCGATCGCGCGCGACTGCACCCCCGTCGCGTCGAAGCCGACGGCCGGTGCGCCGAAGGTCGGCGTCCCCATGTCGACGCAGACGCGTCCGTCGTCCTCGATCGACGGCTCGATGACGCCGCCGAGCGTCTGCACGCGGATCGTGCGCCGGTCGGTGAGCCCGTGCTCGAGGACGAAGCGCGCGAAGCAGCGCGCGCCATTGCCGCATTGCTCCACTTCGTCGCCGTCCGCGTTGAAGATCCGGTAGCGAAAATCGATGTCCTCGGCCGGGGACGGCTCGACCAGGAGGATCTGGTCGGCCCCGATGCCCAGGTGCCGATCGGCGATGCGGCGCCATTGTTCGCGCGTGAAGCGCACCGACTGCCGCACGCCGTCGACGACGACGAAGTCGTTGCCCGCGCCGTGCATCTTCGTGAAGCGAAGCCGTGCCGTCATCGAGCGATTATCGCCGATCGTCGCCGGCGTACAGGCTCGGCTCGCCCGGCGGGCGCGTCTTGAAGCGGCGATGGCTCCACAGGTACTGCGCCGGCATCTCGAGGACGCGCTGCTCGATGAACTCGTTCATCCTTCGCGTGGCGGCGTACAGGTCTTTGCCGGGAAACGATTCCCACGCGGGATGCAGCTGGACGACGTAGCCGTCGTCGGTCATCCGCGTCACGCACGGAACGACGACCGCGCCGGTCAGCTGCGCGAGCCGCGCGACCGAGGTCACCGTCGCCGCCGGCACGCCGAAGAACGGTACGAAGAGTGCATCGCGTGCGCCCAGATCCATGTCGGGAAGGAAATAGAAAGGGATGCCGGCGCGCAGCGCGCGCACGGCGACGCGCAGCCCGTCCGTACGCAGGACCATCGAAGCGCCGGGCAGGCGCGTGCGCCCGCGCGTCATCGCGGCGTCGAAGACGCGGTTCTTCTGCCTGGCGTACATCGAGACGATCGGCGTCTCGAAGAACATGCGCGCGCCGCCGGCGTCCAGGCCGACGAAGTGCGGCGCGAGCAGGATGACCGGCCGGCCGCGGTGCTTCTCGTAGTGTTCGGCCCCCTGCAGCCGGCACAGCGCGCGCACGCGCGCCACCGGCGCATACCAGAGGATGAAGCGATCGAGGAAGCTGCGCACGAAGAAGCGAAAATGCGCGCGCGCGACGTCCTCGCGCTGTCGATCGCTCCACTGCGGGAAACACAGCTGCAGGTTGCGCAGCGCGACGCGGCGTCGATCGCGCGCGAAGCGCCAGGCGATCGAGCCGCCGGCGTGGCCGAGGCGGCGCAGCGCCGGATAGGGCAGCTTCGACAGCGAGCGCAGCAGCGCGAGCGCCAGGTGCGTGAGCGCGTCAACGAACACCGCTGCGCCCGCCGCTCGAACCCGGCACCCGGCCCGTGTGTCGCGGGGCTCCGGGGGGACTGCGATAGCGGTTGTAGCCCCAGAGATACTGCTCGGGATTGCGCCGGATGCACTGCTCGAGACGCTCGTTGAGCGCCTCGGCGCTCGGCGTCTCGTGCATGGGCTCCAGGCACAGCCGCCATCCGGGCGGTCGCGACACCCGTTCGCAGACCGCGACCACGACGCTTGCACCGGTCTGCGCCGCGAGCCGCTCGGGCAGCGTCATCGTGTAGGCCGGTTCGCCGAAGAACGGCGCCCAGCGGCCTTCGCCCGCGCTCGGCACCTGGTCCGGCAACAGCCCCACCGCCTGGCGCGAATGCAAGGCCCGCAGCATCGCGCGCAGTCCGCCCAGCGTCGGCGGCACGGCGCGCATCGCTTCGCGATCGCGCACGAAGGCGACGAGCGGACGCAGCCACGCCTTGCGCGGCGGCTTGAACAACACGGTGAGCGGCGCGCGCGCGGCGTACCAGCGCGCGGCGACGTCGAAGGCGCCCAGGTGCGGCGTGACGAAGAGCACGCCGCGTCCGGCGCGCTCGGCAGCGTCGAGCACGCGCAGGTCGTCGTCATTGCAGGCGACACGCGCGGCCACCTGCGCCGGCGGGCGGCTCCACACCCAGGGCAGCTCGCCCATCGTGCGGCCCGCCTCGCCCGCGACGCGCCAGCGCATGGCCGGTGCATCCAGGGCGGCCCGGCGCAGGTTCGAGCGGATCTTGCGCCTGTACCCCGGCGACATCGCGTAAGCCGCCCAGCCGATCAGCGCGCCGAAGGCGCGCGAGGTGCGCAACGGCAGCCGACCGAAGCCGCGCAGCAGCAGCAGCGCCACGGCGCCGCGATCGCCGTGTGAAGAATTTGGCAAAGTCGTCATCGATGAACGAGGCGCGGCCGTCGGCGAGGCGCGAGCCTACCTTATAATCGGAGCGCCGCCGAGTTAATCGGACAACTTGCGGGGCGGCAATCGGCGCATGCAGCGCCGGCAACTGAATCCGCTAAAGCGTCGCTGCTTCTCGAAAGCCGGCAGCGCGCCGACAGGAGAGAAGCCTTGACCAGCGAATACCTTTTCACGTCGGAATCGGTCTCGGAGGGGCACCCGGACAAGGTCGCCGACCAGATCTCCGATGCCGTCCTCGACGCCCTGCTCGAGCAGGACAAGTTCTCCCGCGTCGCCGCGGAAACCCTGTGCACCACCGGCCTCGTCGTGCTCGCCGGCGAGATCACGTCGAAGGCCAACGTCGACTACATCCAGATCGCTCGCGAAACGCTGAAGTCGATCGGCTACGACAACACCGAGTTCGGCATCGACTATCGCGGCTGCGGCGTGATGGTCGCCTACGACAAGCAGTCGCCCGACATCGCGCAGGGCGTCGACCACGCAGGCGACGACAACCTGGACCAGGGCGCCGGCGACCAGGGCCTGATGTTCGGCTACGCCTGCGACGAGACCCCGGAGTACATGCCGGCGGCCATCTACTATGCGCATCGTCTCGTCGAACGCCAGTCGCAGCTGCGCAGGAACGGCACGCTCGCCTGGCTGCGCCCCGACGCCAAGTCGCAGGTCACGCTGCGCTACGCCGACGGGCGCCCGCAGGCGGTCGACACCGTCGTCATCTCCACGCAGCATTCGCCCGACATCAGCCAGGCGCTGATCCGCGAGGCGGTGATCGAGGAGCTGATCAAGCCGGTGATCCCCGAATCGATGCGCCGCAACGAAGTGCGCTACCTGGTGAACCCCACCGGACGCTTCGTCGTGGGCGGCCCGCAAGGCGATTGCGGCCTCACCGGCCGCAAGATCATCGTCGACACCTACGGCGGGTCGGCGCCGCACGGCGGCGGCGCGTTCTCGGGCAAGGATCCGTCGAAGGTCGACCGTTCGGCCGCCTACGCCGCGCGATACGTCGCCAAGAACATCGTGGCCGCGGGGCTGGCGCGCCGCTGCCTGGTGCAGCTGTCGTATGCGATCGGCATCGCCCGGCCCACGTCGATCATGGTCACGACGCAGGGCACGGGCGCGGTGTCCGACGAGCGGCTTGCCGAACTCGTCGCACGCCACTTCGACCTGCGCCCGCGCGGCATCGTGCAGATGCTCGACCTGTTGCGCCCCGTCTATCGCAAGACCGCGGCCTACGGCCACTTCGGCCGCGACGAGCCCGGATTTTCCTGGGAGTCCACCGACAAGGCCGAGGCGCTGCGCGCCGACGCAGGCGTCTGACCGGGACGACGGATCGCCTGCCGCGCGCGGCCCGCCGGGCCGGGCGGCGGCGGCGCACGACATCGCGCGCCCCCTGACCTCGATCAAGCCGGCGCACCGGCGGCTCTGCTCCAATGCGAGCATGTCGCCCGCCCTTCACGCCGTCGCCCGCCTGATCGCCTGCCCGCGCCTGCCTCCCGGGCACGCGGCCCGATTGAGCGAAGCGCTGTCCGACGTCACCGAACTGCCGATGGCCACGCGGCTGCGCCTGGTCGCGCTCGCCACCCGGCTCGAGGCCGGCGACCGTTGCGAGTGCGGTGCCGATGGAATCCGGCCCGATGCCTGGGTCGTCCCGCTTGCCGAGGCCTTTCTGGGCGACGAGGCGGGCGCGCTCGATGCGCTCGTCGCGAACGCACCGCGGCTGCGCGGCTTCGTGGCCCGCGCAGGCGAGCGCGCGTGTCGGCTGCCGGCAGCAGCCTTGCTCGAACTGCTCGAACGAAAACTGCATTAGTGCAGTGTTTCGCGGGTCGCAGGTCAGGGAGCCAGCCGCTGCAGTGTCCATGATTCGTCGCCCGGAGCGCGACGGTACGTGAGCCGGTCGTGCAGGCGCGACGGCCTGCCCTGCCAGAACTCCCAGTAATCGGGCGCGAGCCGGAAGCCGCCCCAGTGCGGCGGCCGCGGGGGGTTCAGTCCGAACTTCAACCCGAATTCGGCCGCGCGCGCCACCAGCGCAGCACGCGAGGCGAGCGGCCGGCTCTGCTCGGAAGCCCAGGCGCCGATCCGCGACGCAAGCGGTCGCGACGCGAAATACGCATCGGATTCGGCCGCGTCGACCCGGCGAACGTCCCCCTCGATGCGCACGACGCGCTCGAGTTCGACCCAATGGAACTGCAGCGCCGCGCGCGGATTGCCGGCGAGCTCGCGCCCCTTGCGGCTTTCGTAGTTCGTGTACCAGACGATGCCGCGCTCGTCGAAGTCCTTGATCAGCACTACCCGCGTCGACGGCCGGCCGTTCTCGCCGACGGTGGCGACGGTCATCGCGTTCGGCTCGGGCACGCCGGCGCCGACCGCCTCGCCCAGCCACTGCCGGAATTGCTCGACGGGATCGCGGCGAGCGTGTCGCTCGTCGAGCTCGCCCCGCTCGTAGCTCTTGCGCAGATCGGACAATCGGGTCATCGCGGCGAGTGTAACGCGACGCCATCCATCGACGAGGCGACAGCAACCTTCCGTCGGATCGAATCGAGAAACGCCGCTGCAGTGGCGCTTTTCGCCTTGGTCGGCCCACCGGCGGCCGCTATGCTCGGCCGAACCTCACCGGTTGCCACTGCCATGTCCACGACCTTCGTTGCCGACCTCGAGGAAATCGTCTATCCGGTGCCCTTCGACGCCGACGACGCCTCCGAACTGCTGCGCATCGACGCGCGGCGGGTGCTCCCCGGCATGTTCGTCGCCGAGCTCGATCGCCCGTGGAGCGACACGCCGCTGCCGCAGGGCGGGCTGCTCGTCGCAAGCGACGACGCACTCGCGGCGATCCGCCGTCATTGCCGGCAGGTGCGTGTCGATCCGTCGCGCTCCTCGCCCGAGATGCTCGACGCGATCCGCGCCGCCGCCGTTCTGTCGAGCGAGCAGACGCTGACGCTGGTGGAAGACGCTCCCGCCGACGGCGAGGACGCGGGCACCGCCGCAGCATCCGAGGCCGGCCAGGAGGCAACGGCGCGGTCCACCTCGCGCGGCCGATCCGCCCGGCGCGCGGAACGGCGTAGCGATGCGCCGGCCGCGCGGCGCGACGACGTACATCCGAGCGAAGCCGCTCGTGCGCGCGTGCGCGCACTGCTGTCGGCCAATGACGAGGCGCCGGCGCGCGAAAGCGGCGGCACCGTGGCGCGCCTGCGCAGCTGGTTCTCCGCCGCTCCGGCCGGAGCGCGAGAACGCCGGCCGTGCGGGCTCGCCGAGTTGCGTGCGCGCTACGGCGAGATCATCGGCGCGGTAGAGGCAACCGACCCGAAGCCGATCCGCGAGAGCTTCGCGAATGCGCGCATCGCGCATGCGCGACTGGTCGGCGCCGCCGATGCGCTCGTCGTACAGGTACGGCAGGGTGGCTCGCCTGCGCTCGATGCGCTCGAAGCGCCGATCGAAGCTTTCGTCGCCGTGCTGCAGGAGGCGCCCGACGCGCTTCGCTGGGCCGAGGCCCTCTACGCGCAGAAGGCAACGCGTCCGAACCCGGCGAGCGCGGTCGCGCTGCACCTCGCCGGCTTCGGCCGCTCGCTCGGGATGCCGGCGCAAGCGCTGCGCCAGCTCGTGTTCGTCGGACTCCTGCTCGACCTGGGCAAGGCGCTGCTTCCGCGCGAACTGCTCGAGCACCCCGGCGTGCTCGCCCCGCACGACTATGCGCTGATGCAGCAGCACGTTTCGATCGGGCTGGACCTGCTCGATCGCGCCGGCTCGCTCGAGCCCGAGGTGCTGCGCGCCGTCGCCGAGCATCACGAGCGGCTCGACGGTTCGGGGTATCCGCGCCGGCTGCGCGGCGACGACATCGGCCTGTTCGGCCGGATGGCGGGAATCGTCGACGCGTTCAGCGGCCTGACCGCGCTGCGCGCCTACGCCAACCCGCTTTCGCCGGAAGATGCGCTCTCGGCGCTGAACGAGTGGGGAAGATCGCTGTTCTGCCGCGATCTCGTCGAGCACTTCGTGCTGTCGATCGGCGTGTTCCCGATCGGCACGCTGGTCGAGTTGCGCGGCGGCGAGGTGGCGGCGGTCGTCGATCGCCCGCGCGGAGAACGCGTGCTGCCCAAGCTGGTCGTGCTGACCGGCGCCGACAAGGGGCCGCTGCGCACGGTGACGGACCGCAGCGGCCGCCAGGAGCCCGACGAGGTCTACAGCGGAGCGCAGGTGCGCATCGCACGCGGGCTGCCCGCCGGCGCCTACGGGTTGCGCCTGCCGGACTACTACGCCCGCCAGCGCCAGTAAAGTCACGTGCCGCGGCACGAAGGGCCGATATAATCCCCGCCCAGTCCCGAGGAGCGCTGCAACGGCCCGCGCAGGGCCGCCAGGCTCGGGAATCGACCCAACGGCGCTCGTCGATCCGTGATCCGTCACGGCAGGCGGGCGCAGCCCGGTCGCAATCCGCACCGGCCCACTCCCGATCCTGCCGCGTCGGCACCCTTTCGAATTCGAGGAGTGACGATGTCCGCCGTACCGAAACCGCAAGCCGACGCCGATTTCCGCGTTGCCGATCCCGCGCTCGCCGACTGGGGTCGCAAGGAGATCCGCATCGCCGAAACCGAGATGCCGGGCCTGATGGCGATCCGCGACGAATACGCCGCCGCGCAGCCGCTGAAGGGCGCGCGCATCTCCGGTTCGCTGCACATGACGATCCAGACCGCCGTGCTCATCGAGACGCTCGTCGCGCTCGGTGCGCAGGTGCGCTGGGCCTCGTGCAACATCTTCTCCACGCAGGACCACGCCGCCGCCGCGATCGCCGCCACCGGCGTGCCGGTGTTCGCGCACAAGGGCGAGTCGCTCGACGAATACTGGGACTACACGCATCGCATCTTCGCCTGGCCGGGCGGCGGCACGTCGAACATGATCCTCGACGACGGCGGCGACGCGACGCTGCTCATCATCCTCGGCGCGCAGGCGGCCCGGGATCCTTCGGTGCTCGCCGATCCGAAGAGCGACGAGGAACGCGCGCTGTTCGACGCGATCCGGCGCCAGCTCGCCGAGGACCCGCAATGGTACGAACGCCAGCGCGCGTCGATCGTCGGCGTCACCGAGGAGACGACCACCGGCGTGCACCGGCTCTACCAGATGTCGGCGCGCGGCGACCTCGCCTTTCGCGCGATCAACGTCAACGACTCGGTCACCAAGAGCAAGTTCGACAACCTGTACGGCTGCCGCGAGTCGCTGGTCGACGGCATCAAGCGCGCCACCGACGTGATGATCGCCGGCAAGATCGCGGTCGTCGCCGGCTACGGCGACGTCGGCAAGGGCTCGG
>JAMLIS010000007.1 GCA_023954015.1 Burkholderiaceae bacterium
CTCTCCTCTTCGGCAAAAGCCTCGCTGCGCTTTCTGGCGATGGCCGGCAGGAAATGATTACCAGCAGCGCGACGGCCTGCCCGAAGCGCTCTGTCGTCTTGGAAGATTTCGCGCTGCTCGGCGATGATCTCGCCAAAGACGAAGATCCCCATAGCCCCTGCGGCCAGGCCGGGTACCGACACGCTCGAGGGGTGATGGCGGAAGAGGCGGGAGTCGAACTCGCCAGAGACGTCTAACGTCTCCTTCCGGTTTTGAAGACCGGTCGTCCCACCGGGGACTTCTCTTCCTCGCACACCCGTTTCGGGCAGTGCCTACATCAGAGAGTACCGCGCGACGTGAGTCGGCGGCGGGCGCTTCAGTCGATCGAGATGTTCTGCTCGCGGATGATCGACTCCCACTTCCTGGTTTCGGCCTCGAGCAGCGTGCCGAATGCCTCCGGCCCCTGCACTTTCGTGAACATCCCGAGGGCCTCGACGCGTGCCTGTTCTTCGGAACCAGCGAGAACTTCGGCCACGGCCCGGTATGCTCCATCGATCGCCGCCTTCGGCGCCGCGGCAGGAGCAATGAGACCCAGGAACGTGCTTACGTCGAAGCCCGGATAGGTTTCAGCGACCGTCGGATACTTCTCCGCGCCTTTCACGCGTTCGCGCGAGAGCACTGCGATGATCTTCATGCGCTTCGCGTTCACGTGCGGCAACACCGAGAGCAACGGGTCGATGAGTAGCGGAACCTGTCCGCCGATGACATCGGTATGCGCCGGCGCGCTTCCCTTGTACGCAATGTGCGTCATGCGGATATCCGCCACGCGGTTGAGCAGTTCGCCCGCGAGATGTGAGGTGCCGCCGGCACCCGGAGTCGCGAAATTCATCTCGCCGGGATTTTTCCGGGCATGGGCTACCAGTTCAGGCAATGTATCGTAAGGTGCAGCGACGTTCGCCGCCAGGACAAGCGGAACCTCGACGACTTGCGTGACCGGAGCGAGATCCCTGACCTGATAGGGGACGGACCTTCGCAGCATTGGATTGATCACGAAAGCGCTGTTCACGATACCTAGCGTGAGCCCATCGCTGGGCGCCTGCGCCACATGCGCGACGCCGATCATCGTGCCCGCGCCAGGCTTGTAATCGACGAGCACGGGCTGCCCCCATCGCTCCGTGAGCCGTTGCGCCACGATTCGAACGAGAGTATCGGTCGGCCCACCCGGCGGATACGGCACGATGAACTTCATCGTCCCCTGCGGGAATTTCCCTGCGTCCGCCCTGGTACGACCCGTCGCAATAAGTACAGACAGGGAGGCACCGGCCTGTACCATTCTTCTGCGCGAGAACATCCGTCTCCCCTCCTTGCAGAAGCAGCGTTACCGCCACTTGTCGATCGACTGCGTCGCCTGCCGATACAAGCCGGCGACCATTTTGAAGGCCCCCTGCGTCTCACCTCCCATCACGACGATCGAGATATCCGACGGCCGCCACATCCTGATCAATTCGTCGGGACGCGCCTTCAACATCGAGGCCCAAGGCTCGACGCCAGCCACCGCATGCGGATGAATCAGGGTCTGCACCCACTGGTTGTCCCAGTACTCGCGCGCCGTGAGCAGCGAGTTGGCGGAGCACCATTCGAGCAGCTTCTGCTTCGTGTCGAAGCCAAGATCGACGAAGCCACGCGCCGTGATCGGGTCGAGGACCAGGATGGGTGGACAGTACGGTTCACACGCGGCAAAGCAACGACGGAACTTGTCTTCCCAAGTATCGCGCGGTCCGTACCCGGCCTGCGTGTACCAACCGCCGAGATAGACCGTCACCGCGCTCTCGTGGAGATCGAAACCGTGCTGCGCGTGCAGCGGTTCCCACGGGCTGCGCTCCTCGTTTTCGGCCCATGTCGCCGAGTAGTTGTAGGCATTGCCCAGCGACCCCATGTAGGTGTCACCGATCACGGAGCCGCCCTGCAGATTCTGGGAAAGAATCCCGTGTGCTCGGCCGATCGTCGCATTGGCATGGTTGTACGGGCCCATCGCGCCCATGCCGCTGTTCATCCCGATCTCGTTGCGAATGGGCCCGTTGACGATCGACGGCGCAGCCCACGAGGTCGTGCTGCTGTGCCTCGCAGTCATGCCGCTCGCGGCGAGCGCGAGGATCACCGGAAGGTATTCCGGGCGCGCACCCGCCATCACGGCGTTCACCGCGACTTTCTCCACGGTGAACTCCCAGAACTCCCGGTATCGCGTGGGGCGCAGGCGGCCCACGATCTCGTCGGGCGCGCGGCTCGTACCCTTAAGCATCGCCTCGACGCGTTCCTCGGTGGGCAGAACGATCGGCAGGCAATCGGTCCAGTGGTTCTGCAGGAACAGCTGATGCAGATTCCCCTCGGTGTCGGGCTCGAGCAGGCGCGGCTTGGAACGCTCGAACGAGAGACCGCTCAGATCCTGGTCATCCAGCGGCGCCGTGAGTCCTTCGAGCACCTCCCTGACGAAGGGCCGCCTGCTGACCGGATCGTCGCCGTAGACGTACGCGCGAAGCTGCTCGGGCGAGCGGCCGACGATCGGCTGCGGAACGAACGCCTGGCGCAGCGTGGGCATTCCGCCGGCGCGTGCGACCGATTTCGCCAGACGCGCGAAGACGTGCGTGTGGATTGCGACCGTGGGAACGCCCGCGGCTTCCAGAGACATCGCGAGCCCGGCGACCGTCGGGCTGCACGTGCTTCAGAGGCCTACGCCGAGGATCGCAGCGTTGCCGTCGGCCTCGATGCGCGCGCGCATGGCCGGATCGTCTTCCCAGCTCTCGCGGGGCTTGATGATCTGGGTTCGCACCGTCGGCAAATGCTCAGCGAACCACTGCTGCAACTGCAGGAGGAACTGCTCGGAATTGTCGAACAGGCAGTCGACCAGGTAGACGAGCTTTCCGCTCAGGCCTTCTTCGTGCCGCGGCGCAAGCCGGCTGCCGGTCACGCTGGGGGCATAGCCCTCGGGATCGTACACACGCACCTTTCGTGTCATTGCCTTTCCCTCCCTTCAGTTCCAGATACCGTTCCGCAGATAGCGGTCGGCCATGATTGCCGCGTTGACGCCATCGCCGGCTGCGCCCGCAGCCTGTCCGGATGCGCCCGCGCGCACGATGCCCGCTGCGAACAGCCCACGACGAGCGGTACGAAGGTATGCGTCGGTACGGATGTGCCCGCGATCGTCGCACTCTACTAACTCACGCACCACCCCGGCGTTCGGTTCTACACCGATGTAGACGAAGACGCCCGATGCTTCGAGCTCGGATCCAGGGCCGCCGCCCGTCGGCTGCATGCGAACGCCTGTGACTGCACCGTCGCCGAGAATCTCCGTCACGACGACGCCGTAGCGATGCTCGATACGGGGATCGGCGAGGACGCGTTCCCGATAGCTCGCCTGCCCGCCCAGCGCCGACCCACGATGCAACATCGTCACCTTCGACGCATGCGACGACAGATGCAGCGACTCCTGCATGGCGGAATCTCCCGAGCCGACGACAACGACGGCGCACCCGCGCAGCAGCGGCGCGTCGCAGCTCGCGCAGTGACTGACCCCCTTGCCGTCGAGCGCCGCTTCTCCCGGCACGCCCAGTGCACGCAACCGGGCGCCGGTCGCCACGACGAGCGCACGCGCCGTGTAGGTCTCGCTGCCAGCATGAATGCACCAGCCGTCGCCATGGGTCTCGATCCGCTCGAGCTCCGCCGATGCGAACCCGGCGCCGGCGGCCTCGGCCTGCTCCTGCATTATCGGGCACAGGTCGTAGCCAGGAACGCCTTCCGGAAAGCCGGGAAGTCCCTCGATGTGTTCGATACTGAGCAGTAACCCGCCAGGCACGTTTCCGCCTAGCACGAGCGTTCGACGACCGAAACGTGCTGCGTACAAACCGGCGCTGAGTCCGGCGATGCCGCCGCCGGCAACTATCACGTCGAATGCGTTGTTCAAGGGTCCCCCGTGCGCCGCAAACGATTGTATGCCCGCGGCGCACGGATGTGAAGAAAATGAAAGAGCGTTTTGTTTTTTGTTGACCGGGCGACAACTTTGATTCCAGAATTGGGCCATGCGCTCCAGCCCTCCGAGACGCCGTTCCGCCAATTGGCGTGTCGCTTCCGCCGCCCGACCGCGCTCGGCGCTCGAACGCGGCTTCGCGGTCCTGCATTGTTTCGAGCCCGTGTCCCGTCCGCTTGCCAACGGCGAACTATCTCGGCTTACCGGTATTCCGAAGCCCACCGTCACGCGCGTCGTCGCGTCGTTGGTCGGCCTTGGCTACCTGAAGCCAGCGGCCGAAGCCGATCACTACGAGTTGTCCGCGCGCAGCGTACGGCTCGCGCGCGCTTTCCTCGACAGCGTGGACCTACGCGCAATCGCGCGTCCGCATCTGGCCGGACTCGCCGAGTTCGCCGGCGCCTCTTCATTCCTCGCCGTTCGCGATGCCACGGACATGGTGCTGGTCGAAACGATGCGTTCACGATCGGCGCCGGTATCACTGCGCTCCGATGTCGGCACGCGCCTGTCGCTTGCCACCTCCGCCCTCGGACGCGCATGGCTCGCTGCGCTCGGCGAACGAGCGCTCGCACAAGTGCTCGACGAACTCGCCGCCGTTCATGGCAACAAATGGCCGAAACTCCGACCCGCTGTCCTGCGCGCCATTACCGTGACGCGGAACGAAGGTTGCTGCGTATCGATCGGCGACTGGCATCCGGAAATCAATACGGCGGCGGTTCCGCTGCGCAGCGCCGAAGGCGAACTGCTCGCGATCAACTGCGGCGGCCCTTCATACTTGCTGTCGGAGCGTCGGTTGCGCGAAGAGATCATGCCTCGGCTCGTCGAGACGGCCCGAACGATAGCCGGCGAGATCGGCGGCAGCGCGGCAAGTGACGCGATGCGCTAAACGGACTTGGCCGCGCAGCGCAGACCGGGCACGGATCGACTCACCAGAACAACGGAGACAAACCATGCATCGTCGAGGAGTTCTTCTCATGCTGGCGGCATCCGGCGCGTGGTCGCTCGCCGGCGTATCCGCCCTCGCCGCCGACCAAGCCTGGCCGAATCGGCCCGTTCACCTGATCGTCCCGTTTCCGCCCGGCGGCCCCACCGACACGTTTGCGCGATTGATCGCCGGCAAGCTGCAGCAGAAATGGGGACAACCGGTGATCGTCGACTACAAGCCGGGCGCGGGAACGGTGATCGGCACCGACCACGTCGCGAAATCGGCACCGGACGGCTACACGCTCGGCGTGGTCATCGGCGCGCACACGATCAATCCGAGCCTCCGCTCGAACCTGCCGTACGACACTATCCAGGACCTCGCAGGGGTCTCGCACGTCGTCGTCTCTCATTACGGGCTGTTCGCGCACCCGTCGTTCGGACCCAGCACGATTCCGGAGCTGATCGAATACGCGAAGAAGAATCCCGGCAAGCTCGACTACGCAACGCCGGGCGCCGGGACCGGCACGCATCTGGCCGGTGAACTGCTCAACAGCATGGCCGGTATCAACATGGTGCACGTGCCGTACAAAGGCAGCGCGGCGGCACAGCAGGACGTCATCGGCGGGCGCGTTCCGCTGCTGTTCGACATTCTCTATTCGTCGATGCCGTTCGTGCGGGACGGCCGGCTGAAAGTGCTCGGGGTAGCGAGCCCGAAGCGCGTGCCGAGCAGCCCCGACCTACCGGCCATCGCCGAGACGGTGCCCGGATTCAGCGGCGTCAGCATCATGGGAATCATCGCTCCTTCGGCCACGCCGAAGGATCTGCTGCACAGGATCAGCGCTGATATCGCCCAGGTCGTCCGCGAGCCCGATGTCATCGAGCGAATGGCTTCTCTCGGCATGGAGCCGGTCGGCTCGACGCCGGAGGAATACGATGCGCTGATCCGGCGCGAAATCGACAAATGGGGCCGGATCATCCGCGCTGCGAACATCCGGCTCGAGTGATACGCGGCGAGCATGCGCGAGGAGGCGGCTTTCGGGGACATCCCTTCGGTCGACCGTTTGCTTCGCAGCGAGGCGGCGGCCGACCTGATCGAGCGACACGGACGCGCCGCGGTCACTGCGGCGTTCCGCTCCACCCTCTCGATCCTGCGTGCAGCGTGCGCGCAGACGCTTGTGCCGCATGGCGCAACCGGAACCGACCGGCCCGCCGCATCGGCGCACGGCGATGAGCTGGCCCTGTCCTCGATCGTCGAGCAGGCAACGCGGCAGCTCGATGAACGGCTCCAGCCCTCGCCGAGAGCGGTCTTCAACCTCACAGGTACGATCCTGCACACGAATCTCGGGCGGGCGGCGCTTCCCGACGAGGCGATCGAGGCCATCACGCGCGTCGCCCGCGGAGCAAGCGATCTCGAATTCGATCTGACGACGGGCGGGCGCGGCGATCGCGATGCGCACGTCGAATCGCTTCTGTGCGAGCTGACGGGCGCCGAAGCGGCCACCGTGGTCAATAACAACGCCGCCGCAGTACTGCTCGTGTTGCGCAGCCTCGCGAACCGGCGCGAGGTGCCGACCTCGCGCGGCGAACTCATCGAGATCGGCGACTCCTTCCGGCTGCCAGACATCGTGCGCGCCGCCGGCTGCCGGCTGTGCGAGGTCGGCACGACGAACCGCACGCACCTGCGCGATTTCGCCGAAGTGATCGGCCCACGCACCGGCGCCGTGCTGAAGGCGCACGCTAGCAACTACGAAATCGTCGGCTTCACGTCGTCCGTGGACGAAGCCGCACTCGCCGCGCTGTGCCGCGAGCACGCAGTGCCTTTCGTCATCGACCTGGGCAGCGGCTCGCTCGTCGACTTGCGCACATACGACCTGCCATACGAGCCGACGCCCACCGAAGCATTGGCGCGCGGTGCCGACATCGTCACGTTCAGCGGCGACAAGCTGCTTGGAGGTCCACAAGCCGGCATCATCGTCGGGCGCGCCGATCTCGTCGCGAAGATCCGGCGCAACCCGCTCAAGCGCGCCCTGCGCGTCGACAAACTGACCGTCGCAGCGCTCGCCGCCGTGCTGCGCCTGTACTCCGATCCGCAGCGGCTCGTTCGGCGCCTGCCGACGCTGCGAATGCTCCAGCGGACTGCGGCCGACATCGCCGCGGCGGCGCAACGCCTGCGGCCTGCATGCGCGTCGGCACTCGACGGAGTCGCGACCGTCGACGCGATCGCCTGTGAGAGCCAGGTGGGCAGCGGAGCGCAACCGTTGCGCGCCCTCGCGAGCGCCGGCCTGGCGATCCGGCCGGAGGGCGCGAAGCAGCGCGGTACAGCGCTGAAGGACCTTGCCGCGGCGTTTCGCCGGCTTCCGCTGCCAGTCGTCGGCCGCATCCGTGACGGAGCCTTGATCTTCGATCTGCGCGCCCTCGAAGACGAAGCCGGGTTCGTCTCGCAGTTGCCGTTGCTATGGACCGGTACCGTGCGCTGCCCATGATCGTCGCTACCGCGGGTCACGTCGATCACGGCAAAACCTCGCTCATACGCGCGCTGACCTCGGTCGACACCGACCGGCTGCCCGAGGAAAGAAAGCGTGGAATGACCATCGATCTCGGCTTCGCCTATCTGCCGGTGGAAGCCGCCCCCGGACAGCCGCCGGTCGACTCGATCGGATTCATCGATGTGCCCGGACACGAGCGTTTCGTGCGCAACCTGCTGTGCGGACTGTCGGGGATCGACCTTGCGGTGCTCGTGATCGCCGCCGACGACGGACCGATGCCGCAGACGGCCGAGCACCTGTCGATCCTCGATCTGCTCGAAGTGCCCGGCGGCGTTGTCGTGATGACACGGATCGACCGCGTGAGCGACGCGCGGATCGCGCAGGTGCGCGCGCTGATCGAAACGATGTGCGCGGGTACCGCGCTGTCGGGCGTTCCGATCTTTCCGGTGTCCTGCTTGGACGGCCGGGGAATCGATGCGCTGAAGGAGCATTTGCTGAGCGCCGCACGCTCAAGCGCACTCCGCTCGCGGAGGGGAACTTTTCGGCTTGCTATCGATCGCGTATTCAATGTCGCCGGCACCGGGCTCATCGTCACTGGAACGGCCGCTTCGGGATCCGTTCAAGTCGGAAATTCCGTACGCGCGCCCGACGGCACCTCGCTTCGCGTACGTTCGCTGCATGTTAACAACCGGCCCGCGGAATCGGGCCAGGCAGGACAGCGCTGCGCGCTGAACCTCTCGGGACCGGGCGACGTCGCCGCGTCGATCGCACGGGGCGACTGGATCGTCGCCCCGCAGGCACCCTTGCCCACGGCGAGATGGGACGCTCGGGTGAGAATTCTTGGCAGCGTACCGAAGCCCGTCGCGAACGGGACACCGGTGTCCGTGCACCTGGGGACTGCGCACGCGAACGCGCGCATCTCCTGGCTGGAAGCCAGGACGGTCGATACCGGAGCCAGCGCGTTCGCGCAACTCATGCTCGAGCACCCGATCGGCGCCGCTCATGGCGACCGGTTCATCGTGCGCGATCCGTCGTCGCGTCGCACGATCGGCGGTGGCCAGGTGATCGACATCTTCGCGCCCGCGCGGGGGCGCACGAAGCCCGAGCGCCTCGCGTACCTGTCCGCGATGGCCGTGCACAACGACGCGACCGCACTCGCGCGCCTGCTCGATGTATGCGTGGGCGGGCTGCCGCTGCGGCAGTTCCGTGCGAATCGCAATCTCGCCGAAGACGAAGCGCAGGAGCTGTTCGCGCGAGTCCAGATGGAACGCATCGCCACCAGCGACGGCCCCATAGGCTTCTCGCCCGCACGGTGGTCGAGCGTCGAACGACAGGCGATCGAGAGCGTCGCGAAGTGGCACCTTGACTCGCCTTGTACGATCGGCATGCCGGAAGACCGCATCCTGGATAGCCATGCGCCGCGAGTCTCGCGACCGCTCGCCATCGGGATAGCGCGCGAGCTCGCGTTGCGCGGGCGGCTCGTCAGGACCAGCGGTACCGTCCGGCTCCCCACCCACCGACCGACGATCGATCCAGCCCAGGAAGCGATGTGGCGCAAACTCGCCCCCCACATCGAACGACGACCGCTACGCCCGCCTTCGCTGCACGAGCTGGCCGCATTGCTGGACGAGCCGACCGAGTACGTAGAATCCGCGCTCGAACACTCGGCTCGCCTCGGGCGCATCGTTCGCGTGTCCTCCAGGCACTACTACGTGCCGTCAGCGCTGCGCCGACTGGGCGAAGTCGTATGCGCAGTTGCGCAGGACGATGCGAACGGAGAAGTGAGCGCGATGGCATTCCGCGACCGCTCCGGAATCGGACGCAACGTTTCGATCGAAGTGCTCGAATTCTTCGACCGCAAACGCTTCACCCGGCGCTACGGGAACACGCGTCGATTGGTGCGCACGCTCGAGGACGTGCTCGGCGAGGACGAGCCCCGACGGATGTAGTGGAAGGACGCCTTCGGCCACCGGCGAAACACACAGCGTAGAGGTGGGTGACTGTCCGCAGATCCTCGAGAATCCGGGAGAACGCGAGCCAAGGACTTGCGACAGTTCGAGACGCGTCTGGTCCTCATCGCGGCAGATTACGTTACGAAAAGGACCAAGAGTCAACACTCTCAAATAGCTCGACTTTCAGACCGAACACCAAGTGCGTCTTCCACTTCAACCGAGGAGTGCACTCGCGCAAAAAAACCATCGAGTACGTCGAGCGCATTCTCATGACGCGCAAGCGTCGAGCCGCCCGAGCAATCCGACAGGAGGACAACCGAATAATCACGCATGAACGCGTCACGGACCGTCGTATCGACGCACACATCCGTCGTCGCACCACACGCGACGATCGTGTCGATCCGTGCCGCTCGAAGCATGGCATCGAGTGCGGTATCGACGAACGCCGAATATCTGAACTTGTCGATAACGAAGTCGCCCGCCTCGGGCTGCACAGCGAACCAGTCGGCCGACTCAGATGAGCGTACGCGCCTCAGCGCCGTACGTGCATAGTGAGACCCTAGCGCCCGGGACAGTGGCCATGAAGGGAAAACTGTACGTACGAAGACCACGAGATCGAAAGCGCGCCGATTCCTCGAGAGAAAGCTCTCGATCCGAGCGCCTACCCCGGCGAAGTGCGACGTGTCGTGGCCGAGCGCATCGATGACACCCCCCGGCGCGCAATAGTCTCGTTGCATGTCGATCACCACGAGGGCGATTCGGCCGCTCAGTGCTGCGACGAGTCCGTCTTTGACGCCTTCTTCGATCACGCCGGTCATTCGAACCATGAAACAAAGAAAAGAACGGAATCCTTCCAGGCGATCATGACTGCAATCAATGCAACTATGACGCCGACGAACAGCCAGGCTGCCTTGAACAACTCACCGAGACTGATGAACGGCAGCATGCGCTTGACCACGAAGATGTTCACCCCGACCGGCGGAGTGATCATCCCGGCCTGGCCGAGAACGACGATCAGGACCCCGAACCAGATCAGGTCGTATCCCATGTTGACGATGATCGGCGCGAAGATGGGCACGGTGATGATGATGACCGGCAGGATCTCCATCACCATCCCCGCGATTAGATAGCCGGCGGAGATCAGCATGAGCACGGCGACATGCGGCAGGTCGGACGACATGACCGTCTCTGCCAGCGTGAACGGAATGCGCGTCACGGTGAGGAACGTACTGAGAACGGCTGATCCGGCAATGATGAACACGACCACGGCCGAGGTGACCACCGTCTCGGTGAACACTTTCGACAGCGACTCCCATGTGAAAGACCGACGCGCAACGCCGAACAGGAATGCACCCGTTGCACCGACTGCACCCGCCTCGTTCGGCGTGAAGACGCCGCCGAACATGCCGCCGATCACGACGATCAGCAGTACCGCCGGTTCGATGAGTCCAGTCAGGGACCGGAACCGGACCGACCACGACGCCGGCGGAGCGAATTCCGTGTCCAGGACGCGGCGCCGTTCGACGAGCACGACCATCACGGCGAATCCCATCGCCATGATGATTCCAGGCGCGATTCCCGCGATGAACAGGCGTCCGATGCTTTCGTTGACCAGAATGCCGTAGATGATGAACGTCACGCTCGGCGGAATCAGGATGCCGAGTGTGCCGCTCGCCGCAACCGTCGCGCCGGCAAAGCCCATCGGGTACTTCGCGCGCTGCATTTCGGGCAAGGCGAACGCACCAATGGTTGCAGCCGTTGCAATAGCCGAGCCGGAGATCGCGGCGAAACCCGCACAGGCAGCCACGGTTGCGACGGCGAGCCCGCCCGGCATATGACCGAGCCACGCACGTGCGGCCGAGTAGAGTCGCTCTCCGCCACCACCGGAAAACATCAGTTGGCCCATGAGAATGAAGAGCGGCAGCACTGCAAGATCGTATTGCCCGATCTTGGCGTAGATCGTCGGGGCGAGGCTCTCGAAGCCGACCGCCGTTCCGACCCACAGGCTGACGCCGGCCATGCCGACGACCGCCATGGCCGCGGCAACGTTGGTGCCAAGGAAAATCAAGCAGAGTGCGACCAAGACGCCGACGAGACCGGCCATCTCAGGGCTCATGGACGCTTTGTCCCTTGACGAGTTCGAGGAATTGCACAGCCGCGACGGCCGCTACGACGATCATGCCGATCGATACGGCCGCGTAGACCACCCATTGCGGCATGTGCAGGATGTCCGTGACCTGTCCGGACCTCTTTATCGCTTCGGTGGCGAGAATGAACTGTGCCGCGAGCACGAAGAGAAAGACCACTTCGACACCGAGCGTGACACCACGCAAGCGCCGCTTGGCGCTCCCCGTGAAGTGCTCCGTGACCGTTTCGACAAAGATGAACGCCCCGGTGCGCTGTACGTGGGGCAGCGCACCGGCTACTCCGATGGCCCCGAGCATGCCGACGAGCTCGTACGTGCCCGGCACCGGGGCTCTGAACAGCATGCGCAGGACGACGTCTGCGACAGTCAACAGCGTCATCGCGGCGATCGCAAGCTTCGCCACGAAGAGACAGGTACTCGAAAGGCGGAACGCCGTGCGAGTCAGCATGACCGGAATGGGAGGTCTTGTTCTTAGGCTTACTTGACCGAGTTCGGGTCCAGCGGTGGGAATTCCGGGGCGTACTTGCGGATCGCCTCCTTCTTGGCATCGAGGATCGCGCGACCCGGCAAACCAGCCGCCTCCATGCGCTTCACGTAGTCGGCTTCCAGCGGCTTCAAGACGGCATCCCGCCAACGTGCCATCTCGGACGGCTCCAGACGAATGAACTCGTGCTGGCGCTCACGTGCGTAGGCGAGCCCCTCCATCTCGATCTTGTCCCACAACTCGCCCGCCTTGGTCGCGTACTCCGCTGAGACCGACTCGAGGGCCGTCTTTGCATCCGCAGGAAGCGAATTCCACTTGTCTTTGTTCATGACGACAGCGAACGTCGTTACATAACCCACGTCGGTCGATACGGTGGTGAACTTCGTGACCTCGGCAAATCGGTAGTACCGGTGCGTATTAAAAGTGCCGTCGGTGCCGTCGACCACGCCACGCTTCAGCGGGTCGTAGGCCTGCGTGATCGGCATGCTGACCGGTGATGCGCCCAGGGCAGTCAAAATCCGCGCGGAGAGTCCGGTCGAGCGGATACGCATGCCCTTGAGGTCCTCGAGCTTCCGAACCGGCTTGGACGCGGTCAGGATGGACCCGGGTGGGTGCGCATGTACGTACAGCACATGAACCTGCGAGAGCTCTTTCGGTGTGAACTTCCGGTAGATCTCGTTGGCCACTCGCGTAGTTAGCCGCCCGCTGATTGGATAACCGGGCAGGTCGACCGACTCCATTACCGGAAAGCGGCCGGGGGTGTAAGCCAGAACCGCCTGGCACATATCAGACAGCCCCTGCAGAACGCCCTCGAAACACTGCGCGGGCGTCGTCAACGTGCCACTGGGAAAGACCTGCACCTCCACGTTTCCACCCGTCCGCGCCTGGACGTCCTGCGCGAACTGCGTGGTGAGCTGCCCAAATGGGTATGCAGCGGGAAATAGATCACTGAGTCGCAGCACCACCGTTTCGGCTGCTGCGGCGCCACTCATTGCGAGCAAGGCGGCAAAGGCGAATGAGCGTGCGCGGGTCGTGAAAGTCGACATCCTTGTCTCCTCGGGTGGCCTAGTCGGCCATTTTTCGCACAGGAAGCAACACGTGTGATGGCTGCAGCGAGTCGTGATGAATCGTGTGCTCCGTCCTCGTCATGTTGTTCACGTGATACCAGATTGCGAAATCCTCCCACGGAGAATCCTGGCCCTTGATCAAAATCTGCATTCGATGCCCCGGCAGGAATACGTGCGCCGTGTCGCGCAGGTCGATCTGGTAGCCGTAGGTCTCGCCCGGCTTCGTTTCCAGACGGCGCACATGCGGGTGATACGGGCGCTCGGCAGTCGAGCGTTCCGCATCGAGTTCTCGATGCGACGCCTTCAGCCAACCCTTCGTCACGATCTTCGCCGTTCCGTCCGGTGCGACATCACGCAGTTGCACGAACCAGTTGGCGTCGTCGGACGAGAGGCTCGCCCAGAAATGGAGCGCTACCGGTCCCGCAATCTCCAACGCCGTCGATACGGGCGCCGACGTGAACTTCACGCTCTCGCTCATCTGACCCGGCGCTTGCCAGGGCTCGTTGAAGAAACGGCTCGGCCGCTCGTGCGGTATCTGGGCCTGATCGGACAGAACCCCCGCTTCGTGCAGGTAGTACGGCTGATACGAAACGCCCTTTGGTGGCCACGTGTCGGCTTGGTCCCAACGGTTCATACCCTTGACGAAGTACCGTACCGGCGGCTCGTCCATCACACCCGTGTCATTGCCCTTCAGCCAGTGGTCGTACCAACGCAGTACGAGATCGTGGTTCTCGTGCCAGGGCCGGCCGAAGCCACCCTCCCACGAGGTCTCCGTCACGACCATCTTGCGCGGCACGTCCAGGTTGTAGAACGCATCGATGGCGCCGGGCAGATGGATCGCCCATGCGCTCCATCTCGACACGATGAACACCGGAATCTGGATCTTGTCGAAGTCGGGATATGCCGACCGCTCACGGTAGAACTCGCCGTCGAACGGATGCATCAGCAGATCCAGCATCAGCGGATTGTTTTCCGGATTGATCGTCAGCTTGTAAAGATACGGATAACCGCGAAGATCGCGATCCCCTCGGATGTTCTCGAGGCGCGCTTCGTATTCATCTTCGCTCAGGAGTCTCCGCGATATCGGCTGCGTAGTCGACGTGGGAAAAAGTCGCCAGATGTGCTGATAGAAGCCGAAGTTGAAGATCCCGCCGTGATACGCGAGCTGACGGTACATATCCGAGTAGCCGTCGTGTACAAAGATCGCCTTCAGGCTTGGCGGGCGCTGCGTGGCAACGAGCAGTTGATTGACCGCGAAATAGGACATGCCGAGCATGCCGACTTGGCCGTTGCACCACGGCTGCCTGGCAATCCACTCGATGAGGTCGTACCCGTCCTGTTGCTCCTGCTCGCCGAAATGCTCGTATTGCCCGCCCGATCGCCCGATCCCACGAGGATCGCCATGGACGTGCACGTAACCGCGTGGCACGAAGTAGTCGGTCATGCCACTCTCGATGCCACCGGTGCCGCGCGTGTAGTCCGACTCGCGACCGACGGGCGGGGCGAGATGCTGGATCTCGCGGCCGTATGGCGACATCGACAGCAGAGCGGGATAGCGAGCCCCTGCAGGCCCTTTCGGAAGACGTACGTCGACGAACAGCTGCGTACCATCGCGTGCCTTGACCGGCACTTCGATCTGCCACTCGTCCATCTCGAACGTCGGCTGCGAAAGTTGGGTGCGCCAATCCTCCTGGCCTGACATATACGTCCCCCCGATTCAAATGCCCTTCGGTTTCTTCTAGAATCGTTTCATTTGTAATGACTTTACCGTCGCTCGTCCTGCGATGTCAACGCGTCTTTGCATAGGGCGAACGAGTTCGATGCCGGAGAATGGAGTCAAATGCCCGTCAAGAACGTCAAGCGTGCGATCGCTCGCACTTCACGCGGGAACAGGAATCGTGAAGCGTTGCGGCTCGATCAGTTCCTTCCCTATCACCTCGCAATCACCGCGGATATTGTCAGCGGCGAACTCGCAGCCACGCTGCATCAGGTCACAGAGCTGAGCATGACGGAGTGGCGCATCATGGCGGTGATCGGCTCCTTCGCGCCCCTCTCCACCAAGACGGTGGCTGCATACACGACGGTCAACAAGGTTCGCGTCAGTCGCGCTGTCAGTCGCCTGGTCCAGATCGGTTATGTAACGCGCGCGCTCGACCCGGCGGACAACCGTTTACTCAAGCTCGACTTCTCACCGAAGGGAAAGGCGATCTTCGAAGTGATCAGCGCAGAAGCCACCGCGTGGGAAGGCGCGTTGCTCGAGTCTTTCTCGGACGAGGAGATAGATGTACTCGTCCGGGTGCTCACGCGCCTGAGGGCTCGGGTGGGCGAACTCGCACCTGCACGCAGGAAGGCGAAGGTCAAACTCCCGGACAAGCTTTGCGCCGCGCAGATTCTGACTCGTTCGCGCCGGGCTTGAAAATCGTGTGCTGTTCCCGGGACCGCTCAAGCCGAGGCCCGAGCGGCCGCCTCGCCAAGGGGATTGGGCGGGGCCGCCGGTCCCGCTGTTCCCTTCATCGGTTGCAGGCGCAGCAGACGCCAAGGACTGGGGAAGCGGCTGCCGATAACGACCACGACATCGGCTTGCTCGAAAACGTCACGCCCGGCCAGAGCGTTCATAGCCAGTGGATGGCGGTCATCGATGACTACGCGTCCGTTGTCGCTCATTACGACTGGAGCGCCAGAGCACGCAGGGCCGTATCCAGCCGGTAGCCGAATAGCCCGGGACTCCAGCTTCGGCAATGGTCGGAATTACGCGCGGCTCCGCTCTTGATGCGCGGGGGCGGCCGAAGTCAGGTCGACGAGCGCGATCGGGATGTACCCGCCGAGGACATCCATGATCGCGGGCCACTGCCGCGATACAAAACCGAGGAAAGATGCACCTTCGCCAGGGTGGCGGGCAGCTCGGCGGCCAGATGCTGCGACGTGGAAACGCCGGTGTTACCCATCAGGACTTCAGCCGCCTTCGCCTTGTCGAGCAGCGCCTGCAAGGTGGGAAACCCCGCGTCGGCACCAGCCACCAGCACGAGCGGGATGTCGGGGACTTTCGCCAGGGGCTGCAATTGCTTCTCGGGATCCAGCGGAGGAGAGTCCGTCGGGTAAGGTTACACCGCGATTGCGCCGGCCTCACGAGTAGGTCTGATTCACAGCTGATAGACCTGCGGCTGCGTGTGCACCGTGAGTAGCTGAAGTTCGGTGAATTCGGCGATCGCCGACCTGCCACCGAAGCGACCGTAGCCGCTTGCCTTGACGCCACCGAACGGCAGTTGCGGCTCGCTGCTCACGGTGGTGCCGTTCACGTTGCAGACCCCCACTTGCAGGCGCTGCGCCACCGACAGCGTGCGTGCGAGGTCGCGTCCGAAAACCGCGCCGGCCAGGCCGTACTCGGTATCGTTTGCGATTTCGACCGCCTCGTCCGCGTCGCGTACGCGAACCAGCGCGGCGATCGGACCGAACGACTCCTCCTCGTACAGTCGCATCCCCGGACGCACCCGATCGATCACCACGGGCTCGAGCCACACGCCCTCGCGCCGCAACGGCGTCAGCAAGTTGGCGCCGCGCGCGACCGCATCGGCCACCAACTCTTCGACGCGCTCGGCTGACGAAGTACTGATCAGGCAGCCGAGGCGCGTGCCGATCGCCGCCTTGTCCGAAGCCCTGAGGGCGAGCGCCTTGTCCGCCAGCCGCTGCGCGAAAGCGTCCGCAATGCGTTCGTCCACGACAATGCGCTCGGTGGACATGCAGATCTGCCCCTGGTTGACGAAAGCCCCGAAAGCCGCCGCGGACGCCGCCTGATCGATGTCGGCGTCCTCGAGGATGACCAACGGCGCCTTGCCCCCGAGTTCCAGCAATGCAGGCTTGAGATGCCGGCCAGCCAGTTCGCCGACGATACGGCCGACGCGGGTAGAGCCGGTGAAGTTCACGCGACGCACCGCCGGATGCGCGATCAACGCCTCGACGAGCTGGGGAGCGACACTTGCCTCGTGGGTCACCACCTGCAGCACCGATTGCGGCAGGTTTGCGTCACGAAACAACTCGCCGATCATCCAGTGCGTGCCCGGACAGGCTTCCGACGCCTTGAGCACCACGCAGTTGCCGCACACGAGCGGCATCACGAGCGCGCGCACGCCGAGCAGCAGCGGCGCGTTCCACGGCGCCATGCCGAGCACCACACCGACCGGACGCCGCACGGTCATGGCGAGACAGCCGGGCTTGTCCGACGGAATCACCTCGCCGCCCACCTGGGTGGCCAGTGCGGCCGCCTCGCGCAAAGCGCCTGCGGCACCACGGATATTGAACTGCGCCCATGTGGCCGAGGTGCCGGTCTCGGCGATCATCGCCTGCGTGAACGCTTCAGCGCGTTCGAGCAGCAGCTCGGCAACCCGGGAGACAATGGCGCGGCGTGCATTGGGCCCCGTGGCGGCCCACGCCGGCCACGCCGCAGCCGCGGCATCGGTTGCGCTCAATGCCCCGGCGACGTCGAATGCAGTCGCTCGCGTTGCCACCTCGCCGCTGACGGGATTGCATCGCACGAAGACCGGAGCGTCGGCGCGAGACAATGCTTCGATCATGTCGATGTTCCATCAGAGGTGAAAGTCGGACGCGGCACTGGTCGATCTGCAACGAGGCTCAATGCGGCGCTAGGGCCACTTGAAGCAACGCCGAACGACCAGCGTCGAGCGCAGCCAGGCAACGGGCTATCGCGCCTTCCACCTGTGCCGGATCGTCGAGCCGCTCTCCATGGCCGCCGGCAGCCGCGACGATGCGCGTGAAATCGACCCGTGGCGCAAGTACCGACTCGTAGGAATCCTGCTGGCTGGCGACGCCGCCGGGATACATGCGCAAAGTGGCCTCCTTCACGGCCGCCCAGCCGCCGTTGTCGAGCACCACGGTGAAGATCGGCAACCGGTACTGTTGCGCAGTGGCATACAGCGAGCTCGGATTGCAGAAGTGGAAGCTTCCATCGCCCACGACATGCACCACGCGCCGGTCGGGATGAGCCAGTTTGTAGCCGAGTGCCATGCCGGCCGAGAAGCCGAGACCGCCACCCGGCAGGCCCACCAGCGTGCCGGGCCGAGTGCGCGGGATCTGCTCGAAAACAGCCAGCGTATTGCGGATCGCCTCGTTGAGCACGATGTCCGATTCGTGTAGCAGCCGGCCCAGCACCGCACAGACGTGATGCGGATTGAGGCTGCCCGGTGTACCGGCATCGGCCGCACGTGTCGCCGCGGCCTGCTCCCGCTCGGCATGCTCGGAAGCGAGACGCTCGAGGCGCTGCGCCGCCCGTTCCCGAAACTGCGGCGTGGCCAACGCCTGCACCGCCTCGATCAGTTGTTCGAGCATGCGCGCGCTGTCGCCCTCCACCCTCAGGTCGGTGGCAAAAGGCCACATCGGCAGTTCACGCTTTATGGCGTCGACGTCCATCTGCACCCAGTACGCCTCGGAGTTCGGCCGCGTGGTCTTCGGTACCCAGGGCACGTCCACGTCGACCAACAGGCCGAAATCGGTGCTCTGGACATATGGGGCCGGCTGGTAACCGGCAAAACAGGGGCTGTCGCGCGGGATGTTCAGGTAGACGCTGTTGAACTCGCACACGCGGATTCCCGCCAGTCGCGCGAGCCGGTCGATGAGCAGCGGGGTGGTGGTCTGGCGTCCGGCGTAGGCGGTAACCAGCAAAGGCTCGCGCGCCGCCAGCAGCCGCTCGGCCACGGCGCGGATCGCATCCGGATCTGCGCCACGGTGTCTGACAGGCGCATATCGGGCCGCCGGAAATCCACGCACGCTGAAGACGTCGCAGTCGGCGGCCAGCACCTCGCGCGGCAACATCAGGTAGGCGGGCCCGGCCGGGTCGCTATGCATCACGGCGCAAGCGCGCGCCACGGTTTCATGCGCCACGACACCGGAGGGCAGCGTGTACTCCCATTTCACGTAAGGACGTACGAGGCTGCCCTGATCGAACGGCTCCTGCACGAAGTGCACATAGGTATCGCGGCCTCCCGCCAATTCGCCTTCGCTGGAAAACGGCGCTCGACCGGCCATGAGCAGCACCGGCAGACGTGCGCGGAACAGGTTGTGCAGCCCCATCGACGCGTTGGCAGTACCCGCATCCACGTGCACCATCACCACCTGGCCGCGGCCGGTTGCAGCCGCGTACCCGCCCGCCATGTGGACAGCCGTGTTCTCATGCGGGCACAGCACGATCTTCGGCGCCGATCGGCCTTCGGCACGCCAGCGCGCGAGTTCCTCGATCAAGGGCGCATGGTCGGTGCCGAGGTTGCCGAAGACGTACTCGATGCCCTGTTCGCACAACGCCTGTAACAGAAAGTGCGCGGCGCTGCGGCGGCCCGCGTCCGGGGCAGACGACAGCGCCACGGCGCGGTTCTTCGGTCGATTCACTGCTTGCGGGCGAGGCCGGCTGCGGCCGCCACGGGAGCAAAGGCCTTCTGTTCGTTGACGATGCGCTGGCGAACGCTGGGCCCGTCGGAAGCATCGGCCTCGTGGCCGAGCCTGCCGTACGCTTCGCGTGCTTCGGGCGATCCGAGGTAGCCCCGCATCGCCTTGCCGATCGTGTCGATCACCGGCTGTGGCGTCCCGGCGGGCGCGAACAGCGCGAGCCAGATCTCGAACTCGGTGCCCGGATAGCCTGCCTCGGCGAGGGTCGGCACGTCCGGCAGGAAGTGCGAGCGGCCGGCCGAACTCACCGCGAGCGGCTTCACTGCCCCAGCGTCGAGCTGGCCCTTGATCGGCGCCAGATCGGCCATCGTCATCGCGACGCGGCCCGCGACCACGTCGGTGAGCGCGGGAGCGAAGCCGGGATAGGGCACGTGAATCATGTCGACCGCTGCGCTCTGCGTCAGACGTGCGATGCCGAGATGAACCATCGAGCCTATTCCATTGCTGGCAAACGCGAGTTGTCCCGGTTTCGCCCTGGCATCGGCCATCAGATCGGCTAATCCGCGATACGGTTGGGACGATGACGTAACCAGAAAGAACGGCATGCGCGAGACCATGCCTATAGGCTCGAAATCCTTCAGTGGATCGAACGGCAACGCGGTCGGGTGCACCAGCGGAAGAACCGACATCGTCGAGCTACCGGTGAACAGCAAGGTGTAGCCGTCCGGTGCAGCGTGGGCGACGGCATTGGTGCCGATTACCGTTGCACCGCCGGGCTTGGCGTCGACGACGAAGTTCTGGCCGAGCGTCTGGGAAAGATGGTTGGCCACGAGCCGAGCGGCACCGTCCACCCCGCCGCCCGCGGCGTAGGGAATCACGATACGCACCGTTCTCGTGGGCCAGCTCTGGGCGTTCGCGATCGCTGCGAGCCCGGCCAGCGCGACAGCCAGACACATTCGAAACAATCCTGCATGCATGACGTGCTCTCCGGTTAGCGATTCACAGGAACGAGTCGAGCTCGGCTTCGACTCGACCACGCCGGGAAGCCGAGGCTTCTCAGCTCTCCTCTTCGGCAAAAGCCTCGCTGCGCTTTCTGGCGATGGCCGGCAGGAACACGATCACCAGCAGCGCGACGGCCATGGCCAGCAGCGCGGCCGACAGCGGGCGGGTGACGAACACCGACCAGTCGCCGCGCGAGATCGTCATCGCGCGGCGCAGGTACTCCTCCATCAGCTTGCCCAGCACCAGGCCGAGCAGCAGCGGTGCGGCCTCGCAGTCGAGCTTGCGGAACACGTAGCCCAGGATGGCGAAGGGGATCGTCATGAACACGTCGAAGACGTTGTTGTTCAGCGAATAGGCGCCCACGCCGCAGAACAGCAGGATCGCCGGATACAGCACCCGGTAGGGCACCGTCAGCAGCTTGATCCAGATGCCGATCAGCGGCAGGTTCAGGATCACCAGCATCAGGTTGCCCACCCACATCGAGGCGATCAGCCCCCAGAACAGCGTCGGGTTGCTCGTCATCACCTGCGGGCCGGGCTGGATGTTGTGGATCATCATGCCCGCCACCATCAGCGCCATCACCGCGTTGGTGGGGATGCCCAGCGTGAGCATCGGGATGAACGAAGTCTGCGCGCCCGCATTGTTGGCCGCCTCCGGACCGGCCACGCCTTCGATCGCGCCGTGCCCGAAGCGCTCGGGCGTCTTGGAGATCTTCTTCTCGACCGCGTAGGAGGTGAACGACGAGAGCACCGCACCGCCGCCCGGCAGGATGCCCAGCAGCGAACCGAGCGCCGTGCCGCGCACGATCGGTGCGATCGAGGCCTTGAACTCGGCCATGCTCGGCAGCAGGCGTCCGACCTTGTTGGCGAAGATCTCGCGCCTTTCGCGCTGCTCGAGGTTGGCGATGATCTCGCCGAAGCCGAAGATCCCCATCGCCACCACGGCCAGGTCGATGCCGTCGGTCAGCTCCGGTATGTCGAAGGAAAAGCGCGCCACGCCCGAATTCACGTCGGTGCCCACCATGCCGATGAGCAGGCCCAGCACCACCATCGCCAGCGCCTTGACGATCGAGCCGTGCGCCAGCACCACCGCGGCGATCAGCCCGAGCACCATCAGCGAGAAGTACTCGGCCGGTCCGAACTTGAACGCCACCTCCGCCAGCGGCGGTGCGAAGCCGGCGATCAGCAGCGTCGCCACCGTGCCCGCGAAGAACGAGCCGATCGCCGCGATCGCCAGCGCCGGACCCGGGCGACCCTTGCGCGCCATCTGGTAGCCGTCGAGCGTGGTCACCACCGAGGAGATCTCCCCGGGCAGGTTCACCAGGATCGCCGTCGTCGATCCCCCGTACTGCGCCCCGTAGTAGATCCCCGCCAGCATGATGAGTGCCGTCGTCGGGTCGCTCATCTGGTAGGTGATCGGCAGCAGCATCGCGATCGTGGCCACCGGCCCGATGCCCGGCAGCACGCCGATCAGCGTGCCCAGCAGCACGCCCACGAAGCAGTAGAAGAGATTGTCCAGCGACAGCGCCGCGCCGAAGCCCAGCGCCAGGTGAGACAGGAGTTCCATCGGCTGCGCGGCTCCGGAGCTACTGCGTGAGGAACGTCGGCCAGACCGGAAACTGCAACTCCAGTCCACGCACGAACACCAGGTCCGAGAGCACCAGCAGCACGACGATCGAGACGAGCGTCTCCTTCCAGTTGAACTCGTGGCTGGCGCTCGACGAGATCGCGATCAGCAGCGTGATGGCCACCACCATGCCCAGGTGCGTGAGCGCCGCCCCGAACACGCCGATCGCCGCGAGCACCAGGAACAGTTCGCGCCAGCCTACCGACTCGAGGCGCGTCTCGGCACTGCTGCGCGCCGTCGAAGTCCACATCACGATCAGGCCGAGCAGCGCGAGGATCGCGCCCAGCATCGTCGGAAAGAACCCCGGGCCCATGCGCGCCGGCGTGCCCAGTTGGTACGCCTGCGAGAAGACGACGAACAGCAGCCCCAGCGCCACGAACATCGCCCCCGACCAGAAGTCGCGGTAGTTGCGGATGCGCATCGGCGTGGTCTCCTCGTCGTTGTAGGCGTCCTTGTGCAGACGCTCTGCGTTCGTCGTCACGGTGCACTGCCGCTCTTCGACAGGCCGAAGCCCCGAGAGTCTAGTGGCGGCCCGCCGATCGATCAATGCGAGCGCGAGCCCGAAGCACGGGGAGGCAGTCGCGATCAGTCCACGGTCGCGCCCGATGCCCTGACGACCTCGCCCCAGCGGGCAGCTTCGCTGCGGATGTAGGCGGCGAACTGCGCCGGACTCTCGCTCGTGCGCGGCTCGACGTTGAGCGCTCGCAGCTTCGCCTGCGCTTCGGGCTGCGTCATCGCGTCGTTCAGCTGACGGTGCAGTTGCACGATCACGTCCTTCGGCGTCGCCGCCGGCGCCACCACGCCTTGCCACGCCACCGCCTCGAAGTCGGCGGTGCCGGCCACCCTGGATTCGGCAATCGTGGGCAGGTCGGGAACCGAGGACACGCGCGTGGCCGTGGTCACGGCGAGCGCCTTCAGCGCTCCGGATTTCACGTGCGGCATCGCCGGGGCGAAATCGCTGAACATGACGTTGATCTGGCCGCCCACCAGGTCGGTGATCGCCGGCGCGGAACCCTTGTAGGGCACGTGCTGCATCCGGATGCCGGCGGCGGCCTTGAACATCTCGGCGATCAGGTGCTGCGGACTTCCGTTGCCGGCCGACCCGTAGTTCAGGGCCTCCGGATCGCGCTTGGCGAGCGACACCAGTTCGGCGACGGTGTTCACCCTCAGCGAAGGATGGACGACGAGCATGAACGGCACCGCCGCGACCAGGCCGACCGGCGCGAATTCGGTGGCCGGGTCGTACGCGAGCTTCGGATACAGCGAAGGGTTGATCGCGAGAGTCGTGCTCGTCGCGAGCAGCAGCGTCGTGCCGTCGGCCGCGGCACGAGCCACGTGGCTCGCGCCCACGCCGGTTCCGGCACCCGGGCGATTCTCCACGACGACCGTCCGCCCGGCCGCGGCTCCGAGATGCTGGGCGATCAGCCTGCCGAGCAGATCGCTGGTGCCGCCGGGTGCGTAGGGAACCACGAGAACGATCGGTCTGTCCGCCTGCGCCAGCACGATGCGCGGCACCGATGCGAGCGCCAGCAGGCCGAATGCGCCACCGAATCCCTCCAGCAGTGCGCGTCGATCCATTTCCTGTCTCCTCGTTGGCGAATTGCGGTTTCAGCCGAGATCGAAGATGCGTTGCGCGTTGGCTCCGCGTACCCGATGCCGGATGCCGTCGGGCAGGTCGTCGACTCGCGCGAGGCAACCGGTCATGTCTCCGATGTTGTGCGGATAGTCCGAGCCGTAGAGCACGTTGTCCGGGCCGCACACCTTCACGCACATCTCGAGTGCGTCCTGCGTGAAGACGACGGTATCGACGAACACGCGTCGCATGTAGTTGCTCGGGCGCTCCTGCGTGCGTGCGCGACAGCGCGGGATCCGCTCGTGGCAGATGTCGAGGCGTCCGACGAGGTAAGGCAGTGCGCCCCCGCCGTGCGACGCGATCAGCTTCAGCCTCGGATACCGGTCGAGAAAGCCGTCGTAGATGCAGCGCGCGATCGCCAGCGAAGTGTCGAAGGTGAATCCGACCGGCGGAATCAGGTTGTGTTCTGCCATGTCCATCTCGCCGGCCCCGGGAGGGTCGGTGGGATGCACGAGCACCGGCAGGCGCCGGTCGTCGATCGCCTGCCAGATCTCGGCGAAGGCCGGATCGGTGAGCGACCGCCCGGCGATGTTCGCCAGCACCATGACCCCGACGGCGCCCGCATCGCAGGCCCGCGCGAGTTCGTCCAGCGCGAGATCACGGTGCTGCCACGGCAGCGAGGCGAACCACCGGATCCGCTCCGGATACTGCCGCTGCGCCGCCGCCATGTCGTCGTTGACGAGGCGTGCCGCCCGCAGGCTGATCTCCGGGCCGCCCCAGTAGGCGTTCGGACAGGTCAGCGAGACGACGGCGAGATCGACCCGCGCGCGATCCATGTTCCGGATGCGCATGCCGTAGTCGAACATGCCCGGCGTCAGGGTCATGAACGGCGCACCGTCCTTGTGGACCGCTTCGACGCCGGGTTCGACCCGCGCGACGGAATAGCGCGGAGCACCGTGCGACTTCAACAGGTCGAGCCACTCGCGGTTCAGCATGTGCGTGTGGATGTCGACGACGAGGCTCATCCGGGTCTCCTGGTTTTTTCGCGTTTCGACGGGACGACCGCAGCCGGTGCGAGGCTTCCCGACGCCGAGCATCGCCACGGCCTGTTCTGCCGGATGGTTGCACGGAGAAAACTCACCGTAAAATTGATTATTCGTCTCGATTCATACGTATTCCGAATGAATATCAACCTCAGGCAACTGCAGGCCTTCGTCAGCGTCTACCGGCTCGGCAGCCTGACGCGCGCCGCCGGACAGCTGCACATCACCCAGCCTGCAGCAAGCGTGGCGATCCGACAGCTCGAGGAGTCGATCGGCATGCGCTTGTTCGATCGCACGACGCGCTCGCTGCGCCCCACCGCGGCCGCGCACGAAGCGATCACGCGCGCGGAGCGCATCCTGCGCGAATTGACCGAGCTCGAGCGCGGCTTCGACGATGTCGCCAGGCGTCGGCACGGTCGGCTCGAACTCGGAGCCTCGCCGGCCGTGGCCTCCTCGCTCGTGCCGGCGGCGCTGGTGGAATTCCGCGAGCGGTTTCCGGCCGTCGCGGTGAAGCTGCACGACCTCGCACCCGAAGACCTGATCGGCGCGGTCGCCAACGAAACGGTGGAGCTGAGCATCGGCACTCCGCCCGGTCCTTCGGCCGAAGTCGAGCTCGCGCCGCTGATCGCCGACCGGATGTGCGTGATCTGCAATATCGATTCACCGCTCGCCAGGCGCAGGAAGATCGCCTGGAGCGAAATCACCGCACATCCGACGGTCACCGTGACGAAGGGAAGCGGAATCCGCTCGCTGATCGACGACACCATGGCGCGCATCGGCCTGCGCTTCGAGCCCGCCTACGAGGTCTCGTACCTCTCCACGGCACTGTCGTTGACGCGACACGGTCTCGGCATCTCCGTGCTTCCGTCGTACTTCACGCGCTATTTCTACAGCGGCCGGCTCGCGGCGATACGGCTCGTCGACCCTGTCGTGACGCGCAGCCTGTCGATCGCCACGCGCAAGGGCGCGTCGCTGTCGCCGGCCGCCGAGAGCTTCGTCGCGCTGCTGAAGGCGCGCGTCGAGATCGGCGCATCGGCGGGCGAAGCTCCCGCCAGGCGTCGCTGAAGCGACGTCCGCGCCGACCCTTCCGTCACATGTTCTCGATCATCACCTGCCCGAAGCCCGAGCACGAGACCTGCGTCGCGCCTTCCATCAGCCGTGCGAAGTCGTAGGTGACCTTCTTCGAGAGGATCGCTCTCTCCATCGACGAGATGATGAGATTGGCCGCTTCGGTCCATCCCATGTGCCGCAACATCATCTCGGCCGACAGGATTTCGGAGCCCGGGTTCACATAGTCCTTGCCTGCGTACTTCGGCGCGGTGCCGTGCGTGGCCTCGAACATCGCCACCGAATCGGACAGGTTCGCTCCGGGGGCGATCCCGATGCCGCCGACCTGTGCAGCGAGCGCATCCGAGATGTAGTCGCCGTTCAGGTTCAGCGTGGCGATCACGCTGTATTCGGCAGGCCGCAGCAGGATCTGCTGGAGAAAGGCGTCGGCGATCATGTCCTTGACGACGATCTGCCCCCCGGTCTTCGGATTGGCGATCGAGCACCACGGGCCGCCGTCGATCGGCTGCGCACCGAACTCGCGCTGCGCGAGCGCGTAGCCCCAGTCGCGGAACGCCCCTTCGGTGTACTTCATGATGTTGCCCTTGTGCACGAGCGTGACCGACGGCTTGCCGTTGTCGATCGCGTACTGGATGGCCTTGCGCACCAGACGCTCGGTGCCTTCCCTCGACACCGGCTTGATGCCGATTCCCGAGGTTTCGGGAAAGCGGATCTTGGTGACGCCCAGTTCGTCCTGCAGGAAGGCGATCAGCTTCCTCGCCTTGTCGGACTGCGCCTCGTACTCGATGCCTGCGTAGATGTCCTCGGAGTTCTCGCGGAAGATCACCATGTCGGTCTTCTGCGGCTCCTTCACCGGCGACGGCACTCCCGGAAACCAGCGCACCGGTCGCAAACAGACGTACAGGTCGAGCTCCTGGCGCAGCGCAACGTTGAGCGAGCGAATCCCCCCGCCCACCGGCGTGGTCAGCGGTCCCTTGATGGAGACGACGTACTCCCGCAGGACCTGCAGCGTTTCGTCGGGCAGCCAGACGTCGGGACCGTAGACGCGCGTCGATTTCTCGCCGGCGTAGATCTCCATCCAGTGGATCCGGCGCTTGCCGGAGTAGACCTTCTCGACGGCCGCATCGACCACGCGCAGCATGACCGGCGTGATGTCGACGCCGGTACCGTCGCCTTCGATGTACGGAACGATCGGATGGTCGGGAACCTGCAGGGAAAAGTCGGGATTTACCGTGATCTTCTCGCCGTCCGACGGGATCTTGATGTGTTCGTACATGAATGCGGTTCCTCGGGTTCCGGGCCGGCGGACGCATCGGCATTGCCGGCGTCCGAACCCCGGGATTATGCCGCAGCAGAAGGACGGTCGCGCCCGCGCGTCGCTTGCGGCACTATCGCGCAATGCGACGAATCGGCTTTTCCCTTGCTTTCGGCATCGCGGCGCTCGCGCTTGCGCCCGGCGGCGGCGCGCTCGCGCAACCGGGTGCCGCGCAGGTTCCCCAGCCGAAGCTGCCCGTCGTCCGCCTGCAGGCCGGGATCCACGTCATCCTCGCCGAGCTTGCCGACAACGATCGAAGGCGCGAAATCGGCTTGATGGGACGGCAAGCGCTGGGACCGAACGAAGGGATGCTCTTCGTCTTCGAACGCAAGGCGGTGCACTGCTTCTGGATGCGCAACACGCCGCTGGCGCTTTCGATCGCCTTCCTCGACGACGACGGCCGGATCGTCGACATCGCGCAGATGGCGCCGCGCAGCGACGACAGCCACTGCCCGAGCCGGGCGGTGCGATTCGCCCTCGAGATGGAACAGGGGTGGTTCGCGCGCCACGGCATCGAGCCGGGCGCGCGATTGATCCAGGCTTCGCTGTTTTCTCAGGCTTCGCGCTTTCGCGTCACCAGCCCGTAGATCCACAGCACGATCAGCGCGCCGATGATCGACGCGATGAATCCTGCGCCCTGTCCCTGCTGGTACCAGCCGACGGCCTGGCCTATCCAGGTGGCGACGAAGGCTCCGACGATGCCGAGGATCATCGTGACGATGATTCCACCGCTCTGGCGGCCCGGCATCACCCACTTCGCGATCGCGCCGACGATCAGCCCGATGATCAACGTCCAAAGCCAGCTCATGGTCACCGCTCCTGTTGTTGGACTGCGCAGGACAACCACGCTGGCAACGGACGTGCCCGAGAATGTCGAGCCGACGGCTACCGGGCGCGTGCAGCGCGTGGATCAGCCGAAATTCTTCGCGGCGAAATCCCAGTTGGCAAGATCGGCAAGAAAGGCCTCGACGAACTTCGGACGCGCGTTGCGGTAGTCGATGTAGTACGCATGCTCCCAGACGTCGATCGTCAGCAGCGCCTTGTCGCCGGTGGTCAGCGGCGTTCCGGCGTTGCTCGTGTTGACGATGTCGACCGAACCGTCGCCCTTCTTCACGAGCCAGGTCCAGCCCGATCCGAAGTTGCCGACCGCGCTCTTGCCGAATGCCTCGCGAAAGCCGTCGAACGAACCCCACTTGCGCGAGACGGCGTCACCGAGCGCGCCGGCGGGCTGGCCGCCGCCGCCGGGTTTCATGCATGACCAGAAGAAGGTGTGGTTCCAGACCTGCGCGGCGTTGTTGAACACGCCGCCCGAGGATTTGCGGACGATGTCCTCCAGGCCCATGTTCTCGAACTCGGTGCCCTTGATCAGGTTGTTCAGGTTCGTCACGTAGGCCTGATGGTGCTTGCCGTAGTGGTACTCGAGCGTCTCCTTCGATACGTGCGGCGCGAGCGCGTCCATCGCGTAGGGAAGAGGCGGCAGCTTGTGCTCCATGCGGGTTCTCCTTGTAGTCGTCCGGATCGCGCGCCGGCCGCGCGGGTCGGATCCATTCTAGGCCGACGGCAAAGTCCGCGTTGCCGTCTCGCCTGGCCGCACCGCCTGCACCGCGACGTCGACGCGCCCGTCGCGCAGCACGACCTGCAATGCGTCGCCGACCGCCGCGCCTGCCACCGACGCGACGACATGGCCCTTCGCGTCGTGCACGATCGCGTAACCGCGCTCGAGCAGCGCCTGCGGGCTGACGAGTTCGAGCGCCGCCGCCCGGCGCGCGAGCCGCTCGTCGAGCCGCACCAGCCATTGCGCGGCGGTACGTCGCAGGCCGAGCACGCCGTGGGCCAGACGCTGCTCGGCCAGGTCGGTGCGCGGCGCGCGTACGTTCGAACACAGCCGATCGAGCCGCATCGCGCGCTGCTGCAGCGAGAGCCGGCCGAAGGCGACGATGCGCTGCGACAACGCCTGCAGCCGATGTGCGCGCGCCTGCCACTGCGCCGAAGGCGAGCGCAGCAGCCGGGCCGCGGTATCGAGACGCTGCTCGATCGCCTCGATGCGGCGCCACCAGGCGCGCTCGATACGGCCGGCCGCGCGCAGCACGCGTTCGGCAAGTTCGCGCCGATCGGGCACCGCATGCGCGGCCGCGCCGGTCGGCGTCGGCGCGCGCTCGTCGGCGACGAAATCGGCGATCGTGAAGTCGGTCTCGTGACCGACGCCCGTGACGACCGGGATCGGCGAGGCGGCGATCGCCCGCGCGAGCGTCTCGTCGTTGAACGCCCAGAGGTCCTCGATCGAGCCTCCGCCGCGCACGAGCAGCAGCACGTCGCACTCAGCGCGGCGGGCTGCCGCGTGCAACGCGGCGACCAGCGAGGTGGGGGCATCGACGCCCTGGACGATCGCCGGGTAGACGACGACGGCAATGCCCGGCGCGCGACGGCGCAGTGTCGTCAGCACGTCGCGCAGTGCGGCCGCCCGCGGCGAGGTGACGACGCCCACCGTGTTCGGCAATTCGGGCAGTGCGCGCTTGCGGGCCGGGTCGAACAGGCCCTCGGCCTGCAGCTTCTCCTTCAGTCTCACGAAGCGCTGGAACAGCTCGCCGGCGCCGGCCGGCCGCATCGCTTCCACCGCCAGCTGGAAGTCGCCGCGTGCCTCGTACAGCGTGACGACGGCGCGCGCCTCGACCCGCTCGCCGTTGCGCGGCACGAAGCTCAGGTACTGCGCGCGGCTGCGGAACATAACGGCGCGCACCTGCGCGCCGTCGTCCTTCAGCGTGAAATACCAGTGACCGCTCGCGGCCCGAATGGCGTTGGAAATTTCGCCGACGACCCAGAGCGGCGCAATGCTGCGCTGCAGCAGGTCAGCAACGACGCGGTTCAACTGAGAGACCGACAGGATTTCCCGCGTCGCTGCGTCGTTTGCGCTCGCAGAACGAGCTTTCATGCGGCTTTCCGGGGCAACTCTATCCACACGCGTCGTTCGATCGGATTTTTCATGGAGCGTGCTTGCCACAATGCGCACGCGGCCGTCAACTGCTTGATTCGACATGACATTTCGTTTTGCCGCTGCGCGACGAGCCGGGCACGCGACTTGAAATCCGCGAGACTTCGCGCGCGCCTCGCCGCTTGTTCACAGAGTTGTCCCCAGGCAGTCGCGACAGCGGCCGCATCGGACCGCCGGGCCGGCCGCGCCGCGCGTCTTCGCGCCGTTCGACGGTTCGACTTGATGCTCTTTGGAAAAAAAACCGACAATTGCGTGCCTTTCGGTTGTGAGCGGTACCCGGAGAATCGTCTTGCTGTCCCTGATCCAGGCGGCCGGTTGGCCCGTATGGTTTCTCATTGTCGCCTCGATCGCCGCCGTCGCGTTGATCATCGAGCGCTTCCTGTCGCTGAAACGATCCCGCGTCCTGCCGCCGGGCCTGCTCGACGAAGTGCTCGGCCTGCGGCGCACGCAATCGATCACGCCCGACATGCTGAACCGGCTGGCCGTCAATTCGCCGCTCGGACGCGTCCTGGCCAGCGGGCTGCGCAACGAAGGGGCCGGTCGGGAGTCGATGAAGGAGGCGATGGAGGAGACGGGACGTGCGGTCGCGCACAACCTCGAGCGCTACCTGTCGGCGCTCGGCACCATCGCCGCGGTGGCCCCGCTGATGGGCCTGTTCGGTACCGTCGTCGGCATGATCGAGATCTTCGGCGCGCAGGCCCCCGGCGGAACGAACCCGCAGCAGCTCGCGCACGGCATCTCGGTGGCCCTCTACAACACGGCGCTGGGAATCCTGATCGCGATTCCGGCGATGATCGCGTACCGCCATTTCCGCGCACGCGTCGACAGCTTCCTGGTGGAAATGGAGCAGCAATCGCTACGGCTGGTCGACCACCTGCGCGCGGCGCCGCGATGAACTTCCGGCGCGGCATCCGGCGCGACGAGCCGGAGATCAACTTCGTTCCGCTCATCGACGTCCTGCTGGTCGTGCTCATCTTCCTGATGGTCACGACGACGTACTCGAAGTTCACCGAACTGCAGGTCGATCTGCCCAGCGCAACCGGCGAGGCGGCCACGGAACGGCCCAGCGAGATCGACATCGGCATCTCGGCCAACGGTCGATACCGGATCCTCGGCGAGGACGGAGCGCGGCTCGTCGCGGGCGAAGAACTGGCGGCCGAGCTGCGCCGCGTCGCCGCGCAACGCGAGGATCCGATCCTCGTCGTACATGCCGATGCCGGCGCGAAGCACCAGGACGTCATCGCCGTGCTCGCCGCCGCACGCGAGGCTGGCGTGGTGAAAGTGACCTTCGCCGCGCAGGCCGAGGCCGGCGCCGCCGCGTCGATGCGCCGCGCCCGGTGACCGCACGCGCTACGCGCGCACCCCTGACCGATCGGCTGCGCGAACGGCTCGAGCCGTGGCTGCGCACGCTCTGGTACTCGAGCGCGCCGCCCTGCCGGCAACGCCTGTTGCGGGCGGCGATGGCGCCGCTGGCCGCAGCGACCGCAGTCGTCGCGATACGACGCCGGGACGCCATTCGACGGCTTTCTGCGCCGCAGGTTCCGATCGTCGTGGTCGGCAATCTCGTCGCCGGCGGGGCCGGCAAGACGCCCCTGGTCGTGGCGCTCGTCGATGCGCTCGTGCAGCAAGGCTGGGAGCCCGGCATCGTCGCCAGCGGCTACGGCGCCCGGCGCCGCGATGCACGCCTGGTCGGCGCCGACGACGAGGCGCTCGAACACGGCGACGAACCCGTTCTGCTCGCGCGTCGCACCGGCCGTCCGGTGGCGGCCGCGCGCGACCGCGCGCAGGCGGTGCGCACGCTGCTTGCCGCGCACCCGCGGATCGACGTGATCGTCAGCGACGACGGCTTGCAACACGCGGGCCTGGCGCGCAGCGTCGAGATTGCCGTGTTCGACGAGCGGGGCGCGGGCAACGGGCGATGCCTGCCCGCCGGCCCGTTGCGCGCGCCGCTGGCCCAGGCGGGGTCGATGGACGCGATCGTGCTCAACGGAGCGGCGCGATCCCCGGTCGCACACGAGCGCACGTTCCGCATGCGGATCGAGCCGACGCGTTTCGTCCCGCTCGACGGACACGCCGCGCCGGTTCCGGCCGGCGAGTTCGCCTCGCTGGTGAGCGCGCAGGCGGCCGTGGCGATCGCCGGGATCGGCGCTCCGCAGCGCTTCTTCGACACGCTTCACGCACTGGGCGTGGCGGCGCGCGCACAGGCACTCGCCGACCACGCCGCCATCGATCCGGAACTGCTGGAGTCGATTTCCGCGCGCTGGATCCTGATGACCGAGAAGGACGCCGTAAAATGCGCAGCCTGGGCCGACTCGCGCTGCTGGTTCCTCGAAGTGCGTGCGATCGTCGAGCCCGGCCTCGCCCACTGGCTGAACGAGACGCTCCATGGACGCACGCCTGCTCGAGATCCTCGTCTGTCCGCTGTGCAAGGGGCCGCTGAAGCGGCTGCCCGGCGGACGATCCGCTGACGGCACGTCCTTCGACGCCGAGCTCGCCTGCAACGCCGACCGGCTTGCCTACCCGGTGCGCGACGGCATTCCGGTAATGCTCGAGAGCGAGGCGCGCCGCCTCGACGCCGAGACAGGCGATACGGTGCCGCGCGCACTTCCCGATCCCGGCGCCGAGCCGTGAGCGTGCCGGAATCGGCCGCGCAGGCCGATTTCGTCGCGCTGATTCCGGCGCGCCTGGCATCGATGCGCCTGCCCGACAAACCGCTCGCCGATCTCGGCGGCCGCCCCATGGTCGTGCGCGTGGCCGAACGTGCGCGGGCGGCAGGCGCGGCTCGCGTCGCCGTCGCAACCGATTCGGCGCGAATCGTCGATGCGGTACGCGCCGCCGGTTTCGAGGCGATCGTCACGCGCAGCGACCACGCGTCGGGCACCGAAAGACTGGCCGAGGCTGCCGCCCTGCTCGGACTCGAAGACAGCCGCATCGTCGTCAACGTGCAGGGCGACGAACCGCTGGTCGATCCGGCGCTCGTTCGTGCCGTGGCGCGCTGCCTGGCCGATGCGCCCGATTGCGCGATCGCGACCGCCGCGCACCCGATCGAGGACGTCGCTGCCTGGCTCGACCCGAATGTCGTCAAGGTCGTCTGCGACCGCGCGATGCGTGCGCTCTACTTCACGCGTGCGCCGGTGCCTTTCGCGCGCGATGCGATGACCGGCTTTCCGCAACGACTGCCGGCGTCGCTCGACGAGGCCTTCGGCGCGGCGCAACGTCCGCTGCGCCACATCGGCCTGTACGCCTATCGTGCAGCGTATCTGCGCACCCACGCGTCGCTGCCGCCGTCACCGCTCGAGACGCTGGAGTCGCTCGAGCAGTTGCGCGCGCTGTGGCACGGCCACGCGATTGCCGTGCATCGCTCGGAGAAGCCGGCCGAAGGCGGCATCGACACGGCCGCCGACCTGCAGCGCGTGCGGTCGATCTGGGCGCGCTCGGCCGGCTGACGAGAGCGAATTGCCCGCGCGTGGCGACGGACCGCGCCGGCCCTCGCATGCCCCCGCCGGTACGCATCCGCCTGCCTCATCCTGCGTATCGGCGCAAGCGTCGTTGCCGCAACGTCGCGGCGCAACGTCGCGCAGTACGCGATTGACCGAAACCGGCCCTTCACGGTACGCTTTGAGGCTTTGCGGGCGGCAGGCACCCATATATGCGGCTGATCCTTCTCGGCGCACCCGGAGCGGGCAAAGGCACGCAGGCCGCGTTCATCACGAAGAAATACGGCATCCCGCAGATCTCCACCGGAGACATGCTGCGCGCCGCGGTGAAAGCCGGCACCGCGCTCGGGCTGGCGGCCAGGAAGGTGATGGACGCGGGCGCGCTCGTCTCCGACGACATCATCATCGGCCTGGTCGAGGAGCGCCTGCGCCAGCCCGACTGCGCCCACGGCTATCTGTTCGACGGCTTCCCGCGCACGATCCCGCAGGCCGACGCGATGAAGAACTCCGGCGTCGCGCTCGACTACGTGCTCGAGATCGACGTGCCCGATGCCGACATCATCGAACGGATGAGCGGCCGGCGGGTCCACCCGACCAGCGGCCGCAGCTACCACGTCCGGTTCAACCCGCCGCGCGTCCCCGGCAAGGACGACGTCACCGGCGAAGACCTGATCCAGCGCGACGACGACCGCGAGGAAACCGTGCGCAAGCGCCTCGCGGTCTACCACGCGCAGACGCGCCCGCTCGTCGACTACTACGCCGGCTGGGAACGCTCCGGCGACGCCGCGGCGCCGCGGTTCCGCAAGGTGTCGGGCGTGGGCAGCGTCGACGAAATCACCGCTCGTGTCTTCGCCGCGCTCCAGTAAACTCGCGGCGCTTCGCGCCTGAACCGCGTCGCGGCACGCACCAGGCTGCGCCGCGCTCGCGCCACCGTCTCTCGTCTCTCTTTTCACATCACAACCGGAATCGGATGGAGGTCCACTCATGACTGCTACCTCGGCGGGCCTGTGGCTCGCTCTGGCCTGCGGGCTGGCGGCAGTGATCTACGGCATCGCATCGAGCCGCTGGATCCTGTCGCTCGACCCGGGCAATGCACGGATGCAGGAGATCGCCGCGGCGATCCAGCAGGGCGCGAAGGCGTACCTGAACCGGCAGTACCGCACGATCGCGATCGTCGGAGTGGTCCTCTTCGTCGTCATCTGGCTGGTTCCGGGCCTGGGCCTGCCCACCGCGATCGGCTTCGCGCTCGGCGCGATCCTGTCGGGAGCAGCGGGCTACATCGGGATGAACGTCTCGGTGCGCGCCAATGTGCGCACGGCGCAGGCCGCCACGCGCGGACTCGGTGAAGCATTGACGGTGGCCTTCCGCGGCGGCGCGATCACCGGCATGCTCGTCGTCGGACTGGGCCTGCTCGGCGTGGCCGGCTACTACGGGCTGCTGGTCGCCTCGGCGCCGCACGGCCTGGGCACCGTCGTCACGCTGCACGACGTCATCCGTCCGCTGATCGGCCTGGCCTTCGGCTCGTCGCTGATCTCGATCTTCGCGCGCCTGGGCGGCGGCATCTTCACCAAGGGCGCCGACGTGGGCGCCGACCTCGTCGGCAAGGTCGAGGCGGGAATCCCCGAAGACGACCCGCGCAACCCGGCGGTGATCGCCGACAACGTCGGCGACAACGTCGGCGACTGCGCCGGCATGGCCGCCGACCTGTTCGAGACCTACGCCGTCACGCTGATCGCGACGATGCTGCTGGGCTCGCTGATGCTCGAGGGCGCCGAGACGCAGGCGGTCGTCTATCCCCTCGCGCTGGGGGCGATATCGATCATCGCGTCGATCGTCGGCGCCACCTTCGTCAAGCTGGCGCCGGGCCAGACGAACATCATGGGCGCGCTGTACAAGGGCCTGGTCTGGGCCGGCGGCATCGCGACCATCGCCGCCTACCCGATCACCAGCTGGATGTTCGCCGACGCCGATCTCGCGCGCTCGGGCACCTCGGTGCTGAACCTGTGGCTGTGCGTCATCGTCGGCATGGTGCTGACCGGCCTGATCGTCTGGATCACCGAGTACTACACGGGCACCCAGTACAAGCCGGTGCGCTACGTCGCGCAAGCGTCGACCACCGGTCACGGCACCAACATCATCGCCGGACTGGCCGTGTCGATGAAGTCCACCGCCTGGCCGGTGCTCTTCGTCTGCGCGGCGATCGTTTCGTCGTACTGGCTCGGCAACCTGTACGGCATCGCCATCGCGGCGACCTCGATGCTGTCGATGGCAGGCATCATCGTCGCGCTCGACGCCTACGGCCCGATCACCGACAACGCCGGCGGGATCGCCGAGATGTCGCATCTTCCCGAGTCGGTGCGCAACATCACCGACCCGCTCGACGCGGTCGGCAACACGACCAAGGCGGTCACCAAGGGCTACGCGATCGGCTCGGCGGGCCTGGCCGCGCTCGTTCTCTTCGCCGACTACACGCACGCGCTCGAGTCGGCGCACATCGTCGCGAGCTTCGACCTGTCCAACCACATGGTGATCGTCGGACTGATCATCGGCGGACTCGTCCCCTACCTGTTCGCATCGATGGCGATGGAGGCCGTCGGTCGTGCTGCGGGCTCGGTGGTCGAGGAAGTGCGCCGGCAGTTTCGCGAGATCCGCGGCATCATGGAAGGCACGGCCAAGCCCGACTACTCGCGTGCGGTCGACCTGCTCACCGCTGCGGCGATCCGGGAGATGATGATCCCGTCGCTGCTGCCCGTGGTGGTTCCGGTACTCGTCGGCCTGCTGCTCGGGCCCGAGGCGCTCGGCGGCGTGCTGATGGGCACGATCGTGACCGGCCTCTTCGTCGCCATCTCCATGTGCACCGGCGGCGGCGCCTGGGACAACGCGAAGAAGTACATCGAAGAGGGCAACTTCGGCGGCAAGGGCTCCGAGGCGCACAAGGCCGCGGTTACCGGCGACACCGTCGGCGATCCCTACAAGGACACGGCCGGCCCCGCGGTGAACCCGCTGATCAAGATCATCAACATCGTCGCGCTGCTGCTCGTACCGCTGATCGCAGTGATCTACGCGCAGTAAAAAAGCCCTCGCCCGCGCGGAAGCCCTCGCCCGCGCGGAAGCCCCCCACCCGCGCGGAAGCCGCCCGCGCGCGCGGCCGGCCCCGGCGATTCGCGGCGCCGCCGGCCGCGCCGCGCATCGGCGGCCTTCACCGGGCTTGCGTTTCGCCGAGAAGCGCGAGCCGGCGCTGCACGGCGTGGAGCCGGCGCAGGTCGCCGCATTCGCGGTGGATCGCGCGAAGGTTGCGCAGCATCCGGCCGAGGATCTGCCGTGCGCTGGCCGCCGGCAGCACGCTCGCAAGCAACCGGCTTGCCTCTTCGCGATCGCTCGATGCGTACGGCAGCAACCGGTATTCGAGGTCGTCGTGCGAGAGCACGCTCGCGCCCGCGTACACGTCGACGATGACGACCCGTCCGGCGAGGTCGTGGCGCACCAGGAAGTGCCCGGGGAAGCCGACGCCGCACGCGGGCACGCCTGCCTGCTCGGCCAGCTCGAGATACAGCACCGACAGGCTGATCGGAATGCCGATGCGGCGCTCGATCACGCGGTTCAGATAGCTGTTCTCCGGGTCGTGGAAATCGTTCGCGTTGCCGCGAAACCCGAGGTTGTAGACGAAGTGCTCGCGCAACGCGTCGACGCGCGCGATCGGCTGGCGCAGCTTCGAGACGCGGCGGCGCAACGCCAGCGCGAAGCCGTCCACGCGCGCGAGAACCTCGGGCATCGACAACTGCGGGTACTCGTCCTGCGCGATCGAAAGCGCCGCCTCGAAGAGCGGCAGCGAATCGTCGCTGCGCACGAGCATTTGCCAGTATTGGAGAAAGCCGTCCATCGTCGTGTCGCTCCGACCGCCTCCCGGGTCTCTCCGATATCGGACGTCGGGCCTCGCGCCGACGGCGGTCGGACAGCACGCCCGCAACGCTAAGGTATCGCGTAGCGGCGTCGTTGCCACCCGCCGGTGTGCTGTAATTCGGAACGAATTCTCCTGGAGGATCTCCGATGAAGATCTCGAACAACGTCGTGCTCGTCACCGGGGGCGCTTCCGGTCTCGGCGCGGCCACCGTGCGGCGCATCGTCGCTGCGGGCGGCAAGGCGCTCGTCGCCGACCTCAACGAAACGACGGGCCGGCAGCTCGTCGACGAAGTCGGCGCTGCCGCCCGCTTCGTGCGCTGCGACGTTTCGGCCGAGGCTGACGCGCAGGCGGCGGTGGACGCGGCCGCCGCGCTGGGGCGCATGGTCGGACTCGTCAACTGCGCCGGCATCGGCCCGGCGGCGAAGACGGTCGGCAAGGAGGGCCCGCACCGGCTCGACCTGTTCACGAAGGTGATCACGGTCAACCTGATCGGTACCTTCAACATGATCCGCATTGCCGCCACCGCGATGGTTCGCAACGAACCGAACGACGAGGGGGAACGCGGCGTCATCGTCAACACCGCATCGGTCGCCGCCTTCGACGGCCAGATCGGACAGGCGGCCTATGCGGCTTCGAAGGGCGGCATCGTCGGGATGACGCTGCCGATCGCGCGAGACCTGTCGCGCGACGGCGTGCGCGTGGTAACGATCGCGCCGGGCCTGTTCCTGACCCCGCTGATGGACAGCCTGCCGAAGGACGTGCAGGAGTCGCTCGGCCGCCAGGTGCCCTTCCCCTCCCGCCTGGGCCGACCCGACGAATACGCGCAACTCGTCGAGCAGATCTTCGAGAACACGATGCTCAACGGCGAGACGATCCGCCTCGACGGCGCGATCCGGATGGCACCGCGCTGACGGCACGGCTCAGCGCGGGCTCGAGCCCTCCAGCCATCGCCCCAGCGCCAGCAGCGCCGCGTCGCCATCGCGGCGCGCGACGATCTGCAGCCCGACAGGCAGGCCGGCGGTGAATCCGAGCGGGATCGACAGCGCCGGCACGCCGCACAGCGAGAAAGCCAGGGTCTGGCCGAGAACTGCCTCGCGCACGGTCGTCGTGCCGCCTTCGACCTGCACGTCGTTCTGCCCGCGCAGCGGCGGCAGGACGGCGCTCGTCGGGAGGAGCCACGCATCGCAAGCGGCGAGCGCGGCATCCAGCGCCGCCGAGAGCACGGCGCGCGTCCGCATTGCCTCCACGTACTCGACTGCGAGGATGCGGCGCGCGGCGTGCAAGGCCGGCAGCACCAGCGGCGAAAAGCCGGCGCCGGCCGCATCGAGCGCTGCGCGGTGTACCCATGCGGCTTCCGCCCGCACGATCGGCGTATAGGCCGACCACGCATCGTCGAGTTGCGGCAGCAGCGCTTCCCCGATCTCGGCGCCCCGTTCGCGCAGCCTCGCCACCGCCTGCTCGAAGACCTCGCGCACCTCAGGGGCGAGCCTGCCGCGCAGCCAGGCGGCAGGCACGTGCAGGCGCGGGCGACGTGCCACGGTACCGTGCGCGACGCTGCGTTGCGCCATCACCTCGTACAGCAGCGCGCAGTCGTCGACGCGGCGCGCGAGCGGCCCGGCGTGATCGCAGGTGTACGACAGCGGCAATGCGCCGTCGAGCGGAATCGCGCCCCAGGTCGGCTTGAAGCCGACGACCGAGCAGAACGCAGCGGGAATGCGCACCGACCCCCCGGTGTCGCTGCCGATCGAGGCAAGCCCGATGCCGGTGGCTACCGCCACGCCCGATCCGCTCGACGAACCGCCGGACTGCCGCGCCGGATCGAAAGGATTGCGCACGTCGCCGGTCCATTCGTTCTCGCCGCTGCAGCCGAGCGCAATCTCGTGCATGTTCGTCTTCGCGAAGACGAGCGCGCCCGCAGCGCGCAGGCGCTTCACCAGCGTCGCTTCGCCGGTGCCCAGCGACGGCAGCGGCGCCCGCGTGCCGGCGCGCGTCGGCATGCCGCGCACCGCGTACAGGTCCTTGATCGAAACGGGTATGCCATGCAGCGGTCCGCGCAGCCGGCCGCTGCATGCCTCGGCGTCGAGCGCCTGCGCCTCGGAGACGGCGGCAGGCCAGTCGACCCAGGCGATCGCGTTCAGTTCCGCGTGGCGTACAGCGTTCTCGCGGGCTCGCTCGACGAGCGCCTGCGCCCCCTGCGCGCCGGCGGCGATCGCGCGGGCGACTTCACGAATCGATGCGTCGCGCTCGGCGGCGGCACCGGCCGAATCCGGTTGGCTCGTTCGCATGCTTCTCGGTAAGGCGGGAATCGACCGCTATCATGCCGCGATGCGACACGCCTGGGTTCTGTCGTGGGTCCTGCTCGCGTGCGCCGCAACGCTGCCCGTACAGTCCTGGCCGGCGACCGGCCTCGCCGAGCGCGCGGCCCCGGAGGCGGCGAGCCGCTTCGTCGAGCGTCCGCCGGTCTTCGCCGAACGCTTCCTCGCCGTCACCGCGAATCCGTACGCGACGCGCGCGGCGGCTTCCGTGCTCGGCGCGGGCGGCAACGCGGTCGACGCGGCGATTACCGCGCAGATGGTGCTCGGCCTCGTCGAGCCGCAGTCCTCCGGCATCGGCGGCGGCGCCTTCCTGCTGCTGTACGACGCGCGCAGCGGCCGGGTGCGCGCCTTCGACGGTCGCGAGACCGCCCCTGCCGGCGTGGATTCCGGATTGTTCCTGCGCCCCGACGGAACGCCGATGGACTTCTTCGAAGCCGCAGTGGGCGGTCGCGCCGTGGGCACGCCCGGCGTCGTACGCATGCTCGAGCATGTCCACGAAAGACATGGAAGGCTCGCCTGGCGCCGGCTCTTCGAGCCCGCGATCGCCCTGGCGCGCGATGGCTTCGAAGTCGGCGAGCGGCTGCATGCACTGCTCGAAGCCGATCGCTGGCTGCGCGGACAACCGGCGGCCGCCGCGTACTTCTACGATGCCGATGGCCGCGCGTGGCCGCCCGGCCATCGACTGCGCAACGAACCGCTCGCCGACACGCTCGAACAGATCGCCCGGCGCGGCAGCCTCGCGTTGCACACCGGTCCGATCGCGCGCGACATCGTCGACGCGGTGGCGTCGCACCCGAACGCGGGCGCGCTGCGCGAGCGCGATCTTGCGTTCTACGAAGCACGCGAGCGCGAGCCGCTTTGCGTCGTGCACCGGGTGCATCGCATCTGCGGGATGCCGCCGCCGTCGTCGGGCGGGATCGCCATCGCGCAGATGCTCGCCTATTGGCGGCTCGCCGGCCCGCCGCTACGGCTCGCCGACCCCGGCGGCCGGCTGCTCGCCGATGGCGTTCACCGCTTCACCGAAGCCGAGCGGCTGGCCTTCGCCGATCGCAACGAATACGTCGCGGACGCCGATTTCGTCGCGCTGCCGGGACAACGCGCGGGCGAAGCGGTACGTGCGTCTTCCGGCACGCTGCTGGACGGCGGCTACCTGCTGCGCCGGGCGGCGGCGATCGGCGAAAAATCGATGGGGCGCGCTGCCCCGGGCTCGCCGTCGTCGTCCGCCGCGCCGGGCGCTCGTGCGGGAATCGCTTTCGAACCGACGTCCACCTCGCATCTGTCGATCGTCGACGCCGACGGCAACGTCGTGTCGATGACGACGTCGATCGAGAACGCCTTCGGCTCGCGGCTGATGGTGCGCGGCTTCCTGCTGAACAACCAGCTCACCGACTTCTCGTTCGTTGCCGAGCGCAACGGCGCGCCGGCAGCCAATCGCGTGCAGCCCGGCAAGCGCCCGCGCAGTTCGATGGCGCCGACGATCGTGCTCGATGCGCGCAGCGGCGCTCCGCTGCTCGCCGTCGGCTCCCCGGGCGGCGCGTCGATCATCTCGTACGTCGCTCGGACGCTGATCGCGGTGCTCGACGACCGCGTCGGGCTCGCCACGGCGCTCGCGATGCCCAACGTCGGCAGCCGGAACGGGCCTACCGAGCTGGAAGCCGGACGCGCAGCGCCCGCGCTCGCGACCGCGCTGGCCGCGCGCGGACACGTCGTCGAATGGCGCGAGATGACGAGCGGACTGCACGCGGTCGCGCTGCGTTGCCGCGCCCCGCGACGCTGCACGCTCGAAGGCGCCGTCGATCCGCGGCGCGAGGGCATGGCGCTGGGTCGCTGAACGCGGGCACGGGCGAAGCGGTTGCACCGCAAGCTGCACGGAGGCGAAACATGGCGATGGAACGACGAACGCTGCACGGCGGCCGGTTGCGGGCCGCCGCCTACGATGCGCGCGAGCAGCGCCTCGAAATCGACTTCGTCGACGGCGAGCGCCGCATCTTCACGGCAGTGCCTGCCGAGGTGTGGCGCCGCCTGGTCGCCGCGCCGAACCCGGCGGTCTTCTACGCCGATCGCATCGAGGAGGAATACGCGGTCGAGCGGGCGCGTGCGAGCCACGCCGGCGATGCCCGATCGAAGCTCGATTCGCTGTTCGGCGACAGCGCCCGCGCGCCAGGCGAAGCGGCGTCGGCGAACGGCGGCGACGAAGCGCGCAACGGCGGCACCGACGGCACCGACGGCGCGGACGGAGACGGCGATTGACGCTGGCGGCGCGCATCCTGTGCCGCGTCGTCGACAACTTCGGTGACGCCGGCGTGTGCTGGCGCTTCGCGCGGCAACTGGCGCGAGAGCACGGCTGGCGCATCCGGCTGACGATCGACCGGCCCGAGCTGCTCGAGCGGCTCGGTGCGAGACCCGCCGTCGACGCCGGCCGAGGCGCGATACGCGTCGAACGCTGGACCGCGGATGCGTACCTGCAGCAGTGCGACGAAGACGTTCTCGTCAGCGCCTTCGGCGCGGAAGCGCCGCCGGCGCTGCGCGCAGCGCTCGCCGGCGCGCCGCCACGGCCGCTGTGGGTGCAGCTCGAGTACCTCAGCGCCGAGCAGTGGGTGCGCTCGCACCACGGGCTGCGCTCGCCGAAGCCGGGTGACGGCGCCGTCGAGCACTTCTACTATCCCGGCTTCGATCCGTGCACCGGCGGGCTGTTGCGCGAAGCGGGGCTCTTCGCGCAGCGCGACGCCTTCGCCGGTTCGCGCGAACAGCGCTCCTGGCTCGCGGCACTCGGCGTCCCGCTCGCTGCCGACGAACGGCTCGCAACGCTCTTTTGCTACCCGCAGGCGCCGATCGCATCGTGGTTCCGGCTGCTCGCCGCCGGCCCGAGGCGATGGCGGGTACTCGTTCCCGAAGGCGTCGGCGACGATGCGCTCGACGCGCACTTCGGCGCGGTACCCGCCGTCGGACAGGTGCTGCGCGACTCGATGCTCGCCGTGCAGCGCATCCCGTTCCTGCCGCAGGACGACTACGACCGGCTGCTGTGGAGCGCCGACCTGAACCTGGTACGCGGCGAAGACTCGTGGGTACGCGCGCAGTGGGCAGCGCGCCCCTTCCTGTGGCAGCCGTACCGGCAGGAAGACGGCGCGCACCTGCGCAAGCTGCGCGCCTTCCTGCACCGACTGGACGCCCCGGGCGAAGTCGACGACGCCATGCTCGGATGGTCGGGCGACGCAGACTGGCCCGCCGCCTGGCGGGTTTTCGACGAGCATCTCGACGCGCTGCGCCCGGCCTTCGCGCGCTGGAGCGCCACGCTGGAGGCGCAGCAGGACCTGTGCACGAGATTCGCCGCGTTCTGCCTGGAACGGCTATAATTGCGGGTTACCCTTGGTCGCAACAGTCTTACCCGCAGCGAAGCCTCATGAAACTCGCCCAGGAATTGCGCGTCGGCAACGTCGTCATGATCGGCAAGGATCCGATGGTCGTGCAGCGCGCCGAACTGAACCGGTCCGGCCGCAACGCCGCCGTCGTCAAGCTCAAGCTGAAGAACCTGCTGAACGGTTCGGGCACCGAAACGGTGTTCAAGGCCGACGAGAAGTTCGAGGTACTGATCCTCGACAAGAAGGAAGTCGCCTACTCGTACTTCGCCGATCCGATGTACGTCTTCATGGACGGCGAGTACAACCAGTACGAGATCGAGCGCGACAGCATGGGCGAGGTGCTCAACTACCTCGACGACGGCATGCCGTGCGAGGTCACCTTCTACGACGGGCGCGCGATCTCGGTCGAGATGCCCAACAGCGTCGTGCGCGAGGTGGAATACACCGAACCGGCCGTCAAGGGCGACACGTCGGGCAAGGTGATGAAGCCCGCGCGCATCAAGCCCACCGGCTTCGAGATCCCGGTGCCCGCCTTCGTCGAGATCGGCGATCGCATCGAGATCGACACGCGCACGGCCGAGTACCGCAATCGGGTGAAATAAGGCCTGCTCCCTCAGACCGCGAAGCGCAGTTCGTTCTCCACGCGGCGCCGCCTGGCGCTGCGACGCAACTGGCGCTGGACGGTCTGCTGCAGCGTCTGCATCGACACCGGCTTCACCAGATAGCTGTTGCAGCCGGCCAGCGCGCCGCGTGCGAGGTCGAAGGGCGAGGACCGGCTCGTGAGCAGGATCACCGGCATGGTGCGCAGCCCGCGTTCGCGGCGCACGGTTCGGGTGAGCTGGTAGCCGTCGATTCCGGGCATCACCACGTCGGCGAGCATGAGTTCGTAGCCGCGCATCGCCAGCACGTCGAGCGCCTCGTGCGCGCCCGACACGGCTTCCCCGTCGAGTCCCATGCGGTTCAAGGCGAGCGACAACTGCCGGCGAACGGTCGGACTGTCGTCGACGATCAGCGCGCGTGGACGTCGCCGCACGCCGTTCTCGGTGACCACGCGCCCGGCGTCGATCGCCGCTGCCTCCTGCTGCGCGCGTTCGAGCGAGCGCCGGGCGTCGACGGCGCCGTTCAATGCGAAGAGCACCTGGGCGACGAAGCTCGATTGCAACAAGTCGTCGCACGCGCGATTCGGGTCGCAGCGGCGACCGACGCGCAGCACCGCGTGCTCGTCGAAGATCTGTTCGAGCGTGCGCGCGGTGTCGGCCCCGCCGGCGCTGGTCATGTCGACCAGCGCGACGTCGAAGTCGCCGGGCCCGCGCGTCGTCGACAGCGCATAGCGATAGCGGTTGTGCCGGGCGTGCCGCAGCACCACCTCGAGCAGGTGCTGCAAACGACTCGCGAGGCCGAACACGGCCACGCGATACTGCGGCCGAGGATCGGCCATCACGTCGGTGCCCATCTTTCCCCCCGAAGGCATATGCCTGCCCGTCGGACGCTGAGTTTACCGCGCAGATCTCTTTTCCCGACAGCCCCCTGTCTGAAAAAAGCCAATAAGATCGGCAACTTAGAAGGCTTCCTGGAAGTTGTTTCGCAACGCTCGCAGCCGGCTGGCGCGAGCAGGTCCGCCCATCTCCTACAATCGACAGGTCCGCGCCCCTGCTCGGCGCCTTCGCCGGAAACGACCATGGCTGCCACCGTTCCCCTGATGAACACCTACAACCGCCAGCCCGTCGCGTTCACGCACGGCGATGGCGTCTGGCTGTACGACACCGACGGCCGGCGCTATCTCGACGCACTGGCGGGCATCGCGGTGAACACGCTCGGCCATGCGCACCCGAAGCTGGTGGCGGCGCTGCGCGAGCAGGTCGCGCGCATCATCCACAGCTCCAACGTCTTCGAGGTACCGCTGCAGACCGAACTGGCGGCTCGTCTCGTCGATCTGTCGGAGATGACCAACGCGTTCTTCTGCAACTCCGGCCTCGAAGCCAACGAAGCGGCGATCAAGATCGCGCGCAAGTACGGACACCAGCGCGGCATCGATCGTCCGGAGATCGTCGTCTGCGAACGCGCATTCCACGGCCGCTCGCTCGCCACGCTGTCGGCCACCGGCAATCCGAAGGTGCACGAAGGCTTCGAGCCGCTGGTCGAAGGTTTCGTGCGCGTTCCGCTGAACGACGTCGCCGCGATCGAGCGCGTCGCCGCCGAGCGCCCGGGCGTCGCCGCGGTGTTCTTCGAGGCGATCCAGGGCGAAGGCGGCATCCAGCCGGCGCGCATCGAATACCTGCGCGAAGTGCGTCGCCTCTGCGACGAACGCGGCTGGCTGATGATGGTCGACGAGGTGCAGTGCGGCACGGGCCGCACCGGAAGGTGGTTCGCCCACCAGTGGGCCGGCGTGCGCGCCGATGTCGTGCCGCTCGCCAAGGGTTTGGGCTCCGGCGTGCCGATCGGCGCGGTGCTGGCGCGCGGACCGGCTGCCGAGGTCTTGCAGCCGGGCAACCACGGCACGACCTTCGGCGGAAACCCGCTCGCGATGCGCGCCGGCCTGGTCACGCTGCAGGTGATGCAGGAGGAAGGACTGCTCGAGAACGCCCGACTGCAAGGCGAACGGATTCTCTCGGGGCTGCGCAAGGCGCTGGAAGGCGTGGACGGTGTCGTCGAGGTGCGCGGCCAGGGCTTGATGATGGGAATCGAGCTCGACCGTCCGTGCGCGGCGATCATCCGCAAGGGGCTCGAGGCAGGGATCGTCTTCAACGTGACCGCCGAGCGCGTGATCCGCCTGCTGCCCCCGCTCGTCTATCGCGTCGAGCACGCCGAACTGCTGGTCGAGAGGCTCGCTGCCGTGATCCGCACGTTCGTCGACGAGCGTCCGGCCGCGGGCGGGCGTTCCTCCTCCTGAAGGCCGCCCGATGACGCTCAAGCATTTCCTGCAGTTCCGCGATCTCGACGCCGACGAGTTGCAGTACCTGTTCGAACGCACGCGGATCATCAAGGACCGCTTCAAGCGCTACGAGAAATACCATCCGCTCGTCGACCGCACGATGGTGATGATCTTCGAGAAGCAGAGCACGCGCACGAGGCTGTCCTTCGAGGCCGGGATGCAGCAGCTCGGCGGTGCGGCGATCTACCTGAACACGCGGGATTCGCAACTCGGCCGCGGCGAACCGGTCGAGGACGCGGCGCAGGTGATCTCGCGGATGTGCGACATCGTGATGATCCGCACCTTCGAACAGGACATCATCGAACGCTTCGCGGCGCATTCGCGCGTGCCGGTGGTCAACGGGCTGACGAACGAATACCACCCGTGCCAGATCCTGGCCGACATCTACACCTTCATCGAGCACCGCGGGCCGATCGCCGGGCGCAAGGTCGCGTGGATCGGCGACTCGAACAACGTCTGCAACAGCTGGCTGCAGGCGGCCGAGCTGCTCGACTTCGAAGTGCGGGTCTCGACGCCCCCCGGCTACGAGATCGAGCCGGAGCGCGCCGGCCGCTTCGGCGGCCGCGTCGAGCAGTTCGAGGATCCGATGCAGGCCTGCGCCGACGCCGATCTCGTGACCACCGACGTGTGGACGAGCATGGGCTTCGAGCAGGAGAACGAGCAGCGCCGGCGCGCTTTCGCCGACTGGTGCGTCGACGCCGACATGATGCGCATGGCCGCGCCCGATGCGCTGTTCATGCACTGCCTGCCGGCGCATCGCGGCGAGGAGGTCAGCGCCGAGGTGATCGACGGTCCGCAGTCGGTCGTCTGGGACGAGGCCGAAAACCGGCTGCACGCGCAGAAGGCATTGATCGAGTACCTGTTGCTCGGCCGGATGCCGGGCGCCGGCTGACAACGCCGTCGGTGCGGGGCCGCCGGGGACGTTCAGCCGCCGCGCCCGGCGCCTCGCTCGGCCAGCACGCGTTCGACGATCGACTTCAGCGCGATCCGCTCGATCGCGCCGATCGCCACTTCGCAGCGCCCCTCGACGCACAGGCCCTGCACGCCGGCGTCTTCCCACGCCTCGGCCACGGCCTCGCGGCACGCATCGCGCACCGCCTCGGCCAGTTCCAGCGCCGCATTCGAATCCATCGAGTCGATCTCTTCGAGGAAAGCCAGGCGCGAAGCGAAAACCGTCCCGTCGGCTCGCTCGCGCAGGGGAAGCCTACTCCTCGTGGCCGATGCCGTTCGCCGGTGGGCGAACCGCGGCGGCCGGCATTCCCCTTCCTCCCTGCATCTTATAATTGACGGTTTTTCACTGCACACGGCGGCGCGCGAAAAATGAGCGAAGTGCGGAAGGTGGTCCTCGCGTATTCGGGTGGCCTCGACACCTCGGTGATCCTCAAGTGGTTGCAGGACACCTACGGCTGCGAGGTGATCACCTTCACCGCGGACATCGGACAGGGCGAGGAGCTCGAGCCGGCGCGCGAGAAGGCGCGGCGCGCCGGCGTGAAGAAAATCTACATCGAAGACCTGCGCGAGGAATTCGTGCGCGACTACGTGTTTCCGATGTTTCGCGCCAACACCGTCTACGAGGGCGAATATCTGCTCGGCACGTCGATCGCACGCCCGTTGATCGCCAAACGCCTGGTCGAGATCGCGCGGCGCGAGAACGCGGACGCGATCTCGCACGGCGCCACCGGCAAGGGCAACGACCAGGTCCGTTTCGAACTGGGCGCCTACGCCCTGATGCCGAACGTGCGCATCATCGCGCCATGGCGCGAATGGGACCTGCTGTCGCGCGACCGGTTGCTCGCCTACGCCGACGCGAACGACATCCCGGTCGATTTCAAGAAGCGCGGCGGCGAAGCGCCGTTCTCGATGGACGCCAACCTGCTGCACATTTCGTACGAGGGCGGCGTGCTCGAAGACCCGTCGCGCGAGCCACCGGCCAAGGGCATGTGGCGGCTGACCGTGCCGCTCGAGAAGGCACCCGGAAAAGCCGAAGACATCACGCTCGAGTTCCGCCGGGGCGATCTCGTGGCGATCGACGGGCGCCGCCTGAAGGCGCACGAATTGCTCGCCGAATTGAACCAGCGCGCCGGCCGTCACGGCATCGGGCGCCTGGACCTCGTCGAGAACCGCTACGTCGGAATGAAATCGCGCGGCTGCTACGAAACCCCCGGCGGAACCGTGCTGCTGCGCGCGCATCGCGCAATCGAGTCGCTGACGCTCGATCGCGAGGTCGCGCACCTGAAGGACGACCTGATGCCGCGCTACGCGAGTCTCATCTACAACGGCTACTGGTGGTCTCCGGAGCGCAAGGCGCTGCAGGTGCTGATCGATCACACGCAGGAAACGGTCAACGGCAGCGTCACGTTGCGCCTGTACAAGGGCAACGCGATCGTCGTCTCGCGCCGCTCGCCCGATTCGCTGTTCGACGCTCGCATCTCCACTTTCGAGGACGATCAGGGCGCCTACGACCAGGCCGACGCCGGCGGCTTCATCAAGCTCAATGCGCTACGCCTGCGCATCGCCGCGAACAAGGCGGCAGGCAAGACGGCGGCGACAGCCAAGACGGCGGCGACAGCCAAGACAGCGGCGACAGCCAAGACAGCGGCGACAGGCAGGACGGCACGCGCGCGCAACGCCAGCTGAGCGCATGAAGCGATGTCGCTGCTGACGCTACGCGACGTCGACCTCGCCTACGGGCACGTCGCGCTGCTGCGGGGCGCCGAACTGTCGATCGAAGCGGGCGAGCGCATCGCGCTGATCGGTCGCAACGGCACCGGGAAGTCGTCGCTGCTGCGCGGCATCGCCGGCCTGCTCGCCTTCGACGAAGGGGAGATCTCGCGCCAGGGCAGCACCGCGATCGCCTACGTGGCGCAGGAGCCGGAACTCGACGAGTCGCACACGGTCTTCGAAGCGGTGGCCGAAGGCCTCGCCGGACAGGCGAGCCTGGTCGGCGAGTACGAGGCGCTCGCCGGCGCGATCGCGCGCGGCGCGCAAGCCGAGCCGGCCTCGCTCGAGAAGCTCGCCGCGCTGCAGGCACGCATCGACGCCGAAGGCGCCTGGACGCTCGTGCACCGGATCGACGGCGTGCTCACGCGTCTCGCGCTCGACGGCGAACGACGGGTGGGCGAACTTTCGGGCGGCGTGCGCAAGCGGGTCGCGCTGGCACGCGCGCTGGTCGCCGAGCCCGACCTGCTGCTGCTCGACGAACCGACGAACCACCTGGACATCGACTCGATCGGCTGGCTCGAGGAACTGCTCGCCGCCTGGCGCGGGGCGCTCGTCGTCGTCACGCACGATCGGCGCTTTCTCGATCGCGTCGCTACGCGCGTCGTCGAGCTGGACCGCGCACGCCTGCGTTCGTATCCGGGCAGCTTCGCCGATTACCAGCGACGCAAGAGCGACGAGCTGGCCGCCGAAGCGATCGCCGACGCGAAGTTCGACAGGCTGCTCGCCCAGGAAGAGGCGTGGATCCGCAAGGGGGTCGAAGCGCGCCGCACGCGCGACGAGGGTCGCGTCCGCCGACTCGAGCAGTTGCGGCGCGAGCGAGCCGCGCGCCGGGAGCGCCTCGGACGTGCGCAGCTCGCCGTCGATGCCGGCGAACGCTCCGGCAGGCGCGTCGCCGAGCTCGTCGGCGTGACGAAGGCCTGGGGAGATCGCGTCGTCGTGCGCGACTTCTCGACGATCGTGCAGCGCGGCGATCGCGTCGGGCTGGTCGGGCCCAACGGCGCCGGCAAGACGACGCTGCTGCGCTTGATGCTCGGAGAGATCGCGCCCGATTCCGGCGTCGTGCGGCTGGGCACGAACCTGCAGGTCGCCTATTTCGACCAGCTGCGTGCGCAGCTCGACGATTCGGCCACGCTCGTCGAAACGATCAGTCCCGGCTCGGAATGGATCGAGATCGCCGGCCGGCGCACGCACGCGATGAGTTACCTCGAGCGCTTCCTGTTCGCGCCCGAACGGGCGCGCTCGCCGGTGGGATCGCTGTCGGGCGGCGAGCGCAACCGGCTGCTGCTCGCCCGGCTCTTCGCGCGCCCGGCGAACCTGCTCGTGCTGGACGAACCGACCAACGACCTCGACATCGAGACACTCGAACTGCTCGAGGAACTGCTCGCCGAATATCCCGGCACCGTGCTCGTGGTCAGCCACGACCGCGCTTTCCTCGACAACGTCGTCACGCAGGTCATCGTCCCGCTCGGCGGCGGGCGCTGGCGCGAGCAGGCGGGCGGCTACTCCGATTACGAAGCCGCACGCCGCGCAGAGGCGAAGGCGCCCGGCGATGCGGCGAAGGCCGCCGGCGATGCCGCGAAGGCGCCCGGCGATGCCCGAAGCGGCGCTTCGCCGGCGCGCGACGCGCAGAAGGCGGGCCCGCGGGCGCCGGCGCCGCGGCGCAAGCTCGGTCATGCCGAACAGCGCGAACTCGATGCGCTGCCCGATCGCATCGCCGCGCTCGAGGCCGAGCAGGAGACCCTCGGACATCGACTCGCCGATCCCGGCAGCTGGCAGGACCCGGCTGCCGCGCGCGCGATGAACGAGCGGTTCGCGGCGATCGAAGCCGAATTGCTGCAGGCGCTCGAGCGCTGGGAAGCGCTCGAATCAGGACGCGGCTGACTCGTCGATCGAGCGGACGCCCTCGGCGTCGGCGACGATCGTCTGCGCGGCTTCGCGCACGTCGCGGCGCGCGCCTGCCAGCATTTCACTGAACCACTGCACGAGAAGCGCCGTGTATTCGCGCTGGCTCGCATCGCTCGACAGCGCGTGATCCGCGCCGCCGATGCAGCGGTAGGTCAGGGAACGCGCGTGCGCGCATGCGGCGCGGTAGCTCGCGATCACCGGAGGCGGAACGATGTCGTCGCGCTCGGACTCGACGATCAACACGTCGCCCCGGAAGCGTTCGCAGGCGCGCAGTGCCCGATTCCCGGCGGCGGGCACGAAGCTGCGCCGATACGCGACGAGATCCTGTTCGCGGTGCAGTTGCAGTTTCGGCAACTCCCAGCCGGCGTCGCGGTACAGCGCCGGCACGCGCAGACCCAGCCAGCGAACGGCACGCATTTCGGTGAGGATCGCTGCCAGGTAGCCCCCGTAGCTGCTGCCGACGACGGCGATCGCTTCCCGGTCGACCTGCGGGTGCGCCGCGAGGATTTCGTAGCCGCCGAGCACGTCGCGCAGATTGCGTTCGCGAGAGACGCTCTCCCGCTGCGACGACGTCCGCGCGTGCCCGCTCAGATCGAGCGTCAGGCACACGCAACCGAGTGCGGCGACCTCGCGTGCCCGCGCCAGGTATTGCTGCTGCGTCGCCCCCCAGCCGTGCACGAAGAGCACGCCGGGCATTTCGGTTCCCGGCACGACGAGCGTGCCGTCGATCCGGTCGGTGCCGACGATGACGTCGACGTGCCGTTCACGCGTCTGCATCGTCGCAAAGGCGCGCGTACTTGGTGATCGGCCCGATCCGTTCGTCGACGCCGCGAAAATGCACGAACGCGCGTTCGGGCAGCTCGGGGTCGGCGCCGTGCACCTCGACGGTCTCCGCGCGGGCGATCTCGCGCGCCGGATCGTTGCGCAACGCATGCAGCGCCGCCAGCTCCGCCGGGCTCGCGCCGCCGACGCGCCACGATTGCTCGAGCACGCCGATACGCTCGACGCCGTGCGCATCCAGGCCCTGTACGACATCGTAGTTGCAGCGCGAGGCGAACATGCCGGGAAACGACTCGAAAGCCGCCTCGTGCCACAGGCGGGCGCAGCCGATCGCGCGGCGCAGCGACGCATCCGCGGCAGCGAAGGGTTCGAGCGCGGCGAACGGGCCGCGCACCATCGTGATCGAGGATCCGCCGTAGACTTCGGCGCCGTGCCGATCACGGATCGTGCGCTGGGTACCGAAGTAGCTCGCGCACAGCGGGCCGACGCGCAGCTGGCCGATGCTCCAGGTGCGCGGCTGCCGAAGATCGGGTTCGACGACCGCACCGCAACGCGCAACCTCGGCCGCGTCCAGTGCCGCGAGCCGATCGTCCAGTTGTCGCTCGTCGGCGATCACCATCTGCCCGAGCCCCCCGACGCCACTGGCCAGCTTCACGCGGACGCGCCCGTCGGCCAGCAGCGCACGCGCCGCCCGGTGCAGGTCGCGCATGGAGAAGGCGGCGTAGCCGGGAAGGACGACATCGGCGACGCGCGCCGCGAAACGGCCGTGCCAGCCGGCCGGGCACGGTGCATCCTCGTCGAGCAGCGGATGCCCGATGACCTTCGTCGCGACGAAAGGAAACGGCACGACGCCCCCGAAAAGGTCGTCCGGGCTCTCGATCCCCCATCTGCGAGCAACCTCCAGGCCGACGACCGTGTCGCTCGGCACGACGTAGCCGAGCGGCACTTCCCCGCCCGAACGAGTCGCGTCGACGTAACGGTCGAAGCGTCCGCCGATCAGGCGCGCCAGCTCGCGCGCGACGCCGATCTGCGAAACCAGCTCGTGCTCGCGTGCGCCGGACCTGCAGCATAGAAACGCGACGCGCGAGTGCCGGGTGAGCGGCGCGCCGGTGACGAGCGTTTCGTACTGCACGATCGACGACCTCCGTCTTTCGGGGTTGCCCGGAGCGTGCGAACGACATGCCCGAGCCCCTGCTTCGCCGGGAGGCAAGCGGCGCCGAACGTAGAATGCACGCGGATACAGCCCGCAACCGAGGTGATCGAATGCCCTCTTTCGACGTCGTTTCCGAAGCTGATGCGGTCGAGGTCCGCAACGCGATCGAACAGGCCAACAAGGAGATCTCCACGCGCTTCGACTTCAAGGGCTCGGACGCGCGCATCGAGCAGAAGGAGCGCGAGCTGACGGCCTTCGCCGACGACGACTTCAAGCTCGGGCAGGTGCGGGACGTCCTGCTCGGCAAGCTCGCCAGGCGCAACGTCGACGTGCGCTTCCTCGACTACGGCGATGTGCAGAAGATCGGCGGCGACAAGGTCAAGCAGCCGATCACCGTGCGTCACGGCGTCTCGGGCGAGCACGCGAAGAAGATCGTCCGGCTGGTCAAGGACAGCAAGCTCAAGGTGCAGGCGTCCATCCAGGGCGACGCGGTTCGGGTGAGCGGCGCCAAGCGCGACGACCTGCAGTCGGCTATCGCGCTGCTGAAGAAGGAGATCGGCGACGTGCCGCTTTCGTTCACCAATTTTCGCGACTGAGAACGTGTGAACCAATCGTCCATGCCCGTCTCGCGCGCCAGGAAGCGCCCGCTCTTCGTTGCAAATGCTCGCCGTATCTACCGATATGGCTGCGCTTTGCGCCTCGATCGGACGCTTCCTGGCGCGCTTTCCGGTCACGGCCGATTGGTTCACACGTTCTGAGCGGCGCCGCGCCGCGCCCGTTCTCACGATTCGCTCACGAAGCGGACGCGCCGCTGTCACGGCCGCTGCGGCATCGTAGCGGCCATGCCGCCGGCCGTCGCCTGTTCCTCCCGCAGCTGCGAAAGCGCGCGCAACGGGCGCAGGCACGCGTGGGCCCCGTGGGTCGGATGGCTCGTGCTGGCGGCCGCCTGGTTCGCGCCGCTCGGTCACCGGGCGCTGGTCAATCCCGACGAAGGCCGCTACGCGACGATCGCGCTCGAGATGTTGCGCAGCGGCGACTGGATCACGCCGCACCTGAACGGCTTCGTCTACTTCGAGAAACCGCCGTTCGGCTACTGGATGTCGGCGGTGGCGATGGGTCTGTTCGGCGTCGGCGAATTCGCCGCGCGACTTTGGCCGGCCGCCAGCGGGTTCGCCTCGGCGGTGATCGTCGCGTTCACCGCGCGCAGGCTCTGGGGCGAGCCGACCGGCTTCTTCGCGGCGGCGGTGGCGGCAGGCTCGGCCTGGATCGTCGCCAACGCGCATTTCCTGAGCCTCGACATGGGGCTCGCCTTCTTCCTGACACTGGCGCTGTGCGCGTTCCTGCTCGCGCAGCGCGACGAGGCGAGCCCGCTCGAACAGCGGCGATGGATGCTCGTCGCGTGGACGGCGACGGCCGGCGCGACGCTGACCAAGGGGCTGGTGGGACTGCTGATCCCCGGCGCGGCGCTGGTCCTGTACTGCGCCTGGATGCGCACCGTGCAACCCCTGCGCCGGCTGCAGTATGCGGCCGGACCGGCGATCCTCCTCGCCATCGCCGCACCGTGGTTCGTCGTCGTCTCGCTGCGCAACCCGGGCTTCGCCGATTTCTTCTTCGTCCACGAGCACTTCCAGCGCTACCTGACCGACGAGGCACGCCGGACCGGCCCCGCGTGGTATTTCGTGCCGCTGCTGCTGGCCGGTTTCCTGCCGTGGTCGACGATGCTGCCGTCGCTCGCTCGCTTCGGCGCGGCCCGCGAGTCGGGCCGCGCTTTCCAGCCGCGGCGCTTCCTGCTCGTCTACGCGGCGTTCGTCTTCGCGTTCTTCAGCGCGTCGCGCTCGAAGCTGCCCTCGTACATCCTGCCGATGTTCCCGGCGCTCGCGCTGCTGGCCGGCGCGTGGCTGGCGCAGGCCGATCCCCGGCGCCTGCGCATGCACGTCGCCGCGCCGGCGGTGGCGGGCGTCGCATTGATGGCGCTCGCGCCGCTGATGGGGCGCTTTGCCACGCACGACACGCCGGCCGAAGTGCTCGAAGCGATGGCGCCCGGCATCGCAGCCGGAGGCGCGCTCGTTCTCGGCGCTGCCACGTTCGCGCATCGAGCCTTCGGGCAGGGGCAAGCGCTGGCCGGCGTGGTCGTGCTGGCCGCCGGAACGGTGCTCGGAACGCTCGCGGTGCTCGACGGCCACGACGAGCACGCGTCGATCAAGAGCAGCCGCGAGGTCGCCGCCGTGCTGCAACCGCGACTGTCGGCTGCCACGCCCGTCTTCTCCGTGTCGATGTACGACCAGACGCTCCCGTTCTACCTGGATCGCAGCGTGACGCTGGTCGCCTGGACCGACGAATTCGCCTTCGGCCAACGTCGCGACCCCGGACGGTGGATACCGACGGTCGACGAGTTCGCGCTTCGCTGGCGAGCGCTCGACGACGCCGCCGCGATGATGAAATCCGACGTCTGGTCCTCGCTGTCGGCATCCGGCCTGCCGATGCACGTCGTCTACCGCGACGCCCGGCGCGTCGTCGTCCTGCGCCACGCCCCCGATCCGTCCGCGCTTTGAACGACGATCTTCCCTTCGCACGACCGTTGATCGGCGACGACGAACGCGCCGCGGTGGACGCCGTGCTGCGCTCGGGCTGGCTCACCACGGGTCCGCGCTGCCGGGAGTTCGAGGACGCGCTGTCGTCGTATTTCGGCGACCGCCCGACGCGCGTCGTCGCTTCGGGCACGGCAGCGCTCGAGATCGCGCTGCGCCTGGCGGGAATCGGCCCGGGCGACGAAGTGATCACCTGCCCGCTGAGCTGGGTGGCGACGGCCAACGTGGTCCTCTCGGTGGGTGCCACGCCGGTGTTCGTCGACGCCGATGCGCGCACGCGCAACATCGACCTGTCGCGCATCGAGCCGGCGATCGGCCCGCGCACCCGGATGCTGCTGCCGGTCGATCTCGCCGGGCTGCCGGTCGACCGCGACGAGCTCGCCGCGATCGCCGAGCGCCATCGGCTGCGCGTGCTCGAGGACGCCGCGCAGTCGATCGGAGCGAACTGGCGCGGCGCGCGCATCGGCAGCTTCGGCGATCTCGTCTCGTTCAGCTTCCACGCGAACAAGAACATGACCACCGGCGAGGGCGGCTGCCTGGTGATGAACGACGCCGAGGAGGCGCTTCGCTTCGAGAAGCTGCGGCTGCAGGGCGTGACGCGTTTCCCCGACGGGTCGATGGACGTCGACGTGCTCGGCGGCAAGGCGAACCTCACCGACATGGCGGCAGCGCTCGGCATCGTGCAGTTGCGCCGGCTCGAAGCGTTCAACCAGCGCCGGCGCCGGCTCGCGCGCCTGTACTTCGAGCACTTCGACCGCTCGCTCGGCTTCGATCTGCCGCCCGCCGATCTCGTGCAGTCGAACTGGCACATGTTCCAGCCGCTGCTGCCGCTCGATCGGCTGCGCGTCGACCGCGGCGGATTCATCGACGCGATGCGCCGCGAAGGCATTGCCGTCGGCGTGCACTACCCGGCGATGCACCTTTTCGCGTTGTACCGCGCGCGTGGCCATCGCGAGGGGCAGTTCCCGGTGGCCGAGGACATCGGCCGGCGCACCGTCACGCTGCCGCTGCATGCCGGCATGCGCGACGAGGACGTCCTGCGCGTGTGCGAGGCGGTGCGCCGCGTGACCACGGCGGCGCTGCGATGACCGCGGACGCAGTCGCACGCGCCGTCGCTTCGGGCAGCGCGGCATCCGCTGCGCAGGCCGGCTTCGCCGGCGCGCAGGCTCCGCGGGTTTCGGTGGTCGTCCCGGTCTACGACGAACAGACGGTGCTCGAGGCGCTGTTCGCGCGGCTGTATCCGGCGCTCGACGCGCTCGCGATCTCCTACGAGATCGTCTTCGTCGACGACGGCAGCCGCGACCGCTCCGCGCAACTGCTCGCCGAGCAGTTCCGCCGCCGCCCCGACGTCACCCGCGTCGTGCTCTTCGCGTCGAACTTCGGCCAGCACCGTGCGATCCTCGCCGGCTTCGAATACGCGCGCGGCGACCGCATCGTCACGCTCGACGCCGACCTGCAGAACCCGCCCGAGGAGATCGGCCGGCTGCTCGCGCAGATGGACGCCGGACACGACTACGTCGGCACGATTCGCCGCCTGCGCGAGGACAGCTGGTGGCGGCGCACGGCCTCGCGCGCGATGAACCGGCTGCGCGAGCGCACGACGAGGATCCGGATGACCGACCAGGGCTGCATGATGCGCGCCTACAGTCGCGAGATCGTCGACGCGATCAACCACTGCGAGGAGCTGTACACCTTCGTGCCGGCGCTGGCCTGGCAGTTCGCGCGCAACCCCGTCGAGATCGACGTCGCGCACGAGGAGCGCTTCGCCGGGCAGTCGAAGTATTCGGCCTACCGCCTGATGCGGCTGAACTTCGACCTGATGACCGCGTTCTCGATCGTCCCGCTGCAGATGTTCTCGCTCGCCGGCATGCTGCTGTCGGTGCTCTCGGCACTGCTCGTCTTCGTGCTGGCTGCCCGCCGGCTGTTCCTCGGTCCCGAGGAAGGCGGACTGTTCACGCTGTTCGCGATCGAGTTCCTGCTGATGGGCCTCGCGCTGTTCGGGATCGGGCTGCTCGGCGAATACGTCGGACGCATCTACCAGGAAGTTCGCCGGCGCCCGCGCTACCTCGTCTCGGCGGTTCTGCAGGATCTCGAGGCACCTCCGCGGCAGGCCCGATGACGCGAGCGGTCGTCTTCGCGTATCACCAGATCGGCGTGCGCTGCCTGCGAACGCTGCTCGCGCGCGGCGTCGATGTCGCGCTCGTCGTCACGCACGACGACGCGCCCGGCGAGACGATCTGGTTCGACAGCGTGCGCGCCGCCGCCGAAGAGCGAGCCATCGAGTCGATCGCGCCCGACGACCCGAACACCGACGCGGTGCTTGCACGCGTTCGCGACGCACGCCCGGACTTCCTCTTCTCGTTCTACTACCGGCGCCTGCTCGACGAGCGCCTGCTCGACGTGGCTCCCCGCGGCGGGTGGAACCTGCACGGCTCGCTGCTGCCGAAATATCGCGGACGCGTGCCGCTGAACTGGGCGATCCTGCAAGGCGAGACCGAAACCGGCGCGACGCTGCACGCGATGACGCCGAAGGCCGACGCCGGCGCGATCGTCGACCAGCAGGCGGTGCCGATCCTGCCCGACGACGACGCGCGCGAGGTCTACGCGAAGATCTGCGTTGCCGCCGAAATCGTCCTGTGGCGCAGTTTGCCCGCGCTGCTCGATGGAAGCGCCGTGCTTCGCGAACAGGATCCGGCCGCCGCCACGCGCTTCGGCGCACGCCGCGCCGAGGACGGGCGCATCGATCCGTCGTTGCCCGCGCGCGCGCTGCACGACCTGGTGCGCGCGGTCGCGAAGCCCTTCCCCGGCGCATTCGTCGACCTGCCGCAGGGCCGGCTCTTCGTCTGGCGCACCGCGCCCGCCCAACCGGTCCACGGGCCTGCGCGGGTTGCCCGCGAAGCTGCGCCAGCGCAGCCCGGCGAACCGTCGCCCGCGCAGGATGCCGGCACGCCCGCGCTCGCCGAGATGCGCGTCGTCGCCGGCGAGCTGTCGCTGTTCGGCGCGGACGGCCGTCGGCTGCGCGTGCTCGAGGCGCAACTGGGCGACACGGCGCTGGACGCCGTTCGCTTTCGCGCGGTGTTCGGCGAGCGCCTGGCCCTGCCGCCACTGCAGGCTCGACACGACCCGACCGGAGCGTCCCCACGATGAAGCGCGTGCTCATACTCGGCATCGACGGATTCATCGGGCACCACCTGACGCGAGCGATCCTGTCGCAGACCGACTGGGAAGTGCACGGCATCGACATGCACGACGATCGCATCGCCGAGTGGGTCGGACACCCGCGGCTGCGCTTCTTCGAAGGCGACATCACGATCAACCGCGAGTGGATCGAGTACCACGTGAAGAAGTGCGATGTCGTGCTCCCGCTGGTGGCGATCGCCACGCCCGCCACCTACGTTCGCGAGCCGCTGCGCGTCTTCGAGCTGGATTTCGAGGCGAACCTCCCGGTCGTTCGCCACTGCCTGCACTACGGCAAGCACCTGGTGTTTCCGTCGACCTCCGAGGTCTACGGCATGTGCCACGACGAACGCTTCGACCCCGAGACCTCCGAGCTCGTCTACGGCCCGATCGGCAAGCAGCGCTGGATCTACGCGTGCTCGAAGCAGCTGATGGACCGCGTGATCCACGCCTACGGCCTCGAGCGCGGGCTGCGCTACACGCTGTTCCGGCCGTTCAACTGGATCGGCGGCGGCCTGGACAGCATCGACACGCCGAAGGAAGGATCGAGCCGCGTCGTCACGCAGTTCTTCGGCCACATCGTTCGCGGCGAGCCGATCCGGCTCGTCGACGGCGGCCTGCAGCGGCGCTCCTTCACCTTCGTCGACGACGGCATCGCGGCGCTGATGAAGATCATCGAGAACCGCGACGATCGCGCCTGCGGGCGCATCTACAACGTCGGCAACCCGGCGAACCACCATTCGGTGCGCGAGCTCGCGCAGATGATGATCGAGATCGCCGCCGACTATCCGGAATACCGGGACAACGCCGCACGCGTCACGCTCGTGGACACGAGCGCGCAGGACTACTACGGCAACGGCTACCAGGACGTGCGCGACCGTGTCCCCGCCATCGAGAACACGCGCGCCGAACTCGACTGGGAGCCTCGCATCGGCATGCGCGAGGCGCTGGTGCGCATCTTCGAGCACTACCGCAGCCGGATGCCCGATGCCCGATCGCTGAACGAAGCCTCGTCGTGCGACGCCTCGCACTGAAGGTCGACGTCGACACCTGGCGCGGAACGCGAGACGGCGTGCCGCGGCTGCTCGACGTGCTCGAGCGGCACGATGCGCGGGCGAGCTTCCTGTTCAGCCTGGGGCCCGACCATACCGGTCGCGCGATCCGCCGGGCGTTGCGGCCGGGCTTCATCGGCAAGGTCTCCCGCACCTCGGTCGTCGGACACTACGGGATCCGCACGCTGCTGTACGGGACGCTGCTGCCCGGCCCCGACATCGGTCGGCGTGAGGCAGCGACGATGCGCCGCGTTCGCGACCGCGGCTTCGAGGCCGGCGTGCACTGCTGGGACCACGTGTCGTGGCAGGACCGGGTCGGCGTGCGCGACGCCGCGTGGACGCGCGCGCAGATGCAGCGCGCCGTCGATCGATTCGGCGAGATCTTCGGCGCCAGGCCACGCGTGCACGGCGCCGCCGGCTGGCAGATGAACGACGCCGCCTGGCCGCTCGAACGAGAGCTCGGCTTCGAATACGCGTCGGACACGCGCGGCACGCACCCGTTCCGCCCGGTCGACGCCGAGGGCCGCGACATCGGCGTGCCGCAGCTGCCGACGACGCTGCCGACGCTCGACGAGATGATCGGCGTGCACGGCGTGACCGCCGACAATGCCGATGCGCGGCTGCTCGCCCTGACCGCCGACCCCCCGCGCGAGGTGCAGGTCTACACGCTGCACGCCGAACTCGAAGGCGGCCGCCTCGGCAACGTCTTCGAGCGCCTGCTGCGCGGCTGGCGCACGCAGGGCTGGACGCTGGTCGGCCTCGACGGGCTTTTTGCGTCGCTCGACGCGCGAGCGCTGCCGGCGCATCGGTTCGCCGTCGGAACGGTTTCCGGGCGCAGCGGCACGCTCGCCGTGCAAGGCACGGGAGCCACGCGAGCGGAAACGCGGAAGAAAGCGGACGAGGGCGCCGCCGCCACCCGAGTGTCCCGGGCGCCTGGATCGGTATAATCGATCTGCAAGATCGTTTTTATTCGTTGGACCGATTACGTCGACGCACCGAGAATTCCTTCATCGCGCCGGGCATCGCGTCCGGCCACTACCGAAGAAGGGAGTCACTCGATGAAAACCGTTGGCGACAAGCTGGAAGCATTCCGCGTGGTCGGCGTCAAGCCGCAGTTCAACCAACCCGAAGAGAAAGGCGTCAGCGCCTTCGAAGAGATCACCGAGAAGTCGTTCCCGGGCAAGTGGAAGATCATCTATTTCTATCCGAAGGACTTCACCTTCGTCTGCCCGACCGAGATCGTCGGCTACGACAAGCTCGTCGGCAACTTCGAGGAGCGCGATGCGGTCGTGCTCGCCGGCTCGACCGACAACGAGTTCGTCAAGCTGGCGTGGCGTCGCGAGCACCCCGACCTGAAGAACCTGAAGCAGTGGCAGTTCGCCGACACGACGGGTTCGCTGGTCGACCAGCTCGGCGTGCGCGAGAAAGACGAAGGCGTTGCGCTGCGTGCGACCTTCATCGTCGATCCGGACAACACCATCCAGCACGTTACGGTGAACAACCTGAACGTGGGCCGCAATCCCGACGAGACACTGCGCATCCTCGACGGACTGCAGACCGACGAGCTGTGCCCGTGCAACCGCGCGGTCGGCGGCAAGACGCTTTGAACGGAGGCCGGCAATGACGAAGCTCGAAGCCGCCCGTTCGCGGATTCCCGATTTCGCGAAGGACATCCGGCTGAACCTGGACGCGGTCGTCCAGCGCTCGAGCCTCGCGCCGGCCGACGCGCTCGGCTGCGCGCTGGCCGCCGCCTATGCGGCGGGCAGCACGGAGCTGGCCGATGCGTTCCGCGAGGCGCTCGACGAAACCGACGCGAACGCCGCGCTGTCGGCCGCCGCGCTGATGGGCATGAACAACGTCTGGTACCCGTACGTCGAGATGGCCGACGACCCGGAGCTGGGCAAGCAGCGCGCCGAGCTGCGCATGCAGGCCTACGCGACGCACGGCGGCGTGACGCGCGAGCGCTTCGAAGCCTTCGCGCTCGCCGCCTCGGCGGTCGGCAAGTGCCGGTTCTGCGTGGGCTCGCACTACGAACTGCTGCAGAAAGCGGGCTGGACGGCCGTGCAGCTGCGTGACGTCGGGCGCATCGCCGCGGTGGTCGCCGCCGGCGCACTCGCGCTGCGAAGTGCGGCCTGACGAATTGCGCGACCGCCCCCTTCAGCGTTCGCCCTTCCGCGACTCCACGCGCGCGACCGCCGAATGGTTGTGGATCGATTCGAAGTTCTCCGCCTCGACGGTGAAGCGGCCGATGCGCGCGTCGGCGCGTAGTGCGACGGCGATGTCGCGCACGAGATCCTCGACGAACTTGGGGTTCTCGTAGGCGCGCTCGGTGACGTGCTTCTCGTCCACGCGCTTGAGCAGGCCGTAGAGTTCGCTCGAAGCCTGCGCCTCGACCAGCGCAATGAGTTCCTCCGGGTCGACCGGCCGCGAAGCCTCGATCGACACCGTGACGTGCGAGCGCTGGTTGTGCGCGCCGTATTCGGAGATCGACTTCGAGCACGGGCACAGGCTCGTCACGGGCACGACGACGTTCATCGTCGTGACCGCGTCGCGCGCGCCGCCGTCGACGACGATCGACAACTCGTAGTCCATCAGGCTTTGCACCCGCGAGACCGGCGCGCTCTTGCGCACGAACAGCGGCAGGCTCGCTTCGATGCGCCCGGCGTCGGCTTCGAGCAGTACCAGCATCTCGTCGAACATCGCGCGCACGCCCGCCTGGTCGAGCGCCGGTTCATCGGCTGCCAGCCGTCGCTCGAGCAGGGCGAGGAAGCGCGACATGTGCGTACCCTTTCGCTCGGCGGGCAGCGCGACGTACAACCCGAAGCGCCCGACGCTCGGCTGCTCGCCCGAGCTGCTGCGCCAGCGCAGCGGATAGCGCAGGCCCCTCACGCCGACGCGCTCGATCGGCAGCTGCCGGCGGTCGGCGCTGCCCTGCACGTCGAGCAGCGTGCCGCCCAGCGTCGCGGCGCTGTCGCGAACGTTCATCGAATCCTCCGCCGGTTTGCGGTGCACGAAAGGGGCGTTCAGCCGCGGCCGCCGGCGACGAGTCGCGGCGCCTTGTCGATGCCGGGTCGATCGTCGAAACGCGCGCGCACCGATCGCTCGATGCCGGCGGCGTCGAGCCCCTCGGCGCGCAGCAGCAGCGACTGCTCGCCGTGCTCGATGTGCCGATCGGGCAGTCCGAGCTGCAGCAAGGGCCGCACGATCGCCTCGGCGGCGAAGGCCTCGGCCACCGCACTGCCGGCGCCGCCCATCACGACGTGCTCCTCGATCGTGACGAAGGCATCGTGCGTCGCGGCCAGCTCGCGCAACAGGGCGACGTCGATGGGCTTGACGAAACGCATGTTCACGACGGTCGCATCGAGCGCCTCGCCGGCGGCAAGCGCCGGCGCGAGCATCGTGCCGAAGGCAAGCAGCGCGATGCGTCGGCCGCCACCGGGCCGATGCTCGCGAGCGCACTCGCGGCGCACTTCGGCGCGGCCGATCGGAATCGCAGTCAGATCCTTCGACACCGTCGCCCCGACGCCGGCGCCGCGCGGATAACGCACCGCAGCCGGCCCGTCGTGACGGAAAGCCGTGTAGAGCATCTGCCGGCACTCGTTCTCGTCCGCCGGCGCCATCACCACCAGGTTCGGCACGCAGCGCAGGTACGCGTAGTCGTACACGCCCGCGTGCGTCGCGCCGTCGGCGCCGACGATGCCGGCACGGTCGAGCGCGAACACGACCGGCAGGTTCTGCAACGCCACGTCGTGCACGAGCTGATCGTAGCCGCGCTGCAGGAAAGTGCTGTAGATCGCGACGACCGGCTTCATTCCCTCGCAGGCGAGCCCGGCGGCAAAGGTGACCGCGTGCTGCTCGGCGATGCCGACGTCGAAATAACGCTGCGGAAACCGCCGCTCGAACTCGACCAGGCCCGAGCCTTCGCGCATCGCCGGCGTGATCGCCACGAGCCGCTCGTCGAGCGCGCCCATGTCGCAGATCCAGTCGGAGAACACCTGCGTGTAGGTCGGACGAGACGGAGCCGACGGCGTGCGGACGCCTTCGTGGGGATCGAAGCGTCCCGGCCCGTGATAGAGCACCGGATCGGCCTCGGCAAGCTTGTAGCCCTGCCCCTTGCGCGTGACCACGTGCAGGAACTGCGCGCCGCGCAGCTCGCGAAGGTTCTGCAGCGTGGGCACGAGGCTGTCGAGGTCGTGTCCGTCGATCGGGCCCACGTAGTTGAAGCCGAACTCCTCGAACATCGTCGCCGGCGCCACGAAGCCCTTCGCGTGCTCCTCGAGCCGCTTGGCCAGCTCGAACAGCGGCGGCACGTTCTGCAGCACGGCACGCCCGACGTCGCGCGCCTTCGTGTAGAAACGGCTCGAGAGCAGGCGCGCAAGGTAGCGGTTCAGCGCTCCCACCGGAGGCGAAATCGACATCTCGTTGTCGTTCAGGACGACGAGCAGGTCGATGTCGGTGGTCACGCCCACGTTGTTCATCGCCTCGAAGGCCATGCCGGCGGTCATCGCGCCGTCGCCGATCACCGCGACGTGCCGGCGGCGGGAGGGTCCGACGCCCTCGCCCTTGTTGCGGGATGCAACCGCCATGCCGAGCGCGGCCGAGATCGACGTCGACGAATGCGCGGTGCCGAATGCGTCGTACTCGCTTTCGTCGCGCCGGGGAAAGCCCGAGATCCCGTCGTGCTGGCGCAGCGTGGCCATCGCCGTTCGGCGCCCGGTGAGGATCTTGTGCGGGTAGCTCTGGTGCCCCACGTCCCAGATCAGCCGGTCGCGCGGCGTATCGAAGACGTAGTGCAGCGCGATCGCGAGCTCGACCGTGCCCAGGTTCGACGACAGGTGCCCGCCGGTGCGCGACACCGACTCGAGCACGAAGGCGCGCAGTTCGATCGCCAGCTGCCCGAGCGAGGCCCGGTCGAGCGTGCGCAGTTGCGCCGGGTCGTCGATCGTCGACAGCAGCGTCTTCTCGGCGTCGCGCACAGGCATCGTCGTGTCCGGCTCAGGGCGTGTGGAGCGATCGGGCGTGCAGGACGGGCATCGACGAACGGTTCATCCGGTCTCACGCCCGGCGAAGAACGATTCGATCGGCGAGCGCGGCCAGCCGCAGCGCACGCGGGCCGAGCGGTGCGATCGCCTCGCGCGCCTGCAGGCGCAGCCGCTCGGCCAGCGCACGCGCCGCCTGCAGTCCGATCGTCGACACGTAGGTTGGCTTGTCGAAATCGGCATCCTTGCCGGCGGTCTTGCCCAGCGTTGCCGAGTCGCCCTCGACGTCGAGGATGTCGTCGACGACCTGGAAGGCGAGTCCGACCGCATCGGCGTAGCGCCCGAGCAAGGGCATCGATGCATCCGCGTCGCCGGCGCAGGCGCCGCCCAGCCGCACCGATGCGGCGAGCAGCGCGCCGGTCTTGCGTCGATGCATGTCCTCGAGCGTGTCGGCGTCGAGCGCGACCCCGACCGAGGCGAGATCGATCGCCTGGCCGCCCGCCATCCCGATCGAACCCGATGCGCGAGCCAGTTCGGCGACCATCGAAACGGCGGCTCGCGCGTCGACGCCGTGCTCGGCGGCCGCGGCCAGCGACTCGAAGGCAAGCGCCTGCAGCGCATCGCCGACCAGCATCGCGAGCGCTTCGCCGTAGACGACGTGCACGGTGGGCCGGCCGCGCCGCAGTACATCGTCGTCCATGCAGGGCATGTCGTCGTGCACGAGCGAATACGCATGGATCAGCTCGACGGCGCTGGCCGCGCAATCGAGTGCCCGGGCGGGTGCGCCGAGCGCCTCGCCGGCAGCATGAACGAGCAGTGCGCGGATGCGCTTGCCGCCGCCGAGCGCGGCGTAGCGCATCGCCTCGTGCAGTCGCATCGGATGCGTATCGGCCGGCGCCAGCGCGCGCTCGAGCGCAAGCTCGATGCGCGCACGCCGGTCGGCGATCCATGCATCGAAGCCCGGGCCGTCGGCCGCCGCGACGGCGCCGGCCGGGCCGACGGCGCGTGCGCCGTCCGTCGCGAGCGAAGCGCTCATCGGCTCGCGGATCCGGCGCCGGGCTCGCCCGGGTCGCAGGCGCCCGCGGCGGCATCGAAGGGCTCGAGCAGGTCGGCCTCGAGAATGCGCACCTGCTGCTGCACGTCGGCGAGCGACCTGCGGCACCACGCGACGAGCGACGCTCCTCTGCGGTAGGCGCCGAGCGACTCCTCGAGCGACAGCGTGCCGCTCTCCATGCGCTGCACGAGCTGCTCGAGCTCCGCGAGCGCGCGTTCGAAGGATTCGGGGTTGGACGAGTCCATGAAGGACCCGATTTTACTTCGCTTTCCCCGACCTCGTCGGGCGGCGGCGCTCCACTGCGCCGGCGGCCGGCCGGCCGATGCGATCGAGGTATCCTCTTGCGCTCGTCCGGCAGCCGGGGCGGGCCGGGGCGACGAGGCACGCTGATCAAGGAGGATCCGATGTCCGACGTGGGCCGCCCGGATCGGCTCGCGCGTGCGCGCACGCAATTGCCGATCTCCGCCTATTTCGACGAAGCGCTTTTCGCCCGCGAGCAGCAGACGCTGTTTCGCCGCGGCCCCGGCTACGTCGGCCACGAGCGGATGGTGCCCGAACCGGGCGACTACTGCGTGCTGCCCGCCGAGAACGACGGGCGCGTGCTGGTGCGCAGCGAGAGCGGCGTCGCGCTGCTGTCGAACGTCTGCCGCCACCGCCAGGCCGTCATGCTCGACGGGCGCGGCAACGCGCCGAACATCGTCTGCCCGCTGCATCGCTGGACCTACGACCTCTCGGGGCGCCTGCTCGGGGCGCCGCACTTCGACGAACAGCCCTGCCTGGACCTCGCCCGCACGCCGCTGCAGCGCTGGAACGGGTTGCTCTTTCGCGGCCCGCGCGACGTCGCCGCCGACCTCGCCGGCATCGGAAACCATGCCGAGTTCGACTTCTCCGACTTCCGGCTCGATCACATCGAAATCCACGAGTGCGACTACAACTGGAAGACCTTCATCGAGGTCTACCTGGAGGACTACCACGTCGTGCCGTTCCACCCCGGCCTCGGCCAGTTCGTCTCGTGCGACGACCTGCGCTGGCAATTCGGCGAGCGCTGGTCGCTGCAGACGGTAGGCACCTGGAAGGCGCTGGGCAGGCCGGGCACGCCGGTCTACCGCCGCTGGCACGAGCAACTGCTGCGCTACACCGGGGGCAGGCTTCCGCAGCGCGGGGCGATGTGGCTGACGATCTTTCCGAACGTCATGCTCGAGTGGTACCCGCACGTGCTCGTCGTGTCGACCGTCCTGCCGCGTGCACCGCACAGGACCACCAACGTCGTCGAGTTCTACTATCCGGAGGAGATCGTGCTGTTCGAGCGCGAGTTCGCCGAGGCGCAGCGCGCCGCGTACATGGAAACGGCACTCGAGGACGACGAAATCGCGATGCGAATGGACGCCGGACGCCGCGTGCTGATGGAGCGCGGCGAGGACGACGCCGGCCCCTACCAGAGCCCGATGGAGGATGGAATGCAGCACTTCCACGAATTCCTGCGCGCCCAGCTCGGCCTCGGTCGCGCGAGCGCCTGAGACGCGACACGCAAGCCACCATGCCGATGCGCTGGCGAACCTTGATCCGCGTCGACGAACTCGCCCGACGCCTCGATTCGTGCGTGGTCGTCGACTGCCGCCACGACCTGACGAATCCCGGATACGGACCGGCCGCCTGGGCCGAAGCGCACCTTCCCGGGGCCTTCTTCCTGCATCAGGACCACGACCTGGCCGGCGAGCGCAACGGCGCCAACGGCCGACATCCGTTGCCCGGGCGCGAGACGCTGCGTCGCAGGCTCGAGTCGATCGGGCTCGCCGACGGCGTCCAACTGGTCGGCTACGACGAGACCGGCGGCATGTATGCCTCGCGTCTGTGGTGGCTGGCGCGCTGGCTCGGCCATCCGGAAGTGGCCGTGCTCGACGGCGGACTTCCGGCGTGGCGGGCGGCCGGGCACGCCCTCACGCGCGAACCTCCGGTGGCTCGCACGCGCGGCGCCCTGAGCCTGCGCGCACCGCGCACCGCACAGCTGGACGCCGCCCAGGTGCTTGCGCAGCTCGGCGGCACCCGCATGCGCATCGTCGACGCGCGCACGCCCGAGCGCTGGCGCGGGGAAATCGAACCGCTCGACCCGGTGGCGGGCCGCATCCCCGGGTCGGCGAACCGGCCCTACAGCGAGAACCTGCAGCCCGACGGCCGCTTCAAGCCGGCCGACGCGCTGCGCGCGGAATTCCTCGCGCTGCTCGACGGGCGCGAGGCGAGCGCGCTGGTGCACCACTGCGGCTCGGGCGTGACGGCCTGCCACAACCTGCTGGCGATGGAAATCGCCGGGCTGCCGGGCGCGGCACTGTATCCCGGCTCCTGGAGCGAGTGGTGCGCCGATCGCGCACGCCCGGTCGCCGTCGGTCCCGGCAACTGACCATGGCGCGCCTGGTCTTCTTCACCGGCCACGCCGGCACCGGCAAGACGACGCTGGCCAAGCGCGCCGTACCGCTGCTGCACGCCCGCACCGGCGAGAGCTTCTGCATCCTCGACAAGGACACGATCTACGGCGCCTACAGCGCGAAAGTGATGGGTCTGGTCACCGGAGACCCCGACGACCGCGACAGTCCCACCTATCTCGAGCATCTGCGCGACGAGGAATACAACGGCCTGCTCGAGATCGCCCGCGAAAACCTCGAACTCGGCGTGAACACCGTGCTCGTCGGGCCGTTCTCGCGCGAAGTGCGCTCGCACCGCGTCTTCGATCCGTCCGCACTCGGCGTACCTCGCGACACCGCCGTCTCGGTCGTCTGGGTCGAACTCGAAGAGCAGGCAGCGAAAGCGCGAATCGTCGCGCGCGCGCACCCCAACGATCGCTACAAGCTCGCGCACTGGGACGAATACCGCAAGCGCCGCTTCGTCCCCGATCCGGGCGAGTTCCCGCTGCTCATCCGGCACGACAACACGGTGTTCGACCCGCACGCCTTCGAACGGCTCGTCGAGAGGCTGTGCGGGGTCGCGTATACGGCGATGCACTGAAGCAGCGGGCGAATGCGCCGCTTCCGCGCCGCCTCAATGCGCGTCGAGCAGCGCCGTGGAAAGCGCTATCAGAGAAACGCCGCCGAGCATCAGCGCGAACTGCCAGAACCACTCGCCGCCGCGGCGCGTCTCGCGATGCAGCCCCGGGATCAGGTCGGCGAGCGCCACGTAGACGAAACTTGCGGCAGCGACGACGAGCACGTAGGGCAGCAGCGACCTGCCGTGCTCGAGAGCGAAGTAGCCGACGACCCCGCCAAGTACCGCGGCGGCGCCGCTGAGCAGGTTGTAGACCAGGGCGCGCCGACGCGTGTAGCCCGCGTTGAGCAGGACGATGAAGTCGCCGATCTCCTGCGGGATTTCGTGCGCGGCGATTGCCGCCGTCGTGATCCAGCCGAGCGCCGGATCCGCAAGGAAGGCGGCGGCGATCATCACGCCGTCGGCGGTGTTGTGGATGGTGTCGCCCACCAGCACCACCAGGCCCGCGGGCCCCGCCTCGTCCCGGTCGTGTCCGTGCCGATGCCCGTGACCGTCGTGCTCGTGATGGTGACTGTGCCGCAGCACCGCGAAGTTCTCGAGCGTGAAGAAGGCGATGATGCTGGCCAGCAGCGTCCACGAAAGCGAATGAATACCGGCGCCCGATTCGAAGGCCTCGGGCAACAGGTTCAGGATCGCCGACCCGAGCAGCAGGCCCGCCGACAGGCTCACCAGCCGCTGCACGACAGCGGCGAGCACCGACAGCGAAAGCCATGCGGCAATCAGGACGCTCGCCGCTCCCGAGAGGAGAGTCGCGACGATGATCGCCACAAGCGTCGGGAACACGGTCTGCGCAGGCGGGAGAAGCGGAGCGAGCCGCAGTATAGCGACTGGGCGGTGCCGCGATCGCTGCGGCTCCGGTTGCCGATGGCAGAATTCGCGTGCAACGCATCGCTTCGATGCGCGGGAGCGAACATGGTGATTCGTGTCGTGCGGATCAACACGACGCCGGTGAAGGGCACGGCGCTCGATCGACCCGAACGGGTCGATCTGGGGTCCGCCGGCGTGCAAGAGAACCGGCTGTTCCACTTCGTCGACGCACGGGGAACGATGATCAACGGCAAGCGCGCGGGCGAGCTCGTGCGCCTGCGCAGTCGGTACGACGCGGAAGCGGACCGGTTGTCGATCGGCTTTCCCGACGGCCGGCGCATCGAGGAGCGCGTGCGCTGCATCGGCGAGACGGTCACCACCGACTTCTACGGGCGCCCGGTACGCGGACACGTCGTCGACGGTCCATGGAGCGACGCGGTGAGCGAGTTCGCCCGAGTCGCGCTGCGGCTCGTACGCATCGCGCCCGGCGCCACCGGCACTGACGTCCATCCGGTCACGCTGATTTCGCGTGCCACGATGGAGCACGTCCGCAGCATCGCCGGGGGACCGGCCGAACGCTGGGAAGATCGCTTCCGCATGCTTTTCGAGCTCGACGGCCTCCCACCCTACGAGGAAGACGCCTGGATCGATCGCAGCGTCGCGATCGGCGAAGCGATCCTGCGGGTGATCGGTCCGGTTCCGCGCTGCGTCGTCACGACGCACGATCCCGCGAACGGCGTGCCGGGTTTCGACACGCTGGGCGCGCTGCGACGGGCTCGCGCCGCATATCGGCAGGCGCCGCCCCCGTCGAGCGAGCCGCTGCCCGACACCGCCAAGCTGCTGCTCGGCGTCTACGCCACGGTCGAGAAACCCGGCCGCGTATCGCTGGGCAGCAACGCGAACCTGCGTTGAGTCGTGATGCGCCCCAGGCAGGTGCACGCGACTCCTCCGACATCCCCTCGCGCCCCTGCGGGTGACCTGCGGGCGGCCGTCGACACGGCGCACAATCGACGAGGCCGGCGCCTGGCTGCGACCCGCAGCGAATCGGCGTGCGGCTTCCAACGAGGAGCATCACCATGAACGCGCTGCCCATCCTGCGTCGTTTCGCCCTCGCGACCGTCGCGTCGACGGCCTTCGCCCTCGCACCTGCGATCGCGCAGGACCTGAAAGTCGATCTGAGCGGCAGCAAGGAGGTGCCGCCGGTCAAGACGAACGCGTCGGGCACCGGATCGTTCTCGATCGCGTCCGACGGCGCGATCAGCGGCTCGGTGACCACGACCGGCATCGACGCGACGATGGCGCACATCCATGAAGCCGCCGCCGACGCCAACGGCCCGGTGCAGGTTCCGCTGAAGAAGGAAGGCAATGCGTGGGTCGTGCCCGCCGGCACCCGGCTCGACGAAAAGCAGCAGAAGGCGTTGAAGGAGGGCAAGCTGTACGTGAACGTGCACAGCAAGGCGCACCCGGGCGGAGAGCTGCGCGCACAGCTGAAATAGCCGTTGCCCTCTCCGGCCGGCGCGAGGGCCGGTGCGACACGATCAGTGCGCCTCGTCCCAGTTCGCGCCGACGCCGCACTCCACTTCGAGCGGCACTGCGAGCGTCGCCACCGCGCTCATCATCCGCGGCAACTGCTCGCGCACCGCGTCCAGTTCGTCGTCGGGCACCTCGAGCACGAGCTCGTCGTGCACCTGCAGGATGAGCCTCGAGCGCAGCGCTTCGCGTTCGATCCAGCGCTGCACGGCGATCATCGCGAGCTTGACGAGATCGGCCGCGGTGCCCTGCATCGGCGCGTTGATCGCCGCGCGTTCGGCGCCCGCGCGACGGGGCCCGTTCGGACTGTTGATCTCGGCGATCCACAGCCGCCTGCCGAGCGCCGTCTCGACGAATCCGTCGCGCCGCGCACGCTCGCGCGTCTGCTCCATGTAGCGCGCGACGCCCGGGTAGCGGGCGAAGTACCGCTCGATGTAGCTCTTCGCCGCGGCGCGCTCGATGCCGAGGTTCGACGCCAGGCCGAAGGCGCTCATGCCGTACATCAGCCCGAAGTTGATCACCTTCGCATAGCGGCGCTGCTCGAAGCTGACGTCGGCGGGCTCGGTGCCGAAGATCTCGGCGGCGGTGGCGCGATGCACGTCCATTCGCTGCTCGAAGGCGCGCAGCAGGTTCTCGTCTCCCGAGATGTGCGCCATGATGCGCAACTCGATCTGCGAGTAGTCGGCCGAGACGATCTTCGCGCCCGGCGGCGCGACGAAGGCTTCCCGGATGCGCCGCCCCTCCGCCGTGCGGATCGGAATGTTCTGCAGGTTCGGGTCGCTCGAGGCGAGCCGCCCCGTGACCGCGACCGCCTGCGAATAGCGCGTGTGCACGCGTCCGCTGCGCGGGTCGATCATCTTCGGCAGCTTGTCGGTGTAGGTGCCCTTGAGCTTGGACAGCGACCGCCAGTCGAGCACGATCCGCGGCAACGGGTAGTCCTGCGCGAGCTTCTCGAGCGCGTCCTCGTCGGTGGACGGCGCGCCGCTCGCGGTGCGCTTGAGCACGGGCAGCCCGAGCCGGTCGTACAGCACTTCGCACAACTGCTTCGGCGAGCCCATGTTCAGCGGCGCGCCGACGAGCTCCACCGCCTGCCGCTCGAGCGCGTACATGCGCTGGCCGAGTTCCTCCGACTGTCGCGTCATTGCCTCGGCGTCGATCAGCACGCCGGTGCGCTCCATCGCCTGCAACACGCGCGAGACCGGCAGCTCGATGTCGCGGTAGACGTATGCCAGCTTGTCGTCGGCGGCGATGTGCGGGTACATCGTGCGATGCAGGTGCATCGCCACGTCGGCGTCCTCGGCGGCGTAGCGCGTGGCCGCTTCGAGCTCCACCTGCGCGAAGGGAATCTGCCTTGCGCCCTTGCCGGCGACCTCGGTGTAGCGGATCGTTCGCCGATCGAGATGGCGATCGGCGAGCGAGTCGAGATCGTGGTTGCGATGCGCCTCGAGCACGTAGCTCTCGAGCAGCGTGTCATGGGCAATGCCGCGAAGCTGCACGCCGTGGTTGGCCAGTACGTGCGCGTCGTACTTCAGGTTCTGTCCCACCTTCGCGCGCGTGTCGTCCTCGAGCCAGGCGCGCATCCGTGCGAGCACATGATCGCGCGAGAGCTGCCGCGGTGCGCCGGCGTAGTCGTGCGCCATCGGCACGTAGCACGCCTCGAACGGCTCGAGCGCGAGCGACAGCCCGACCAGGTCGGCACGCATCGGATCGAGCGAGGTGGTCTCGGTGTCGAAGGCGACGAGATCGGCCGCTTCGATGCGATGCATCCACCATTCGAGCCGCGCGTCGTCGAGCACGGTCTCGTAGCGCAGCGGCCGTTGCGGCGCCGGCGGCTCGACGCCTTCGCGCGCGGCGCCATCGGCCGCTGCCGGAGCCGCGCCGGCTGCAACCGGTGGCGGTGTCGCGCCGGCTGCAGCCGGTGGCAGCGTCGCGCCGTCGTCCTCCATTTCCCGCAGCCACGTGCGAAAGTTGCACCGCTCGAAAAGTCCGCGCAGCGCCGCGCGATCCGGCTGCGCGAAGGCGAGCGAACCCTCGATCGACGCGACCTGCGGCGCGAGTTCGCAGTCGGTCTTCACGGTGACGAGCCTGCGCGCCGTGGGCAGCCAGTCGAGCGCGTTGCGCAGGTTGTTGCCGGCGGCCCCTCCCACCTCGTGCGCCCGCTCGACGAGCGCATCGAGCGAGCCGTACTGCGCGAGCCACTTCGCCGCCGTCTTCGGGCCCACCTTGTCGACGCCCGGCACGTTGTCGACCGCATCGCCGACCAGCGCGAGCCAGTCGACGATGCGCTCCGGCGCCACGCCGAACCGGGCGACGACGCCGTCCCGATCGAGCCGCTCGCCGGGGCCGCCGTCGCGCGTCATCGTGTTCACCAGCACGATGTCGTCGTCGACGAGCTGCGCAAGGTCCTTGTCGCCGGTGGAGACGACGGTCTTCATTCCGCTCGCACGCGCCTGCGTCGCCAGCGTGCCGATCACGTCGTCGGCCTCGATGCCGTCGACCATGACCAGCGGCCAGCCGAGCGCGCGCACGAGCGCGTGAATGATCGGGATCTGCCGGGAGAGATCCTCGGGCATCGCCTTGCGATTGGCCTTGTACTCGGGGTACCAGTCGTCGCGGAAGGTCTTGCCCGGCGCATCGAACACGACCGCGCCGTGCGTCGCGCCCGAGAAGCCGTTCGGTTTGCCGTCGGCACGCAGACGCCGTAGCATCGCCACCATGCCGTAGACCGCACCGGTGGGCTCGCCCGACTTGTTGCGCAGATCCGGAAGCGCGTGGAACGCGCGATACAGATACCCCGAGCCGTCAACCAGCAGAAGCGTTTTTTCGGACATGTCCAGCAGCAAGCAGGTGCCGCAGTTGCGCGCGATCGAAAGCCCGGAGCGGTCGACGTCGCTGAAGGCGCGCGAGTCATGGCATATCTTCGGAATTATCTCAGAGTTCGTCGAGGCGACCGAACGCCTGTCCGACGTGCGACCGGCCGTGTCGATCTTCGGCAGCGCGCGCGTGCGGCCCGGTCACCGCTGGTACGAGACCACTGTCGACGTCGCGCGCCGCCTGTCCGACGCGGGCTTCGCGATCATCTCCGGCGGCGGCCCCGGCATCATGGAAGCGGCCAACCTCGGCGGGCACAGCGGCAAGTCGGCGTCGATCGGGCTGAACATCCAGCTGCCGATGGAGCAGACGGGCAACGAGTACCAGGACATCTCGCTGAACTTTCGCCACTTCTTTGCGCGCAAGGTGGCTTTCGCGAAGTACGCCACCGCGTTCATCGCGGCGCCCGGCGGCTACGGCACGCTCGACGAGCTCTTCGAAGTGCTCACGATGGTGCAGACGCGCATGGGCCGGCGCATTCCCGTCATCCTGATGGACGCCGCCTTCTGGGGCGGACTGCTCGACTGGGTACGCGAGCAGTTGATCGGCAACGGGCTGATCTCGCCCGGTGACGTCGACCTGATCCAGGTCATCGACGATCCGGCCACCGTCGTCGAGGCGATCTTCGACTTCTACCAGACGCGCGGTTTCGTGCCCACGGCCGACGAACGCGAGCGGATGCTCTATCTCTAGGGCGCATCCATGGCCGTGTTCACCTTCGTCTCGAGCGAGGCGCTCGCGCGCTGGCTCGCGCGCTACGACATCGGAAACCTGGTCGAGCACGAAGGCATCGCTTCGGGCATCGAAAACAGCAACTGGTTCGTGACGACCACCGCAGGGCGCTACGTGCTGACGCTGTTCGAGCGGATGTCCGCACAGGAGCTGTCCTTCCATCTCGGCCTGCTGCACCACCTGGCCGCGCGCGGCATTCCGTGCCCCGACCCGGTCGCCGACCGCGACGGAGTCGTGCTCGAAACCCTGATGGGCAAGCCGGCGGCATTGTGCAGCCGGCTCGACGGACAGCCCGAGATGCGGCCAGGTGTTGCGCACTGCGCGCGGCTCGGCGAGACGATCGCGCGCATGCACCTGGCAGCGGCCGACTTTCCGGGTCGCACGCCGAACCCGCGCGGGCTGTCCTGGTGGCAGTCGGTCGCGCCGGAGCTGGCCGCACACCTCGCGCCCCGGCAGGCAGCGCTGCTCGCCGACGAAATCGCGCATCAACGTGCCTTCGCCGCAAGCGCCGCCGCCGTGGCACTGCCCGCCTCGGCGGTGCACGCAGACCTGTTCCGCGACAACGTCTTCTTCGACGCCCCGTCGCAGCCGCCCCGGCTGGCCGGAATCATCGACTTCTGGTTCTCGGGCGTCGACACCTGGCTGTTCGATCTCGCAGTGGCCGCCAACGATTGGTGCATCGACGACAGCGAACGCTTCGACAGCGAACGCCTGGATGCGCTGCTCGACGCCTATCGGCGCGTGCGCCCGCTGCAGCCGGCCGAGCAAGACGCGTGGCCGACGATGCTGCGTGCCGCGGCGCTGCGCTTCTGGCTGTCGCGCCTGGACGACCTGCACCGCCCGCGCCCGGCCGAGCTCGTCGTGCCGAAGGATCCCGCGCGCTTCGAGCGCATCCTTCTTCGGCACCGCAACGAAGCGCCGGCGCCGCACTGAAGCGGATCAAGTCGGCGAATGCGCATCGTCCCCCTTCCCGCGCGCAGCGGATGGCGCTGGGTCACGCGCGGCTTCGCGCTGCTGCGGCGCCAGCCGATCGCACTGCTCGCGATCACGTTCCTGAACCTGGTGCTACTGTCGTTGTCGGTGCTCATCCCCTTCGTGGGCTCGATCGCGCCGCTCGTGCTCGCTCCGGCGCTGATGGTCGGCCTGATGCGCGCCGTGGGCACCACCGACGAAGGCCGCATGCCGCTGCCGTCGATGCTGTTCGCGGCGTTCCGCGAAGACGGCGGGCGCGCGCTGCGTCCGCTGCTGTTGCTGGGCATCGTCAATGCGGCGGCGACGATGCTCGCGCTCGCGCTGGCTGCGCTGTTCGACGGCGGCGCGCTGATGCAACTTGCCGCCGGCAACCTCGACGAGGCGGAGTCCGTCGCGCTCGACGAAGTCTCCCTGTGGCTGGCAGCAGCCGTATTCGTCGCCGCCTACGTACCGGTGCAGATGGCGATGTGGTACGCGCCGCTGTTCGTCGCGTGGCATCGCGTGCCGCCGGTGAAATCGCTGTTCTTCAGCCTGCTCGCCGTCTGGCGCAACCGCGGCGCGTTCCTCGTCTACGCGATCGGATGGTTCGCCGTCGCCTTCGCAGGCTCGCTCGTCGTGCGTGCCGTGCAGGGCGCCTTCGGTGCGCACCCCTTCGTGATGTCGATGATCCTCTCGCCGCTTTCGCTGGCGCTGATCACCGTGATCTATTGTTCGTTCTGGCCCACCTACCGCGAGCCGGTGAGCGACGAAGCGCTCGAAAGCGCTGCGTCCCGCGCGCCCGGAGGCGCCTGAGAACCGGACCGACCGTCCGCGGCGCGGCGTCTCAGCCGCAGGGCTCGAGCCGCGCGATGGCCAGCGCGAGCCACTTGGTTCCCTCGCGCTCGAATCGCACCTGCGCACGCGCGTCTTCGCCGCTGCCTTCGATGGCGACGATCACACCTTCGCCGAAGCGCGCGTGAGCGACGTTCTGTCCTACGCGCCAGCCCGTTGCGCGGCCGGACGCCTCGGCGGACCGTGCGAAGGGCTCGTGGCGAGCGTCGCTCGCTCCCCGCCCGTCGGAGATCGAGGCACTCGTCGCACCCCACCGCGACGCCGGCCCGCCGCCCGGTCCCGGCACGGGACGCGGACGCGCTCCGAGCCACTTCAGCAGCGCCGGCGGCAATTCGTCGAGAAAACGCGAGCGAAGGTTGTATCGCGTGTGGCCGTGCAGCATCCGCGTCTGGGCGAACGACAGGTACAAACGCTTGCGCGCACGCGTGATCGCCACGTACATCAGCCGGCGCTCCTCCTCGAGACCCTGCGGATCGACGATCGAATTCTCGTGCGGGAAGAGTCCCTCCTCGAGGCCGGTGAGGAATACCGCGTCGAACTCGAGTCCCTTGGCCGAATGCACGGTCATCATCTGCACCGCGTCGGTGCCCTCGCCCGCCTGGTTCTCGCCGGCTTCGAGCGAAGCGTGCGCGAGAAAAGCCGCCAGCGGCGTGGTCTGCACGGCGCCGGGAGCGGCCGACGCGTCGGTCTCGACGACGGTGCTACCGGCTCGGGAATCGAAGGCCTGCGCGACGGTCGATGACGCGGGTCGCGGCCCGCCCGCGACGCCGAGATTCGCCGGCGTCCCGGTCGCGATTCCTTCTTCGGCGACGAAGCTCGCTGCGGCGTTGACCAGTTCGCGCAGGTTCTCGACGCGCTCCTGTCCTTCGCGTTCGCTGCGATAGTGCGCGACGAGCCCGCTCGCTTCGATCACGTGGGCGACGACCTCCGGCAGCGACAGCGCCTGCGTGTCGGCGCGCAGGCGCGCAACCAGCTGAACGAAAGCCGCGAGCCGCGAGCCCCCCGCGCCGGGCACCGAGGCGGCCGACGCGAACAGGCCCGTGCCGCTGCGCCGCGCCTGGTCCTGCAGCGACTCGAGCGTGCGAGCGCCGATGCCTCGCGCGGGAAAATTCGCCACCCGAAGGAACGCGCCGTCGTCGTCGGGATTCTCCATCAGGCGCAGGTAGGCGAGTGCGTGCTTGATCTCGGCACGTTCGAAGAAGCGCAGTCCGCCGTAGACGCGATAGGGAACTCCCGACGAGAAAAGCGCGTGCTCGAGCACGCGCGACTGCGCGTTCGAGCGGTACAGCACGGCGATGTCGCTGCGCATCCAGCCCTCGGCGACCAGCGAGCGGATCTCCTCGACGAGCCACTGCGCTTCCTGCGCGTCGCCGAGCGACTCGCGCACGCGCACCGGCTCGCCTTCGCCCGCGTCGGTCCACAGGTTCTTGCCGAGCCGGTTGCGGTTGTGCGCGATCAGCGCATTCGCGCAGTCGAGGATGTTCGCGTGCGATCGATAGTTCTGCTCCAGGCGGATCAGGTGAGCGACGCGGAACTCGCGCTCGAAGGCAGCCATGTTCGCCACCCGTGCGCCGCGAAAGGAATAGATGCTCTGGTCGTCGTCGCCGACGGCGAACAGCACCGACGATTCGCCGGCGAGCAGCTTCAACCACTCGTACTGCAGCGTGTTCGTGTCCTGGAACTCGTCGACCAGGATGTGGCGAAAGCGCGCACGGTAGTGCTCGCGCAGCGGTGCATTGCGTGCCAGCAGCTCGCGGCTGCGCAGCAGCAACTCGGCGAAATCGACGACGCCCTCGCGCTGGCACTGCTCGTCGTAGGCCGCGTACAGCTCGACCATCCGCCGCGTGTGTTCGTCGTATGCCTCGACTGCGCCGGCGCGGCGACCTTCTTCCTTGGCGCCGTTGACGAAATGCTGCAGGCTCTTGGGCGGGCATTTCTCGTCGTCGACGTTCAGCGTGCGCAGCAGCCGCTTGATCGCCGCGAGCTGGTCCTGCGAATCGAGGATCTGGAAAGTGTGCGGCAACCCGGCGTCGCGGTGATGCGCGCGCAGCATCCGGTTGGCCAGCCCGTGGAAGGTGCCGATCCACATCCCGCGCGGTTCGATCGGCAGCATCGCCGACAACCGCGTGAGCATCTCGCGGGCGGCCTTGTTGGTGAAGGTGACGGCCAGGATGCCGTGCGGGCTGGCCTGCCCGGTGGAGATCAGCCAGGCGATGCGCGTGGTGAGCACGCGCGTCTTGCCGCTGCCCGCGCCGGCGAGCACGAGCGCGTGTTCGGCCGGCAGGGTGACCGCCTCGCGCTGGCGGTCGTTGAGCTGCTCGAGGAGTCTCAGCGCAGCGCCCTGCGTGACATTCAGCGCCTGGCGGACTTGCGCGTGCGCTGCGACCACACCGGCTGGCGCGGGGTGAGCGCGCCGTGTCGGATCTCGACGCAACGGTTGACCCAGCGCACCGACTCGTCGGCATAGTCGACGATCGGCGCGTTCGAGCCGTGGCTCACGCGCACGATCCGATGGCTCTGCACGCCGAACCGCTCGAGCAACGTCGCCACGGCCTGCGTGCGGCTCATGCTCAACTGCACCGCCGCCTCGGGCTCCTCGACGGGATTCGCGTGCCCGGAGACGATCAGCGTGCCGCCCGCGCCCGTGTTGAAGCGCTGCGCCTGCTCGCGGATCAACTCCAGATATTCGGCGGCGACGCTGGTGGAATCGCCCTCGAAGTAGACGCGCACGCTCGACGCGGACTCGTCTTCCGGCACCGTCGAACGGCGACCGGCACCGGCTTGCGCCGCGCCGGTGGGTACGCGGCGCTGGGCGGAGGAATCCTCCGAGACGGGCGAAGTGCGGATTTGGGACTGCAATGCGCTCTCCTACTGGAACGATCGTGGGATGCCGGATCGCTGCCGGGCGCCGGGCCCGGTCGCTGGCAGGGACGCGCCCGGCCGAATGGCCGAAACGGGCGCGAGAATCGAGAACGGGGAAACGGCGATTTTAGCAAATCGGACCGCACCCCGCCGGCGTCGGGCGGGGAGCCGCGGCCGGGTCGCTATCATGCATGCGATTTCCCGTTCGAGCGCGACACCATCTCCCCCCACAGCCGCAGGCGCCAATGGCAGGCGCTCGTCGCATGCATCGCCATCGTCGCCGTCTGGGGCGCGAACTTCTCGGTGCAGAAGGTGATCTTCGAGGCCGTCTCGCCGGCTGGCTTCCTGTTCGCGCGCTACCTGATCATGCCGGCCTGCGCGCTCGCGCTGCTCGCATACGTGTACGGGCGGCGTTTCCCGGCGGTACCGCGCGCCGATCTGCTGGCACTCGCGCGACTCGGATTCTTCGGGCACGTGCTGCACGTGGGCACCGTCACTTTCGGCATCCACTGGTCGACGGCCTTCTCGAGCTCGCTGATCCTGGCCTGCGGCCCCGTGTTCACGCTGCTGACCCTGCGTTTCTCCGGCATCGAGCGACTGACGCGCACGCAGTTGGCCGGAGCGACGATCGCGTGCATCGGTGTCGTCGTGTTCCTCTGGGACAAGCTCGCGGCCGGCCGCTGGGGCGCCGGCGGCGGCGATCTCGTGCTGCTCGTCTCGGCCTCGTTCTTCTCGTACTACACGGTCGCGTCGAAACCGCTGATCGAGCGCCACGGAGGCGTCGTCGTGATGGCCTACGCGACGCTGCTCGGCGCCGCGCCGATCGTCGTGCTCACCGCGCCGGTCGGCCTGCGCGTCGACTGGAGCGGCTTCGGTCCCGCGATCTGGCTCGGGCTGCTCTTCGCGATCGTCGTCTCGGCCTTCGTCGGCTGGCTGGTGTGGGGCTGGGTCAACGCGGTGCGCGGCGTGGCGCGCACCGCGCCGATGATGTACGGAATGCCGCCGGTGGCGGGGCTGATCGCGTGGATCTCGGTCGGCGAAGCCTTCACCGCGACGAAGATCGCCGGCGCGGCGATCGCGCTCGGCGGCGTCGCGCTCGCCCAGTTCGCCGGCGGCGCGGCGCTGCCCGGCCGGGGCCTGTTCAGAATGCGTCTTCCCAGCGTTCGCTCAGCCGCATCGCGCAGGTGACGATGCCGACCATGCTGTAGGTCTGCGGGTAGTTGCCCCACAGCGCGTGCGTGACCGGATCGATGTCCTCCGACAGCAGCCCGAGCCCATTGCGATTCGCCAGCAGGTTCTCGAACAGCTCGCGGGCGCGCTCGCGCTCGCCGATCTGCGCGAGCGCCTGGATCCACCAGAAGGTGCAGACGATGAAGGCGGTCTCGGGCATGCCGAAGTCGTCGGGTTGCGCGTAGCGCAGCAGGAAATCGCCGCGGCGCAGTTCGCGCTCGATCGTCTCGACCGTCGAGCGCAGCCGCGGATCGTCACGTTCCAGGAAGCCCAGCGGTCCCAGCAACAGCAGGCTGGCGTCGGGATCGCGCCCCCCGAAGGTGGAGGTGAAGGCACCGATCTCTTCGTTCCACGCATGCGCCTCGATCGTCGCCCGGATCTGCGCGGCGCGATCGCTCCACCAGTCGCGCCGATCGTCCAGGCCGAGGTGCGCGGCGATTCGTTCGAGCCGGTCGCAGGCGGCCCAGCACATCAGCGACGAGAAGGTGTGCACCGCCTCGCGGCCGCGATATTCCCAGATGCTGGCGTCGGGTCGCGCGTGATTCAGCCATGCCTGTTCGCCGAAGCGTTCGAGCGCCTCGAACAGTTCGCGGCCGGCCGGGCGCGCGAGCCGCCGGTCGTAGAAAGCGTGCGCCACGGCGAGGATCGCCGAACCGTATACGTCGTGCTGCGCCTGCAGCCAGGCGAGGTTGCCGATGCGTACCGGCGCGTGCCCGCGATAGCCGCCCAGCGCCGGCGCCACCGCTTCGTCGAGCTGGGTGGCACCGCTCATCCCGTATACCGGCTGCAGCGCCCCGTCGGTCGCGTCGGTGACGATGTCCTCGAGATAGCGCAGGAAGCGCTGCATCGAGCCGGTCGCGCCGAGCCGGTTCAATGCGTCGACGGTGAAATACGCGTCACGCAGCCAGCAGAAGCGGTAATCCCAGTTGCGCTGCGTGCCCGGCGCCTCGGGAATCGAAGTGGTGAGCGAGGCGACGATCGCGCCGGTGTCGTCGAAGGTGTTCAGCTTCAGCGTGATCGCCGCGCGGATCACCGCGTCCTGCCACTCGAAGGGGATCGCGAGGTTGCGCACCCAACGCCGCCAGTAGCCGCGCGTCTCGTCGAACAGGCGCCATCCCGTCTCGCGCGGGCCGCTCGCGAGCGTCTCGTCCGGGCCGAGGATCAGCGTCAGGTCTTCGGTGACGCGGATCCACGCGCGCTCCATCACCTGCGTGATCGGCGCGTCGGTGGTCAGGCGCAGCGGGTACGAGGCGAGCTGCGCACGGATGTGATGGCTGCCGAAGGTCATTGCCGGACGATCGGCACCGTAGTTGCAACGCGGCGCAAAGACCACCCGCAGGCGCGGCCGCCCGGAGATCCGCCGCACCATGCGCACCAGCGACACCGGCGCGAACACGCGCCCGTGCTGGTAGAAGCGCGGACAGAAATCGATCACCTCGAGCCGCTGCCCCGCGCGATCGGTCATCGTGGTTCGCAGGATCGCCGTGTTGCGCAGGTACTCCTGCGAAATCGTCTCGACGTTCTCCATCTCGATCGCGAAGCGACCGTCGTCGCTGTCGTCGTCCAGCAGGCTGCAGAAGACGGGATCGCCGTCGAAACGCGGCACGCACATCCACGAAACGGCGCCGCGCTCGTCGATCAGCGCGCCGATCCGTGAATTGCCGATGACGCCTGCGCGCAGTCCGGCCGTGCTGCGAGCGGAGCCGCTCGCCGCCGGCGCCGACGGGGTCCCGGCGCCGCGCTCAACTGCGCTCATCGAGGCCCTGTGCCGTCGCCACGATCCCCGGCGCGCGACAGGCGCCGGAGACGATTCGCGCAAGGCCGCGAAACGCGAGGTCGCCGGCAAGCACGCGGCGCACCGGCACTTCGCGCTGGCGCGCCGCATAGCGGCCCTTGTCGTCGAAGGCTTCGAGGAATGCGGCGCGATCGAAGCCGGCGCCCAGGCCGTCGAGCACGCCGCCGGTGAGCCAGACGCCGCCGCCGGCGCCGAAAGCCAGGCAGAGGTCTCCGGCGAAGGCGCCGAGCAGGCGCGAGAACCAGCGCGCCGCTTCGACCGCGGCATGATCGCCCGCGGCCACGAGCGCCGAGATGCGCGGCGCGGGCAGCAGATCGCCGGCGCCGGTCTGCCAGGCGTGCAACACGCCGAGGCCCTCGCCGCTGAGCAGGCGTTCCCACGAGACGCGCGTCCAGCGCGCCCGCACGGCGCCGCGCAGGCTCTCGAGCGCCGGATCGTGTCCGGCGAAGCCCATGTGTCCGGCCTCGCTCGCCAGCACGCGCTCGAGTGCGCCGCCGGCATCGAGCAGCGCGGCGGCGCCCAGTCCGGTGCCCGGGCCGATCAGCAGTCGATGACCCGCGCCCGGCGCGCCTTCTCGCAGCACTTCGGCGTCGTCCTCGCCCAGGGCCGGCAGGCCGGCGGCGGCGGCGACGAAGTCGTTGACGAGCCGCAATTCGTCCAGGCCGAGCGCGCTGCGCAACTCGTCGACGTCGAAGGACCATGGACGGTTCGTCATGCGCAGGCGCATGCCTCGGACCTGCAGCGCGATCGCGAGCGCGGCGCGGCGCGCACGAAGCGGTTGCGTGCGCTCGAAGGCATCGACCGCATCGGGCAGCGACGCGAAGTCGTCGGCGGGCCAGCGCCCGATCGGACCTGTGTCCGAATCGGCCTGCCAGCGGGCAAAGCGCGCATTGGTTCCGCCGATGTCGGCGAAGGTCCAGGCGGTGCCGGGCTCCGCGGGCCCCGACGCGGAGACTCCCGACGCCGCTTCGGCTCCGGTGCGATTAAACCCTGGCATGGGCCGAACTATACGTCGGAAGCCCCCCAGTGCAGCCGGCGACCGCGCTGGCAGCGGTTTCCGGGGACACGCAACGCTGGCGTATATTCCGGCGGCATATGTTCCGCACGCTGAGACTGTCGCTGCGCTTCGTCGTGCCGCTGGCCATCGCGCTGTTCCTGATGGCGCTCCTCGTCGTTCCCTGGATCGATACGCTGACCACGCGCTGGTTCGTGCGCGACGTCGAGATACGGGCGCAACTGGTCGGCAATTCGATCGACGACGCGGTCGCCGCAAGCCTGGCGTCAGGCGCCTACGGCGCGATCGAGCAGCGCTTCCAGCGAACGATCAGCGACGAACGCCTGTACGCGCTCGGGCTGTGCCTGCCCGACGGAACGCTGGCCGTGCACACCGAGCCGTGGCCGGCGGCGCTCACCTGCACGAAGGGCCTCGATCCGCTCGCCGCACGCACGCTGTCCGACGAAGCGCTGCACGTGACCGTGCGCCCGGTCCTGCGCGATGGCCAGGACCTCGGACGCCTGTTGATCGTGCACGACATGAGCTTCATGCAGCGGCGCAGCGCAGACACGCGCTTCTGGGTGATCGGCCTGTTCGTCATGGCAGGGCTCGTGATCGCCGGCATCACGGTGCTCGTCGCGCAGCTCAGCCTGCGCGGCTGGGTGGCCAGCGTGCGCGAGATGCTGCGCGACGAGACGCTTCGCTCGCCGGCGGCGCCCGCCTCGCCCGAGCTCGCGCCGTTGGTCGGCGACCTGCGCGAGATGCTGCGCGACATCGACAGCGAGCAGCGCCTGCACGACGACATGACGCTGCACTGGACGCCGCACACGCTGCGCAAGCTGCTGCGCGAGCAGCTCTCCGGCGACGAGATCATCGTCGTCTCGAACCGCGAGCCGTACATCCACGAAGCAGGCGCGCACGGTCCGGTCGTGCGCCGACCCGCCAGCGGCCTCGTCACCGCAGTCGAGCCGGTGATGCGCGCGTGCTCGGGAACGTGGATCGCGCACGGCAGCGGCTCGGCCGACCGCGAGACGGTCGATGCACGCGATCACGTCGGCGTGCCGGTCAGCGACCCGTCGTACACGCTGCGCCGCGTCTGGCTGACGAAGGAGGAAGAGGAAGGCTACTACTACGGCTTCGCCAACGAGGGCATCTGGCCGCTTTGCCACATCGCGCACGTGCGCCCGGTGTTCCGCAGCTCCGATTGGGAGCACTACCAGAACGTGAACCGGCGCTTCGCCGACGCGGTGATCAACGAGGCGAAGACGGAAGACCCGGTGGTGCTCGTGCAGGACTATCACCTCGCGCTGGTTCCGCGCTTCGTGCGCGAACAGCTGCCGCGCGCGACGATCATCATGTTCTGGCACATCCCCTGGCCGAACCCGGAGTCGTTCGGCATCTGCCCGTGGAAACGCGAGCTGCTCGAAGGGCTGCTCGGCAGCGACATCCTCGGCTTCCACACGCGCTACCACTGCAAGAACTTCTTCGAGACGGTCGACCGTTTCGTCGAGGCGCGCATCGAGTACGAATCGTCCACCGTCACGGTCGGCGGTCGTCCGACGCGCGTCGAGGCCTACCCCATCTCGATCGCGTGGCCCGAAGCGCCGCCTGCGGGAACGGTGCAGGCCGCGCGCGCCGAGGTCTTCGCGCAGGCGGAGCTGCCGCCGACGCACCGACTCGCGGTCGGCGTCGACCGCCTCGACTACACGAAGGGAATCATCGAGCGCATGCGCGCGGTCGAACGCCTGCTCGAACTGCACCCGGAGTGGATCGGACGCTTCACGCTGATCCAGATCGCCGCGCCGTCGCGCTCGTCGCTCGAGGAGTACCAGCGCTTCGAGTCGCAGGTGCGCGAGATCGCAGCCGAGATCAATGCCCGCTTCGACGCGCACGGACCCGAACCGGTGCGCCTGCTGATCGAGCATCACGAGAGCGCGTCGGTGTTCCAGCACTACCGCGCCTGCGACGTGTGCGTGGTCACCAGCCTGCACGACGGCATGAACCTGGTCGCGAAGGAATTCATCGGTTCGCGCGACGACGAATGCGGCGTGCTGATCCTGAGCCAGTTCGCCGGCGCGGCCCGCGAATTGCACGAGGCGCTGATCGTGAATCCGTACCACATCGACCAGGTCGCCGAGTCGCTGCACAGCGCGCTGACGATGCCCGAAAGCGAGCAGCACGCGCGCATGCGCAGCATGCGGCAGCTGGTGCGCGAGTTCAACGTGTTCCGCTGGGCCGGACGCATGCTGCTCGATGCGGGACGGCTGCGCAGGCGCGCGCGCCTGCGCGCGCGCCTGAGTGCGGACGCGCAGGAGCTGCCGGCGTGAGCGAGGCGCTGCCTCCCATCCTCGGCAGCGACGGCGACGCCGCGCTGCGCGCGCTGCTGGCGGCGCCCGCGCTGGTCGCCTTCGACTTCGACGGGACGCTCGCGCCGATCGTCGAGCTGCCGCCGCTGGCGCGCCTTCATCCGGAGGTCGACGCGCCGCTGCGTGCGCTCGCCGCCCGCACCAGCGTGGCGATCGTCTCGGGCCGCGGCATCGCCGACCTGCGCGAACGCGCCGACATCGCCTCGATCCGGCTGGTCGGCAACCACGGCAACGATGCGTTGCTCGGCGACACCGAAGCGGCACGACAGGCGCGACGCACGATGGCGGGCTGGCGCGAGCGGCTGCAACGGACGATCGACGCACGCTTCGGAGCAGACGGCGGCATCGAGATCGAGGACAAGCAGGCGACGCTGAGCATCCACTTCCGGCGCGCGGCCGACCCCGGGCGCGTCGAGCGCGAGCTCGACGCAATGATTGCCGCACTGGATCCGCCGGCGAAGACGATCGGCGGCAAGTTCGTCGTCAACCTGTTGCCCCCGGGGTCGCGCACGAAGCTCGACGCCCTGGTCGAACTGGCCGCCGAGCTGGGCGTCTCGAAGGTCGCCTTCGTCGGCGACGACGTCACCGACGAGATCGTGTTCGCCGCCGCGCCGCCCACCTGGCTCACCGTTCGCGTGGAGCCGCACGGCCCGAGCGGCGCACGCTTCGCTCTCGCCTCGCAGCACCAGATCGCCCGCCTGATCGAGCGGATGATCGAGCTGCTGCCGGACGCGTCGGCCGGGCGGTCGCGTTCCTCTTGATATCGCGCAAGGAAGCGCGCCGGCGCAGCGTCCTACAGTGACAGGTTGATCCCGACGAGTTCCGTGCCACGCGTACCGGCCGATCGATGTTCGCGCCCATCCGTCGATCGCAGCGGCGATCGCACCGGCTCCCGCGCTGCGCGCTGGCGTTTCGCGACGCTGCTCGATGCACCGCACCGGCTGGCCTTCTTCACCGGCATGGTGCTGCTCGCCGCCGTGTCGTCGTGGTGGACGATCGTCCTCGTGCTGCGCCTGCGCAGCGGCGCCCCGCCGCCCTTCGTCGTTGCGCCCGGCAGCGCGCATGCGCTGCTGATGGGCGGCTCGTTCATGCCGATGTTCTTCGCCGGTTTTCTTTGCACGGCCGGCCCGCGCTGGCTGCAGGCGCCGCCGGTGAACGCCGCCTCGCTGCTGCCGCTGGCACTCGCATGGCCCGTCGGCTGGGGGCTCTTCGCGGCCGGTGCGCAGATCGACACACGCATCGCGGCCGGCGGCCTCGCGCTGGTGGCCTTGGCCTGGAGCAGCTTCGCAGTCCGGATCATGCGCATGATCGCCGCGTCGAAAGCACCCGACCGGCTGCATCCGCTCGTCATCGCGACCGCCTGCGCGGTCGGTGCGCTCGCTTTCTGGATGGGCGCGTATGCGCTCGCGGCGAACGAGCCGGCGCTGCTCGCCTTGGTCGAGGCGGTGGTGCTGTACGCTTTCCTCGCGCCGGTGTTCGTCGCGGCGCTGCACCGGATGGTGCCCTTCGTGCACGTCGCTTCGCAGTCGATCGAACGGCGCTTCGGCAACGCGCCGCTGTGGCTGCTGCTCGGTGCGCTGCTGCTGCAGCCGCCCGTGCAGGCGCTCGCCCTGCTGCTGGACGACGTCCCGGCCACGCGCCTGCTGCACGCGATCGCTTTCGCCGTCTGCGCGGCGGCGACGATGCTCGTTGCGTGGATCGCATGGCGCTGGCGTACCGAGCAGAACCTGCGGATCCGCCTGCTCGCGATGCTCTTCGGCGCCTTCGTCTGGCTGGGCATCGCCTTCGCACTGCAGGCAGCCGAGGCGCTCGTGCTCGCTTCGGGGCGCAGCGCCGCCGGGCTGCGGCTCGCGCTGCTGCACGCGCTCGCCATGGGCTTCTTCGCGTCGACGATGCTCGCGATGGTCAGCCGCGTCACCTGCGGGCAGGCCGGACGGCTGCTCTCCTCGGAACACATCGTCTGGTGGCTGTTTCTCGCGCTGCAGGCAGCAACGACCTTGCGCATGATCGCCGCTGTACTGCCCGCGCAACCGCTGCCGCTGATCGCGGCCGCGATCGGGTGGACGGCGGCGATGCTCGCCTGGTCGCTGCGCTATGCCGGCTGGTACGGGCGTCCGCGCAGCGACGCCCGGCCCGGCTGATTCCGCAACTCCCACCTGGAGAACCCCGCCGATGACCGCCTCCCGGGAAGCGGCGCGCAAGCCCGAACTCGTCTGCCCTGCGGGGTCGCTGCGCGCGCTCACGCTCGCCGTCGACGCCGGCGCCGACGCGGTCTACATGGGCCTGAAGGACGCGACCAACGCGCGCAATTTCGCCGGCCTGAACTTCGATCTCGCACAGATGCGCAGCGGCATCGACTACGCGCACGCGCGCGGCCGCTCGGTGCTGATGGCGCTGAACACCTACGCCGATGCCCGCGAGCCTGCGCGCTGGTGGCGCGCCGTCGACACGGCAGCCGAACTCGGCGCCGACGCGCTGATCTGCGCCGACATCGCCGTGCTCGGCTACGCGCATCGCACGCATCCGCAGCTTCGCCTGCACCTGTCGGTGCAGGCCTCGGCCACCACCTACGAAGCGATCGAGTTCCACCGCGAGCGCTACGGCATCCGGCGCGCGGTGCTGCCGCGCGTGCTCACGCTCTCGCAGGTCGCGCACCTGGCGCGGCACACGAGCGCCGAGATCGAGGTCTTCGGCTTCGGCAGCCTGTGCGTGATGGTCGAAGGCCGTTGCGCGTTGTCCTCGTACGCCACCGGCCAGTCGCCGAACACCGCCGGTGTGTGTTCGCCGCCTTCGGCCGTTCGCTGGGAGGACACGAGCCGCGGCGTGCAGGCGCGGCTGAACGGCGTGCTGATCGACCGCTACGCCCCCGACGAGCCGCGCGGCTACCCCACCCTGTGCAAAGGCCGCTTCGACGTCGAGGGGACGCGCGACTACGCGCTGGAAGAGCCGACGAGCCTGAACACGCTGGCGATACTGCCGCAACTGTTCGACATCGGCGTGGCGGCGGTGAAGATCGAAGGTCGCCAGCGCAGCCCGGCCTATGTCGAGCAGGTCACCCGCGTCTGGCGGGCGGCAATCGACGAATGCGCGGCCAGGCGCGAGCGCTACAGCGTGCAGCCGCAGTGGATCGCGGCGCTCGGACGCTGGTCGGAAGGCCAGCAGCACACGCTCGGCGCCTACGATCGCCCGTGGCGCTGAACGGAGAGCGGAACATGAACGACATCGACCCGGCGGCGCTGCGCACCCGGATCAGCGTGGGCCCGCTGCTCTACTACTGGCCGCGCAAGGCGGTCATCGAGTTCTACGCGCGAATCGCCGATTCGATCGCCGACACGGTCACGCTCGGCGAAGTCGTCTGCTCGCGGCGCCACGAGCTGAAGCTGGCCGACTGGCTCGCGCTGGCGCGCGACCTCGCCGCCTGTGGCAAGGAGGTCGTGCTCGCGAGCCAGGCGCTGCTGGAATCGGAAGCGGAACTGCGCGAAATGCGCGCGATCGCCGCGCAGCGCGAGTTCCTGGTCGAGGCCGGCGACGCATCGGCGCTGCGCACGCTGGCCGGACACCGCTTCGTTCTCGGCCCGCACGTGAACGTCTACAGCCGTCCCGCGCTCGAGGAGTACGCCGTGCTCGGCGCAGTGCGATGGGTCGCCCCGGTCGAGCTCGATCTCGAGGCGATCGGGCGCATCGACCCGCCCGATGCGCCCGTGCCCGGCGGTCCGGCGCGCGACGAGCCGATCGCCGCCGAGGTATTCGCATTCGGCCGGTTGCCGCTCGCTTTCTCGGCCCGTTGCTTCACCGCACGGCACTACCGGCTGAGCAAGGACGAATGCGCGTTCCGCTGCATCGAACACCCCGACGGCCTGCTGCTCGGCACCGACGAAGGCGAGGCCTTCCTGTCGCTCAACGGGATCCAGACGCAGTCCGCAGCGCTGCACTGCCTGATCGCGCAACGGGATGCCGTACGAAGCGCCGGCGTTCGACGCCTGCGCCTGTCGCCCTGCTCCGCGCACTTCGAGCAGGTCATCGACTGCTTCGACGCCGTGTACAACCGCGACCGAGATCCGCACGAGGGCCTCGCGCAATTGCGCGCGCTGCCGCTGCCGGGCGAACTCGTCGACGGTTTCGCACGGCACGCTCCCGGCCTGCAGAGGATCGACGCATGACCGCGCAAACGACCGCGGCGCCGCCTGCCGGGGGGCTGCCGGTGCCGGCACCGCTGCGCCGCCTCGTTGCGCGACTGCCGATCGCGCCGCCGTCGATCGCGCTCGCGCTCGCTCTCGATCGCCTGCTGCTGCCGCGCCTGTCGCGCGACGACGTCGCGCAACTCCGCGGGCGCGTCGTCGAGATCGAAGTGCTCGACCTCGGTATCCGTTGCCGGGTCTCTCTGGGCGAGCGCGGCTTTCGCGCCGCGCCCGACCGCGGCGCAGTCGCGCTGCGCGTGGCAGCGCAGGCGCCGAGCTACCTGCGGCTGTTGCGCGGCGAGGAAGACGCCGATCGGCTGTTCTTCGAACGTGCGCTGGTGATGGAAGGCGACACCGAGTACGGACTGGTGCTCAAGAACACGCTCGACGCGATCGGCCCGCTGCTCGAGTGGCCGCCGGCCGCCCGCTGAAGCGGACGCGGAGGAAGAAGCGGCGAAGCCGCAGCAAACGGATGCCCGACGGATTCATTCTCACGCTGTCGTGTCCCGACCGGCCCGGGATCGTCCACGCGGTCTCGGGCTTCCTGCTCGCGCACGGCGGAAACATCATCGAGGCCGCGCAGTACGACGATCGCGACACGGGCCTGTTCTTCATGCGCACGCACTTCGAGACGGGCGCCGACGAATCGGCCGAGGCGCTGGCGCAGGCATTCGCGCCGATCGGCGAGCAGTTCGCGATGCGCTGGCGCTTCTGCGACGCCTCGCGCCCGTCGCCGACGCTGATCCTCGTTTCGCGACTCGGGCACTGCCTGAACGACCTGCTGTTCCGGCACCGCTCGGGCCTGCTGCCGATCGACATCCGCGCGGTGGTCTCGAACCACCGCGACTTCTACCGGCTCGCCGCCTCGTACGACATTCCGTTCCACCACGTCGCGGTGACGCCGTCCACGAGACAGCGCGCCGAAGAGCGGCTAATGGAGATCGTCGACGGCGAGGGAATCGAACTGGTCGTGCTCGCGCGCTACATGCAGATCCTGTCCGAAGACGTCTGCCGGCGACTCGAAGGCCGCGCGATCAACATCCACCACTCGTTCCTGCCGAGCTTCAAGGGCGCCAGCCCCTACCGCCAGGCACACGAGCGCGGCGTGAAGCTGATCGGCGCGACCGCCCACTACGTCACGAGCGCGCTCGACGAAGGTCCGATCATCGAGCAGGACGTCGAACGCGTCGACCACTCGATGGGAGTCGACACGCTCACCGCGATCGGCCGCGACATCGAGAACGTCGTGCTCGCGCGCGCCGTGAAATGGCACGCCGAACGGCGCATCGTGCTCAACGGCGCGAAGACGGTCGTGTTCCGCTGACGGGCTTACGGAATCATCGCCGCCACGTGGCCGGCGATCACCTGTTCCTCGTCGGTCGGCACGACCCAGACCGCGACCGCCGAGTCGTCGGCGTGCACGCGCGGGCCGTCGGCGCGGTTCAGCGCGAGGTCGAGCCGCACGCCGATCCAGCCGAGCAATGCGCAGATCTCCCGTCGCGCACGCGCGCTGTGCTCGCCGATGCCGCCCGTGAAGACGAGTGCATCGCAGCCGCCGATCGCCACCGCGCAGGCTGCGATTTCCTGCGCGGCGCGCTGGCAGAACATCTCGATCGCGAACGACGCGCGCGGATCCTCGCTCGCTTCGAGCACGCGCATGTCGCCGGACAGGCCGGACAGGCCGAGCAGACCCGATTCGCGATGCAGGCCGCGACTCACCTCGTCGACGCCGATGTGCAGCTGTTGCTGCAGGAAGAGCAGCACGCCCGGATCGATGCTGCCCGGACGCGTGCTCATCACGAGCCCGTCGAGTGTGCTCATCCCCATCGACGTGCGCACCGAACGCCGCTCGCGCATTCCGCACACGCTTGCGCCGCTGCCCAGGTGCGCCACGACGATCCGCGCGTCCGCGGCCGCGCCGAGCAGCTGCGGCAGCTGCTGCGCGATCCATTCGAACGACAGGCCGTGGAAGCCGTAGCGGCGCGCGCCACGTTCGCGCCACGACGCCGGCAGCGGGATAGTCGTATGCAGCGCAGGCTGCGCCGCATGGAACGCAGTGTCGAAGCACGCAACCTGCAGTGCGTGCGCAGCGAGCGAGCGCATCGCGCGTACGCCGGCGATGCCGAAACCCTGGTGCAGCGGCGCCAGCGGCGTGAGCGATTCGAGCAGCGCCAGTACGTCCTCGTCGATGCGCACCGGGCGGATCAACGCCTGCCCGCCGTGCGCGATGCGGTGCCCCACCGCCTCGAGCGCGCCGAGCGCGCCGGCTTCGCCGAGTCGGGCCAGCACAGCACCGAGCGCCGCCCGCGAATCGACGCTTCCGGGCAAGCGGCTTTCGTGATGCTTTCCATCGGCACTGCCCCAGGAAAGAATCGCCGAATCGGGCAAGCCCGAAACCTGGCCGCGCAGTCGCTCGACGACCCGAGGTCGCTGCTGGTGGCGGTCGTAGGTGGCGAACTTGATGCTCGACGAGCCGCTGTTGAGCACCAGTATCGTCATGCCGTCACCAGTCGATCGTCCGCGCCATGTCGGCGGCGGCGCTGCGCATCGCAGGCAGGAACTGCAGCGCCTCGTCAAGGCTCAGCCGCGACACCGGCGCATGCAGCGACAAGGCGGCAACGACGCGTCCTTCGGCGTCGACCACGGGCACCGCCAGGCAGCGCACGCCGGGCAGGTATTCCTCGTCGTCGATGGCGTACCCCGATTGCTGCACGCGCTCGATCTCGGCCTCGAGCCGGGCCGGATCGTCCAGCGTGCGCGCCGTGTGCCGGATGAGCGGGCACTGGCGGATCGTTCGCTCGCGCGATCGGCGCGTCATCGCACCGAGAAACAGCTTGCCGCTGGCCGAAGCGCACAGTGGAATGCACGAACCGGCCGACAACGAAACGCGCAACGGCCAGTCGGCTTCGACCCTGTCGACATAGACCACCGAATGACCGTCGGGGACCGACAGGTTGCAGGTTTCGCCGGTCTGTTCGACGAGCTCCTCGAGGATCGCGCGCCGCCCGGCACTCGACGGCGAATTCAGCAGTACCGCGCCGGACAGGCGGGTGAGCCGCCGACCGCTCCGGTAGCGCTTGCTGCCCGGCTCGCGCGAAACGAGTCCGGCGTACTCGAGCGTGGACAGGATGCGGAACACCGTCGGCTTGGGCAGTTCCAGTGCACGGCAGAGCTCGGCCAGGTGCAGGGGAACCTCGCTCTCGGCGATGGTTTCCATGACGCGGATCGCTCGCAGGATCGCCGAACCGGCAGGAATTTCGGCCGACTTGTGCGATGCGCCGGAAGACGGCTCGACGAGCGTCGAGGCGATTTGCGGATTTCTCATGGCCACGCCATTATGCAGAAAACACGGTCGGCGTTTCCCCCACGAAGAGGACGAAAATGTACGAGCGAATCCTGGTACCGGTCGACGGCTCCCGCTTCTCGGAGGAGGTGCTGCCGTATGCGCAGAGCATCGCGCGCTCCACCGGCGCGAAACTCGCCCTGATGCGCGTTCAGGAACGCGAGTCGGGCGACGACGACGCGGCGCGCCAGCTGCAGGGGCTGGCCGACGCGCTGAAGGCCGAAGTCCGGACCGTACCGGGACGCGGCAACGTCGCCGCGGCGATCCTCGAGGAAGCGGCCCGCGTGCCTGGCACGCTGGTGGCAATGACGACGCACGGTCGCAGCGGACTCGCCGAGGCGATCCTCGGCAGCGTCGCGCACGACGTCGTGCGCACCGGCCGCGATCCGGTGCTCGTCTTTCGTCCGCGCGGGCGCCAGGCACAGGACCTGCAGGGGCCGGCCGAGATCAACACCGTCATGCTGCCGATCGACGGCAGCGGACTGTCCGAATGGATGCAGCAGCAGGCAGGCGAATGGGCGCGCGCGCTGAAGGCGCGACTGCTGGTCGTGCAGGTCATCTCGCCCGACGCCCGGCCCGACCCGAACGTGCCGGCGAACGACACGCTCGAGAGCTCCTACGTGCGCTCGCACGCCGTCGACCTGGGCCGGCGCTACGGCGTCGAAGCGAACTGGGAAGTGCTGCACGGCGATCCGGTGGAGGCGATGGCGAGCTTCATCGGCGCTCGACGCGACATTCTCGTCGTCATGGCCACGCGCGGACGCTCCGCGCTGCAGGCGGCGGTGCTCGGCAGCGTTACCGCGGGTCTTCTGCGCGAAGGCAACGTGCCGATCATCGTGCGCATGCCCTGAGCCGCCTCTGCCGCACCGGTTGCGCATCATGACGCTCGATGCCGCCGACCTGCGCAAGCTCGAGGAGGCACGCGCGCTGCTCGAACGTCCCGGGCTCGCCGCTCGCCTGAGCGACCTGCTCGGCGGCCCGATCGAGCGCAGCGTCGAGCTGCTCCCGCCGGCGGTCCGAAAGCGGCTCGGCATCATCACGCATCATGCATTGCAGCGTTCGGTGGACGCGGCCGCGCGCACCCTCGCACCGGGTCGCCGCCAGGCGAGTCCGCGCCTGCACAAGCTGCTCGGCACGGTGAGCGGAGGTGCCGGCGGCGCGCTCGGCATCGCGGGTCTTTCCATCGAGATACCGCTGTCCACCGTGCTGATCATGCGCTCGATCCTCGACGTGGCGCGCGCGGAAGGCGAAGACCCCGGTTCGCCCGACACGCAGATGGCTGCGCTCGGCGTATTCGCACTCGGCGGGAGTTCGCCGCGCGACGATGCAGCCGAATCGGGCTATTACGCGGTTCGCGCAGTGCTCGCGCGCGCCGTCAGCGACGCTTCGCGCTACGTGGCGCAACGCGGCGTGGTGCAGGAAGGTGCGCCGGCGATGGTGCGGCTCATCGCGATGGTGGCCACGCGCTACAAGATCCAGCTGACGCAGAAGGCGGCGGGAATGCTCGTTCCGGGCGTCGGCGCGGCCGCCGGCGCGGCGATCAACCTGCTCTTCATGGATCACTACCAGAGCATGAGTCGCGGCCACTTCGCGATTTGCGCGCTCGAGCGCCGCTACGGCGCGGACGCCGTGCGGCACGCGTATCGCACGCACCGGCGAACCGACGACTCCGCGTTCGTCGTCGAAGCGGCGTGAGCGCGCGCGCGCAGGCGAATGCTCGCGTGCGCGCGCCCGCGCGTCCGCGCCTTGCATCGAGCGCAGCAGCCTGCGCATCGCTTCGGGCGTTCGTCGCCTTCGCGGTCTTGCTCGTCGCGATACCGGTGTTCGCGCAATCGCTCGAACCGGTCACCGTCACCGCTACGCGCAGTGCGCAACGCGCGTTCGACGTCCCCGCGTCGGTCGACGTCGTCGGCGCAGACGCGATGCACTCGCAGCGTCCCGGCGTGAACCTGTCGGAGGCGCTCGGCAGCGTCCCGGGCATCCGGATGCAGAACCGGCAGAACTTCGCGCAGGACCTGCAGCTGTCGTCGCGCGGCTTCGGCGCGCGCGCCAGCTTCGGCGTGCGCGGCGTGCGCCTCGTGCAGGACGGCATACCGCTGACGATGCCCGACGGCCAGGGCCAGACCGGGCTCTTCGATCTCGACAGCGCCGAACGCATCGAGGTGCTGCGAGGTCCGTTCGCCGCGTTGTACGGCAATTCCTCGGGCGGGCTCGTCACGTTGTTCACCGAAGACCCGCCGCGGAAACCGAGCTTCGGCGTGCGCGCGGGCGCGGGCAGCTTCGGCGCGCGCAAGCTCGGCATCGAGGCAGGCGCGAGCACCGGCGCGTTCGGTGCGCGCGCCGACGCATCGCGCTTTCGAACCGACGGCTGGCGCGACCACAGCCGCACGCGCCGCGATCTGGCGAACGCCCGATTCGTCTGGTCCGACGAAGCGAACCGCTTCACGCTCGGCGCCACCGCACTCGAGCAGCCCGACACGCTCGATCCGCTCGGCCTGACGCGGGCCCAGGTCGAGCGCGACCCCCGGCAGGCCGGCACCGGGGCCATCGCATTCGACACGAGGAAGAACGTCGACCACCGGCAGATCGGCGCCGACTGGCAGCGCCGGATCGGCGACGGCTCCGCCTTGCGGATTCGCGCCTACGGCGGCGAGCGCAGGATGCGCCAGTTTCTCGCCTTCAGCGGCGCCGCACCCGGCTCGTCGGGTGGAGTCGTCGACCTCGATCGCGGCTTCGGCGGCTTGAACCTGCAGTGGACGAAGAGCGTGCGCACGGCGAACGGACGCGTCGACGCGACGATCGGCGTCGACTACGACCGGATGAACGAGCGGCGCAGGGGGTACGTCAACGACGACGGCATCGCCGGCGCACTGCGGCGAGACGAGTCCGACACGGTGCGCGACTTCGACCAGTACGCGCTCGCCGAATGGTGGATCACGCCGCAGTGGAAGCTCGCGGGCGGCGCACGTCGCTCGAACATCCGCTTCTCGGTGCGGGACGCCTTCGTCGACGCGACGAATCCCGACGACTCGGGATCGCGCAGCTACGCGGCGACCAGCCCGGTGATCGGCGTGCTGCATGCATTGTCCGATTCGGCGAACGTCTACGCGTCGATCGGCCGCGGTTTCGAGACGCCGACCTTCGCCGAGCTGGCCTACCGGCCCGACGGCAGCGCCGGCCTCAACTTCGACCTGCAGGCCAGCCGCAGCCGCAACCACGAAGTCGGGCTGAAGTGGTGGGCGGCGGCAGCCACGCAGGCGAAGCTCGCGCTGTTTCGCACCGACACGCGCAACGACATCGTTCCCGATGCCAACGTCGGCGGTCGCACCACCTTCCGCAATGCCGCGCGGACGACGCGCCGCGGCGTCGAACTCGGCGTCGACTCGCGGCTCGGTCACGATCTGGCGATCTCGCTGGCGTGGACGTGGATGCAGGCGACGTTTCGCGACTACCGCGCGCTCGAGGGCAGCGTGCTGTCCGGCAACCGGCTGCCCGGCGTGCCGAAGGCCTCGCTGTTCGCCGAGGCGAGCTGGCGTCACGCGGCAACCGGTTTCGTCGCCGGTGTAGAGGCCTCGTGGAGCGACAAGGTTCCCGTCGACGACGCGAACACCGAACACGCCGACTCGTACGCAATCGCGAACCTGCGCGCGGGCTTCGATCTACGGGCCGGCGGCTGGCGCATCGAGCCCTTCGTGCGCATCGACAACGTCTTCGATCGTCGCTACGTCGGCTCGGTGATCGTCAATGCGGCGAGGGGACGCTTCTACGAGCCGGCGCCGCAACGCAACTTCTTCGCGGGAGTGCGCGCGCAGGCGACGTTCTGAGCCTGCGTGGCAGGCGGGCAGCATCGCCACGGCGTCTGCCACAATCGGGGCTTCTCGGGGCACGTGTCGATGCCGCGGGTCGCGAATCGGGCTGGCCACGACGCGCGCGAGATGTTAGGATCGGATCGATCACTGGATATACGTACACATGCGCGTAGCGGGCCTGTTCGCGGGAATCGGCGGTTTCGAACTCGGACTGCAGCGATCCGGACATCACGCCGAGCTCGTCTGCGACGTCCTTCCCGCCTCGCGAGCCGTATTGAATGCGCGCTTTCCCGACGTCGAGTATCGGGACGACATCAACCGACTACGCTCCCTGCCCGCGGCCGTCGATCTCGTATGCGCAGGCTTTCCTTGCCAGGACCTGAGCCAGGCAGGGCGAACAGCCGGATTGGCGGGCGACAAATCCTCTCTGGTCGGGGAGGTTTTCCGCCTGCTCTCGAGGCGTCGCGTCGCCAACATCGTCCTCGAGAACGTACCGTTCATGTTGCAGCTTTCCGGCGGCAACGCGATGCGCGCGATCGTCGACGAATTCGAGCGCCTCGGGTACCGCTGGGCATATCGTGTCGTCGACAGTTTTTCGTTCGGACTGGCTCAACGCCGGGAACGGGTATTCCTGGTCGCTTCCCGCGAACTCGATCCCGCGACCGTACTGCTGGCCGACGACAATCCCCTCGCCCGCCCGCGTACCGCGCTCGGCGAACTCGCACATGGGTTCTACTGGACCGAAGGGCTCGGCGGACTGGGCTGGGCGGTCGATTCGGTGCCTACGCTGAAGAACGGCAGCACCATCGGCATTCCGTCTCCTCCCGCGATACTGAAGACCGATGGCGCGATCGTGCGGCCGGGCATCCGCGATGGCGAGGTACTGCAAGGATTCGATGCCGACTGGACCCGACCCGCCGAAACGGTCGCCCGTCCGTCGATACGCTGGAGCCTGGTCGGTAGCGCGGTGAGCGTTCCGGTCGCGGAATGGATCGGTACGCGGCTGCGGAGCACTTCGCCATACGACCGGACACGCGACATCGATTTTCCCGATCGCGGCAAACTGCCGCGCGCCGCGCGCTTCGACGGCAAGCGGCGCTACGGCGCCGAAATCAGCGTGGATCCCCTCGGAATCCGACCCGCGCCGCTGACCGAGTTCCTGCGGGACACCGAAGGGCAGCAGTTGCTGTCCGCCAAGGCGACGGCGGGTTTCCTGCGGCGTACGCGCCGGGCGAAACTGCGCTTCGAGCCGGGATTCATCGACGCCGTCGAGCGTCACCTGCTCCGGATGGGCGGGGACATCCCACCGAGGAGCGCCTCCGCTCAACTCGAACTCCTCGCGGCCTAGTACGCCGACCCGGAGACCCGTATTCTTCGCGTTCGTCGCGAAGGAAACGACATGTCCTCGATAACGCACGGCCCGGAGATCATCGCTCGTTCGATGACGAGCGCGACGCGCGGCTCGGGCTCAGGCTACGCACACGGCAATCTCTGGCAATACCACCCGAGGTCCGACCGTCACTCCAAGATCGCATGCTGGTCGATCTTTTTCGACCTGATGGTGCGCAACGGGCTGATCGCGCACCACGTCCGCGCCGGAAAAGTCTCGTTCGGAATCAACCACGAAATGCGCGACTTCCGCCACGACCGGAGAAAGGACCTGGATCTCGTCGTGTGCAAACGCAGCGAGCCGCGGACGGTCGCTTCCATCCGATCGTTCGCCGACATGGCCGACGCCTATCTCATCGCACTCGACGACGAGCAGGCAGCAATGCTCGGCGCGCTCCCGCCGATTCCGCTCACCGGAGTCCAGACGGCGCTGCTCGCGATCGAGGCGAAGGCGGCGATGACCGAATTCGGCAAGGCCCGACCGCGACTGTACGACGAGCTGAATTCGTCGCACCTGACCATTCACGGCGACACGGACTCGACGATCGCCGCCGGGTTCGCGATGGTCAATCGCGCCGAGACCTTCGTTTCCCCGCTACGCAACCCGTGGAACGTCGGAGCGAATCCCGCGGTCGTGACGAAACACAATCAGCCGCGCGACGCGAGTTCCGTCGTCGAAAAGCTCGCGCAACTGCCTCGCCGATCGAGCACCGGCGATACGGGTTTCGACGCATTCGGCATCATCGTCGTTCGGTGCGCGAACGACGGCGGCCCCGTCGAACTGCTGGAGGATCGGCCGGCGCCGCAACGCGGGGAGGTCCTGCATTACGACAGCTTTCTCGAGCGGATCGAGACCCTCTACGAAAGCCGCTTCTCGGGCATTCGATAGTTCGGCAATGAGAATAGCCCTTGCCACCACGGCCGAGCGATCGGCATTGATGAAGCGGGTCGGCCGCGCCGACACGGCGCCCGAAATGGCGGTGCGCCGCCATCTGCATCGCCGCGGATTCCGCTACCGCCTGCACGTTCGCGACCTTCCCGGCACTCCGGACATCGTCCTTCCACGCTATCGCACGGTCGTATTCGTGCACGGATGCTTCTGGCACGGCCACGACTGCCCGCACGGCGTCGCACGCGCGAGATCGAACGCGGACTACTGGAACGGGAAGATCGAACAGAACCGGCGCCGCGACGAAAGCAAGGTGGACGCCGTCCGCGAACTCGGATGGAACGTCGAAGTCGTCTGGGAATGCGAAGCCGGCGACCCGCGCGAGCTCGCGCGACTGGAACGGAGAATCGGCAGGAGAATGCGGCGATGAGCGGCTTCTGGATCACGGGAATCGCGATCAACCTGCTCGCGCTGGTGGGCATGGGCTTCTGGGCCGTGCGAGCCTGGAAGCAGAGCGGCGCTCCGCGTCGGCCGCACGCGGACCCGCCTCACGCTCCCGACGTCGACACCGACTCCTGACACGAGCGGCCGGCGCGAGCACCGAGCCTGGCCGCGCCGGCACGAAAGCACGCGCCGGAATCGCGATCGCCGCGGCAGGAGCTCGCACGGCTGCGTTGGCACCCGCCGACAGCACGCCTCCCGACAGAGCGTCTCCCGGACGCCGGTGGGCCCGAAGGCGCCGTGTACACTCGAAGGTTTCCCCCCGCTTCCCCTGCTCGCCGCACATGCACGAACGCTACGACGCCGCCGAGGTCGAGAAAGCCGCACAGGCCCACTGGCAGTCGATCGACGCGTATCGCGCCGTCGAGAACGACGCGCGCTTTCCGAAGGGCAAGTTCTACGCATGCTCGATGCTGCCCTACCCGTCCGGCAAGCTGCACATGGGGCACGTGCGCAACTACACGATCAACGACGTGATGTACCGGCATCTGCGGATGAACGGCTACAACGTCCTGATGCCGATGGGCTGGGATGCCTTCGGCCTGCCGGCCGAGAACGCGGCGATGAAGAACAAGGTCGCGCCGGCGAAGTGGACGTGGGAGAACATCGCACACATGAAGTCGCAGATGCGCTCGATGGGGCTGGCCATCGACTGGCATCGCGAGGTCGCCACCTGCTCGCCGGACTACTACAGGTGGAACCAGTGGCTGTTCCTGAAAATGCTCGAGCAGGGCATCGCGTACCTGAAGACGGGAACGGTCAACTGGGATCCGTCCGACCAGACCGTGCTCGCCAACGAGCAGGTGATCGACGGCCGCGGCTGGCGATCGGGCGCGCTCGTCGAGAAGCGCGAGATCCCGATGTACTACCTCGCCATCACGCGTTATGCGGACGAATTGATCGCCGATCTGGAAGGCCTGGGCTGGCCCGAGCGCGTGAAGCTGATGCAGGAGAACTGGATCGGCCGCTCGATAGGCGTGCGCTTCGCGTTTCCGCACGACATCCGCGACGAGCGCGGCGAGCTCGTCGGCGACGGCCGGCTGCACGTCTTCACCACGCGCGCCGACACGATCATGGGCGCGACCTTCGTCGCGGTGGCGCCCGAGCACCCGCTCGCGACGGTGGCTGCCGCGCGCGACCCGGCGGTCGCCGCCTTCGTCGACGAATGCCGCCACGGCACGGCCACCGAAGCCGACATCGCCACGCGCGAGAAGGACGGGCGATCCACCGGCCTGTTCGTGCGGCATCCGCTGTCCGGTGCACCGGTTCCCGTCTGGGTCGGCAACTACGTGCTGATGAGCTACGGCGACGGCGCGGTGATGGGCGTGCCCGCGCACGACGAACGTGACTTCGCCTTCGCCCGAAGGTTCGGCCTGCCGGTGCGCCAGGTGATCGACGTCGAAGGCAGGACCTTCTCCGACACCGACTGGCAATCGTGGTACGAGGCGACCGCGAATGCGCGGCTGGTGAACTCGGGCAAGTACGACGGCCTCGACCACGACGCGGCGATCGACGCGATCGCGGCCGACCTCGAAGCGAAGGGGCTCGGCGCACGACGCGTGCAGTACCGCCTGCGCGACTGGGGCATCTCGCGCCAGCGCTACTGGGGAACGCCGATCCCGATCGTGCACTGCGAGGCATGCGGCGCGGTGCCGGTGCCCTACGAGCAGTTGCCGGTGGTACTGCCCGACGATCTCGTCCCCGACGGCAGCGGCAATCCGCTGGCGAAGGACGAGCGCTTCCTGCGCTGCGACTGCCCGAAGTGCGGCAAGCCGGCACGGCGGGAAACCGACACGATGGACACCTTCGTCGACTCGTCCTGGTACTACATGCGCTACTGCTCGCCGGACAACGACGAATCGATGGTCGACGTGCGCAACGATTACTGGATGCCGATGGACCAGTACATCGGCGGCATCGAGCACGCAGTGCTGCACCTGCTGTACGCGCGCTTCTGGACGAAGGTGATGCGCGACCTGCGGGGCGACTTCCCCCGCGACCCGGATCGCGGCCTGGTGCGCTTCGACGAGCCCTTCAGCAACCTGCTGTGCCAGGGCATGGTTCTCAACGACATCTATTGGCGGCGCAACGAGCGCGGAGGCATCGAGTACTTCTGGCCCGACGACATCGATGTCGACCACGACGCCTCCGGCAAGCCGGTCGCGTGGCGCTCGCGCAGCGACGGCCTGCCCGTCGAGTACGGCGGCATGGGCACGATGTCGAAGAGCAAGAACAACGGCGTGGACCCGCAGGCGCTCATCGACCGCTACGGCGCCGACACCGCACGCCTGTTCGTGATGTTCGCGTCGCCCCCCGAACAGACGCTGGAGTGGTCGGGCGCCGGCGTCGAAGGCGCGCAGCGTTTCCTGCGCCGCCTGTGGAGCTGCGCTTTCGCACGGCACGCCACGCTGTCGACACGGCCGGGTGCGCCGGCAATCGACCCGCAGGCGCTCGACGACGCGCAGAAGGCGCTGCGCCGCGAAGTACACACGATCCTGCGACAGGCCGACTACGACTACCACCGCAAGCAGTACAACACCGTCGTGTCGGCGGCGATGAAGATGCTCAACGCGATCGAAGCGGCAAGGCTGTCCCGATCGCCGGCCTCCGACGAAGTGGTGCGCGAATCGCTGTCGATTCTCGTCCGCATGCTGTATCCGGTGGTGCCGCACATCGGGCACGCCCTGTGGGTCGAACTCGGCTTCGCCGCCGCGCTCGGGGACCTGCTCGACGCGCCCTGGCCGCAGGTCGACGAGCGGGCGCTCGAGAAGGACACGATCGAGTTGGTGCTGCAGGTCAACGGCAAGGTACGCGGCTCGGTGCACGTGCCCGCCGCCGCCGACGACGGCACGATCCGCAGCGCCGCCCTCGCGACGGATGCTTTCGTCCGCCACGCCGAAGGCCGCGCACCGCGCAAGATCGTCATCGTGCCGGGGCGGCTGGTGAACGTGGTCCTATGAAAGAGAAGGGAGAAGGCACAACGGAGGACTCCTTCCCTGGCGCCGCGCGGCGACGTCAACCGCCGCTGGATCGCCTTCTGCCTTCTCCCTCCCCCCTTCTGCGCGCCGCGCCGCGGCGCTCCGCACTGCGCGCGCTGACGGCCGCGGCCGTCGCCGCGGCCGTCGCCGCACCACTTGCGGGCTGCGGCTTCCACCTGCGCCGCTCCGCTGCGCTGCCGTTTCGCACCCTCCACACCAGCTTCTCGACGACCTCCGCGATCGGCGCCGAGTTCCGCCGTCTCGTTCGCGTGGCCCAGGACACCCGCCTGGTGGACGATCCGAAGGAAGCCGACGCGCGTCTCGAAGTGCTTTCGGAGACGCGCGAGAAGGAAGTCGTCGGCTACTCGTCGACCGGACGACCGCGCGAATACCAGTTGCGGCTGCGCTTCACCTTCCGGGTGGTCGGCCGCGACGGAACGACGCTGCTGGCGCCCACTGAGATCGTGCTGCATCGGGACATCACCTCCAGCGACATCGAACAGGTCGCCAAGCAACAGGAAGAGGAATTGCTGTACAAGGAGATGCAGTCGGACCTCGTCCAGCAACTGCTGCGTCGTCTCGCGGCCATCGGAAAATGACCCAGGTGCGCGCCGATGCGCTGGCCGGCGCACTGGCTCGCCGGGTGCCGCCGATCGTCTGGATTCACGGCGACGAGGCGCTGATCGTCCAGGAGTGCGCGCAGGCGGTGCGCGACGCGCTGCGCGCACAGGGCTTCGACGAGCGACAGGTGTTCGACGCCGGGCGCAGCTTTCGGGTCGAGGAGCTCACCGCGCAGGCCGACGCGCTGTCGCTGTTCGCCGGACGGCGGCTGATCGAATTGCGATTGGGCTCGGCCAAGCCGACGAAGGAGATCGGCAACGCGCTCGCCGGCGCAGCGCAGCGCGCGGGCGACGATACGCGCCTGCTGGTGAGCGGGGCGCGACTCGATCGCGCGAGCACCGCGAGCGAATGGTTTGCCGCGATCGATCGCGTCGGCTACGTCGTCGCCGTCTGGCCGGTCGAGCGCGCGCAACTGCCGCAGTGGATCGCCGGGCGACTGGGCCGGCAGAAGCAGCGCGCCGACCGTGAAACGCTCGAATGGATCGCCGAGCAGGTGGAAGGTAACCTGCTCGCAGCACACCAGGAAATCTCCCGGCTCGCGCTGCTGTGTCCGCAAGGCACGCTCTCGAACGAGGCGGTGCGCGACGCAGTGCGCGACGTGGCGCGCTACGACGCCTTCGATCTCGTCGACGCGATGCTCGGCGCCGATGCGGCGCGCGCACAGCGCACGATCGACGGACTGCACGCCGAAGGAGTGGCCGAGCCGCTGGTGCTGTGGGCCGCCGCCGACGCGTTGCGCACGCTGCTGCGAGTGCGCGAAGCCTGCGACGCGGGAACTGCGCTCGCGCAGGCGATGCGCGAAGCACGCGTGCCGCAGCGGCGCCAGCACAGCTACGAACGCGCCATCGCCCGCCTCGACACCGCGGTGCTGCGCGACGCCCTGCGCCACGCGGCGCGCACCGATAGAATGATCAAGGGCATCGAAACAGGCGACGCGTGGCAGGCGCTCGAAGCGCTCGCGCTGCGCATCGCCGGTGCGCCCGTTCTCGCGGGGATTCCGGATGGAGATTGAGTCGATCGACATCGTCGCCTACGTTTCCGACGTCGGGCGCCGGGCGCGCGCGGCAAGCCGCGCAATGGCGCGCGCCGGCACTGCGGCTAAGAATCGTGCGCTCGAAGCCACCGCTGCCGCGATCGCACGCGACGCCCGCAAGCTCGCGCAGGCCAACCAGCGCGATCTTGCTGCGGCGCGGGCAGCCGGCCACGATGCCGCGTTCGTCGACCGCCTCGCGCTCGACGAAGCGGTGCTGGCGAACATGCGCGAAGGACTGCTGCAGGTCGCCGCGCTGCCCGATCCGGTAGGCGAGATCTCGAACCTGCGCTATCGACCCACCGGAATCCAGGTCGGCCAGATGCGCGTGCCGCTCGGCGTCATCGGCATCGTCTACGAATCGCGACCGAACGTGACGATCGACGCCGCGGCGCTGTGCATCAAGTCGGGCAACGCGACGATCCTGCGCGGAGGCTCGGAAGCCTTCCACAGCAACCAGGCGCTCGCCGCACTGGTGCGCGAAGGGCTGCGCAGCGCGGGCCTGCCCGAAGACGCGGTGCAGGCGATCGAGACGACCGACCGTGCGGCCGTCGGCGCGCTGATCGCGTCGCCGCAGTGGCTGGACGTGATCGTCCCGCGCGGCGGCCGTTCGCTGATCGAGCGCATCGCGAGCGAGGCGCGCGTGCCGGTCCTCAAGCATCTCGACGGCATCTGCCACGTCTACGTCGACGACGAGGCGGAACTGGAGCAGGCGATCCGCATCTGCGACAACGCGAAGACGCAGCGCTACTCGCCGTGCAACACGATGGAAACGCTGCTGGTCGCGCAGTCGATCGGCGAGCGCCTGCTGCCCGCGCTCGGACGCATATACGCCGACAAGCGCGTCGAGCTGCGCGGCGACGAACGTGCCCGCGCGATCCTGTCGGCCCACGGCATCGCCTGCGCCGCGGCCACCGACGAAGACTGGCGCACCGAGTACCTGGCGCCGATCCTGTCGATCCGCGTTGTCGACGGGCTGGACGAAGCGATCGACCACATCGCAACCTTCGGCTCGCAACATACGGACGCCATCGTCACGAGCAATCATGCGCGCGCGATGCGCTTCCTGCGCGAGGTCGATTCGGCGTCGGTGATGATCAATGCGTCGACGCGCTTCGCCGACGGCTTCGAGTACGGCCTGGGCGCCGAGATCGGCATCTCCACCGACAAGCTGCACGCACGCGGGCCGGTGGGCCTGGAGGGGCTCACTTCGCTGAAGTACGTGGTGTTCGGGCACGGGGAAGTGAGAGGTTGATCCCCCTGCTCGCGCTTGGCGACTCCCGTGGCCGAAAACCCGCCCCGACTCCGCACGATCGCATCGAAGCGCCACGCTCCGGATCGTCGAACGCCGCGCTCCGACGCGGGCGCTGCGGGCGGCGGCGCGCCCGGGCCCGTGGGCGCCCGGGCACGGCAGGGGTGCGCTGGCCCGGGCGCGGCGTTCGGCAAGCCGAGCGCTACCGAAAGCAGACTCGCGGGACCCGTCGCCGCGGGGCGCGAAGCGCCCCTCGGCAGCGGGTGCGGGTCTGCGAGGTAGGCGAGGGTAGCCCGCGCGAAGCGCGGGCCGCAGCCGTCCGCCGCGCCCGGGCCAGCGCTCCCCTGCCGTGCCCGGGCGCCTACGGGCCCGGGTGCGCCGCCGCCCGCAGCGCCCGCGTCGCGTGCACCACCGACCGCGACGCTCCCGACGCGGCACGCCGATGACCACCGCCTACCTGTGGGTGAAGGCCCTGCACATCGTGTTCGTCACGAGCTGGTTCGCCGGCCTTTTCTACCTGCCGCGCATCTTCGTGAACCTTGCGCTCGTTCCCGCGGCCGGCGACGAGCGCGAGCGTCTGCTGACGATGGCGCGCAAGCTGTGGCGCTTCATGCAGCCGCTGATGGCGCTCGCCGTCGTCTTCGGATCGTGGCTGTGGCTCGGCTACGGCGTCGGGCGCGGCGCCGGGTGGATGCACGCCAAGCTCGCCGTCGTCGTGCTGCTGCTCCTCTACCACTACGCCTGCGGCCGCCTGCTGCGCGGTCTTGCTGCGGGCGCCGACCGGCACACGCACCGCTGGTTCCGCGTGTTCAACGAGATCCCCGTGCTCGGGCTGTTCGCGGCGGTTGCGCTGGTCGTCGTCAAGCCCTTTTGAGCGTGCACGCATCGCCCCCGGCGTTCGATCTCTTCGCCGCCTGTCCGCGCGGCCTGGAGGCGGCGCTCGCAAGCGAACTCGCAACGCTGGGCGCGGACGACTGCCGCGCGGTCGGCGGCGGCGTGCTGTTTCGCGGCGACCGCCGCGTCGCCTATTCGGTCAACCTCTGGTCGCGCCTGGCCAGTCGCGTGATGCGCACGATCGCGCACCGGCGCTATCGCGACGACGACGACCTGTATCGGCTGGCGAACGGCGTCGCCTGGGAGTCGCACTTCGACGCCAGGCACAGCCTGCGCGTCGACGTGAGCGCGCAGCGCTCGCCGCTGCGCAGTCTCAATTTCGCGACGCTTCGCATCAAGGACGGAATCGTCGACCGACTGCGTACGGTGAGTGGCGAGCGTCCGTCGATCGACACGCGCGCTCCCGACGCACGCGTCTTCGCGCACCTCGATTCGCGCGAGGCGACGCTGTATCTCGACCTGAGCGGCGAGTCGCTGTTCAAGCGCGGATGGCGCTCGGGTGCCGGCGACAAGGGCAGTGCGCCGTTGAAGGAAAACCTCGCGGCGGGGCTGCTCGCGCTCGCCGGCTGGTCGCCCGAAAAGCCGCTGTACGACCCGTTCTGCGGTTCCGGCACGATCGCCATCGAGGCGGCGCAGCGCGCCTTCGACATCGCGCCCGGTTCGGCGCGCAGCTTCGGTTTCGAGCGACTCGCCGACCACGATGCGACGCTGTGGAAGCGGCTGCGCGAGGAGGCGCTACGCCGCGCCGGCGACGCCGCACGGCGCATCGCCGGTGAAGCGCACGCCGTGCGGATCGCCGGATCCGACGTCGATCGCGACGCGATCGCCCGCGCGCGCAGCAACCTGGTTCGCGCCGGCGTCCCGGCGGGCGCCGTCGACTGGCACGTGCACGACGCGGGGCGAGCCCGTGCACCTTTCGACGAGCCGGGGGTGGTCGTCACCAACCCCCCGTACGGCGAACGGCTGCAGGCGCGCACGACGGCGTCGCGCGCCCCGGATCACGAATCGGCGATGCAATCGTTCGGTGCGGCGCTGAAGGAGAGCTTCGGCGGCTGGCGCGTCTGGGTGCTGAGCAGCGATCCGCGCCTGCCGCGGCAACTGGGCATGCAGGAGCAGCGGCGCACGCCGCTGTTCAACGGGGCGATCGAATGTCGCCTGTTCGGCTTCGAGGTGTTCGGCCCGCGCCGAGCGCCGCCCACGCCAGGCACGCCCAGCCGGCAATGAACGACGCGCCGCCGAAGGGCGCGAAGCGCGCAGCCTGCGCCAGCCCGGCGAGCGCGTGCACGTAGAGCGCGCCGCAGAACAGCAACGTGCCGGCAGCGAAGAACGCCCCGGCCGCGATCGCCGAGCGTGAATTGCCGGTTCGACTGCACGCGAAGGCGACCACGCACAACGCGAGCGCGTGCACCATCTGGTAGTGCACGGCGGTGTCGTAGAGAGCGAGTGCCGGCGCCGGGAGAAACCGCGGCACGACGTGCGCGCCGACCGCGCCGGCGCCGACGGCGACGAGCGCCGACAGCGCGCCCCCGAACAGGAAACCGCGCTCGGCGTTCATCGGCTGCGCGGCGCTGCGTCGCAGCCACTGCGCATCGCGCGTTCGAAAGCGTCGACGACGATCGCTTCGCGCGCACCGGCGGACGATTCCGGCCGCGACACGGCACGGTGCGCGCGCACGACGACGAGCACGCTCTCGTCGTCGCGCGGAGCCAGTTCGGTCCAGGCTGCTTCGAGCGCCGCGTGCGCCGAGCCGGCCGAGCCGGGCGGGCCGGCGAGCACGGCCAGCGTCTCGCCGCTGGCGCAATCGACGATCAGGTGTTGCCCGCCCCCGGAGCGGTACAGGCCCGTCAGTCGCCGGGAGACCGAAAGCGGATCGACGCTCGCCGACCGCGCCAGCACGCCGCCGACGAGCCCGTGCAATTCGCGTCCCTGCGGATCGACGATGGTCAACGAATCCGGCGGCGTTCTCTGCAGCACGCGCTCGCCGCCGGCCGATTCGAGCACCAGCCGACCGGGCGCCTCGCGCGGCGCACTCCATCGTCCCTGCTCCTCGAGCGGCTCGCCGCGCGCGGGGACCTCGCGCAGTCGATAGCTGCCGTCGGCAAAGATCGTCACCGTCAGCGTGCGCTCGATGCACCCGGCGCAGGAATAGGTACCCGAGTAGGTCCGCGCCCCGGCGCTCGCCATGTCGTGCGCCGCAACCGCGCTCGCGCCCGAGGCGCCCGATGCTCCTCCCGACGTCCCATCTGTCGACGCAGCGCGCCCCGGCGGCGCCGCACAGGCGGCAACGCCGACGCACAAGCCCGCGATGCACGCGAGGCGCCTTGCGCAGACGAGCGCATCACCACGCCGGAGCGAGACGCGCGCAGCGTACTCACCACGCATAGCCGACTCCGATCAACCAGCTCGTATCGGTGGCGCGCCTGCCCGCGGTGGGCTCGCCTTCCCAGTCGAGGTTCAGTTGCAGCGACGCGGTCAGCCCCGAGACGAAGGGCAACCGGATGCCGGTGCGGCTGCGCACGGTGACCTGCGCAGCGTCGTCCAGGTTCCAGAAGCCGGTCTGATCGTGAAAGAGCTCCGCAGCGAACCAGTCGATGTGCCGGGTCAGGTTCACGCCCCAGCCGAAGGCCGGATAACTCTCGTCGGGACCGACGAAGCGGCGCAGATCGATTACGTCGAATCCGGCGCGCAGCGACAATTGCGTGCGCTCGGTCTGCAGCAGCTGCGTGCCGAGGCCCCCGCCCAGTGCGCTGCGCAGGTCGACGTCGCGAAAGCGGTCCTCCTCGAACGACGTGCGCAGATAGGCGAAGCGGGCGCTGCCCGACAGAAAGCGGTCGTAGTTGCCCGAGAGCAGCCAGTTCGACGAAACGAGATTGCCCGAGTCGCTCTCGCGTCGCGCCTTCAGCCCGAGCGAATAGCGCCAGTCGCGCGCCCGCGTGTGAAAGTCCGATTCCAGATACAGGCGCTCGCCGCGGCTGTTGCCCTGCAGGACGGCCCCCGAGAGCGTCACCCGTCCGTCGCGCGAGACGCCCTCGCCGCTTTCCTCGGGTTTCGGATTGATGTAGCGGATCGATCGCGACGCAACGTCGAGCGACGCCGGCTCCGGTCGATCGGCTCGAGGCGCCTGCTCGCCCTGCTCCGGCGACGGACCGAAGACTTCCTCGGCCGGAACCGGCCGGAACATCATCCGGCCGGGGTCGCCGGGCGAAATCACCGCCCACTCGGTGTGATCGGTGCGGTCGCGCAGTACGACGACCGGCTTGTCGGTCTGGACGGCGCGGATCTCGAAACGCCGGATCTTCATCTCTCCCGCCCACGTAGTCTCCAGCGTGAGCGAATCGGGCGACAGATGGAGAATCCGGCCGGTGAGCCGATCGCCGTTGTGCAGGAGCACGGTGTCGGCGCCGGCCGCGCCCGGCGCGAGGCCGCCGAAGGCCACCGCGAGTGCGCAGAGCCCGTGCGCGCTGGCAAGGCGGCCGACGCCTCGCGACAGGCGGCGCAGGAATCCCGAAGACGGCATGCAGGGCGTTATAGACGATCGACCGGGGCGAAGCAAACCAGCCGTACCGCACGCGTACTTCTCGCGTATAATCAATCGTTTATCTTTCCCGCCATCGAAACCGGCTTCGTGCCGCAGCCGATGCGGGACGGCGGAATCGCCCGCCTCGCTCGCGCGACGCATGCGGCGCGCCCAGGCAGCCTCTCCCCACGGCGCCCGTGCGTTTTTCCGACGCCGTGGCCGGCACGCGAATTGCCGGACCTCCGGTGTCCGGAAGCCGGCTCGTCGCCGATCCGACAACCGGTCGGGGAGGCACCGCCGAGCGCCAGACACAGGAGCCCGAGATGGCCAAGGAAGAACTGATCGAAATGGAAGGCGTAGTCGCCGAGGTGCTGCCCGATACCCGCTATCGGGTAACGCTGAACAACGGCGTGGAGGTCTCGGCCTATGCGGCCGGCAAGATGAAGAAGCACCGCATCCGCGTGCTGCCCGGCGACCGGGTCACGATGGAACTGTCGCCGTACGACCTGACGAAAGGCCGCATCCGCTTCCGCCACAAGGACTGAGAACGTGTGAACCAATCGTCCGTGCCCGTCTCGCGGCGGGGTCAGACGATGCCCAGGTGCTCCGTGCTGCGCGTCAGGTCGCGCTCCGAGCGCTTGCTGTTCAACTTGATGTTCAGCCGCAGATCGTTCACCGAATCGGCATTGCGCAGCGCATCGTCGTAGCTGATCCGCCCCTGCTCGAACAGGTCGAACAGGGCCTGGTCGAAGGTCTGCATCCCGAGTTCGCGGCTCTTCTTCATGATCTCCTTGATGCCGCCGACGTCGCCCTTGTAGATCAGGTCGGCGATGAGCGGGGAGTTCAGCAGGATCTCCACGGCCGGCACGCGCCCCTTGCCGGCGAGCGACGGGATCAGTCGCTGCGAGACGATCGCCTTCAGGTTCAGCGAGAGATCCATCAGCAATTGCGCCCGTCGTTCCTCCGGGAAGAAATTGATGATCCGGTCGAGCGCCTGGTTCGAGCTGTTGGAATGCAGCGTCGCCAGGCACAGGTGCCCGGTTTCGGAGAAGGCGACCGCGTGCTCCATCGTCTCGCGGTCGCGGATCTCCCCGATCATGATGACGTCGGGCGCCTGCCGCAGCGTGTTCTTCAGCGCGATCTCCCAGCTCTCGGTGTCGACGCCGACCTCCCGATGGGTGACGATGCAGTTGCGATGCGGATGGACGAACTCGACCGGGTCTTCGATCGTCACGATGTGACCGTGCGACATCTCGTTGCGATGCCCGATCAGCGCCGCGAGCGTGTTCGACTTGCCCGAGCCGGTGGCGCCGACGACGATCGTCAGGCCGCGCTTGGTCAGCGCGAGTTCCTTCAGCACCGGCGGCAGCTGCAGCTGCTCGAAGGTGGGGATCTCGGTGTTGATCGTCCGCAGCACGATGCCGACTCGGTTCTGCTGCATGAACGCGTTCACGCGGAAGCGCCCGATGCCCGCCGGGCTGATCGCGAAGTTGACTTCCTTGTGCGCCTCGAACTCGGCGGCCTGCTTGTCGTTCATCACCGCACGCGCCAGCTCCATCGTGTGCTGCGGCGTGAGCGCCGTGCTGGACACCGGCTGGACCCGACCGTCGATCTTGAACGCCGGCGGGAAATCGGCAGTGAGGAACAGGTCCGAGCCGTTGCGAGCGAGCATCAACGCAAGGAGATCGTGCAGGAATTTGGCGGCTTGTTCGCGTTCCATGGAGGGACCTCGTGTTCTGCGTCAGCCCGGAAAGTTGTCTTTCACCGTTGCGACGGCTCGGGCTTCGGACATCGAGATCGTGTTGCGCCGAACGAGGTCGGCCAGGCACTGGTCGAGCGTCTGCATTCCCAGCGAGCCGCCCGTCTGGATCGCCGAGTTCATCTGCGCGACCTTCGCCTCGCGGATCAGGTTTCGGATCGCCGGCGTGCCGATCATGATCTCGTGCGCCGCCACGCGTCCGTTGCCGTCCTTCGTCTTGAGCAACGACTGCGAAATCACCGCGCGCAGCGATTCCGAGAGCATCGAACGCACCATGTCCTTCTCGGCCGCGGGAAAGACGTCGATCACGCGGTCGATCGTCTTCGCCGCCGACGAGGTGTGCAGCGTGCCGAACACGAGGTGACCCGTCTCGGCCGCGGTGAGCGCGAGCCGGATCGTCTCGAGATCGCGCAACTCGCCGACGAGGATGATGTCGGGATCCTCGCGCAGCGCCGATCGCAGCGCGTTGTTGAACGACAGCGTCATCGGCCCGACCTCGCGCTGGTTGATCAGGCAGCGCTTCGATTCGTGGACGAATTCGATCGGATCCTCGACGGTGAGGATGTGGCCGTAGATGTTCTCGTTGATGTGATTGATCATCGCCGCGAGCGTCGTCGACTTGCCCGAGCCCGTCGGTCCGGTCACGAGCACCAGGCCGCGCGGCGTCATCGCGATCTCGGTGAAGATCTTCGGCGTGTTCAGGTCCTCGAGCGTCAGGATCTTCGACGGAATCGTCCGCATCACGGCGCCCGCCCCGCGCTGCTGCACGAAGGCGTTCACGCGGAAGCGCGCCAGCCCCGGAATCGCGAAGGAGAAGTCGCACTCGAGGTTCTCCTCGTACTCCTTGCGCTGCGAGTCGTTCATGATGTCGTAGATCATGCCGTGGACGTCCTTGTGCTCCATCGGCGGCAGATTGATGCGGCGCACGTCGCCGTGCACCCGGATCATCGGCGGCAGGCCGGACGACAAGTGCAGGTCGGACGCCTTGTTCTTGACGGCGAAGGCGAGCAGTTCGGCAATGTCCATCGGGTTCCCTCGCGCGCGGCGACCGTCGCGCTGTTATCCGCTGTTATCCGCTGTTATCTTTCCCAACCGATCTTCACGAACACGACCGCCGCGGGCCAGTCCCCGAAGCCCGGACGGACCACCGGACGATGAACGGCGACCACCCGTTGCGGCAAAACTACGAGCGTGTCCGCGCACGCATCCAGCGCGCCTGCGCGGCCGCAGGCCGGCCTGTCCAGTCGGTGCAACTGCTTGCGGTCAGCAAGACCTTTCCCGCCGCCGACGTCCTGGCGCTCGCAGCCCTGGGGCAGCGTGCTTTCGGCGAGAACTACGTGCAAGAAGCGGTGGACAAGATCGCCGCGTGCCGCGACGAGCGGTCAGCGACGAGCGAACCGTCGCTCTCGCCGCCCGGACCGCAGCCCCGGGCGCCGCTCACGCAGCCCGAGCGGCAGTCGCGGCCGCCGCTCTGCTGGCACTTCATCGGCCCGATCCAGTCGAACAAGACGCGCCCGATCGCCGAGCACTTCGACTGGGTCCACTCGATCGACCGCGAGAAGACCGCGCGGCGACTGGCCGAGCAGCGGCCACCGCCATTCGCACCGCTGCAGGCCTGCATCCAGGTCAACGTGTCGGGCGAGGCAACGAAGAGCGGCGTAGCACCGGACGACGCGCTTGCGCTCGTGCGCGCCTGCTGCGCGCTCCCCGCGCTGCGGGTGCGCGGACTCACCGCCATTCCCGAGCCGACCGACGACGTCGCGCTGCAGCGCAGCCGCTTTGCCGGCCTGCGCCAGCTGCACGAACGCATCCGCGCCGCGATCGACCCGGAATCGGCCGGCGGCTTCGATACGCTGTCGATGGGAATGTCGGCCGACCTGGAGTCGGCGATCGCCGAAGGCGCGACGATCGTCAGGATCGGTACGGCACTGTTCGGCAACCGGCCCGCGAGGACGCGGGCCTCCCCGGAGTCCGGGACCTCCCCCGAGGCGGGGATCTAGACGCGGACTCCCTCAGGAGCCCATCGCCTTCACGGCGGCGGACAGGCGGCTCTTGTACCGCGCAGCCGCGTTCTTGTGGATGATCTTCTTGTCGGCAATGCGATCGATCACGCCTTGCGCCGATTGCAGCGTGCCGCGCGCGACCTGCGCGTCGCCGGCGGCGATCGCCTTGCGCACGGACTTGATCGCGGTGCGCAGGCGCGAGCGCAAGCTGGAGTTGTGCAGGTTGCGCTGGACGGCCTGACGAGCCCGCTTGCGCGCAGATGCAATGTTCGCCATGAGAGAATCTCGCTCGATTTGCGATCCGGCCGCCAGCGGCGCCGCGCCCGGAAAAATTCAGGAAAGCCTTGAATCATAACCGACTTTGCGGCCGTGCGGCAAGGCACTGCCTGCCCCGGCTCGCGAGGCGCTGTCGATGAGCCTGGCGAAAGCGGCCGCCACCGTCAGCGGCCTGACGCTGCTGTCGCGCGTCACCGGACTGGCGCGCGAGAACATCACTGCAGCCATTTTCGGCGCAACCGGCTTCACCGACGCGTTCTTCGTCGCGTTCCGGCTGCCGAACCTGCTGCGGCGCCTGTTCGCCGAGGGCGCGTTCTCGCAGGCTTTCGTGCCGATCCTCGCCGAAGCGCGCGAGCAGTCCGAGCGAGACCATCCCGCCGACGCGGAGGCCGCCGCCCGGGCGACGCACCTCGTCGTCGATCGGGTCGCCACGGTGCTGTTCTGGGCGCTGCTCGCCGTCTCGGTCCTCGGCATCGTCGGCGCGCCGTTCCTGGTCACCGTCGTCGCCGCCGGTCTGCAGTCGCGGCCCGAGGTGTTCGACGCCGCGATCGTCATGACGCGATGGATGTTCCCGTACATCGTGTTCGTGTCGCTGGTCTCGCTCGCGGCCGGCATCCTGAACACGTGGCGCCGCTTCGCGGTGCCCGCGTTCACGCCGGTGCTGTTGAACCTCGCTTTCATCGCGGCGGCGATCGGCCTGGCCGACCGCTTCGATCCGCCGGTGTACGCACTGGCCGCCGGAGTCGTGCTCGGCGGCATCGCGCAACTCGCGCTGCAGGTGCCCGCACTGCGACGCATCGGGATGCTTCCCCGCATCGGTTTCGGACTGCGCGCGGCACTCGCCGACGATCACACGCGTCGCATCGTCTCGTTGATGGCGCCGGCGGCGCTCGCCGTTTCGGTCGCGCAGATCAGCCTGCTGATCAACACGCACATCGCATCGCGACTCGCCGAGGGCAGCGTCTCGTGGATCTCGTACGCCGACCGGCTGATGGAGTTCCCCACTGCGCTGCTCGGCGTCGCGCTCGGGACGGTGCTGCTGCCCACGTTGTCGCGGGCACGCGCCGCCGGCCGCGACGACGACTATCGCGCGCTGCTCGACTGGGGGCTGCGCCTGAGCGTCGTGCTCGCGGTGCCGTGCATGGTGGGATTGGCCGCGCTCGCCGAACCGCTGACGGCGCTGCTGTTCCACTATGGACGCTTCGATGCGCACGACGTCGAGATGACGCGCCTGGCGGTCACCGGCTACTCCGTGGGAATCGTCGGGCTGGTCGCGATCAAGGTACTGGCGCCAGGCTTCTACGCGAAGCAGGACGTCCGCACGCCGGTGCGCATCGCCCTCTTCGTGCTCGTCGTCACGCAGGCGATGAACCTCGTCACCGTCCCGTGGTTGCAGCACGCCGGCCTCACGGTGTCGATTTCGCTCGGCGCGCTCGCCAACGCGGCGATGCTGCTCGCCGGCCTGTACCGGCGCGGTTCGTGGAGACCGTCGCCGGGGTGGTCGAAGTTCCTGCTGCAGACCGCGCTGGCGGCAGTGGCGCTCGCCGCTGCGCTGCGCTACGGCGTCGAGCGCTTCGACTGGATCGCGCTGCGCGCTTCGCCGGCGCTGCGCATCGGCCTCGTTCTCGGCTTCGTCGCGGGCGGCGCCGCGCTGTACGCGCTCGCGCTGCTGGCGCTCGGCATGCGTCCGCTGCACTTGATGCGCACCGGCGTGCGAGGTGCGACGTGAGAACGGGCAGCGCCGACCCCTTTCGCGGAGTCCGTCCATGAAGATCGCATTCATCGGAGGCGGCAACATGGCCGCCGCCCTGATCGGCGGCCTCGTCGCCCGGGGCGTCGCCTCCTCGTCGTTCGTCGTCGTCGAGCCGGCGGCGCTGCAGCGCGAAACGCTGCGCGAGCGCTTCGGGGTCGTCGCGATCGAATCCGCCGACCTCGACGCCTTGCAAGGCAGCGCGCTGTGCGTGCTCGCCGTGAAGCCGCAGCAGATGCGTGCGGCGATCGAAGGCCTCGGAGCCGCGCTCTCGCAGGCGCTCGTCGTCAGCATCGCCGCCGGCATCCGAAGCGGCGACGTCTCGCGCTGGCTCGACGGGCATCGGCGGATCGTCCGCGCGATGCCGAACACGCCCGCGCTGATCGGGCGAGGCGTCACCGGCCTGTTCGCGGTGAGCGGCCTGGCGGAAGTCGACCGCGATCTCGCCGCGCGCACGCTGACGGCCGTCGGCGAAGTCGTCTGGGTCGACGCCGAGTCCGCGCTCGATGCGGTCACCGCGGTCAGCGGAAGCGGTCCCGCCTACGTGTTCCTGATGATGGAAGCGATGCAGCAGGCGGCGTGCACGCTCGGCCTGGACGAGCGCCAGGCTCGCGTGCTGGTGCTGAACACCTTCGCCGGCGCCGCCGAACTGGCCCTTCGCAGCGACGAGCCGATCGCGCTGCTGCGCGAGCGCGTCACCTCGAAGGGCGGCACGACCGCCGCAGCGCTCGACGTGTTCGAGGCAAGCCCGCTGCGCGCGATCTTCGTCGATGCGTTGTGCGCCGCACAGCGCAGGGGCGCGCAGCTGGGCGAGGAGTTCGGCAAGTAAGGGGCCGCACAAGGAGCCGCACAAGGAGCCGCAGGGAGCCGCACAAGGAGCCGCAGGGAGCCGCACCAGGAGCCGCGCGCGAAGACTGATTCCTACAGAACCGCCCCGGCGATGCCCAGGAACACGACGGCGCCGAACCAGTTGTTGTGATTGAACGCGCGGAAGCAACCGGCGCGGCTGCGATCGCGGATCATCGTGTAGTGCCAGCCGGCGATCGCGACCGCGCCGGCCAGGCCGGCGTAATAGGGTGCGCCCAGCTGCTCGATGCGGCCGACCTGCGCGAGCAGCGCGATCGTCGTCGCGTAGCAGAGCATCACCATCGCCACGTCGAAGCGCCCGAAGGTGATGGCCGCGGTGCGGATGCCGATCTTCAGATCGTCTTCGCGGTCGACCATCGCGTATTCGGTATCGTAGGCCAGCGCCCAGAACACGTTCGCCGCGAGCATCCACCCCGCCGTCGGCGGCAGCGTGCCCAGCACCGCGGCGAATCCCATCGGGATCCCGAAGCCGAATGCGACTCCCAGATACGCCTGCGGAAGGGCCAGGAAACGCTTGGTGAACGGGTAGCTCGCTGCCAGGAACGCCGCGACCGCGGCGAGCGCCCACACCAGCGGAGGAAAGGGCAGCACCAGCAGCAACGCGACCAGCGACAATGTCGCGAAGACGGCGACCGCCTCCCACGGGTGCAGCGCGCCGGTGGCCAGGGGCCGGTCGCGCGTGCGCTCGACGTGGCCGTCGAAGCCGCGATCGGCCCAGTCGTTGATCGCGCAACCCGCCGAGCGCATCAGCAGCGTGCCGACGGCGAACGCGAAGATCTCGTAGTTGCCCGGCCAACCATGCGCAGCGACGAACAGCGCCCACAGCGTCGGCCACAGCAGCAGCAGCGTGCCGATCGGCCGATGCAGCCGCGCGAGTCGTCCGTACAGCCGCAGCCGATCGAGTGCGGCGGGCGGCGGGGCAAGCGGGCCCGAGGCACTCATCGCGCCCGCCCCACGTGCCACTCGACGCTTCGCCGGCCGTCGGCGCGCCGGGCCAGTGCCGGCTCGATCACCCGGGCCCGGCCCGGTCCCTCGCCGACCTGCCCGCTGCCCACGGCAAGCCCTGCCTGCTGCAGCTTGCGCAGCTTCTTCTCGCCGATTCCGCGCACGCGATCGCGCAGGTCGTCCAGATCGCGGAAAGGTTCGCGCTGCCTCGCCTCGACGATGCGCGCCGCAGTCGCCGGACCGATGCCGCGAAGCGTCTGCAGCTCGTCGGCCGAGGCGGTGTTCGCATCGAGCGCCTGCGCGACGCCGCCCAGCGCGAGTGCCGCGCACGCGACGAGCAGTCGGGCGACGAGCAGGCCGAAGCCGCTGCCCGACGCACGCGCTGGCGCGCCCCTCATCCGAACAACTCCTGCGCAGTGGCCGCCGCCGTCCCGAGTTTGCCGACGACGATGCCGGCCGCCCGATTCGCCAGCCGTACCGCTTCGTCGAGCGGCCTGCCTGCGGCGATCATCGATGCCAGCACCGCGACGACCGTATCGCCCGCGCCCGACACGTCGTAGACTTCGCGCGCCTGCGCGGCAACGTCGAGCGCACCGTCGGCCGAAAACAGCGTCATGCCTTCTTCCGAGCGGGTGAGCAGCAGGTGATCCACGTCGAGCGACTCGCGCAGCGCCTGTGCTCGCGCGCGCAGGTCGGCCTCGTCGCGCCAGCTGCCGACCACCTCGCGCAATTCGGCGCGGTTCGGCGTGAGGATCGTCGCGCCCGCATAGCGCGTGTAGTCGTCGCCCTTCGGATCGACGATGACGGTGCGGTTCGCCCCGCGCGCCAATGCGATCAGCGCATCGATGCGCGCGAGCGCCCCCTTGCCGTAATCGGAGAGCACCAGCACGCCGCACGAGGGCAGCGCTGCCCGCACCGCTTCGCGGGTGCGCTCGAGCATGGGCTCGCCCGGTGCCTGCTCGAAGTCGACGCGCAGCAATTGCTGGTTGCGCCCGATCACGCGCAGCTTGATCGTCGTGGGTACCTGCGCGTCGCGCGCCGCGTGCAGATCGATGCCGCAGTCCGCCGCCAGCGCCTCGATGCGCTCGGCGGGTTCGTCGTCGCCGACCACGCCGACGAGAGTCGCGCGCGCGCCGAGCACCGCCATGTTGTATGCAACGTTGGCCGCACCGCCGAGGCGTTCCTCGCTGCGCGTGACGCGAACGACCGGTACCGGGGCTTCGGGAGAGATTCGCGAGACGTCGCCGAACCAGTAGCGATCGAGCATCAGATCGCCGGCGACGACGACGCGCGCCGACGCGAAATCGGGAGGACCCCCGGCGATCGGGCCGTCCGCTGCAGCACGCTCAGCCACGTTCCAGCTCCTCGCTTCGTTTCGGCGCGTAGGTGTCCCAACGGTTGCAGCCGGGGCACTGCCAGTAGAAACGGTTCGCCTTGAAGCCGCAGTTCGCGCAGACATAGCGCGACAGGCGCCTCGCCTGGGCCTGGATCAGCTGCTGCGCGAGTTCGATCTCGGTGCGTTCGCCGTCGCCCAGCAGCGCGGCCTTCATGCTCAGCAGCTTGTCGAGCCCGAGCAGCGACGGCGATGCGCGCAGCGCCTGCTCGGCCCATTGCACGGCCTGCTCGCCGCCGTCGCGCGCGACGCGCGCGTCGACGAGTGCAGCGAAGGTATCGATCGACGGATGTTCGCGCTGCACTTGTTCGAGCGCCTCGATCCCTTCGTCGCGGCGCCCGAGCGCCGAGAACGCGTCGAGCCATTGCTGTGCGACCAGCGCGAGCCAGGCGGGATTCGCGCGCTGCACTTCCTGCCAGGCATCGATCGCCGCCTGCGGCCTGCCTTCGGCGAGTCCCACCTCTCCGCGCAGCAGCGCGGGACGAGGATGGCGCGGGTCGGCGCGACTGGCGAGCTCGAGCTGGCGCAGCGCATCGGCGGCGCGCGTGGAAGACTCGCCGGCAAGCGCCTGCGCAGCCAGCTCGCAGCGGAAGTGGGCGATGGCGCGCGAGCGGTTCTCGCCCAGATCGCGCTGCAGGCGCTCGGCCAGTTCGATCGCCTGCGGCCAGTCGCGAACCATCTGCGCGATCTCGAGCCGGTGCTGCAACGACTGCAGTCCGTAACGGGTGGCAGACAGGCGCTTGAAGGCATCCTCCGCGCGATCGAGCAACCCCGCCTTCAGATAGTCCTGGCCGAGCTCGAACAGCGCCTGCTCGCGCTGCCCGGCGTCGAGATCGCCGCGCTCGACGAGGTTCTGATGCACCCGTATGGCGCGATCGGTCTCGCCGCGCCGGCGAAACAGATTGCCGAGCGCGAAATGCAGCTCGATGGTCTCCGGATCCACGCGCACCACGTCGATGAAGGCGTCGATCGCCTTGTCGGACTGCTCGCTGAGCAGGAAGTTCAGGCCGCGGAAATACGCATCGGGCAGACCGTCGCGGCGCACGGCGCTGGCGGCCTGCCCCGCCTCGAAACGCGAGGCGAACCATCCCAGTCCGAAGAACAACGGTATCGCCAGCAGCCACCAGGTTTCGAACTCGAGCATCGCGCGGTCCCGCTCGTCGACCTGCTCAGACGCCCAGTCCGGTCGGCGGCTCGGGAACCGGCTCGACAGCGGCCGGTGGCGGCACCGTCTCGGCGGCGAGGGTCGCATGGCGCAGGGCCCGGCTGAGCCGCGCGATCTCGCGGCGCTGGCGAAACAGCGACGGTACGGCGGCGAGCAGCCCGAGGACGACGCCTGCAATGAGGAACACGAGCAGGAAGACCACGAGCGGAGCGTGCCAGGACAGTTGCCCGACCAGGAAACGCAACTCGACGATGTCGGTGTTCGACAACGCGAAGCCGAGCGCCGCGACGAACAGCACCAGGTTGAACAGCCACGTGAGGAAACGCATCAGGGCCTCGCAAAGTGCGCGATCCGGAACCGATCGCTATTCTGAACGAGGCGGCACGCGCGGTGCGTCGGCCGTTCGGCCGACCAGCGTGCGCGTGAAAGCCGAAGGGTCAAGCGTGAAGGGGAAACCAACGCGCGACTCGTCGGCGGGGCCCTTGCCCTTCCCCGTTCACGCTTCTCCCTTCTCTTCCTTGCCCAGGTCCACCCGCTCGCGCAACTGCTTGCCGGGCTTGAAATGGGGCACGCGCTTCTCCGGAACGAGCACTTTCTCGCCGGACTTCGGGTTTCGACCGATGCGCGGCGGGCGGTAGGACAGCGCAAAGCTGCCGAAGCCGCGGATCTCGATGCGGTTGCCCGAGGCGAGCGTACGCGCCATGGCGTCGAGGATCGTCTTGACGGCGAACTCGGCGTCCTTTGCGACCAGTTGCGGATAGCGTTCGGCGAGTCGGGCGATCAGTTCCGACTTGGTCATCGCCTCGGGGCTGTCCGCTGCGTCGAACGCGTCGTAGTCGTCCGGGTGCAATGCCATCTCGTGCCTGCTTCGCTGAGGATCGGAGCCGCATCGAACGGCCCCGCAGCAGAACGAGCGCCGCACGACCCCCCGGGCCGCGCGGCGCGTCGTTCTTACTCCTTCGGCGTATCGAGCTTGGCGCGCAGCAGCGCGCCCAGGTTCGTCGTGCCGCTGGCTGCACCGCTCTCGGCCTGGATGCGCTGCAGCGCCTCGGCCGTCTCCACCGTGTCGCGCGCCTTCAGCGACAGGTTGATCGAACGGTTCTTGCGATCGATGTTGACGATCATCGCCTCGATCTCCTCGCCTTCCTTCAGGTGCTGGCGCGCGTCCTCGACGCGGTCGCGCGAGATTTCGGAGGCGCGCAGATAGCCCTCGATGTCGCTGCCGAGATCGATGACCGCACCCTTCGGATCGACGCTGCGCACCGTCCCGCGGACGACCGCGCCCTTCTCGTGGGTCCCCGCGTAGTTGGTGAACGGATCGCCCTCGAGCTGCTTGATGCCCAGCGAGATGCGCTCGCGCTCGGTGTCGATGGCCAGCACCATCGCCTCGATCTCGTCGCCCTTCTTGAAGTTGCGCACCGCCTCTTCGCCCGGCTGGTGCCAGGAGAGATCGGACAGGTGCACGAGACCGTCGATGCCGCCGGGCAGGCCGATGAACACGCCGAAGTCGGTGATCGACTTGATCGTGCCGCGCACCTTGTCGCCCTTGCGGTGGTTGATCGGCGAAATCATCCCACGGATTGGACAGGCACTGCTTCATGCCGAGCGAGATGCGGCGGCGGTCCTCGTCGATCTCCAGGACCATCACCTCGACCTCGTCGCCGAGCGCGACGATCTTGCCGGGATTGACGTTCTTGTTGGTCCAGTCCATCTCGGAGACGTGCACCAGTCCCTCGATGCCCGGCTCGATCTCGACGAACGCGCCGTAGTCGGTGATGTTCGTGACCTTGCCGAACATGCGCGTGCCCTGCGGATAGCGCCGGCCGATGCCGACCCAGGGGTCGTCGCCGAGCTGCTTGACGCCGAGCGAGACGCGGTTCTTCTCCTGGTCGAACTTCAGGACCTTCGCCGTGACTTCCTGGCCGACCTGCAGCACCTCGGACGGGTGACGCACGCGGCGCCATGCCATGTCGGTGATGTGCAGCAGGCCGTCGATGCCGCCGAGGTCGATGAACGCCCCGTAGTCGGTGATGTTCTTGACGACGCCGTGGACGATCGCGCCCTCGTGCAGCGTCTCGAGCAGCTTGGCGCGCTCCTCGCCCTGCGTCAACTCGACGACCGCCCGCCGCGACAGCACGACGTTGTTGCGCTTGCGATCGAGCTTGATGACCTTGAACTCGAGCGTCTTGCCTTCGTACGGCGTCGTGTCCTTCACCGGACGCGTGTCGATCAGCGACCCCGGCAGGAACGCACGGATGCCGTTGGTCATCACGGTGAGGCCGCCCTTGACCTTGCCGGTGATCGTTCCGTCGACCTGCTCGCCCGACTCGAGCGCCTTCTCGAGCTGGATCCAGGCCGACAGGCGCTTGGCGCGGTCGCGCGACAGGCGCGTCTCGCCGTAGCCGTCTTCCAGCGCCTCGATGGCGACAGAGACGAAATCGCCTTCCCGGACGTCGAGCTCGCCGCGATCGTTGTGGAACTCCTCGATCGGTACGAAGCTCTCCGACTTCAGGCCGGCGTTGACGACCACGAAATTGTGGTCGATGCGCACGACCTCTGCGGTGATGACTTCGCCCTGGCGCATCTCCTGGCGCGACAGGGACTCCTCGAACATGCGCGCGAAACTCTCGACTTCGGCCGAGGGTGCGGTCACCGGCGTCGCGGCTTCCGCGGTTCTCATTGCAGTACTCAAATTGATTCCCGTATGACGATGTCTCGCCGGGCGGCCTGTACGGCAGGCGAGCTGCACCCAGCGGTGTTGCGGATCCCGGGCAGCGCTTTCAGCAAGCCCGGCGCCTGCGTTCGCGATACGCATCCATCACCCGTTCGACGGTAGCGTCGACGTCGAGGTGCGTGGAATCGATCACGATCGCGTCTTCTGCGGGCCGAAGCGGAGCGACGGCGCGGTTCGCATCGCGCGCGTCACGCTGCTGCAGATCCCGCAAAAGGTCGGGGAGCTTAGCAGAAAAGCCCTTTTCGATCAACTGCTTATAACGCCGGGCAGCGCGCGACTCGACGCTTGCGGTCAGGAACACCTTCAGCTCGGCGTCGGGGAAGACGACCGTGCCCATGTCGCGACCGTCGGCAACGAGCCCCGGGGGTCGGCGAAAGCCTCTCTGCAGCGCGAGCAGCGCCTGGCGAACCGACGGCAGGACGGCCAGGCGCGAGGCCGCATTGCCGACCGACTCGTCGCGCACGGCTTCGCTGACGTCGCGCCCGGCGAGCTCGATGCGCCCGTGCGGGAAACGCACGCGCAACGCGCGCGCGATCGCCGCGAGGCCCGCCTCGTCCGCGAGATCGACTCCGTCGTGCCGTGCCTGCAGCGCGCACAGCCGATACAGCACCCCCGAGTCGAGATACGTCCAGCCGAGCGCACGCGCGAGCTTCTCGGCCACGGTCCCCTTGCCCGATGCTGTCGGGCCGTCGACCGCGATCACCGGCGCCGTCATCGATCGCGCCCGGCCGCGACGGTCGCGACGCCCGCCCTCACTCGCCGTGCTCCTCGATGTCGAGGCCGAGGCCGCGCGCCGCCTCGACGAACCCGGGGAACGAAGTGGCGACGTTCGTCGTGTCGTCGACTTCGACGGCGCCCGAAGCGCGCAGCGCTGCGATCGCCAGCGACATCGCGATGCGGTGATCGTGATGCGCCAGGGCGCGCCCTGCGCGAAAGACCGCGTCGTCGCCGCCGCGACCGTCGATGACGATGCCGTCGTCGGTCGGACGCGTGTCGAAACCGAGCGCGGCCAGGCCTTGCGCCATCGTCGCAATGCGGTCCGACTCCTTGACGCGCAGTTCGCCGGCACCGCGCACGACCGTGCGCCCCTCGGCGCAACAGGCAGCGACGAACAGCGCGGGAAACTCGTCGATGGCCAGCGGCACCAGCTCGGGCGGAATCTCGATGCCGCGCAACGCGGCCGAGCGCACGCGCAGGTCCGCGACCGGCTCGCCGCCCGCCCGCCGCGGCGCCAGGATCTCGATGTCGGCCCCCATGCGCCGCAGGATTTCCAGGCAGCCGGTGCGCGTGGGGTTGATGCCGACGTGCTCGAGGGTGAGATCGGAACCCGGAGCGATCGCGGCGCCGACGAGGAAGAAGGCCGCCGACGACAGGTCGGCCGGAACGTCCACCGGCGCGCCGTGCAACGCCTGACCACCGCACAGCGAAACCGCCGGGCCGGCGCTGCGCACTTCGACGCCGAATGCGCGCAGCATCCGCTCGGTGTGGTCTCGCGTGGGCGCCGGCTCGATCACGACCGTCTCGCCGCTCGCATACAGGCCAGCAAGCAGCAGCGCCGACTTCAGCTGGGCGCTGGCCATCGGCAGCTCGTAGCGGATCGCGTGCAATCCGTCGCCGGGCAGGATACGCACCGGCGGACAGCCGTCGTTCGTCTCGATGCGCGCGCCCATCCGCTGCAGCGGCTCGGCGACCCGGCGCATCGGTCGCCTCGACAGGCTCTCGTCGCCGACCAGCGTCGACTCGAAACGCTGCCCGGCGAGCAGTCCCATCAGCAGCCGCATCGCGGTTCCGGCATTGCCGCAATCGAGCGCGCCGGCCGCCGCGCGCAGCCCGTGCAGCCCGACGCCGTGAACGATCACCCGGCCGCCGGCAGGTCCTTCGATGCGAACACCCAGCGCACGAAAGACGTTCATCGTGGAGATCGCGTCGGCGCCGGTGAGAAAACCCGATACGCGCGTCGCGCCGTCGGCAATCGCACCGAGCATCACGGCACGGTGCGAGATCGACTTGTCGCCGGGAACGCGAATGCGCCCGACGAGTCGGCCTCCGGGACCGACACGAAAACTGCGCGACATTGACTTTGTTCCTCGGGCGGCTGCAGCGAGCGCCCTTACAGTTGGCGAATGAACGATCGTATCGATCCGATTCTACCGAGCCGTCCGCAGGCGCCCGAGCAGGCGCTCGATCCGCAGGCGCAGCGGCTGCTCGATTCGCTTCCGGCCGCCCACCGGTTGCCGGTCCTGCGCCGGCGCTATCCGCACGTCGTCAACCGGCTGGTCGCCGACTGGTACCTGCCACGCCGGATGCTGCGCACCTTCGACGAACTGCTCGTCGACTCGCGCGGCTCGCGCGCCGGCTTTCCCTTCGAAGCCGCGCTCGAACTGATGCAGTTGCGCGAGCACTACGTCAGCGTGCTGCATCCGGAGTTGCGCCCCGAACCTGGCGCGCGCGATCCCGACGTCTGGCGCTGACGAACGGCGCCGCTGACCGGCGCCTCGCGGCGGCGATGCCCCAGGGGAGCCCTCAGGCGAGCCGGTTGCGCCAGCGGCTCGCGTCCGAGAAGAGCCTCACCAGCGTCTCGCGGTCGCCGTCTCGCAGCGCGGCTCGAAGCTCGTCGAGGCAATCGCGGAAGCGTTGCGACGAATCGAGGCAGAAGTCGCGATTGTCGAGCAGGATGTCGGCCCACAGCGTCGGGGACGACGCACCGATGCGCGTCGTGTCGCGCAGACCCGCCCCCGAGTACTGCAGCGCGGACTCGGCCAGGCCGTGCCCGGCGATCGCCGCCGACAGGGCGAAAGCCACCGCGTGCGGCCAGTGGGAGACCTCGGCGAAGATCCGGTCGTGCAGCAGCGGATCGAGCTTCTCGACATTCGCGCCGGTCGGCTCGAGCAGGCGCGTGATCGCCTCGCAGTGCTGCGCCGGCGTCGCGTCCACCGGACACAGCAGCCACCGGCGTCCGCGAAACAGATCCGGGTCGGCCGCCTGCGCGCCGCTGTGCTCCGAGCCGGCGATCGGATGCCCCGGGACGAAGCGAAGGAAAGCATCGCCCAGCCCGATGCGCGCACCCTCGATCACGCTTCGCTTCGTGCTGCCGCAGTCGGTGACGATGGCCTGCGGCTCGAGCGATTGCCGGATCTGCGCGAACAGCGACGGCATCGCCGGCACCGGAGCCGCAACGACGACGTAGGCGGCGCCCTGCACCGCCTCGTCCACCGTGGCGCAGGCGATGTCGAGATGGCCGAGCGCGCGCGCGACCTGCGCATCGTCGCCCGGCGAGTAGCCGGCGACGTGCCAGCGGTCGTGCGCGCGCGACAGCGCCGCCGCAAGCGACGCGCCGATCAGCCCTGTCCCGAGGATCGCGACCTTTCGACCCGTCACGCGCGACCCATCGCCCGCTCGAAGGCACGCAGGAACGCATCGTTCTCCTCCGGCAGGCCGACCGTGATGCGCAGCCACTCGGGCAATCCGTAGTTCCCGACCGGGCGCACGATGATGCCGGCGTGCAGCAGGTCTTCGTAGACGCGAGCGGCATCGCCGACGCGCACGAGCACGAAGTTGCCGTGCGACGGCACGTAGTCGAGCCCCATGCGCGCGAAAGCGCCCTGCAGGCGATCCAGCCCCGCACGGTTCGACTCGTAGCTGCGCTGCAGGTACGCCTGATCGCCCAGCACCGCGATCGCCGCCGCCTGGGCGATCGAACTGACGTTGAAAGGCTGTCGCACGCGGTTCATCAGGTCGGTGAGTTCGGCCTGCGCGACCGCGAAACCGACACGCAGGCCGGCCAGTCCGTAGGCCTTCGAGAAAGTGCGGCAGACGACGAGATTCGGATGCTCGCGCACGCGCCGGATCAGGTCCGAGCGCTGCGAGGGCTCGAGGTATTCGTCGTAGGCCTCGTCGAGCACCACGACGACGTCCTCGGGCACCGACGCGACGAAGTCCGCGATCTCCTCGCGTGCGAGCCAGGTGCCGGTCGGATTGTTCGGGTTCGCGACGAAGACGATGCGCGTGTCGACGGCGATCGACGCGCGCATCGCGTCGAGGTCGTGTCCCAGTTCGCGCGCCGGAACGACGATCGCGCGCGCACCGGTTGCCTGCGTCGCCAGCGCGTAGACGGCGAACGAATGCTGCGAATACACGGCCGAGGCGCCCGGGTGCAGCAGCGCGTGCGCCACCAGCTCGAGCAGGTCGTTCGATCCGTTGCCCAGCGTGATCCAGTCCGCCGCCACGCCGTGGTGGCGAGAGATCGCCGCCTTCAGCGCGAAGCCGTTCGAATCGGGGTAGCGCGACACCTCGGCCAGCTCGGCGAGGATCGCCGCGCGCGCCGATTCGGGCATGCCGAGCGGATTCTCGTTCGACGCGAGCTTGATGATTCGTGCGGCATCGAGTCCGTACTCGCGCGCCAGCTCCGAGATCGGCTTGCCTGCCTGGTACGGGGCGATCGCGCGGACGTATTCGGGTGCGGGAATGCTCATGATCGGATACGGCCAGAGGTGGGAAACAGTGCTGCTAGACGCTGCGGCTCAGGCGCTCGCGCGCGGATACGAGCCGACGATCCTGCAGAAGCTCGATTGCGCGGCCATCTCGCGCAGGGCGGCGGCCACGCCGGCGTCGTCGCGGTGGCCGATGAGATCGATGTAGAACAGATACTCCCACAGCCCCTGCCGCGCAGGACGCGACTCGAAGCGCTTCATCGACACACCGTGGCGCGCCAGCGGCTCGATCATCGCGTGCACGGCGCCGGCACGATCGGGCACCGACAGGATCACCGAAGTCTGGTCGGCGCCGGAAGGCGCACAGGCGTACTTCCCGATCACCGCGAAGCGCGTTCGATTGTGCGGGTCGTCCTGGATTCCGGTGGCGACGACCTGCAGGCCGTAGCGCGTCGCGGCGCGCTCGCCGGCGATCGCCGCCGTAGCGGCGTCGAGCGAAGCGAGCCGGGCGGCCTCGGCATTGCTCGCCACCGGGACGCGCTCGATGCCGTGCGCGTGTTCGTCGAGCCAGCGCGAGCACTGGGCCAGCGATTGCGCATGCGAGACGATGCGTTCGATGCCCTCCGTCGAAGCCTCGAGCCGCATCAGGTTCTGTCGCACGTGCAGCGAGATCTCGCCGCTGATCGTCAGCGTCGTCTGCAACAACAGGTCGAGCGTGCGGCTCACCGCGCCTTCGGTGGAGTTCTCGACGGGAACCACGCCGAAGTCGGCTCCGCCCACTTCCACCGAGCGGAACACTTCGTCGATCGACGCACACGCCATCGTGTCGACCGACGAGCCGAAGTGCCCGAGCGCTGCCTGCTCGGAGAAGGTTCCGGGCGGGCCGAGATAGGCCACGCGCAGGCGTCGTTCCAGGTCGCGGCACCCGGAGATGATTTCGCGCCAGATCGCCTCGATCGCTTCGCCCGACAAAGGGCCCGGATTGCGCGCGCGCAGCGCGGCGAGAATCTGCGCCTCGCGCTCGGGACGCATGACGGGCGCGTCGCTGCGCTTCTTCGACTCGCCGACGCGCTGCGCCAGGCGAGCGCGCTCGGCAAGCCGCTCGAGCAGCTCGCCGTCGACGCGGTCGATGCGCGCTCGAAGCTCGTCGAGCGATTCGACCGGCTCCGCTTCGGGAGCGTTCGCGTCGGCGGCTGCAGGATCGGGCATGGTGTCGGCGGGCGTCGTGTGTCGCGGCATCGTATCAAAGCGACGCCGTCGGCAGACGATGCAGCAGCCGCGGCAGCGCCGGTGCGACGGCCAGGCCGAACGCGGCGCAAGCGAGGCCGTACGACCGGGTCAGGCGCCGTTCGCGTCGGACGCCGCGGGATCGGGTTCCGCGTCGCCGTTCTCGACCGCGTCGCGCTCGACCACGCGCTGCACGCGCGACAGCGTCGTGCCCTCGTCGACGGCGATCAGCGTCACGCCCTGCGTGGCGCGGCCCATCTCGCGGATCTCGCTCACGCGCGTTCGCACGAGCACGCCGCCGGTGGTGATCAGCATGATCTCGTCGCGCGGATCGACGAGCACGGCGCCGACGACCTTGCCGTTGCGCTCGCTCGTCTGGATCGCGATCATTCCCTTCGTGCCGCGGCCGTGTCGCGTGTACTCGCCGATCGGCGTGCGCTTGCCGAAGCCGTTCTCTGTGACCGTGAGCACCGAGCGCTCCTCGTCGCCGGCGACGAGCATCGAGATCACCTGCTGCCCCTCCTCGAGCGACATGCCGCGCACGCCGCGCGCATTGCGCCCCATCGGGCGCACGTCGTTCTCGTGGAAGCGCACCGCCTTGCCCGCGTCCGAGAAGAGCATGACGTCGTGCGAGCCGTCGGTCACCGCGGCACCGATCAGGAAGTCGCCGCCGTCGAGGTCGACCGCGATGATTCCGGCCCGGCGCGGGTTCGAGAAGTCCGACAACGGCGTCTTCTTCACCGTGCCCAGGCTCGTCGCCATGAAGACGAAGTGCGATTCGTCGAAGGACTGCACCGGCAGCACGACGGTGATCTTCTCGCCGTCGGCAAGCGGGAACAGGTTGACGATGGGGCGCCCGCGAGCGTTGCGCGTGCCCTGCGGAACCTCCCAGACCTTGATCCAGTAGACGCGCCCGCGGTTCGAGAAGCACAGGATGTACTGGTGCGTGTTCGCGATGAACAGCTGGTCGATCCAGTCCTCCTCCTTCATCGCCGCCGCCTGCCGGCCGCGCCCGCCGCGCTTCTGCGAGCGGTACTCGGACACCGGCTGGCTCTTGATGTAGCCGGTGTGCGACAGCGTGACGACCATGTCCTGCGGCGCGATCAGGTCCTCGGTGTCGATCTCGCTGACGTTCAGCTCGATCACCGAACGGCGCGCGTCGCCGTAGTCGGCCTTGATCGCCTTCAGCTCGTCGCCGACGATCGTCGTGATGCGCTCGGGGCGCGCGAGGATGTCGAGCAGGTCGATGATCTGGTCGATCACCTCGCGGTATTCCTGGACGATCTTGTCCTGCTCGAGGCCCGTGAGGCGCTGCAGCCGCATCTGCAGGATCTCGCCCGCCTGCGCGTCCGACAGCCGATAGACGTCGCCGTGCAGCCCGACCGACGAATCGACGCCCTCCGGGCGGAACTCGGCGATGCCGCTGCCGGCGCGCTCGAGCATCTCGCGCGCGACGCCCGCGCGCCACTCGCGCGCCATCAGCCGCTCCTTCGCGATCGGCGGCGTGGGCGAGGCCTTGATCAGCTCGATCATCTCGTCGACGTTGGCGATCGCCACCGCCAGCCCCTCGAGCACGTGGCCGCGCTCGCGCGCGCGGCGCAGCTCGAACACGGTGCGCCGCGTGATCACCTCGCGCCGGTGCGACAGGAACGCGTCGAGCATCTGGCGCAGGTTCAGCAGTCGCGGCTGGCCGTCGACCAGCGCGACCATGTTGATGCCGAAGGTGTCCTGCAGCTGCGTCTGCTTGTAGAGGTTGTTCAGCACGACCTCGGGCAGCTCGCCACGCTTGAGCTCGATGACGACGCGCATCCCCGACTTGTCGGATTCGTCGCGGATGTCGGAGATTCCCTCGATCTTTCGCTCGTTGACGAGTTCGGCGATGCGCTCGAGCAGCAGCCGCTTGTTGACCTGGTAGGGCAGCTCGTCGACGATGATCGCACTGCGATTGCCGCGGTCGAGTTCCTCGAAGTGCGTGGCCGCTCGCATCACCACGCGCCCGCGGCCGGTGCGATATCCCTCGCGCACGCCCTGCACGCCGTAGATGATTCCGGCGGTGGGGAAATCGGGAGCGGGAACGATCTCGATCAGCTCGTCGATCGTCGTCTCGGGACGCGCCAGCAGCGCGAGGCAGGCGTCGACCACCTCGTTCAGGTTGTGCGGCGGGACGTTCGTCGCCATCCCCACCGCGATGCCGGCCGAGCCGTTGATCAGCAGGTTCGGCACACGCGCCGGCAGGACGGTGGGCTCGTTCTCCTTGCCGTCGTAGTTCGGCTGGAAGTCGACGGTTTCCTTGTCGATGTCGGCGAGCAGCTCGCCGGCCAGGCGCTGCAGGCGGCACTCCGTGTAGCGCATCGCCGCCGCGTTGTCGCCGTCGACCGATCCGAAGTTGCCCTGCCCGTCGACCAGCAGGTAGCGCAGGGAGAAATCCTGCGCCATGCGCACCAGCGTGTCGTAGATCGACGCATCGCCGTGCGGGTGGTACTTGCCCATCACGTCGCCGACGATGCGCGCACACTTCACGAACGGCCGGTTCCAGACGTTGTTCGCCTCGTGCATCGCGAAGAGCACGCGGCGGTGCACGGGTTTCAACCCGTCGCGCACGTCGGGAAGCGCGCGGCCCACGATCACGCTCATCGCGTAATCGAGGTAGGAACGACGCATCTCCTCTTCGAGACTGATCGGCAGCGTTTCTTTGGCGAAGGAATCCATGCGTCGCGAGGTGCGGAAAAGCGCCGACTTGCGTCGTGCCTGCAGGCAGCGGAAAACCGATTATTTTACCATGCGGGATCCACCGTCATGACCGGCGCGGGCTGCGGCAACGCTCTCGCCGCCCGCCTCCGCGCCGTTCCGGACAACGACCATGCCGACCGACGAATTCCCCTGCCGCATGCTGATCGAAGCGCAATGGACGGCCCAGGTACACGCAAGGACGGATCCGTCGGCCACGCGCCACCTCGTCGATCACGCGGTCGTCGTCGAGGGCACGCGGATCGTCGAAGTCCTGCCGGTTGCCGAGGCGCGTGAACGCAATCCCGCAGCCGAGCGCATCGCGTTGCCCGGACACCTGCTCGTTCCCGGCTTCGTGAACCTGCACGCGCATGCAGCGATGGCGCTGCTGCGCGGCGTCGGCGACGACCTGCCGCTGTCGACCTGGCTGCGCGAGCGGATCTGGCCGCTCGAGTCGAAGCTGGTCGACCCGCATTTCGTGCGCGACGGTTCGACGCTGGCCTTCGCCGAGATGCTGCTCGGCGGGACGACCTGCGTGAACGACATGTATTTCTACCCGGAGGCTGCAATCGATGCGGCGCTCGCGCTGGGCATCCGCAGCGCGCACGGGATCATCGTCGTCGACTTCCCCACGGTGTACGCGAACGACCCCGCCGAGTACCTGCGCAAGGGGCTGGCGCTGCGCGACCGGATGCGCGACGAAGCGCTGGTCAGCTTCTGCCTGGCGCCGCACGCGCCGTACACGGTCGCCGACCACGCGCTGCGCGAGATCGCCACGCTGTCGCGGGAGATCGGCCTGCCGATCCACATCCACGTGCACGAGACCTCCGAGGAGATCGCCGAGGGAATCGCGCAGCACGGCAAGCGCCCCCTGGCGCGGCTCGACGCGCTGGGACTCGTCGGCCCGGAGATGATCGCCGTGCACGCCGTGCACCTGAACGAGGAAGACCTGCATCGGCTGGCTGCGGCCGGCGCCTCGGTCGCGCACTGCCCTCACTCGAACGCGAGGCTCGCCTGCGGGATCGCACCCACGGCACGAATGCACGAGATGGGCATCCGGGTCGGCATCGGTACCGACAGCTCGGCCAGCAACAATCGGCTCGACGTGCTCGGCGAGGCGCGCACCGCGTCGCTGCTGGCGAAGGCGACGAGCGGTCGCGCCGATGCCTGGTGCGCAGAAAGGACATTGCGCGCCATGACGCTGGACGCCGCCGCGGCCCTCGGACTCGATGCGCAAATCGGATCCATCGAGCCCGGAAAGCAGGCCGATCTGGTGGCGGTCGACCTGCGGGGGGCGGAACTTTCGCCCGTATACGACCCGATTTCCCACCTGATCTACGCCTGCGGCAGGGAGCACGTGACCGACGTATGGGTGGCAGGAAAACCTGTTGTCAGAACACGACAGCTCGCCGACGAAGAAGTCAGGTACGCAGTGCGTGAAGTAGTTGGTCGAACAGGCGTGTGGCAGAATCGGGTTGGCGAAATCTTGTCAGGTCGGGTCTGATTTCGGGCCACTCGTTTGCGCCTGTCAGCGTCGTAACAGAATTTCAGTTCTACCGAAAGGAGAAACATGAATAAACCGGTCAAACTGACCTGCGTCGTCGCTGCCGCGATGATGTCGGTCTCGATGGTCGCGGTTGCACAGGTCGCGCCTCCCAACAAAACAGGGTACGTCGTCAGCCCGGATCGCAACGTCGTGCGCAGCGGCGCCGGCAGCTGCGTCCACACCGGCTACTGGACGCCTGCCGACGCGTTCCCCGGATGCGACGACGATCTCCTTCCGAAGGCACCCCCTCCGGCACCGCCGCCCCCCGCGCCGACGCCTCCGCCCCCGCCGCCTCCGGCACCGAAGCCGGCTCCGGCTCCGGCTCCGACGAGCGAGAAAGTCACCTTCGCGGCAGACACCTTCTTCGACTTCGACAAGTCGGTGCTCAAGCCCGAGGGCAAGGCGCGCCTCGACGATCTGGTCGGCAAGCTGCAGGGCGTGAATCTCGAGGTCGTGATCGCGGTCGGCCATACCGACAGCATCGGTACCGAGAAATACAACCAGGGCTTGTCGGTTCGCCGTGCCGAAGCGGTCAAGGCTTACCTCGTGAGCAAGGGCATCGAGGCCAACCGCATCTACACCGAAGGCAAGGGCGAGAAACAGCCGATCGCCGACAACCGCACCCGCGAAGGCCGCGCGAAGAACCGCCGCGTGGAAGTCGAAGTGGTCGGCACGCGTACGCGTCGCTGATCCCGGCTTTTGCGGCCGGTTCTCCGGTCGCTTTCGAGAAACCCCGCTGCGGCGGGGTTTTTTTTTTGGCTGCGCCGGCCCGCCGCGGTCGGCGCTCGCGACCGCCCGCCCCCGTAGAATCCGGTAGTCGCAGCCCGATCGAGCCCGCAGTCCATGCCACCTTCCGCCGCCCCATCGTCCCGCTCGTCGAACGTCGATCCGGCGGAGCTGGCGAAGTTCCAGGCGCTCGCCGCGCGCTGGTGGGATCCGGAATCCGAGTTCCGGCCCCTGCACGAAATCAATCCGCTGCGCCTGGAATGGATCGACGCGCGCGCCTCGCTCGCCGGCAAGCGCGTGCTCGACGTCGGTTGCGGGGGCGGCATCCTCACCGAAGCGATGGCCCAGCGCGGGGCAAGCGTCCTGGGCATCGACCTGGGCGAGCGCGCGCTGCAGGTGGCCGAACTGCACGCGCTCGAGAGCGGCGCCGCGGTCGACTACGAGCAAGTCGCGGTCGAAGCGCTCGCGCAGCGCGAGCCGGGCGCCTTCGACGTCGTCACCTGCATGGAGTTGCTCGAGCACGTGCCCGATCCGGAATCGGTGGTGCGCGCATGCGCGATGCTCGTGCGTCCCGGAGGATGGGTCTTCTTCTCGACGATCAACCGCAACGCGAAAGCATTCGCGCTCGCGATCGTCGGCGCCGAATACGTGCTCCGGCTGCTGCCGCGCGGCACGCACGAATACGAGAAATTCATCCGGCCATCGGAGCTTGCCGCCGCCGCGCGTCGCTGCGGGCTCGAAGCTGTCGAGGTGACGGGCCTCACCTACAACCCGCTCACGCGCCGCTACCGGCTCGACGCAGATGATGCCGACGTCAACTACATGATGGCGTGCCGACGCACCGACCCGCTCGGCGCACTGGATCGATGAACGCGCCGGTCCGGGCGCGCACCGCCGGCGACGCGCTGCGCGGCACCGACGGGTCGTTGCCGCTTCGGGCGGTGTTCTTCGATCTGGACGGCACGCTTGCCGACACGGCAGCCGACCTCGTTGCCCCCGTGCAGTCGATGCGCCAGGAACGCGGACTGGCCCCGCTGCCCTTCGAAGCGCTGCGTCCGTACGCGTCGATGGGAGCGCGCGGCCTGCTGCTCGGGGGCCTGGGCGTCGAACGCGACGCTCCGGCGTTCGAGGCGCTGCGCGACGAGTTCCTGCAGCGCTACGAGGCGGCGATGAACGTGCATACCTGCCTGTTCCCCGGCATCAGCGAGGTGCTCGATGCACTCGACCGCGCGGCGATTCCGTGGGGCGTGGTCAGCAACAAGATCGAACGTCTCGTCCGCCCGATCCTCGGATCGCTCGGCGTGCTCGATCGGGCGGTGTGCGCGATCGGCGGCGACACGACCGGTTTCGCCAAGCCGCACCCCGAGCCTCTGCTGCATGGCGCGCGCATCGCCGGCGTGGAGGCGAGCGCCTGCGTCTATGTCGGCGACGACCTGCGCGACATCGTCGCCGGCCGAGCGGCGCACATGCGCACCGTCGCCGCCGCCTACGGCTTCTGCGGGGAAGCGTCGCCACCGCACAGCTGGGGCGCCGATGCGCTGGTGCACGAACCGCGCGAACTGCTTGCCTTGCTCGGCTTCGTCACATGAACCGATCGAGCAGCTTCCTGCTCGCCGGGTCGAGCGCGTCCACGTCGCGCACGAGATAGTGCACTCCGTTCTCGTCGGCGATCAGCAGCATGTTGCGGGTCAGCCGGCGGATCGCCTCCTCGCCGCGCAGCACGAAACTCGTTTCGCCGCGGTCGGTCGCGACGTACCAGGTCGACGGGGTGAAGAAACTCGATACCCGGTGGATCGTGCGGATCTGCGGAACGAATTCGCGCGCGGCGAGCTCTTCCTCGACGAGGTCGCGTGGCGCGTCGTCGAGCGCGGACAGGTGCTCGATCCAGAGGCGCTCGCGTCCGTCGGTGCCGAGCAGCGAGACGCCGTCGTCGGGTGCGGAAATCGGAAAGGCACGTACCGGGACGACTCCCGCATGGCAGCTGCCGTCGGCTTCGCGCAGCACCAGGCGGCCGAAGGCGTCGCGCGACAGCGAGAATGCGTCGTTCATCGCGCCGTCTCCATGGCGAGGGAATCGACGCGATCGTCGGCGTTGCCCGACGGTTCGACCTCGGCACGTCGCTGCTGCGCGCGGTACAGCTCGAAATAGGCGCCCTCGCGCTCCATCAGCTCGTCGTGCGTCCCGGTCTCGACGACGCGGCCGCGATCGAGCACGACGAGGCGATCGGCCTTGCGCAGGGTGCTCAGGCGGTGCGCGATCGCGATCGTCGTGCGGCCCTGGACGAGGTTGTCGAGCGCCTTCTGGATCTCCTGCTCGGTGGCGGTGTCGACCGACGACGTCGCCTCGTCCAGGATCAGGATGCGCGGGTCGATCAGCAGCGCGCGGGCGATCGAGATGCGCTGGCGCTCGCCGCCCGAGAGCGCCTGTCCGCGCTCGCCGACAAGCGAATCGTAGCCGTGCGGCAGGCGCAGGACGAACTCGTGCGCGTGCGCTGCGCGTGCCGCCGCGACGATCTCCTCGCGCGTGGCCTCGGGCTTTCCGTAGGCGATGTTCTCGGCGATCGTTCCGAAGAACAGGAACGGCTCCTGCAGCACCAGGCCGATGTGGCGCCGGTACTCGGCAATCGGCAGCGCGCGGATGTCGACGCCGTCGACCCGAATCTCGCCGCCGGTGGGATCGTAGAAGCGGCAGATCAGGTTCACCAGCGTGCTCTTGCCCGAACCGCTGTGGCCGACCAGCCCGATCATCTCGCCCGGCGCGACATCCAGCGTCAGCCCGCGAAGCACCGCGCGGTTGCCGTAGCGGAAGTCCAGGTCGCGCACTTCGACGTGCCCCTTCATGCGAACCAGGTGCACCGGGTCGGACGCTTCGGGGACGCTGGAGACGTGATCGAGGATCTCGAAGATGCGCTTGGCGCCGGCAGCCGCCTTCTGGGTGTGCGAGACGATCCGGCTCATCGAGTCCAGCCGCGTGTAGAACCGGCCGATATATGCGAGGAAGGCGGTGAGCACGCCGACGGTGATTCGCCCGCGCGCCACCTGCCAGATTCCGAAGGCCCACACGACGAGCAGGCCGATCTCGGTGGCCAGCGTGACCGACGGCGAGAACAGCGACCAGGTGCGGTTCAGTCGGTCGTTGGCGATGCGGTTGTGCTCGTTGGCGAGCCGGAAGCGCTCGGCCTCGCGTCGCTCCTGCGCAAAAGCCTTGACGACGCGGATGCCCGGAATCGTGTCGGCGAGCACGCTGGTGACCTCCGCCCAGATCCGGTCGAGCTTCTCGAAGCCGTGGCGCAACCGTTCGCGCACCAGATGGATCAGCCAGACGATCAGCGGCAGCGGCATCAACGTGACTAGCGCAAGCCAGGGATCGATCGACACGAGGATCGCCGCGGTCATCGCGACCATCAGCACGTCGGTGGCGAAGTCGAGCAGATGCAACGACAGGAAGACGTTGATCCGATCGGTCTCGCTGCCGATGCGCGCCATCAGGTCACCGGTGCGCTTGCCGCCGAAATACTGCAGCGACAGCTTCAACAGGTGTTCGTAGGCGGCCGTGCGCAGGTCCGCCCCGATTCGCTCGCTCACCAGCGCGAGCATCCAGGTACGCGCCCAGCCGAGCCCCCAGGCGAAGAGGGCGGCGACGAGCAGTCCGCTCAGGTACAGCGCCACGAGACCCGGGTCGATCGGCACGCCGTTCTGGAACGGAATCAGCACCTCGTCCATCAGCGGCATCGTCAGGTACGGCGGCACCAGCGTCGCCCCCGTGGAGGCCAGCGTCAGCAGGAAGCCGGCGAGCAGGCGGCGCTTGTAGGGCCGGGCAAAGCGCCAGATCCGGAACAGGGTCCGGGTCGAGGTCCGTTCGTGCGCACCGTCGCCGGCGTCGGCCGCCGCGGATTCCGGAAAGCGTTCCCCCTCGCCCGCGAGCGGCACCATCTGCGGGACGCTTTCCGCGCCGGGCGGGCGCTCGAAGGCGTCGCGAGAACGCTCGAACAGCTCGCAGAAGCGCTGCACCGCCGCGATGCGAGCGAGCGTGAAACGCCACGTTGCGATGCGCCGGCGATCGTCGCGCAGCTGCAGCGTGCCCACGCCGCCGTGGTCACCCAGTTCGAGCACTGTGCCGGCAGCGAGCGGGATCGGGACGGCTTCGTTCGCGCCCGCCGTGAAAAACCACAGCTGCCGAGGGGTCAGCACCAGCAGGCCGCGTCGAAACTGCAGCCGGGCGTCCAGATCGAGCTCCGCCCAGCCGAGTACCGAGAGCGGGACCGCCTCCGGCGCCTGGACGCCGATCTCGCGCAGCCACTCCGCGGGCAACGGATCTGCGGCGGAAGACGCGGCGGGCGAAGTCGTGACCATCGAAATCGGTTAGCTTAGCGTATCCGATGTGCCGACTACGGGTCGTCCCGTATGGCGGGCAGCCGCGGTACGTGCTTGCGCGTCAACCGGAAGTAGGCTGCGGCGTTGTAGGCCCTACCCCTCCCCTGGATTCCTTCATGCTCGCACCGCGACCGCAGGGCGTCTCCGACCCCCGCCTCGACATCGAAATACTCGAAGTGCACTACATCCGGGGGCCCGGACGCTGGACCTACCGGGCAGTGCTGGAAGCGGTCGTCGACATCGGGGGCCTCGAGGAATACCCATCGAACCTCATCCCCGGGTTGCCCCAGCGACTCGAACAATGGTTGCCCGGCCTGGTGGAACATCGCTGCAGCTACGGCGAACGGGGCGGTTTCCTGCGCCGGCTGCACGAAGGCACGTGGCCGGCGCACATCCTCGAGCACGTGGCCGTCGAGCTGCAGTCGCTTGCCGGCGCCCCGGGCGCGGGCTTCGGCCGCGCGCGCGAAACCTCCACGCCCGGCGTGTACCGCGTCGTCATCCGAGCGTTCCAGGAACAGACGGCGCGCGCGGCGCTTTCCGCGGCTCGCGATCTCGTCATGGCCGCCATCGAGGACCGGCCTTTCGACGTCGCCGGCACGGTGGCAAGCCTGCGCGCACTCAACGACGAGCACTACCTCGGCCCGAGCACGGAATCGATCGTGCTCGCCGCGGACGACCGCTCGATTCCCTTCGTCCGCCTGAACGACGGAAACCTCGTGCAACTCGGCTACGGCGCTGCGCAACATCGCATCTGGACGGCCGAAACCGACCGCACCAGCGCGATCGCCGAGGGCATCTCGCGCGACAAGGATCTCACCAAGGAGTTGCTGCGTTCGTGCGGCGTGCCGGTGCCGGAAGGCCGGCCGGTGGCCGACGCGGAAGACGCCTGGGCCGCCGCAATGGAGGTCGGGCTGCCGGTGGTCGTCAAGCCGTCCGACGGAAATCACGGACGCGGCGTTTTCACCAACCTGATCAGCCGCGACGAGGTCCTCGCCGCCTGGAACGTCGCGCGCGAGGAGGGCAGCGGCGTCATCGTCGAGCGCTTCGTCCACGGCAACGAGCATCGGCTGCTCGTCGTCGGCGGAAAGGTCGTGGCCGCCACGCGCGGCGAGCCGGCACAGGTCGTCGGCGACGGCCGCTGCACGGTAAGCGAGCTGATCGACCTGCAGCTGAACAGCCACCCGCTGCGCGGCAGCACCGAAGACTGCCCGTTGAACTTCGTGCGCATCGATTCCTCGGCACGCATCGAACTGGCGCGGCAAGGCTTCGATGCCGATTCGATTCCACCGACCGGCACGCGGCTGCTGATCCAGCGCAACGGCAACGTCTCCATCGACGTCACCGACGAATTGCACCCCGAGGTCGCCGCGATGGCGGCGCTTGCCGCAGACGTCGTCGGGCTGGACATCGCCGGCATCGATCTCGTCGCCGACGACATCTCGCGTCCCCTCGACGCGCAGCGCGGCGCGATCGTCGAAGTCAATGCCGGACCGGGCCTGCTGATGCACCTGAAGCCTGCGGCGGGTCGCCGTCGCCCGGTCGGCGAGGCGATCGTCGAACACCTCTTCCCCGGCGCCGCCGACGGACGCATTCCGATCATCGGCGTCGCCGGCACGCGAAGCGGCTCGCGAATCGCGGCGCTGGTCGCGGCGCTGCTGCGGGGCGACGGCAACTGCGTAGGGCTCGCCACCGCCGACGGCCTGTTCGTCGACGGACGGCGCATCTTCCAGGGCAACGCGGCGAACTGGGAACAGGGCCGCCGACTGCTGAGGAACCGCTTCGTCGAATGCGCGGTCATCGAAAACGGCGCGCGCTCGATCGTTTCCGAAGGGCTCTCGTACGACCGCTGCAGCGTCGGCATCGTCTCCTCGCTCGAGCGCAACGCACGAATCGACGCGTTCGACGTGGCGAGCGCCGACCAGATGTACGCGGTCCTGCGCACGCAGGTCGACGTCGTGCTTCCGAACGGTACCGCGGTGCTCGATGCCGGCGATCCGATGATCGTCGAGATGTCCGCGCTGTGCGAAGGCGAAACGATCTTCTACGCGTCCACGCCGCGCGGCGACGCTTGCATCGAGGCGCACCTGGGCGAAGGACGCCGTGCGGTGCGCATCGAGGGCGGCCGGATCGCGCTGCGCACCGGAACGAGCGTCGAATACGTCGGCGACGACGAAGCATTCGGCAACGAGACGCTCGACGACCTCCTGCCCGCGATCGCCGCCGCATGGGCGGCCGGCATCCCGGCACAGCGCATTGCCGAACGCCTCGAAGCGCTCTTCCGTCCGATACCCGTCGCAGCCGACGCAACGGCCTGAAACCCCGCGCAGCGGCGAGGACGTCGATCGTCCTCGCCCGGCAGCCTGGAACCTGCATGCAAGTCGAACGCATCCGCGCGCTGCGCGGCCCCAATCGATGGACCCGCGCGCGCGCGATCGAAGCGACCGTGCGCTGCGACGAAGCCGAGCGCGAACTCGCAGCGATTCCCGGCTTCGTCGATCGCCTGCGCGAACGTTGCCCGGATCTCGTGCGCCTTCCCAACGGTGCGAGCACGCCGCGCTCGGCGGCGCACGCGCTCGGTGCGGCCGCCTTCGCGCTGCAGTCGCGCGCCGGCTGCCCGATCTCGTTCGCGCGCACCATGGAGACTTCCGAAGCCGGCGTCTTCCAGGTCGTCGTCGAGTACAGCGAAGAAGCGGTCGGCCGGGCTGCCTTCGAACTGGCCGAAGCGCTCGTCGACGCGGCCCGGTCCGATGCCTGCTTCGACCTCGCCGATGCGATCGCGCGCCTGCGGGCGATCGACGAAGACGAGCGCCTCGGGCCGAGTACCGGAGAGATCGTGCAGGCGGCACGCACGCGCGGCATCCCCTACCGGCGCTTGACCACGGGCAGCCTCGTGCAACTGGGCTGGGGCAGCCGGCAGCGGCGCATCCAGGCTGCCGAGATCGACGCGACGAGCGCGGTCGCCGAGCAGATCGCCCAGGACAAGGAACTGACGAAACAGCTTCTGTCCGACGCGGGAATCCCGGTTCCCGACGGCGTTCCGGTCGAGACGATCGAGCAGGCCTGGGAAGCGATGCAGCGACTGGGCAGCGCCGTCGTCGTCAAGCCGCGCGACGGCAACCAGGGCAAGGGCGTATCGGTGAACGTGCGCACGCGCGAGCAGCTGGAAGCGGCCTGGGCCGGCGCACGCGAATTCGAACGCGAGTTGATCGTCGAACGCTACATCCCGGGCAGCGACTTCCGGCTGCTCGTGGTCGGCGGTTCGCTGGTCGCCGCCGCGCGTCGAGACCCGCCCGCGGTGCTCGGCGACGGCGTGCACACGATCCGCGAACTCGTCGACGAGATCAACCGCGATCCGCGACGCAGCGAAGGACACGCGACCGCCCTCACCCGCGTCACGCTCGATGCCGTCGCCTGTGCGCGACTGGCCGGACTCGGCCTGTCGCCGGATTCGGTGCCCCCGCCCGGCGTTCGCATCGTGCTGCGACACAACGCCAACCTGAGCACCGGAGGCAGCGCGACCGACGTCACCGACGACGTGCACCCGGAAGTCGCCTCGCGGGCGATCGAAGCGGCGCGCACGGTGGGACTGGACATCTGCGGCGTCGACGTGGTCTGCGAGAACATCTCGCGCCCGCTCGAGGAGCAGGGCGGCGGCATCGTCGAGGTGAACGCCGCCCCAGGCCTGCGCATGCACATCGCACCTTCGTACGGCAAGGGTCGCGCGATCGGCGAGGCCGTGATGGCGGCGATGTTCGAGGCCGACGACGATGCGCGCATCCCGGTCGTCGCCGTCACCGGAACGAACGGCAAGACCACTACGGTACGTCTCATCGCACAGATGCTCGGCGCGAGCGGCGCACGCGTGGGCATGACGACCACAGACGGCGTCTACGTGAACGGCAGGCGCACCGACGACGGCGACTGCAGCGGACCGAGGAGCGCGCGCAACGTCCTGATGCATCCGCACATCGACGCCGCCGTGTTCGAGACCGCGCGCGGCGGGCTGCTGCGTGAAGGCCTGGGCTTCGATCGCTGCCGCGTCGCCGTCGTGACGAACATCGGCGAAGGCGACCATCTCGGCATGAACCACATCGACGACGTCGACACGCTCGCCCAGGTCAAGAGCGTGGTCGTGCAGAACGTCTCGATCGACGGCTTCGCCGTGCTGAACGCAGACGACGCGCGCGTGGCGTCGATGGCCCGCTCGTGCCCGGGGTCGATCGTCTTCTTCGCGCGCGCGGCAACGAACCCCGTGCTCGCCGCGCACCGCGCCCAGGGCGGACGCGTGGTGTACGTCGAGAGTGACGAGATCGTCTGCGCGCAGCGCGCGGACGAGGCGCGCATCCCGCTGCGCGAAGCGGCGATCACGCGCAGCGGCACGATCGGCTTCCAGGTCGAGAACGCGATGGCCGCGATCGGCGCGGCCTGGGCGCTGGAACTCGACTGGTGCGACGTGCGTGCGGCGCTTCGCGGCTTCGTGCCCGACGCGCGCACCGCGCCCGGGCGCTTCAACGTCTTCGAGCACGCGGGCGCGACCGTGATCGCCGACTACGGCCACAACGTCGACGCGATCGCCGCGCTGGTGCAGGCGGTCGACGCGATGCCCGCCACGCGCCGATCGATCGTCATCAGCGGTGCGGGTGACCGGCGCGACGAAGACCTGCGCGCGCAGACGCGACTGCTCGGCGACGCCTTCGACGAGGTGATCCTCTACGAGGACCAGTGCCAGCGCGGGCGCGCGGACGGCGAAGTCGTCGCGCTGCTGCGCCAGGGCCTCGAAGGAGCGCGCCGCGCCTCCGCGGTTCGTGCCATCCGCGGTGAATTCGCCGCCATCGACGCGGCGCTCGATGCACTGGCGCCGGGCCGGTTGTGCGTGATCCTCGTCGACCAGGTCGAAGCGGCGCTCGCGTACATCGAGCGGCGGATCGCCCGGGCCGAGGCAGTGCCGGCGGCCTGAGAAGGTGCGAAAGTCCGCGCGCGCCGGCCCAGGCGCGCGGCGCGCACGTTCGCGGCCTAGGCGCGCGGGCTACGCGCGCGGCGTCGCACGCTCGACGATCGCCGCGCAGTCGATGCCGCGCGGCAACGCTCCGTAGTTGTGGTGCCCCGAAGCGCCCAGCCGCGACGCGCAGAAAGCGTCGGCGATCGTCGACGGCGCGTGCTGCACGAGCAGCGCCGCCTGGAGCGCTAGCGCCATGCGGTCGACGACGTCGCGCGCGCGATACTCGAGGTCGCCCAGGTCGGAGAACTCGCGATGCAGCGCGCCGACGTAGCGGTCGAGCTTCTCGCTGGCGCCCCGCGCCTTCGCCACTTCGGCGAAGAAGGCGTCGACCGTCGCGGGCGTCTTCTGCATTGCCCGCAGCGCATCGAGGCACTGCACGTTGCCGCTGCCTTCCCAGATCGCGTTGACCGGTGACTCGCGGAACAAGCGCGGGAACGGACCGTCCTCCATCACGCCGCTGCCGCCGATGCACTCCATCGACTCGTAGGTGAGCTGCGGCGTACGCTTGCAGATCCAGTACTTGCCGATCGCGGTGACGAGGCGCACGAGCAGCTCCTCGTGTTCGTCGACGGCCCGCGAATCGAGCGCGCGCGCCATGCGCATCGTCAGCGCAACCGACCCCTCGCTTTCGAGGACGAGGTCGGCCAGCACGTTCTGCATCAGCGGCTGGCGGTTGAGCACTTTTCCGAAGGCCGAACGGATCGAGCAGTGGTGCAGCGCCTGCGCGACCGCCGCCCGCTGGCCGGACGAGGAGCCGACCATGCAGTCGAAGCGCGTCATCGCGACCATCTCGATGATCGTTCGCACGCCGCGCCCTTCCTCCCCGACCATCCAGGCGAGCGCGCCGCGCAGCTCGGTTTCGCTCGAGGCGTTCGAGACGTTGCCCATCTTGCGCTTCAGGCGCAGCACCTGCATCGGGTTCTTGCTGCCGTCGGGCCGCCAGCGCGGCATCAGGAAACACGACAGGCCGCCCGGCGCCTGCGCAAGCACGAGGAACGCATCGCACATCGGCGCGGAGACGAAATACTTGTGGCCGACGAGCTCGTAGGCCGCGCCCGGGCCTTGCGTGGCGCCCACCGGGAAGGCGCGCGTCGTGTTCGCGCGCACGTCGGAGCCGCCCTGCTTCTCGGTCATCGCCATGCCGATCGTGATGCCGGCCTTCTGCGAGTCGGGCACGTTGCGCGGGTCGTAGGCGCGCGCAACGATGCGCGGCTCCCAGAGCGCCGCGAGCTGCGGCGTCGTGCGCAGCGCCGGCACCGCCGCGAACGTCATCGTGATCGGACACTGGTGTCCGGCCTCCACCTGCGAATGCAGGTAGACGCCGGCCGCGCGCGCCACGTGAGCGCCTTCGCGCGGTTCGCTCCACGGCGACGAGTGCAGGCCGTGGTCGATCGCCGAACGCATCAGTGCGTGATAGGCGGGATGGAAACGAACCAGGTCTACGCGGTTGCCGAAGCGATCGTGCGTGTCCAGTTCCGGCGGTACGCGGTTGGCGACGACGCCGAGATCGAGGTATTCGGCGGTGCCGATCTTCGCGCCGAAGTCCGACAGCTGCGCGTCGGCCCACGCGGCGCCCTCGCGGCGCACCGCCTCCTGCAACGCGATGTCCTGCGCGTACAGGTTGTAGTCGACCAGTTCGCGGCCGACGTTGATCACCTCGTGCGTCTCGGCGAGAAACAGCGAGTCCTTGCGCAGCGTTTCGGGTGCGTTCATCGGGACGTCTCCGGATGGGAAAGGGACGGATCGGAAGACCGGCCCGCGCGGCTGGGCGCGGCCGGCGTCGAGAAAGCGTGTGCGCGTTGCGGGCGAACGAGCCCGCCGGTCGCGCCGAGCAGGAAGCGGCGCCAGATCGAGTGTCCGACACCGTCGAAGCGCCGCACCGCATCGACGAAGGCGCGCCGCGCGTCGACGTCGACCAGCGGCGCCGGAAGCAAGGGGTCGAAGACGAGCTGGCGGATCGCGTCGTTGCCGAGCACGAAGGACTCGCGCGCCGCCGCCTCGATCGGCAGCGGCGGCGTGCCGGCGGACCAGCGCGAAAGCCAGCCCTCCAGCGTGGCGCGCGTCTCGCGATAGCCGCGATCGAGCGACGCGCCATCCCACAGTCGTTCGGCACGGCGCCGGCGTTCGTCGTCGAAAGAACGCGCGACGAAGACGGCCGCCTCGGCGCCGAGACCGAGCCGCGCGAGGCGATCGCGCAGTGCATCGACTCCGCCCGCGAGATTGTCGGGCCGAACGAAGAGGCCGCGATCGAGTTCGCGCAATCCGAGCAGCGCGAGCGCGCGCTCGCGCGCACGGCGCAACGCACGATCACTGCGCGGAAGCGCGCCGACGTGCACGGCGATCCAGCCGCCGTCCCAGTCGCGCACGCGACTCTCGACGTCGCGCCAGCTCGAGACATCGCCAGCCAGCCCCGCCGCCTTCGGGCCCAGACGGTACTGGCCGCGCTCGAGCGGCTCGATCATCCCGCTGGCGGCAAGTCGGGCGAGCGCCACGCGCACGTTGTTCTGGCGGATACCGAAGAGCGCGCACGAGGCCACCGCCTCGCGTGCGGACAACCGGCGGTGGGCGATGCCCAGCAGCAGGTTCAGCACGAGATGGCGGGCTTCGGGCTTCATCTGATCATGTTACATTAGGCGAGAACTCTTGCACAAGGAAGTAATATCCGTCCGGCCACTTGAAATCGGTCGAAGCGGCCTATACTTGCAACATGCGCGAAGTCGTCGCGCAGTGTTGCCAGATACCGAATTCGGGGCCGACCAGGTTTCGACGTGGGTAGCGAAGCGGCACAGGGCATGCCGAGGCGCCTTTTCCTCGTAAATCCATTGGCAACACCACAAACGCCAACGACGAGCGTTTCGCACTGGCCGCTTAAGGCCTGAGCCGCTGCACCGGGTCGCCGACAGCCCGGGTTCCGCAAGGAACTGCAGCGTCATTCATGTCGGCTCGTGCCGCATCGGGCTACTTGATGCGGAGCTAAAACCAAGGTGGCTGGGTGCAGGTCGGCCTGTCGATCGGCTAAACCTGCATCGAGACAAAGTAGATCGACTACGCATGTAGAACTGGTCGTAGAGGACTTGCGGACGCGGGTTCGATTCCCGCCGGCTCCACCATCACCCCTTCCAGTGCCGTCCAGCGGCATCCTGAGAACCCGCCTAAGTGCGGGTTTTTCTTTGTCTTTTCGTCCGATAGGGGGCAATAGCGTCCGTTGACAGCCAAGAGAAAGAGGGGGCAAGATTGGGGGCCGATTTCGGGACACAAAAACCCATGCCCCCAGACCGTCGAAGGAACGCGCTGGACCAGGCGCGCATCGAAGCAACGATGCCCGGCGAGAAAGACATTCGCCTGTACGACGGTGACGGGCTGCACCTGCTGATCACGCCGAACGGTGCGCGGTACTGGCGGTTCAAGTACTGGCACGAGGGAAAGCCACAGAGTGTTTCGGCGGGCGTCTTTCCCGCCATCAGCCTGGCGGACGCACGGGCGAAGCGCGACGAGTACCGCACGCTCCTTGCGCAGTGCGTCAATCCAAGCGACATCAAGAAGGCGGAACGCGCCCTCGAGCGCGACGAGGAAGCGCGTCGACTCCACGGGATGCGCTTCTCCATCGAAAGCGACGGGACCCTGGCGATCCGACTCGGAAGGCGAGAGGTCACGCTCACACCCAGCGAAACGGCCGAATTGCGCCGCTTTCTCGATGCGACGCGCACTGTCGCACAAGGGGCCGAATCATGTTGACCGTCAACGCGATCAAGAACGCGAAGCCGGGCAAGACGCCGAAGGGCGTAGCCACTGCCAAGCCCTACAAGATGGGTGACGCGGGTGGTCTGTATCTGGAAGTGACCCCGACCGGGGGTAAGTACTGGCGACTGAAGTACCGAGTCATGGGCAAGGAAAAGCGTCTTTCGCTCGGCGTATATCCGGACACCGGACTTGCCGAAGCCCGCCAGCGCCGGGACGACGCGCGGAAGCTGCTCGCCGAGGGGATCGACCCGAGCGAGCATCGCAAGGCGACCAGAACCATGCGCGCCGAGCGCGTGTCGAACAGTTTCGAAGCCGTTGCGCGCGAGTGGTATGCGAAGTACGCGCCCGGCTGGCACCCGTCGCACGGCGATCGAATCCTGCGCCGGTTCGAGCGTGATGTATTTCCATGGATCGGCGGGCGCTCCGTTACCGACGTGACCGCGCCGGAACTGTTGGCTGTCCTGCGGCGCATCGAAGGTCGGGGCGCGCTGGAAACCGCGCATCGGGCACTCGGCAACTGCGGACAGGTGCTCCGTTACGCCGTAGCCACTGGTCGCGCCGAACGCGACGCGTCCGGTGATCTTCGGGGAGCACTACCGCCTGTACGCGGCGAGCATTTCGTCGCGGTCACCGAACCGAAGAAGGTCGGCGAGCTGCTGCGAGCCCTGGACGGCTACCGCGGAACATTGACCGTGCAATGCGCCCTGCGTCTGGCGCCGCTCGTATTTGTGCGGCCCGGTGAGTTGCGAAAAGCCGAATGGGCCGATGTCGATCTGGATGCGGCCGAATGGCGTTACGTCGTCACCAAGACGAGAACGCCACACGTTGTCCCGTTGTCATCGCAGGCGATAGCAATCTTGCGCGAATTACATCCACTGACCGGACGTTCGCGCTTTGTCTTTCCGGGTGCGCGCAGCAACGGTCGGCCGATGAGCGAAAACGCCATACTGGCAGCGCTGCGGCGGCTCGGGATTCCGAAAGACGAAATGAGCGGACACGGATTCCGCGCGATGGCGCGAACGATCCTCGATGAAGTGCTCGGCGTGCGGATCGACTGGATCGAGCATCAGCTGGCGCACGCAGTGCGGGATGCGAACGGTCGTGCGTACAACCGCACGGCACATCTGCCAGAGCGGCACAAGATGATGCAGCAATGGGCGGACTGGTTGGATGAGCAGAGAGTGGCCTCGTTGATCGAGGCAGTGTGATGCTGAATCCGCCGAAGGCGCGCTCGCCAGCTGGGAGTGGGGGGCGCGCCCGCAGGAGGCCCCCCGGAAGGATCAGTAGCAGCCATCGAGTGCCGCCGCCACTTTTCGCGCGGGCGAATCGAGGCGGTGAGATCTCGGCAGCCGAAGGAAAGCAAGCACGGCGACGCCTGTTCCTGACATGGCATCGCTTCCTCCAGACTTCATGCCGCACGGCCTCCATCGACGGTGATACATGTACCAGTAATAAATGCAGCCTCGTCGCTAGCGAGAAAAACGGCTGCCGCCGCGATGTCACTCGAGGAGCAGAGCCGATTAAGAGGAACCTTCGACAGGACACTCGCCCGCCGAGCACTATCAAGCTCTCCTCCCATGAACGCGTCCGCTAGACCGGTGTCGGGATTGAAACCGGGATTAATGCAATTCGATCGAAGGTTCTTCGATCCCAACTCGACAGCGATCCCGCTACTCGCCGCAATCACGGCCGCCTTACTCGCCCCATACCATGATAGTCCTGCACTCGCGCGAATGCCAGCCACTGAAGCTATGTTAATGAAGCTTCCGCCTCCGGAACGTATCATTATAGGAACCGCGTGTATAACCGACATATAGATGCTTTTCAGATTAACCGTCAGCACTCGGTCGAACTCGGCTTCGGTCACTTCTGTCATCGGCTTGTTTTGGTAGCTCCAACCGGCATTGTTTACAACTACATCTAGCCGCCCATAGCGTGCATCCGCCTCCGCTACCAAGGCCGCGTAATGTCGACCGTCGGAGATATCTCCACGGACGAAAGCGACTCGTGCGCCCAACCCCTCTATGTCCGCCGCAGTTTGTGTGAGTCCGGTCTCGTTCAGGTCGTTAAGAACGAGAGTCGCCCCTTCCCGCGCCATCCGAATTGCAATATTGGCACCGATCCCACTTCCCGCCCCAGTAACAATAACAACCTTGCCGTCAAGCCTCATGCTTGTTACTCCACAAAATTCGCTCAATGAGACCACAATCGGGGCGTAACCCGGCGGGTGTTGCGATCGTCTCAGCAGGCCGTCGCTATACGATCGGGCGCCCTATCGTAGCGAGGCCACGGACGAATGCCCTACGATCGAACATTGGCGGACTCGCCCTGCCGAAAATCCGCTGCCATTAGGGCTTCGTCCAGAATCTCTGCAATGTCGCGAACGTCAAGCGGCGCCTTTCCATCTGACTGCCGGGCTTCCGCCTTGCAACCATCGTCAAGCATTAACAGACAGAAGGGACAAGCCGTGGCGACCGTCGAAGCACCCGTCTCGCGCGCTTGTTGAGCGCGAATAAGGTTCACGCGTTGAGTGGGCGGTTCTACCATGAACGCATGACCACCTCCGCTACCGCAACAAAAGGATTTCTCGCGGGAGCGCTCCATCTCGGTAATAGCCTCGCCCGCGCCGCCAAGGACTGCGCGAGGTGCGTCGAACTCACGCATATGGCGACCGAGATAGCACGGATCATGAAACGTGATGGTGCTCGCCCCTTCCTTCTGGATCTGCGGCAATCGCTTTTCTCGAATCAACATCGACAGCAGTTCCGAATGATGTAGGACCTCATATTTACCGCCGAAGTCCGGGTACTCATTCTTGAAGGTATTCACGCCATGAGGGCAAATGCTGACAATGCGGTTGAATTTACGAGCGTTGAGCGTCTCAATATTCGCGGTAGCCTGCAATTGAAACAGATAATCGTTACCCGTGCGTCGTGCGGGGTCACCAGTGCACCTCTCATCGTCGCCGAGAATAGCGAATTCCTCGCCCGCGTAACGTAAGAGCCGTACGAGGGAGCGAACTACCTTCTGCGCGCGTGCATCCAGCGCGGCGGTACATCCGACCCAAAGCAAGGTTTCGGTTTCTTCCCCCGGTCCGAGTATGCGAAGATCGAGGTCACGGCACCAATCCAGGCGAGAGAAACGAGTTCCTGCCCATGGGTGACCGCGTTGTTCGATCGACAGCGTAGCGCCGGCAATCCCGTCCGGAACGCGACCGGCTTCCATCGATAGATGGCGACGCATGTCGACGATCTTGGGCATTTGTTCGATGAAGAGCGGACATGCCTCAAGACAGGCACCACACGTCGTGCACGCCCAGATCGTCTCCTCTTTGATGGCACCGCCGACCAAGGGGACGTCAGCGTCATCTTTCTCCCTTTCCAGGAGGTGATCGCGCATGTCCATGATAAGCCGCTTTGGACTAAGCGGCTTGCCAGCGGCATGGGCTGGGCACATTTCCTGGCAGCGTCCACATTCGGTGCAGGCATAGAGATCGAGCGTCTGCTTGCGTGGAAGTTGCTCGATCTCCGCGAGGCCAAGCCTTGGCTGTTCCAGGTCGACTGGCGTAAGCCGCCCGGTCTGCCGCAGGTTGCGCATATATACGTTCGGAATGGCGACGACTATATGTAGGTGCTTCGAACCAGGAAGGTAGATGAGGAAACCGAGAATCGCCAACATGTGCACCCAGGCGAAGATAGTCGCTCCTGTCGACGCCGCTGCATTCGTCGCGCCGAGCGCGGAAAGCCCCGTCGCCAAGCCGGAACTGACCGGCCGCCACGGCGCCGAAGGATCACCGTCGAGAATCTGGAAAGCGTGCTGAAAGAGCATGCTGACCACGACGGCCGTGACTAACAGAAGAATAATGAGGGCGTCCGACTTGTTGGAGCCCTCGAAGCGTGCCGGTGCGCGTACCAGACGCTGGACCAGCGCCATCGTGACGGCAACCAGTAGTAGCACCGCGAAGATATCCTGACCGAGCGCGATCCAGGTCGAACCGCCGATCGCGTCAAGCGAAAATAATGGTGAGAAACCTGCCCCGAACACCTGCACCACTGCGGTAAGCAGAAACACGAAGCCGAAGAACATCATCAGGTGCAAGGATCCGGCATACCGCTTGCGCAATAGTCGTGCGTGTCCAAAGACGTTTACCACGACGCCTTTCGCTCGCGGCAGGAACGGACCGAGGCGCCCTCCCTCGGCAGGTGCCGCAAACAGTGGGCGTGCAAGGCGCCAAAAGCGAACGCCCGCCCACGCAAGTGCCGCCAAGATAACGATGAGCCGCAAAGTAAGCTCAATCGACATGAGATGCGCTCCGAATTTCCTCTCTCAAGGTCGCGATAGCAGGGCTTGAGACGAGGCGCGGCCTTGAAACGGGAGTACGCCCCGAATTCAAGCGGCAGATGAACGAGTGGTGCGCCAGCAGCAGACGCGGAGTGTGCAGCCGGCGAACCCAGACTGACCGAGTAGCCTCGGCATCCTCCGGTCGGGCGACGGCGCAAATTGCAGGGGATGCGCTGTGACCCGCGAACTACAGCTTGTCACCACGCATCCAGCGAAACGTCACGTAACCCTTTCCTCCATCATGAGTCTCTCGAGGAATGCCGGCATGACTTCCTTCCAATCGCCCACAACTCCATAGTTGGAGATACCAAAGATCGGCGCCGATTCATCGCTATTGACGGCGACGATCAGAGGGGCAGACGAGCACCCAACCAAGTGCTGAATCGCACCTGAAATACCGACAGCGAGGTAAACATCTGGCGCGATGGTCTTTCCGGTCAGACCGACCTGAAGGCTTGGCGGCACCCAGCCCGAATCGACCGCCACACGCGACGCGCCGACGGCCCCTCCAACGAGATCGGCAATTTGGCGCAGGAGAGCGAAGGGCTCGGGGCCGCCAAGCCCTCCTCCTCCGGAAATTACAACTCGAGCCCGATCGACGCTCATGCCTTCAACGGCGACGCGCTTGATCTCTCCGCAGGAAGTCCTCAACGATGGGGGCTCGAACGCATGGCGCACAGTAGTGCAAGCGCCACCGCTCGTGGCCACCGCTGCAGCGAAAGCCCGCGGGCGTGGGACAACGACACAAGGTCCTGTTCCCGCATGAATGGTTGCCATGACGGCTCCGCCTGAAACCGGGCGCACGGCCTTCAAGCTCCCGTCCGAGCTGACCTCAACTTGCGTGACATCCTGCAACAATTGCCAGCGGTTATGCACCGCCAGGCGGGCCGCCATCTCGGCACCGAGTACCGTGCGCGGCAAGATCACTATCTGAGGCGCAAGTTCGCGGCACAACTGAATCAATGCAGCTGCATGCGCTTCGGGCCAGGGATCCGCCAGACGGTCGTCTTGCAGCACATGCACGGTGTCGGCATCGGTCTTCGTCACCTCCTCCAATACGGCATCGGTATGGGCGCCAATTACGACGACACCGATACCGCACGAGACCGATGCGGACAAAGCCTTTGCGACCGTTGCTAATTCCCAGAACTCCGGTCGCAGTTCGTCGCCGTCGATTTCGGCCAAGACAAGGATGTTTTTCATGCTCAAGACTCCCTATGGAGATGGAGCGCCCCTGCCGCCAGCAATGTCTCAGCCAGGCGAGCGCCGGCATCCTGGCCGCTTGCAGCCTCGATGAATGTGCAACTGCGTCCCATGGCAGGCATCGCGAGATCAACGACTTCTGGTGCGCACGACTGTGTACCGAGGCCAGCGAGTTCACTGAGAGTGAGCACGCGTGGTTGCTTACGGGCTGTTGCCAGGCGCGCCGCGACGGTCGGCATCCGCAGGGCACCGAGTTCGCTGGTAACGGTTATCAAAGTGGGCAGTTCGGCCGTCATCGTCATCGAACCGTTAGCGAGCACGCGTTCGATCCTGACCTTTCCTCCCTCGAGATGGACGCTCTTCGCCAACGTGAGCATGGGGACCTCCAGCAGATCGGCAAGGATGCAGGGGGTCACGGCGTTATCCCAATCTGACCCCTGGCGCCCGCAGAGGATAAGATCGGCTCCACCAATTTGCTGAATCACTGCACCAAGGGCCGCGGCAATTGGATAGGGATTCCAGGTGGCGAGTGACGGATCTTGCACGAGGATAAGCTGATCGGCACCTACCGCCAGCGAACGCTTCATCACATCGTTGTTGAAACGTTCGCCCGCCGCAATGCATACAATTTCAAGTTCCTTATCAGTCTCGCGCAACCGCAATGCCGCCTCGAGAGCCTGCTCGTCGAAGCCGTTAATTACTGGTGGTGCCGACGCACCGACTGTGATCTTCTTCTCCTGTTTGTCGAGCACCAAAGACGATGCCGGCGTCAGAGGGTCGATCACCTGCTTGAGACATACAACAATACGCATGCTGCTAACCCCTTTCACAGTGCCCGTCCGGACTCTTCCCAGACGCGCAACAAACCACGATCTTGAGCGATTACCTTGTATGCGTTATAGCTGGAGCCTCGCCCAAGAGCAGGACCGGAATGCATGTTCGACGAGCACATGTAGAGGTTCTTGACCGGAGTCCGGAAACCGGAAAGCTCGGGGAACGGCCTGAACCTTCCGAGCTGAGAAGGCAGCATCGACCCTTCCGTCCATCCGCCCTCGATCATGTCAGGTTTGCCAGCCTCCACATCGTACGGCGTATAAATCCGAGTTCCAATCACGTTATCTCGCGTCATGTTCGGAGCGTATTTGCGCCATTGGTCGAGCAAGTGGTCGGTGAACTCCACCTTGAGCCGACCCCAGTCGGTTGCCGAAAACAAGCGTACTGGTGCCGCGAACTCTTCAACGAGAATATTGTGTTTGCCTTCCGGTGCGCGAGTCCGATCCCAGATACTATCTGGCGCCGTCAAAATATATGGCTGCTGCGGAAAACCGAGCAGAAACATCTCGTGCTGATAGCGGGTTGCCAGGTACTCGGGATCCTTCGGACCAAAGTATATTCGAGGCTGCGTGTTGACGCCCGGATTCGTCTTGTTGGCGGCGTAGTCGGGTAATTCGTGTACTGCCACATTGCCCCACAGAATCTGTCCACGATCGTAGTGGATGTTTTTGATCCGATGTAGCAGCTTGTCACTCAGCGGATGATTGCGCAGCAGACGAAGCCAGGTCTGTGGCACGCCCAGAGCAGAAACCACCAGCGGTGCACTAATGACGCCGCCGCGGGCTAGTTTCACGCCTGTCGCGTTGCCGTTTTCAACGAGGATCTCATCTACCTCGTGGCCTGTGAAATACTGAACGCCGAGTTTCTTGCCTGCCTTCACCAAGGAATCGGTAATCATCTGAGTACCGCCCTTGGCAATAACTGCTGCCTCGAAGGAAAGCACCGTCGGCAGGACCCATACTAGATTTTGTAGCCCGAACGGATCATCTGCAAACAACCCGGTTGATGTCGGTACCGCCCGAATAAATAGCGTGCGCATTTCCGGACTCTCGAAGAAGTCGTAAGCGCACTGACGCACGGACATGAACTGATGAACGGGTTCAAGGCCGCTGTCCGCGATCTCGCAAAGAGATTCCAACGGATCCTTAGTGCCCCAGGGCTGCGGCGGATTGAAGTGGTACTCATTGGCAGCCTTTCGCCAATACTTCCGGTATGCCTCCAGTAGACGCAAGTAGGTATCGGCATCTCGTTGGGAAAAGGCCTTGATCTGGTCGTAGGTTTTTTGGACGTTGTCAGGAGCTTCCTCGGTCTTGTTCGTATTCGGATCACCGCCCGTCGGACGATGAGCACCGTAGCCCAGCAGGCTGGAACCATCGTCAAATACGATTCCCTCGTGCTGATCGAGCGCCAGGTATTCCAGCCCTTCGTCGCGCAGATTGAAATCCGTATAGGCCGGATGGCGGAAGAAGGTGGTGAAGTGAGCGTGTGGGTTCTGACGGTAGCCTGGTAACGGACCTTCCTCACTTACCGCCCCACCACCCAGATGCGTGTGGCCTTCCAATACCGCTACACGTAAGCCCGCCTTTGCCAGATAACAAGAAATGATGGTTCCGTGGTGGCCACCACCGATGACTATTGCGTCATATGATGCGTCTGCCATTATCAATCTCCCGTTTCAATCGGTCTTGGTTCATTAATCTGTCCGTCCGCTCAATTATCTTCACGAGCGTGCGAATTACGATTCGTGCGACTTGCGATGGATACGCGATTCGGACCTCCTTCAACGGCACCGATTTTTCCATCGGTATATACTTTTGATCGAGCGGTCACTCATCGTTGTTCTACAGATGAGTGCGCGCCCGGCGGATGAGACGGGTTCCGGCGGCGCAGGCGATCGAGGCCTCCTGCTATACCGGAAGGCATGGCAAGAATGACCAGGATCAGAAGCGCTCCATACATCACGCCCGGCGCGGACTTCGATACGCCGTCGAGCAGGTTCGGGACAAACAGGATGAAGAGAGCTCCGTAGATGGGGCCGGAAAGGCGCGCCGTTCCGCCGAGCACGACACCGATGAGCAGAGCAATTGACAGTTGCAGCGTGTAGCTATCGGGCGAGACGAATTGAGTGAGCAGCGCAGCCATCGCACCGGCGGCACCCACGTACATCGAACTTATGCCGAAGATGACGGCCCGATGCAGCGTGGTGTTGACTCCCATCGTCCGCGCGGCGATCGGCTGGTCGCGAATCGCCTGTAGTGCGCGCCCGATGCGGCTTTCTACGAGATTGCGTGCCAGCACGAACAGCGCGACCGTGATCACGACGGTGAGCGCGAAGTACCACTGGTCTGTAGTGAGCGGAATCCCGGCGGGCGCTCCGGGCCGATCTACAACCAATCCCTGTGCGCCACCGGTCCAGGCTTGAACGCTCTTGTGCTTGAGCAACTGCGGAAGGGCCACGCTCAAGGCGAATGTGGCCAGCGCCAGGTAATGACCGGCTAGACGTGATGCCGGAAATCCGAACAGGAAGCCCACTATCAAGCAGACAAGCGCTGCTGCAGCGATCGCTGGCACGATGGGAAACTGCGCGTAGCCGATCAGCATTGCACCCACGTAGGCGCCCAAAGCATAGAACGCGCTGTGTCCGAGCGAGAGTTGCCCGTTGTAGCCGACAAGCAGGTTCAAGCCGAGGATGGCCACCGCATAGATCAGGAGCTGCGTGGCTTGGAACAGCAGATAACCCGGCGCTAACAGGCAAAACACGCCAACTGCCGTGACAAGGGCAGCCGATATCCCATGACGGACGACCATTCGCGACGGATGCGGCGACGTGCTCCCACGCGGATCGGCGTCGAGCGCGGGTTCGATCATTTTCGTGCTCATACGCGCGCGACCACTTGTTTTCCGAACAAGCCGCGAGGTCGCATCAGCAGCACAGCAATGATGACGATCAGCGCGACTGTCAGTCGCAGGTCGGTACCTACCAGGTAGGAGCCGGCGAGCGTTTCGATGAGGCCAAGCAGAAGGCCTCCGACAACTGCACCCCAGGGGTTGTCGATGCCACCCATCAGAGCACCCGCAAAGGCGTAGATGATGATGCCGCTCATCATGCTGGGCTCGAGGTACACCAAGGGCGCGGACATCATCCCCGCCACGGCGCCGATGGCAGCCGCCAGGGCCCAGCCCAGACAGAGCATGGCTCCTACGTTGATGCCTACCAGACGGCTGCTGATCGGATTTTGGGCGGCCGCCCGCATCTTTAGCCCCAGCGCCGTGAAGCGGAAAAACAGAAACACGAGCAGCAGCATCGGCCCGATGACGGCCAGCATGCCCAGCTGATGCGGCGAGGCGTGAGGAACAGAGCCCCAGGCGGGATTAGTGAAAGGACTCGGAACAGCTTTCGTCTCATGACCGAACAACAGCCCGGCGAGGCTATTCAGCAGGATCATCAAGCCGATAAATACAATGATCAGTGCCAGCATTGACTGGCCCTCGGTACGGCGGATCAGCACCCGCTCGATCACGCCACCGATCAGCATCGACACAACAACCGTTATTCCGAAGGCAACCCAGTAGGCGGCGCCGACCTCCAGCAAGGCCCACCCGAGGTAGGTCGAGAACAGCGCCATCTCGCCCTGGGCAAAGTTGATGTGGTCGGTGGTCGTGTAGATCATCACCAGCGCCAGCGCCACGCTCGCATAGATCGCGCCGTTGGCGAGGCCCGAGGCGGTCAGGTCAAGAAAGCCCGCGAACATGCTCAATACCCAAGATAGGCCCGGCGCACACTCTCATCCTTGCGGATGTCGTCCGGCGAACCACTCAGAACAACATGGCCTGACTCCAGGACATACGCGTGATCCGCGCATGAAAGCGCCAGATCGGCGTTCTGCTCGACAAGAAGAATTCCCACGCCCTCGTTCTCGTTGATCGACTTCAACACGTCGAAGATCTCCGTCACGACCATGGGCGCCACACCGAACGACGGCTCGTCGAGCAGAAGCAGTCGCGGGCGCAGCATCAGGGCTCGCGACACAGCTAGCATCTGCTGCTCTCCGCCGCTGAGCAGACCGGCCGGTTGCGTGCGCCGCTCCCGAAGGCGGGGGAAATAGCCATACATTCTTTCGCAGTCGGCCCGAATCTCGTCCTTGCCCCGCCGCGTCGTTGCACCCAGACGAAGGTTTTCCTCTACGGTGAGCTGAGTGAACGTTCCGCGGCCGTCTGGAACATGAGCCACACCGAGACGCGCAATGCCTTCCGTAGACAGCGCGTCGATGCGGCGACCCTCCAACGAGATTCGTCCCGTTGTGCGCACCATCAGGTTGCAGATGGCTCGCAGCGTCGTCGTCTTGCCGGCGCCATTCGCGCCGAGCAGCGCGGTAATACCGCCTTCGCGCACAGCTAAATCCATGCCGTACAGGACTGGACGGTCGCGATACGACGCGGAGAGCCCATCGAGTTGCAGAAGATGGCTCATGCGGAACCTCCGAGATACGCGCGTATCACTTCGGGGTGCGATTGCACATAGGCCGCGCTACCTTCGGCGATCTTGCGACCGAAGCTCAGCACCACGACATGGTCTGAGACTCCCATGACCAGTCCCATGTGATGCTCGACCAGTAAAATCGTCAAACTGAGAGAGTTGCGCAGCTCGAGGATGAGGCTTCGAAGAGCCTGCACTTCTTCGTGCGTAAGACTTGCCGCGGGCTCATCGAGCAGAAGCAGCTTTGGTTGGGACGCGAGGGCCCGCCCCAATTCGACTCGCTTCTGCGTGCCGAAGGGCAAGTCCCTCACAGGCACGTTGGCCACCTCGTCAAGCCCCAATCGTTCAAGCAAACCGCGGCACTCCCGCCGCAGCGCCACTTCTCCCCTCTTGGCGCTTGAAAGACCGAGCATGGATGCTATGTATCCACCTTGGCGTGTGACGTAACCTCCCGCTAGGACGTTCTGCTCTACGGTCATGCTGCCGAACAAGGCGAGATTCTGGAATGTCCGGCCGATACCGACCCATGCCATTCGATGTGCGGGAAGCCGAAGAACCGACCGCCCGCCGAAACGAATCTCGCCCGCTTGGGGTTCGTAAAGCCGGCTCAGGCAATTGAACAGAGTCGTTTTGCCGGCACCGTTGGGACCAATGAGCCCGCAGATGTTGCCGGGGTCAACGTCGAACGACACCTCGTCCAGCGCCACGATGCCGCCGAAGCGAACCGATAGCCTAGACACCTCAAGGAGGCCGGGCCCTTCCATTGGAGCGCCGCTATCGGACCTTGATCCAACGTTGTCGTCGATAAGAATCATCATCGACATCCTGCTTGGCGGCCGGATTTCGATCAGCGTGACAGGATGTCGCCGAAGAGTTTCCAGTTCGTCCCGTCGAACCGCATCATCTGCATCTGCTCCACGGTGTGATAATCAGTCGGCGACGTGTTGATCTTCACGCCAGGAAGCAGCAGAGGCATCTGCAGGTCCTTGATGCTCAAGGCTTGCCGCATGATGTTTTCGCGGGACAGGTCGTCACCCGCCGCCTTCAGCACATGCTCCAACATCTGAGCCTGCGTCGTGGCGAGCACCATCATGTAGTCCTTGGTGTTGCCTTCTGGGTAGTACTTCTTCATGAAGGCCATCCACTCGACCATCGCGGGATCGTTGGCCCACTGCGGATCAGAGGGGTCCTTCAAGTACTGCGCCGACACGATACCCACCGATTTATCGAGGCCGGCTGGTTGCAAGGTCAAGCCGACGGAGCTCGCCGTATTGACCACGATATGTAACGGCTTCCAGTTCAGCTCGTGGACCTTCCGGATTGCCTGCGTCGCGAACTTCGGATGCGCAGTATTGAACAGTAGATTGGCGCCCTTGGCCTTCAACGCGATAATCTGCGCGTCCACCGACGCGTCGGTCAGTTCGTAGGATGCCTCGGCCACGATCAGATCCTTGGCCTTCTCTCCCAGGCCGTCTTTCAGGGCAGCAAGATAGGTCGAGCCCACGTCGTCGTTGGCATACAGCACACCGATCTTCGCGTCCGGATGCGTCTTCAGGATGTACTGGGCGTAGAGATACGCCTCGGTCTCACCGGTTGGCATGCTGCCCAGAGTCCAAGGCTGGTTCTTCGGGTCGGCAAAGCCGGTAGCTGTAGTGCCGATGAACAATTGCGGCACTCCTCGCTGGTTCAAGTACTTCGCAATCGCGCGATTGGGTGTCGTACCAAGCGAAGCGAAGATGAATGCGACGCCGTCGCGTTCGACCATCTTGCGCGTCTGCTCGAGGGTCTTCGGCGGCGAATATGAGTCATCGAGACTGATTAGTTCCAGCTTTCGCCCATTGATTCCGCCCCGGTCGTTGAGCATCTTGAAATAAGCTTGGTGCGTGTGTCCCGATCCTGCATAAGCCGAGGCGGGCCCGCTGTACGGCATGGTTTCGCCAAACTTGATTTCCGTAGTCGTCACTCCGGGCGTTTCCGCGTACGCCACAGTGCTCGTTGTGATTGCCATGGCGGCCACCAGACGGCCGACGAGTTTCGCAATGTGCATGTCCTGTCTCCTGTAAATGAACGGTGTACGCTGGTTATATGGACCGCTGCCGCCCCAGCTAGACAGTCGAGCGGATTACCGCCTTGAGATTCATGTGATCCATCAAGCCCTCCCGACCCATCTCGCTGCCCAGTCCGCTTTGCTTGATGCCGGCAAACGGAAGTTCTGGAGGACTAAGAGCGAACGTGTTGATGCTGACGTTTCCGGCTTCAAGGCCATGCTCGATTACATGGGCCGAGCGAAGAGACCTCGTGAAGGCGTAGGAAGCAAGGCCGTACTCCAGCGCATTGGCTCGACACAAGGCATCGTCCAGTTGCCGGAATCGCGTGACGAGGGCGAGCGGTCCGAATGGCTCCTGCGTCATCGCCGCAGCTTCATCCGGTACGTCGGCAAGCACTGTCGGCATCCAGAAAAAGCCGTCGCCCGGATGCCGTGGTGCAGCGCCACCGCAGACCACGCGCGCGCCGCGGGCAACAGCATCGCTGCAAAACCCCTCCATTGCTTCGACGCGACGTCCGTTGGCCAATGGGCCCATTTGAACGGCCGGGTCCAGGCCATTGCCGACCCGCAGCTCCGAAGCCTGCCGCGCCATCCGATCAACGAACCGGTCGTAAATAGCCTCGTGCACGTAAAACCGAGTCGGACAGATGCATAGCTGGCCCGCATTGCGAAACTTGGCCGCAAGACTCAACTCGACCACGCGATCGACGTCTACGTCGTCCATCACGATGACCGGGGCGTGTCCGCCGAGCTCCAATGTGATCCGCTTGAGCGCCGATCCGGCCTGTGCCGCGAGCTGCCGGCCGACAGGCACCGATCCGGTGAACGAGACTTTCCTGATCACGGGCGAGGCGATCAGGCGTGACGAGATCTCGGAAGGCACGCCGTACAGCACGTTCAGCACGCCCGCTGGCAAGCCGACCTCGAGGCACAGGGCAGCAATGGCCACCATGATTCCGGGCGTTTCCTCGGCCGGCTTGATGACCACCGAACAACCGGCCGCCAGCGCGGTTGCGACCTTGCGCGCCGCCAGTACAGCTGGGAAGTTCCAGGGTGAGAACGCTGCAACAGGACCGATCGGCGTCAACCGCACAAGTTGATCAGCGTCCTCGCTGCGCGCCGGGACGATGCGGCCATAGACGCGCCGGGCTTCCTCACCCATCCATTCGAAGGTGTCGGCAGTGCTGCGGATCTCCTGCACCGCTTCGATGGTTCGCTTGCCCTGCTCAAGCGTAAGAATATGGGCAAGCCGCTCCTCGTTGTCACGCACGCGGCGGGCAATCGATTGCAGGATTGCCGCCCGTTCGATCGCTGGCACGCGCCGCCAGATCGCAAAGCCTTGCGCAGCCGCAGCTGCCGCCTCATCGATGTCCTCCGCGGTGGCCAAGGGCAGTTCGCCCAACACGGCACCGGTGGCTGGATTCACCACGGCCTGGTGCGTCCGTGCACCACCGCGAACCCACTGGTGGCCGATCAACGAGCCGAGCACCGGATAGAAGCTGTTGTCGAGAGAAGTCATGGCAGCTCGTGCATTGACGCCCGCCGTGGCGCGTCAAGGTGACAGTTGGCAAGGACGTTCGTGTACATAAAAAGTTATGTCGCTGGCGTCACAGGAGAGCGAAAAGCGCCATCTGCCTGAATCTCGCTCAGGCGCTCGTCGTCGTAACCCAGTACGGTTCGCAGCACTTCCTCGGTGTGCTGTCCGAGGTGAGGCAGCACGTTTCTCGCCTCCGCATGGCTTTCCGAGAGCTTGTACGGAGGATTCGCAACCTTGAACGGCTCGGCATCCGTTCCGATGACGGCCATCGAATGGCGGTACTCCACTTGAGGGTCGGACATCGCCTCGCTGACAGAGCGATAGCGTGAACAGGGGACTCCCGCTTGCATCAGCGTTCGCTCGCACTCGAGCGCGGTTCGCTTCAACGTCCAGTTCTCGACAATGCGTAGCAGCTCGTGCCAATTGGCTTCCTTCTCGGCAACGGAGGCGAAGCGCGGGTCCGCCTTGCCTTCGGGAAAGCCGATCGCATCGAAGAGCGCGGTGAGGTTGCGCGGCGTGATGGCGGCAACCATCACCCAACCGTCGCTCGCCCGAACCGGCTGGTAGACCTGACGCTGCCGATCGGCCGGAAATTGCGCGTTCTGCATTTCATAGATCAGCATCCCGAGCACCGAGTCCATCAGCGACACGTCGATCGATTGCCCGCGTCCCGTGCGGTGTCGTTGCAACAGTGCTGTTTGTATCGCGCTCGCAGCGTGGATCGCACCCATGACGTCGGCGATGAAAATCCCGCTATTCGCCGGTCGGTCGACGTCGCCTTGATAGCGCGCATGTGCGTCTTCGTAGCCGGACGCCGCTTGAATGATCGGTGCGTATGCCGGTGCCTGCGAGGTCGGACCGCTCTGGCCGAATCCGGAAATCGAGCAGTAGATGAGACGCGGATTGACGCGTGCCAGCTTCTCGTAGTCGAGCCCCAGACGTTTCATTACACCCGGCCGGAAGTTCTCCGCGACGACATCGGCCCGGCTCGCGAGATCGAAGGCAGCCTGGCGGCCCGGCGCCGTGCGCAGGTCCAGCACGGTGCTGCGCTTGCCGCAGTTCATCGATGCGAAGTACGTGCTGATGCCTGCCCGGAACGGCGGACGATGCCGGACCATGTCGCCGTCCGGAGGCTCGATCTTGATTACGTCGGCCCCTAGATCAGCAAGCACGCGCGTGCACATGGGGCCCGCCATCACCATCGTGAAGTCGACGACGAGAACACCAGCCAGTGCGTCGTGCTGCGCCGGCGAGGGGGTGGTTTGCATGAAGCTTCCCGTGGTAATTACCGCGGCAGACCGAGTGCGCGCTGAGCGATCAGACTGCGCTGGATCTCGTTGCTGCCGATACTGATCACCCACATCAGTGAGTGGCGAAGCTTCTGCTCGATCCGCCCGCACATGGGTGCACCGCATGCACCGGAGGACAATGTCGCTCGCATGCCGAGAATGTCGAGTGCCGACTCGTAGAACTGCTCCATGAGCTCGCCGGCGAACACCTTCGTGATGGCTGCCTCCCAGGTTGGCATTTCTCCCCGGGCTAGAATCCGAACGCATTCCTGCGCCAGCTGGCGGCCCGCTTCGATCTTCGCTGCGTAGCCGCCGAGGACGTCACGTACTCGCGGATCGAGCCGCAGCGGCCGACCGTCGATCTCTACACCCCGGACGTAGTCACACAGCTCCACAAAGGAATGTGCGAGCTTCATCAGGATGCCGGCGCCCACGAACGCACGTTCGAAGCCGAGTGACCCAGTCAGTATTTCCCAGCCGCGCTCACGCTCACCCACGAGCGCGTCGAGCGGAACCCGGACGTCGTCAAAGAAGGTGTTGCAGAACTCGCCGTCGTACATCGTCCGCATGGATCGGCGTGTGATGCCCGGCGTGTCGGTCGGTACCACAAACATGCTGATTCCGGCGTGCGACGGCTTCGCCGAGGGATCCGTCCGCGCCGCCAGCCACATGTAGTCGCCCCAGTACGTGGTCGTCCAGATCTTCTGGCCGTTGATCACCCACTCATCGCCATCGCGTACGGCAGTGGTGCGAATCGATGCGAGGTCGGACCCCGAGTCCGGCTCGCTGTACCACATGCCGTAGATCACTTCTCCTCGGAGCAGCTCTGGGAGAAAGCGTTCCTGTTGCTCGGCGCGACCGAAGCTCATCCACGCCGCGGCCTGAATCGGAGAGCCGGCGCGCGGCGCTTCGGCGCGGCTCATCTCTTCGAGAAATGCCATCCAGTGGTACGGCGAGCGCTCCTGTCCTCCGAAGCGCGTCGGCCAAGTCAGTCCGAGCCAGCCGGTCTCACCGAGCTCGCGGGCAAAGCCAGGTTCGTAGTCGCGATGGGCGTACTCGGACGTCTCGTATGCTTCGCGGCGTTGCGCCGGCCAGTGCTCTGCGAGCCACGCGCGCACTTCCCGGCGAAACTCATTTGCGGCCTCGCCCAGATCG
>JAMLIS010000008.1 GCA_023954015.1 Burkholderiaceae bacterium
TCCCGGATCACCGTCACCCCGGTGGCGGTGCTGCCCACGGCGTCGACCATCGTCACGGTGATCCGGTTCGCGCCGGGTGCCAGGGGGATCGCGCTGCTGCTCCACGTGAGTCGATCGGCCGGGCAATCCCACAAGGCGCGGGCCGATCCCCGCGCGCCGTTCGTGTCGTTGGCCCAGGTGATCGAGAAGGTGCCGGGCTGGCAGTTCAGGGTCGGCTGGAACACGGTGCCGCCGGTGCGCACCGATCCGGCCGGCAATGCCGCCGTGCCGCTCAGGACGACGACAGAGCCGCCGACCGTCGCCGGCGGGGCGTTGATCGCCACGAAAAGCTGCCATTCGATGCCGCTGCCGCAGGCGGTGAGCGCTGTGGCGAGCAACAGGACAACCGCCGCTGCGAGTACCGGCATCGTGCTGCGGGCACATCGTGAAAGCGGTGCAGTCGCCTTCGCGTTTGCGGGCGAAGCTCGATACGCTCTTTGTGAAGATCCGGCCGGTTGCGGAACCACGATCGGAAGCCTGGCCGGACGACGCTTACAGCGTCAGCCGCAGAATCTCGCTGGCGATCGCCGAGAAGCAGCGGTTCAACTCGCTCGCCGTCGCCGCGTGGCAATACAGCCCGCGCGGCTGGTTTGCGTTCATCGTGTCCGCGTCGGCGGTATTGGCGATTCGCTTCAGGATCGTCGAGCCGCTCTCGTTCGCCACCGTGTACGAGCAGAAGCCGATCTCGAGCGTGTTCAGCGCGTCGCCCAGCCCGATCGTATAGATGCGGATGTCGCTCCCGCGTGCGCTGTTGGCGATGTTCTCGACCATGTTGCGCGCGGCCTTGTTCACGTTGCAGCGATTGTTGTCGTAGGGATAGCCGGTCGCGCCGCTGGCCGATTGCAGGTTTCGCCGATTGTTGAAGCTCGCGAGCGCCGTGGACCCCGACCCCGTCAGCGGCAGGTGCGTGATCTCGGGCCGATTCACCGACGGCGCACTCGAACTCGAGTACCAGCGCTCGTTACCGTTTCGCTCGTCCGAAGGGAAGAGGCGACAGGCGCCGTCCCCGCTCGGGCACACGGTGCGCCCGCCGCTGCCGATGTTTCCGCTCGACGTCTCCGAGTAGAGGTTTCCGTTCACGATGCTCTTGTTCGCCCGTCGGAACTGCCCGTTGACGACGTTCGGCGCGCCGTCGCTGAAGAGCAGAACCACGCGCAGGCTCGAGCGAACCGACGCCGGAATCGCGTTCAGCTCGCTGACACCCTTCGCCAGGCCGTCGGCAGATGCAGTGGCGCCTTCGGCACTGAGGCCGTTGATCGCCCTGACGACCTGTTTTCGATCGAAGCCACGCGTGCTGTTCTTGTTGATCGGCACGTCCACCACTGAACCGGATGCGAAGGTGGCCAGGCCGACCCGATCGCCCCCGGCGCCATCGACGAACCGTGCAATGAAGTTGTCGATTGCCGCCCGCTGCAGCGTCGGAAACACCGAGGACGGAGTTGCCAGCGAGCCCGAGGTATCCATCACCAGCATCACGTCGAGGTCTCGCCGGATCGTCTGCCCGCGGGCGGCGACGTCGTATTTCGTGCGCCCCAGCACTCGCATGAAGGTCGTCGGCATCTCGGCCGTTGCGGAAACGTCGACCACCCAGCGCCCGCTCTCGAGGCGCCGCGCGTCGATCGCCGGCGCCGATGCCGTCGACGACAGGAAGTCGTTCGGGTAGTTCATCGTGAAGAAGCGCCCGCCCGTCTCGCGGGCGCGAGCGATGCGCTCGCTGTCGGTCGAGCCTTCGGACAACGCACGCGCGGCGGCGATGGCCGCCGCGTCGACCGCTGCGTTCAGTCGCGCCTTTACGCCGTAGGCGCGGCCCGCGTCGACGGCGAGGCCCACCGCGCCGATGAGGACGACGAGCGTCAATGCCGTAAGGATCAGGACCGAGCCGCGCTGATGCCGCTTCGGCGGAGGGAGGTCAATCGATCGCATGGAGACACTCTGTCGCGTGTTCACAGCACGGTGAACGAATAGAGCCGCGGATCGTCGCTGATCACGTAGCGCGCAAGCACCGTGTAGTCGTAGATCGCTTCCACCGCATAGACCGTCTCGCCGTCGCGCAGCACGGTCGGCAGCGACACGACGGGGCGCGTTGCGGGAACGTTGCATTTCCCGCCGGACCAGTTGCTGCACGACCAGATCCGGCTCTGCAGTGCGCGCTTGCCTCCATTGTCGGGGCGGTACTGTTCCTCGACTTTCGCTCGCCCGTCGCTGCGCCCGACGAGCTTCGTGATGTACATCATCCCGTCGGCGTTCATCTGCAACGGTGCGGCTGTGTCGATCAGCGCGCGCAGGATGTATTGCGGCTGCTCGGTGGTGCGTGCCGACAGGTTGGCGCCCTCCCGGGTAAGGTTCACGAGGATGTTGTTGAACTGGATCGCGCGCGAGAAATCGACTACGCCCAGCGTGAGCAGCAACAGGATCGGCAGGATCAACGCGAACTCGACTACGGCGACGCCCCGCATGCCGCGCGACGATCCTCCGGCGATCGATGCGGAGGACCCGATGTATCCGTACGTTCTCTTCATTCCCAGGCCTCGTTCTTCATCGTGGTCGCTACCGAGAAGCGGTACTCGCCGCCCGTAGCGGCGAAGAAAGGTCGCAGGAACGGCGTGACCGGTCGCAATGCGCTGTCCACCTGAATGATGATCAGCTGCTCCGCGCCGTAGCAGCTGCTCGCTCCGAGCGTGACGATCTGCCCGCCCGCGTTGATCGTCTTGAAGGTCGTCTTCGCCCCGGTCTTGTCGTACATGCCGGTCGACGAAGTGCGGATCATCTCGCGCGCTGCTGCGCAGCGATCACCCGGAGTGGGCGACAGGCCGCTCTGGCCCGTCACCGCATAGCGCGCGCCCTCGCGCACCGCATGTTGCATCGAGAGATTGGCGAAGAACAGGTACGACCAGTCGATGATCGAGAACAGCACGGTGAAGAAGACGATCGCCACCAGGGCGAACTCGACCGCCGCGACGCCGCGCTGTCTGCGCCGCGGGCGCCCGCTTGAGGGTGCGTAGTACGAACGGACCACCAGGATCTCCGTTGCTTCGAGCTGCGCCGCCACATCGTGGCTCGTGGATGCGTCGTCCTTCCGACGAACGGCGCCAGTGTGCAACGTCAGCGCGGCTTTGAGGACTGCGAAATCGCCGCGTCCGTGAAGAAGTCCCGCCCTGCACACGCATCGCGTGATGGATGTCACCGGTCTTGCGTCGATGCCGAATCGAGAATGCCGTCAATCGCTCGCCGACGAACGGCCGATGCGAGGAAGGTCACCCGACCGGCCCCACGAGGGGTTCGGGAAGGCAAGGGCGCCGTCCCCTTCGACGGTTCGGCAGAGCCGCCGGATGGGCGGCCATGGAAGGAGCATCCAGATGGGTCGTTTCATTCAGGCAGCGAAGCAGTTTGCCCGCGACGAAGAGGGCGTGACGGCGATCGAGTACGGGCTGATCGCGGCGTTGATCGCGGTGGTCATCGTCGGTGCAGTCCGGTTGACCGGTACCACCCTCAACGGCATCTTCGGAGACATCCAGAAGGCGCTCAAGCCGTAATCGGCATTCATAGACGTGACGACCGGCCGACCGCGTTTCCGACGCAGGGTGATCGCGCTTGCGGAGCTCGGTCGGCCTTTTCTTGAATAGCCGATTCAGGACACGACACCGATGTTGGCCCCGGGTTTGCCTGCAGAGCCGATGATGCAGATTGCGCTGTGGACGATCCGCGCGGTCCTTTTCCTGCTGCTGCTCGCAATCTGTATTCACGATTTCCGCGCTCGGCGAATTCCGAACGACCTGGTGTTCGCCGGTCTGCTGATCGCGCTGGTCTGGCAATCGCTGGCTCCGGCCGGAGCGGGTCTGTTCGATCCGCACGCTCCCGGAGCGATCGGTGCGGCTTCCGCCTTTGCCGGCGCTGCCGCCGCCTTCGCAGCCTTCCTCGTCCTGCACCTGGCCCGCACGATGGGCGCCGGCGACGTGAAACTGATGGCGATGCTCGGCGCCTTCTTCGGCTTGCACGCGCTGCCTGCGCTGATCGTCTCGGTGTTCCTCTGCGGCGGCGTGCTGGTGACCTTGCGTCTTTTCGACGGGGCGCGCCGTCGCGCCGTCTTCGCCAACCTGCGAGTGATCCTCTTCGGCCGGCTCGCTGCCTTCGTCGGCGGCGTCGGCCCGCAGTTCGATCCGCGCTCCGACAGCGCCGACCGCCTGCCGTTCGCGCTCGCGATCTGTGCGGGTGCGCTTCTGCTGGCCGCGCTTCTTCTTTCCGGCGTCGTCGCATGATCGCGGCGACGCGGCCCGCGCTGCATCCGATTCCCGTCGAGACCGTGCGTCCGCCGGTCTCCCTGGAGGCCGCCGGTCTTCCTTCGTCGGTGGTCATCGACCTCGTGCTGAAGCATCTGCAGCGCGGGGGCGATGCGTCGATCGCCGAACTGGGCTCGAAGCTGGCGCTGCCGTTGCCTTTGCTCGGGCAACTGCTCGGGTCCCTGCGCGACGAGCGCTTCGTCGAGGTGCCGCGGCGCGGCAGCTTCGACGCCGACGTGCGCTACGCGCTCACCGATGCCGGCCGTGTCCGCGCAGAGGACGCGCTGCGCCGCAACCAGTATGTCGGCGTTGCCCCCGTGTCGCTGCCCGACTACGTCGCGCGCGTGGAGCGCCAGCGCATCGCAGGCACCCGCATTCCGCCCGAGCGGGTGCACGCGGCGCTCGGGCCGCTGGTGCTCGCGCCGGAATTGGTGGCGACGCTCGGTGCCGCGATGAATTCGCAGCGCCCGCTGTTCCTGCACGGCGTCAGCGGAGCAGGAAAGACCTGGCTTGCCGAGCACCTGGTGGACGTCGTCGACGGTGCGATCTGGGTGCCGCACGCGATCGAGGTCGACGGCGAGATCATCCAGGTCTACGACCCCGCCGTGCATCGCCGGGTCGACATGGCCGCCACCGCCGAGTCCTTCGACCGCTCGCGCCAGCCCGACGGACGCTGGGTGCTCTGCCGCCGTCCGGTCGTCAAGCTGGGCGGCGAAATGAGGCTCGAGATGATGGATCTCGAGCGCGACGCGCTCACCCGCTTCTACAAGGCGCCGGCGCAGCTGAAGGCCAACAACGGCGTGCTGCTCTTCGACGATCTCGGTCGCCAGCGCAGTTCGGCGCACCAGATCCTGAATCGCTGGATCGTGCCGCTGGACCGGCGCGTCGACTACCTGTCGCTGCATACCGGCGTGAACTTCCAGGTGCCGTTCGACGTGCAGGTGATCTTCTCGTCGAATCTGTCGCCGGCGTGCCTGGACGATCCGGCCTTCGTGCGCCGGCTCGGCTACAAGGTCAGGCTCGAAGCGCTCGACGAGGCGGCGTACCGGCGCGTGTTTCGCCAGGCCTGCGAGCGCGCGGGCGTGCCGCACGACGAGCCGTCGCTCGACTGCCTGGTGGGCGAACTGCACGCACGCAGTGCGACGCCGTTGCTGCCGGCGTATCCGCTCGACCTGCTGCTGATCGTGCGCGACCGTGCCCTGTACGAGGGCGTCCCGCCGACACTCACGCCGCAGGCGCTGCGCTGGGCCTGGAATCTGTATTTCGCTGCCGAACCCGCGACCGAGCGATCCGGGTCGGCGGCGGCGCCTACCACCGAACCACAAGGCCTCACGGGGAAATGACATGAAGGGTTCACGCGCCTGGTTCATGCTGCTGCTGTCGCTCGTCGCGGGCATTGCCGCGATGGTGCTGGCGGCACGCTGGCTGAACGAACAAAGCCTCGCCAGGACCGAGGCGCACGTCGTCGTCGCCGCGCGCGACGTCGAGCTGGGACAACCGCTGAACGCGTCGATGGTGACGCTGGTTCCGTGGCCGGCGGGTTCGGTGCCCGAAGGCTCGTTCCCGAATCTCGAGGCGATCGACGGGCGCGTGCTGCGCACGCAACTCCTGCGCGGCGAGCCGGTGCTCGAAGCCAAGCTCGCACCGGCCGGCACCAAGGGCGGCCTGTCGGCGGTGATCGGCCAGGGTCGCAGGGCGATCACGGTGAAGGTCAACGAAGTGGTCGGCGTGGCCGGCTTCGCGCTGCCCGGCAACTACGTCGACGTGCTGGTGAACACGCAGGACGACCGTGAACGGCCGGTATCGAAGATCGTGCTCGAGCGCATTCTCGTGCTCGCGGTGGCGCAGGAAGCGAGCCGGGACGATACGAAGCCGCGCGTCGTCAACGCGGTGACGCTCGAAGTAACGCCCGGCGAGGCCGAGCGCATCGACCTCGCGCGCAGCGTCGGCAATCTGTCGCTGGTACTGCGCAACCAGGTGGATCGCAACGAGGCGCAGACCGACGGCATTCGCAAGGCCGACCTGCTCGGCGACGTGCCGGCGCCCACGCCGCCGGCCGCGGCTGCGGTCGCGCGCGCTCCGAAGCCGGCCGCCCGGCCGGTGGTGCGCCGCGCTCCGGTTGCGTCGGCGCCCCAGGACACGGCGCGCGTCGAGGTGATTCGCGGCGTGCAGCGATCCAGCACCGACCTGTAAGCGAAGAGGCGAGCATGATGAAAACGACGCAGACCGCCGTTGCCGTGGCGCTGGCGATGCTGGGCCTGGCAACAGCGGGCGCGCAACAGCAGCCGCAGCGTGCACCGGCGGTGATCAAGGGAGCGACGCAGGTCAAGCCCGTCTTCGTGCCGCAGGCGCCGGCCGTGCCGCGCGGGCAGGCGGCGCAGCCGGAGCTGGCCGACGGCACCGTCCCGAGCGAAATCGGTCCGGCGATGGACCTGGTGGTCGGCAAGTCGACGCTGATTCGCCTGCCTGCGCCGATCGAACGCATCTCGGTGGGCAACCCGGCGGTTGCCGACGTGACGCTGATCAGCGCGCGCGAACTCTATCTGCTGGGCAAGACCTTCGGCTCGACGAACGTGATCATGTGGCGTCGCAACGCGCCGACCACGATCATCGATGTGTCGGTCGCCGCGGATGCGAGTGCACTCGAGCAGCGCATCCGCTCGCTGCTGCCGGGCGAGGACATCCAGGTCCGATCGGCGTCCGATTCGCTGGTGTTGTCGGGACTGGTTTCCAGCGCGCTGAAGGCCTCGCAGGCCGTGGAGATCGCCGAGTCCTTCGTGCGGACCTACTCGCGGGGACTGCAGCTGCAGGTGACGGCAGGTGACCAGGTTGCCCGCCAGGGCCAGGCGATCTCCGTCGACCAGAAGGAAGTCGTCAGCCGCGCCGGCTCGGGCCGCAGCACGCAGGAGCCGCGCGTGATCAACATGCTACGCGTCGCCCAGCCGCAGCAGGTGATGCTCGAGGTGAAGGTCGCCGAAATCTCGAAGAACCTGCTCGACAAGCTGGGCGCCGGAATCGACGCGACGCGCAGCAACGGCAGCTGGCGCTACTCGATCCTGAGCAACCTGCTTTCGGACTCGGCGGGCATCGTCGGCGCCGCACGCAACAGCACCTCGCTGCTGCTCGACGCCGAGCGACGCGACGGGCTGATCAAGGTACTCGCCGAACCCAACATCGTGGCAATCAGCGGCCAGGAAGCGAGCTTCCTGGCCGGCGGGAAGATCTTCATTCCGGTCGCCCGCGAGAATGCCGGTACGGGTGGCGTGACGATCACGCTCGAGGAGAAGGAATTCGGCGTCGGACTGAAGTTCACGCCGGTGGTGCTCGACGGGGGACGCATCCACCTGAAGGTTGCTCCGGAGGTCTCGGAGTTGTCGCAGACCGGCTCGCCGTTCACGACGATCAACGGCGTCACCGCCGTCCTGCCGAGCTTCACGACGCGCCGCGCACAGACTTCGGTGCAGTTGATGGACGGGCAGAGTCTCGCGATCGCCGGACTGATCAAGAACAACGCGACCGAATCGGTGCGACGCCTGCCGATCCTCGGCGAGCTTCCGGTGCTCGGCACGCTGTTCCGCAGCAGCGAATTCCAGGCCGATCGCACCGAGCTGATGTTCCTGATCACGCCGCGACTGGTCAAGCCGCTCGGTCCGGAGGTCGCGCTGCCCACCGATGCATACACGCCGCCGTCGCGCAGCGAGTTCTTCGTCGATGGCCAGCTCGAGGGCAGCGGCAGCCACGACGTGCCGCGCGACCGGGCGGCGCAGCCACAGCCCGCGGCGCCGGCCGCGCACGGTGCGGCCGGTGCGGCTCCTTCGACTCGCAGCGCACCGTCGACCGGCGGCTTCTCGATGGATTGAGCAAGGAAACGAGCATGCAAGCCAAGCTTCGAAACACTGCACTGGCGCTCGCCGCGGTAGTGCTGGCGGGATGCGCCGGCCTGCCGCCGGTGGAGACACGCGAACTCGATTCGCGCTTCGGGGATGCCGTGCGCCAGGCGCGCGCACAGCAGACGCTGAACCCGGAGGCCGGCCGCAACACCGACCCGGTTGCCGGCATCGACGGCGTGTCCGCACAGCACACGATCGAGCAGTACCAGAAAGGCTTCAAGGAGCCGCCGCCGACTTTCAACATCCTCGGTATCGGCGGCACGAGCGTATCGCCGTAGCCCCGCATCATCGCATCCACCAATCTGGCAGCATCGGATGACACTGAAGCTCACCTTGTTCGCGCCGACCTCCGAGGGAGTGGCGCAACTGACCCGCCAGCTCCCGCCTGCCGAAGAGTCGCTCGGCGTCTCGTCGGCGGTGGGGCGTCCCGACGAACTCGCCGCCGAGATCGAGCGCAGCCATCCCGATCTCGTCGTGGCCGACCTGCCGGCGCTCGACGACGCCGGCTTGCGATGCATGGAGGTCGCGTTGAACCGGTCGCCGGCGACCTCGGTGATCGTCCTTTCGCCCGAGCGCTCGCCGGAATACCTGCTGCAACTGATGCGCAGCGGCGTTCGCGAGGTCGTGCCCACGCCGCTGGTCAACGGGGAACTGGGAGCAGCGTACGCGCGACAGTTCGACCGGCTGGTCGCGCGCCGCAACAGCGCCCGCAAGGGGCGAGTGCTCGCGTTCCTGCCCGCAAAAGGCGGCAGCGGCTCCACCTTCCTGTCGACCAACCTCGCCTATGCGCTGGCCGCCCGCGGCAGGCGCGTGGCGCTCATCGACCTGAACCTGCATTTCGGCGACGCGGCGCTGTTCCTGAGCGAGGAACGGCCATCGGTGACGATCGCCGATCTCGCGCGCGATCTCTCGCGGGTCGATCCGACCTTTCTCGAGTCGAGCATGATGGCGCCGCTGGAAAACCTGCGGGTGCTCGCCGCTCCGGACACCCCGGAGGGCGCGATGGACGTCACGCCGGCTGCCGTGGAGCGGATCGTCTCCGCGGCGCGCGAGCGCTTCGACTTCGTGCTGCTCGACATGAGCCGCCTGCTCGACGGTGCGGCGGTGCGCGCGCTCGACCAGGCCGAGGGCGTGTACCTCACGCTGCAGCTGACACTGCCTTTCCTGCACGACGCGCGCCGACTGATGTCGCTGCTGGCGACGCTGGGCTATGCGCGCGACAAGTTGCACGTGATCGTGAATCGCTGGGAGAAGGGCGGCGAACTCGGTTCGGCCGACGTGCACAAGGCGCTCGGCGTCGCCGTCGACCTCGAAGTGCCGAACAGCTTTTCCGCGGTGGCGCACTCGATCAACCACGGCGTGCCGATCCTGAAAAGCGCTCCGCGCGACCCCGTGTCGAAGGCGCTGCTGGAACTGGCCGATCGGCTGGCGCCGCAGGAAGCCGTGCGCAAGCGCGCGTGGTTCGGATTGTCGCTGTAAGGGGGCGAGATGTCGTTGCGCGACAGATTGAGCAGGATCGAGGCGCCGCGGCTGGTCGCGTCGGCGGCGGGCACGAGCAGCGACAGCGTCGCCTACCGCGCGTTGCGCACCGACCTGCACACGCAGTTGCTGGATCGCGTCGACGTCGAGGTGATGGGCCGCCTGACGCCCGAGCGGCTGCGCGAGGAACTGCGAATCCTCGTCGAGCGCCTGATCGGCGAGGCGGGGATCGCGCTGAACGCGGCCGAGCACAAGCAGATCGTCGTCGACATCCAGAACGAGATCATGGGGCTGGGTCCGATCGAGCCGCTGCTGGCCGATCCCGCGGTCTCCGACATTCTCGTCAATACGCACAAGTCGGTCTACGTCGAGCGTGCGGGACGCCTGGAGCAGACGCCGATCCGCTTCGACAGCGACGATCACCTGATGAAGGTGATCGACAAGATCGTCTCGCGGGTCGGGCGGCGCATCGACGAATCGAGCCCGATGGTCGACGCCAGGCTGCCGGATGGTTCGCGCGTGAACGCGATCATTCCGCCGCTCGCCATCGACGGGCCGCTGCTGTCGATCCGGCGCTTCGCGGTGGTGCCGCTGAAGATGGACGACCTGGTGCGCCACAAGTCGCTGCCCGCGGAGTTGGCGGCGCTGCTCGGCGGCATGGTGAAGGCGAAGCTGAACCTGCTCATTTCGGGCGGCACCGGCAGCGGCAAGACGACGCTGCTGAACGTGCTGTCGAGCTACATCCCCGACACCGAGCGCATCGTAACGATCGAGGACGCGGCGGAGCTGCAGCTGCAGCAGCCGCACGTCGTGCGGCTGGAGACGCGACCGCCGAACATCGAAGGCAAGGGCGAGGTCACCCAGCGCGCGCTGGTGCGCAACAGCCTGCGCATGCGTCCCGACCGCATCATCATCGGCGAGGTGCGCGGCGCCGAAACGCTGGACATGCTGCAGGCGATGAACACCGGTCACGAAGGTTCGATGGCGACCGTCCATGCGAACGCGCCGCGCGACGCGCTCATGCGCGTGGAAAACATGCTCGGAATGGCGGGCATGTCGCTGTCGCAGAAGGCGATGCGCCAGCAGATCGCTTCGGCGCTCACGGCGGTGGTGCAGGTCGGCCGCCTGAGCGACGGCAAGCGCAAGGTACTGAGCCTGTCGGAGATCACCGGTCTCGAGGGCGACGTCCTCACGATGCAGGACATCTTCGTGTTCCGGCAGACCGGCGTGCAGGCCGACGGCCAGGTCGCGGGGCGATTCCACGCCACCGGCGTGCGACCGAAGTTCCTCGATCGGCTCGCCGTCCGGGGTGTCGGACTCGCCGACGACCTGTTCGATCCGGGCCGGATCTTCGATTGAACCTCGGAACGGCGCAAGACGGGAGCGAAGATGGATCTGGCTTTCACGATGTTCCTGCTGGTCTGCTTTCTTGCAGCGGTGCTGCTGCTCGAAGGCGCATTCCTGCTCTGGAGCGATACCCGAGGCGGGGAAGCGCGCCAGCTCGAGCGCCGTCTGCGCGCGCTGCACGCGGGCGGGCACGGCGTGCAGGCTTCGTCGCTGATCAAGGCGCGCGAGTCAGACCGGGTCGGCGCACTGGGCAGGTTGCTGCTCGCCTTGCCGCGCGTCGGCAGGGTCGAGAAGATGCTGCAGCAGGCCGGCATCGTGATGAAGACGTCGCGATTCCTGTTTACCACCGGGTTGCTGATCGTCAGTGTCTTCCTCGTGTTGCTCGTGCTGCGCCAGCCGCTGTGGCTGGCGGCGATGCTCGGACTGGGCGCGGCGCTGCTGCCTTTCCTGTGGCTGGGCGCGGCGCGGCAGCGCCGGCTCAAGCGCATCGAAGCGCAATTGCCCGACGCGGTCGAGCTGATCGCACGGGCGCTGCGGGCCGGTCATGCGTTTCCCACCGCGCTGCAGATGGTGGCCGAGGAGCTGCCCGATCCGATCGGCGGAGAGTTCGTCGCCGCCTTCGAGGAGGTCAACTACGGCCTGCCGATCTCCGACGCGATGCTGAACCTGGCCGCGCGCGTGCCGGTGGAGGATCTCCGCTTCTTCGCGGTGGCTGTAGTGCTGCAGCGCGAGACCGGTGGCAATCTCGCCGAGATCCTCGACAACATCGGCAAGCTGATCCGCGAGCGCTTCAAGCTCTACGGCACGGTTCGCGTATTGAGCGCCGAAGGGCGAATGTCGGCCTGGGTGCTGACGCTGCTGCCCTTCGCCGCCGCGTTGATGCTCAACCTTGCCAGTCCCGGCTTCATGGAAGTGCTGTGGAAGGATCCGGCCGGCGCCAAGCTGATCATGCTGGCGCTGCTTGCGATGGCCTGCGGCGTCGTGTGGATGTGGCGGATCGTGAAGATCAGGGTCTGATGCCGCGTATTTCCAACTCACGACATTAGGAGCGGGCGATGGATAGGGGCACGTCCTGGCTGATCCTCGGCGCATTGTTCGTCGCGGTTACGGGTTTCGTCTACGGGCTCGGCGGATTGCTGGCCCGCGGGCGCGGAATGCGCGAGCGCCTGCAGGAAGTGTCTGCCGGCGCTGCGATCGATGGCGCTGCCGGCGCCCCGGAATGGCAGGGGCGCGTGGCGCGAATGGCTGCGCCGCTCGCCCGGTTCGCCACCCCGAAAAAGGACGAGGAGATCGGACGCGTCCGCGCGATGTTCCTCAATGCCGGTTTGCGCGACGAGTCGATGCCGGCCCTCTATTTCGGGTCGAAGGCGGTGCTGGCGATCGCCCTGCCGATGGTCCTGCTGTTGTTCGCCGGAGTGCGCGAATGGGAGGGCAACCAGCCGATGCTGGCGCTGCTCGCCGCGGCCGCGTTCGGTTACTACCTGCCCAATGTGGTGTTGTCGCGCCTGACGGCGAGGCGCCAGCGCGAGCTGTTCGAAGCCTTCCCCGATGCCCTCGACCTGATGATCGTCTGCGTCGAATCCGGCATCTCGCTGGATGCGGCGATCGCCCGTACGGCTTCGGAGATCAGCCTGCGCAGTTCGAAACTCGCCGAAGAGTTGACGCTGGTCGGCCTCGAGCTGCGTCTGGGCGCCAGCCGGGAGCGTGCGCTGCGCAATCTCGCCACGCGCACCGGGCTCGACGAGATCGCCAGCTTCGTCGCGATGATGCTGCAGGCCGACCGCTTCGGCACGAGCATCGGCGATTCGATGCGGGTGCAGGCCGATTCGCTTCGCGTGCGTCGCCGCCAGCGCGCCGAGGAGCAGGCAGCGAAGATCCCGTTGAAGATGCTGTTCCCGCTGATCTTCTTCATCTTTCCGTCGCTGCTCCTCGTGCTGATGGGGCCGGCGATGATCCAGATCTACCGGATCCTGCTGCCCACGATGAGCGCAGGAGGCTGAGCCATGGCTGCAACCGCAAGGCGGCCGGCTCGAACAGGAGGCCGGATGCGCGCCCGGATCGTATCGACGTCGTTCACCTTCTGCGCGGTTGCATCGATCACCGGCTGCGCAACCGCTCCCGGGCCGGTGCAGCTGAATGCGCGCAACACGCAACTCGCACCGCTGTACCGCGTCGAGCAGCCGGCCGGAACCGCGGTAGGGCAATTTGCCGCGGGACGCCTGCATCTCGCCGAGGGGCGGGTCGATGCGGCGATCGAGCGTTTTCGAAGCGCGCTGGCGCTCGAACCGGGATACGTCGACGCACTCAACAGCCTCGGCATCGCTTTCGGCCTCGAGGGCCGTCATGAAGAGGCGATCGAAGCGTTTCGCACGGCGCTGGCCTCGGCCCCGGAGTCGGCGCGGCTGCTGAACAATCTCGGCTACGCGCAATTCGAGGCCGGGCGGCTGCAGGAAGCAACGGAATCGCTCGAGCGCGCGCTGCAACTCGATCCGGGCCATGCACGCGCGCGAACCAACCTGCGCTGGCTGATCGAGTCGCGCGATCGTGCGTCGAAGAGCGAGCGGCCCCCGTCGGCGCCGACGCCGCGTGCGCCTGCGCCGCTCGATCCGGCGTCCATGCAGGCGCTGGAACGATTCCGGCGGGCAGCGGCCGTGGTTCCGGTCCATGCGCCGCGGGTCGAATCGCGCGAATCCGGCGTCGAAATCGTGCGATCGAATTCGGGCGACACGATGCTCGTGCCGGTCGCGCCGGCCGTATACGAACTCCGGGTCGCCCCCGCCGCTCGCCAGCCGCTGCCGGCCGCAGCCCCCGGGAAGGCCGAGAGCGAACCCGAGCGCCCTTCCTTGCAGCCGGCTTCGCTTGCGATCGATCGCATCGAAGTGAGCAACGGCGCGGGCACGGCCCGCCTTGCCACGCGCACCGCGCAACGGCTGGGGGAGATGGGGGCCCGGGTCTCGCGCGTGACCAATCATTCGAGCTTCGAACAGCGGTATACCGAAATCCACTATCGCGACGGTCACGCCGACGAGGCCGCGCGGCTCGGCAAGCGGCTGCCGGTTGCCGCGAGGCTCGTTGCCGTCGCCGGCCTGAGAGCGGACGTCGACATCCGATTGGTCGTCGGTCGCGACATCGCGGGCGCCGATGTCGCCGCCTGGTGGAACTCGCCGGCGGTCGCTGCGGTTGCAGCGACGGCGAAGGCGCCCGACGGAGGTTGAAGCGGCGCGTTCGCAGGCCCGTGGCAGAATCCGCCCCTTTCCGCGTTTTGCTGGGGCACCGACACCGATGGATGAAGCCAGGCTCGCGCCCGCCGTTGACGCGCGGATCGTCGCTCGCATCGCCGAAGAGCTTTCCGCGCGACCCGCGCAGGTGGCGGCCGCCGTGGCGCTCATCGACGGCGGCGCCACCGTCCCCTTCATCGCCCGCTACCGCAAGGAAGCCACCGGCGGACTCGACGACACGCAGCTGCGCGCGCTCGACGAGCGCCTGGGCTACCTGCGCGAGCTGGAGGAGCGACGTGCGACGATCCGCGCCGGCATCGACGAGCAGGGCAAGCTCGACGAAGCGCTCGCCGCGCAGATCGACGCCGCCGACACGAAGCAGCGGCTCGAGGATCTCTATCTGCCGTACAAGCCGAAGCGCCGCACGCGCGCGCAGATCGCGCGCGAAGCGGGCCTCGAACCGCTGGCCGATGCGCTGTTCGCCGACCCGACGCTCGATCCGCAGCTCGAAGCGGCGAAGTACCTGCGCGAGCCCGACGAGAACGGCGAGCATGCCGTCGCCGACGCGAAGACCGCGCTCGACGGCGCGCGCGACATCCTCGCCGAGCGCTTCGCCGAGCGCGCAGACGTGCTCGATTCGCTGCGCGAGCGGATGTGGAACGAGGGCTGGATCGCCGCCAGGGTCTTCGAGGGCAAGGAAGCCGAAGGCGAGAAATTCCGCGACTGGTTCGATCACGCCGAGCCGATCGCGAAGATGCCCTCGCATCGGGCGCTCGCGCTCTTCCGGGGCCGGCAGCAGGGCGTGCTCGCGCTGAAGCTGGAGCTCGAGCCGTCGCTCGAGGCGCAGCTGCCGCATCCGAACGTCGCGCGGCTCGCCGGCATCGTCGGGCTCGGGCAGTCGCTCCGGCTTTCCGCTGCGGCGCCTGCGCCGGCCGCTGCGGCGCCCGCGCCGGCCGCGGCGGCGCCCGCGTCGACCGCGGCGGCGCTCACGGCGACGAATTCGCGATCGTCTGCGCCCGCGACCGCGCTTCGTGCGGCCGATCCCTGGCTCGCCGATGCCTGCCGCTGGTGCTGGCGCGTGAAGCTGCTGCCGCAGCTCGAGACCGAGCTTTTCGGCCGATTGCGCGAGGCTGCGGAGACCGAGGCGATCCGCGTCTTCGGCGCGAACCTGAAGGACCTGCTGCTCGCCGCGCCTGCCGGCGCGCGCGCGGTGATCGGACTCGATCCCGGTCTACGCACCGGCGTGAAGGTCGCCGTCGTCGACGCCACCGGCAAGCTCGTCGATACCGCGACGATCTATCCGCACGAGCCGCGCCGCGACCACGAAGGCTCGGTCGCCGTGCTCGCCGCGCTGGCCGCGAAGCATCGCGCAGCGCTCGTCGCCATCGGCAACGGCACCGCCTCGCGCGAGACCGACCGGCTCGTCGCCGACCTGATGAAGCAGCATCCGGAGCTGAACCTGCGCAAGCTCGTCGTCTCCGAGGCCGGCGCCTCGGTCTACTCGGCGAGCGAACTGGCCGCGAAGGAATTTCCCGCGCTCGACGTGAGCCTGCGCGGCGCGGTGTCGATCGCGCGTCGCCTGCAGGATCCGCTCGCCGAGCTGGTGAAGATCGACCCGAAGTCGATCGGCGTCGGCCAGTACCAGCACGACGTGAACCAGCGCGCGCTCGCGCGCCAGCTCGACGCGGTGGTCGAGGATTGCGTGAACGCGGTCGGCGTCGACGTCAATATCGCCTCGGCGCCGCTGCTCGCGCGCGTCTCGGGCCTGGGCGCGTCGGTCGCGCAGCGCATCGTCGAGCATCGCGACGCCAATGGCGCTTTCTCCAGTCGCGAGGCGCTCCGGCGCGTGCGCTCGTTCGGCGACAAGGCCTTCGAGCAGTCGGCCGGATTCCTGCGCGTTCGCGACGGCGAGAATCCGCTGGACGCGTCCGCCGTGCACCCGGAGGCCTATCCGGTCGTGCAGCGCATCCTCGAGCGCGTGCAGAAGAGCGCGCGCGAGCTGATCGGCAACCGCGAAGCGCTGCGCCGGCTCGAAGCCCACGACTTCGTCGACGATCGCTTCGGCGAGCCCACCGTGCGCGACATCCTCGCCGAACTGGAGAAGCCGGGGCGCGATCCGCGCGGCGAGTTCGTCACCGCCTCGTTCCACGAGGGCGTGGAGCGAATCGCCGACCTCGAGCCCGGCATGACGCTGCAGGGCGTGGTCACGAACGTGGCGAATTTCGGCGCCTTCGTCGACGTCGGCGTGCACCAGGACGGGCTGGTGCACGTCTCCGAACTCGCCGACCGCTTCGTCAAGGACCCGCGTGAGGTGGTCAAGGCAGGGCAGGTGGTCTCGGTGACGGTGCTCGAGGTCGATGCGCAGCGCAAGCGCATCGCGTTGTCGATGAGGACGGGCAGCAGGGCGCAGGCGGGAGCTGCGCCGCTGCCGGTGCGCAAGCCGCAACCGACGGACGAGCGCGGGCGCGGCGGTGCGCGGATGGGCGCGTCCTCGCGCGGCGCACCGCGCGCCGGAACGCCGGCGACGGCGTTCGGAGACGCGCTCTCGCGGGCGTTGAAGCGCTGATCCTGCCGGGCGAGCGTGTGTCGCTCCCTCAGGCCGAAATCCGGCGCTCGAGCAGGCGCACCAGCGTCGCCAGCGTCCGGTTCGCCGGCGTCGCCACGCCGAGCGTCGCACCCCGCTTGACCACGTAGCCGTTCAGCGAATCGATCTCGGTGAGCCGGCCGTTCGACAGGTCCTGCTCCATCGACGAGGTCGCGGCGCGCATCGTTTCGCCCAGGCGCACGGCCGCGTCGTAATGCGCGTCGGTGCCGGCCAGCGGCACGCCGTCGGCCCGCGCCACCGCAACGCATTCGTCGATCGTCTCGCGCATCAATGCACGCACGTCGGCATCGTCGATCAGCGCGCCGTAGCGCGCGCGACCCAGCGCGGAGATCGCGTTGTACGCGCAGTTCAGGACGAGCTTGTCCCAGAGCGCTGCCCGCACGTCGGCCTCGGCGCGACAAGGCACGCCTGCAGCTTCGAAGAGGCGTGCGATGGCGACGGCGCGGGCCGACGGAGCCGTCGTCGACGCCTGCGTCGGCGTTCGGTCCTCCGGCCGACGGCCGTATTCGCCGACGACGAGGTCGCCGCGTCCCGAGTGGCGCAGGTGCCCGAGCCCGGTCATTGCAGCGGCGACGTAAACGACGGCGCCGAGCGCATCGACTCCCGCGCCGCGCATGCGCTCGACGTTGTCGACGCCGTTCTGCAGGCTGACGACGACGGCGCCCGGGCGCAGCAGCGGCGCGATCTGCCGCGCAGCGGCCTGCGTGTCGCGGGTCTTCACGCAGAACAGGACGATGTCGGCGTCGCGAATCGGTTCCGGGCGCGTGTCGGTGTCCATGCGCACGCGGTGCTGCACGCCGCCGCTGTCGAACAGCAAACCGTCGCGGCGGATCGCGTCCATGTGTGCGGCGCGTCCGATCAGCGTGACCGGCGTTCCCGCTTCGGCCAGCTTCGCGCCGAAATAGCAGCCGACGGCGCCGGCGCCGAAGACGACGGTGCGCTTCGGCGCGCCGTCCGGCCGATCCGAAAGAGGCATGCCGTCGATTCCCCCAGGCGGTGGTCTTGGCCGATCTTAGTCGAAGCCGCGATCGCTGAGGTCCACGGTTGTCGTCCCTGGCACTGCGCCCCTGCGTTGCGCTCCCGGCACGCCCGCGCCGATTCCCGCCGCCCTCGCGCCGCCCCGGTCTTATGATTCTCGCCTCACGCACCGCCCCCGGCGCCTCGCCGGGCTACCCCGGTTCCCTTGCATCTCCCCGAAGGCCCATCCGATGCAATTTCGTTTCCCCATCGTCGTCATCGACGAGGACTGGCGCGCCGATTCCGCCAGCGGCCTGGGCATCCGTGCGCTCGCCAAGGCGATCGAGGAGCAGCGCTGGGAGGTGGTGGGCGGCTTCACGTACACCGATGTGTCGATGGTCGCCAACCAGGCGGCGCGTGCGTCGGCCTTCATCGTCTCGATCGACGACGAGGAGCTCGGCGAGGACGCGACCACCGAACCGGCGGCGGTGACCGAACTGCGCAAGTTCATCGTCGAGACGCGCCGGCGAAATGCCGACATCCCGATCTTTCTCTTCGGCGAGACGCGCACGTCGCAGCACATCCCGAACGAGATCCTGCGCGAGCTGCACGGCTTCATCCACATGTTCGAGGACACGCCGGAGTTCGTCGCGCGCTACATCATCCGGGAGGCGACGAACTACCTGAACTCGCTCGCCCCGCCGTTCTTCAAGGCACTGGTGAACTACGCGCACGACGGCTCGTATTCGTGGCACTGCCCCGGGCACTCCGGGGGCGTGGCGTTCCTGAAGAGCCCGGTGGGGCAGATGTTCCACCAGTTCTTCGGCGAGAACATGCTGCGCGCCGACGTGTGCAACGCGGTCGACGAGCTGGGGCAGCTGCTCGATCACACCGGGCCGGTGGCGGCCTCCGAGCGCAACGCCGCGCGCATCTTCAGCACCGATCACCTGTTCTTCGTCACCAACGGCACGTCGACGTCGAACAAGATCGTCTGGCACGCCACGGTGGGCAACAACGACGTCGTGCTCGTCGATCGCAACTGCCACAAGTCGATCCTGCACGCGATCACGATGACCGGGACGATTCCCATCTTCCTGCAGCCGACGCGCAACCACCTGGGAATCATCGGGCCGATTCCGCTCGAGGAATTCGACCCGGCGAACATCCAGCGCAAGATCGACGCGAACCCGCTGATCACCGACAAGAGCGCGCGTCCCCGCGTGATGACGATCACGCAGTCGACCTACGACGGCGTCATCTACAACGTGGAGATGCTCAAGCGCACGCTGGGCGACTACATCGAGAACCTGCACTTCGACGAAGCATGGCTGCCGCACGCCGCCTTCCACCCGTTCTATCACGAGTTCCACGCGATCGGGCCGAACCGGCCGCGCAGCGCCGACACGATGATCTTCTCGACGCAGTCCACGCACAAGCTGCTTGCCGGGCTGTCGCAGGCCTCGCAGATCCTCGTGCAGGATCCGGTCAACCGCAAGCTCGACCGCCATCGCTTCAACGAGGCGTTCCTGATGCACACCTCCACCAGCCCGCAGTACGCGATCATCGCCTCGTGCGACGTCGCCGCGGCGATGATGGAGCCGCCGGGCGGGACCGCGCTCGTCGAGGAGTCGATCTTCGAGTCGCTCGAGTTTCGCCGCGCGATGCGCAAGGTCGACGGCGAGTTCGGCTCCGACTGGTGGTTCAAGGTGTGGGGGCCGAAGGATCTCGCCGACAACGGCATCGGACGGCGCGAGGGCTGGTTCCTGCGCTCCAACGACAAGTGGCACGGCTTCGGCAAGCTCGCCACCCACTTCACGATGCTCGACCCCATCAAGGCGACGATCGTCACGCCGGGGCTGGATATGAACGGCAAGTTCGCGCCCTCGGGAATTCCCGCGTCGATCGTCACGAAGTACCTCGCCGAGCACGGAGTCGTCGTCGAGAAGACCGGGCTGTACTCGTTCTTCGTGATGTTCACGATCGGCATCACGAAGGGGCGCTGGAACACGCTGGTCACCGAACTGCAGCAGTTCAAGACCGACCACGACACGAACCAGCCGCTGTGGCGTGTGATGCCCGAGTTCGTGCAGGCGTTCCCGGCCTACGAGCGCATCGGACTGCGCGACCTCGCCTCGCAGATCCACGAACAGTACCGCCGCTACGGCATCGCGCGGGTCACCACCGAGATGTACCTGTCGAACATGCAGCCGGCGATGCGGCCTTCCGAAGCCTTCGAGTGCCTGGCGCACCGGCGGGTCGATCGCGTGCCGATCGACGAACTCGAGGGGCGCATCACGACGATGCTCGTCACGCCGTACCCGCCGGGCATCCCGCTGCTGATTCCCGGCGAACGCTTCAACCAGCCGATCGTCGAATACCTGAAGTTCGCCCGTGATTTCAACGCCCGCTTCCCGGGCTTCGAAACCGACGTGCACGGCCTGGTGATCGAACTCGACGGCGGGATGATGCGGTACTACGTCGATTGCGTGCGCAACTGAGCTCGTTGCGTTCTTCAGACGTCCACCGACCTCATTCGCGCATCCGGTGCCCGCACGACCAGCCGCGTTCCGGCGATCACGTCGTAGAGTGCCCGCCGATCGCGATCGGCCAGCGACCAGCCGAACGGCGCCAGCACCAGCAGGTTCAGCCAACCCGAAACGTAGTGGCCCGCGGCCAACGCGCCGACGTACAGGGCCGCAACCGCCGCAAAGCGCAGGAACGCGTGCGCCGGGCTCACCGCTGCGCCCGCGCGTGTCTGCAGCTGCAGCGACATCGTCTTCATCGGCAGCGACCTTCGCCCGTCGCTCCAGAAGTACGTGAAATACGTCGCCAGCACCCCGAGCGTGAACCATTGGAACGCCGTGCGCAGCGCACCCGGATGCCCGCGGAACTGGGTGAGCGCAGAGAACGCGTAGTCGGCGAACCAGACTACGCCGAACAGGATGATCGCTTCGTAGGCGAGGCCCATGAACCGGCGCCAGGGATCGGCCGCCGGCGCGAGGCCGCCCTCCGGCATCAGTAGACGACGCGCCGGGAGCGCTGGGCGGGCTTGGCGTTGCGCTTGGCGACTTCCGACAGCGGTTGCGCCGCCTGCTTCGCCAGGCCGGTGCGCGCGCCCGCGTGGCGCGCCGCCGTGTTGCTCGTGGTGCCGCTGGTGCGCAGCACGGCACGCTGCTCGGGTGTCATCTCGCGGTAGCGCTCCCAGCGCGCGTGCCGCTCATCGGGTTCCAGGCGCTTGGCGAGACGGTAGTTCTGCCGCGCCAGGCGGCGTTGCTCGGGAGTGAGCCGCGCCCATTCCCGGATCCGTTCGTCGACGCGCTCGCGCTGTTCGTCGGACATCTGCGGCACGCGATCGGCGAGCTTCAGCCAGCCGCGCTTCTCGGCGGCCGACCAGCCGTTCCATTGTGCTTCGAAGGGTTCGAGCACCGCCTGCTGCGCGGCGGTGAGATCGCTCCACAGCGGCTGCACCAGCGGCAGGAGCGAGGCTCGCGGCGCGGATGTCGCGTCGGCGACCGACGGCGCGGGAGCGACGACCATGCTCGCGAGCATCGCGATCGCGGCGAACAGCAACCAGCGCAACGACTTCACTCCTTCTGCTCCCGGGATTGCCACGAGGCGTTGCGAAGGTACACGCCGAAACCCCTGTCGGCGTAGGCCGAGATCGGGACGTCGTCGGCGATCATCGCTGCATCGAGTTCGGCCAGGTCGTCGGCGCGCTGGTGCGTCTCGAGCACCGAAATGCCGAACAGCCCGGCCGCGACGAGCACGACGGGGACGATCACGGCGGCGATGCGCCAGAAGAGCCTGGGCGACGGGGTGCCGGCGAGCTCGGCGCTCGGGCGATGACCTGCGCGCAGCGTCCGCGACGCGTAACGGGGCGCCGCTTCGACACGGGCGCGCGACAGCGCAGCGGCGCGCGCCGCGGCCAGTCGATGGGTGGTGCGATACGGCAGACGACCGGCGGATTCGTCGAGCGCGCCGCGCACGATTCGGGCGAGTTCCCGTTCGTTCATTGTTCGATCCCGCGAGCGGCGAGGGCCAGGGCCAGCGTGTGCGCAGCGCGCGAGCAGTGCGTCTTCACGCTTCCTTCCGAGCACCCCATGACAAGCGCCGTTTCGGCCACGTTCAGATCCTCCCAATAACGCAGCAGGAACGCCTCGCGTTGACGCTGGGGCAGGCGCGCGATTTCCTGGTCGAGGATCGAACGCAGCTGCTTTCGCTCCACCGAGTCGGCGGTCTCGTCGGCCCGCGTGCCCGCGTCGAGCGAATCCAGGGCCTCGGCCTCGGTCTGTTCGCCGTCCTGGTCGTTCTGCAGCGCGGAGAGCGGAGTCGTCCACAGGCTGCGCACGCGCTGTCGACGGAAATGATCCGTGATCGCGTTGCGCAGGATGCGGTGAAAGAGCATCGGCAGCTCCTCTGCGGGCCGGTCGCCATAGCGGCTGGCCAGTCGCAGCATCGCATCCTGCACGACATCGAGCGCCGCGTCGTTGTCGCGCAGCGCGAACATCGCATGCTTGAACGCCCGGCGCTCGACCCCGGCGAGGAAATCGGACAACTCCTGACGGCTTGCCATTCGGGCCTTCGGGCGGCGCGATCCTCGGCGAAAAAGACGCAGCGGATGCTAGCAGAAGGGTTGCGCGGGCAAGCCCGGCGCCTTGACCGCCGGTGTTGCGCCGCAGTATTCTGCAAAGCTTATCCTCACGCGCGAAACCGCACCGGACCGTCTTCACGAGAGGCGCATCCGGCGCATCCGATCAAAACTCGCAGGCCCCGTGTCGAGGTCTGCGTCGCGGCCCCCAAGGCTACAAACCGGGGGCCCTGGCGCCGGCGGCGGATCCTCCTGCCCTTGAAAGGAATACCCCGATGGAACTCACCGGCGCGGAAATCGTCGTCCGTTGTCTGCAGGAAGAAGGCGTCGAACACGTCTTCGGCTATCCCGGCGGCGCCGTCCTCTACATCTACGACGCGATCTTCAACCAGGAGAAGGTCCGCCACGTGCTCGTGCGCCACGAACAGGCCGCCGCGCACGCGGCCGACGGCTACGCACGCTCCACCGGCAAGGTCGGCGTGTGCCTGGTCACCAGCGGCCCCGGCGTCACCAACGCGATCACCGGCATCGCCACCGCCTACACCGACTCGATTCCGATCGTGGTGCTCACCGGCCAGGTGCCCACGCACGCCATCGGCGAGGACGCCTTCCAGGAGGCCGACACGGTGGGCATCACGCGCCCCTGCGTGAAGCACAACTTCCTCGTGAAGGACGTGCGCGAGCTCGCCGTCACGATCCGGAAGGCGTTCCACATCGCCGCAACCGGCCGCCCCGGACCGGTGCTCGTCGACATCCCGAAGGACGTCACCCGTGCGCAGTGCCGCTTCGAATACCCGAAGACCGTGTCGATGCGCTCGTACAACCCGGTCACGCGCGGGCACCAGGGCCAGATCAAGAAGGCGCTCGGCCTGATCCTCACCGCCGAGCGGCCGATGATCTACGCCGGCGGCGGCGTCGTGCTGGCCAACGCCTCGGAGGAACTGAATCGCTTCGCCGAACTGCTCGACTTCCCGGTCACCACCACGCTGATGGGGCTGGGCGGCTACCGATCGAGCGAGCGCAAGTGGGTGGGGATGCCGGGCATGCACGGCACCTACGAGGCGAACATGGCGATGCAGCATTGCGACGTGCTGATCGGCATCGGCGCGCGCTTCGACGATCGGGTCATCGGCAACCCCAAGCACTTCGCGCAGAACCCGCGCAAGATCATCCACCTCGACATCGACCCGTCGTCGATCTCCAAGCGGGTGCGCGTCGACGTGCCGATCGTCGGCGACGTGCGGGAGACGCTGCGCGAGATGATCGCGCTGCTCGAGCAGACGCTCGCCGCCGGGCAGAAGACCAACGCCGCGCCGGTCGCCGACTGGTGGAAGCAGATCGAGGAGTGGCGAGGGCGCAACTGCCTGAAATATCGCCCGAGCGACGAGGTGATCAAGCCGCAGTCGGTCGTGCGCAAACTCTGGGAGATCACCGACGGCGACGCCTTCGTCACTTCCGACGTCGGCCAGCACCAGATGTGGGCCGCCCAGTACTACGGCTTCGACAAGCCGCGGCGCTGGATCAATTCGGGCGGCCTGGGCACGATGGGCGTGGGCCTGCCGTTCGCCATGGGCGTGCTGCTCGCCAACCCCGGCGCGAAGGTGGCGTGCATCACCGGCGAGGGCTCGATCCAGATGAACATCCAGGAGCTGTCGACCTGCAAGCAGTACAACCTGCCGGTGAAGATCGTCAACCTGAACAACGGCTACCTGGGCATGGTGCGCCAGTGGCAGCAGATCGAATACGGCAGCCGCTATTCGCAGTCGTACGTCGATGCGCTGCCGGATTTCGTCGCGCTGGCGCAGGCCTACGGACACGTCGGCATCCGGGTCGAGCGTCCGAGGGACGTCGAGCCGGCGCTGCGCGACGCGTTCGGCAAGTACAAGGACCGGCTCGTCTTCCTCGACTTCATCACCGACAAGACCGAGAACGTCTGGCCGATGGTGCAGGGCGGCAAGGGCCTCACCGAAATGCTGCTCGGCTCCGAAGACCTGTGAGGCCCCGGCGATGAGACACATCGTTTCGATCCTGATGGAAAACGAGCCCGGCGCGCTCTCGCGCGTGGTCGGCCTGTTCTCGGCGCGCGGCTACAACATCGAGACGCTCACCGTGGCGCCCACCGAGGACCGCTCGCTGTCGCGGATGACGGTGGTCACCAGCGGCTCCGACGACGTCATCGAGCAGATCACCAAGCAGCTGAACCGGCTCATCGACGTGGTGAAGGTCGTCGACCTCACCGAGAGCGCCTTCATCGAGCGCGAGCTGATGTTGATCAAGGTTCGCGCCACCGGCAAGGAACGCGAGGAGATGAAGCGCATGGCGGACATCTTCCGCGGTCGCATCATCGACGTCACCGACCGCACCTACACGATCGAGCTGACCGGCGACGGCCAGAAACTCGATGCCTTCATCGACGCCCTCGATCGCGCGTCGATCCTCGAGACCGTGAGAACGGGCTCCTCGGGCATCGCGCGCGGCGAGAGGGTTTTGAAAGTCTAGGGAAGGGAGAAGCGAATGAAAGTGTTCTATGACAAGGACTGCGACCTGAAGCTGATCAAGTCGAAGAAGGTCGCGGTCATCGGCTACGGCTCGCAGGGCCATGCGCATGCGCAGAACCTGAACGACTCCGGTGCGAAGGTCGTCGTCGGCGTGCGCAAGGGGGGTGCGTCGTGGGAGAAGGTGCGCAAGGCGGGACTCGAGGTCGCCGAGATCGGCGCCGCGGTGAAGGATGCCGATTTCGTCATGCTGCTGATGCCCGACGAGCACATCGCCAGCGTCTGGACCGACGAGATCGAGCCGCACGTGAAGCAGGGCGCGACGCTCGCCTTCGCGCACGGCTTCAACATCCACTACGGGCAAGTCGTTCCGCGCGACGACCTCGACGTGGTGATGATCGCGCCGAAGGCGCCGGGACACACGGTGCGCTCCACCTACGCGGCCGGCGGCGGCGTGCCGATGCTCGTCGCCGTCCACCAGGATCGCTCGGGCGTCGCGCGCGACACGGCGCTGTCGTACGCCGCGGCGATCGGCGGCGGGCGTGCGGGCATCATCGAAACCAATTTCCGCGAGGAGACCGAAACCGATCTCTTCGGCGAGCAGACCGTTCTGTGCGGCGGCACGGTAGACCTGATCAAGGCCGGCTTCGAGACGCTGGTGGAGGCGGGCTACGCGCCCGAGATGGCGTATTTCGAGTGCCTGCACGAGCTCAAGCTCATCGTCGACCTCATCTACGAGGGCGGCCTGGCGAACATGAACTACTCGATCTCGAACAACGCCGAGTTCGGCGAGTACGTGACCGGCCCGACGATCGTCACCGCCGAGACGAAGAAGGCGATGAAGCTCGCGCTCGAGCGCATCCAGAGCGGCGAATACGCCAAGCAGTTCATTCTCGAGAATCGCGCGGGCGCGCCCACGCTGCTGTCGCGCCGGCGCATGCTGGCGGAGCACCCGATCGAGCAGGTCGGCGAGAAGCTGCGCGCGATGATGCCCTGGATCAAGGCGAACAAGCTGGTCGACAAGTCGCGCAATTGATCGTCGTCGAGCGCAACAACCTGCCCGCGTGAGCCGCACCCCGTATCCGCATCCGATCGTCGCGCGTGAAGGCTGGCCGTACATCGCGCTGGCCGTCGCCGTCGCGGCGGGGGTCACGGCCGTCGGCGGCTGGTGGTCGGTGCCGTTTTGGCTGATCGCGCTGTTCGTGCTGCAGTTCTTCCGCGATCCGCCGCGCGACGCTCCGGCCGGCGAGCGCCTGGTGCTCGCGCCGGCCGACGGCCGCGTGATTTCGATCGAGACGCTGCGCGACCCGTACGCGGGCGGGCGCGAGTCGCTGCGCGTCTCGGTGTTCATGAACGTGTTCAACGTGCACTCGAACCGCGCGCCGGTCGACGGGCGCATCGAGCGCATCGACTACTTCCCGGGCAGCTTCGTCAACGCCGATCTGGACAAGGCCTCCGAGCACAACGAGCGCAACGCCCTGCTGATCCGCGCAGACGACGGCTCGCTCGTCACCTGCGTGCAGGTGGCGGGCCTGGTGGCGCGTCGCATCCTGTGCTATGTGAAGCCGGGCGACATGCTGCATCGCGGCCAGCGCTTCGGCTTCATCCGCTTCGGTTCGCGGGTGGACGTCTACCTGCCGCCGCGCTCGCGCCTGTTCGTCGGACCGGGCGAGAAGGTGCACGCGACGGCCTCGCTGCTCGCCGAGTTGCCGAAGGCCGGCGATGCCTGACGAGCGCCGAGGCGAGGGCCTGGCACCGCGCCGGTCGCGGCGCATCTACCTGCTGCCGAACGCCTTCACCACGGCGTCGCTGTTCTGCGGCTTCTACGCGATCGTGCAGGCGATGAACGTTCGCTTCGAGGCGGCGGCCATCGCGATCTTCGTCGCGATGGTGCTCGACAGCCTCGACGGGCGCGTGGCGCGGATGACGAACACGCAGAGCGCCTTCGGCGAGCAGTACGACAGCCTGTCGGACATGGTGTCCTTCGGCGCGGCGCCCGCGCTGGTCATCTACGAGTGGTCGCTGCGCGGATTGGGCAAGTGGGGATGGCTGGCGGCCTTCGTCTACGTCGCCGGCGCCGCGTTGCGCCTGGCTCGCTTCAACACCAACATCGGCGTCGTCGACAAGCGCTTCTTCCAGGGGCTGCCGAGCCCGGCCGCTGCCGCGCTCGTGGCCGGCCTGGTGTGGATCGTCACCGACCTGCGTGCCACGAAGTGGATATCGGTGAGCGGCGCCGATCTCGCCTGGCTTTCGTTCGTCCTCACCGTGTACGCAGGGATCACGATGGTTTCGAACGTCCCGTTCTACAGCTTCAAGGACATCGACCTGAAGAAGAGCGTGCCGTTCATCTTCGTGATCGGCGTCGTCGTCCTGTTCGTGCTCGTGTCCTCCGATCCGCCGTCGGTGCTGTTCGCGCTGTTCCTGCTGTACGGCGTCTCGGGCTGGCTGCTGTGGTTGTGGCGCTGGCGCCGCGGCGAAGTGCATTTCGGACGCCGCCGTCCCTGGAACGAGCAGGGGACCTTCGACGACGACGACGGCGAAGGCGAGGCCGACTTCGACGATCGCGACGACGCTCGCGATCGATGAGTGCAAGCGGTGCTGCGCTTTCGCGGTTTGACCCCTCTGCAGCGCGCATCCTAGAATGGCCGGTTTCCCCGCGTACGGCTCCGTCGCACGCACCGAATAGTGCCCGCACCGAACAGCGCACACACCGAATGAAGCAACGCAAGCCGCTCGTGGCCGGCAACTGGAAGATGAACGGCGACACGGTGTTCAACGATCACCTGCTCGGCGAGCTGCGCGCGGGCATCGAGCGCGAGTCGATGGCCGCGCTCGGGATCGTCGTGTGCCCGCCGTATCCGTACCTCGCGCAGGTGGCGAACCGGCTCGCCGGCAGCCCGATCGAGTGGGGCGCGCAGAACGTCTGCGAGCGGCCCAACGGCGCATTCACCGGCGAAGTTTCCGCGTCGATGCTCGTCGACCTGGGATGCCGCTGGGTGATCGTCGGACACTCCGAGCGGCGCCAGTCGATGCACGAAACCGACGACGATGTCTGCGCCAAGCTGGCCATCGCTGCCGCGCATGGCCTGGGCGTCATCGCCTGCATCGGCGAGACGCTCGACGAGCGCGAGTCGGGTCGCACCGAGAGCGTGCTCGGCCGACAGGTGGATGCGCTCGCCCGCGCCGCGCACGACGCGCAGCGCGGCGGCGATTGCGCCGCGCCGATGCCCGCGGAGCGATTCGTGCTCGCCTACGAACCGGTGTGGGCGATCGGCACCGGGCGAAGCGCGTCTGCCGAGATCGCGCAGCAGGCGCACGCGTTCATTCGTTCGCGCCTCGGGGCGCTCGACGGCGGGGGGCAGGCCACGCGCATCCTCTACGGCGGCAGCGTCAAGCCCGGAAACGCGCGCAGCCTGTTCGCGATGCCCGACGTGGACGGCGGGCTGATCGGCGGCGCGGCGCTCATCGCCGAAGATTTCCTGGCGATCTGCGGCGCCGCGGCTGCCTGCAGCAGCGCTTCGACGGCGCGCTGATCCACCCCGATTCGAGGAGCCTTTCGATGCCCTGGCTGGTCAATCTGCTGATGGTCGTGCAGGTGCTTTCCGCACTCGGCGTGATCCTGCTCGTGCTGCTGCAGCACGGCAAGGGCGCCGACATGGGCGCCGCCTTCGGCGGCGGCGCATCCGGAAGCCTGTTCGGCGCGAGCGGTTCGGCGAACTTCCTGAGCCGCTTCACCGCGATCCTCGCGGTCGTGTTTTTCGCCAGCACGCTGGTGCTGGCCATGTACGGCCACCGTCGGCAGGCGGCGCCGACGAGCGTGATGGAGAGCGTGCCCGCCGCTGCGCCGGCACCGGCACCGCGGCCTTCCGACGTGCCTGCTTCCGACGTGCCTTCGAGTGCGCCCGCGTCGGGTGCGCCGGCATCGAGTGTTCCCGCCCCGGCAGGCGCCGCGTCGCCGGCATCGCCCGCGGCCCCGGCCGGCAGCGGTTTTGGAGCGAGCGACGTTCCGAAGTAGAATAGCGGGCTTTCTCTCGTGCCGACGTGGTGGAATTGGTAGACACGCTATCTTGAGGGGGTAGTGGCGAAAGCTGTGCGAGTTCGAGTCTCGCCGTCGGCACCAGTCAGGATCTTTCGATGCTCGAAAACTACCTGCCCGTCCTGCTGTTCGTCCTGGTGGGCATTGCCGTCGGCATCGGTCCGATGCTCATCGGCAAGCTGCTCGGGCCCACCCGTCCCGATCCCGAGAAGCTCTCCCCTTACGAGTGCGGCTTCGAAGCTTTCGAAGACGCCCGCATGCGATTCGACGTTCGCTACTACCTGGTGGCGATCCTGTTCATCCTCTTCGATCTCGAGATCGCCTTCCTGTTTCCGTGGGCGGTCTCCATCGACGCGATCGGCTTCTTCGGCTTCGTCTCGATGATGATCTTCCTGGCGATCCTGGTCGTCGGGTTCCTTTTCGAATGGAAACGCGGCGCGCTCGACTGGGAGTGATCGCGTCTCGCTCAATGGCCCGGAGGGGCTTTCGATGGGTATCGAAGGAGTACTGAACCAGGGTTTTGTCACGACGCAGCTCGACAAGCTCGTCAACTGGACCCGCACCGGATCGATGTGGCCGATGACCTTCGGTCTCGCCTGCTGCGCCGTCGAGATGATGCACGCGGGCGCCGCGCGCTACGACCTCGATCGCTTCGGCGTCATGTTCCGCCCGAGCCCACGGCAGTCCGACGTCATGATCGTCGCCGGCACGCTGTGCAACAAGATGGCGCCGGCCCTGCGCAAGGTGTACGACCAGATGCCCGAGCCGCGCTGGGTCATCTCGATGGGCTCGTGCGCCAACGGCGGCGGCTACTACCACTACTCGTATTCGGTCGTGCGCGGCTGCGATCGCATCGTCCCGGTCGACATCTACGTGCCGGGCTGCCCGCCCACTGCCGAGGCGCTGATCTACGGAATCATCCAGCTGCAGGACAAGATCCGGCGCACCAGCACGATCGCCCGCTAGTCGCGATGCCCGATACACCCGCTTCCCGACCGGCGCCGTCTGCCATGTCCGAAACCGAAGCCCCGGCCACCGCGCTGCAGGCGCTCGAACGGGCTCTGCGCGAAGCGCTCGGCGACGCGTTGCGCAGCCTCGTCGTGCGGCTCGGCGAGATCACGGTCGAGATCGACCCGTCCCGGCACGAAGCCGTCGCGCGCCGGCTGCGCGACGATCCCCGACTGCGCTTCGACACGATGATCGACCTGTGCGGTGTCGACTACGCCGGCTATCGCGCCGGCGACTCCGCCGACTATCGCGCCGCCGACTCCGCCGACTATCGCGCCGGCGACTCCGCCGACTATCGCGCCGCCGACTCCGCCGACTATCGCGCCGGCGACTTCGCCGGCCTGCGAGCCGGCGACCGCGAAGGCGGTCGTTTCGCCGTCGTGCTGCATCTGCTGTCGGTCGAGCGGAACCAGCGCGTGCGCGTGCGCAGCTTCTGCGCCGACGACGAGTTCCCGATCGTCGCATCGGTCACCGGCGTCTGGCCCGTTGCCGACTGGTTCGAGCGCGAGGCTTTCGACCTCTACGGGATCGTCTTCGAAGGCCACCCCGATCTGCGCCGCATCCTCACCGACTACGGTTTCGTCGGCCATCCATTCCGGAAAGACTTTCCCGTCAGCGGCTACGTCGAGATGCGCTACGACCCGGAGCAGCAGCGCGTGATCTACCAGCCGGTCACGATCCCGGCGCGCGAGATCGTGCAGCGCGTGATCCGGGAAGAGGGGTACGGGCCTTCGTACGAGGGGTCGGGGCGCGGCCGTGGCTGATATCAAGAACTACACGAGGGTCATTTTGGCTTCGGCCGGCGGCTTCGCCGCCTTGACGTCCGCTGCGCGGACGTCAGCCTGCGCCGAAATCGAGCGTGTAACTCTCTGTGAACGCCCGTCGTGGTCAGGTAGGCGCCGTGGCTGATATAAAGAACTACACGCTCAATTTTGGCCCGCAGCATCCGGCGGCGCATGGGGTGCTGCGGCTGGTGCTCGAACTGGACGGCGAGATCGTGCAACGGGCCGATCCGCACATCGGGCTGCTGCACCGTGCCACCGAAAAGCTCGCCGAGACGCGCACGTACCTGCAGAACGTCCCGTACATGGATCGGCTCGACTACGTGTCGATGATGTCGAACGAGCACGCGTACGTGATGGCGGTGGAGAAGCTGCTCGGCATCGAGGTGCCGCTGCGCGCGCAGTTCATCCGCGTGATGTTCGACGAGATCACCCGCATCCTGAACCACCTGCTGTGGATCGGTGCGCACGGCCTCGACGTGGGCGCGATGGCGGTGTTCCTCTATGCGTTTCGCGAGCGCGAAGACCTGATGGACGTCTACGAAGCGGTCTCGGGCGCGCGCATGCATGCGGCGTACTACCGGCCGGGCGGCGTCTATCGCGACCTTCCCGACACGATGCCGAAGTACCGCGCCTCGAAGATCCGCGGCGATGCGGCCGTGCGCGAGCTGAACCGCGACCGCGAAGGCTCGGTGCTCGACTTCCTCGAGGCGTTCACGAACCGTTTCCCCGGCTACGTCGACGAATACGAGACGCTGCTCACCGAGAACCGCATCTGGAAGCAGCGCCTGGTCGGCGTCGGCGTCGTCGATCCCGATCGTGCGAAGGCGCTGGGCTTCACCGGGCCGATGCTGCGCGGCTCGGGCGTTGCGTGGGATCTCCGCAAGATGCAGCCCTACGAGGTCTACGACCTCGTCGATTTCGACATCCCGGTGGGCACCAACGGCGACTGCTACGACCGCTATCTCGTGCGCGTGCACGAGATGCGCGAAAGCAACCGCATCGTCGCGCAGTGCATCGAGTGGCTGCGCAACAATCCCGGTCCGGTGATGGTCGACAACTACAAGGTCGCCCCGCCGTCGCGCGTCGGGATGAAGACCGGCATGGAAGAGCTGATCCATCACTTCAAGCTCTTCAGCGAAGGCATGCACGTGCCTGCCGGCGAGGCCTACGCAGCCGTCGAGCACCCGAAGGGCGAATTCGGCATCTACCTGATCTCCAACGGCGCGAACAAGCCCTGGCGCATGAAGATCCGCGCAGCCGGTTTCGCGCACCTGGCGGCCATGGACGAGATGGTGCGCGGCCACATGCTCAGCGACGTGACCACCATGATGGGCACGCTCGACATCGTGTTCGGCGAGATCGACCGCTGAGCTTGCGCACGAGCATCCACCGTCCATCCAGACCCATGAACGCCGTATCCCGAGACCGACGACTGCTCAGCGACCAGGCCTACGCACGCATCGATCGCGAGCTGAAGAAGTATCCGCCCGAGCGCAGGCGCTCGGCAGTGATCGCCGCGCTGGCGCTCGCGCAGGACGAGTTCGGCTGGGTGTCGCAGGAAGTCATCGAGGACGTCGCCCGCTACCTGGAGCTGCCGCCGGTGGCCGTCTACGAGGTGGCGAGCTTCTACACGCTGTTCGACACGAAGCCGATCGGCAAGTTCAAGCTCTCGGTCTGCACGAACCTGCCGTGCGCCTTGCACGACGGTGCAAAAGCCGGCGAGTACCTGAAGGAGCGCCTGGGCATCGACTACGGCCAGACCACGCCCGACGGCCTGTTCACGCTGATGGAGAGCGAGTGTCTGGGCTCGTGCGGCGATGCGCCGGTGCTGCTGGTGAACAACAAGCGGATGTGCAGCTTCATGGGCAACGCGCAGCTCGATGCGCTGCTCGACGAACTGCGCGCGCAGGCGTCGCGCGATGCGAAAGGCGGCTCGCCGGCCGCCTCGCCGGGCGAGTCGGGGCCGCAGGCCGCCTCGCGCGCTCCGAACGGAGACGGGCATGGGCGCTAAGGACCTGCTGATCGACACGCGCGCGCTGAGCACCTGCTTTCACGGCCGGCACATCGCGCCGCAGATCTACGCCGGCCTGTCGTCGCCCGACGGCTGGCACCTGAAGGACTACGAGGCGCGCGACGGCTACCAGGCGTTGCGCAGGATCCTGTCCGACGGAATCACGCCCGACCAGGTCATCGCCGAGCTGAAGGCATCGGGCCTGCGCGGCCGCGGCGGCGCCGGTTTTCCCACCGGGCTGAAGTGGAGCTTCATGCCGCGACAGCACCCCGGACCGAAATACCTGGTGTGCAATTCCGACGAGGGCGAGCCGGGCACCTTCAAGGACCGCGACATCCTTCGCTACAACCCGCACATCGTCATCGAGGGGATGGCGATCGCGGCCTACGCGATGGGCATCACGGCCGGCTACAACTACATCCACGGCGAGATCTGGGAAACCTACGAGCGCTTCGAGGAAGCGCTCGACGAAGCGCGCGCGGCCGGCTACATCGGCGAGCGCATCCTAGGCAGCGACTTTTCGTTCGAGTTGCACGCGTTCCACGGCTACGGGGCGTACATCTGCGGCGAGGAAACCGCGCTGCTCGAGTCGCTCGAGGGCAAGAAGGGCTGGCCCCGCTTCAAGCCGCCGTTTCCCGCGAGCCACGGCCTGTACGGCAAGCCCACCACGATCAACAACACCGAGACGCTCGCCGCCGTGCCGTGGATCATCCGCAACGGCGGGCAGAAGTATCTCGAGGTCGGGCGCCCGAACAACGGCGGCACCAAGATCTTCTCGATGTCGGGCGACGTCGAGCACCCGGGCAACTACGAGGTTCCGCTCGGCACGCCGTTCGCCAGGCTGCTCGAGCTGGCCGGCGGAATGCGCGGCGGGCGCAAGTTGAAGATGGTCATCCCCGGCGGCTCGTCGATGCCGGTGCTGCCCGGCGACGTGATGATGGCCACCGACATGGACTACGACTCGATCGTCAAGGCCGGGTCGATGCTCGGCTCGGGCGCGGTCATCGTGATGGACGAGACGCGCTGCGCGGTCAAGTCGCTGCTGCGGCTGTCGTACTTCTATTTCGAGGAATCGTGCGGGCAGTGCACGCCGTGCCGCGAAGGCACCGGCTGGCTTTGGCGCATCGTGCACCGCATCGAGCACGGCGAAGGCACGATGGACGATCTCGACGAGCTCGACCGCATCGCCTACAACATCCAGGGCCGCACGATCTGCGCGCTGGGCGACGCTGCAGCGATGCCGGTGCGCGCCTTCCTGAAGCACTACCGCGACGAGTTCGCGCACCACGTCGAGCACAAGAGCTGCCTCGTGCCGTCGTACATCTGAGAGCGCGAAGCGGCGCAACGAACCGGAATCGAGATGGTCAAGCTGGAGATCGACGGCCGCGAGGTCGAGGTGCCCGAGGGCAGCATGGTGATGCATGCCGCGAACGAGCTCGACATCTACGTCCCGCATTTCTGCTATCACAAGAAGCTCTCCATCGCGGCGAACTGCCGGATGTGCCTGGTCGAGGTCGAGAAGGCGCCGAAGCCGCTGCCCGCGTGCGCCACGCCCGTCACCAACGGAATGAAGGTCTTCACGCGCTCGGAGATGGCGCTGCGCGCGCAGAAGGGCGTGATGGAGTTCCTGCTGATCAACCATCCGCTCGACTGCCCCGTCTGCGACAAGGGCGGCGAGTGCCAGCTGCAGGATCTCTCGGTCGGCTACGGTTATTCGGCCTCGCAGTTCAAGGAGCGCAAGCGCGTCGTCACGCCCAAGCCGATGGGGCCGCTGATCTCGGCGCGCGAAATGCAGCGCTGCATCCATTGCACCCGCTGCGTGCGCTTCGGCATCGAGATCGGCGGCGTGCAGGAACTCGGGATGGCCAATCGCGGCGAGCACTCCGAGATCCTGTCTTTCGTCGGACGCGCCGTCGACTCGGAACTGTCGGGCAACATGATCGACGTCTGCCCGGTCGGCGCGCTGCTGAGCAAGCCCTTCCGCTTCACTGCGCGCAACTGGGAGCTGGCCCGGCGCAAGTCCGTGTCGCCGCACGACTCGCTCGGATCGAACCTCATCGTCCAGGTGCGCGGCAACCGCGTGATGCGCGTGCTTCCGCTGGAGAACGAGGCGGTCAACGAGTGCTGGCTGTCCGACCGCGACCGCTTCTCGTACGAGGCGCTGGCCGGCCAGGAGCGGCTCGAGGCGCCGATGATCCGCCAGGACGGCGAGTGGCGCGTCACCGACTGGGCCACCGCGCTCGACTACGCCTCGCACGCCGTGCGCACCGTGCGCACCGAGCACGGCGCGCAGTCGATCGGCGTGCTCGGCTCCGGACAGAGCACGGTCGAGGAATTGCACCTGCTCGCGCGGCTCGCGCGCGGGCTGGGCAGCGAGAGCGTCGACTTCCGCACGCGCCAGGTCGATTTCTCCGCCGACGCGCTGCGCGCGGGAATCCCGTGGCTCGGCATGCCGGTGGCGGAGGTCGAGTCGCTCGACCGGCTGCTGCTCGTGGGGTCGACGCTGCGCAAGGACCATCCGCTGTTCGCTGCGCGCGTACGCAAGGCGGCGAAAGCCGGCGCGCAGGTCTCGATCGTGCACGCGGCCGACGACGACCTGCTGATGCCGGTGGCCGGGCGCATCGTCGTCGCGCCGTCGCGCTGGACGCAGGCACTGCGCGAGGTGCTGGCAGCGCTGCGCGGCGAGGCCGCCACGACCGATGCCGCACGAGCCGTCGCTGCGTCGCTGGCCAGCGGCGAGAAGCGCGCGGTGCTCGTCGGCAACGAGTCGATGCACCATCCGCAGGCCGCGCAGATCGTCGCGCTCGCGCACGAGATCGCCGAAGCGGCTTCGGCGCGCTTCGGCGTGATCGGCGATTCGGCCAACGCGATCGGCGGCTATCTGGCCGGCGCCGTGCCGCGCAACGGGGGGCTGGACGCTTCGCAGATGTTCGAGCAGCCGCGTCGGATGTACCTGCTGCTGAACGTCGATCCCGCGCTCGACGTCGCGCGCCCGGCGATCGCGCTCGATGCGCTGGCTCGCGCCGAGTCGGTGATCGCGCTGAGCGCGTACCGCTCGCGCGAGTTGATGGAACTGGCCGACTGCCTGTTGCCGATCGCCCCGTTCACCGAAACCTCGGGCACCTTCGTGAACGCCGAGGGCCGGGTGCAATCGTTCAATGGCGTCGTTCCGCCGCTGGCCGATTCGCGCCCGGCGTGGAAGGTGCTGCGCGTACTGGGCAACCTGCTCGAGATCGACGGCTTCGACATCGACAGCCCCGAGCGGGTGCGCAGCGATGCGTTGGCCGGCGACATCGCGCCCCGGCTCGACAACGCGCTGCGGGCGACGCCGCCGGCAGGCACGATGCCGTCGGCCGGCAAGACGCCGTCGGCCGGCGAGGGCGCGCTCGAACGGCTGGTCGAAGTGCCGATCTACGCGGTCGATCCGATCGTGCGGCGATCCCCCAGCCTGCAGCTGACCAACGACGCGCTGCTCGCCCCGCGCGCGCGGATGAACTCGACCACCATCGCGCGACTCGGCCTGCAGGCCGGCGAGCCGGTGCTGGTGCGCCAGACGCGCGGCGAGCGGTCCGGCGAAGCGGTGCTCGAGCTTGCCGTCGACGATGCGCTCGCCGACGGCGTCGTTCGCGTGCCGGCGGGCGTTCCCGAAACGTCGGCCCTGCCCGAGGGCTTCGGGCCGATCCACGTCGAGCGTTTCGTTCCCGGCCGTTCGCACTGAGAAGACACCCATGGACAACCTGCTGAACGGCTTGACGACGTGGGGCGAGGGCACGCTCGGCGGCGCCTGGCCGGTCGTCTGGAACCTGGTCAAGATCGTCCTGCTCGTGCTGCCGCTGCTCGGCGCGGTCGCCTACCTCACGCTGTGGGAGCGCAAGCTGATCGGTTTCATGCACCTGCGGCTGGGGCCGAACCGCGTCGGGCCGGGCGGGCTGCTGCAGCCGATCGCCGATGCGTTCAAGCTGATCTTCAAGGAGATCATCGTTCCGAGCCAGGCCAGCCGCGGCCTGTACCTGCTCGGGCCGGTGATGACGATCATGCCGGCGATGGCCGCCTGGGCCGTCATCCCCTTCGGTCCCGGGCAGGTGCTGGCCGACGTCAACGCGGGCCTGCTGCTGCTGCTGGCGATCACCTCGGTCGAGGTCTACGGGGTGATCATCGCCGGCTGGGCGTCGAACTCGAAATACGCCTTCCTCGGCGCGATGCGCGCCTCGGCGCAGATGCTGTCCTACGAGCTGGGCATCGGCTTCGCGCTCGTCGTCGTGCTGATGGTCTCGGGAAGCCTGAACCTCAGCGACATCGTGCTGGGGCAGGATCGCGGCTGGTTCGCCGATCGCGGCATCAATTTCCTGTCGTGGAACTGGCTGCCGCTGCTGCCGATCTTCGTCGTCTACGTGGTGTCGTCGGTGGCCGAGACGAACCGCCATCCGTTCGACGTCGTCGAAGGCGAATCGGAGATCGTCGCCGGGCACATGGTCGAGTACTCGGGCATGGGCTTCGCCATCTTCTTCCTGGCCGAATACGCGAACATGATCCTGCTGTCGGCGGTGGCGTCGATCCTGTTCCTCGGCGGGTGGCTGCCGCCGATCGAGTCGGCCATCTTCAACTGGATTCCGGGCTGGATCTGGCTCGGGATCAAGACGTTCTTCGTCGTTTCGCTGTACATCTGGTTCCGCGCGACCTTCCCGCGCTACCGCTACGACCAGATCATGCGACTCGGCTGGAAGATCTTCATTCCGGTCACGCTGTTCTGGCTGGTCGTCGTCGCCGTCTGGATGCAGACGCCCTGGAACATCTGGAGCTGACCGGCGCAGGAGCGCACCCAATGGCTGCCGTAAGGGATTTCCTCTCCAGTTTCATGCTTCGCGAGATGCTCGATGGCCTGCGGGTCACGGGCAGGTACCTGTTCGCGCGCAAGATCACCATCCAGTATCCGGAAGAGAAGACGCCGAAGTCGCCGCGCTTTCGCGGGTTGCACGCGTTGCGTCGCTACCCGAACGGCGAGGAGCGTTGCATCGCGTGCAAGTTGTGCGAGGCAGTGTGCCCGGCGCTGGCCATCACGATCGAATCGGCCGAGCGCGACGACGGCACGCGGCGCACCACGCGCTACGACATCGACCTCACCAAGTGCATCTTCTGCGGCTTCTGCGAGGAGAGCTGCCCGGTCGACTCGATCGTCGAGACGAACCTGCTCGAATATCACGGCGAGAAGCGCGGCGACCTGTATTTCACCAAGGAGATGCTGCTCGCGGTGGGCGACCGCTACGAGCAGCAGATCGCCGCCGATCGCGCCGCCGACGCGCGTTACCGCTGACAGGCGCCCGATGACCGCCCAGACGCTGCTCTTCTACCTGTTCGCCGCGGTCGCCGTGTTCTCCGCGGTGCGCGTGATCACCGCGCGCAACCCGGTGCACTCGGTGCTCTTCCTCGTGCTCACCTTCGCAACGGTGGCCTGCATCTGGCTGCTGCTGCGCGCCGAGTTCCTCGCGATCACTCTGGTGCTCGTCTACGTGGGCGCCGTGATGGTGCTGTTCCTGTTCGTCGTGATGATGCTCGACATCAATCTCGACCGCGTTCGCCACGGCTTCTGGCGCAACCTGCCGGTGGCGCTGTTCGTGGGGATCGTGATGGTGATCGAGCTGGCGCTGGTGCTGATGACGGCCTTCCCTGACCCGCAGGGCAACGTCCCGCCGCTGCCGGCCGATTACAGCAACACCAAGGCGCTGGGCAAGCTGCTGTACACCGACTACGTCTTCGCCTTCGAGACCGCCGCGGTGGTGCTGCTGGTGGCGATGGTCGCGGCGATCGGCCTGACGCTGCGCCGGCGCAAGGACGCGCGCTACAGCGACGCGAGCATCGCGGTTCGCACGCGCGCGGCCGACCGGCTGCGCGTCGTCAGCATTCCGGCCCGTCCGCGCGACGCGGAGCCCTCATGACGCTCACGCTCGCCCACTACCTGGTGCTCGGCGCGATCCTGTTCGCGATCAGCATCACCGGCATCTTCCTGAACCGGCGCAACGTCATCGTCGTGCTGATGGCCATCGAGCTGATGCTGCTCGCGGTGAACCTGAACTTCATCGCGTTCTCGCATTTTCTCGGCGACGCCGCCGGACAGGTCTTCGTCTTCTTCATCCTGACCGTCGCTGCCGCCGAGTCGGCGATCGGCCTGGCGATCCTCGTCGTGCTGTTCCGCACGATCGAATCGATCGACGTGAAGGACCTCGACGCGCTGAAGGGCTGACGCAGCCCGCGCCCCGAACGAGAAGCGATTCCCCGCCCGCAATGAAAACCGCCTACCTGCTAGCCGCCTTCGCACCGTTGGCCGGCGCCCTCGTCGCGGGCCTGTTCGGCCGGCGCATCGGCCGCGCGAACTCGCACCGCGTGACGATCCTCGGCGTGGCGATCTCCTTCGCCGCGTCGCTGTGGACGCTGTTCGACGTGCTCGGCGGCACCACCTTCGACGGCACGGTGTATCGCTGGGCGAGCGTGGCCGGGCTGGACATCGAGGTCGGGTTCCTGGTCGACACGCTGAGCGCCACGATGATGTGCGTGGTCGGCTTCGTGTCGCTGATGGTGCACGTCTACACGATCGGCTACATGGCCGACGACCCGGGCTACCAGCGTTTCTTCTCGTACATCTCGCTGTTCACCTTCTCGATGATGATGCTCGTGATGGCGAACAACTTCATGCAGCTGTTCTTCGGCTGGGAGGCGGTGGGTCTGGTCTCGTACCTGCTGATCGGCTTCTGGTACACGCGGCCGAGCGCCATTCACGCGAACCTGAAGGCCTTCGTCGTGAACCGGGTCGGCGACTTCGGCTTCGTCGTCGGCATCGGACTGGTGCTCGCCTTCTTCGGCACGCTCGACTACGGCGAGACCTTCGCCCTGGCGCCGTCGCTGGCCGAGCGTACCCACGAATTCTGGCCGGGAACGCAGTGGTCGGTGATCACCGCGGCATGCCTGTTCCTGTTCGTCGGCGCAATGGCGAAGTCGGCGCAGTTCCCGCTGCACGTGTGGCTGCCCGACTCGATGGAAGGCCCCACGCCTATCTCGGCGCTGATCCACGCGGCGACGATGGTCACCGCGGGCGTCTTCATGATCGCGCGCATGTCGCCGCTCTACGAGCTGTCGGAGACGGCGCTCGGCGTCGTCATCACGATCGGCGCGATCACCGCGCTCTTCCTCGGGCTCGTGGGGGTCGTGCAGAACGACATCAAGCGGATCATCGCGTACTCGACGATCTCGCAGCTCGGCTACATGACGGTGGCGCTCGGCGCCTCGGCTTACGGCGTCGGCATCTTCCACCTGATGACGCACGCCTTCTTCAAGGCGCTGCTGTTCCTGGCGGCGGGCTCGGTGATCATCGCGATGCACCACGACCAGGACATCCGCAACATGGGCGGCCTGCGCCGCTACATGCCGATCACCTGGATCACCACGCTCGTGGGGTCGCTCGCGCTGGTCGCCACGCCGTTCTTCTCGGGCTTCTACTCGAAGGACCTGATCATCGAGGCGGCGCGCGCCGCCGAAGTGCCGGGCGCCGGCTTCGCGTACTTCGCCGTCCTGGCGAGCGTGTTCGTCACGTCGCTGTACACGTTCCGCATGTATTTCCTCGTGTTCCACGGCGAGCCGCGCTGGGGCAGGGCGGCGCACGGCGCGCAGATGGCGGTGACGCCGGGCCGCGATGCGCAGGCCGACGCGCACGGCGCCGCGCACGCGCCGGTCGCCACCGACGACCCGCACGCGCACGAGCACCACGGCCTGGCCGCCGGCGAGCGACCGCACGAGTCGCCGTGGGTCGTCACGCTGCCGCTGGTGCTGCTCGCGATCCCGTCGGCGATCATCGGCGTCTTCACCGTCGGGCCGATGCTCTTCGGCGACTTCTTCGACGAGTCGATCTTCGTCGATCCGCGGCACCCGGCCATGGCCGAGCTTGCCGCGCATTTCCACGGCTGGCTGCAGATGGGCCTGCACGCGGTCGCCACGCCGGCGTTCTGGCTCGCGCTTGCCGGCGTCGTCGTCGCCTGGTACGCCTACCTCGTGAACCCCGCTTTTCCTGCCGCCGTGCGTCGGGGCTTGGCGCCGATCTATCGCCTGCTCGACAACAAGTACTACCTCGACCGCATCAACGAGGTGGTGTTCGCCAGCGGTGCGCGCGTGATCGGCCGAGGCCTGTGGCGCGGCGGAGACCAGGCGCTGATCGACGGCGTGGCCATCGACGGCAGCGCCCGCCTGGTCGGCTGGTTCTCGGGAGTGCTGCGCCTGGTGCAGACCGGTCGGCTGAACAGCTACGCGATCACGATGATCGTCGGTGTCGCCCTGTTGCTGCTGTTCGTCGTGATGCCGCTCGTGCGGCGCTGAAGAACGCGAAGAGATTCACCATCCCTACATGAGCTCCTTCCCGACCCTCAGCGCCGCGATCTGGATTCCCATCGTCTTCGGAGTGATCCTGCTGCTGCTCGGCAGCCGGCGCAGCCCCTGGCTGTTGCGCAGCGTCGCGCTGGTGGGCGCGCTGCTCGGCCTGGCGGTGACGCTGCCGTTGTTCACCGATTTCGATCGCGGCACCGCGGCGATGCAGTTCGTCGAACAGGCGCCGTGGATTCCGGTGCTCGGGGCCACCTACCACCTCGGCGTCGACGGCCTGTCGGTGTGGTTCGTGCTGCTCACGGCGCTCATCACGCTGTTCACGGTGGTGGCGAGCTGGGAATCGATCGAGAAGAAGATCGCGCAGTTCATGGCGGCGATCCTCATCCTGTCGGGGTCGATGGTCGGCGTCTTCAGCGCGCTCGACGGCCTGCTCTTCTACGTGTTCTTCGAGGCGACGCTGATCCCGATGTACGTGATCATCGGGCTGTGGGGCGGGCCGAACCGCATCTACGCGGCTTTCAAGTTCTTCCTGTACACGCTGGCCGGGTCGCTGCTCACGCTGGTCGCGCTCGTCTGGCTGTACATGAAGTCCGGGTCGTTCGCGATCCTCGACTGGCACGCCCTGCCGCTGTCGATGAACGAACAGATCCTCGTGTTCGTCGCCTTCCTCGCCGCCTTCGCGGTCAAGGTGCCGATGTGGCCGGTGCACACGTGGCTGCCCGACGCGCACGTCGAAGCGCCCACCGGCGGTTCGGTGGTGCTCGCCGCGGTGATGCTCAAGCTCGGCGCCTACGGCTTCGTGCGCTTCTCGCTGCCGATCACGCCCGACGCGAGTCACGAACTCGCCGGCCTGATGATCGCGCTGGCGCTGATCGCGATCGTCTACATCGGGCTGGTGGCGATCGTGCAGGCCGACATGAAGAAGCTCGTCGCCTACTCGTCGGTGGCGCACATGGGCTTCGTCATCCTCGGTTTCTTCCTGTTCGACCCGCTCGGCATGCAGGGCGCACTCGTGCAGATGCTCTCGCACGGTTTCGTCTCGGGCGCGATGTTCATGTGCATCGGCGTGCTCTACGACCGGCTGCACACGCGCCAGATCGCCGACTACGGCGGAGTCGTCAACGTGATGCCGAAATTCGCGGCGCTGTTCCTGCTGTTCTCGATGGCCAACGCCGGGCTGCCCGGCACCTCTGCCTTCGTCGGCGAGTTCTTCGTGATCCTGTCGTCGGTGGGGGTGAACCTGTGGATCGGCGTCGCGGCGGCCACGGCGCTGATCACCGCAGCCTCGTACTCGCTGTGGATGTACAAGCGCGTGATGTTCGGAGCCGTCGGCAACGAGCATGTCGCGCAGATGAAGGACGTCGGCCTTCGCGAATTCTGGATGCTGTTCGCGATGGCGCTGCTCGTGCTCGGCCTGGGCGTCTACCCGAAGCCGGTCACCGACATGATGGACGTGTCGGTCCAGGCGCTTCTGCAGCACGTTTCCCACTCGAAGCTCCAGTGACGAAGCCAGCGCGATGAACCCCCAACTGCTCAACACCTGGGCGGCCGCGCCCGAGATTGCGCTGCTCGCGGCGATCTGCGTCGTGCTGCTCGTCGACGCCTGGGTTCCGGCCGAGAAGCGGATCAGCACCGCCGGGATGTCGCTCGTCGCGATCGCGATCCCGGCCGCGGTCACGCTGTGGCAGCTCGGCCAGCCGGTGCAATACGCCTTCGGCGGCATGTACGTCGCCGACATCTTCGCGCACCTGCTGAAGCTGTCGTCGTACGTGTCGATGGCGGTCGTGATCGTCTACGGCAATGCCTACGTGCGCGCGCGCCCGATTCCGCTCGGCGAGTTTCACGCGCTGGTGCTCTTCTCGCTGCTCGGCCAGATGGTCATGATGTCGGCGGCGAACATGCTGCTCATCTACCTCGGGCTCGAGCTGATGTCGCTGGCGCTGTACGCGATGATCGCGCTGCAGCGCGACGCGCGCCTGCCGGGCGAGGCGGCGATGAAGTACTTCGTGCTCGGCGCGCTTTCTTCCGGCTTCCTGTTGTACGGAATGTCGATGATCTACGGCGGCACCGGCAGCCTGGACCTCGCGCAGATCGCCACCGCCTACGCCTCCGGGCAGGCCGACGCCACCGTCTTCACCTTCGGCGTCGTATTCATCGTCGCCGGGCTGGCGTTCAAGCTCGGCGCCGTGCCGTTCCACATGTGGCTGCCCGACGTCTACCAGGGAGCGCACACGGCGGCCACCCTCGTGGTCGCCAGCGGCTCGAAGCTCGCCGCCTTCGCGATCGCCTTCCGGCTGCTCGTCGAAGGGCTGGTGGGCGTGGCCGCCGACTGGCAGCTGATGCTGATGATCCTCGCCGTGCTGTCGCTGGCGATCGGCAACATCGTCGGCATCGCGCAGACGAACTTCAAGCGGATGCTGGCCTACTCGACGATCTCGCAGATCGGCTTCGTGCTGCTCGGGCTGCTCGCCGGCGTGGTCGACGGCAATATGTCGTCGGCCGCCACGTCCTACGGCGCGGCGCTGTTTTATCTCGTCACCTACGTGCTCACGACGCTCGGCACCTTCGGGCTGGTGCTGCTGCTCGCGCGCGCCGGCTTCGAGGCCGAGGAGATCGACGACCTGAAAGGCCTGAACCGGCGCAGCCCGTGGCTCGCGCTGATGCTGCTGCTGATGATGTTCTCGCTCGCCGGCATCCCGCCGCTGGTGGGCTTCTACGCCAAGCTCGTCGTGCTCAAGGCGCTGCTCGACGCCGGCCAGGTCTGGCTCGCGGTGGTTGCCGTCCTGTTCTCGCTGATCGGCGCGTTCTACTACGTGCGCGTCGTCAAGGTGATGTACTTCGACGAACCGACGCAGGCGGTGGCGATCGAGCCGCAGCCGGCGGCCAGCGCGACGATGGCAGTCAACGGACTGGCGGTGCTGCTGCTCGGCATCGTGCCGGGGCCGCTGATGGCCGCCTGCCTGGTCGCGATCCAGCAGGCGCTGGCGAGCTGAAGTCGTGAAGGACCTGCGCGAAACCACCATCGAGTCGCAGGTCGTCTACGACGGCAGCTTCCTGCAGATGCGCCGCGATCGCGTGCGCCTGCCCAACGGCCACGAGAGCGCGCGCGAGTTCATCGTCCACCCGGGCGCCGCGACGATGATCCCGATCTTTCCGGACGAGCGCATCCTCGTCGAGCGGCAGTATCGCTATCCGGTCGGCCTGACGATGCTCGAGATGCCGGCGGGCAAGATCGACCCGGGCGAGACGGCGCTGCAGACCGCGAAACGCGAGCTCGTCGAGGAAACCGGCTACCTCGCGCGCGAGTGGGCCTTCCTCACGCGGCTGCACCCGGCAATCGGCTTCGCCACCGAGGTGATGGACCTGTTCCTGTGCCGCGACCTCGAGCTCACCGAGCACAGCCCCGACGAGGACGAGTTCCTCGAGATCGAGATCGTGCCGCTGGGATGGCTGGTCGACGAACTGCGCGCCGGGCGGCTCACCGACGTGAAGACGCAGATCGCCACCTTCTGGCTCGAGCGGATGTTCTCCGGAGCGTGGCCGTGGCCGGAGTTCACGCGGGACGATGCGTCCGGATAGCTGGAAGAGAGCAGCGGGGCACGGCCGCGGTTGTGCTCAATCGACCGCGGCGAACAACTCGTCGACGTCGACGCGCACCTGTGGCAACGCCTTGCAGGCGGCTGCGTCTCCTGCTGCCAGCGTCTGACAGCTTCCATAGCTGCCGCCGATCGGCTCGCAGTAGACGAGCAACTGTCGCTGGCGCGCGATTGACGATCCACACCTCCGGCACGCCGCTCTGGGCATGGAAGCGCAATTTGACGTCGCGGTCATAGCGCAGCGACGAATCGGCCACCTCGATGACGAGCAGCGCGTCGGCGGCGACCGGAACGGCTTGACCAGTGGCAGCAGGGCGAGGACGACACGCCCGGGCGCCGATCCTCAACAGCAGGCGCGCAAGCTGAGCGCTGTGCGTGTAGATGGCGGTGGGTCAGGGATTCGAACCCTGGAAGGGGTTGCCCCCTTGCTAGTTTTCAAGACTAGTGCCTTCAACCGCTCGGCCAACCCACCGTGTTTTGTGACGTGCTGAGAACCATCGGTTTTCGAGACCGGTGCCTTAAGCCGCTCGGGCACTCTTCCAGGGGCCACGAGTATAGGGCCTTCGGCCGCCGGGAGTTCGTTGACGACCCACCCGTCGGAATCGTGACTGCTGTCGCGCGTGGTGCCGCCCGTGCGTTGCGGAATCGCGCGATCGGAGACCGGGCCTTTGCATCTCGCGAGGTTCACGGCCTGGCGTGGGTGGTGCCCGGCGGCGGCCGTGTCGGGGAAGCTAGAATCGGCCGAGCGGCGGCGCCGGCGCCGCGTACCCCGGGAGATCCGATGAAAGCCGTCGTCTGCAGGCAATGGGGCCCGCCCGAGTCGCTGGTCGTCGAGGAAGTCGCATCGCCGGTGGCTGCAGCCGGTGAAGTTCTGATCGACGTGCATGCAGCGGGCGTGAATTTTCCCGACTCGCTGATCATCCAGAAGAAATACCAGGTGCAGCCGCAGTTGCCCTTCACGCCGGGCGCAGAAGTGGCCGGCGTCGTCCGGTCGGTGGGCGAGGGCGTGACGCAATGGAAGGCTGGCGATCGCGTGATCGCCAACACGCCGTGGGGCGGCTACGCCGAGCAACTGGTGGTGGACGCGCAGCGCGTGGTGCCGATGCCCGAAGCGATGGACTTCGCGAGCGCATCGGCCTACGTGCTCGCCTACGGCACGAGCCTGTTCGCGCTGAAGGACCGCGCGAAGCTGCAGGCCGGCGAGACGCTGCTCGTGCTCGGCGCGGCGGGCGGCGTCGGCATCGCGGCGGTCGAGATCGGCAGGTCGATGGGTGCGCGCGTGATCGCCTGCGCGTCGAGCGAGGAAAAGCTCGCGCTGTGTCGCGAGCACGGCGCCGACGAAACGATCGACTACGCGCGGGAGAACCTGCGCGAGCGCATCGCGGCGCTCACTGGCGGCAACGGACCCGACGTCATCTACGATCCGGTGGGCGGCGAGCTCAGCGAGCAGGCATTCCGGTCTATCGCCTGGGAGGGAAGGCATCTCGTCATCGGCTTCGCCTCCGGAGAGATCCCGAAGCTGCCGTTGAATCTGCCGCTGCTGAAGACCGCGTCACTGGTCGGCGCGTTCTGGGGCAATTTCATCCAGCGTGACCCGAAGCGCACGCGCGAGCACATGAAGGAGCTGTTCGCGCTGTATACGTCCGGCAAGGTGCACCCGCCGGTGACGCACCGCTATTCGCTGGAGCAGGCGGGGCAGGCACTGCGCGACGTGATGGAGCGACGCGTGAAGGGGAAAGTCGTCATCCTGCCGCGGAGTTGAGCGCATCAGCGGGAGCACAGCGCGGCGGCGGGAGCGCAGCGCGTCGGCGGGAGCGCAGCGCGGCGGACGCGAAGAATGCATCGCCGCAGGGCGCTCGGGTTTGCGTGCTCTGCAGGTACGCGCAGGGCGCAGCGAAAGCGAAGTACCGGTCGACTACGAGCACGGGCCTCGGACACCCCCCCGAAACCCGCGGGCCAAGGCCCCAGGCCAACAAGCCCGGAGCCCCGAGCCCCGAGCCCCGAGCCCCGAGCCCAACGCCTTTTTTGCTGCGTTATACAGCGTTTCGACCTGGGCAACGCAGCCTGCGAAAAAAAACGCTGCGAAACACTGCATTTCGCTACGCAGGATGCGGCCGGACGCCATCGGCGCGAGAAGTGGGTCAGGCTCTACGAGAAATGCGGCGATGCCGGACTCGTTTCAGACGCTGTGGCATCTTCAGGCCGACGCTGCGCAAGCGGCTGAGACGATTCGCAGCCGAAGGCATCGAAGGCTTGGCGTCTCGCTGCCACCGCCCGCTCACCAGTCCACGTCGGAAGGTCGGGTGGCAGCTCGCCACCGTGAACCGGTCCCCAAAGTGCGGACACTACGAAGCGCTGCCGGGAGCGTTGTCCACGGACGGCCGGTTCGGTCGCTTGCGACGAACCGGAACCGGCCGGCGGTGGGCAACGCGGCTCAGTGCGCCGGTCTGAGCGGGTGCGGGCTGCTTTTGCTGCCATCGCCTCTCGAACTGTACCGGCGTGAGATACCCCAGAGAAGAGTGCCTGCGTTCGGCGTTGTAATAGCCGATGAACTCGAGGATCGCCAGGCGCGCCTGCTCACGCGTGGTGAAGTGCTCGCCGTGCACGCACTCGACCTTGAAGGTGCCGTTGGCTGATTCCATCGGTGCGTTGTCCCAGCAATCACCCTTGCGGCTCATCGACACCGTGATATCGCGCTCACGCAGAATCTTGCGATAGTCCGCCGCCGCGTATTGCGAACCGCGATCCGAGTGATGCACAAGTCCTGCGCTCAAATCGCGTCCGCCGATGGCCACGCGCAGCGCCTCGATCGTGAGCTCCTGGGGCATCGAATCGCTCATCGCCCACCCCACGATCTTGCGCGAGAACAGGTCCAACACCAGCGCCAGATACAGCCAACCCTCGTCCGTGCGCACATAGGTGATATCGGCGAGCCACTTCTGGTTCGGTGCCGTCGTGGTGAAATCGCGCTGCACGACATTCGAGGCAATCGGATGAGCGTGGCGGGAGTCCGTCGTCACCACGCGGAAAGGGCGGCATTTGCGACTGCCCAGACCGTGCTCGCGCATCAGCCGCCCGATGCGCTTGTGGTTCACCGCTTGGCCGAGCGCTTCACGGATCTCCGGAGTCATCCGCCGGCGCCCGTAGCGGCCACGGTGGCGGCGCTGCGCGCGACGAATCTCCTCGACTCCCGAGCCTTGGTCGTCGCTCGCGCCCGCTGCATCGCACCGTACAGGCCGCTGCGCGAGACCGAGAGCACATCGCACATCGTCGCAATCGCGTAACTCGCGCGATGCTCCACGATCCAGGCGTACCTCACGTCGACTCCCGCGCGAAGTACGCCGCCGCCTTTTTTAGAATCTCCTTCTCGAGCTTCAGGCGCGAGTTCTCTGCTCGCAGCCGTGACAACTCCGCTTCGAGATCCGTCACCGGACGCGAGGGCGTCTGCATGGTCGGCGCCAACCCCGCGTGCGCTCGTGCCACCCAGTTGCCCAGCGTCCCCTTCGGGACGTCCAGCGCGGCCGCTACATCGGCGATGCTGCGCTTGCCGTCGATGACCTGCGACACCGCCGCCGTTCGAAATTCCACCGTGTACTTGCGGCCTGGTCCTGCCTTCTTCATGACGACCTCCACATGGTCAAAATAGCAGACCTCGTGGTGTCCGTTTCATGGGGACCAGATCAGACCGGTTCAATATGGCTGCGCTTTGCGCCTCGATCGGACGCTTCCTTGCGCGCTTTCCGGTCACGGCCGATTGGTTCACACGTTCTGATGCTGCAGCTGGCCACCGCCCGAGCGCAGGACGCCTGAGGCAGTACTTCAACCGCGCGGTGGTCGGCCCGCGCCTGCTCGTCGTCGACGAGCTCGGCTTCCTGCCGTTCGGGCGCGAGGAGGCAAACTCTGTTGGTCTGGGAACGTCGTGGCCAAGCGCTACGAGCGCGCCAGCATGGTGCTCACGAGCAACCCGCCGTTTTGCGCAGTGGGCGGAACGCTGGGCTGATGATCAGACGCTTACCGCCGCGCTGCTCGATCGGCTGCTGCATCACGCGCACATCGTGCAGATCAGCGGCGAGAGCTATCGCCTGCGCGAGAAGCGTCGGGCCGGGCAAGCCAGGCCAGTAACAGCGAAGGCAGGCAGATGACGGCCAGGCGTTCCTGCGCTGCTTCGTGACGCAGAAACGCCTTCACCAACGAACCAGGTGGGTCAGATTTACTCCGGACGTTCCTCAGGGAAAGTGGGTCAGATTTAAACCGACGTTGACAGCGGCCGGACGCCATCGGCGCGAGAAGTGGGTCAGGCTCTACGAGGAATGCGGCGATGCCGGACTCGTTTCAGACGCTGTGGCATCTTCATGCCGACGCTGCGCAAGCGGCTGAGACGATTCGCAGCCGAGGGCATCGAAGGCTTTCAGCGTCCCGCTGCCACCGCCCGCTCACCAGTCCACGTCGGAAGGTCGGGTGAAGCTCGCCACCGTGAACCGGTCCCCAAAGTGCGGACACTACGAAGCGTTGCCGGGAGCGTTGTTCACGGACGGCCGGTTCGGCCGCTTGCGACGAACTGGAACCGGCCGGCGGTGGGCAACGCGGCTCAGTGCGCCGGTTCGAGCGGGTGCGGGCTGCTTTTGCTGCCATCGCTTCTCGAACTGTACCGGCGTGAGATACCCCAGAGAAGAGTGCCTGCGTTCGGCGTTGTAATAGCCGATGAATCCCTCGCCAGGATCGCCAGGGCGCCTGCTCACGCGTGGTGAAGTGCTCGCCGTGCACGCACTCGACCTGAGCTGCGCCGTTGGCTGATTCCATCGGTGCGTTGTCCCAGCAATCACCCTTGCGGCTCATCGACACCGTGATATCGCGCTCACGCAGAATCTTGCGATAGTCCGCTGCCGCATTGCGAACCGCGATCCGAGTGATGCGCAAGTCCTGCACCCAAATCGCGTCCGCCGATGGCCACGCGCAGCGCCTCGATCGAGCTCCTGGGGGCATCGAATCGCTCATCGCCCACCCCACGATCTTGCGCGAGAACAGGTCCAACACCAGCGCCAGATACAGCCAACCTCGTCCGTGCACACATAGGTGATATCGGCGAGCCACTTCTGGTTCGGTGCTGTCGTGGTGAAATCGCGCTGCACGACATTCGAGGCAATCGGATGAGCGTGGCGGGGGTCCGTCGTCACCACGCGGAAAGGGCGGCGTTTGCGACTGCCCAGACCGTGCTCGCGCATCAGCCGCCCGATGCGCTTGTGGTTCACCGCTTGGCCGAGCGCTTCACGGATCTCCGGAGTCATCCGCCGGCGCCCGTAGCGGCCACGGCAAGAGCGCCGCGCGCGACGAATCTCCTCGATGATTCTCGCATCGTCCTTGAGCCTGGTCGTCGCTCGCGCCCGCTGCATCGCACTGTACAGGCGCTGCGCGAGACCGAGAGCACATCGCACATCGTCGCAAATCGCGTAACTCGCGCGATGCTCCACGATCCAGGCGTACCTCACGTCGACTCCCGCGCGAAGCCGCCGCCTTTTTTAGAATCTCCTTTCTCGAAGCTTCAGGCGCGAGCTCCTGCCGCAGCCGACAACTCCGCTTCGAGATCCGTCACCGGACGCGAGGGCGTCTGCATGGTCGGCGCAACCCCGCGTGCGCTCGTGCCACCCAGTTGCCCAGCGTCCCCTTCGGGACGTCCAGCGCGGCCGCTGTGGCGACGCTGCGCTTGCCGTCGATGACCTGCGACACCGCCGCCGTTCGAAATTCCACGTACTTGCGGCCTGGTCCTGCCTTCTTCTTTCAGCGACGACCTCCACATGGTCAAAATAGCAGACCTCGTGGTGTCCGTTTCATGGGGACCAGATCAGACCGGTTCAATATGGTTGCCTGGGTCTGGCTCGTCGAAGCGCGTATGCTCGCAACCAGGCTGGCCAGCTAAAACATTTTGGCTACACCCTCTGAGTTCCGGTCGCAGTACGAGCCGACGGAAGCCAATCTGGAAGCGCGATTGGCGGAGTGGCAGTTCGACTACAACCGGCGCCGACCTCACGGCGCCCTCGGCGGCAGGACGCCGGCACAGCGCTTGGCAGAGCTCGGTGCTGTGACACCACTCCGGGAGGACGTAGCGCTCGCCTGCGACGTGCGAACAGAGCGTCTGCAACTGAGCAACTGGATCGCAGACCGTGCTCTCGCGGCACTGACGACCAACTTTCGCCAGAAAGGCGGATTGGCGCGTACCGCGCCCTAGCGGCGTCGGTCAGATTGAAACGATGTCTGCGAAACCCCCGCCTCATGTCGCGTCACCTTCCAGGTCCGATACGGCGAAGCGGCGCAGCGGCTCGAGATCGGAAAAGCGCGGTGCACGCTTCTCGGTGCGCGCGCGGATCGCCTCGGCCACCGCTTCGCTGTCCCACAGACCCGACTGCAGCCAGCCCATCTGCTGCAGTCCGTCGGCCACCGAGTGGTCGCGCGCATAGTCGATCGCCTGCTTCGTCGCCCAGACTGCCACCGGCGGCTTCGTCGCGATCTCGCGGGCGACGCTCATCACTTCGTCGAGCATCGCTTCCTGCGTCTCGAACAGGTCGTTGACCAAACCCAGTGCGAGCGCGCGCGCCGCCGGCAACCGGCGCCCGGTGTATGCCAGTTCGCGCGCCACGCCCTCGGGAATCAGCTTGGGCAGCCGCTGCAGCGTGCCCAGATCGGCGGCGAGCCCGATGTTGATCTCCTGCACGCAGAAGAAAGCATCGTTCGTGCAGTAGCGAAGATCGCAGGCGCAGACCAGGTCGACGCCGCCGCCGATGCAGCCGCCCTGGATCGCCGCGATGACCGGCATTCGAAGTTGCGCGATCCGGTCGAAGGTGCGTTGCATGTCCGCCAGCAGCAACGCGATGTTCGCGCGCGACGCGGCGCGCGAATCGTCCAGCGAGATCGACGATCCGAAGACCTCCAGCGCCATCCCAGAGCTGAAATGCCTTCCCGTCGAGTCGATCACCAGCACCCGCGCCGGCGCCTCGCGCTGCAGTCGCTCGAGAATCCCGTCCAGCTCGCGCCAGAACGCGGGACTCATCGCGTTGAAAGCCTCCGGTCGATCCAGCGTCAGCCGAGCCACACGATCGACGATCTCGAATCGGAAGTTCATGCGCGCAGCTCCGGTATACGCCCTGGCCTTCTGCCCGGCGGGCCGATCGATGCTAACAGCGAACGCAGATGCGCGGCTGCGCGGATGCGCGTACCACGATGCGACGTCGGCGGGGGAGCGAAGGGGGCGCCCGAAGCGCGCTCGGCGAGCCGGCCGCTACCGAAAGCAAACTCGCGGGACCCGTCGCCGGGGGGTGCGGCGCGTCCCTCGGCAGCGGGTGCGAGGTTGCGAGGTAGGGCCGGGAAGCCCCGGCGGAGCCGGGGCCGAAGCCGTGCGCGCTTCGGGCGCCCCCTTCGCTCTCGCGCCGCGCACGAACGAAACGCACGCGCAGCCCGGCACCTGCAAAGCCTCCGCTATGCTCCGCCCGTCATGTTCGAGGCCCACCATGGATAAAAAACCTCGCCGGCGCAGCTATCGCTACTACGAACTGCTGCTGGCCGCCTTCGTCACCGTCTTCCTCTGCTCGAACCTCCTCGGCCCCGGCAAGGCGGTGCAGGTCCACGCACCGATCTTCGGCACGCTCACCTTCGGCGCTGCGGTGCTGTTCTTTCCGCTGTCGTACATCTTCGGCGACGTGCTCACCGAGGTCTACGGCTACGCGCGCGCGCGCCGCGTCATCTGGACGGGATTCGTCGCGATGCTGTTCGCTGCGTTCATGTCGTGGGCGGTCGTGCGGATGCCGCCGGCGCCGGGGTGGCCGCACCAGCAGGCCTTCGAAATCGCCTTCGGCAACACCTGGCGTGTCCTGATCGCCTCGTTGCTCGCGTACTTCTGCGGCGAATTCGTCAATTCCTACGTGCTTGCCCGGATGAAGCTGATGACCGCGGGTCGTCACCTGTGGATGCGTACGATCGGCTCGACGATCGCGGGTGAGGGAGTCGACTCGCTGTTGTTCTATCCTGTGGCGTTCTGGGGTGCGGGAATCCTGCCCGACGAGCTCCTGCCGACGCTGATGCTTTCGCAGTGGATCGGCAAGACGCTCGTCGAGGTCGCGTTCACGCCCGTCACCTATGCGGTCGTCGGATTCCTCAAGCGTACCGAGAACGAGGACTGGTACGACCGCGACACCGACTTCACGCCGTTCCGCTTCTGAACGGTGCACCGGCCAACGACACACGATGCGCGACTTCCTGCTCTCGTTCCGGTTCACGCTGCGCGACTGGCGCGCGGGCGAGTTGCGCCTGCTCGTCGTCGCGCTGCTGGTGGCCGTCGCGGCGATCGCCAGCGTCGGGTTCTTCGTCGACCGGATGCGCGTCGCGTTCGGGCAGGAAGCCGCGCAGCTGCTCGGCGCGGACCTCGTCGTCGGCTCCGACCAGCCGCTCGATGCCTCCTTCGCCGAACAGGCGCAGGCGCTCGGCCTGCAGGTGGCGCGCAGTGCGGTGTTCCCGAGCATGGCGCTGGCCGGCGCGATGCCGCAACTCGCGGCAGTCAAGGCGGTGTCGCCGAACTATCCGCTGCGCGGACACGTTCGCGTGCAGCGCCAGGCCGGGGCGGACGACGTCGAAGCCACCGTCGCGCCGCGCGACGACGAGGTCTGGCTCGACCCGCAACTCGCGCTTGCCCTCGGGGTGTCGATCGGCGATACGCTGCACTTCGGCGAGCGCGCGTTTCGGCTCGACGCGCTGATCGGTTTCGAGCCCGATCGCGGTACGGGCTTCGTCAACTTCGCCCCGCGCGCGATGTTCGCGCTCGACGCCTTGCCGTCGACGAAGCTCGTGCAGCCGGCCAGTCGCGTCCACTGGAACCTGATGCTCGCCGGCGACGCCTCCGCCGTGGCCCGCTTCCGGCAATGGGCCGAGCCGCGCCTGCCGCTCGGCGCACGCGTCGAGTCGCTCGAAAGCGGACGGCCCGAGCTGCGTGCGACGCTGGATCGCGCCGAACGATTCCTGTCGCTCGTCGCGCTGCTGTCGGCGTTGATCGCGGCGGTCGCGATCGGGCTCGCCTCGCGCCGCTTCGCCGAGCGTCACCTCGATGGTTGTGCGGTGATGAAGGCGATCGGACTGCGCCAGCGACGCCTGCTCGCGCTGCTCGGGTTGGAGCTGCTGTGGGTGGCGCTGCTCGGCGCGTTGGCCGGCATCGCGATCGGCTGGGTCGTGCATTTCGCCCTCGTGGCCGCGATGGCGCCGCTGTTGCAGATGCAACTGCCGCTGCCCGGCTGGCGGCCGGCCGCGCAGGCATTGTTCTCGGCGCTCGTGCTGATGGCCGGTTTCGGCGCGTGGCCGTTCCTGCGCCTGGCCGACGTCGCGCCGCTGCACGTGCTGCGTCGCGAAGTCGCCGGCACGCCGGCTTCCGCCTGGGTGGCCGCGCTGTCGGCGACGCTCGCCTTTGCCGCGCTGCTGCTCTGGTTCGCCGGCGATCGGCGACTCGCATTCGTGGCGATCGGCGGCTTCGCGCTCGGTGTCGTCGTCTTCGCCGGTGTGGCGTTCACGGTGATGCGAGCGCTCGAACCGTTGCGCCATTCCGGCGTGGTCGCCGGAAGCCCTGCCTTGCGGCTGGCCTTCGCTTCGTGGGCGCGCCGTCGTGCGATGACGGTGATGCAGACGGTCGCGCTGTCGGTGGGCCTGATGGCACTGATGCTGCTCACCGTCACCCGGACCGACCTGATCGACGGCTGGCGACGGGCCAGTCCGCCCGATGCGCCGAACCGCTTCGTGGTCAACATCCAGCCCGACCAGGTCGACGCGGTTCGCGCGGCACTCGCGCAGGCCGGGGTGGCGCAGCCCGAGCTGCATCCGATGGTGCGCGGCAGGCTCGTCACCATCGACGGAGCGCCGGTGCGGCCCGAAGACTATGAGGAGGACCGCGCGCAGCGCCTGATCGACCGGGAGTTCAACCTGTCGTACGCGCGCGGGATTCCCGCGCACAACCGGATCGTCGAAGGCGAGCCTTTCCGGTCCGGCCACGCGGAGGTCTCGGTGGAGCAGGGCATTCTCGGGACGCTGAAGCTCGCGCTCGGCGACGAACTGGGTTTCGACGTTGCCGGCGAGACGGTCACCGCACGCGTCGTCAACGTGCGACGCGTCGACTGGGATTCGATGAAAGTGAATTTCTTCATGATCCTGTCGCCGGAAGCGCTCGGAGACCGGCCGCAGACGTGGATCACGGCCTATCACCAGCCGGCAGTGGCGGATCCGGTGGACCGGCGCCTGGTGCGCGAGTTCCCCAATCTCACCGTGTTCGACACCGGCAACATCGTCCGACAGGTGCAGGCGATGCTCGACCAGGTGATCCGGGCCGTGCAGTTCCTGTTCGTGCTGACGCTCGCGGCGGGCGTCACCGTGCTGTGGGGGGCGCTCGCGAGTTCGCGCGACGAGCGCATTCGCGAGGCGGGATTGATGCGTGCACTGGGTGCGTCGGCGCGGCAGTTGTCGAGCGCGCAGCGCATCGAGCTCGCCTTCAGCGGGGCGCTGGCCGGGTTGCTGGCGGCTTCCGGCTCGATCGCGATCGGCTGGGCGCTGGCCGAGCAGGTGTTCGGTTTCGCCTACCAGCCCAGGTGGACGATCTTGCCGCTCGGCGCGCTGGCCGGTGCGGCGCTCACGCTGGTCGCGGGCTGGCTCAGCCTGCGCGCCGTGCTGCGGGCGCCCCCACTTCTTACACTGCGGAACGTCTAGCGCCTCGCACTGTAATGACGGACGGGCCTCCGCGTCCAGGCGAGAACGCGGGCGCGGCGCCGCGACCAGCAGCGGCCCGGCCCGGCGCTCGTTCGGTTGTTGTTTCGCGTTGCTGCTACTTCGCGTCGAACATCCGCCGCGCAGCATCGTCGGGCAGGTGGCAGATGCGCGCAGCGACGTCGAAGCGTCCGCCACGGCGCTGGCAGTCGACGTAGGGTCCGTAATCGGTCGCTCCCGCGCTCGTCGAATGCCCCATCGCCGCTGCGAGCGTCGCCGCGGGCGCGACCGGAGCCGGGGCTGCCGGGGTGCTTCGCTCGATGCCCTGTGCGCCTGCACGAGGCGTCCAGACGCGAACCTGCGGCGCGCCCACGCAGGGTTCGTCGGAAAAGACGGTTCGACCGTCGCGCGTGGCGCACTGGAATACCGCCGTGGGGATTTCCGACGGAGCGGCGACGGCCGTCGGCGGCAGCGCGAGAACGAGGGCGGCGAAGACTGCGGGAACGGATGCGGCGATGGCGAAGGGTACGGCGCGGGCACTCATCTTTGCCTCCTGACAAGGGTTCGTCGTGTCGTATCCTCGCGGATATCCCGCTTCCCGACAACCGCGGGCTCGCGAAGGTCTTCCGTTGGCTTCGAACGAAATCCTGCTGATCGCTGCCGTCGCGCTGGCGACGTGTTCGCTCGTACTGCTGTTCTTCCTGCTGCTGCGAAGGCCGCCGGATGCGGCGGCGCCGGTGCTCGATGCGCTTGCGCAGTCCACGCGCATGCAACTGGACGCGCAACGCGAGTTGCGCGAGGAGACGAGTGCGCAGGCGCGCGAGAACCGCCGCGAGCTGGGCGCCTCGCTCTTCGAACTGGGGCGCAGCCTGACGCAGCAGATGGGAACGATCGCCAGCGTGCAGAACAACCAGATCGACGCCTTCGCGCAGCAACTGGCCAAGCTCACCGAGGCGAACGAGCAGCGGCTGGACGCGCTGCGCGAGAGCAACGAGCAGCGGTTGAATGCGCTGCGCGAGGGTACCGAACTTCGGCTGGAGTCGCTGCGCGAGACGCTCGAGCGACGCCTGCGCGACCTGCAGGCCGACAACGCGGTCAAGCTCGAGGAGATGCGCCGCACCGTCGACGAGAAGCTGCAGGCCACGCTCGAGCAGCGGCTGGGCGCGTCGTTCAAGCAGGTGTCCGATCGACTCGAGCAGGTGCACAAGGGGTTGGGCGAGATGCAGGCGCTGGCTTCCGACGTCGGCGACCTCAAGCGCGTGCTGACGAACGTGAAGACGCGCGGCACCTGGGGCGAAGTGCAACTGGCGTCGCTGCTCGAGCAGCTGCTCGTCCCCGAGCAGTACGGCTGCAACGTCGCGCCGGTGCCCGGCTCCAGCGATCGGGTCGAGTTCGCGATCCGCTTGCCCGGCAGCACAACGGATTCGCCGGTGTGGCTGCCGATCGACGCCAAGTTCCCGCGCGAGGACTACGACCGGCTCGTGCTCGCCCAGGAGCGTGCCGACCCGGTGGCTGCCGAGGCGGCCGGCAGGCAGCTCGAACAGCGCCTGCGCCTGGAGGCGAAGACGATCCGCAACAAGTACGTCGCACCGCCGGCGACCACCGATTTCGCGTTGCTGTTCCTGCCCACCGAGGGGCTGTACGCGGAGATCGTGCGACGTCCCGGCCTCGTCGACGAGCTGCAGCGCACGTGGCGCGTCGTGGTGGCCGGCCCGAGCACGCTGGCGGCGATCCTGTCGAGCCTGCAGATGGGATTCCGCACGCTGGCGGTGGAGAAGCGTTCGAGCGAGGTGTGGCAGCTGCTCGGTGCGGTGAAGACCGAGTTCGGCAAGTTCGGCGACGTGCTCGCCAAGGCCAAGGAGCACATCGACCGCGCCGGCACGACGCTGGGCAACGCGGAGACGCGCACCCGGGCGATCGAGCGCAAGCTGCGCGGCGTGGAGTCGCTCGCCGAACCGGCGGCGGTGCAGCTGCTCGACGACGAGATGCAGGCGGAACCGTAGCGTGCGCTACGCGCGCAGCGACGCGCGCAGGAACATCGCAAGGCCGTGCCGGACGTATTCGTCGAGCGAGTAGCGCCGCGACAGCCGCCAGTGCTTCAGTGCCCACGAGTGCGCGAACATCACCGTCTGGTGCGTGAGGAATTCCACGTCGACGTCGGCGGCGAACGCCTTCGCGTCGACGCAGTCCTGGATCGTGCGCGCGATCAGCTCGTTGGACTGCAGCTCGGCCTGCATCACGAGCTTGCGGTGCGCAGGCGAGAGCGACCGCGTCGAGCGGTAGGCGAGCACCGTCGCGTCGCGCAGCCGGTCGACGACGCGGCAGTAGGTTTTCACTGCGGTGCGGAAGCGCTCGAGCGGATCTTCGAGCTGCGCGAGCGCCGCCGGGATCTCGCGACCGTAGGCGTCGACCACCTCGAGGATCGCCAGCAACAGCACGTCGTCCTTGTCCTCGACGTACTGGTAGACGAGACCGGTGCTGATGCCGGCGCGTGCGGCGATCTCCTGCACCGTCGTGCGGTAGTAGCCCTGGCTCGAGAAGAGCTCGACGGCAGCGGCGACGATCTGCTGGCGACGTTGCGCGACGAGCGCCTCGTCGCCGACGCGCGCCTTCACCGGCGGGTTCTTCGGGTCGGGCTCCGGCTCGGCGTTTCGACGCGGCGCCGGCGCACGCTTTCGCGAAGCGCTCACTCGATGAAGCGCAGCAGCCAGAGCGTGATGACCGGGAACGCGATCAGGATCATCACGCGGATGAAGTCGCTCGCGAGGAACGGCATCACGCCCCGGAACGATTCCCTCATCGGCACGTCCGGCGCCATCGAGTTGATGACGAACACGTTCAGTCCGAAGGGCGGCGTGATCAGGCCCACCTCGACGACGATCAGCACGAGGATGCCGAACCAGATCGCCTGGTGTTCGGGCGGCAAGCCGAAATCGAGCCCCATCACGATCGGAAACAGCACCGGGATCGTGACGAGGATCATCGACATCGAGTCCATCACGCAGCCGAGCACGAGATAGAACAGCAGGATCAGGAACAGCACCGTCATCGGCGAGAAGTCGCTCGACGCGATGGCTGCAGCCGCCTGGTTCGGCATCTGCGTGATCGCCAGGAATGCGTTGAAGAGATCCGCGCCGATCAGGATCAGGAAGATCATCGCGGTAAGGCTCGCCGTGCCCAGCAGGCAATCGACGATTCCGTTCAACCGCATGCCGTTGTAGATCGCGATCGCCCCGGTGGCGGCCGCGCCTACCGCCGCACCCTCGGTGGGCGTGAAGAAACCGCCGTAGATCCCGCCCATGACGACGACGAAGACGACGATCACCGGAAGCAGCTCGGCGAGCGTCTTCATCCGCGTGGCCAGCGATGCCTTCGGCGCGGCCGGGCCTGCTTTCGGATCGAAGCGCACGACGATCGCGATGGCGATCATGTAGCCGAGCGCGGCGAGCGTTCCGGGAACCATCGCGGCCAGGAAGAGCTTGCCGATCGACTGCTCGGTGAGGATCGCGTAGATGACCAGCACCACCGACGGCGGGATCAGGATTCCGAGCGTACCGCCGGCGGCCAGCGCACCGGTGGCGAGACGCCCCGAGTAGTTCAGCCGCTTCATCTCCGGCAGCGACACGTGCGCCATCGTCGCCGCAGTGGCAAGCGAGGAGCCGCAGATCGACCCGAAGGCCGCGCAAGCGCCGATGCCCGCCATTGCGATGCCCCCGCGGCGATGTCCGAGCCATGCGGCCGCCGCGTTGAAGATGCCGGTGGAAAGTCCGGAGCCGGTGGCGAACTGTCCCATCAGCACGAACAGCGGAATGACGGAAAGCGAGTAGTTCGCCGCCTGGAAATACGGGGCCGTGTTCATGTAGTTGAGCAGCGGATCGAGCCCCGACACCCAGACGTAGCCGGCGCCGCCGACGAGCAGCAGCGTGAGTCCGACCGGAACGCCGAGCACCAGCAACGCGACGAGAACGCCGAACATCGTCAGCGATATGGCCATTCCGCTCAAGGAATGTCTCCCGGGTCGCTCTGGCTCAGGCGAACTTGATTCCGCCCCGTGCGGCGCGGACGATGCAGACGACGGTGAGCAGCGCCATCGATGCGACGATGGGCACGAAGATCCACCAGGTGGGGATCAGCAGCATCATCGACATGTCGTTGAACTCGTACTGGTTCCAGCCGCCCAGCGCCAGGCGCCACGTCATCAGCGCGGCGACGATCGCGAAGACGGCGTCGCTGGCGGTGGCGAGCACGCGGCGCAGCGCCGGTGGAAACATTCCGACGAACATGTCGACGGCGACATTGCCACCGCGCAGGTGACAGTAGGGGAGCATCGCGAACACGGCGATCGCGGTGCCCCGTTCGACGAGTTCGAAGTCGCCGATCAGCGGCGAGTTGAACACGCTGCGACCCAGGATGCTGAGCACCGAGACGACGGTGAAGCCGATCATCACCACGCCGCCGGCGATGGCGAGCCAGCGGCACGCGCGCTCGAGCGCCTGTTCGGCGCCCGGGCGCGCAGCGGCGGCGTCGGTGATCCGGCTCTCGCCCTCGCTCATTTCTTCTCGTACTTGGCGATCAGCGCAACCGCTTCGTCGTAGAGCTTCCGTCCGTTGGGCGTGGCCGCGATCCAGGCGTCGACCACCGGCTGCGTCGTCTTCTTCCAGCGCGCTTTTTCGTCGGGCGACAGTCGGGTGATCTCGTGTCCCATTTCCTTCGCCTGCTGGAGGCCGGGAACCTCCGCGTCGTCCCAGGCCTCGCCGATTTCCTTGATGAAGTTGTCGCCCGAGTTCTTGTCGATGACCGCCTTCAGGTCGGCCGGCAGGCTCTCGTACTTCTGCTTGTTCATCGCCATCAGGAACACGTTCGTGTACAGGCCCGTATACGTGTGGTACTTCGTCAGCTCGTTCAGGCGCTGCGGCTTCATCACCTCCCAGGGGACCGTGACTCCGTCGGCGACGCCGCGCGACAGCGCCTCGTAGGCCTCGGGAAGCGGCATGCCCACCGGAGACGCTCCCAGCAGCTTGAGCGCGTCGCCCACGGGCTTGGTCGGCAGGCGCAGCTTCTTGCCCTGCAGGTCTTCCATCTTCGTGACGAGCTTGTCCTTCATGTGCACCAGGCCCGGCGCGTGGCAGTGCAGCAGCAGCGGGTGCACGTCCTTGTACTCGTCGCGCAGATGCGCCTTGTAGAACTCCCAGATCGCCTGCGCGGTCGCCTCGGCGCTGTCGCCCACGACGAACGGAAGCTCGAACACCGCCGAAATCGGGAAACGTCCGGGCGTGTATCCGGGCACTGTCCAGATGATGTCGGCGACCCCCGTGCGGGCCTGGTCGAAGAGCTGCGGAGGCTTGCCGCCGAGTTGCATCGCCGGGTAGATCTCGCACTTGATCCGCCCGCCGGAGTCCTTCTCGACGCGGTCGGCCCACGGCTGGAAGAGCTTGGTCTGCGCCGGCGCCATCGGCGACAGGAAGTGCGACATGCGCAGCTTGACCTGCTCCTGCGCCCGAATCGGCCCGGCCACGCCGGACACGGCCGCTGCGCCCGCGACGGCCAGCGTGTTCTTCAGGAACGTTCTCTTTTCCACGTCGTCTCCTCCTGGGGGAACTGAAAAAAGCGAAACAGGATCAGTTGCCGGCGTCGGCAGCGAAAGCCTCGTAGGTCTTGGCGGCGATCACGAGCTTCTGGATTTCACTGGTGCCCTCGTAGATGCGCAATGCACGTATCTCCCGATACAGCTCCTCGACCGCGGCGCCGCGGATGACCCCCGTGCCGCCGAAGAGCTGCAAGGCCTGGTCGATGACGGTCTGCGCCGACTCGGTGGCGTAGAGCTTGGCCATCGACGCTTCGCGCGTCACGCGCTCGCGCTGCGTGTCCTTCGTCCACGCGGCCCGATACACGAGCAGCGCCGCGGCGTCGACCGCGAGCGCCATCTCGGCGATCTTCGCCTGCGTGAGCTGGAACTCGGCGAGCTTCTGCCCGAACACCTCACGGGTGCGCGTGCGTGCGAGCGCTTCGTCGAGCGCGCGGCGCGCCATGCCGAGCGCTGCCGCGCCCACCGTGGAGCGGAACACGTCGAGCGTGGCCATCGCGATGCGAAAGCCGGCGCCGGGCCGGTCGATGAGCGCATCGTCGGGCACCCGGCAGCCATCGAAGTGCAGCGTACCGAGCGGGTGCGGCGCGATGACGTCGACGCGCGCCGAGGCGTCCAGACCGGGCGTGTCGGCGGGGACGACGAAGGCGGCCAGGTTCTTCGCGCCCGGCTCGTCGCCGACGCGGGCGAACACCGTGTAGAAGTCGGCGATGCCCGCGTTGGAGATCCACGTCTTGGAGCCGTCGATTCGCCAGCCGTCGGCGTCGCGAGTCGCCTTCGTGCGCATGGCAGCGACGTCCGAGCCGGCATCGGGCTCGGACAGCGCGAAGGCGGCAAGCGATCGGCCGCGCGCGACATCGGGTAGGAATCGCTTCTTCTGCGCGTCGGAGCCGGCGAGCGTGATCGGCGCGCTGCCCAGCCCCTGCATCGCGAAGGCGAAGTCGGCGAGCACGTGATGGCGCGCGAGCGTGTCGCGCGCCAGGCACAGGCTGCGCACGTCGAGCTTTTCGTGTCGTCCGCCCCAGGGCGCCGGCACACTCAGTTGCAGCAGGCCCGCGTCCCCGAGCGAGGCGACCAGCCGCCGGCAGGCGGCATCGAGCGCCTCGTTGCCGGCATCGTGCGGAAGCGCGAGGCCGGGCAGGGCGCTTGCCGCCCACGCGTCGAGCGCTTCGGCAAGCGCGCGGTGCGTGGAGTCGAGGAACGGCCAATCGAGAAACGTCCGGTCGGACATGCTTCAACCGCCTTCGACTCAGTTGCCTTCGAACTTCGGCGTCTGCTTGGCGACGAACGCATGATAAGCGCGGTGGAAATCCTGCGTCTGCATGCAGATCGCCTGCGCCTGCGCCTCGGCCTCGATGGCTTCCTCGAGACCCATGTTCCATTCCTGCAGCAGCATCTTCTTGGTCATCGCGTGCGCGAAGGTCGGGCCGTCGGCAAGCGACTGCGCCATCTGCCCGGCGCGCTCGGCGAGCGCCTCGGGTTCGACGAGTGCGTTGTAGAAGCCCCAGCGCTCGGCTTCTTCGCCGGGCATCGCGCGGCCCGTGAACAGCAGCTCCGAGGCGCGGCCGTGCCCGACGATGGACGACAGCAGCGTGCACGCGCCCATGTCGGCGCCGGCCAGCCCCACCTTGACGAACAGGAACGCCACCTTGCTTCTGGGCGTGCCGAAACGGATGTCCGAGCCGCATGCGAGCATCGTGCCGGCGCCGGCGCAGATGCCGTCGATTGCGCAGACGATCGGCTGCGGCATGTTGCGCATTGCGCGCACGACGTCGCCCGTCATGCGCGTGAACTCGAGCAGTCCGCCCATGTCCATCTTGGTGAGCGGACCGATGATCTCGTGCACGTCGCCGCCGGAGCAGAAGTTGCCGCCGGCGCCGGTGAGCACCACCGTCTTGATCTCGGGAACGTAGGCGAGCTTGCGAAAGAGGTCTCGCATCTCGGCGTACGACTCGAAGGTCAACGGATTCTTGCGCTCGGGGCGGTTCAGCGTGAGCGTGGCCACCTTGCCGTCGACCTCGAAGCGGAAGTGCTCGGGCTTCAGGTCCTTTGCGGAAATCTTGTACATAGGGTGCTCCTGCGGTCTGTCGTCGTGAATCAACCCACCATGCTCAGTCCGCCGCTGACGCTGAGGACCTGGCCGGTAATGTAATCGGAACGTCCGCTGGCGAAGAAAACGACGGCGTCGGCGATCTCCGAGGGCCTGGCGAAGCGCTTCATCGGGATCGCGCGCTGGAACGCCTCGCGATGCTTCTCCGGCACCGCCTGCAGCAGCGGCGTGTCGGTGGGCCCCGGGCACACGCAGTTCGCCGTGATGCCGTGGCGAGCCGTTTCGCGCGCCAGGCCCTTCGTGAAGGCGATCACGCCGCCCTTGGCGCCGGAATACACCGTCTCGCCCAGGCTGCCGACGCGGCCCGCGTCGCTCGAGACGTTGACGATCTTGCCCTGCTTGCGCTCGATCATCTGCGGCAGGAACGCGCGCACCACGCGCACCGTTCCCATGAAGTTCAGTTCGACCACCTTGCTGATGAACGCGTCGTCGTTTTCGAGGAAGGGTTGGATTTTGCCCCAACCGGCGACGTTGGCGACGATGTCGACGCGCGCGTGCCGCTGCAGCGTCGCCTCGCGAAACGCGGCGACCGACGTGTCGCTGGTCACGTCGCAATGCGAGTAGTCGGCGCGCAGGCCCGCCGCGCGCAGGTCGGCGGCGGCCTGTTCGCCGCGTGCATCGTCGATGTCGCCGAGCATGACGGTGGCGCCCGCTTCGGCCAGGCGCTGTGCCGTGGCCAGGCCGATGCCCGAAGCGGCGCCGGTGACGATCGCGATCCGGTCGTCGAGTTTCATCGCAGTACTCCGTGAGGGGGTTCGAAGGGAAAGGAAGAAGAAAACGGACGTTCAGCGCGCCAGGAATGCGGCTACCCGCCGCTTCGTCTCGGCGTCGGTCATCAGCCGCCGCGTGGAAAGCAGCTCTTGCTCGAAGCCCTCGTCGCCCGGGCGGGTCGCGCATTCGATGCACGCCTTGGCTTCGGCCAGCGCTGCGCGCGGCAGGCCGGCGAGCCGCTCGACCAGCGCCTTTGCGCGAGCGGCGAGTTCGGTCTTCGGGACGGCCCAGTGCAGGATGCCGAACTGCTCCGCGCTGCGTCCGTCGAAGGTCTCCGCGCCGAGAATCAGCCGCCGCGCGAGTGCCGGGCCGCACAGCCGGGCCAGGCGTTGCGTGCCGCCGGCGCCGGGCACCAGGCCGAGCTCGACTTCGGGCAACCCGATGCGCGCTTCGGCCGCACCGATGCGCAGGTCGCAGGCGAGGGCGAGCTCCAGGCCGCCGCCCAGTGCATGGCCGCCCACCTCGGCGACGCTCACCGCGTCGAGCCGCTCGATGCGCTCGAACACCTGCTGCAACCGACGAACGAAGGCGAGCTGTTGCTCGAGTCCTTCGGGGCCCGCGAACCCGACGCGCATCTCGTCGAGGTTGGCGCCGGCGCAGAAGGCGCGACCGACGCTGCGCAGGTGCAGCACCGACAGCGAGGGGTCGGCCGCGACCGTTTCGGCAACGTCTGCGAGCGCTTCGATCAGCGCCCGGCTGAGCGCGTTCACTGGCGGCTCGTCGAGCGTGACGCGCAGCGTGTTCCCGAGTCGTTCCTGCTGCAGCCCCATCGTCCGTCTGTCCCTGTTCATTGGTGAATGAATCATCATTCAACGCGCAGGATACCGTATTTGAGCGAGATCAAGCGATCGCTGGATTGCCCGGCCGCCGGAGCCGGGCCGGCTGCTTCCCGCAGGGGCGCCCGGAGGGAAAGCGTGGGGAAACGGGCAGCGGCGGCTGTGCGACGCAGTGCGTTTCTCGGATTCGGGAAGCGAATTCCGCATTGCGAAAATGTCGCAGTGCAATGCGGCATCCGGGCGTTTCACGGACTAAAAAATCGATTTCGCGATGTGGTGAAATCTGCCTAAGAAATTGAAGATGCGAAAAAAAAGTTTTTGAACAACAAGCGTGTTCGGTCATATTGCATCGCATCACGAATCGCTAAGCTTTCGGATATCTCGACGACGAGACGATCTCGCCCGGCAATCGCGACCGGCGCGAACGCTTCGCCGCCGAAACGGTCTTCCACTCGTTCAGGAGAACTCTGATGTCGTCCCGTGAACTCGATGCGCAGAAGCTGCAGAAGGAATGGTCGGAAAGCCCGCGCTGGCGCGGCATCAAGCGCGGCTACACGGCCGAGGACGTCGTGCGCCTGCGCGGCTCGGTGCAGGTCGAGCACACGCTCGCCAGGCGCGGCGCGGAGAAGCTCTGGAAGCTGATCAACGAGGAGCCGTTCGTCAATTCCCTGGGCGCGCTCACCGGCAACCAGGCGATGCAGCAGGTCAAGGCGGGCCTGAAGGCGATCTACCTGTCGGGCTGGCAGGTCGCCGGCGACGCGAACCTGGCCGGCGAGATGTACCCCGATCAATCGCTGTATCCGGCGAACTCGGTGCCTTCGGTCGTGCGCCGGATCAACAACACGCTCACGCGTGCCGACCAGATCCAGTGGATGGAAGGCAAGAGTCCGAGCGACGCCGACTTCGTCGACTACTTCGCGCCGATCGTCGCCGACGCGGAAGCCGGTTTCGGCGGCGTGCTGAACGCCTTCGAGCTGATGAAGTCGATGATCGATGCCGGTGCGTCGGGCGTTCATTTCGAAGACCAGCTCGCCTCGGTGAAGAAGTGCGGCCACATGGGCGGCAAGGTGCTCGTGCCCACCCGCGAGGCGGTGGCCAAGCTCGTCGCCGCGCGGCTCGCGGCGGATGTCTGCGGCGTGCCGACGATCCTGCTCGCGCGCACCGACGCGGAAGCGGCCGACCTGGTCACTTCCGACGTCGACGAGAACGACAAGCCGTACCTGACCGGCGAGCGCACCGTCGAGGGCTTCTTCCGTTCGAAGAACGGCCTGGAACAGGCGATCTCGCGCGGCCTGGCCTATGCGCCCTACGCCGATCTCATCTGGTGCGAGACCGGCACGCCCGACCTGAATTTCGCCCGCGCCTTCGCCGACGCGATCCACAAGCAGTTCCCCGGCAAGATGCTCGCGTACAACTGCTCGCCGTCGTTCAACTGGAAGAAGAACCTCGACGAAGCGACGATCGCGAAGTTCCAGCGCGAACTCGGCGCGATGGGCTACAAGTTCCAGTTCATCACGCTCGCCGGCTTCCATTCGCTGAACTACTCGATGTTCCACCTGGCGCATGGATATGCGCGCCAGCAGATGAGCGCATTCGTCGAGTTGCAGGAGGCCGAGTTCGCCGCGGCCGAGCAGGGTTTCACGGCGGTGAAGCACCAGCGCGAGGTGGGCACCGGCTACTTCGACGCCGTGACCACGACCGTCGAGCGCGAAGCCTCCACGGCCGCGCTGAAGGGCTCGACCGAGGACGCGCAGTTCTTCGACGCGAAGGGTGGGGCGAAGAAGAAGGCCGCCTGAGCCCGCGCAGATCCGCTTCGACGGGGCCGGCGATTCGCCGGCCCTTTTTGCTGGTGCGCCCGCCGTGGACGGCCGGCGCGGATCGACACCGGCGCGTCGACGAAGGTCCTAGTCCGCCGACTCGGCCGAGCGTCGAATTTCCGCGCGCGAGGTGCGCGCCTATAACGGTTCCTGCGCCTTCCCCTTCCGGCGCACAGGAGACCGTCCCATGCACCCGCTTCCCGCTCCCGCCTTCGTTTCCGTTCGTGCCTGCCGATCGCCTCGCCAGCGCGGCCAGGGAATGACCGAATACATCATCGTCGTCGCGCTGATCGCCGTTGCCGCGATCGGCGTGTACACGCTGTTCGGCCAGACGATCCGCAACCAGACCGCCGGACTGGCGCTCGAGGTATCGGGGCAGGCGGCGTCCACCGCGATCGGCAATGCGCAGACGAACGCGAACACGTCCTCGACGAACGCGAACGCGCGCAAGGGCCTCGACAACTACGACGCCAACAATCGCTGACCGGAGCGGCGACGGTGCGCGCAACGCAGTCCATCGCGTCGCAACGCGGGCAGGCGCTCGTGCTGGCGCTCGTGCTGCTGTTCGCCGCGTTGCTCGGGCTGTTCGTGCTCTTCAGCAGCGGACAGGTCGTGACCACCAAGCAGCGCCTGGTCAACGCCGCCGACGCCGCCGCCTACAGCGCTGCGCTGTGGCGCGCGCGCGTGCTGAACTTCCATGCCTACGCGAACCGCGCGATCGTCGCCCAGGAAGTCGCGGTCGCGCAGGCCGTCACGCTCGTTTCGTGGGCGAAGTACTTCGAGCGCTTCACCGGGAATGCCGCCCCTCTTGCCGCGGCTTGGCCTGCTGCGCAGCCGGTGCTCGCGGCGGCCGCTTCGATGGCGCGAAACGCACGCGAGCTCACCGAAGCGGCGGCAGCCGAGGAAGTGCGGCTGCGCGCCGCGCCTTCCGTGGGCTACAAGTCGCTGCTCGCGCGCAGCCAGGAGGCGCTGCAGCGGGCCGCCGATTCCTTCGGGCTGGGGGCCGTCGCGAACGAGGTCGTCCGCGCGAACGATCCCGCGTTCTTCGCGTTCGCACTCGGCGACGCGAGCGCGTTCGCCGGTTTCACCCGACGCCATGCGAGCGACGACGACCGCGCCCGGCTGCGCGACGTCGTCGTCGACTCGCTCGATCGCTTCGTGAAGGGCCCGCGTCGCGACGACCTGCGGCTGCTGCTGCTGCCTTCGTCGTGCTTCGGTCGAACGACGAACGTCGATCGGTGGTTCCGCTGGTGGCGCAAGCGCGGCGGTACCGAGATGGCGCCCGACCTCGAGCGCTGGCAGGCGGTCGACACGGGGTCGATCCACAACTGGCGCAAGAGCGGATTCCTGTTCGGAAGCTGCCGGCAACGGGAATGGCTGCCCGTCGGATGGGGTGCTGCCGAGGCTTTCGACGGCGTCGAGTCGCCCGGGCTGCTCGGCGACACGGGCGGCACGCGCGACAACGGACTCGCCACCGCGCTGGCCGAGTCGGAGATGGCGGCCGGGGCCGGGGCCGGCCCCGGCAGCTACAGCGGCATCGAACGTGTGCGCGAGCTGAACCACGGTGCGCTCGACGATCCCCTCTTCCCGGTGTCGCAGGTCGTCGTGCTCGCGCGAACGGAGGCCGGTGACGTGCGCACGGCGAATGCGCTCGACGTCGGCATCGGACGACTGCGTCTGTTCGAGGCGTTCGCCGGCAACCGGCTTTGGGCAATGGCGGTGGGCGAGGCGTATTTTCGCCGCCCGCCGGCGGCGCCCGAGCGGATCGAATACGCCAGCCTGTACAGCCCCTATTGGCAGGCGCGTCTCGCCGAGCCGAGCGCGGCGCAACGGGCAGCGGCGCAACGGTATGCGAACTGATCGACGCGGGCAGGGCGGGCAGGCGCTCGTCGAGGCGCTCGTCGCCGCGATCGTGCTCGTTCCGCTCGTGCTGCTGGTCGTGCTGCTCGGCAAGTTCCAGTCGATGCAGCAGGCGACCATCGCCGCGTCGCGCACGCTCGCCTTCGAGTGCACGGTGCGCCCCGACGACTGCAGCGATGCGGTTGCGCGCGATGCGCTCGTGCAAGAGGCGCGGCGTCGGCACTTCGGCCGCATCGATCGGGAAATCTACACCGCCGACCGGCTCGACGATACCGCGCCGTCGCAGGAGCGCAATCCGCTGTGGACCGACAGGCGCGGCCGTCCGCTGCTCGAGCGCTATGCCGATGTCTCCGTCACCGTGACGCCGTCGCGCTTCGATGCGGGTCGCTCGACGGCGATCGGCCGGGCGTCGGGCGATGCGGCTGCGCTGCTCGATCGCCTGGCCGGTCCGTCCCGCTTCGGCCTGTCGCTGGACGGCGGGCTGGCGACGTCGGAGGTGCGCGCGCGCGTGTCGCCGAGCCAGGCCGGCAACGAGCAACTCGGCCGGCTCGATTCGTTGCCGCTGCTGATGCACGCACGCACCGCGCTTCTCACCGATGCGTGGAATGCGTCGGGTCCGTACGGCGAGGCCGAGCATACGGTGCAGTCGCGGGTGCAGGCCGGGTCCCGCGTGGATCCGCTGCACGAAGCGGGATTCCGCGCCGGCTACCAGCTGACGCTGTGGGCGCTGCAGTTGATGGACGCCGCCGGGCTCGAGCCGCTCGCCTCCGAGTTCCGGCCGCACGAAGTGGACGTCGACCGCGTGCCGGCCGACCGCATCGGCTCATGAACGCGCAGGCCGCGTTGCTGCTCGCCGCGTTTCCGCTGGCGGCGCTTCACGGGCAGGTACGTGCGGACGACGCCGTGTCGCTGCAGTCGCTGCCGGGAATCGACCGCGTGCGCCTGGCGATTCCCGACGGTTCGATCGCCGGGCAATCGGTGACCGTGTACGAGCTGCGCAGCCGCCGCGCGCCGCGCGATGCGCTCGCCGACCTCGAAGGCCACTGGCGTGCGCAGGGCATCGACACGGTGCTGCAGGCGCAGGCAGGCGAGTGGTTCGTGCTGTCGCGGCTTGCCGGCGCCGGCGGTGAGATCGTCGACGCCGCGGGCACGATGCCGGGCATCGCGGGCTTCGAGACGCTGCAGATGCGAGCCTCCCCGGACGGCGGCAGCGAAGGGCTGCTCACTCGGTGGCACACGGCGCGCACCGGTACCGCGCAGGAGCTTTCGCTCGCCGGACTCGTTCCCGACGACGCGCGCGCCGTGCGCCGGTTCTCGTCGGACAGCGCGCACGAGCGGCGGGCGGCCACGATCGTCGCGCATTTCCCGCGCTCGCTCGACGATGCCGAGACTCATCTCGAGCGGCATCTGCTGCGCGCCGGATTCGAGCCGATGCGCGCGAAAGGCCGGACGCGGGACCTGCGCTGGAGCGACGACCGGGCGCGCTTTTACCGCAGCGCGGGCGCGGAGCTGCTCGTCACGCTGCATCGACTGCCGCAGGGGGCGAGCGCCGTCCTGCACTACCGGGAGACACCCCGATGAGCGATCGCCGTTCGCGAGGACAGGCGAGTGTCGAGTACCTGCTCGTCGTCGCCTTGTTCGTACTCGCGATCACCACCGGTCCGCACAGCGCGCTCGAGTCGTTCTTCGATGCCGTCGCCGACCGCTACCAGCACTTCACCCGGACGATTTCGCTGCCATGATCCACGCGCTCGCTCCCCTTCGTCGCATCACCGCCTTCTTCGGCCGGCACCGCTCGGGGCTGCTCGTCACCGCTGCCGTGGGCTTCGGAGCGCTTGCCGTGTTCGGTGCACGCGGCTACCTGGCCGAACGCATCGAGATCGAGAAGGCGCGGCTTGCATCGAAGCAGGACACGGTGGAGATCGTCGTCGCGCGACACGACCTCGCAGCCGGGACCGTCGTCGACGCCGACAGCATGGCGGTTCGCGAAGTGCCGGCCGACCTGGTGCCGGGCAGCGCAGTGCGTCCCGAACGATTCGAGCAGCACGCGGGCGCGCGCATCGAACAACCGATGCGAAGCGGCGAGCCGTTGCTCGCCGCAGTGATCGTCGGCCGCGATGCCTCACCGTTCTCGTCCCGAATCCGTCCCGGCATCCGCGCGATGTCGGTCCTCGTCGACGAAGTCAATTCGGTGTCGGGGATGCTGCAGCCCGGCGATCGGATCGACCTGCTGTTCACCGTGCGGCCACCGGCGTTGCCCGGCATGCCGCCGGCGCAGGAAGTGACGTCCGCGCTGATGCAGGACATGACCGTGCTCGCGACCGGCCGGCAGGTGCGCGCCGACAAGGGCGACAGCGCAGGCCTGCGCCATTTCACGGCGATCACGGTGGAGGTGTCTCCTGCGCAGGCCCAGCAGCTGATCGTCGCGCAACGCAGCGGAAAGCTCACGGCGATGCTGCGCAATCCGGAAGACCGCCAACCGTGGCGCCCGCGGGCGATGGACCTCAACGCGCTGCTCGGCGTCGACGCGCCGCAACGCGCAGTGGCGGTGCCCAGGGTGATCGGGCCCGAGATCATCGTCGGCGGACGCGGTGCGCTGCTGGCAAGCGCCAGCGTCGCGCAGATCCCGATCGACGGATTCGAGATGTCGCGACCGGCAGAGCCCGGCCCCGCGTCGCAGCCACAGTTCCGCGCGCGGCGGGGCGCGGCGCCGGCGTCGCAGCAGGCGCGCTCGCCCGCGGGCTACGCGCGGGGGAACGCCGCCGTTGCCGGCGGTGACGAAGCGCCGCGCGGCGACGGCGCATGGGGACTGCATCGTTTCGGACGCGACGCTTCGCACGAGGCAGTCGAGGCACCGATCGCGGGGGCGCAATGACGGGCCCATTCTTCTTCGGCCGAAGCCGGCGCCTCGCACGATCGATCGTGCCCCGGTCCACGCCGCTGCACGCGTTCCTCGCGTTCGCCGCGCCGGCCTTTCTCGTGCACGTGGCGCAAGGCGCGCCGCTCCCGCCGATCCCGGTCGAGTTGCACGTCGGACAGGTGCACCTGATTCGTGCCGGCCAGTTGAAGCGGGTCGCGGTGGGCAACGGCAAGGTCATCCAGGCGACCTCGCTCGACGGCGGACAGGTGCTCGTGATCCCCGAGGCTGCGGGACAGAGCAGCCTGCATCTGTGGGCGGTCGACGGCAGCGAGAGCAGCTTCGAGATCAACGTCGTACCGGCCGACGCGAATCGGCTGCTTGCCGAAGTGCGGGCGATGCTCGGCGAGGCGAGCCGCGTCCGCGCCCGCATCGTCGGCGACAAGGTCGTGCTCGAGGGCAACGAACTCTCGGAAGAGGAGGCAGCGCGGATGACCGAGATCGCGCGGCGCTACCCGCAGATCGTCAACCTGATCAGCCGCGTCGGCCTGGAGCGGATGATCGAGATGGACGTGCGGATGGTCGAGATCCGCCGCGACCGCCTGGAGGACATCGGCGTGCGATGGAACTCGGGCATGCAGGGGCCGAGTTTCGGGATCCTCGGCGACCTGCATCGCAGCGCCGCGTTTCGCACCGGGGGCGCCGCATCCGAGGCCGGACTCGAGGTGCGTACGCGCGTGATGCCGTTCGCGACGACGCTCGGGCTGGCCACCTCGATCGGTTCGATCATCAACCTGCTTGCGCAGAACGGCGAGGCGCTCGTACTCGCCGAGCCGCGGTTGTCGTGCCGCAGCGGCGGTTCGGCTCGCTTCCTCGCCGGCGGCGAGCTGCCGGTGCCTTTCGCCAGCGGCCTGGGCACCGTCTCGGTGGGCTTCAAGGAGTACGGCGTGAAATTCGAGGTCGAGCCGGTGGCGAGCGAATCCGGCGTGATCGCCGCGAAGATCGCCACCGAGATCTCGGCGATCAATTTCGATGTCCAGGTGCAGGACGTTCCCGGGCTGACCAAGCGTCGCGCCGAAACCGAAGTGAACCTGCGCGAAAACGAGACGCTCGTCATCGCCGGCCTGCTGAGCGAAGACGCGTCGCGCTCGATCGACAAGATGCCGGGGTTGGGCGACCTGCCGATCCTGGGCGCGCTCTTTCGCTCGCGCGAGTTTCGCAACAACAGGACCGAGCTCGTCGTGTTCATCACGCCGCGTTTCGTCACGCCGGCCAGCGATTCGCAGCGCGTCGCGCGAGAGCGCAGCGACGAGCGTGTCGAGCAGGCGCGCGAGCGGCTGCAGATGGCCGAATGACATGCTGACGATCACCGTGGAGAGCGGCGACGGATCGCTGCGCAACCTGCGCATCGATCGCTTCCCGGCGCGAATCGGAAGACGCGTCGACAGCGCGGTGCAACTGCAGGGCTGGCGCGTCGCGCGCGTGCACGCCGAGATCGTGCGCATCGAGCACGGCTTCAAGCTGGTCGATCGGGGCAGCCTGGGCGGAACCTGGGTGAACGGCGAGCGCATCGCCGAACACGCGCCGCTGGCCGACGACGACGAGATCGAGATCGCCGGCTACCGCGTGCGGGTGCACCCGACAGGCGAGCGCGCGTTGCACGAGACGCTGCGCGTCGAATATGCGGCCGGTGCGCAACGCGCGCAATCGGGAGCCTCGTCGTTGCAGGCGGACGAAGCGCAGCGGCTGGCGATGGCCGATTCCGACTCGCTCGTTCCGTGGCGCAGGCTGCTGCATCGCCGGCTGCTCGCCACGATCGACCTGCGCCGCCAGGACATCCGCCAGCTGAGCGCCGAGCAGTTGCGCGCAGAGATCGAGGCGCTGTTGCGCGAAATCGCGCGCGGCGAGCGCGGCCTGCCCGAACACGTGGATCGCGACCGCCTGGCGCGCGAGGTGCTCGACGAAGCGATCGGCCTGGGGCCGCTCGAGCCGCTTCTGTGCGACGAGACGGTCACCGAGATCATGGTCAACGCGCCCGACGAGATCTTCGTCGAACGCAACGGGCGGCTCGAAGCCACCGAGGCGTCGTTCACCGGCGAGGATGCGGTGCGCGCGGCGATCGACCGGATCGTCGCTCCGCTGGGCCGGCGCATCGACGAATCGTCCCCGATGGTCGATGCGCGCCTGCCCGACGGCTCGCGCGTGAACGCGGTGATTCCGCCGCTGGCCGTGCGCGGTCCCGCGATCACGATCCGGCGCTTCAACCGGCGCCTCTTCTCGCCGACCGATCTCGTCGCCAACGGTTCACTGTCGCAACCGATGCTCGAGTTCCTCGGCGTGTGCGTGCGTTCGCGGCGCAACCTCGTCGTCTCCGGCGGAACCGGCTCGGGCAAGACCACGCTGCTGAACCTGCTGTCGAACCTGATCGAAGCGGACCAGCGCGTGGTGACGATCGAGGACGCGGCCGAATTGCGCCTGGCGCACGCCCATCGCGTAACGCTCGAGGCGCGGCCGGCGAACGCCGAAGGCCGAGGGCTCGTCACGATACGCGACCTCGTGCGCAATGCGCTGCGCATGCGGCCGGACCGCATCGTCGTCGGCGAGTGCCGGGGCGGCGAGGCGCTCGACATGCTGCAGGCGATGAACACCGGGCACGACGGCTCGCTCACCACCGTGCACGCGAACAGTCCGCGCGACGTCGTCTCCCGACTCGAGACGATGGTGCTGATGGCCGACGTCGACATGCCGGTGGCGGCGATCCGCGAGCAGATCGCCGCTGCCGTCGACGTGATCGTGCACCAGGCACGCCTGGCCGACGGCCGGCGCCGTGTCGTCGAGATCGTCGAGGTCACCGGCCTGGAAGGCACGCGCGTGCTGATGCAGCCGCTCTTTCGCTTCACGGCGGGCCGATTCGTCGCGTGCGGGAACGTCGCGCAGTTCTACGAACGTCGGCGCGAAGACGGCGAAGTCCTCGACCTGGCGATCTTTCGCGCGGAGGAGTCATGAGCACGGTGCCGGTCGCTGCGTCGCTGGGCCTGGCGCTCGCCGGCGCCTTCGGTGCGGCCGTTGCGCTGCTCGTGCTGTTCGCGCGCTTCGGTACATCGGCGGCGGCGCGCCACCGCGAGCGCTTCGAACGAGGGGTCGGCGCGCGCATGCGCGAGTCCTTCGTCTTCGTCGATGCGACGCGCCTGTTCGTGATGCAGCATCTGCTCACGCTGTCGGTCGCCGCCGCTGCCTGGTGGATCACGGGCGACTGGCCGGCTGCCCTCGCCGTGGCCTTCGCCGCGGCGCTGCTGCCCCGTTTCGTGCTTGCGCGGTTGCGCCGGCGGCGGATCGAGGCATTTCGCCGGCAGCTGCCCGATGCGCTGATGCTCGTCGCAGGAGGATTGCGCTCGGGCAGCGGACTGATGCAGGCGCTCGCGCAGGTGGCGGCGGAGATGCCCGCGCCTGCGCGGAACGAGTTCGGGTTGTTGCTGCGCGAGCAGCGACTGGGCGTAACGCTCGAAGAGGCGCTCGCGTCCTTCGGGCGGCGAATGCCGATCGAGGAAAGCGTGTTGTTCGGCTGCGCCCTGTGCGTCGGCTCCGCTGCCGGCGGCAGCATGGCGTCGACGCTCGAGTCGCTCGCCGATTCGATGCGGCGAAAGCTCGCCATCGAGGGCAAGATCCGCGCGCTCACCGCACAGGGACGCCTGCAGGCGTGGGTGATGGGCGCGCTGCCGTCGCTGCTCGGCGCGGTGCTGTTCGCCATCGAACCGGTGGCGATGCGTGCGCTGTTCACCACCTGGCACGGTTGGCTGGTGTGCGCCGTGGTCCTTGCGCTGCAGGCGATCGGCGTGTTCGCCATTCGCCGCGTCGTCATGATCGACGTATGAGTGGCTGGCTCGTCGTCGCGCTCGTCGCCACCTTTGCTGCGGTGGCACTGTCCGCCTGGGGGCTGCTCGCGGCGGGTTCCCGCGTGGTGGCGCCGCTCGCGCGCGCGGATCTCGATCGCCTGCCGCGGCGTTGGCGCATCGCGTGGCCGCTCCTCGCGCGGCTGGCGCCGCTCGCCTGCGGCTTCATGGGGGCGGCACACCGGGAGCGCCTGCGTGAGCAGCTCGCACGCGCCGGATTCGACGCTTCGCTCGGCCCCGAGCATTTCGTCGCCGGCCAACTTGCGCTGGGCTCTGCGACGGCAGCCGGTGCGTTGGCTGCTGTCCTTCTCCTGGGCTCCGTGTCGACGTTCCGGCTGTTCGCCGCAGCGGCGCTCGGGGCGGCGCTCGGTGCCGCGTTTCTCCGCGTCGGGCTGCACGATCGAACCGTTCGCCGGCGCAACGACATCCTGCGACAGCTGCCGCACGACCTCGACGTCGTCACGCTCAGCGTCGAGGCGGGCCTGAACCTCGGTGCGGCGCTCGCCCACGCCGCAGCGCAGGGTCCGCCGGGCGCCTTGCGCGACGAGTGGCAGCGCGTGCTGCGAGACGTGCACGCGGGCCAGCCTCGCCACGAGGCGTTGCGCGCGATGGCAGCGCGGCTGGCGCTGCCGGCGGTGTCGAGCGTGGTGGCCGCGCTGGTCGCCGCCGAACGGCAGGGCGCCAGCCTTGCGCCGATCCTGCGTGCGCAGGCGGAGCAGCGCCGCACCGAGCGCTTTCTTCGCGCCGAGAAGCTGGCGATGGAGGCGCCCGTGAAGATGCTGCTGCCGCTCGTGCTCTTCATCTTTCCGGGCACTTTCGCGATTCTGTTGTTTCCGATCGTCCAGCGGCTGTTCTTCGAGGGAGTGCTGTGATGGCGATCGGGACGCTGGTGTCGGAACCGGCCGGAATCCGCATTCGTGCGCGCAGCGCATCGCGCGCGACCGAACGACTCGTCGGGTTGATCGCGCAGCCGCTTCCCGCCGCGGGCAGCGGCCTGTGGATCGAGCCCTGTCGCTCGGTGCACACCTTCGGCGTGCGCGGTCCGCTCGATCTCGTCTTCGTCTCGCGCAGCGGACTGGTCCTTCGCGTCTGCGAGCGTGTTCCGCCGCGGACCGCCCGCGTGACGTGGGATGCACGCGCCGTGCTCGAACTGCGCGCCGGGGAGACGCACCGACTCGGCCTGCGTCCCGGCATGCGTCTTCACTGGTCGAAGGAAACCGGAGGAGGAAAGTGATGATCGTGCGGTCGATGCGCAGGATGGCACTCGTCGCCGCGGCGCTCGCGCCGATGGCGTGCGCGACGGAGGGTGCGTTTCCGAACGCAGGAACGCATCGGTTCGACGAGCCCGAAGAAGCGATTCCGGCAGCGACCGGGCAGCCGGAGGACTCGTCGCGGCCCGATGCCGCATTGCCGGTCGAGCGCAGCTCGCTGCAGGCGCAGGCCGAGGAAGCCTATCGGGCGCGTCGCTTCGCAGATGCCGCCGTCCTCTATGATCGGCTGCTCGCGCTGCAGCCGTCGGACGCGCACGCCTGGTTGCGGCTCGGCAACATCCATCATCAGCGACGCGACTGGCTGAAGGCGCTGACGGCGTACCGGCGCGCGTCGGCGCGCACTCTCGCCGGGGTCGAGACCGAGGCTTCGCTGCGGGCGAAGGCAATCTACAACGTCGCGCTGGTCAATCTCGAGCTTTCCCGACAGAGTCTTCGTTCGCTCGAGCAGCTCGTCGAGGCGGGGCACGTTGTTGCGGATCCGGCGCCGCTCCGACGCCAGATCGAGCACACGCAGGATCGGCTGGAGGCGCTTTCGACGGGCGCGATGATCGATCGGCCGGCGCCGCCGCCGGCGCCGGCGGCGGCGCCGACCGGGTCGACGAAGGCTGCTGCGAGCGATGCCGCGCGGGCCGCATCCGCGCGCGACGGCGCAGCGCCGCCGAGGGTCGACTACATCCGCGGCCTGCCGAAGCCGTGAGCGGAGCCGGTCGACATGGGGGCGACGCCGTGCGGCGATGTCCGCGTCGCCGGCAACGAGCGAACGCGCTCGTCGAAATGCTGCTGGCCGCGCCCATCGTCCTGCTGCTCGGCCTGGGCGCATTGCAGTGGGCATTGCTGCTGCATGCGCGCACCGCCGTCGAATACGGTCTGTTCGAAGCGGCGCGCGCAGGAAGCGTCGCGCAAGCGCGTCCCGAGGCGATCGAGGCCGGGCTTGCCCGGGGTCTGTTGCCGTTCTGGCAGGGCGCCGCGATGCCCGACGCGCCCGCCGCCGCGGCCGCAGCCGCGCAGGCGAAGGTCGGCCAGGGAATTGCCGCGGGGTGGATCGACTGGCGCCAGATCGCGCCCACGATCGAGAGCTTCGCCGACTGGGCCGAGCCCGCGCGCGATGCTTTCGGACGGCCGGTGCCGGAGACTCCGGAGATCCCGAACGACAGCCTGCAGTGGTCGTGGTTGCGCGCACCCGCGGGCGGCATCGCGGGAATGCGCGGGCGTGAACCGATCGGCACGCAGTCGCAGCAGACGCTGAACGACGCGAACGTGCTGAAGCTGGAGTTGCGCTACGGCGTTCCGCTGGTCGTTCCCCTCGTCGGCAGTATCGCCGTCTGGATCATGCGCATCGTCGATGGCTGCGTGTCGCCGACGCGTAGGAGCGTCGGGCTCGTCGATCTCGGCACGCCGGCGGCGTCTGCCTCGCGAGCGTGGGCGTGCCCGATGTATCTCGCGCCCGACGCGTCGGGGCGCACGGTCTTGCGCTGGCCCGTGCGGGTCAGCGCCACCGTGCGCATGCAGAGTCCGGCCCGTCGCAGCGCGCGCACGGCGCATCGCACGCAGACACCCGCGGGTCCGATGCCGGCTTCGAGGCAGGAGTCCGGAGTGGCAGCGGGTTCGCGCGGCTCCGCCACCGAGGCAGGGCAGGCAGGCGACGACGTGGCGACCGGCAACGAGGTGTCCGCCGTTCCGGGCGCTGCCTCGGCGCCGGCGTTGCCGGTGCGCGTCGGCGCCGACGACGACGGCAGCCGCGAGCCCGGCGAAAACCGGCTGCAGCTCGGCGGCGAACGAAGTTTCAGCGTTCCCGGCGCGTGCGATGCGTGAGTTGCCGCACGATCCACTCGACGAGCGCACGCCAGTGCTCGTCCTGCGAATAGGTGGCATCCGCGCCGCCGATCCGCTCGAACGCCTCGCCTTGCAGGGCACGCCGCCATCCGCGGTCTTCGGCCATCAACGCCTGCGTCAGCACCTGCGCGTGCACCGGATGCCCGACGGCCAGGTGCAGGGATGCGCCGAGCAGCGCGCCGGGCAGCGCGAGCCAGGTGCGTTCGTCGTCGTGCAGTGCGGGCGAGGTGCCGGCGAGCGACTCCATCGTCGGCGACGCGCGTCCCATGATCCGGCGCAGCGTGCCCCGCCGCTCGATCGGCCGCACGGTGTCCAGCCACGGGTCGACGAACAGCAACGCACGCAGCGGGAGCGCGGCCGCGTGGATCGCACGCAGCGAAGCGGCGAGCGGCAGCGCGGCGTGGCCGAAGCCGATGAAAGCGAGCTGCGCGCCGCGATGCAGCGCGAGCAGTTCGCCGGCGGCAGCGACCAGATCGCCGTCGTAGCGTGCCGCCTGCGCAGCACCCGGTGCGCTGTCGCCGCCGTCGGCCGGGTCGAAGCGCAGCGAGGGGACGCCTGCGCGCGCCAACGCGCGTGCCAGCCGCACGTGCAGGCGAGCTTCGCCGGTGCGCGGGCTTGCTGGAGCGGGTGCGATGAGCACGGCCATCTCCGTGGTGCGCACGACATCGGTCGCCACGCCGATCAGCGAGCCGGTCACGCCGCCGATGATCCGAGGTCGTTCGAGAATCGTCATTCGTACCCCGAGCGTCGCTTGCGTCGATCAGCGCAGCGACTCGAGGCAGTCCTCGGTCACGTCGAAGAGCGCTTCGGGCAGGGGACGCGTGTACTGCCCTGCGTCCCAGAACGGCGCGGCGCGCGCCGAGCGGGTTTCGGTCGGATAGCCGGCGGCGATCCACGATTCGGCGAGCGTTCGCGTGGCCGCGCGGACGTGGTCCGAAGCGGGCACGCCGTCGGCCGGCCACGCGGGTTCGTCATCGACTTCGACGAACCTGACCGCCGGCAAGGTGCTGCGCCCGCCGGCCGCAAGCGCCCGCATCTGCAGGTTGCCGAACGAGGCGAGCAGTGCCGCGGGAAGGCCCGATGCAGCGAGCGAGCCGGCGGCGCTGCGCCCGCTTTCCGGCGCCTGCCAGAACAGATACGCATCGACCAGCTGGTCGAGCGCCACCGCGATGTCGACGCCGAGCAGCGCGCCGGCGCGCACGCCCCACAGCACGTTCGGTCCCTGCGCGCGCCGCCGGACGAGCGCCGCGAAGCGAAGCAGGTCGCGGCGCCAGGCGTCCAGCGAGACCTCGGCGGCTTCGCCGGCCGAGTCGCCGCAACCGTACAGATCGGGCACGAACACGACCCAGCCGTGACCCGCGAGCCGCCACGCCTGCGCAGCGATGACGCGGCGCGCGAACTCGCGCTCGTTGCCGAGCGGCTGGATGCACAGGATCGTGCCCTGCGGCTCGCGCTCTGCCGGCGTCCACCAGACGCCGAAGCGCGCGCCGTTCTCGAAGCCTTCGAGGCGGGCGGGTTCGAAGCGGGCCGGGCCGTCGCGGCCGTCCACGCGCGCGGCATCCCGGGTGGTGCTGACCGAGATCCAGGGTTCCATCGCGCGGCCATTCTATCGCCGCCGTTTCTTCCATGGCGCTGTACCATCCCCGGTTCCTCCCGCCTCGACTCAGAACATCATGCAATTGCGAAAGGCCGTGTTTCCGGTGGCCGGACTGGGTACTCGTTTCCTGCCCGCGACGAAGTCGATTCCCAAGGAGATGCTGCCGATCGTCGACCGGCCGATCATCCAGTACGCCGTCGACGAAGCGATCGAAGCCGGATGCGACACGCTGATCTTCGTCACCGGACGCTCCAAGCGCGCGGTGGAAGACTATTTCGATCGTGCCCCCGAACTGGAAGCCGAACTCGAAGCCAAGGGCAAGCACGAGGCGCTGGTGGCCGTTCGCAACATCGTTCCGCCGCACGTGAAGGTGCTCTTCGTTCGCCAGCCCGCGCCGCTGGGCCTGGGTCACGCGGTGCTGTGCGCGGCGCCGATGATCGGCGACGACGAGCACTTCGCGGTATTGCTGCCCGATGACCTCATCGACGGGCATCCGGAGGGTGTGCTCAGCCAGATGCTGCCGCTGGCCGAATCCAGCGGCGGCAGCGTCGTGGCGATCGAGCAGGTGCCGCGCAAGGACGTCGACAAGTACGGCATCGTCTCGCCCGCCGACGAGCAGGGCCCGCGCATGCGGATCACGTCGATCGTCGAGAAGCCCACGGTGGAGGACGCGCCTTCCACCTATGCGGTCGTCGGCCGCTACATCCTGCATCCGTCGATCCTGAAGACGCTGGTCGACCTGCCGCCCGGCAGCGGTGGCGAGATCCAGCTCACCGACGCACTCGCTCGCCAGATCGAATCGCCCGGGCTGCACGGCTACCGCTTCGGCGGCAAGCGCTTCGACTGCGGCGGCAAGCAGGGTTTCCTCACGGCCAACATCTACTTCGGCCTGCTCTGAAGCGCACGCACGGTACGATCGTTCGCGATGAACGACGTACCGAGCGCGGAGGAAAGCCGGCTGCAGCGCATGCAGCAGCGCGCCTTCGATTACTTTCTCCACGAGACCAATCCGCAGAACGGGCTCGTGGTCGACAAGACCGCCGATAACTGGCCGGCGAGCATCGCCGCCACCGGCATGGCGCTGTCGTGCTATCCGGTGGCCGTCGAGCGCGGCTTCGTCACGCGCGCCCAGGCCAGTTCGCGCGTGCTCGCGGCGCTGCGCTTCTTTCGCGACAGCGAGCAGGGCCGCGGCGCCGATGCCAGCGGTTACCGCGGCTTCTATTACCACTTCCTCGACCTGCAGAGCGGGCGGCGCGCCTGGCGCTGCGAGCTGTCCACGGTGGACACCGCGTTCCTCGTGGCCGGCATGCTCTGCGCAGCGCAGTATTTCGATTCCGACGAAGGCGACGAGCGCGAGCTGCGCGAACTGGCCCGGTTGCTGTACGAACGCGTCGACTGGAAGTGGGCGCTGGGCCGCGCGTCCACGATCGGGCACGGCTGGCGGCCCGAGTCGGGCTTCCTGCGCTATCGCTGGGAAGGCTACGACGAGGCGATGCTGCTGTACCTGCTCGCGCTCGGTTCACCGACGCATCCGGTTCCGGCCGATGCGTGGGCTGCATGGTGCGCGTCCTACGAGTGGATCCGCTACTTCGACGTCGACTACCTGTATGCCGGGCCGCTGTTCACGCATCAGCTCTCGCACGTGTGGGTGGATTTCCGCGGAATCCGCGACGCGTTCATGCGCGACAAGGGCATCGACTACTTCGAGAACAGCCGGCGCGCGACGACCGTCCAGCAGCGCTATGCGCAGGAGAACCCGCAGCGCTTCCACGGATACGGCGAGCACGCCTGGGGCCTCACGGCGAGCGACGGCCCCGGACCCACGACGCGGCGCATCGACGGCATCCAGCGGCGCTTCTACGACTACCTCGGGCGCGGCGTTCCCTTCGGACCCGACGACGGAACGCTCGCGCCGTGGGCCGTCGTCGCGTCGATTCCGTTTGCACCCGAGATCGTGCTGCCGAGCATCCACCACTGTGTCGAGCACCTGCGACTGCACGATTCGCATCGCTACGGTTTTCGTGCCACCTACAACGCAACCTTCGGCCGTGCCGGCGACGCGCCCGGCTGGATCTCGCCGTTCCATTTCGGGCTGAACCTCGGGCCGAACGTGCTCATGATCGAGAACCACCGCAGCGATCTCGTCTGGGCGCTGATGCGCGGATGTGCGCCACTGGTCGAAGGGCTGCGGCGCGCGGGGTTCGAGGGCGGCTGGCTCGAAGAGGTGCGCGCCGACGGGAACGACCAACGGAGATCGACATGCAACTCGGAATGATCGGCCTGGGGCGCATGGGCGCGAACCTCGCGGCGCGTCTCGTGCGCGCCGGACACCAGGTGGCCGGCTTCGATCCGCAGCCGGATGCGCGCCAGGCGCTTGCGCAGTCGGGCGGGAAGGCGGTCGAATCGCTCGAGGCGCTGGTGGCCGCTCTCGTTCCCCCGCGCGCCGTCTGGACGATGGTGCCGGCCGGCGCGATCACCGAGCGCACGGTCGCGTCGCTGCGGGACCTGCTCGAGCGCGGCGACGCGCTGATCGACGGCGGCAATTCGTTCTACAAGGACACGCAGCGCCGCGCGCATGCCTGCGCCGAGCGCGGAATCGACTACGTGGACGCGGGGACGAGCGGCGGTGTCTGGGGCCTGGGCGAAGGCTACAGCCTGATGGTGGGCGGCGACGAAGCGGTCGTCGAGCGACTGCGCCCGATCTTCGAGGCGCTCGCGCCCGCGCCGGATCGCGGTTGGGGGCGCGTGGGCCCGAGCGGCGCCGGACATTTCACGAAGATGGTGCACAACGGCATCGAATACGGGCTGATGCAGGCCTATGCCGAAGGGTTCTCCGTGCTGTCGCACAAGGCCGATTTCGAACTCGACCTGCACCAGGTGGCCGAGATCTGGCGCTACGGCAGCGTCGTGCGTTCGTGGCTGCTCGACCTCGCCGCGCGCGCCTTCGAAGAGAACCCGACGCTCGACGGGATCGCGCCGTACGTCGAGGACTCCGGCGAAGGCCGCTGGACGGTGGCCGAGGCGATCGAACTGAACGTGCCGGCGCCGGTCATCACCCAGTCGCTGATCGAGCGGCTGCGCTCACGCGACGACGAGTCGTTCTCGGACAGGCTGCTGTCGGCGTTGCGCAACCAGTTCGGCGGGCACGCGATGAAGAAGGAGGAATAGGCGCGAGATCCCTGATCTCGGCGACGAGGGGTTGCAATGAAGCCGAACGATGCAGTTGCGCGATCCACCCGCTGGCATGTCGTGCCGACTCGCGACGCACTCCAAGCGGAAGCGCTCGCGCGCGTCTCGAGCGCCGCTCAGGATGCCTGCGCTCACCGAAGCCGTTTCCGGATCGTGCTCGCCGGCGGCGAGACGCCGCGCGACGTCTACCGGCGCCTCGTCGCGCTCGAGACGCAATGGGCGCACTGGGAGGTCTACTTCGGCGACGAGCGTTGCGTGCCGCGAGGCGACGCCGAGCGCAACGACCGCATGGCCTTCGATGCGTGGCTCGATCACGTCGCGATTCCTCGCGATGCGATCCATGTCGTCCCCGCGGAGCAGGGGCCGGCTGCCGGTGCCGAAGCCTATAGGCGCACGCTCGCCGGAGTGGCCGACTTCGATCTCGTACTGCTCGGTCTCGGCGAGGACGGGCATACCGCGAGCCTCTTTCCCGGAGCGCACGAACGCGGCGAAGCGGCCGATGCACCCGATGCGCTGCCGGTGTTCGATGCGCCGAAGCCGCCGCCCGAACGAGTGTCGATGAGCGCGGCGAGGCTCGGCCGTGCGCGCGGGGTGCTGTTTCTCGTCGCGGGGGAGTCCAAGCGCGATGCGGTGCGGCGATGGCGCGCGGGAGAGGATCTTCCTGCATCGTCGATTCGCTGCGCGACCGGCGTGGACGTGCTCGTCGAGAGCGTGGCGTTCGGGTAGCGGCCGAGCGAGCGGGGGCCTGGAAATGGTTCGCTACCGCGCGAGCGGTTCCGAAATGGATCGGAAAAAGAACTAGAATCCGGAACGGATCCATTCGAGGCGCAAAATGCCCGAGCAAGTCGTCAATCTGTCGATCAAGGGCGTCCCGGTCTCCGTTGCGGAACGGCTGCGCGCGCGTGCGGCCCGGAATCACCGCTCTTTGCAGGGCGAGTTGATGGCGATCATCGAGGCTGCGGCCGAATCGGCGTACGTTCCGACGTCGTCAGCTTCGGCGGGCGCAGCGCGACGCAAACCGCCGGAGGCCACCCGGCCCATCGGCGAGATCATCGATTCGCTGCGCGCGCGCTTTCCCGACCCGCCGGCAGGCGCTCCGCTCGGCGTCGACATCATCCGGGCCGACAGGGATGAACGTTGAATCAGCCGGACGATCCGGCTTACGCCGCCTCTACGTCGCCGAGCCGGCAGTTGCCTATCGCGTGCTGCCGCCCCTCACCGTCGATTGCAGCGTTCTCGTCGCGGCACTGTTCCTGGAGCCGGCATTGGGAGAGCAGGCGCGTGCAACCCTGGAGCGATGCGAACTGCATGCCCCCGAATTGCTGGAGTACGAGTTTGCCAACGCTGCCGTGAAGAAAGCCGCTGCTGCTGGCGAGACCATGGCGAGGGCTGCGCTCGTTGCCTTCGGTGGGGTCGATGTGTCGCTGCACCGAGTCGATGCGAAGGACAGCTTCGAGCTCGCCCGGCGCTATTCGCTCAGCGCATACGACGCGGCGTACCTCTGGTTGGCCGGTGAATTGAAGGCGCCGCTGGCCACTTTCGACCGCGCGCTGGCGAAGGCGGCAGGGCAGTATCTGGGCGGCTCGAGCAGTTGATCGGGGCATCCGTCACCCCAGGCACCGTCGAGCCCGCTCGACCACATTCTCCACGTCGAAGCCGTAGCGCCGCATCACCTCGTTCCCCGGCGCAGAGGCACCGAACCGGTCGACGCCGATCACGTCTCCCGCATCGCCGACCCAGCGATCCCAGCCCATCGGCGACGCCGCTTCGATCGCGACCCGCGCGCGAACGGCGCGAGGCAATACCGATTCCCGATACGCGCCGTCCTGCGCCTCGAACAGCTCCCAGCACGGCATCGAGACGACGCGCACCGCTACCCGTTCGGCCGCAAGCTTCTCCGCCGCCTGCAAGGCAAGCGACACCTCGCTGCCGGTCGCGATCAGGATCAACGCGGGCGGCGTCCGGTCCGATCTGCCGAAGTCCTTCAGCACGTACGCCCCGCGCCGCAACCCGTCGGCCGACGCCACTGTCGAGGGGTCGAGCACCGGCACCTTCTGCCGCGTGAGCACGAGCGCCGTCGGCCGATCGCGCGTCTCGATCGCCACCCGCCACGCCACCGCCGTCTCGTTCGCATCGCACGGGCGGATCACGTTCAGGCCGGGCACCGCGCGCAGGCCGGCGATCTGCTCCACCGGCTGATGCGTCGGTCCGTCCTCGCCCAGCACGATGCTGTCGTGCGTGAACACGTAGACGACCTGCAGCCCCATCAGCGCGGCCAGGCGGATCGGCGGGCGCATGTAGTCGGAAAACGCCAGGAAGGTCGCGCCGAACGGCAGCATCGCTCCGTGCGCCGCCAGGCCGTTGAGGATCGCGCCCATCGCGTGCTCGCGCACGCCGAAATGAATGTTGCGCCCGGCATAGCTCCACGGACCGTTGGGCGTGTCCTGTTTCGACCGCGGCGAAGCCGGCGGCGGATTGAACTCACCCAGCCCTTGCAGCGCGGTGTGGGTGGACGGATCGAGGTCGGCCGAGCCGCCCGTCAGCGCGGGCAGATGCGTGGCGATTTCGTTGAGGACCTTGCCGGCGGCCACGCGCGTGGCGATGCCTTTCGCGTCCGGCGCGAACGATGGAATCGATGCGTCCCACCGTTGGGGCAAGGCGCCGCGCAGACGCTGCTCGAGTTCGTCGGCTTCCTCGGGCAGCGCGACGCGATACGCGTGCAGGCGCGACTTCCATTCGTCGACCAGGCGTCGCCCCCGATCGATCGCCTCGCGCGCGCGTTCGCGCGCGTCCTCGGGCACGAAAAAGGCGGGCGACTCGGGCCAGCCGAGCGTGCGCTTGGTAGCGACGACGTCCTTCTCGCCGAGCGGCGAACCGTGCGCCTTGTAGCTGTCCTGCTCCGGCGACCCGTAGCCGATGTGCGTGCGCACGAGCACGAGCGACGGGCGCGCGCGTTCGTTGCAGGCACGTTCGATTGCCGCACCGATTGCGGCCAGATCGTTGCCGTCGTCCACCGTCTCCGTATGCCAGCCGTAGGCGGCGAAGCGCGCCGCGCGATCCTCACTGAAGGTGATCGGCGTACCGGCCGCCAGCGTCACCGAATTGTCGTCGTAGAGCACGACGAGCTTGCCCAGCTTCAGGTGCCCGGCAAGCGACGCGGCTTCGGAGGCGACGCCTTCCATCAGGTCGCCGTCGCTGGCGACGACGAAGGTGCGATGGTCGACGACGTCGTGTTCGGTCCGGTTGTAGCGCGCCGCCAGCTGCGCCTCGGCGATGGCCATCCCCACCGCATTCGAGAGGCCCTGCCCCAACGGTCCGGTGGTGATTTCGACCCCGGGCGTGTGGCTGCGCTCGGGGTGGCCCGGCGTGCGACTGCCCCATTGGCGGAATTGCCCGAGGTCGTCGAGCGAGAGATCGTAGCCGGTGAGAAACAGCAGCGAATAGAGCAGTGCCGAGCCGTGCCCGGCAGACAGCACGAAGCGGTCGCGATCGGGCCAGTGGGGGTCGGCGGGCGCGTGGCGAAGGAAGCGGCTCCACAGTACCCAGGCCATCGGCGCTGCGCCGAGCGGCAGTCCCGGATGGCCGCTGTCGGCCTTCTGCACCATGTCGACGGAAAGGAAGCGCAGCGTGTCGACACAGCGTGCGTCCACTTCATCGAACGCCTCGTTGCGCTTCATCTCGTCACCCCTGCCTCGTGAGCGAAAATCACTCGACCCGTCCAGTCTAGGCACGGGCGCACGAGGCGCTTGGGGGATGCTAGGCTTGCATCATGGATACCGACCCCGTCGTGCGGAACTTGCGCGCGTACTTCGATACCTGAACCGCGCACCGGTCGACCTGATCCATCGGCTGCTGCGTGACGGAGTGCTGCTCGTCGAGCGCGATCGTGAAGCGGGGGTGCGCTTCGAGGTCAACGCGCGAAACGAGTTCTTCGACCTCGAGCCGCATCTGGACCGCTATCGACGAGTCGTCGGGCATCCCCATGGTCGACCGTGACCTGGTCCACAAGAAGCTCGCCTTCATGATCTCCTGCACCGCGCGCAATGGATCGACGCCGACCTGGGCCGGTCGATGCGCAACCTCGCGGGCTTTCGCAAATCTGAGCGAGTTGCCCTTTATTTCGATGCGGGCTGCTCGCGTGGATACGGGTCGTGCCACGGCTCACCGTCGGCGACGACCTTTGCGGCCGCCGCCGGCCCCCAGCTTCCGGGGTCGTACGGCAGCACCGGCCGATCGTCGCGCAGCGCCGGATCGACGACGCGCCAGGCGGCCTCCACCGTGTCGTCGCGCGTGAACAGCGACGAATCGCCGCGCAGCGCGTCGCCGATCAGCCGCTCGTACGCGCTCCGGCCGCCGTTCTCCGGACAGCACGTCGCGACCAGCTCGACGTCTTCGCCGAGCATCCCTTCGCCGGGCTTCTTCGCGCGCGCACCGATCGAGACGATCACCTCGGGACTCAACTGGAAGCGGAAGTAGTTCGAGCGTGCCTTCGACACCGGGTCGAAGACCGACATCGGCGGCGTCTTCAGGTCGACGAAGACCTCGGTCGCGGTCACCGGCAGGCACTTCCCGGCACGGATGTAGAACGGCACGCCGGCCCAGCGCCAGGTGTCGATCTGCAAGCGCAGCGCGACGAAGGTCTCGACCTTCGAGTCGGCTGCGACGCCGGGCTCGTCGCGGTAGCCGCGGAACTGCCCGCGTACGACCTGCGCCGGGTCGAGCGGGCGCATCGCACGGAACAGCCGCAGCTTCTCCGAGCGCATCGACTCTGCGTCGCTGCCGATCGGCGCGTCCATCGCGAGCAGCGAGACGACCTGCAGCAGGTGGTTCTGCACGACGTCGCGGATCGTGCCGACGCCGTCGTAGAACGCGCCGCGCCCGCGAACGCCGAAGGCCTCGGCCATCGTGATCTGCACCGAGTCGATGTGCGTGCGGTTCCACAGCGGCTCGACGAACGAATTCGCGAAGCGAAAATACAGCAGGTTCTGCACCGCCTCCTTGCCGAGATAGTGGTCGATGCGAAAGACCGACGACTCGGGAAAGTGCGCATGCAGCGTGCGGTTCAGTTCGCGCGCCGATTCGAGGTCGCGTCCGAAGGGCTTCTCGACGATCACGCGCGCGCCGTCGGTGCCACCGGCTTTCGCCAACCCCTCGAGCACCGTCTCGAACATCGACGGCGGGATGGCGAGGTAGTGCAGCGGGTGCGACGCGTCGCCGATCTCCTTGCGCAGCTTCGCGAAGGTGTTCGGGTCGCGGTAGTCGCCGTCGATGTAGCGAAGCTGGCGGCACAGTGCCTGCCAGGCGTTTTCGTCGACGGGCCCCTTCGCCTCGAGGCTCGAGCGCGCGCGCGAGCGGAACTCGTCGATCGACATCGGCGAACGCGCCACGCCGACGATCGGGACGTCGAGCTGGCCGGAATGCGCCAGCGCGGCGAGCGCGGGAAAGATCTTGCCGCGGGCGAGGTCGCCGGTGGCGCCGAAGAAGACGAAGGCGTCGGCGCGAAACGAGGGCATCGATGCCTCCACGGACGATGCTGCGTGGATTCAGTCTATCGAGGCCGGAAAGTCACCCTCGGGATACGCGATTCGGGCAGTGGGGTCGATTCATGCTGCTGATCATGGCGTGGTCGACCTAGGCGACGGAGAGGTCCTCGGAAGTTGATATCTGATAAACGCAAAGTTGTTGGCAACATGGCATTCGTTGCACCCGTCGACAGCCTGCTTGAATGCGGCAGCGTGCCGATCCGCCCTCGCGAAATGCGATCGCGCGAGTGGGATCGTATGCCGGCGTGCTTGCGTGCGAAGATCGCGGCCTGGCCGACGACGCGCGGATCCTTCGATGACAGCAGTCGAGAAACTCGACATCGCGCAGTGCTCTTCGGCGCTGCGCGATCGATGGGACGCTTTCGCCGGCGGGGTGTCCGGCGGTGATCCCGCGCTCATCGATTCATGCAGCGCCCGACAAACCTGCAGAGACTGCCGAAGGTGGCGAAGACTTCCGCGTTCACATCGTCGTCGGGGATTCGACAGTCGAAGTGCGCTTCGATCTCTGCGAGAATCGAAACGAGCGCCATGGAATCGAGCTCCGGCAGGACGCCGAGCAACGGGGTGGATGCTTCGAGCTGCGCAGGCAGCGAGCGACTGCCGACGGCGCCGCGCAGGATGTCGGCCACGACGCGCCCGATTCGACTCTCGTCTGTCTCGCTCATCTCGACAATGGAACGGAAAGTGCCCGCAAAGACCGTGCGAAGCCCGAAGTGTACTGCGCCATCGTCGACCTGCGTTTCGTACTTCGCGCTGCGCGTTCGCGCAGCGGCAACGGCCTGTGCACGAGCCGGCAAGCCGCTGACCCGATTCGATCGTGAACGCTTCTTCCGATGCTGATCCGGTTGACCGATCTCGTCGCGATTTCCGCGCTTCGCGCGCCCGATTCGATCGCCTTGCGCGAAGCGCCGGTTTCGGAAGGGCAGAATTCGCGTGAGCTCACCTACGGGCAACTGTCCGACCGCATAGCGGTCGCCGCGCACGCGCTGGCAAGCGGCGGGCTTCGGCGCGGGGAGCGCGTCGTCGTTTCTGCGGAGAAGAAGCTCGAATCGGTCGTCGCGATGTTCGCCGCGACATCGATCGGTGCGGTGTTCGTGCCGCTCAATCCCGTGCTGCGCCTGGCGCAGGTCGAACACATCCTCCACGACAGCGGCGCGCGAATGTTGATCGGAAGCCGCGCAAAGCTCGAGCAGGTCGGGGTCGACGGGGTCCGATGCGTCGCGTGGGACCCGGACGAAGATTTCCTCGACTGGCGGAGCGACGAGGTCCCGGGAAACGGGAAGCGGGCCGGCACGCCGATCGAGCTCGATCCGGCGGCGATCCTGTATACGTCGGGCAGCACCGGATTGCCCAAAGGCGTGGTGCTGTCGCATCGAAACCTGGTCGCGGGCGCGCAAAGCGTCGTCGAATATCTCGGCAACGACTCGCACGATCGGCTGCTGGCGGCGCTGCCCTTGTCGTTCGACGCCGGTTTCTCGCAACTGACCACCGGCTTCCTGGCCGGAGCGACCGTCGTCCTGCATACCTATCTGCTGCCGCAGGATTGCCTTCGCACGATGGCGAGCGAAAGGATCACCGGCCTGACGGCGGTCCCCCCGCTGTGGATCCAGCTTGCCGAGCGCGAATGGCCGTCCGAAGCAGCCGCCTGCCTGCGGTATTTCGCCAGCACCGGCGGCGCGATGCCGCGCGAAGTGCTCGCAGGGCTCCGCCGGCGGGCGCCGCGCGCAGCTCCGGTGCTCATGTACGGCCTCACGGAGGCCTTCCGCTCGACGTGGCTTCCGCCCGGCGAAATCGACCGGCGTCCCGGCTCCATCGGGAAGGCGATTCCGGGCGCGGAAATCCTCGTGCTTCGCCCGGACGGAACCGAATGCGCCCCGGACGAACCGGGGGAACTCGTGCACCGCGGCCCCACCGTCACGCTCGGCTACTGGAACGATCCGGCGCGCACTGCGGCTCGATTCCGGTCGATACCCGGCAGGGCAGCAGGGCTTCCGATCGCGGAGCATGCCGTCTGGTCCGGCGACCATGTGAAGCGCGACGCCGACGGTTTCCTCTATTTCCTCGGCCGTCGCGACGAGCAGATCAAGACTTCCGGGTACCGGGTGAGTCCGACCGAGATCGAACAGGTGCTGCAGGCGCTCGACGGAGTGGTGGAGTGCGTGGTCTTCGGTGAGGCGGACCAGCGGCTCGGTGAGCGCATCGTCGCGATCGTGTATCCGGATGCGGGCCTTTCCCGCGGTGAGCGCGGCAACGTCCTGCTACGTCTCCTACGGGATCGATTGCCATCGTACATGGTCCCTTCGCGCATCGTCTTCCGCGACGAAGCGATACCGCGCGGACCCAATGGCAAGTTCGATCGGCAGGCACTCGCCGCGCTGTACCGGGCAGAATAGCGGCGGAGACCTCTCGATGCCTCTTCTGCTCGCTCCACACGCGTCGACGCAGGCGCTCGACCTGGTCGGCGGGCACTTGACGGTCGACGGAAGGCGGCTGGACGACATTGTCGCCCAGGCTGGAGGAACCCCCCTCTTCGTCTACTCGCGCGCGGCCATTCGTTCGCAGATCGGCTTGGTTCGGCAGTTGCTCCCCGAACGTGCGCAACTGGTGTATGCGATGAAGGCCAATCCGATGCCGGAACTTCTGCGCTTCCTCCGGTCGCAGGTCGATGGCGTCGATGTCGCATCGGCCGGTGAGCTCGATCTCGCGTTGAACGGCGCGGGATTCGAGCCCGAGAGGATCAGCTTCGCCGGACCCGGGAAAACCGACGCCGAAATCGATGCCTGCATCCGGTCGGGCGCCGTCCTGGTCGCCGAGTCCCTCGCGCAACTGCGGGTCGCTCGCGAAGTCCTTCGGCGGGCAGGGACGCCCGTTCGAGGGAGGGTGGCATTTCGCATCAATCCGGCCATCGAGCTGCGCGGAGCGGGAATGCGGATGGGAGGAGGCCCGTCTCCCTTCGGCGTCGACGTCGAGGAACTGCCGCGAGCGCTCGACGAGGCGGATCGCCTCGGCATCCCGATCGAGGGATTGCATTGCCACTTCGGCTCGCAGATCCTCGATGGCGAAATCGTTGCCGAAGCGATGCGCGGCTGCTTCGCACAGATGCATCCTCACCTCGACCGACTTCGTCGACCCGCATGGTTGAACGTGGGCGGTGGCTTCGGCGTCCCGATCGCGCCCGGCGATCGGCATCTCGACCTCGCACCGATCCGGGTCGCCCTCCGCGAAATCGGCGAGGCCATCGCCGCGGAAGGTGGGGGACTCCGGCTGCGGATCGAACTGGGGCGGTACCTGGTCGCCGAGGGCGGCGTCTACGTTATGCGGGTGCTCGAGCGGAAGACCTCGCGCGGAAAGACCTTCGTGATCTGCGATGGGGGGCTGCACCACATGCAATCGGCCACCGGCAACTTCGGGCAGGTGATTCGGCGCAACTGGCCCGTCGTTCCGGCAACTCCGATCCGCGAGGCGGCGGACGCAACTGGTAGGGTCGATATCGTGGGTCCGTTGTGCACGCCGCTCGATTGCGTCGGACGCGACGTCGCCGATACCGGGTTCGAGGTCGGTACGCTCGCGTGCATCCTGCGCGCTGGGGCATACGGCAGGAGTGCCAGCCCCTCGGATTTCCTCGGCCATCCTCCGGCCATCGAAATTCTCGTCTGAAGTTTGCGAGGCGGGCGGGAGTTTCGCGAGGCAGGGGCCGGAGTTGCCGACGTGACTGCCGAAGTGGTGCCGATCCGACTGTCAGCGGCCGGGTACCGACTGTCGGATGCGAGCACGTTTCGCGACCGCCCGCAGGGCAGGCAGGACGAAAATTGCCGTGTCGTGACATTCGTCACACTGGTCAACAGGAATTCGGGTGCGTTTCCTTCCCGATGGCGCCTTCGCCCGGATACCGCTACGACTTGCTTTCGCCGCGACCTGCGTTTTGCTTCTGGGCGCCTGTGGGATCGGTGCCGAAGATTTCACCTCGACGGGAATCGGTTTCGGGCAAGGCATCGACATTGCGCCGATGGAGAAACCGGTCACGGCAGACGGCACGAACGGCGTCCACCGCTGACGCGACTGCGAAGGCCGGCGGCTACCGCGCTCCCTTGCGACTCATCGCCGCGGCAGGAGCGCGAAGAGCGGATCCTGTCGGAAGTAGTCGCGAAACAATTCGTACAACGCAGGATAGGCGCGCCGCAAAGGCTGCGGCGCCGTGAAGAAATGCTCGCTGGCCACGGCGAAAAACTCTCCGGGGTCGGTCGCCGCGTACGGATCGAGCGGCAGCCGTCGGTACCACGCATCGGCTTCGGGCGATTCCGGATCGACGTGAAGGGGAATGGACGCTTCCAGCGCGTCGAGCCGGGCGCCAAAGTCGTCCCACGCGTCGGTCATCGTGCGCGTCCAGCGTTCGCGCATGTCGGCGGGAAGCGGCGGCGCGCCGTCGGCTTGGCCGTCGGCGAGGTCGATCTTGTGGACGAACTCGTGGATGACCACGTTGTAGCCGGCGTGCTGCCCGCGCGGGTCGGCGTCGGGCCACGACAGCACGACCGGACCGCCGTCCATCGCTTCGCCCGCCAGTTCGTCGTCGAATTCATGCACGACGCCGGCCTCGTCGATGTGCCTGCGAGGCGCGACGAATCGGTCGGGGTAGACGACGATCTCGACGAAATCGCGGTAGGCGCGAAAGGGCAGGTGCAGCGCCGGCAGGCAGGCCTGGATCGCGATGCCGACGCGGACGTCGTCGTCGACCACGAAGCCGGCAGCGCCGCTGTACTGCTTTTCGGCGATGAACGCTTCGCAATCCGCTCTCAGCCGATCGCGCTCTTCGTCGTCGAGGTGCGCGAGAAACGGCATGCGCGCGCAGATGCGACGCCAGTCGGTGTCGTGGATCGGCGCAGCGCGCGAGCGGTTGAGCAGTCTGCGCAGCAAGCTCCGGTTCGCGCGCGCTGCGCGCTGCCTATAATCGGAAACCACCCGTCGCACCGCGGGAGAATCGTCGACCGGGTGCCTTCGGGGTCGCAACATGCCTACCCGGTCGATCCGCCAGCAGCCCGCCGCCGAGCGGGCGCAGTCCGAGCATAGCATCGAGGCGACGCCGTCCGCGGAGACGGCGCTCGCGTGGGCGAGCGAGCACGCGCGCGACGACGTGGGGCGCAGCGGCGAGAGCTACATCGAGCACGCGCGCGCCACGATCGACATCCTGCGCTCGCTCGGTGCCGACCAGGCGTCGCAGACCGCGATGGCGCTCGTCTCGCCGGCCGAGCGGCTGCCGTTGCGCGACATCGAGTCGCGTTTCGGCGCGGAGGTGGCGCGGCTGGTCGACGGGATGCGCCAGATCCAGCGCCTGCGCGAACTGCACGCGCAGGCCGGCGCGGGGCAGACCGAAACGCTGCGCAGGATGCTGCTGGCGATGGCAACCGACATCCGAGTCGTAGTCATCCGCCTGGCCTCGCGACTGCGGACGCTGCGCCATCACGCTTCGCTGCACACCGTTCCCGATGCCGCGGTCGCACGCGAGACGCTCGACGTGCTGGCACCGCTGGCGAATCGGCTCGGCCTGTGGCAGCTGAAGTGGGAGCTCGAGGACCTGTCTTTCCGCCTGCTCGAACCCGAGGCATACCGCGCGCTCGCGCGCGAGCTCGAGCAGCGCCGCGCCGAGCGCGAGGCCTTCGTCGCGCAGGCGGCCGGCGAGCTGGGACGCGCGCTCGAGGCCGCCGGGATCCGCGCGCAGTTGAGCGGCCGGCCGAAGCACATCCACAGCATTCACGAGAAAATGCGGCGCAAGCAGCGCACGCTCGAGCAGATCAGCGACCTGCACGCGCTGCGCGCGATCGTCGACACGGTGGCGCAGTGCTACGCGACGCTCGACGTCGTGCACCGCCTCTGGAAGCAGGTGCCCGAGGAATACGACGACTACATCGCGCGTCCCAAACCGAACGGCTATCGGTCGCTGCACACCGTGGTCGTCGCCGACGGCGGGCGGCTGCTCGAGGTGCAGATCCGCACGCGCGAGATGCACCGGCATGCCGAATACGGCATCGCGTCGCACTGGCAGTACAAGGAGCGGGGAACGAGCGTGCCGGAGGCCGGAGGCAAGCAGGAGGGCGACGCCGAGCGCATCGCGTGGATGCGCCAGCTGCTCGCCTGGCAGAGCGACGTCGGACGTTCGCTCGATGTGCAGTTTCCGCCGGACGGCGCGCTCTCGGGGGAAACATCGCAGGCGGCGCAACGCACCGCGCCGCAGGCGCAACGCACGGCGCCGCAGGCGGCGCGCATCTACGTGCTCACGCCGCAGGCGCGCGTCATCGAGCTGCCGGCGGGCTCGACGCCGATCGACTTCGCCTACCACGTGCATACCACGCTCGGGCATCGCTGCCGCGGCGCGCGGGTGGACGGCCAGCTCGTGCCGCTGAACACGCAGCTGCGCAACGCGCAAACCGTCGAGATCATCGCCGCGCGCGAGGGCGGGCGCGAAGGGCCGTCGCGCGACTGGCTCAACCCGCAACTCGGCTACGTGCGCAGTGCGCGCGCGCGCAGCAAGGTGCGCCAATGGTTCAACGCGCTCGAGCTCGAACGCGAGACGGCGGCCGGGCGCGAGCGCGTCGATCGCGTGCTGCAGCGCGAGGGGCGCACGGCGCTGTCGCTCGACGAACTCGCGCGGCGGCTCGGATTCGACGCCACCGGCGCGCTTTTCGTGGCGGTCGCGCGCGAGGAGATCGGCCCGCGCCAGCTCGAGGAGGCGGTGCGCCAGCCGGCAAGAGGCCCGCTCGGGCCGGCGCACGGCCCCGCCGCGGCAACGGGCGTGGGCATCGCGTCGAGCGGCCAGCCGGGAAGCGGTGCGGTCGCAGCGGGCGCAGGCGCAATGGGCGCGGCCGCCGAACCGACGACGCTCGTGACGCGGCTGCGCCGGCCGGGGGAGGCGATGAGCCGCGGCGACGGCGTGCTCGTCGTCGGCATCGATTCGCTGATGACGCAGCTCGCGCGCTGCTGCCGGCCGATTCCGCCCGATCCGATCGGCGGCTTCGTCACCAAGGGACGGGGCGTGTCGGTGCACCGCAAGAATTGCGCCGCCTACGCCAAGCTCGTCTTGCAGGCCCCCGAGCGCGTGATCGATGCGGCGTGGAGCGAGCCGGCGTTGCGCGGCGACGCCGACGGCAGGGCGCGCCGCTTCCCGGTGGACGTGGAGTTTCGGGTGAGCGAGCGAGCGGCGCTGCTGCGCGACATCACCGAGATCCTCGCGCGCGAGCGAGTGAACGTGCTCGCGATGCAGACGCTCGCGCGCCAGCCGCTCACCAGCATCCGGGTGACGCTCGAGGTGCTCGACGCCGCGCACCTGTCGCGCACGCTGGCGGCCGTGCGCGAGGTGCCGGGGGTGGTGTATGCAGGGCGGCGCTGACGCCGCGTCGATCCGCGGCGAAATCGTCGTGGCGAGAACGAGCTAGCCAGCCGTCTGCGGCGGCTTCTGCGCGGACTTCGGCCGGAACGCCTTGCACACGGCCTCGTTCGTTTCGAGATACGGCCCGCCGATGAGGTCGAGGCAGTAGGGGACGGCCGAGAAGATGCCGTGCACGATGACCTTGCCGCCGGCGTCGCGCACTCCCTCGAGCGTTTCGCGGATTGCCTTCGGCTGCCCGGGGAGATTGACGATCAGCGAGCTTCCGCGAATCACCGCGACCTGGCGGGACAGGATCGCCGTGGGTACATAGTGCAGGCTCACCTGCCGCATCTGCTCGCCGAAGCCGGGCATCTCGCGATCGCCGACGGCAAGCGTCGCCTCGGGGGTGACGTCGCGCGGCGCCGGCCCGGTGCCGCCCGTCGTGAGCACGAGCGCGCAACCGTCGCGATCGACCAGTTCGACGAGCGTGCGCTCGATCGTTTCGCGATCGTCCGGTATCAGGCGAACGACGGGCCGCCAGGCGCCGCGCAGCGCCGATTCGAGCCATTGCTGCAGGCCGGGGACGCCCTCGTCGGCGTAGACGCCGCGGGAGGCGCGGTCGCTGATCGAGACGAGGCCGATCGCCGGCGATTCGGTTGCATTGCTCATCGCTTGATCTCCGTGAGCGCTGCGCGCAGCGCGTCGACATCGACGTCGCGCATCAGGCGCCCGATGAACTGCATCTGGCGGCGGCGGCCCTCGTGGCTGCGGATGGCGCGCGCCATGCGGATGGCGTCGGCGAGCCGTTCGTCGATCGGCAGGCGATCGATCTCGTCGTCGTCGAGCGTGACGAGGCTCTCGCCGAGCGCCTGCAGTTCGTGCATCTCGCGTTTGCGTTGCGTCTTGCTCGGCTTCTCGTCGCTGAAATGCATGAACGGGCGGGTCGAATGCTCGCTGTTATGATAACCGCGACATGTTCGAATACGACGAAGGCGCGCTGCGCGAGATCGCTCGTTCGGTGCTGGATTTTTCACGCGAGTTCGGTGCGAGCGACGCGGCGGTCGACGTCTCGGAGAGCAGCGGCCTCTCGGTGAACGTGCGCAAGGGCCGCGTCGAGACGATCGAGCAGAACCGCGACAAGGGGATCGGCGTCACGGTCTACGTAGGCCAGCGGCGCGGTCATGCCAGTTCCACCGACTTCTCCGCGCAGGCGCTGCGCGAGACGGTGAAAGCCGCCTGGGAGATCGCGCGCCACACCGCGGAAGATCCGTGCGCCGGGCTGCCCGACGAGGACACGCTCGCGCGGAACCCGGAAGACCCGCAGCTCTTCCACGAGTGGCCCATCGATGCCGAGCAGGCGGTAGCCCTCGCCCGGCGGATCGAACGCGCGGCCCTCGATACGTCACCGGCCATCCGCAATTCGGACGGAGCGGCGGTGTCGGTGAGCCACGGACACTTCGTGCTCGCCAACACGCGCGACTTCACCGGCGGCTACCGACACAGCCGCCACACGATCTCCTGCTCGCCGATCGCCCGACGTGGTCGCGATATGCAGCGTGACGACTGGTATTCGTCCCGATGCAACCCGGACCGGCTGGCCGATCCGCAGGCACTCGGGCGCTATGCCGCCGAACGTGCACTATCGCGGCTGGGCGCCCGGCGCGTGCCGACGCAGCGCGTCCCGGTGCTCTTCGAGGCGCCGCTTGCTTGCGGACTGCTCGGGCATTTCGTGCAGGCCGCCAGCGGCGGCGCGCTGTACCGGCATTCCAGTTTTCTCGTCGACTCGCTCGGGCAGGCGCTGTTCCCGGAGCACCTCGACATCGTCGAGGATCCGTTCGTGCCGGGCGAATTGGGCAGCGCCCCCTTCGACAGCGAAGGAGTGGCCACGCGGCGCAGGAACGTCGTCGAGCGCGGCGTCGTCCGCGGCTATTTCCTGTCGACGTACTCGGCGCGCAAGCTGGGCATGCGCACGACCGGCAATGCCGGGGGCTCGCACAACCTGCGCTTCGCGAGCCGCGACACCCGCAGCGGCGATTCCTTCGAGGCGATGCTGCGCAAGCTCGACCGCGGCCTGCTCGTCACCGAGCTGATGGGGCAGGGCGTGAACTACGTCACCGGCGACTATTCACGCGGCGCGAGCGGCTTCTGGGTGCAGGACGGACGCATCGTGCATCCGGTCGAGGAGATCACGATCGCCGGCAACCTGCGCGACATGTTCGGCGGCATCGTCGCGGTGGGCGCCGACGAGATCACGCGAGGTACGAAACACACCGGTTCCGTGCTGATCGGCGAGATGGCGGTGGCGGGGAGTTGAGCGCGCGCTTCGCGTGAGAGGCGGGGTCGCTTTCAATGCACCCAGCCGGCCAGCAGCCGCCGGATTTCTTCCGGATCGGCCGCGTCGGCGCCCATCTGCGCGACGGCCGGTTCGGTTTCGCAGACGAGGTCGTCGAGCGCCGCCACGGCCTCGGCGGGTGCGGGTGCTTCGGGAGCCTGCAGCGAGATCGCGAGCGCGTCCTCGGCATGGCGCACGAGCGACAGATAGCGGCGTAGCGTCCTGCGATCGTCCATTGCGCACTCCTCGACGAGAGTTCGACCCGGGTCAGCGACCGTGATGGGCTATCTTCGGACGGAACCGCGCGACACCAGAGGAATTCGGTCACGATGAGCAAGGCATTCGTCCGTGACGAGGCGCCCGAGGACGACGACGAACCGTTCGAAGCGTCGCCGCTGCCGGACGGTGCGCGCAACTACATGACGCCGGCCGGGCACGCGCGGATGAAGGCAGAGCTGCTGCAACTGCTCGACGTCGAGCGCCCGGAGGTCGTGCGCGTCGTGTCGTGGGCGGCATCGAACGGCGACCGCTCGGAGAACGGCGATTACCTGTACGGCAAGAAGCGGTTGCGCGAGATCGATCGGCGAATCCGCTTCCTGACGAAGCGGCTCGACGCGGTAGAGGTCGTCGATCGCGCCGGGGCCGATGCGCCGGAGCAGGTGTTCTTCGGTGCGACGGTCACTTTCCTGCGCAACGGCGAGGGCGAGGAGACAGTGACGATCGTCGGGGTCGACGAGGTCGACCCGCTGCGGGGGCGCGTGAGCTGGATCTCGCCGGTGGCGCGCGCGCTGATGAAGACGCGCGAGGGCGATACGGTGATGCTGCACACGCCGGGCGGCGTCGACGAGCTCGTGGTGCTCGAGCTGCGCTACGACGTGCTCGAGTGAGACGCCGGTGGCGGGCCGCTGCGGCCCGCGCCCGCTGCGCCTTCGCCCGCGCTGCTACATCCGCGCCCGCTACACCCGCGCGATGCGCGAGACCTCCGACAGCCGGCGCAGGTTGCGCATCACCCTTGCCAGGTGCACGCGATCGCGCACCAGCAGCGCGAAGCGCATCGACGCCGTTTCGGTCGCCTCTTCGTCCATCGCCACGTGCACGATGTTCGCCTCGCTCGCGGCGATCTCCGCGGCGACCTTGCCCAGCGTCCCGCGGTCGTTGCGCACCTGCACTTCGATTCCGGTGCGGAACTGCCCCGAGACGTCGTCGGCCCAGTCGACGTCGATCCAGCGTTCGGCGTCCTTCGCGCGCTGGCGCACGGCGATCTGGCAATCGGCGCGGTGCAGGAACAGGCCGTGGCCGCCGCGGATGTGTCCGGCGATTTCGTCGCCGGGCAGCGGGTGGCAGCACGGCGAGTAGGTGACCGCTGCGCCTTCCGTTCCGTTGACGATGACCGGGGCGGGGCGGGGCAGCATCAGCGTGGCCCCGCTCGGCTTGCCCGAGGAGAACTGCAGCGCGATCGTGCGCGCCACGACCGGGGCCAGGCGCTTGCCCAGTCCGATGTCGGCGTGCAGTTCCTCGACGCTCCTGGCGCCCGCGTCGCGCGCGCCACGTTCGACGACGCCCGCATCGAGCGTGGACGCGTCGATGCGCAGCGCGCCCAGCGCCTGCGCGAGCAGGCGGCGCCCGAGATCGACCGACTCCTTGTACTTCAATGTCTTCAGGCATTGCCGGATGCCCGAGCGCGCCTTGCCCGTGCGCACGAAACCGAGCCAGTTGGGGTTCGCCTTCGAGTTCGGGTCGGTGATGACCTCGACGACGTCGCCGTTCTGCAGTTCGGTGCGCAGCGACACCGGCTTCTGGTTCACGCGTGCCGCCACCGCCTGGTCGCCGATGTCGGTGTGCACGCTGTAGGCGAAGTCGATGATCGTCGCTCCGCGCGGCATCGCGCGGATCTGGCCGCGTGGCGTGAACACGTAGACGGCGTCGGGGAACAGGTCGACCTTGACGTGCTCGATGAACTCGAGCGAGTCGCCGGTCTGGCGCTGGATGTCGAGCAACGACTGCAGCCACTCGTGCGTGCGAGTCTGCAGTTCGGTGAAGCTCTCCTTCTCGGCCTTGTACAGCCAGTGCGAGGCGACGCCCGCCTGCGCGACGCGCTGCATCTCGTGCGTGCGGATCTGGAATTCCACCGGCGTGCCGAAGGGCCCGACCAGCGTCGTGTGCAGCGACTGGTAGCCGTTGATCTTCGGGATCGCGATGTAGTCCTTGAAGCGGCCCGGTATCGGCTTGAAGATTCCGTGCAGCGAGCCGAGCGCCAGATAGCACTGCGGCACGGTTTCGACGAGCACGCGGAATCCGTAGATGTCGAGCACCTGCGAGAACGTCAGCCGCTTCTCGCGCATCTTGCGGTAGATCGCGTAGAGCGATTTCTCCCGCCCGTAGACCTGCGCGTTGACTCCCGCCTCGGGCAGCGTCTTCTGCACCGTTTCGAGGATGCGGCCGATCACCTCGCGGCGGTTGCCGCGTGCCGCCTGCACCGCCTTCTGCAGCGTGCCGTGCCGCCACGGATGCAGGAAGCGGAACGACAGGTCGACGAGTTCGCGAAACAGCTCGTGCAAGCCGAGGCGGCTGGCGATGGGCGCGTAGATCTCGATCGTCTCGCGAGCGATGCGCTGCTGCTTCTCGCGCGGCACGGCGTCGAGCGTCTGCATGTTGTGCAGTCGATCGGCCAGCTTGATCAGGATGACGCGGACGTCGCGCGCCATGGCCAGCAGCATCTTGCGGAAGCTCTCGGCCTGCTGCTGTTCCTTCGAGGCGAACTCGACGCGTTCGAGCTTGGAGAGTCCGTCGACCAGCTCGGCGACGTGCGGGCCGAAGCGCTCGATGAGCATCGGCTTGGCGACCGACGCGTCTTCGATGACGTCGTGCAGCAGCGCCGCCATCAGCGTATCGGCATCGAGCTTCCAGCGCGCGAGGATCTCGGCGACCGCGATCGGGTGCGAGATGTACGGTGCTCCGCTCGAGCGGAACTGGCCCAGGTGCGCTTCGTCGCCGAAGCGGTACGCCTCGCGCAGGCGGGCGAGTTCGTCGGGCGGCAGATAGGCGCCGGCGCGGCGCGTGAGCTCCCCGAGCGAGACGACGCTCTGGTCGTCGCCCCCTGTCGCGAAGCCGTTGGCGGCGCCTGCGGAGGATCCGGAATCCGAATGGGGCGCAGCACTCTTCCTGCGCCCTCTGCGGGCGGTTTCGACGGTGGCGGGATTCGATCCCGGCATGGCGTTACGTACCGTCGAATGCCGCGCGGATATTCAGCGGCGGCTCATATCGGCACGCGTCGCAGCATCTCGAGGCCGACCTTGCCGGCGGCGATTTCGCGCAACGCAGTGACCGTGGGCTTGTCGTTCGACTCGACCTTCGCTGCGTGCCCCTGCGCGAGCATGCGTGCGCGATAAGTGGCCGCGAGCGTGAGTTCGAAGCGGTTCGGGATCTGCTTCAGGCAGTCTTCGACGGTGATGCGTGCCATGGTTCACCTATGCGAGCGCGTCGTCGGTGATGCCGAGCGCGCTGAATGTGGCGGGGTGTCGGGCGCGTTGCCTCGACAACCGCAGGCGCGCTGCTTCGACCAGCGTCCGAAGCTCCGCGAGTGCGGTTGCAAAGTCTTGATTAATAATAACATATTGAAAACGACGCGCCTGCTTCAGTTCGGCACGCGCGGCGGCCACGCGCTGCTCGATCACCTCGGCGCAGTCCTGGCCGCGTTGCTCGAGGCGTTCGCGCAGCGCCTCGATCGACGGCGGCACGATGAACACGCCCACCGCGTCGGCGAACAGTTGCTGTACCTGCACCGCACCCTGCCAGTCGATTTCCAGCACGATGTCGACGCCGGCACGCATGCGCTGCTCGATCCAGCGTCGCGACGTCGCGTACAGGTTGCCGTGCACTTCCGCCCATTCGAGGAACTCACCGGCCTGTCGGCGCCGGTCGAACTCGACCCGATCGACGAAGTGATAGTCGCGACCGTCGACCTCGCCGGCGCGCGGCTTGCGCGTCGTGCAAGACACCGACAGCTGCAGCAACGGGCGTTCGGCCAGCAGCGCGCGCACGAGCGAGGTCTTGCCGGCACCCGACGGCGCGGCGACGACGAACAGGCTGCCCGCGGATTCAAGGGGCGTCATCGGGAATCGCTCATTTCACGCGCGCCCGCGCGTCGGCTCGATGTTCGCGCTGCGCAGCTTTGCAGCGGTCGGCGTACGGGAGCCGGTGAAGCCGGCAAGACGAATGAGGTCGCCGGGCGCGGATTCGAGTCTAGCAGCCGTGTCGCCGGGCGCGGATCGAAGTCTAGCAGCCGCGGCGTGGCAGCCGGGCCGTCGGCGGCAACGCGTGTCGCTGCGCTGCCTCGATCGGAACGATCGCGGTGTCTCGAGCCCCGGATACCCCTGTGCGGCGCCATCTCGTGGAAAATCGCGCAGGGAAGCGCGAGGGAAATCGCGCAGGAAATCGCGCAGGGAAGCGCGGCGACATGATCCGGACAACGAGGAGGCGACCCGATTGCAGTTCCACCTGAACGGCTTCCAGTACGGCGACCCCGCCATCCAACCGCCGGACTCGCGCGCTGCGCAGCGTCCTTCCGCGCTGCCCGATCGAATGGATGTGCTCGTCGCGGGCAGCGGCCCCGCCGGCCTGGTGCTGGGTGCACTGCTGTCGCAGTTCCCCCGCATCCATACGCGCGTGGTCGAGCGCCGGGAGGGCCCGTTGGCACTGGGGCAGGCCGACGGCATCGCGGTTCGGTCGGTGGAGATGTTCGCCGCCTTCGGTTTCAGCGCGAAGCTGTGCAAGGAGGCGTACTGGGTCAACGAGACGGTGTTCTGGCGCCCGGATCCGGTGAACCGCTCGCGCATCGTGCGTGCCGGCCGTATACGGGATACCGAAGACGGACTGTCGGAGTTTCCGCACCTGATCGTCAACCAGGCGCGCATCCACGACTACCTGATCGAGACGATGCGCAACTCGCCCAGTCGTTCCGGGGTCGACTACGGCTGGGAAGTGACCGGCGTCGAGGTGGCATCCAGCGGTGAACATCCGGTTTCGGTGAAGCTGCGCGCCGCCGACGGCGCGGAAAAGACCGTGCGGGCGAAGTACGTGGTCGGCTGCGACGGCGCGCGCAGCGCGGTGCGCCACGCCATCGGCCGCCGGCTCCGGGGCGACGTCGCCAACCACGCCTGGGGGGTGATGGACATCCTCGCCGTCACCGACTTCCCCGACATCCGCCTGAAGGCGGCGATCCAGTCGAACGACCACGGCAACGTCCTGCTCATTCCGCGCGAGGGCGGCTATCTCGTGCGCATGTACGTCGACCTGGGAACCGTCCCCGAAGGCGACAACGGCGCGATCCGCAAGACCCCTGCCGAGCAGGTGATCGCCGTTGCGCAGCGCGTGCTCGCGCCCTACGCGCTCGATGTCAGGGACATCGCCTGGTTCTCCGTCTACGAAGTCGGTCAGCGCCTGACCGACAAGTTCGACGACGTGCCGGCGGAGCAGGTCGCCATGCGCACCCCGCGCGTCTTCATCGCCGGCGACGCCTGCCACACGCACAGCGCCAAGGCAGGCCAGGGCATGAACGTGTCGATGCAGGACACCTTCAATCTCGGCTGGAAACTTGCCGCGGTGCTCGAAGGCCGCAGTCCGGCGACGCTGCTGCACACGTATTCGCAGGAGAGGCAGGCCATCGCCCAGGAGCTGATCGACTTCGACAAGGAGTGGTCGAGGATCATGGGCTCGCCGCCCAGGGACCCGGCGCACGCCGAGCGCGGTGGCGTCGATCCGGCCGAACTGCAGGCCTATTTCCAGAAGTCGCTGCTCTACACCGCAGGCGTCGCCACGCAGTACGCGCCGCAACTGCTGATCGGCGGCAGCGAGCACCAGGCGTTGGCCAAGGGCTACCCGCTCGGCAAGCGTTTTCATTCGGCGCCGGTGATCCGCGTCGGCGACGCCAGGCGCGTCGAACTGGGCCACGCCCACAAGGCCGACGGCGCCTGGCGGCTCTACGCCTTCGCCGACCGCAGCGCCGCGAAACTGCACGCGCTGCTGGACTGGCTGGGCAGTGCCGAGTCCCCGATCTCACGCTACACGCCCGCAGGCGCCGACATCGACCGCGTGATCGACGTGCGCGGCATCTACCAGCAAGGCCACCGCGACCTGCGCGTCGAGGAACTGCCCGCGCAGCTGCTGCCGCGCAAGGGCCGCTTCGGCCTGATCGACTACGAGAAGGCCTTCGCGCCGGACCTGCACCTCGGCCCCGACATCTTCGACCTGCGCGCCATCGACCGCGAGCGCGGCGCTCTCGTCGTCGTGCGGCCCGATCAGTACGTCGCGCAGGTGCTGCCGCTGTCGGGCACTGCGGAGCTGGAGCGTTTCTTCGGGAGCTTCATGCGGGCGCAGCAGTGAGGGCTGCGGGAAGGGACGCGCAGTGGTCGTCCGGAGCGGGGAGGGCCGGGTCGCTGGTCGTCCGGGCCGGGGACGGCTGGGTCGCTGGTCGGCCGGGCCGGGGAGGGCTGGGTCCTTGGTTGTCCGGGCCGGGGCCGGGTGGGTCCTTGGTTGTTCCGGCCGGGAGCGTCAGGGTCCTTGGTTGTCCGGGTCGGGAGCGTCGGGGGTCCTTGGTCGTCGAGGTCGGTGACTTTCGGGGTCGTCGTCGAGTACGGTGGCGCTCGCCTTCCACGTCCGGGTTTCGTTTGGTGAATCCCCCGGTTCCGGTGGTTGAGACGCCCTCGGCGTCGACGACGACCTGGTCGGTGTCGCAATACTCTTGCGGGCAGGTCGTCGAGCTGGCAGCACCCGGGCGCACAAGCAGCTCGCGCAGCGAAATGCTGCGAAACGCGGCATTTCCAACCAGGCAATGGAATCCACGGCAAGAAATGCTGCATTCCGCAGCATTTTGGCCTCTCGCGGGGCACACGGACCGCGCGTGTGGCGAGTCGGTAGGAGCCCGTCGCGCCGCCTCCATCGGGTCTGCTTCGGCGCGCGGCCGAAGCTGGGCGGGCTTCAACGAAGATTGTCCAGGGCCTGTTCTTCCTGGTCACGACGGATCCGCTCGCGCATGGTGTTGCTGCTCACGGTGTGCAGGATCCTGGCCCCCGCAGCCTCACTCGAGGTTCTGCACCTGCTCGCGGATCTGCTCGATCAGCACCTTCAGCTCGATCGATGCGCCGGTGAGGTCGATCGCCGCGGCCTTCGAGCCGAGCGTGTTGGCCTCCCGGTTCAGTTCCTGCAGCAGGAAGTCGAGCCGCTTGCCCACCGGTCCGGTTCCGGACAGCGCGCCGCGCAACTCGGTCACGTGCGCCTGCAGCCGGTCGATCTCCTCGGCGATGTCGATGCGCAGGCCGTAGGCGGCGACTTCCTGGCGCACGCGCGCCATCGTCTCGTCGACCGGAATCGATGCGCCCGTTTGCTCGAGCGCTTCGCGCAACCGCTCGACGAGCCGGCGTTGCCAGGCGTCGATCAGTTCGGGGCCGCGCGCGGAAAGCGGTGCGACGATCGCGTCGATCGCATCGGCGCGTTCGAGGACGAAGGCGACGAGCCTGGCGCCTTCCCGTGCGCGGCTCGCATGGAACTCGGCGAGCGCGTCGCGCGCGGCGGCGACGACCTCGGCGTTCAGGTCGACCTCCGACGCTTCGTCGGCGACGATTCCGGGCCAGCGCAGGATCTCGACGATGGTGGGCGGCGCGGCGTTCGGCATTGCCTGCGCCACCTGGCGTGCAAGCTCGGTGAAACGGGCGAGTGCGCGCTCGTCGACGCGCGCGGCCGCGTCGTCGGCGCGCACGCCGGGGCGCAGCGCGAGGCGGCACTCGAGCTTGCCGCGCTGCACGGCCGAGCCGAGCAGCTCGCGCAACGCGGGCTCCGACCCGCGCAGTTCGTCGGGCGCGCGCACGATCAGGTCGAGAAAGCGGGCGTTGACGCTGCGCAGTTCGACGACGAGCTGGCCGGCGGCGGTGTTGCGCGCCGACAGCGCATAACCGGTCATGCTCTGGATCGGGCGCCGTTCGGCGGATCGCATGGGTCGGGGGCGTCGAATCTCGGGGGGAACTCTTTAGAATGGGTGAGCCCGATCGCCGACGAGTTCTCATCGAAAGATGGCCACCCAGACCAACGCGCCGCTGCCCGACGGGCTCGAAGTCGGCGGCTACCGTATTGTAAGGAAGATCTCGAGCGGCGGATTCTCGATCGTCTATCTCGCCGAGGACACGAGCGGCGCTCAGTATGCGATCAAGGAATACCTGCCCAGTTCGCTGGTGCAGCGAAGCGACGGCGAGCTCGAACCGCGCGTGGCCGAGGCGAGCGAGCCCACGTTCCGCAACGGCCTGCGCTGCTTCTTCGAAGAGGGAAGGGCGCTCGCCCGCATCTTTCACCCGAACGTGGTACGGGTCGTGAATTTCTTCCGCGCGAACGGCACCGTCTACATGGTGATGGCCTACGAGCGCGGACGCAGCCTGCAGGAACTGGTGTTGCGCCACCGCGGGCGCCAGCAGGGGCGCACGCTGGCCGAGCGACACGTGCTGCGCGTGTTCCACCTGGCGATGAACGGGTTGCGCGAGGTGCACGCCAACCGGCTGCTGCACCTGGACCTGAAGCCGGCGAACATCTACCTGCGGCTCGACGGCACGCCGTTGCTGCTCGATTTCGGCGCCGCTCGTCGGGCGCTCGACGTGCAGCCGCACAAGCTCTTCCCGATGTACACGCCGGGCTTCGCCGCGCCGGAGCTGTATCGGCGCAACCAGCAGCTGGGGCCGTGGACCGACGTCTACGGAATCGGCGCGAGCATGTTCGGCTGCATGGCGGGGCAGCCGCCGCAACCGGCCGACCAGCGCGAACTGGAGGACAAGGTGCCGGCGACGCTCGACGCGATGGAGAACGCGTATTCGCGGGCGCTGCTCGACCTGGTCGGCTGGTGCCTGAAGCTCGATGCGCTCGAGCGCCCGCAGAGCGTGTTCGCGCTGCAGCGCGCGATGCGCCACGTCGAGCCTCCGGTGGACGACCTGCGGCGTGCGCCGAGCACCGTCGGACGCTGGATCGACACGCTCACCGGCCGCGTGCCGGCGCGACGGCGAGGCAGCGAGAGCATCGGTTCGCCCGGCTGACGAGGAGCGGCTCGTGCGATTCTCGATCTTCCAGGACACGCTGTGCGGCGCCCGTGCGACGAACCAGGACCGCATGGGCTACTGCTTCACGCGCGAGAGCCTGCTGATGCTGGTCGCCGACGGGATGGGCGGGCACCTGCACGGCGAGGTCGCCGCGTACCTGGCGCTGCAGGCGGCAGCCGCGTGCTTCCAGGCGGACGCCCGTCCGCTGCTGGCCGATCCGCCGGCTTTCCTCGACCGGGCGCTGCGCCACGCCCATCACGAGATCCTGCGGCACCAGGTCCTGCACGGCCTGCCGGAAGCGCCGCGCACGACGATCGTCGCCTGCGTCGTGCAGCAGGACCGCGCCTGGTGGGCCCACGCCGGGGACTCCCGGCTGTACTGGCTGCGCGGGGCCCGGGTCTTCGCGCGCACGCGCGACCATTCGAAGGTGCAGAGCCTGATCGACCTGGGGCAGATCGACCCGGCCGAGGCCGACACGCACCCCGAGCGTAACAAGGTGCTCAACTGTCTCGGGTCGCCCTTCGAGCCGACGATCGACCTCGGCGGCGACGTCGGCATCGAAGCGGGCGACACGCTGCTGCTGTGCACCGACGGCGTGTGGTCGGCATTGCCCGAAACGGCGATGGTGGCCTTGCTGTCGGCCGAGTCCGTCATCGCGTCGGTGCCGTGCGTCGTGCGCGCGGCCGTCGACGAGGCCGGTGCCTTCGCCGACAACGCGACCGCGCTGGCGATGACCTGGGGCGATGCGCCGTCGGCCGGCGCCTTGCTGTCTTCCGACGAGGTGCCCGAGGGCGCGATCACGACGACCATCGCGGTCGGGCAGCTGGACGCTGCCTCACCGGCCGACGTGCTGAGCGAGGACGAGATCGAGCGTACGATCCGGGAGATCCGCGAGGCGATCTCGCGCACCGGGAACCATTGAAGGCATGTCGATTCGTCCGAGCGGGCGCACGCCCGATGCGTTGCGTCCGGTTCGCCTGGAAAGAGGCTTCACCCGGCATGCCGAAGGCTCCGTTCTCGTCGCTTTCGGCGATACGCGGGTACTGTGCACCGCGAGCGTCGAGGCGCGAGTGCCGCCCTTTCTGCGAGGCGCGGGAAGCGGCTGGCTCACCGCCGAATACGGCATGCTTCCGCGCTCCACGCACACGCGTACGGAACGCGAAGCGGCGCGCGGCAGACAAAGCGGCCGCACGCAGGAGATCCAGCGACTGATCGGGCGCAGCCTGCGCGCGGTGTTCGACCTCGAGCGCCTCGGCGAGCGCACGATCACGATCGATTGCGACGTGTTGCAGGCAGACGGCGGAACGCGCACGGCGGCGATCACCGGTGCCTTCGTCGCCGCGCACGACGCGGTTTCGCTGTTGCTCGCGCGCGGCGAGATCGAGGCGAGTCCGGTGCGCGATTTCGTCGCCGCGGTTTCGGTCGGAATCCACGAGGGCACGCCGCTGCTCGATCTCGACTACGCCGAAGATTCCTCGTGCGACACCGACCTGAACGTCGTCATGACCGGGGCAGGCGGCTTCGTGGAAGTGCAGGGCACGGCCGAAGGGGAAGCGTTCACGCGCGCGCAGATGGATTCGCTGCTCGATCTGGCGGCGCTCGGCATCGAGCGACTGATCGAGTTGCAGCGCGCCGCGCTCGCGCGCTGAGGTCGCCGGGCCGATGAGGATCGCGCGCATCGTCCTGGCTTCCGGCAACGCGGGCAAGCTCGTCGAGCTCGAGTCGCTCCTGGCGCCCCTCGGCGTATCGGTGCAGGCGCAGTCCGCGCTCGGCGTCACCGAGGCCGAGGAACCGCACAGCACGTTCATCGAGAACGCGCTGGTGAAGGCGCGTCGCGCGAGCCGGCTCACCGGCCTGCCCGCGATCGCCGACGATTCCGGCCTGTGCGTCGATGCGCTGGGCGGACGGCCGGGCGTGCTGTCGGCGCGCTGGGCCTCCGCCGGGGGCAACGACAGCGTCGAGACCGACCGCGCAGAGCGCGATCGTGCGAACAACGCCAAGCTGGTGCAGGAGCTCGCCGGCTGCAGCGACCGGCGCGCGCATTTCTATTGCGTGCTGGTGCTGCTGCGTGCGGCCGACGATCCGCAGCCGATCGTCGCCGACGCCAGCTGGGCAGGCGAGGTCATCGACCTGCCGCGCGGCTCGGGCGGCTTCGGCTACGACCCGCATCTGCTGATTCCGTCGCTCGGCCGCACGGTGGCCGAGCTGGACGCGCCCACCAAGAACCGGCTCAGTCATCGCGGACGCGCAACGCGCACGCTGATCGAACGCCTGCGCGAGGCGGGCGCGCAGGGGTGATGGCGCCGGCGGGTTCGAAGGCACCGGGGGTCGAGACGCGGATTCGAACGATCGCGCGTCGCACGGCCGGCCACGAAAGCTCGGGCGTGCGTTCGGCGCCTCCGCTGTCCGTCTACGTGCACCTGCCGTGGTGCATCCGCAAGTGCCCGTACTGCGACTTCAACTCGCACGCGGTGCCCGGCAATGCGCCCGCCGGATCCGGCAATTCGCACGCCGTGCCCGGCAGCGCGCCCGCCGGGTCCGGCAGCGACGCGGTTCCCGAGCAGCGCTACCTGGACGCGCTGCGCGCCGATCTCGAGGCGGCGTTGCCGCAGGTCTGGGGACGACCGGTCCAGACGATCTTCCTCGGTGGCGGAACGCCGAGCCTGTTCTCGCCGGAGTCGATCGACACATTGCTCACGATGCTGCGCACGCTGCTGCCGGTCGCGCCGGGCGCCGAGATCACGATGGAGGCGAACCCCGGCACCTTCGAGGCCGGGCGTTTCCGCGCGTTCGCGCAGGCGGGCGTCACCCGCCTGTCGATCGGCGTGCAGAGTTTCGACGACGATGCGCTGCGCCGCATCGGACGCGTGCACGACGCTGCACAGGCGCGGCGCGCGATCGAAACGGCGGCGCAGCACTTCGACACCTGGAACCTGGACCTGATGTACGCGCTGCCCGGGCAGAGCCTCGATGCGCTGCGCGCCGATCTGCGCGAGGCGCTGTCGCACTCGCCGCCGCATCTGTCCTACTACCAGCTGACGCTCGAGCCGAACACCGCTTTTGCGCTGCATCCGCCCGCGCTGCCCGACGAGGACGCAGCCAGCGAGATGCAGTCGCTGATCGAGGCCGAGGCGCAGCGCGCCGGCCTGCAGCACTACGAAGTCTCCGCCTGGGCACGCGGGCATCATCGCTGCGCGCACAACCTGAACTACTGGCAGTTCGGCGACTACCTCGGCCTGGGCGCCGGCGCCCATGGCAAGTTGTCGTTCCAGGACCGCATCGTGCGCGAAGTCCGGGTGCGCAATCCGCGCGAATACATGCGTGCCGCGCTCGGCGAGAGCGACGCAGGCCCCGTCGCTTCGGCGCAAGCGGTACCGGCGCGCGAATTGCCGTTCGAGTTCATGCTGAACGCGCTGCGGCTCGCCGACGGAGTGCCGGCCGCGTGGTTCGTCGAGCGCACCGGCCTGTCGACGCTCGCGATCGCCGGACAGCTGGCAGTCGCGGTCGAGCGTGGCCTGCTCGAGGCCGATCCGACCGTTTATCGAGCGACACCGCTGGGCGCACGATTCCTGAACGACCTGCAGCAGATGTTCCTGCCCGAATGACGACGAAGGAGGAGAGAGCATGGACTCGATCCGGACGACGATGATGCCGGTGCCGTTGTCGCTGAACAGGCTGCTCGAGCACGCGGGCAGGCTCTTCCCCGAGCGCGAGATCGTTTCGCGGCTGCCGGACAAGTCGCTGCGCCGTCATACCTACGGCCAGTGGTACGCGCGCACGCGCGCGCTGGCGGCGGCACTCCAGAGACTCGGGCTGCGCCGGGGCGATCGCGTCGCGACGCTGTGCTGGAATCATCACGCCCATCTCGAGGCGTATTTCGGCATTCCGGCTGCCGGCGGCGCGATGCACACGCTGAACCTTCGGCTGGCGCCCGACGATCTCGGCTGGATCGCGCATCACGCCAGGGACCGCTTCCTGATCGTCGACGACACGCTGCTGCCGCTGTACGAGCGCTTCGCATCCTTGCACCGCTTCGAACGCGTCATCGTTTTTCCGTTCTCGGGCGCTGCCGTCACCGAACGCGAAGCCGACGACGAACACGGTCACGCGGCGATCGACGACTACGAGCGCCTGCTCGCACAGGCGGGCGGCGCGGGCGAGCCCGACGATGCGCGCGGCGCCGCGGCGGCGTTTCGCTACGTCGAGCACGACGAGAACGACCCGGTGGCGATGTGCTACACGTCGGGCACTACGGGCCGGCCGAAGGGCGTCGTCTATTCGCATCGCTCGACGGTGCTGCATTCGCTGAACTGCGCGCTGCCCGATTACGTCGCGCTGTCGGCCAACGACATCGTGCTGCCCGTCACGCCGATGTTCCATGCGAATTCCTGGGGCATTCCGTATGCGGCAGTGATGCTCGGCTCGAAGCTCGTCTTTCCCGGTCCGCATCTTCATCCGGAGGATCTGCTCGACCTGATGCAGCTCGAGCCGCCGACGCTCGCGCTGGGCGTGCCGACGATCTGGCTCGGCATGATCCAGGCCTTCGAGGCGAATCCCGGGCGCTGGAAGCTGCCGGCGGGCATGCGCAGCATGGTCGGCGGCGCAGCGGTACCCGAGTCGCTGATCCGCGCGTTCGCGCGCAACGGTGTGCGACTCGCGCAAGGCTGGGGGATGACCGAGACTTCGCCGATGGCGTCGCTGTTCTTCGAGAAGCCGGAGCTGCACGGCACGGCGGGCGAGGACGAATGGTTCGCGCGCAAGGCGACCTGCGGCATTCCGGTGCCGCTCGTCGAGCTGCGGATCATGGGCGACGCGGGACCGGCCGAGTGGAACGGTCGCGACGTCGGCGAGCTGCAGGTGCGCGGCCCGTTCATCACCGGGTCGTACCACGAGGAGCCGCGCAGCCCCGAGAAGTTCACCGACGACGGCTGGCTGCGCACCGGCGACGTAGCTTCGGTGGATCCGCACGGCTACGTCCGCATCAGCGACCGCACCAAGGACCTGATCAAGTCGGGCGGCGAGTGGATCAGCTCGGTCGAGCTCGAGAACGCGATCATGGCGCACCCGGCCGTGGCCGAGGCCGCGGTGATCGCGATCGCGCACCCCAGGTGGGGCGAGCGTCCGCTCGCCTGCGTCGTACTCAAGCCGGGCCGACGGCTCGAGCCGGGCGAGCTGCGCGAATTCCTCGCGCCGAAGTGCGCGCGCTGGCAGCTGCCCGACGCGATCGAGTTCGTCGACGAGATCCCGCGCACCTCGACCGGCAAGTTCTGGAAGGTGAAGCTGCGCGAGCGCTTCGCCGACTGGCACTGGCCGCAGGACGCGACGACTCCGTAGCCGACCCGTCACGACGAGGAAGCGACGAAAGCGCAACCGACGATCCGCTGCATCACGAGCCCCGCCGCGTTCCCTTGTCACGCGCGCCGCACCTAGCGGCGGTGTCGATGCGCTGCCGCAGCGCGATCCGCCGGCGCTATTTCTTCAGGTGCCCTGCCGCTTCGGCTATGTACGGACCGCAGATCGCCGCGTTGATCTTGCAATCGAGCAGCACCGGGCCTTCGTCGCGCGAGCGCAGCAACGGCGCCGCTTCGTGCAGCTGCCCGATCGTGCGGATGGTCGCCGTGCGAAAGCCGAAGGCCTCGGCCACCGGCGCGTAGTCGACGTCGGGGAACATCGCCTGCGCGACCGGCATGTTCGCCAGGCGCAGGTAGTGCATCTCGGCGCCGTACGCGCAGTCGTTCATCACGACGACGACGAGCGGGATGTCCTCGCGCACCGCGGTCTCCAGTTCGCCGAGCGTCATCAGCAGGCCGCCGTCGCCGATGACGAGCACCGTCGTTGCGTCGGGACGCGCCTTGGCGAAGCCGAGTGCCGTGCCGAAGGCCATTCCCACCGAGAAGAAATCCCAGGGCAGCTTCAGGTGCTGCGGACCGAGCGTCGAGAAATACGGCAGCGTCTGCACGAAGTTGCCCGAGTCGAAGACGAGATTCCGATCGGCGGGAAGCAGCCGGTCGAGCTCGATCGCGAGCGCGCGCGGGTCGACCGTGCGCGCCGTGTGCTCGGCGCGGAACTCCTGCGCCCAGTCGAATCGCGCGAGCCGCAACCGGTTGTCGTCGCTGCGCAGCGGCTTTTCGGCGTCCGGACGGGCCGGCACCGCCTCGAGCAGTTGCATGGCCACCGCCTCTGCATCTCCGACGAGCGCCACGTCGGCCGGTCCCCAGCGTCCGATGTGTCCGCGATCGCGATCGACGTGGACGATCGGCGCGCCGGCGGCCAGCGCCGCGCCGGCACTCGTCGTTCGCTGGTTGAAGCTCGCGCCGAAGACGACGATGCAATCGGCCTCGTCCATCAGGCGACGGCCCGCCGAATGCGAGAACGAGCCGATCACCCCCACGTGGAACGGATGCCCGCGAAACAGGTCCTTTGCCTTCAGCGAAGTCGCGAGCACGGCGCCGACGTGGTCGGCCAGTCGCTCGATCGCCTCGCGGGCGCCTGCGCGCTGTGCGCCCACGCCGCAGACGAAGAGCGGCTTTCGGCTGCGCTGCAGGACGGCGGCCGCCGTGGCGATCGACGCGGGCGAGGTTCGGCCGGCGTCGCGAGGCCGGCGCGCAGCCGCGAGCGCCGCTGCGGCCGCCTCATGGCCGAGCTCCGGCTCGAACTCGATTTCGGCGGTCTGCACGTCGACGGGCAGCAGCAGCGCGGCAGCCTGGCCGCGCTGCGCATGCGCGATCGCCAGTTTCAGCGTCTCGCGGGCGCTGTCCGGCGAGCGTGCGACGAAGGTGCGAATGCCGGCTGCGCCGAGCACCGCTTCTGCGTTCAACGCCTTGCCGTCGGGGCCCGGTTCGTTGAGCGACGGCTCGCCGATCGGCGCATCGCCGTAGATCAGCAGCAGCTTCGAGCCGGTTCGACTCGTGCTGACCGCGCCATGCAGGCCGTTCGCGGTCGCCGGTCCGCGCCCGATCAACGCGAGTCCGAGTTCGCCGGTGGCCGATGCCCACCCGTCGGCCATCGCGATGGCGCTGTTCTCGTGCCGGGCCGCGTGAAACGGTACGCCCATCGCATCGAGCCTCGACGCCAGCAGCATCGTGTCGTCGCTCATCAGACCGAAGACGGGCGCGTCGAGCGATCGCAGGTCGTGCGCAAGCGCTTCGTAGACGGGCAATCTTGTCGGCGCGACGCCTGCAGGGCGGATCACCGCAAGGGGTTCGAAGGCTGACACGTCATCGACTCCATAAGATATACCTAAAATACAGAGTATTGCGCGGCCGGTCGCAACCGCACAATGACCCTGTCGCGCGCGCGCCATCCGGTGCATGCAGTGCGCCGCGGGGAGGCGATACCATGCCCGATGCGTGCACCGACTCGGTGCGCCCCGCGTGGTGCTGGTGCCGAAGGCGGCCCAAAACCGTGGCACGGATCATGCTTGGGAAGATGCGCGACCCGTTTCCGAGTCGACGCGAAAAGAGCGCAGAATCGCGCCTTTCCGATCGAATCCCGACCCTCCAGGAGAGTTCCCCCGATGGCTAGCGTCCAGGACGTGACCCGCATGATCGCGGACAACGAAGTCAAATTCGTCGATCTGCGCTTCACCGACACGCGCGGCAAGGAGCAGCACGTCTCGGTTCCGGCCAAAGGCTTCGACGCCGAGAAGTTCGAGGTGGGCCACGCATTCGACGGCTCGTCGATCGCCGGCTGGAAGGGCATCGAGGCCTCCGACATGCTGCTGATGCCCGACCCGGAGACCGCCTGCCTCGACCCCTTTCGGGAGGAGGCGACGCTGCTGCTCAACTGCGACGTGATCGAACCGTCCGACGGAGTGGGCTACCTGCGCGATCCGCGCTCGATCGCCCGGCGCGCCGAGGCGTACCTGAAGTCGAGCGGCATCGGCGATACCGCGTTCTTCGGCCCCGAGCCCGAGTTTTTCATCTTCGATTCGGTCACCTGGTCGATCGACATGTCGGGCTGCACCCTGCGGATCGAGTCCGAGGAGGCGTCGTGGTCTTCGGGCCGCGCGATCGAGGGCGGAAACCTCGCCCATCGTCCGGCGGTGAAAGGCGGCTACTTCCCCGTTCCGCCGGTCGATTCGTTCCAGGACATGCGCTCCGAGATGTGCCTGATCCTCGAGCAGATGGGCGTACCGGTCGAGGTGCACCACCACGAGGTGGCCGGCGCCGGTCAGAACGAGATCGGCACCCGATTCTCGACGCTGGTGCAGCGAGCCGATTGGCTGCAACGAATGAAATACGTGATTCATAACGTCGCGCATAGCTATGGCAAGACCGCGACGTTCATGCCGAAACCGATCGTCGGCGACAACGGCTCCGGAATGCACGTGCACCAGTCGATCTGGAAAGAAGGGCAGAACCTGTTCGCCGGCGACAAGTACTCGGGGCTGTCCGACTTCGCGTTGCACTACATCGGCGGCATCATTCGCCACGCGCGGGCGTTGAACGCAATTGCCAATCCGACGACGAACTCGTACCGGCGGCTCGTTCCGCATTTCGAGGCGCCGGTGAAGCTCGCCTATTCGGCGCGAAACCGCTCGGCGTCGATCCGCATCCCCTACGTGGCGAGCCCGAAGGGGCGGCGCGTCGAGGTGCGTTTCCCCGACCCGATGGCCAACCCGTACCTGCTGTTTGCCGCGCTGATGATGGCGGGGCTCGACGGCGTGCAGAACCGGATGCACCCGGGCGAGCCGGCGGACAAGAACCTGTACGACCTGCCGCCGGAAGAGGAAGCGCGCATTCCGACCGTCTGTGCGTCGCTCGACGAGGCGCTCGAGGCGCTCGATCGCGATCGCGAGTTCCTCACGCGCGGCAGCGTCTTCAGCGACGACATGATCGACGCCTACCTGGCGCTCAAGGCGGAGGAGGTCGAGCGCGTCCGGATGACGACGCATCCGGTCGAGTTCGACATGTACTACAGCCTGTGAGCGGCGCGGGTCGGTCGGCGCGTTCCGCAGGTCGGTCGGTCCTTCGGCTGCCTTGGATTCGCGGTGCGGGCGTCTTACACTCGGACGCCCGCCGTACAGGATTGCGCCGTCCATGACAGCCCGTTTCCGCCCCGAGATCGCCGCACGCTTGCTGGTCGGTGCCGGCCTCGCCGTCTTCGCCTGGCCGGCCCTTGCACAGGTGTATCGCTGCGACTCGCCCAACGGCGTGCCGGTGTACCAGGGCACCCCCAACGGAGCGAACTGCCACCCGATCGACCTGCAGCCGCTCACCACGATTCCGGCGCCCAGGCTCCCGCCGGCGAAAGCGGCGGGCACGGCGTCGGCGGCGCGCGCGTCGCCCGAAGCCTTCCCGAAGGTCGACGGCGCCGCGCAACGCGCGCGCGACGGCGACCGGCGCCGCATCCTCGAGGACGAACTGAAGAAAGAGCAGCAGCGTCTCGGCGAGTTGAAGGCCGAGTACAAGGGCGGCGAGCCCGATCGCCAGGGCAACGAACGCAACTACCAGAAGTACCTCGATCGGGTAGCGCGACTCGAGGAGGACATCGCACGAACCGAGAGCAACATCGCGTCGCTGCGTCGCGAGCTGGGCACGATTCGCGAATAACGCCGGAAGCCGCCGCCTCTCGCGCGGCGGCTGCGCCGGCGCAGCCGTTCGCCGCGCTCGACTGGCTCGCCGTGGCGGTCGTCGTCGTCGACCTGCGCGGCCGCGTGCGCTTCCTCAATGCGTCGGCCGAGCAGCTCTTCGGGCTGTCGCGCCGTCACGCGCTCGGGCGGCGTTTCGCCGCGCATTTCGTCGATGCGCAGCCGCTCGAGCGTCTGCTCGCCGAAGCGGCCGGCGGAGGCTTCGGCGAGAAGACCGTCGACCTGTCGCTCGCGCGTACGGGCGGCGAAGCCCAGGCGCTGATCGTCTCGGCGGTCGCCGGCGTCGATCCGGCCGCGCCGGTGTTGCTCGAGTTCCGCCCGCAGGAGCAGCGCCGGCGTGTCGATCGCGCCGAGCGGCTGATCGAGTCGACGAGCGCGTATCGCGATCTGGTTCGCCAGCTCGCGCACGAGATCGGCAACCCGCTCGGCGGCATTCGCGGGGCGGCGCAACTGCTGGACGCGGAACTCGAAACGGCGCGGCTGCGCGAGTACACCGGCGTGATCGTCAAGGAGGCCGACCGACTGCAGTCGCTCGTCGATCGGTTGCTCGCGCCGCATCGCGGCCGCCCCCGGCACGCACGCATGAACATCCACGAGGTCTGCGAGTGGGTGCGCTCGGTCGTGCTCGCCGAGTATCCGGCCGGGCTGGAGATCCTGCGCGACTACGACGCGAGCCTGCCCGAGCTGCTTGCCGATCGCGAGCGACTGGTGCAGGGATTGCTGAACCTGGTGCGCAACGCCGCGCAGGCGATGCAGGGGCGCGGTCGCATCGTCCTGCGCACGCGCATCGCGCGCCAGCAGACGATCGCGCGCCGGCGCTGGAAGCTCGCGCTCGACCTGCACGTGATCGACGACGGGCCGGGCGTACCCGCGGCGATCGCCGAGCGCGTGTTCGATCCGCTCGTCTCGGGTCGCGAGGGCGGCACCGGCCTGGGCCTCACATTGGCGCAGGACCTGGTGCAGCAGCACGGCGGGATCATCGAGTTCGACAGTCGGCCGGGAAAGACCGATTTCCGCATTCGCCTGCCGCTGCAGGAGGATCGAACGTGAGTGTGTGGATCGTCGACGACGACGAATCGATCCGCTGGGTGCTCGAGCGCGCCTTCGAGCGAGAGGGCCTGGTCACGCGCGCCTTCGCCAACGCCCGATCGTGCCTGGATGCGCTGGCGAGCGAGGTTCCGCGCGTGCTCCTGTGCGACATCCGCATGCCCGGCGAGAGCGGCCTGCAGCTGCTCGCCCGGTTCCGCCAGCGCAGGCCCGACGTGCCGGTGGTCGTGATGACCGCCTATTCGGATCTCGACAGCGCGGTGGCGGCGCTGCGCGGCGGCGCTTTCGAATACCTGCCGAAGCCTTTCGACGTGGCGGCAGCGGTGCAGCTCGTTCGCCGTGCGCTCGAGCAGCGCCGGGCCGAGCCGCGCGACGACGACGCGATCCAGACGCGCCTGGGATTGCTCGGTCGCGCACCGGCCATGCAGGACGTGTTTCGGGCCATCGGCCGGCTGGCGCAATCCAGCGCGACGGTCCTCGTCACCGGCGAATCGGGCACCGGCAAGGAACTCGTCGCTCGCGCGCTGCACGAGCACAGCCCGCGCGCGAAAGGGGAGTTCGTCGCGGTGAACGCCGCGGCGATTCCCACCGAGCTGCTCGAGTCGGAGCTCTTCGGACACGAACGCGGCGCTTTCACCGGCGCCGTGCAGACGCGGCAGGGACGCTTCGAGCAGGCGCGCGAAGGCACGCTCTTTCTCGACGAGATCGGCGACATGCCGCCGGCGATGCAGACGCGCCTGTTGCGCGTGCTCTCCGACGGGCAGTACTACCGCGTCGGTGGGCACCAGCCCTTGAAGGCGGAGGCGCGCGTGATCGCCGCGACCCATCAGGCGCTCGACGAACGGGTGCGCCTGGGACTGTTCCGCGAAGACCTCTTCCATCGCTTGAACGTGATCCGGCTGCGATTGCCGCCGCTGCGCGAGCGCACCGAGGACGTCGCGCTGCTCGCGCGGCACTTCCTGCAGCGCAGCGCGCAGGAGCTCGGCGGCACGGCGAAGAAGTTGTCGCCGGCCGCCCTGCGCGCGCTGGTCGAATATCGTTGGCCGGGAAACGTGCGCGAGCTGGAAAACCTGTGCCGCTGGCTGATGCTGATGATCCCGTCGCGGGTGGTCGAGCTGCGCGACCTGCCGCCGGAGATCCGCGAGCCGGATCCGGCATCGTCGCAGGCGCCGGTCGGCGGGTCTGCCGTTGCTGCTGCGGTCGATGCGACCGGTGCGCCGTCGCGCTTCGCGCGTCCGGCCACCGACGTCGCAGCGTTCGCCAGCCTCGCCGACGAGGAATCCGACACGGCCGCCGCGCCCGAGCACTACGGGCGCGTCGAACGTGCCGCGGGAGGCTGGCAGCAATTGCTGGCCGCCGAGGTCGCCGCGCGGCTGGCGTCGCAGTCGGTCGACCCGCCGGGCGGCGGGTCACCGCTGATGGACCGGCTGGCGCGGGATTTCGAATCCACGGTGATCGCCGCTGCGCTGCGCCACACGCGTGGGCGTCGCGTCGAGGCGGCACAGCGCCTGGGCATCGGGCGCAACACGATCACGCGCAAGATCGCCGAGCTGCACCTGGACGAACGCGAAGGGTAGACTCGCGCGCGGGAGGATCGGATCGGATGCCCACGGAAAGCTTCGGCGAGGCGATGCGGCGTGCGCTCGGCACGCAACTGATCACGGTGGCAGGTGCCGTCGCGCTGTTGCTGCTCGGCTGGGCGGTCGGACTGGTCGCCGCGGCCGGCACGCGTCGCGCACTGTCGCTCGCGCAGGTGAACCGGCGCCTGTCGCCGGCATTCGGCGGATCGGTCGACATCGAGCTGGTCGTCTCGCGGCTGGTGTTCTGGTTCGTGCTGCTCGTCGCGCTGGTCGCCGCCTTCAACACGCTCGACCTGCAGATGGCGTCGGCGCCGTTCGCCGCGATGGTCGGCGACGTCGTCTCGTACCTGCCGCAGGTGCTGGCTGCGATCGTGCTTGCGCTCGTCGGCTGGCTGCTCGCGCTGCTCGTGCGAAACGGCCTGACGCGGCTGCTCGACAGCACGACGATCGACGAGCGGCTCAGCGCCGAGGCGGGCATGCGTCCGATCAGCGACAGCATCGGGCACGTCGGCTACTGGGTCGTGTTGCTGCTGTTCCTGCCGATGGTGCTCGGTGCGCTAGGCCTGCAGGGGCTGCTGCTGCCGGTGCAGAACCTCGTCGACCAGCTGCTGCGTTTCCTGCCGAAGCTCTTCGGCGCGGCCGTCGTCGTCGTGGTCGGCTATTACGTCGCGCGGATCGCGCGCGGCATCGTCACGAACCTGATGGTCGCCACGCGCGTGCAGTCGCTCGCGCGCAGCCTCGGGCTGGGCGAGGGGACGGATCTGCCGCGCCTGGTCGGCACCCTCGTCTTCCTCGCGATCTTCGTGCCCACGCTGATCTCGGCGCTCGATGCGCTCGAGATCGAGTCGGTCTCCGAGCCGGCGACGATGATGCTCGCCGAGTTCGTCTCGGCGATTCCCGAGCTGTTCGCCGCCGCGCTGATCCTGGCGCTCACCTGGTACGTCGCGCGTTTCGTTGCCGCGCTGACCACCAACGTGCTCGAAGGCGCGGGCCTCGATCGGCTGGCCGCGCGCACCGGGCTGCAACCGATGCTCGGGTCGCTGCGCCTGTCGCAGCTGATCGGCCGACTGCTGCTGTTCTTCGCGATGCTGCTGGCGATCGCCGAGGCGGCGAACCGGCTGCACTTCGGTCAGGTGAGCGAGCTCGTCGGCGCATTCATCGTCTTCGGCGGCGACGTGCTGCTGGGCATCGTGATCCTGCTGGTCGGCCTTTGGCTGGCCAACCTGCTCGGCTCGGCCGTCGGACGCAGCCCTGCCGAAGGCGCCACCTGGCTCGGCGGACTGGTGCGCGCGCTGATCATCGGCCTGGTGCTCGCGATGGGCCTGCGTGCGATGGGCATCGCCGATTCGATCGTCAATCTCGCCTTCGGACTGACGCTGGGAGCCGTTGCCGTCGCCTTCGCGCTGTCCTTCGGCCTGGGCGGGCGCGAAGCGGCCGGGCGCCTGCTCGAGCACTGGCTGTCGAAATTGCGCCGCTGACCGGCGCTCCGCGTCAGAACCGGATCGGGTTCGGGCCGGTGCGAAACGATGTGGGCGACAGCAGGGCATCCGTGCCGGCTGCTTTCGCATCGGCATTGCCGGCGGGCGAAGCCGCTCTTCCCGCATCGGCCACGGCGTCGCTCTCCGTTCGAGGCGCTTGCGGACGCATCGGTGCGAGCGTTCGCGGGTCGCGCCGGGCCGGGAGCATCGATGCGCGCGGGTAGCCCGTCGCGTCCAGTGCACGATCCCATCCGATCGATTCGAATCCCGTGAACTTCTCGGGACCGATCGACACGCTGGGGAAGAGCGCCTTGCCGAAGCCCAACTCGCGGAAGGCCTTCAGGTCGGCGGCGTCTTCCACGCGTTTCTCGGTGTAGGGAACGCCGCGCTGCGCGAGGTGCCCGCGGGCAAGCTCGCAGGGTTCGCAGTCGGCTGCCGTGTAGAGCGTGACCGGATAGCGCGCCGCCGCCGAGCGCAATGCCCACGGCAGCGTCGGATCGCCGATCGCCGGCGCGACGGGGCGCGCGTCGACCGTCTGCGCGCTGGTCCCCCGGCCCAGTGCCTGCGGCGACGGTTGACGGTCGCTGTAGTGCACGCGCCCGTTCGCGTCGACCCACTTGATCGGGGCGTGCGAGGGATTCGCCGACGGCGGTGCGGCGAATGCGGCGGCATGCCAGAGCAGGGCGGCCGACGCGAAGGCCAGCGTGCCGATCGCGAGGAAACTGCGGCCGGTCAGCGCGATCGGGTTCGCGGCTGCGACGGCGCGGCGGCTACGACGACTGCGGTGTGCGGACATGGGACGACTCCGGGGCGCGAGCCTCGACCATCCCATTGTGTCGCAGCAGTGCGTCGATTTCGGGGTCTCGTCCCCTGAACGAACGGAACGAGTCGATGGCCGGTCGACTGCCGCCCACGGCGAGGATCTCGTCGAGGAAGCGGCGCCCGGTGCGTTTCAGGGCCGCGGCCGCATCGGGCTCGTGCATCGCCTCCTCGAAGGCCGCGTAGGCATCGGCCGACAGCACTTCGGCCCACTTGTAGCTGTAGTAGCCGGCCGAGTAGCCACCGGCGAAGATGTGCGAGAAGCTGTTCTGGAAGCGGTTCCATTCGGGCGGTGCGATGACCGCGACTTCGTCGCGCACTTCGTCGAGCAACTGCTGCACCGTCTGCGCCTGACCGGGCACGTATTCGCTGTGCAGGCGCATGTCGAAGAGCGCGAACTCGATCTGGCGCAGCGTCGCCATGCCGCTCTGGAAGTTCTTCGCGGCGAGCATGCGCTCGAAGAGCTTCTTCGGAATGGGTTCGCCGGTGTCGACGTGTGCGCTCATCGACTCGACGATCTCCCATTCCCAGCAGAAGTTCTCCATGAACTGGCTGGGCAGTTCCACCGCGTCCCATTCGACGCCGGAGATGCCCGAGACGCCGAGTTCGTCGACGCGCGTGAGCAGGTGGTGCAGCCCGTGCCCGAACTCGTGGAAGAGCGTGGTGACGTCGTCGTGCGTGAGCAGCGCCGGGCGCGCGCCCACCGGAGGCTGGAAATTGCAGGTGAGGTACGCCACGGGCGTTTGCAGCGAAGGCCCGCGGCGACGACGCGAGCGCGCGTCGTCCATCCATGCGCCGGGACGCTTCGACTCGCGCGCGTACAGGTCCGTGTAGAACTGTCCGATCAACGTGCCGTCGCGCTCGATGCGGAAGAAGCGAACGTCCGGATGCCAGGTCGGCGCCCGGTCGGGCGAGATGCGCACGGCAAACAGCCGTTCGACGACGCGGAACAGCCCGTCGAGCACGCGCGGCAGCTGGAAGTACTGCTTGACCTCGCGATCGGAGAACGCGTAGCGATCTTCCTTGAGCTTCTCGCTCGCCCAGGCGAGGTCCCAGGCCTTCGGGTCGGGCAGCGAGAGCGCGCGCGCGGCGAACTCGCGCAGGGCGTCGAGATCGCGCAGCGCGAAGGGACGGGCGCGCGCCGCCAGCTCGCGCAGGAACTTCTTCACCTCGTCGGGCGACTCGGCCATCTTGGGAACGAGCGACACCTCGGCGAAGTTCCGGTAGCCGAGCAGCTCGGCTTCCTCGGCGCGCAGTGCGAGCAGCTCGTCGATGATCGGCTCGTTGTCGAGCGCGACGGCCCGGTCGCCCTGCGGCGCCACGGCGCCCTTCGATGCGCGCGTCGTGTAGGCGCGGTACATCTCCTCGCGCAACGCGCGATCGTGCGCGTATTGCATCACCGGGAAATAGGACGGGAATTGCAGCGTGAACTTCCAGCCGTCGACGCCGGCCCGCTGCGCCGCGTCACGCGCAGCTTCGCGCGCATCGTCCGGCAGTCCGTCGAGCTGCGCCTCGTCGGTGACCACCTTCGCGTAGGCGTTGGTCGCGTCGAGCACGTTCTCGGAGAACTTCTGCGCGAGCGCAGCCTGGCGTTGCTGCAGCTCGGCGAAACGCTCGCGAGCCGGAGAGACCAGCTCGGCGCCGCCGAGGCGGAAATCGCGCAGCGCGTTCTCGACGATGCGCTTCCGCGCCGGCGTGAGCGCAGCGAACTCGGCACCGGCCGCATAGCGCTTGTATTTCTCGAACAGCTCGTGGTTCTGGCCCAGCTCGGTCCAGAACTCGGTGACTTTCGGCAGATTCGCGTTGTACGCCTCGCGCAACTCCGGCGTGTCGGCTACCGCGTTCAGGTGCCCGACCATGCCCCAGGCGCGGCCGAGTCGTTCGGTGGCGTCCTCGAGCGGCTCGACGAACGCATCCCACGACAGCGGCGTCTCGGCCGCGGTGACCTGCTGCAGCGTGGTCCGCGCCTCGGCGATCAGACGGTCGATCGCGGGAGCGACCTGCTTAGGGGAGAAATCGGCGAAGCGCGGAAGCCCGAAGAAGTCGAGCAAGGCGTTCGACGCGGCCTCGGAGCGTTCGGTTTCGGTGTCAGTTTCCATCGCTGCTTTCCTGCTTTCGTTCGGCGGCCTCGACGGTGTTGACGAGGAGCATTGCGCGCGTCATCGGTCCGACCCCGCCTGGCACCGGCGTGATCCACGACGCGACGCGGCTCGCCGACTCGAAGTCGACGTCACCGCACAGCCTGCCGCTTTCGTCGCGGTTCATGCCCACGTCGACGACGATCGCGCCGGGCTTGATCATGTCGCCGGTGATCATCCGCGCACGGCCCACCGCGGCGACGAGCACGTCGGCACGCCGCGTGTGAACGGCGAGGTCGCGCGTCCTGCTGTGGCAGATGGTGACGGTGGCGTCGGCCTGCAAGAGCAGCATCGCCTGCGGCTTGCCGACGATGTTGCTGCGCCCGACGACGACCGCTTCCGCGCCGCGCAGCCGCGCGCCGGCGTGCGCGAGCAGCCGCATCACCCCATAGGGCGTGCAGGGAAGAAAGCCGGGCTGGCCCGTCATCAGCGCGCCGGCGCTGGCGACATGGAAGCCGTCGACGTCCTTGGCGGGCGAAATCGTCTCGATGACCGTGAACGGATCGATCTGCGGCGGCAGCGGCAGCTGCACGAGGATGCCGTCGACCGTGTCGTCTTCGTTCAGTTCGCGGATGCGCGCGAGCAGCTGCTGTTGCGCGGTCGACGCCGGCAGGCGATCGAGCGTCGAGCGGATGCCGGCTTCCTCGCAGTCCTTGACCTTGTGGCGTACGTAGATCGTCGAGCCCGGGTCGTCGCCGACCAGGATCACGGCCAGTCCGGGCGCGCGACCGGCTGCGGCGAGCTTCGCCGTGCGTTGCGCTACGTCGGCACGGATCGATTGGGCCAGTGCGGCGCCGTCGAGGATCTTTGCGCTCATGTCGGAAGCGGAAGCGAGGAGGTGGATCGGGGGCGGCAGGACCGCGGGCGCCGCAGGCGGGGTGCCGCCGAAGTTGCGGGCCGCCGAAGCTGCGAGCCGCCGAGCGGCGTGCCGCCGAGCGGCGTGCCGTACGCGGCGGTGCGCAAGGGTTCGCGCGGTGCGCAATCGAGTCTAGCACGCCCCCGAGGCCGACTTGCACCCTCTCGCGCTCGTGACATATACTCGCTGGCTCTCTGGGGGTATAGCTCAGCTGGGAGAGCGCTTGCATGGCATGCAAGAGGTCAGCGGTTCGATCCCGCTTACCTCCACCAGACCGCCTCGTCCCGTTCGTCTAGAGGCCTAGGACACGACCCTTTCACGGTCGGTACAGGGGTTCGAATCCCCTACGGGACGCCACTATTTTCCCGGTGATCGATCTCGCCAGAGATCCGTTCCAGAGCGGTTTGGCCGACGGCCAGCGTGTACGCAGCGCATACGCGATTCTGCCGATTCGCTGAAGAAGCGTCCGGGTCAAGCGCCGGCAAACAACTGCGCGCCAGCCCTGTCGACCCATTCCTGCAAGACGTTTGTTTGCGCAATTCAGGCCCTTGTCTACTGACGGCCACGCCACGTCGGGGGCGGCGCCTCGGAGCCGTGCGTGCCTCGGAATCGGAGCGCCGCGACGCGTAGCGCAGCAGCGGCCGCTTTCGGTGGCCACGCGAGCCTCGTAGCGCGTCGATGACTTCTTCGGCAATATCCTGCAACAAGGAGATCCGAATGGCACGCAACAGAACGGCCACGAAGAGTGCTGTCCCGACCGCTTCCGATCTGCGCAGCTGGCTCGCGACGCTCGAAGAGCACGGAGAACTGCGCCACATCCGAACGGAAGTCGACTGGAACCAGGAAATCGGCGCCATCACTCGCGTGAACCTGGCCCAGCAGGGCCCGGGCCTGCTCTTCGAGAACATCCGGGGCTACCGCGATACGCGCTGCACGAAGTTCCTCACCGGCTCGCTCGGCAACCGGCGACACGTCTGCCTGCTGCTCGGCCTGCCACTGGAAACGGCCGACAAAGCGATCGTCGCGCATCTCAAGCGCCGCTACCGCCAGGGTGTCCCGGCGCTCGAGGTGGGAGTTGCACCGGTCAAGACGCACCGGCTCAGCGGCGACCAGATCGACCTTACCCAGTTCCCGGTGCCGCATTGGCATCACCTCGACGGCGGCCGATACATCGATACTTTCTGCGGCGTCGTTACGCGCGACCCGTCGACGCAGCGGCTGAACGTCGGCATTTACCGCGGGCAGCTGCTCGGTCCGAACAAGGTCGGCAAGCTGCTCATCGCCACGCAGCATTGGGGCGGTCACTTTGCGCAGCACCGGGAAGCGGCGCAGCCGATGTCGGTGGCGGTCGTTCATGGCTGGCACGACGTGCTGCCCTTCTGCGCCGGCAGCCCGTTCCCGAAGAACGTCTGCGAGTACGAGATGATGGGCGCGATCCTCGGCCGGCCGGTCGAGCTCGTTCGCTGCGAGACGAGCGATCTGCTGGTGCCGGCGAGTGCCGAGATCGTCGTCGAGGGATTCATTTCGCCCGATCCGTCTACCTTCGAGATGGAGGGCCCGTTCGGCGAGTACCCGGGCTACGCCGGCGGCACGCCGTCGCCGAAGCCGGTGCTGCAGGTCGCGGCGGTCACGCATCGCGACGACCCGATCCTGCGCGGCACGCTCGAAGGCGCGCGGCCGGGCTTCCCCAGCGAAGACTCGCCGCTTTGCGCCTACAGCTGGTCGGCGATCGCCTGGAACATGCTCGAGGACTTCGGTGTCGGCGGGATCACCGACGTGTGGATGCCGCCCATCGTCACCGGCACGCACATCGTCGTGCAGATCCGCAAGCAGTACCGCGGCCACGCGCAGCAGATCGCCAGCGCGTTGTGGGGCACCGGTGCCGGCCAGTGGTTCTTCAAGAACGTGATGGTCGTCGAGGAGGACATCGACATCCGCGACCGCGAGGCACTCGAATGGGCGTGGGCGTTTCGCGTGAATCCGTCCATGGGACAGCTCGCCACCTTCGGCCCCACCTTCGGCTCGGTGCTCGACCCGTCCACGCCGCGCGAGCAGGCCGAACCCGTGAAGTACGGCACCGGCTGCTGGACACGCACGCTGATCGACGCAACGCGCAGCTGGGAGTTCGAGCGCAATCCGGCCTGGGGCAACCGGCGGTTCCCGCCGATCAGCACGATTCCCGAGGCGCTCGAGGAGAAGGTGCGCGAACGCTGGAGCGAGTATGGAATCGGAAGCGACTATCTGACGGAGGAACAGCGAGAGCTTCTTACCTTCGCCCGATTGTCGAAGCGTTTCCCCGAGGTCTGACTGCAGGAGGAGCCATGAGACTGCGTGAACTCGTTGTCGCCGTCGCCCTGTCCGTAGCGAGCGTGCCCGCATCGGCCGAACTCACGATCGGCGTGACGGTGTCCACCACCGGCCCGGGCGCGTCGCTCGGTGTGCACTATCGCAATACCTTCAACATGCTGCCGAAGACGCTTGGTGGCGAGCCGGTGCGCTACATCGTCCTCGACGATGCCTCCGATCCGACGCAGGCGGTGCAGAACGCGCGGGCGCTCATCTCGAGGGATCGCGCCGACATCATCCTCGGGTCGTCTTCGGTGCCGAACAATCTTGCGATCGCCGAAGTCGCCGTCGACACGAAGACCGTGCAGATCGCGCTCGCGCCGATGAACCTGCCGCCCGGGAAGTCGACGTGGACCTTCGTCGTGCCGCAATCGATCCCGCTGATGGTCGCAGGTGTCGTGAAGCACATGCAGGCGAATGGCGTGAAGACGGTCGGCTACATCGGCTTCAACGACCCGTGGGGCGAGGGAATCTACAAGGCGTTCAGCGCGCTCTCCGAGGCTGCCGGCATCCGGATAGTGGCCAACGAGCGCTACGCGCGACCGGACACGAGCGTCGAGGCGCAGGTGCTGAAAATCATGGCCGCGAACCCGGACGCGGTGCTGATCGGAGGGTCGGGAACGCCCGGCGCGACCCCGGCGATCTCGCTCGCGGCACGCGGCTACAAGGGCCCGATGTACGGCAATCACGGCATGGTCAATCCCGACTTCATCCGTGTCGGGGGCAAGAGCGTGGAAGGGCTGATCGCGCCGACGGGGCCGCTCGTCGTCGTCGAACAGCTGCCGGAATCGAACCCCGTGAAGCGCGTTGCCGCGAGCTTCGTCGCCGATTACGACGCAGCGTACGGCGCGCAGAACCGCAACGCCTTCGCCGGCTACGCATACGATGCAGTGCTGCTCGTGGAGAAAGCGCTGCCGGAGGCGCTGAAAAAGGCCGCGCCGGGCACTCCGGCGTTTCGTTCCGCGTTGCGCGACGCGCTGGAGAGCGTTCGTGAACTGGTGGGCACGCACGGCGTCTACACGATGACGCCCGAGAACCATAATGGGATGGACGAGCGGGCGCGCGTGCTGGTGAAGGTCGAAAACGGGGCGTGGAAGCTGGCGGAGTGATCCTCGAACCCGCTTGTCGATGGCCCCGTCAAGCCCCCCCGAGCAACCCCGGTTTCCCCGCCTCCCACCGCGCGTACTCCGTGCTCAGCATCCGAACGTGCTCGAGTTCCTCGGCGGCGAGTTCGCGGTAGAGCTGCTGCTCGGCCGATCCGTCGTCGGCGCGCGCAGCGCAGTCGCTGAAGTACGCGCTCGCGCGGTTCTCGAGCGCGATCGCGATGCGGAACAGGTTCGCCGGATCGGCTGGGCGGTTGACCACGCCGCCGAACACCGCGGCCACGTCCAGGTCGGCGATGCGCACGTCCCTGGGTTCCTCGACGTGATATCGGCGCGACAGCGTGCGCATGTGGTCGCTCTCCATCTGCGCCAGCGCGTCGAACAGCTTCTCGAGGATCGGTTCGTCGGTGTCGGCAGCGGCGCGCCGGTAGAACGCCTGGCCGCCGAGCTCGATCTCGAACGCCTTGCGGATGCCCTCGAGCGCCGGCGCGCCGTCGATCTCGCGCGCGCCGAGCATTTCGAGTTCGCCGCCGCACTGCGGGCATCGTCCGTACGGAAACGCGAAGCCGTCGCTGACCTTCGCGCACCGCGTGCAGCGCCATTGCAGGACGGCGTCGGCGCAGCAGATGTAGACGCCGTCGTCGGCGTCGTCGAGGGGCTGGTGGCATTTCGGACACTGCATGCTGCGCTCCTCAGGCCGTCGCCGCGGCGAGCGGGGTAGGGGGCACGAAGGTCTCGAGATCCTCGGCGGCGACCGGCCACCGGCGCGGCTGCCGCTGCAGGTACGTGGCGATCGCGCGGGCCGCGCGACGCCCGGCGCTCATCGCGAGGATCACCGTCGCGCCGCCGGTGACGATGTCGCCTCCGGCGAACACGCCGGGCAGGTTGGTCGCCTGCGTGCGATCGTCTGCGACGATGTAGCCCCACTTGTTCAGCGCCAGGCCCTGCGTGGCTTTCGCGACGATCGGGTTGGCCTTCGTGCCGAGCGCGTAGATCACCGTGTCGCAGTCCCATTCGACGAATTCGTCGAGCGGCACCGGCGAGCGCCGGCCGCGCTCGTCGGGTTCGCCCAGCGTCATCTTCTGCACGCGGATCGCGCGCACGTCGCCGTCGTCGGTGAGCAGGATCTCGACCGGCGCGTGCAGGAAGCTGAATTCGATGCCTTCTTCCTTCGCGTGGCGCAGCTCCTCGACGCGGGCCGGGGCTTCCGCCTCCGAGCGGCGATAGACGCAGCGCACGTGCGCCGCGCCGACGCGCTTGGCCACGCGCAGGCAATCCATCGCGGTGTTGCCCGCGCCGATCACGACGACGTTGTCGCCCAGCCCGATCGGCGTGTCGCGGTACGGGAACTGATCGCCGCCCATCAGGTTCACGCGCGTGAGGAACTCGTTGGCCGAGTACACCTGCCCGGCGAACTCGCCCGGGATGCCGAGGAAGGCGGGGGCGCCGGCGCCGGCGGCGACGAACACCGCATCGAACCCCATCGTCTCGGTGAGCTGCGGCACGGTGAAGGTCTTGCCGATCACCTTGTTGGTTTCGAAGCGAACGCCGCAGTCCTGCAGGCGCCGGACTTCGCGGTCGATGATCTCGCGCGGCAGCCGGAACGACGGAATGCCGTAGCGCAATACGCCGCCGACCACGTGCAGTGCTTCGTAGACCGTGACCTCGGCGCCGTACTTGACGAGGTCGGCGGCAGCGGCGAGCCCTCCCGGACCGGAGCCGACGATCGCGACCCTGCCCAGCGACGTCTCGAAGCGCGGAGGCGCCACCGGCGCGGGCCGGGCGTTGTCGCCGACGAAGCGTTCGAGCCGGCCGATCGCCACCGGCTCCATCTTCGCCTTGACGAGGATGCATTGCGCTTCGCACTGGCTTTCCTGCGGGCACACGCGTCCGCACACCGACGGGAAGATGCTCGATTCGTGGATCGCGCCGACGGCGCCTTCGAGGTCGCGCACCATCAGGTGACGGATGAAGCGCGGAATGTCGATGCTGACCGGGCAGCCGTCGATGCAGGTCGGGTTGATGCACTGGATGCAGCGCTCGGCCTCGCGCAGCGCCGCGCCGAAGTCGTAGCCGAGATTGACTTCGGCGAAGCTCTGCGCACGCTCGGCGGGGTCGCGCTCGGGCATCTTCACCTGATGGCGTTCGAGCGCCGAGAATTTCTTGTACGTGCGCTTGCCCTCGACGAACAGCTTGTGCTCGATGCTGCAGACGTGCGCGGCGTCCTCGACGGCCTGCGCTTCCTGCTTGCGGAAGCGCTTCTGGCGCGCGTGCAGTTCCTTGAAGTCGACCAGGTGCCCGTCGAAATCGGGGCCGTCGACGCAGGCGAACTTCACTTCGCCGCCCACCGTCACGCGGCACGAGCCGCACATGCCGGTGCCGTCGACCATGATCGTGTTCAGCGACACCATCGTCTTCGCGCCGTAGGGCCGCGTCGTTTCGGTGCAGGCGTGCATCATCGGCATCGGGCCGATCGCCACCACGAGATCGGGTTTTTCGCGATCGAGCAGGTCCTTGAGCGCCTCGGTGACGAACCCGGGGCGTCCGGCGCTGCCGTCGTCGGTGCACACGATCAGTTCGTCGGCGTATCCGGCGAGCTTGTCCGCCCAGAAGACGAGATCCTGGTTGCGGAAGCCGACGATGCAGGTCGTGCGGTTGCCGGCCTGCTTGAAGGCGCGCAACTGCGGAAAGATCGGCGCCACGCCCAGTCCGCCGCCGACCAGCACGACGTGCCCGACCTTGTCGATGTGCTGCGGCAGCCCGAGCGGGCCGACGAAGTCGTCGAAGCTGTCGCCCTCGGCGTAGTCGTCGCGCATCTGGCGAGTCGTCTTGCCGAGGGCCTGCACGACCACGGTCACGGTGCCGCGCTCGCGATCGTAGTCGGCAACCGTCAGCGGGATGCGCTCGCCGCCTTCGCACAGGCGCAGCATCACGAAGTGCCCGGGCTCGGCCGCCCTGGCGACGTCGGGCGCCCGGACTTCCCAGAGGAACGCATTCTCCGAGAAGATCTCGTGGCGGGCGATGGTGTACATCGATGGGCTCCGATTGACGAACCGCGGCGACGCGCGTCCGGTCACCGAGCCGTTCTCACGGAATCGCCGACGGGGCGCGAGCTTACGTCGCGATCATGCGCGAGCCGTGTTCGGCCGTCCAGAGCGTCAGCGGGGGTGCAGCGCCCGCGGGGTCCCCGCCAGCTCGCGCAGGGTGCGCTCGAAGGCTTCCGGGGGTTGGCCTCCGGAGATCAGGTGGTGGTCGTCGACGATGGTGGCCGGCACCGAGGGTATGCCGCGTTGCTGGTAGCGGCGCTCGAGCGCGCGCACTTCGTCGGCGTATTCGCCGCTTTCCAGAATGCGGCGGGCTTCGTTCGCGTCGAGCCCGACGGCGGCGGCCAGGCGGATCAGGACGCCATGGTCGGCGACGTTATCGTTGTCGGCGAAGTAGGCGTGAAAGAGCGCCTTCTGCAACGCCAGCGCGAGCGCCGCTTCGGAATCCTGCTCTCCCGCCCAGTGCAGCAGCCGGTGTGCGTCGAAAGTGTTCCAGACGCGGGCGCCGGGGCGGTACGCGATTGTCACGCCGAGCGCCGCGGCACGCTCGCGGATCGCCGCGCGGTTGGCCTCGAGCTGCGCCTCGTCGATGCCGTACTTGCGCATCAGGTGAACGCCGGCGTCGACGCCGTCGAACGGCATGCCGGGCTCGAGTTCGAAAGGCTGCAGATGGATCTGCGCCTGCACGCGGCCGGCCAGGCGCGCCAGGGCGATCTGCAGGCTGGCGAGGCCGATCGCGCACCATGGACAGGCGATGTCGGAGACGAAGTCGATGCGCAGGCGTGCAGGTTCGGTCATCGGTCGCCTCCCGGGGGTTGTTCGTATCCGGTGGCGATGCGCCGGCGCATTCGTACCGCCGCATCGAGGGCTTCGAGCAGGCGCACCGACTCGTCCCAGCCGATGCATGCGTCGGTGATGCTCTGTCCGTAGCGCAGCGTGCGCGGATCGTCGACGCCGGGCGTGAAGGACTGACGGCCTTCGACGAGGTGGCTTTCGATCATCGCGCCGAGAATGGCGTGGCTGCCGCCTGCGATCTGCGCGCACACCGCATCGGCGACCGCGCGCTGGCGGTGGGCCTGCTTGCCGCTGTTCGCGTGCGAGAAGTCGATCATCAGCGACGGCCGGCAACCGCTTTCGGCGAGCGCCGCGCACGCGGCTTCGACGCTCGGTGCATCGTAGTTCGGCGTGCGCCCGCCGCGCAGGATCAGGTGGCAGTCGGGGTTGCCGAGCGTGCGCACCATCGCCACGTGGCCGTTCTTGTGGATGCCGAGAAAGTTGTGGGGGGCGCGCGCCGAGAGCATGGCGTCGATGGCGACACGAACGTTGCCGTCGGTGCCGTTCTTGAAGCCGATCGGGGCGGAGGTGCCCGAAGCGAGTTCGCGATGCACCTGGCTCTCGGTGGTGCGCGCGCCGATCGCGCCCCAGGCGACGAGGTCGGCGAGGTACTGCGGGGACATCGTGTCGAGCAGTTCGCTGCCGGCGGGCACGCCCGCCCGCGCAACGTCGATCAGCAGCGAGCGCGCAATGCGCAGTCCTTCGCTGATGCGGCAGCTCTCGTCGAGGTACGGGTCGTTGATCAGGCCTTTCCAGCCGACGGTGGTGCGCGGCTTCTCGAAATACACGCGCATCACGATCTCGAGCGTCTCGCGCAGGCGCGTGCGCTGCTCGGCGAGCCGAGCCGCGTATTCGAGCGCCGCGCGCGGATCGTGGATCGAGCACGGGCCGATCACCACCAGCAGCCGGTCGTCCTCGTTGCGTACGATCGCGCGCACCGCCGCCCGGCTTTCGAGCACCTGCCGCTCCACCGGCGTGCCGACGATCGGGAAGAAGCGGATCAGGTCCTCCGGCGGGGGCAGCACGAGCATCTGGCCGATGCGCTCGTCGTCGATGCGCGTGCTGGCGTCGGTCGGATGAGGAGGCATGGGACGGGACGGACTCCTGGGACAGCGATGGTACTGCAGCGCCGCCGGCAGGTTTCGCCAGCGACGGCCGTCCGGGAACGCAGCGCTCGGCGTGTTCGCGCACACCTGTCGCCGGTGGTGGCATCCCGCACCGAGTGCGACGCTTGCGCCATGATCCCTCGTTCGCCGCGGACCGAGCGGACGAACCCGCCTCACGAGGAGAGAGACCATGCATCGAGGAATCGGAAACGCGATGAAGGGCGGCCCCGCGCTGGTGGGCGCCGTGTTGTTCGGCTGGGCCGCGGCCGTCGCGGCGCAGGCGATGCAACCGGCGCCGCCCGCGACGACGCACGCCGTGGCGCGTCCGGCGGCTTCGGAGCCGATGAAAGTCGTCGTGCAGGTCAGTGACGACGACCCGCGCACCTGGAACCTCGCGTTGAACAACCTGCGCAACCTGCAGGGCGCGCTCGGCGCGTCCAGCGTCGTCGCCGAACTCGTCGCCTACGGCCCGGGCATTGGCATGCTGCAGCGCGACTCGTCGGTGCAGGCGCGAATCACGCAGGCGCTGGCCGACGGCGTGCAAATCGTTGCGTGCCAGAACACGATGCGCGGGCGCAAGCTCACGCCGCCCGACATGATTTCCGGAATCGGATACGTTCCGTCGGGCGTCGTCGAGATCGTCCAGCGCGAGCGCGAAGGCTACTCGTATCTGCGGCCGTAGGCTGCGCGTTCGTCCGCAGGATTTCAGCCGAACGATTTCAGCCGAACGATTTCAGCCGAACGATTTCAGCCGAACGATTTCAGCCGAACGATTTCAGCCGAACGATTTCAGGCGCGCGATTTCAGCCGGCGAGCCAGGCCTCGATCTGCGCGGCGCTCATCGCACCGGCCGTGCGGCGCACTTCCTTTCCGTCGCGAAACAGCGCCAGCGTCGGGATGCTGCGGATGCCGTAGCGCTGGCTGAGCTGCGGATTGGCGTCGCTGTCGACCTTCAGGAACTGCACGCGTCCGGCGAGCTTGCGGGCGGCCTGCTCGAACTGCGGCGCCATCATCCGGCACGGCCCGCACCAGCTCGCCCAGAAGTCGACGACGACCGGCAGGCCCGTGCGGCGCAGGTAGTCGTCGAAGCGCGCGTCGTCGATCTCGACGGGCTTGCCGGGGAACAGCGGCCGGCCGCAGGAGCCGCAGTCGGGTTGCTCGGCCGCGCGCTGCGCAGGCAGGCGATTGGTCTTGCCGCAGTGCGGGCAGACGGCGTGGATCGATTCGCTCATCGTTTCCCTCCGGTTCCCTCGATATGGGGGAGGGCGTGACGGAACGCAAGGGCAGCGTCAGTCGGCCATCCGAAGGCCCAGCCGGCTGGCGGCGATGACCGCCTGCGTGCGGTTGCGCACGCCGAGCGCGCGCAGGACCGCGCTCACGTGAACCTTGACGGTACCTTCGGCCAGGTCGAGCTGGCGGCAGATGAGCTTGTTGGGCAGCCCGCGAAGGATCAGCCGCAGGACGTCGCACTGCCGATCGGTGAGGCCGAGGTGACGCGGATCGTTCTCCCTCGGGTGCGCACGGATCGGTTCCTTCGCGCCGTGGCGCGGATCGATCGCCTCGCGCGGAACGTAGACGTGTCCCGACGAGACCAGTCGCAGGGCGTGCGTGATGACCTCGGCGTGGTAGGTTTTCGGGATGTATCCCGCGGCGCCGAGGTCGAGGCAGCGCAGGATCGTTTCGCGGTCGATCTCGGCCGACAGCACCACTGTCGGCAGTTGCGGAAACTGTTCGCGCAAGCCGCGCAGCGCATCGAAGCCCGAGCAATCGGGCAGGTTCAGGTCGAGCAGCGTGAAGTCGTAGGGCACGCCGGCCGAGAGCATTCGCCGCGCTTCGCCGTAGCTGGCCGCCAGGTCGATGCGGCTGCCGGGCGCGATCGAGTCCATCGTCATCCGGACCGCGTCGCGCATCAGCGGATGGTCGTCGATGATGAGAACGCACGCGGCCATGGCGAGTCCCCCTGTCTGGAGCTCTTGCTTGTTCTGTCCGCAGCGTTGTAAGGCCGCCCCGCGGCTTTCGTCAAGTGACTTTGCTACCGAAGTCTGGCGGGATCGGTCGAAGGGGGTAGGGGCCGGGTACGCCGGAAGAAATCCGCAGGCCGCTAGAATCGGCCCCTGCGCGGCAGGGCTTCCGTCCCCTTTTTCCCGGGCATGAACCAGCACCGCTTCTGCGTCGCGCCGATGCTCGACGTCTCCGACCGGCATTTCCGCTTCTTCGCGCGCCAGCTCACTCGCGGCGCGCGGCTGTACACCGAGATGGTCACGACGGGCGCGCTGCTGCACGGGCCCCGCGAGCGGCTGCTCGCCTTCGACGACGCCGAGCGTCCGGTGGCGCTGCAACTCGGCGGCAGCGAGCCGGGCGATCTCGCGCGGGCCGCGCAGCTGGGCGCGGCGGCCGGTTACGACGAGATCGACCTGAATTGCGGTTGCCCGAGTCCGCGCGTGCAGCGCGGGGCGTTCGGCGCCTGCCTGATGCGGGAACCGGCGCTGGTGGCCGACTGCGTGCGCGCGATGCGCGACGCGGTTTCGATCCCGGTGACGGTGAAGCACCGGATCGGCGTCGATCGGGAGGAATCGTACGGCTTCGTTCGCGATTTCGTCGGCGTGGTGGCCGAAGCCGGATGCGAGGTCTTCGTCGTGCACGCGCGCAACGCGTGGCTCGACGGGCTGAGTCCGAAGGAGAATCGCTCGCTGCCGCCGCTTCGCTACCCGGTCGTCGCGCGGCTCGCGCGCGATTTCCCGTCGCTCGTCTTCGTGCTCAACGGTGGCCTGCGTTCGCATGGCGAGGCGCTCGCGCAGCTCGACCGCGTACACGGCGTGATGATCGGACGCGAGGCTTGCGAGAATCCGTGGATGCTCGCCGACGTGGATCCGCTCTATTTCGATCGCCCGGCACCCTGCGCCGCGCGCGATGACGCAATCGACGCGATGCGGCCCTACCTGCAGCGGCAGGTCCGTGCCGGCGAGCCGCTACGCGCAGTCGTGCGTCCGCTGCTGGGCCTGTTCAACGGGCTGCCGGGTGCCCGGGCGTGGCGTCGCACGCTGAGCGACGCGGCAATGCTCGAGCGGCACGGCGCCGGCGTGCTCGACATCGCCCGCGGCGAAATCAGGGCCTGAGAACGTGTGAACCAATCGTCCATGCCCGTCTCGCGCGCCAGGAAGCGCCTGCTCTTCGTTGCAAATGCTCGCCATATCTACCGATATGGCTGCGCTTTGCGCCTCGATCGGACGCTTCCTGGCGCGCTTTCCGGTCACGGCCGATTGGTTCACACGTCCTGAGAAGGCGCGACGGAGCAGACCCCGGCCGGCTACGCGGCCTCGCGGCGAACGGCACGGACGTAGAGCACGATCGACGTGAAGGCGACGACGGCGAGCGCGATCTCCACCGTCGCCAGGCGGGCTGCGAGCCCTGCGTCCGAAGCGGTCCGCACCACGCCCTCGGTCAGATAGCCGAGAATCAGCATCGACCACCACTGGTACACGCGCAGGCGGCCCGCAGCGATCCCCGGCAGCGCCAGCACCAGTGGGACCGTTTTCAGCGACAGCAGCCAGGCGCCTGGCCGAAGCGGCGCGAGCCAGGTCTCCCAGGCGATGCCCAGCACGATCAGCGCAACGAAGCAGGCGACGATGATCCGGCGCAGCGGAGAAGGCGACAGCGTAGACATGGCGGAGCGCAGCGCGCAGGAAAAGGAGGCGACGGGCGCCCGGGCGCAGGGCTCGCCTGGGGCCGCGGCCGATTCTAGTGGAGTCGCGCCGTACCGGATCGCGCGCCTGGGTCGGTGGCTCGCGCGCCTGGGTCGGGAGGTCGCGCGCCTGGCTCGCGCGATGTGGCGCCAGGCGAGGCTGCTGCATCTGCCGCAGACCGCCGGAAGTCTCGCCTTCCTGTCGCTGCTGGCGATCGCGCCGATGTTCTCGATCGTGTTCTGGGTGACGACGGCATCGCCCGTGTTCGGCCGACTGCGCGATGCGCTCCAGGGATTCCTGTTGGAGAACCTGTTTCCGCCGTCGATCAGCGACACGGTGATCGGGTTGCTGAACCAGTTCGCCGCCAAGGCCAGCCAACTGTCGATGATCGCGCTGACGCTGTTCCTGCTCACCGCATTCGTCGCGCTGCACACGATCGAGGACACGCTCAACCGCATCTGGCTGGCCGATCGACGTCGTCCGCTCGCGCACCGGCTGGCGATGCACTGGATGATGCTCACGATCGGTCCTCTCCTGCTCGGCGCGAGCCTCGTCTTCCACGGCATCGTTGCCACCTCGTGGCTGCGCGGCGCGGACCTGAACGAAGTGCGCAACGTCTGGTATTTCGTGCTGCCCTGGGTCACGTCGGTCGCCGGCCTGGCATTGCTGTACCGGTTGCTGCCCGCCGCCTGGGTGCGCTGGCGAGACGCGCTGCTCGGGGCAGCGCTCGCGGCCTTCCTGTTCGAGTTCCTGCGCGCGGCACTCGGGCTGTACGTGACGAGCCTGCCCACCTACACGATCGTCTACGGAGCCTTCGCCGCGTTGCCGCTGTTCCTGCTCTGGCTGTTCCTCGGGTGGATGTCGGTGTTGCTCGGTGCGCTGCTGGCAGCGAACCTGCGCTTCTGGGGAACGCCCGGCGAGCCGCATGTGGCGCGTACGCCCGCAGCGCGTTTCGAAGATGCGCATGCCGTGCTCGATGCGATGCGCGAACGGCTCGGCGCCGACTCGCATGCGGCGATACCGGTCGGGAGCATGGCGCCGTTGCTGGGCGGGGACGCGGAACGCGCGATCGAGGTGGCGTTGCTGCTCACGCGGCTGCGCTATGTCACCCGTTTCGTGCAACTGGGCGATCCGCTGGCCGCGGTTCGGCCGACGCGAGACAGGGCTCTGCGGATCCGCCGCCGGCCGCGACGCCGCCGTCCGCCCGTTGCGGGGGCCGACACGGTCTGGGCCGAGCGCTGGGGATGGGCGGACGACCCGCGCGCGATGAGCCTGCGGGCGTTGTTCGAGGAAATCTGGACCGGCGGTCGCGGCCTGCGCGACGCCGGTCTCGAACGCTTCCCGGCCGGAATCGACGAGCCGCTGGTCGGCGGCGCCGATTCGCGTCGACGCGTTCGGTAGGACGCCGCGGCGCGGCGCGTCAGAACGGGATCCGGCCGAACAGGATGTCGCGGAACATCACCCAGTCGCCGGCGAGGCTGTACCACGGCTGGCGAAACGACGCCGGGCGATTGTGTTCGAAGCCGAAGTGCCCGATCCAGGCCAGGCCGTAGCCACAGGCGAGCGCCGCCGCCAGCCACCACGGGTTCAGCGTGGCCACGAGCTTGGCCAGGCAGAACAGCGCTCCCAGGCTCCCGAAGAAATGCATGCGCCGACACCAGGGCGTGCAGTGTTCGCCCAGATAGAAGCGATAGAACTCGTCGAAGGTGCGATACCGCCCCTGTGCGGTTGCGCTCATGCTTGCCCTCCCGGTGGCGTGTCGAGCCGCGTTCGATTGCGGCGCGCTTCGTTGTCGGGTTTTCGGCGCCGGCGTGCCCGGCCGGCGGACCCGATCAGCGGGCGAGTGTAGCCGGGCGCGCGACGCCGAGAAAGATGCGTAGCGCATCGCGCAACGCATCGGGCGCTTCGGCCATGATCTGGTGGCCGCAGTCCGGGATCTCGACGACGCTCGGAGCGGCGACGCCGGCCAGCGCCGCCGCGCTGGCTGCGCGATCGATCAGCGCGCGAGCGAAGCGCGGCTGCGTCATCGCGTCGCGCGCCGCGAGCACGAAGAGCGCCGGGCAGCGCAGGGCATCGGCGCGTTCGAAGCCGCCCTGCCAGGCGTTGCACGCCGAGAAGTCGACGGCGAGCACGCCGGGCTTCTGCCGCTCCATCAGGCGGCGGCTCTGGTTGAAGATCGAGAAACCGGGTGCGGGCGAGCCCGGTCGCGCGGACACCGTGGAGTGCGACCAGAAGTTGATCATGTCGAAGGCGCGCGGCTCGTCGTCGCGCGCTGCGGCGAGCAGCGCGTCGGATACCTTCATCGGAAATGCGGTGCCTACCAGCGCAATGCCGCGCACGCGATCCGGTGCGACGCCGGCGGTCTCGAGCGCGATCAGCGAGCCCATGCTGTGGCCGACCAGGAGCGCGTCGGCGATGCCGACTGCGTCGAGCGTCGCCACGAGCCAGCGCCCGAGCGCCTCGATCGTCGGCAGCGGCGCGCCTTCGCTGCGGCCGTGTCCCGGCAGGTCGAGCGCGAGCACGGCGTGTCCGTGATGGGCGAAATAGCGCGATTGCAGGATCCAGACGCTGTGATCGTTCTGCGCGCCGTGCAGGAACACGACCAACGGCTGCGTGCCGTCGAACTCGACTCCGCCCGTGTAGGCGTACACGCTCTTGCCGTCGACGCGGATCTGCACGCCTCTACCCTCAGAACGTGTGAACCAATCGGCCGTGACCGGAAAGCGCGCCAGGAAGCGTCCGATCGAGGCGCAAAGCGCAGCCATATCGGTGGATATGGCGAGCATTTGCAACGAAGAGCGGGCGCTTCCTGGCGCGCGAGACGGGCATGGACGATTGGTTCACACGTTCTCAGCCGGGGGTCGGGCCGCGCGCCGGCCGATCGGAGCGACGCTCGCGGCGCGAGCGCAGCGCGTGACGCAGCACTTCGTATACCGCCGGCAGGCCCGGGACGACGATCATCGCCAGTGTCACCCACTGGAAATGCTCCTTCACCCAGGCGGTGTTGCCGAACAGGTAGCCGATCGTGCTCAGCCCCACCACCCATAGCGTACCGCCGATGAGGTTGTAGAGCGCGAAGCGCGGATAGCGCATTCGCGCGACGCCGGCGACGAAGGGCGCGAAGGTGCGCACGAAAGGCAGGAAACGCGCGACGACGATCGTCATCGGCCCGTGCCGTTCGTAGAACGCGTGCGTGCGGTCGAAAGCGGCCTTGTCGAAGAAGCGCGACTTCTCCCAGGCGAACACCTTCGGACCGAACCAGTGTCCGACCGAGTAGTTCACCGCGTCACCGAGCACGGCGGCGACGATCAGCAGCGCGACCAGCACGGCGATGTCGAGCCCGCCGACGGCAGCCAGCGTCCCGGCGACGAACAGCAGCGAGTCGCCCGGCAGGAACGGCATGACGACCAGGCCGGTCTCGACGAAGATGATCGCGAACAGGATCGCGTAGACCCAGACGCCGTATTGCTCGACGACTGCGGCGAGGTGTCGGTCGAGATGCAGGAACAGGTCGAGCAGCTGCGAGAGATCCATCGGCCGCGATGGTACACGCCGCGCTCCTATAATCGCGCGATGCCTTCCGCTGCGCCCGCCGTTCGCGGCGCGTCGGGCCGCCCGATCGCGCGGCTCGCCGATCGACTCGTCAGCCAGATCGCCGCCGGCGAAGTCGTCGAGCGTCCGGCGTCGGTGGTGCGCGAGCTGCTCGAGAACGCGCTCGACGCGGGCGCAGCTCGCATACGCGTGCGCATCGAGGAAGGCGGCATGCGGCGCATCGTCGTCACCGACGACGGCTGCGGCATCGCCCGCGAGCAGCTCGCGCTCGCGCTCGAGCGCCACGCCACCAGCAAGATCGCCTCGCTCGACGAACTCGAGTGCGTCGGCACGCTCGGATTCCGCGGCGAGGCGCTCGCCTCGATCGCGTCGGTGGCACGCTTGCGGCTCACCAGCCGCGTCGACCGCGACGACTGCGGCTGGCGCATCGACGCCGAAACCGGCGAGATCGAGCCGGCGCCGGGCCTGCCCGGCACGCAGGTCGAGGTGCTCGACCTCTTCTCGGCCACCCCGGCACGGCGCAAGTTCCTGCGCAGCGCAGCCACCGAAAGCGCGCACTGCGTCGAGGCGTTCCGCCGCATCGCGCTGGCGCACGAGTCGGTCGCCTTCGAGTTGCAGATCGACGATCGGCGCCTCGAGACGCTCGAAGCGACCGACTGGACGCGCCGCGCGATCGCCGCGCTCGGCGACGAATACGAGGGCGCGCATCGCGTCGTCGACGTCGCTGCGGGCACGCTGCAGCTGCGAGCGCTGCTCGGATCGCCGACGCACAATCGCGCGCGCGCCGACCGGCAGTTCCTCTACGTGAACGGCCGATTCGTGCGCGACCGGATGCTCGGATACGCGCTGCGCCAGGCCTACGCGGACCTGATGCACGGGGAGCGCCACGCGGCCTGGGCGGTGTCCGTGTCGATCGATCCCTCGCAGGTCGACGTGAACGTGCATCCGGCGAAGATCGAAGTGCGCTTTCGCGATCCGGCCGGCGTGCGTTCCTTCGTGTTCCACGCAATCGAGGCGGCGCTGCGCGCCAGTGCGAGCGAGCGCGCCGACGGGGCGTTGCCGCCGGGCACCGCCGGCGGCTTGCGGTCGCCGGCGTCCTTCGCGCTGCGCGATTCGCCGGCGACGGCGCGACTCGATCTCGCGAGCGAGACGCCGGCGGTGGCCTATGCCCCGGGATCGTCGCCGCCCGGCTGGCCGCCCGGCTGGCCGCCCGGATCGCCGCCCGGATCGCCGCCTGGCCCGTTGCCGTACCCGGCATCGCCGCCGCCCGCTCTGCCCTCGTCCCCCGCGATCGAAACGGCCCGCTGCGCGCAGGCTCCCGCCGGCGAGGAGGCTCCGCTCGGTCACGCTCTCGCGCAGCTGCACGGCACCTGGGTGCTCGCCCAGAACCGCCACGGCCTCGTCGTCGTCGACATGCACGCGGCGCACGAGCGCGTCGTCTACGAGCGGATGAAGACCGCCTGGGCGCGGCGTTCGGTCGCCGTGCAACCGTTGCTGGTTCCGGTCGTCTTCCGGGCGGACGCCCTGGACGTGGCGCTCGTCGACGATGAGGCCGAGGCGATCGCCGCGCTCGGCCTCGAGCTGTCGGTCCTCTCCGCGCAATCGATCGCGGTGCGGGCGGTTCCCGCGGCGCTGGCGAACGCCGATGCGGAAGCGCTCGCTCGATCGGTGCTCGCCGAGCTGCGCGAGCACGGCGTCTCGCATGCGCTCGCCGAACGAAGCGACGCCCTGCTCGCCACGATGGCCTGCCACGCGTCGGTGCGTGCCAACCGCAGGCTCACGATCGAGGAAATGGACGCGCTGTTGCGCGAGATGGAACGCACGCCCGCCGCCGATCAATGCAACCACGGCCGCCCGACGTGGCTGCAGGTTCCGCTCGACGAACTGGACCGCTGGTTCCTGCGCGGGCGCTGAACGATGCCGCGCACCGACGCCGGCATATCGGCAAGCCTGCTGTTCCTGCTCACCGGGTTCCTCGCGCTGCAGCCGCTGTCGACCGACCTGTATCTCGCGTCGCTTCCGGCGCTGCGCGTGCATTTCGATGCGCCCGTCTCGGCCGTGCAACTGACGCTGTCGGCCTTCCTCGCCGGCTTCGCCGTGAGCCAGCTGCTCGCAGGGCCGCTGTCGGACCGCTTCGGCCGGCGCCCGGTCGCAGTGGGCGGCGCAGCGCTCTACCTGGCGGGGTCGCTGCTCGGCGCGTTCGCCCCGTCCCTCGCGGTGCTGCTCGTGGCGCGCATCGCGCAGGCACTCGGTGTCTGCTGCACCGTCGTCTGCGCCCGCGCGATCGTGCGCGACCTCTATCAGGCCGGACCCGGCGCGCGCGTGATGTCGCGCGCGCTCAGCTGGATGGGCGTGGTGCCGATCGCCGGCCCGGTGCTCGGCGGGCTGGTGCAATCGGCCTTCGGCTGGCGGACGAACTTCGCGATTCTCGCGATCGCCGGCGTCGCGATGCTGGCTGCCGCGCTGCGCGTGCTGCCCGAGACGAACCGGCATCGCAATCCGTACGCCATCGAGCCCGGTCCGCTTCTCCGCAACTACACGCTCGTCGCCTCGTCGCGCAGCTTCTGGGCGAACGCACTGCCGATCACCGGAAGCTACGGCGCGCTCTTCTGCTTCATCTCGGCCGCGCCCTTCGTGCTGATCGAAATCTTCGGCGTGAGCGAGCGCGCCTTCGGCTTCACCTACGCGCTCGTCACGCTGGGCTACCTGCTCGGGACGATCGCCGTGCGTCGCGTGCTCGTGCGACTCGGGCTGGCGAGGTCGATCCGGCTCGGCGCCGGCGTCGCACTCGCCGCCGGTGCGTCGATGGCGCTCTTCGTCGCGCTCGGCGTGCAATCGCTCGTCGCCGTTCTCGTGCCGATGTGGTTCCTGACCGCCGCGCACGGCTTCATCCAGCCGTGCTGCCAGATCGGCGCGATCGATCCTTTTCCGCGGCATGCGGGCGCTGCCACCGCGCTGATGGGCTTCGCGATGCTGACCATCGCCTCCTTCGCAGGCTGGTTGGTCGGCGTCCTGCACGACGGAAGCACGCGCCCGCTCGCCTGGGCCGTTGCGGCGAGCACCGCCTTCTGCGCGCTGTCCGCCTGGACGCTTCTGCCCGGCAACGGCAAAGCGCACGAGGCGCTCGCCGAGCCGAACGGAGCCGCGAGCAGCGGGCCCGCACGACCGCTGAACGGCACGACGCAGCCGTGAGCGGCGCGGCGCCCCTCGTCCTGCTGCTCGGTCCCACCGCCTCGGGCAAGAGCGAGATCGCGCTGCGCCTGGCGCAGCACCTGCCGATCGAGATCGTCAGCGTCGATTCGGCGCAGGTCTACCGAGGACTGGACGTCGGTACCGCCAAGCCGGATGCGGCCGAGCGCGCTGCGGTCGCGCACCACCTGATCGACATCGTCGAGCCGACCGAGCGCTATTCGGCCGCGCGCTTCGTCGACGACGCGCTCGCCGCAATCGCCCGGATCCGCGCGCGTGCGCGCGTGCCGCTGCTGGTCGGGGGGACGATGCTCTACGCACGCGCGCTTACCGAAGGGCTGCACGCGCTGCCCGCCGCGGACGCCGCGGTGCGCGCCCGGCTCGACGACGAGGCGCGCGCGCTCGGATGGCCCGCCCTGCACGCACGGCTCGCCCGGATCGATCCGCGCGCAGCAACGCGCATCGAGCCTTCGGACCGGCAGCGCATCCAGCGCGCGCTCGAAATCTTCGAGACCTCGGGACGCACGATGTCGGACTGGCTGTCCGACCCGACGCCACGCGCACCCTCGGGCGACGCGCGCATCGTGACGATCGCGCTCGAACCGGTCGATCGCGCCGCGCTGCACGCGCGAATCGCGGCGCGTTTCGACGCGATGCTCGCCGGCGGACTCGTCGACGAAGTGCGAGCGCTGCGCGCACGCGGCGATCTGTCGCCGTCGCTGCCGTCGATGCGCAGCGTCGGCTATCGACAGGCGTGGCAATGGCTCGACACCGGCGAGCGGATCGAGGCGCTGCGCGAGGCCGGGATCGCCGCCACCCGCCAGCTCGCCAAGCGCCAGCTCACCTGGCTGCGCACGATGGACGAACGCATCGCGATCGATCCGTTCGCGGCGGATGCGTTCGACCAGGTCACGGATGCTCTCGACGGGCTCGGCCGGCAGGGCAGGACAGGCAAGCCCGCGGCCTGAGCGGTGGGTCCTCCTGGGCCCTGAGCGTTGGGTCGTTGAGCCGCGAGCGCTGAGCCTCGAGCCACCGGGCACCGGGCACCGGGCACCGGGCTACCGGGCACCGGGCACCGGGCTACCGGGCTACCGGGCTACCGGGCTACCGGGCTACCGGGCTACCGGGCTACCGGGCTACCGGGCCACCGGGCTACCGGGCTACCGGGCTACCGGGCTACCGGGCCACCGGGCCACCGGGCTACCGGGCCACCGGGCTACCGGGCTACCGGGCCACCGGGCTACCGGGCTACCGGGCTACCGGGCTACCGGGCTACCGGGCTACCGGGCCACCGGCTACGGGCTACGGGCTACGGGCTACCGGGCCACGAGCCACGAGCCACGAGCCACGAGCCACGAGCCACGAGCCACGAGCTACGAGCCACGAGCCACGAGCCGGCAGCCCAACGCGTCTTTTGCTGTGTTTTACAGCGTTTCGGCTCGGGCAACGAAGTCCGCAACGCAAAACGCTGCGAAACACGGCGTTTCGCTACGCAAGATGCGGCTCGGCGCACGCCGCCTGCCAGGCAAGATGACAAAGACCCCTGGGCGACATTGAGGACCGACCCCCTTCGTCGCGACGGGGGGTCTGTATGGAAGTCGCAATCACGCAAGCTTCGCCGGTCGAGTTGGGCCGAGGGGCAAGACGATGTTGGCACCGCAGCAGATGCAGAAGATGCTGGCGCCGAGCGCGCCGGGGCGGGGTCGAAGCGGATCAGCCGGGAGCGGGGCGGCAGCCGTAACACCGTGCGCGAGGACCTGCGCCGAGGCGGCTGGCGCGCGATGAATGTGCGGGGCCCGCCCCGCAGAGGATGTCCGCATTTCTGTATGCAGGGCTCTCGTGGGAGTTGTCCACGGCGGCGGGCGTCGCTTGCGACGAACGACCGCCGCGGTGGGGCAACTCGCGGCGCCACGTTAACGCGGCGGGTCTCGCGAACCTGTACCGCAGGTCTATACCGTAGGCGATCGGGAACGGTTCATCGCCTCGCGCCATTCCTTCGCCGCTCGTCCCCAGTCGGCGGTGATGTTGCGCAGTGCCAGCCAAATCAGCTTGCTGGCTGCATCGGGGGGTGTCCTGATTTCTGTGTGTGAGGCTCTCGTGGGAGTTGTCCACGGCGGCGGGCGTCGCTTGCGACGAACGACCGCCGCGGTGGGCAACTCGCGGCGCCACGCTCACGCGGCGGGTCTTGTGAATCTATCACTGTAGGCGATCGCGAACTGGTTCATCGCTTCGCGCCACTCCTTCGCCGCTCTTCCCCAGTCGGCGGTGATGTTGCGCAACGCCAGCCAGATCAGCTTGCTGGCTGCATCGTTGTTCGGGAAGTCCCCCCCCCGTCCCGATGATCGTGCACAGCCGCGCATGCACGCTCTCGATCGCGTTGGTCGTGTAGATGACGTGGCACACCGCCGGCGGGAACGCAAAGAAACCTAATCACGTGATCCCAGGCCCGCCGCCCGCCGCACCGCCGCACCGCCCCCCGCCGCCCCTACCCCCGCTCCGCGCCACCCTCAATCGAACGAAAACGAATACAGCAGGTCCAGTGCCGTATCCGTGCCCGTCTGCGCGCGCACCGACAGGCGGTCGGTGATCTCGTACTGGATCCGCAGCAGGTTCCACACGCCGCGCAGGCCCTGCTCGTAGGTGACGAGCACGCGCGAACTCAATCGCTTGCCGAGCGCGACGACGTTCTGCGCGGCGCCCGTCGCCGGCGCACCCGAGGTGCTCTGTCCGGGGAAGGCCGCGCCGAAATCGGGATCGAAGGCGTCGCCCGAACTGGCGCCGCGGATCGTCAGCACGTCCAGGCCGAGCGAATGCGCGAGCCCCCCCGCGCCGCCGCCGCTGCCCATCAGCGAAGCGGCGGCCGCGCGCAGCGCGGCCATCTGCGCACCGCTGCGCGCATCGTCGAAGCCCACGCCCAGCACCAGCCACGACAGCTTCTCGGCGTCGGGCACTTCCGGCTCGGAGACGAGTCGCACGCGCGGCGACAGCACGGTGCCGGTGACCGCCACGCCCGCCTTCACCGGCGTTCCCAGCCGCATCGCGACGATGTCGATCACCGGATTGTCGATCGGCCCGTCGAAGATCACGCGTCCGCGCGTGATCTGCAGCTCCTGGCCGTACGCACTGTAGGTGCCTTTCGCGACGCGCACCGTCCCGTAGGCCAGCGGCTGGGCCGGCAGCACGCCGCGCAACTCGAGCGAGCCTGCCAGCAGGACATCCACGCCGCTGCCGCGCACGCGCAGCTTGTCGCCGAGGTCGAGCTCCAGGTCGGCCGCGACGCGCAACCCGTCGGCCCCTCCGTCCGCCTCGACGTTGTCGCCCGCCGGCTTCTTCGCGACTGCCTCGGGCTTCTTCGCGACTGCCTCGGGCTTCCTCGCGACTGCCTCGGGCTTCTTCGCGCCTGCCTCCGGCTTCTTCGCGCCTGCCTCCGGCTTCTTCGCGCCTGCCTCCGGCTTCTTCGCGCCTGCCTCCGGCTTCTTCGCGCCTGCCTCCGGCTTCTTCGCGCCTGCCTCCGGCTCCTCCGCGACTGCCGCCGTCGCCTTCGCCGCGGGCGCCTCGCCGTCCTTGCCGACGATCACGACGTCATCGGGCAGGCGCGGTGCCTCGCCGCCGCGCAATTCGATTCGCCCTTCGTCGACGCGCAGCTTGCCGCTCCATCGCAGCGCGGTTCCGCGGCTGGTGATCGCGTTGATGCCCGAGACGACGATGCGTTCGCCCGGTCCGAGCGGCACCGGCAGCCGATCGGCGCGCAGCTCGAAGTCGCCCTGCAGCCCGTCGAGCAGCAGCGTGCCGCTCATCGCGATCGCTCCGTCGCCCGATTCGAGGCGCAGCTGGCGCAGTACGAGCCGGTCGCCCTCGAAGCGCGCCTGCAACGCGCCGTCGGTCAGCCGCCAGCCGAGTTCGCGCTGCCGCAGCGCAAGCGAGCGACCCTCGAGGTCACCGTTCACGCGCGGCGCGCGGATCGTTCCGCCCAGCTCGCCGGTGAAGCGAAGGCGCCCGGCCACCGCCCATTCCGGACCGATGATGCGATTCGCGAAGGCGAGCGTCGGAACGTCCAGGTCGATCCGCCCGCCGAGCCGGCCTTCGTCGAGCGCGATGTCCGCCTCGCCGCGCTGCCCGTCGGTCGAACCGCCTTGCAGGACGACGTGCACGCGCCCGCTCGAATTCGCGAGCTCCTCGCCGTGCAGATCCCACTGCGCGTCCAGCGACAGTGCTTCGAGCTGCGCCTCGGCCTGCTCGACTGCGGCATCGGGGGCGAAGCGCAACACCCAGCGACCTACCGGTAGCGCGGCGGCGGCGCCGCGTGCGGCGAAGCTGCCTTCGCTCCACGACAGCAGCGCGAGGTTCAGCGCTGCGCCGTCGATGCGCCATTCCGAGTCGCCGAGCGAAAAGCCGCGCCCGTCGGCGCGCAACGGCGCGGGGCCGACCAGGCGCAGCGCGATCGGCCGATCCGCCTCGACGTCGACGAGACGCCCTTCCCAGCGCCAGGCGCCGCCGTCGCGCCCTCGCACCAGAGCCTCGTCGCGCCCTCGCACGAGAGCCTCGTCGCGCCCTCGCACGAGAGCCTCGCCGCGCCCGCGTTCGGGCAACGAGTCGCGCCCGCGCGCCGAAGCCCCGTCGTTCGCCCGCGCCAGGGCCCCTTCGGCCGACAGGCGCGCCGAGAAATCGGGGCCGGCCGCTTCGATCCGGACCGCGTGCGCGCCGATATCACCGTCGACGCGGGCGCTCGCGCGATCCACGCGGCGACCGGCGGCAACCAGCCGTTGTGCGCGCAGCTCGATGTCGACGCGCCCGCGCGACAGGTCCGGAACGTCGACGCGGCCGTCGAAGGACGCGATCCGAAGCGCGTCTTCCCAGCCGAGGCCGCGGCCCGAGACGCGGCCGACGAGGCCGAGTGCACTGTCGTGCCATCCGCCGCGCAACTCCCCCTGCGCGCTCGCCGATCCGGTAGCGCGCGCATCGAAGCTGCGCAATTCCGCGACGCGCGCGCTGAAGCGCAGGCGATCGTCGCGCCCGCCGAGATCGCCCTGCAGGCTCGCCTGCGCGCCGCCGTAGTCGAGGCTCGCCGCGACCTTCGCGATGCGCGTCGTCGAGACGTCGCCATGCCACTTCAGGCGCAGGCTTCGGCCGGCGAGTTCGCCCGACTCGACGGCCAGCGTGGTCTCGAGCGCGGGATCGGGCCACGCGCGGCCACGTGCGCTCCAGTTGCCGCCGATGCTTCCGTCCCATTGCTGCAGCCGAGTCGGCGCATCGAGCACGCTCAGCCGGGCGAGCAGCGCCTCGACGCGCGCGGGCGCCAGCTCGACGAAACGCCCGGCGAGGTCGACGTTCCACGGCTGGGCCATCGTCGCGCTTCCGCTCGCCGTGAGCGTCCCGACGGCGCTGCGCAGCTGCGCGCTGTCGATGCGCAGCGTCGTGCCGTCGATCTGCAGCGTCGCAGCCAGCCCGATGTTCTCGCGGCTCGCGTCGGCGAGATCGAGTTCGAGCCGATCGCCGCCGGCGCGCACCGTGCCGCCGAGCCGCGTCTTTTCGAGTTGCGTCTGCAGCGCCGACAGGTCGACTGCGCGCAGCCGCGCCTCGCCGCGCACCGCGGGAATGCTGTGGCCGAACGCGGCCAGCGGTCGGCCGAAGTCGATCGTGAAGGTCCCGTCGATGCTCGCGTCGCCGGACAGCGACGCCTGCAGTTCGCGCAGCGCAAGCACCGACGATGCCCAGGAAAAGCGGCCCTGCAGCGTGCGCAGCGGAACGCGTCCGCCGTCGAGCGGCCCCGGGTTGGCATTCTCGAGGCGCAGTTCGCCTTCGAAGCCTTCCTCGAGCAGGCGAAGCGTCGCGCTGCCGGACAGGCGCGCTTCGGGTACGTCGCGAAGCCCGAACTGCGACGGTTCGACCGCATCGAAAGCGAGCTCGACCGGCGCGAGCTTCTCGGACAACTGCGGCGCGAAAGGCCGCACGCGGGTTTCGAGACCGATCCAGACGCTGGACGGCGGCTCCGCCGGCGGCAGCGCCTGCGCGACCACCGAGAAGTCCGCGAGCGCGCCGTCGGCGAGCAGCCGCACGCGAGGCAACGACAGCGACGGCCGGGAAGCCAGCTCGACCTGGGGCGCGAGTTCGAGCACCGCCTCGAGGTCGAAGGGCGCGGTTGCGCCGAGCGTGCCCTGCACGGCTGCTTCGCCCCACGCGGGCGAGGAAACGGCGAAGCGGTCGATGCGGTATGCGCCGTTGCGATAGCGCCCGGCGAAGGAGACGCGGTCGAGCACGATGGCCTGTGCGGTACCCGCGGCGTCGGGGACGATCGTCAGCCGGCCGATTCCCAGCGCATCGACGCGCACGTCGATCGGCAGCTCGAGCGATTCGGGCAGCGCCCCCGCGTCGTCTCCGTCCGGCCGCAGCACCACCTGCGCGCGCGCGATCTCGATGCGTCCCGCGCGGGCCACGCCGCGCAGCAGGGCGGCCGGGCGCAACGCGACGTCCAGCCCGTCGAGCTGCACGTCGCGCGTCGGGTCGCTCCAGCGCAGCGAATCGATGCGAAAGCCCCCGAGCAGCGTGCCGCGCACGGTGCCGACTTCGAGGGCGCCGTCGCTCGCCTGCACCGCGCGCGCGAGCGACCAGCGCAAAAACGAGGTGCTCTGCCCGACCCACCACAGCGCCGCGGTAGCGCCGATCAGCAGCAGCGCGAGCACGACGCCCAGCGCACGCGTGCCCCAGCGCAACGCGTCGCGAGCGGCCATCAGAACGCGTATCCGACCGAGAAGTGCACGCGCCAGTCACGCACCGCATCGCCGTAGGCGAGATCGACGCTGACCGGACCGACCGGCGAACGCCAGCGCACGCCTACGCCGTAGCCGGCGACCGCGCGGTAGCCGCCCCAGGTATCGGCCGCGTCGCCGGCGTCGGCGAACACCGCCGCGTACCAGTCGCGGCGCACCGGATGCTGGTACTCGAGACTGCCGAGCGCGAGCACGCGACCGCCGACGACCGCCCTTCCCTCGCGCACGCCGAGCGACAGGAAGTCGTAGCCGCGGATCGTGCTCGTGCCACCGGTGCGGAACAGGTTCTCCGAAGGAATGCCGTCGCGGCCGGCAGCGAACACCTGCCCGATCTCGGCGAGCCCGATCAGGATGCCGCCGTCGAGGAACGAATCGTCGGGCATCGGCCAGAAGCGCATCGCCCGCGTGTGGAAACGAACGAAGCTGCGATCGCTGAGCAACGAATGCGAGGCTCCCGACAGCTGCGCGCTGATCGTGTATCCGCGGCGCGGATCGAGCGCCGAATCGAGCCGACGCTTGCTCCACGTATAACCGAGCGTCAGCGCGCGCGTCGATGCGACGTCGCCGACGCCGCGCAGGTTGCGCTGCTCGGTCTGGTACTGCAGCGCGAGAAAGCGATCGGTGTCGACACTGCGCTTGCCTTCGCCGATGAAGGCGGTCTGCTTGTCGGTGAGTTCGCCCTGCACGTCGAAGCGCTCGATGCGAACGCCGCCCTGGTAGTAATGCCCGCTCGCCTTCTGCGGAGTGCGAAGGCTCGCGAAGACGCGTCGCCGCACCCGTTGCAGCAGCACGCCCGACTCGAGCTGCCAGCCTTCGTCGAACACGTTGCGGTGGTCGTAGCCGAGCAGCGCGCGCGGCCCCTCGTCGGAGCTGATGCCCACGCCGAGCGTCACCCGCTGCTCGCGCCGCTCCGACAGGTCGACGCGCAGCGGAACCGTGGTGCGCTGCGGATCGGCCAGCACGGCCGCGAAGTCGGGCAGCACCTCGGCCGAGTCGAAGTAGCCCGACCTGCGCAGTTGCGCCTGGAAGGCGAGCACCTCGTCGAAGTCGTAGGGCTGGCTGCCTTCGCCCTCCCAGGGCGCGAGCGCCCGAACGATCGAAGCGTCGTAGCGCGAAAGCCCTTCGATCGTCATCGGCCCGAAGTCCAGGCGCGGCCCGCTTTCGATGCGGATGGCGAGCGCCGCGGTGGTGTTGCGCGGGTCGACCCGCGCCTCGCTGTCGACGATGCGCGCGCGCACGTAGCCGCGCTGTTGCAAGGCATCGATCAACAGCCTCTTGCCCGACTGCCAGGGCGCGCTGCGAAAGAAGCTGCCCTCGGGCAAGGGCCAGCGCCCGAGCAGGCTGTCGCGCAGCTTCTGCACCTGCGGCGGTCCTTCGAGAACGAAATCGAAGCGGTTCACGGTGGTGCGCGCACCCGCGTCGACGTCGATGCGCACGACCGCAAGCCGGTCGGCCGAGGCCGGCTCGTACGAAACCTCGGCCTGTGCCGAAAAGAAACCGGCCGCCTGCGCGATCGCTTCGGTTTCGGTTTTCGCGCGCTCGAGGAACAGCGGCATCTGCGCCGGATCGAAACCGGGGTCGTCGATCCAGCGTCCGACCAGCGTGCGCGTGCGAATCGGCTCGACGAGCTCGTCGAGCGCATCGATCTTCAGTTCGTAGTTCGCCGCAGCCGAGGCGGCGACGGCGCCGAGCGGCCCGACAAAGACGATCGCGACGATCGCGACGATCGCGGCGAACGGGCGGCGCAGGACCGGAAGACGCGCCCGATGCGCGAGGCGCGTCGCCGGTGTCGCGCGCACGCCCGCTCTCAGGCCACCCGCACCGGCGCGGCGCCGTCCGCGCGGTCGACGATCTCGCCGATGCGGAAAACCGTCTCGCCGTGCGAGCGCAGGACCGCCTGCGCCCGATCGGCGTCGGCGGCGTCGACGACGACGACCAGGCCGATGCCGCAGTTGAACACGCGATGCATTTCGCGCGCATCGATCGCGCCGTTGCGCTCGAGCCAGTCGAACAGCGGCGGGCGCGTCCAGGCGTCGCGATGCAGCACCGCCTGCAGCGCTTCGGGCAGCACGCGCGGCACGTTCTCGACCAGGCCTCCGCCGGTGATGTGGGCGATGCCCTTGACCGGAACCGCGCCGATCAGCGCGAGCATCGGCCGAACGTAGATGCGCGTGGGTGCGAGCACCGCGTCGGCGAAACGCACGCCGTGGAAATCGTCCTGCAGCTGCGGCGCGTCGATCGAGCCCCAGGCGCGCTCGATGACGCGCCGGACGAGCGAATAGCCGTTCGAATGCGCACCGCTCGACGCCAGTCCCAGCACCGCGTCGCCCGGCCGGATGCCCGAACCGTCGATGATCTTCGCCTTCTCGACGACGCCGACGGCGAAGCCGGCGAGATCGTATTCGCCCTCCGGATACATGTCGGGCATCTCCGCCGTCTCGCCGCCGATCAGCGCGCAGCCCGCCTGCTCGCAGCCGCGCGCGATGCCGGCGACCACGCGGGCGGCGACGTCGACATCGAGCCGTCCGCAGGCAAAATAGTCGAGGAAGAACAGCGGCTCGGCGCCCGAGGCGAGGATGTCGTTGACGCTCATCGCGACCAGGTCGATCCCGACCGTGTCGTGACCGTCCAGCGCGAACGCCAGCTTGAGCTTCGTCCCGACGCCGTCGGTGCCCGAGACCAGCACCGGCTCGCGGTAGTTGCGCGGCACCTCGAACAGCGCCCCGAAGCCGCCGATTCCGCCGAGCACGCCTTCGCGCATCGTGCGCCGCGCGAGCGGACCGATGCGGCGAACGAGCGCGTCGCCGGCGTCGATGTCGACGCCGGCCGTGCGGTACGAGAGCGGCGTGGCGGCCTTCGAAGAACCCATGACGGACCCGACTGGTGCGTGCGGCGCCACGCGAGCGTCGCCGATAGAATGGCGGACCGCACGCGCCCCGGCGCCCGCGATCGGTCCGGCGATTGTAGCCGCTCGCCCGCGGGCCGATCCCCGTATCCGCGTTCGCGCCCCGATGCACCAGATCGCGCTCGACCTGCATCGCGTCGAAGACCCGACGCTCGAGAATTTCGTCGCCGGCCGCAACGGCGAGGCCCTCGCCTGCCTGCGCGCCCTGCGCGAGACGACAGCCGCGCCCGTGTCGCTCGTCTACCTGTGGGGCGAGCCCGGATGCGGCAGGACCCACCTGGCGCTCGCCACCGCCGGCGCGCAGTGCACGCTCGCCGCCGACGCGCCGCGCGACGCCTTCGAGGCGCTGATCGCCGACGCCGGCGAACGCAGGCGCATCGTCGCCGTGCTCGATGTCGAGCGGCTCGACGCCGAGCGGCAGTCGCTGCTGTTCCACCTGATCAATCGCGCTCGCGCGCAGCCGGACAGCACCGTGCTCGCCACCGGCGCGCAACCCCCGATGGCGCTTGCGCTGCGCGACGACCTGCGCACGCGGCTCGGCGCCGGACTCGTCTTCCGGCTGCACCTGCTCGACGACCGGCAGAAGGCCGCCGCGATCGAACGCGTCGCCGGCGAGCGCGGCGTCAGCGTCGCGCCCGACGTCATCCCCTGGCTGATCGCGCATACGTCGCGCGACATCCGCGCGCTGCTTCGCACCTTCGACGCGCTCGATCGCCGCGCATTCGAATGCAGGCGAGCGATCACGCTGCCGCTGCTGCGCGAACTGCTCCGGGAGGCGGGCCCGGCCGGCGCGCCGGCGACAGCCGCGCCAGCGCCCGGCGACGGCGAGCCGAAGCTGCGGTCATAATGCCGGCCGTGACCCCCCTTTCGACCCGCGACGATCCGATCGACTCCGGCGCCGTCGCCCCGTACGGCCTCGCACTCTTCGACCTCGACTACACGCTGCTGCCGCTCGACAGCGACTACGAGTGGGCGCGCTTCCTCGTGCGGCTCGGCGTCGTCGACGGCGCCGAGTACGACCGGCGCAACGATGTCTTCTTCGAGCAATACCAGGCAGGCACGCTCGACATCGTCGACTTCCTCGCGTTCCAGCTCGCGCCGCTCGCGGCGCACCCGGTCGAGCAGCTCGACGCCTGGCGCGAACGCTTCCTCGACGAAGTGATCCGACCCCGCATCGTCGCGACGGCGCGCGCGCTCGTCGACGGGCATCGCGCGCGCGGGGACCTGTGCGCGATCGTCACGGCAACCAACGAGTTCATCACGCGCCCGATCGCCGCCGAATTCGGCATCGACCACCTGGTCGCCACGCGGATCGAATCGGCCGGCGGCCGCTACACCGGCAGGCCGCTCGGAACGCCGTCGTTTCGAGAAGGAAAGGTGCTGCGCACGACGGAGTGGCTCGCGTCGCTCGGGCACACGTGGGACGGCTTCGCGCGTTCGCACTTCTACAGCGACTCGATGAACGACGTGCCGCTGCTCGAGCGCGTGAGCGACCCGGTGGCGACGAACCCCGACGAACGGCTGGCCGCGCTCGCGCACGAACGCGGCTGGCGCACGATGCGCCTGTTCGAATGATCCGCCGGCTCATCGACCGCGTCCTGGCGAAGACCGCGCGCTCGCCGCTGCGCAAGCGCCCGAAGCGCTATCGCGGCAGCGAGCAGGGGATGCCGTTGCCCGACGTCTCGCCGGCCGCGGTCCGAACCTGCGAGACGCTGCAACAAGGCGGCTTCCAGGCCTGGATCGTCGGCGGCGGCGTGCGCGACCTGCTGCTCGGCCTGAAGCCGAAGGACTTCGACGTGGCCACCGACGCGACGCCCGAGCAGGTGCGCAAGCTCTTTCGCCGCTCGCGGATCATCGGCCGGCGCTTCCAGATCGTGCACGTGCTGCACGGACGCGACACGATCGAGGTCTCCACCTACCGCTCGATGCAGCCGGCCGCCGAAACCGACGAGCACGGCCGCGTGCTGCGCGACAACGTCTGGGGTACGCAGGCGGAGGACGCCGCACGGCGCGACTTCACGATCAACGCGCTGTACTACGACCCGGTGTCCGACACGCTGCTGGACTACCACGACGGGGTGAAGGACATGCAGCGGCGCACGCTGCGAATGATCGGCGACCCGTCGAGCCGCTATCGCGAAGATCCGGTGCGGATGCTGCGCGTTGCCCGCTTCGCGGCGAAGCTGGGCTTCGGCGTCGAGCCGAAGACGCAGCAGCCGATCCGCGAACTGAAGGACCTGCTGCATCACGTACCCGCGGCGCGCCTGTTCGACGAAATGCTGAAGTTGCTGCTGTCGGGCAAGTCGATGGCCTGCCTGCAGGAGTTGCGCCGCCAGGGACTGCACCACGGCCTGTTGCCGATGCTCGACGTCATCCTCGAGCAGCCCGACGACGAACGGTTCGTGCAGGCCGCGCTGGCCGCCACCGACGCACGCGTGCTGGCCGACAAGAGCGTCTCGCCCGGCTTCCTGTTCGCCGCGCTGCTGTGGCAGCCGGTGCGCGTGCGCTGGCAGCAGGCGACCGCGCGCGGCGAGCACTCGATCCCGGCGCTCGCCTCGGCGATCGACTCGGTGCTCGACGAGCAGGCCGGGCGCCTGGCGATCCAGCGCCGCTTCATCGGCGACATGCGCGAGATCTGGATGATGCAGCCGCGCTTCGACCGGCGCACCGGCCGCTCGCCGCACGCGCTCGTCGCGCATCCGCGTTTTCGCGCCGCGTGGGACTTCCTGCTGTTGCGCTGCGACTCGGGCGAGGCTCCCGCCGAGCTCGGCCGGTGGTGGAACGACTTCTCGCAGGCCGACGCGCCCGAACGGGAGGCGATGCTCGAGCACGCGACGCCCGGCGGCACTGCGGCGAAGAAGCGCAAGCGGCGCAGTCGCAGGCGAAGCCCGGCCTCGGAATCCGGAGACGGCTCCGGGGCGGAAAGCGTCGAAACCGGCTCGCCGGGCTGATGCGCGCATGGATCGGGCTCGGCGCCAATCTCGGCGACGCGGCCGGCACCTTCGTGCGCGCGCTCGCTCGACTCGATGCACTTCCCGATGTCCGGATCCTTCGCTGCTCGTCGCTGTATCGCAGCGCGCCCGTCGACGCCGACGGCCCCGAATACCGCAATGCCGCCGCACAACTGGAGACGAGCCGCACGCCGCGTGCGCTGCTCGACGCACTGCTCGACGTCGAGCGCGCGCTCGGCCGCGAACGCCCGTACCGCAATGCGCCGCGCCGGATCGACCTCGACCTGCTGCTCGGCACGGACGACAGCGGCGTGCCGCTGCGCATCGACACACCGGCGCTGCAGCTGCCGCACCCCCGCCTGCACGAGCGCGCCTTCGCACTCGCCCCGCTCGCCGAGCTGGAGCCTTCGCTCGAAGTTCCCGGACACGGAAACGTCGCGGAGCTGCTGCGTGGCTGCGCCGCGCAGCGCATCGAACGCGAGGCAGCCCTGCCGTTGCACGCACGGGGTGCCCGATGAACGCGCTTGCCCTTCCGCTGCAGACGGTCGTGCTGTTCGTCGCGTCGAACGTCTTCATGACCTTCGCCTTCCTGTCATGACCCTCGCCGTTCCCTCCGCAGGGCCCTCGCCGTTCGAGAAATACCGCCACATCGTCGTCGAAGGCCCGATCGGCGCGGGCAAGACGTCGCTCGCGCGCAAGCTGTCGGAGCGCTTCGGCGCGAAGCTCGTGCTCGAGGACCCGACGGCGAATCCCTTCCTCGAACGCTTCTACCGCGACGCGCGCCGCTTCGCCTTGCCGACGCAGCTGTTTTTCCTGTTCCAGCGGGTGAACCAGTTGCGCGACCTCGCCCAGCAGGAGCTGTTCTCGCAGTCGGCCGTCGGCGACTTCCTGCTCGACAAGGACCCGTTGTTCGCGCGTCTGACGCTCGGCGACGACGAGCTGGCGCTGTACCGCCAGATCTTCGACAGCCTGCGCCCCCAGGCGCCGACGCCCGATCTCGTGATCTACCTGCAGGCGCAGCCCGACACGCTCGTCGAACGGGTGCGAAGGCGCGGCGTCGAGATGGAGGCGGCGATCTCCGAGACGTACCTGCGCGAACTCGCCGAAAGCTACAGTCGCTACTTCCACGCGTACGAAGCGGCCCCGCTGCTGATCGTGAACACCGAGCGCCTGAATCCGATCGACCGTGACGAGGACTTCGCCGTGCTCGTGCGGCAACTCGCCGAGCTGCGCGGGCGGCGCAGCTTCTTCAACGTCGGAGATTGATCCATGCGCGTCGTCGAGCGGATCGCCGACCTGCGCGAGGCGCTGCGCGGCAGCGCCCGCACCGCCTTCGTGCCGACGATGGGAAACCTGCACGACGGGCACCTGTCGCTCGTGCGGATCGCCGAGGCGCACGGCGAACCGGTAGTCGCGAGCATCTTCGTCAATCGCCTGCAGTTCGGCCCCCACGAAGACTTCGGACGCTACCCGCGCACCTTCGAGCGAGACTGCGACGCACTGCGCGCTGCCGGCTGCGACCTCGTCTTCGCGCCCGACGAGGCCGAGCTCTATCCCGAACCGCAGACCTTCCGCGTCGCAACGCCCGCCGGGCTCGGCGACACCCTCGAAGGCGCCTTCCGCCCCGGTTTCTTCGAGGGCGTCGCCACCGTCGTGCTCAAGCTCTTCGGCTGCGTGCAGCCCGCCGTTGCCGTGTTCGGCCGCAAGGACTACCAGCAGCTGCTGGTCGTGCGCAAGATGGTCGAACAGTTCGACCTGCCGATCCGCATCCTGGCCGGGCAGACCTCGCGCGAAGACGACGGCCTGGCGATGTCGTCGCGCAACGGGTACCTCGACGCGGGCGAACGCGCCGAGGCGCCGGCGCTGCACCGTGCATTGCTTGCGCTGGTCGAGCGTGCCCGCGCGATCGCGGCGGGGCTGGCCGAGTCGCGACCGCAGGACGAAGCCGTGCGCCGCGAACTACGGGATGCAGAGGAGGAGGCGCTCGACGGTCTGCGCGCGCGGGGCTGGGCGCCGGACTATCTCGTCGTTCGCCGGCGCGAGGATCTCGGCCCGCCCGGCAGCAACGACCTG
>JAMLIS010000009.1 GCA_023954015.1 Burkholderiaceae bacterium
TGCCGAGATGCTGTACGTCCATCTGGACGAGGCCCCCGACCCGTCGTCGGCCGCGGCCGACGCACTCGGTGCCGCCTACGCGTTGCCGCTGTCGGGCCACTATTTCGTCGCGAAGCGCACGCCGCACGACATCGCGGCTGCCGCTTCCGGCGTCGCCGTCGCTGCGGGCGCCACCGCCGCCGGCGAGGAGACGATCCTCTCGCGCTCGCTGTGGGACGAAGAACTTCCCGTGGCGCCTCTCGCCGACGCCGGCCGCAGAACGATCCGCCGCCCGGGGCCGGCCGGCCAGACGCTGCTCTCCCACACGCGCCGCTTCACCGGGACGGATGCCGAATGGACCGTCACCGTCGCCGAGGACATCTCCGGCCTCGACACCGCCATCGCCCGGTTCCGGCGCGTGCTGCTGTCATCGATGCTGCTCGCGCTGCTCGCGCTCGCATGGGTGCAACGCGCGATCGTGGTGCACGGGCTGGCGCCGCTGGCACGCGCGGTCGACGCGTGTCGCAAGCTCGAGCGCGGCGAAACCGCATCGGTGCCCGGTGCCGCACCCGACGAAGTGCGCCCGATGCTCGAAGCAGTCGACCGGCTCGTGCACCATCAGGCGCAGCGCCTGTCGCGAGTGCGCCACGCCGCGGGCAACCTGTCGCACGCGTTGAAGACTCCGCTGGCGGTGCTCGCGCAGATCGCCGACGAACGCGAGTCGGCCGGCGATTCGCCGGCGGCCTCGGCAATCCGCGAGCAGGTCGACTCGATGCGCGCGACGATCGAGCGCGAACTGCGCCGCGCGCGGCTCGCCGGCAGCGGCATTCGCTCGGAAGGCTTCGACGCGCGGGCGCAGCTGCAGGCGCTCGCCGAGGCGCTTGCGCGGCTGCACGCCGCGCGAGGACTTCGCATCGACGTCGTCGCGCCCGCGCAGCGGCTCGCCTTCGACCGCGAGGACATGCTCGAGCTTTTCGGGAATCTTCTCGACAACGCGTGCAAGTGGGCGCGGACCACGGTGCGCGTGGAGCTGGCCGCAGACGACGCAGCGCTGCGTTTCCGCGTCGACGACGACGGTCCGGGCGTCGACGGCGCGCTGCTCGACCGCCTCGGCCGCGGCACGCTGCGCACCGACGAGCGCAGGCCCGGTCACGGCCTGGGCCTGACGATCGTCGGCGACATCGTCGCGCAATACCGCGGAGCGATCGAATATCGCCGCTCCGACACGCTCGGCGGCCTGTGCGTCGCCGGTTCGCTGCCCCGACACTAGTACGCCGGTCCTGGCGAGACGGCGTCGCGCCGTCGTATATTCGCCGGGCGCGCCATTTCGCCGCGCGTCTTCCGACTCCGGAGCCGCCATGCACAAGACGATCCTCGCCATAGCGCTTTCGCTGTTCGCCGCATCCGCCCTCGCCGCCGATCCGAGCTGCACCGATCGGGCGAACGAGAAGAAGCTGGCCGGCGCTGCACGCACGAGCTTCCTGAAGAAATGCGAAACCGATGCGAAGTCGGCCTGCGAACTGCAGGCGAAAGAGCGCAAGCTGAGCGGCGCCGCGCAGACGAGCTTCGTGCGGAAGTGCACGAGGGATTCGGTGGGCGCGCCCCCGCCCGCCGACGGCAAGGGCGCCGGTGCGCCGAAAGGCTGATTCGACCCTCGGCGCCGCACAGGCGCCATCGGTCGCTTCCTCGCGCTAAGCGAAGGTGATCGACGCGCGCCGCTCGGCGCAATCGAGGTGCGGCACGTTGTTGAAGCTGAGCAGGCGCAGCGACGCACCGCCGCCGATCAGTTCGGTGAAACCCGTGTTGCGGCACTGCAGGTTCAACTCGATCGCCGTGCTCGCCGGCGCGCCGGTGAGATCGGCGAGCGCGCGCCCGATCGCCCCGCCGGAGCTGACGACGAGAACCGCGTCTTCGCGCGCGGCGTCACGCACCGCTTCGCGAAGCGCGTCGCGCACGCGCGCGCCGAAATCGAACCAGCTCTCGGGAACGCCGGCGAGCCGGTCCTGCGACCACGCCTGCATCGCCAGGCGAAAAGTGCGCCAGTAATCGCGCGCATCGGACACCTGGTGCGCGAGCGGCTGCCGTCCGGTATGCGCCGCATACAGCGCTTCGCCGGGGTATTCGTTCAGCCCCTCGTGCAGTTCGAGGACGGCATCCGCCGCGCCCATCGCATCGAGGATCGTGCGGGCCGTCTCGCGTTGCCGCACCATCGTGCCCGACATCGCACGCGCGAAGCGCAGGCCGCGCGCGGCGAAGTACTCGCCGAGCCAGCGCGACTGCCGCACGCCGAGTTCGGAGAGCGCGTCGTAGTTCTCGGCGCCGAACGACGCCTGCGCGTGCCGCACCAGATAGACGATCGACATCCGGAGATTATCGCCGTTCGCGCCGTCGGCGCGCTGCGACGCTTTACCATTGGGCATCCCGACTGCCTCGATGCCCGCGGGCAGCCGCCGAATCCACCACGGGGAGGAAACGCATCATGCGAGTGCAGGTCGCGATCATCGGAGCGGGGCCCGCGGGCCTGCTGCTGGGCCAGCTGTTGTACCGTGCCGGAATCGACTCGATCATCCTCGAGCGGCGCAGCGGCGAGTACGTGCTCGGGCGCATCCGCGCCGGCGTGCTCGAGCAGGCGGCGGTCGACCTGCTCGACGAGGGGGGCGTCGGCAAGCGCCTGCACGAAGAGGGACTCGTGCACGGCGGCATCGAGCTTTGCTTCGACGGCGTGCGCCACCGCATCGCGCTCGCCGATCTCACCGGCGGCAAGCATGTCACCGTGTACGGCCAGACCGAGGTCACGCGCGACCTGATGGACGCGCGCGCCGCCGAGGGCGGGCGCACGATCTACGAGGCGGAGGACGTGTCGATCCACGACTTCGACAGCGATCGTCCGAAGGTGCGCTACCGCAGGAACGGCACGGTGCACGAGATCGACTGCGACTTCATCGCCGGCTGCGACGGCTTCCACGGCGTGTGCCGCGAGACGATCCCGCGCAGCGCAGTGAAGGAATACGAGCGGGTATTCCCCTTCGGCTGGCTGGGCATCCTCGCCGACGTCCCGCCGGTGTCCGACGAGCTGATCTACGTGAATCACCCGCGCGGCTTCGCGCTGTGCAGCATGCGCTCGCGCACGCGCAGCCGCTACTACCTGCAGGTGCCGCTCGAAGAGAAGGTCGAGAGCTGGTCCGACGAGCGCTTCTGGGTCGAGCTGAAGCGACGCGTCGACGCCGAGGCCGCGCGAACGGTGATCACCGGGCCGTCGATCGAGAAGAGCATCGCACCGCTGCGCAGTTTCGTCGCCGAGCCGATGCGCTTCGGCCGGCTGCTGCTGGCCGGCGACGCCGCGCACATCGTTCCGCCCACCGGGGCGAAAGGACTGAACCTCGCCGCCAGCGACGTGCGCTACCTGTCGCGCGCGCTGATCGACCACTATCGCAGTGGATCGATGAAGGAGATCGACGCGTATTCCGGGAAATGCCTTCGTCGGGTCTGGAAGGCGGTACGGTTCTCGTGGTGGATGACCTCGCTGATGCACCGCTTTCCCGACACGGGCGATTTCGGGCAGAAGATCCAGGAGACCGAGCTCTACTACCTCACCGGTTCGACGGCCGCCTCGACTTCGCTCGCCGAAAACTACGTCGGGTTGCCGTTCGAGGACTGACGACGGGGTGAACGAATCCGCTATTCCTGCTCGTTGCGCCAGGACGCGATGCGTTCGGAGCGCTCGCGCGCCAGCACCGCGCCCAGCTCCGCCTCGGGCATCCCCGTGCGGCCGAGCGCCAGCGCGCCGAGCTGCAGCGCCGACTCGAGCGTCTCCGGAATGACGGCGTCGGCGCCCGCCGTCTGCAAGGCGCCTGCGTGGCGTTCGTCGCGCGCGCGGGCGAAGATCGCCACGTCGGGTGCGTCCGCGCGAATCGCACGAACGGCGCGCACCGCCGACAGCGGCTGGTCCATCGTCAGCACCACCGCGCTCGCCTGCGCAAGCCCGAGCTGGCGCAGCAGATCGCTGCGGCTCGCATCGCCCACGTAGACCGGCCAGCCCCGCGCGTGGAAAACCGACACCACGTTCGGATCCGGATCGACGGCCACGTACGGAATCGCCTGCGCGTCGAACAGGCGAGCGAGCGACTGACCGATACGCCCGAAGCCGGCGATCACGACGTGTCCGCCCGCCTGCGGTTCGATCGGCGCCGGCGAGGCACCGGTCTCGTGCCGCGACGCCTGCCCCCTCGCCTCGACGGCGCGGCCGAGCGCCGCGGCAAGCGGGGCGACGAGCATCGATACGCCGACGACGAGCAGCAGGAAGCGGCCCACCTCGGCATCGAGCAGCCCGAGCGTCGTCGCCAGGCCGAACACGACGAATGCGAACTCGCCGCCCTGCCCGAGCAGCAGCCCGCCGTGGACGGCAGCGCGAGCCGGCAGCCCGCCCAACCGCAGCACGGCCGCCGTCACCAGCGTTTTCACGGCGAACAACGCCGCCACCGCGAACAGCAACCGAAGCGGCTCGTGCACGATCGCAAGCGGATCGATCGACATGCCGACGGACAGGAAGAACACGCCCATCAGCAGGCCGCGAAACGGGTCGATCATCACGACGACCTGGTGCCGGTATTCGGTCTCGGCGAGCAGCAGGCCGGCGAGCATCGCACCGAGCGCCATCGAAAGCCCCGCCAGCCAGGTGAGGGAGGCGATGCTCAGCGAAGCGAGCAGCGTCAGCGCCATGAAGGTGTCGGCCTGCCGGTTCGCCGTGAACTGCCGGAACAGCGGCCCGAGCACGACGCGGCCGAGCACGAAGATGACGACGATCGCGATCGCCGCCCGACCGAGCGCGAGCGACAGCACGACGAGCGTCGGACTGCCTCCGGGTTGCGCCAGCAGCGAAACGAGGATCAGCACCGGAACCACCGCGAGGTCCTGGAACAGCAGCACGGCGAACGATGCCTGCCCGAGCGCCGTGGCCAGCTCGTGTCGTGCCGTCAGCAGTTGCATCACGACTGCGGTCGACGAGAACGAAAGCGCGAGCCCGACGACGAGCGCCGGCCCCCGATCGGCGCCGAGCGCGACCGCCGCGCCGAAGATCGCTGCGGCCGTGACCACGACCTGCGCCGTGCCGGCGCCGAACACCCAGCCGCGCATCGACCACAGCCGCCGCGCCGAGAGGTCCAGGCCGATCATGAACATCAGGAAGACGACGCCGATGCCGGCGAGCACCGAAACGGCCTCGAGCCGGGGAAACGCGAGCCACCCCATCCATCGCCCGAAGCTCGTCGCGGGCGAGACGAGACGGCCGAGGCCGAAGGGTCCGAGCAGCATTCCCACGACGAGGTAGCCGGCGATCGAACCGACGCGCAGCCGCTGCAGCAACGGAACGAGGATCCCGGCGAGCCCGAGGAACAGCAGCGTCTCGCGCAGGTGCGGAATCGACTCGACTTCTTCCAACGGCGCGACTCAGAACGTGTGAACCAATCGGCCGGGACCGGAAAGCGCGACGGGAAGCGTCCGATCGAGGCGCAAAGCGCAGCCATATCGGTAGATATGGCGAGCATCTGCAACGAAGAGCGGGCGCTTCCTGGCGCGCGAGACGGGCCTGGAGGATTGGCTCGCACGTTCTCGGATCACCGCGGACACGCAGCCGTCCAACGGAATGATCGCGCGCGTGACGAGAACCACTGCCGGACTGGTGGCGCTTCGGCGTCAGGCCGAAGCGAAGGGCAACGCGTCGGCGCGATCGACGACGGCGGCGTCGGCCAGCGCGTCGATCGCGCGCGGCTCGAAGCGCCGCTTGCCGTCGACGCGAAGGCGACGCGCGTGTTCGTCGAGCTGCCGGCGCGCGGCAAAGAAGGCGTCGCGAAGTGCGACGTGGACGTCCTGGCGGCGCGCCTGGTTGGCGACGATGTTGCCGCCGGGCACGCTGACGTCGATCGAGACGAGGAACTCCTCGCCCTGCTGCTTGTGGTTGTGCGGACGCTGCACGACGACGCGGCAGGCGGTGACGTTCGGGTGGAACTGCTCGAGCTTGTTCGCCTTCTCGCGGATCGAGGCTTCGAGGGCGGGCGAAGAGTCGATTCCATGAAAATGGATCTGCAACTGCGTACGCATAAGGCTCCTTCTCGTCATCGTGCCCGCGAACCGCGGGCGGCCTTCGGGTCGGATCGTTCAGTGCTCGTCGGTTCTCGTTCGCTCGTCGTCGGCCAGCTCTCCTGTGTCGGGGTCGATCCAGTCGGGTACGCCCAGCGCCTGCCCGGCGCTGCGCAAGGCTTCGTCCGCGTCTTCACCGGCCGATTCGTCGTCGGCGTGCATGTCCTCGACGGCTTCGATCAGCGTCCCGAAGGGACCGTACTCGCGCGTGTCGGCTTCGTCGACCCACCAGAAGCCGTCGGGGCGCTCGAAGACGCGCGTGCGGTCGAACTCGGCCGGGGTGGTGGGGATCGTGCGGCTCATCGGCGCTCTCCACATGCAGATGCGGCAAGCGGTGCGACCAGCTGTTCGATCGATGACAGGTGCCGCCTTTCGGCGAGCGCCGATTCCAGCGAGCGCATGCGCACCGACTCGTGCGGCGACGTCGCCGCGAGATGCTCGAAAACGGCCCGCATGCGACGTTCGTTGCGACGCGCGGCCTCGAGGGCGCTTTCGGCGGTAGGCGGCTCTTCGAGCATCGACTGGGACATCGCTTCCGTCCAGGTCACTCGTTCGGCCAGTATCGTGCCAACGTCGAGATCGGGCAAGTCGCGCTCGATGCGGGCCGCGAACTCCGATTCCGCGACCGCCAGCCGCGAGAACAGGCGCCGCAGCGGGGAATCCTCGCGCAGTTGCGGGGCTGCCGCAAGCCTTCGATAGCGCACGGAAGCCTCTCGCCGCAACGCGAGCGTGCAGACGAGCAGTTCGCGCAACGAGACGACGCGTTCGGACCCGGGCTTCATCGAAGCAATCGTGCCCAAGCGGACCCCGGCCGGGTTTGACCCGAGTCAACCGCGCGCCTTCTTCGGTACCATTGCGCGCACCCGCAGCCGGAGACTCGCTTGGCATCGGTCTCGATCGAACAGGTCCGCAAGTCGTACGCTTCGACCGAAGTCGTCCACGGCATCGACGTGGAGATCGCGGATACGCAGTTCTGCGTGCTCGTCGGGCCCTCGGGCTGCGGCAAGTCGACGCTGCTGCGCATGATCGCCGGGCTCGAGGAAATCACCTCGGGCCGCATCCGGATCGGCGAGCGCGTCGTCAACGACGTGCAGGCGCGCGATCGCGACATCGCGATGGTCTTCCAGAACTACGCGCTGTACCCGCACATGCGCGTGCGCGAGAACATGGCGTTCTCGCTGGTGCTCGCCCGTCGGCCGAAGGCCGAGATCGAGCGTCGCGTGGCCGAAGCCGCGGCGATCCTCGGCCTGACGCCGTACCTCGATCGCTACCCTCGACAGCTGTCGGGCGGACAGCGCCAGCGCGTCGCGATGGGGCGGGCAATCGTGCGCAAGCCACAGGTGTTCCTGTTCGACGAGCCGCTGTCGAACCTCGATGCGAAGCTGCGCGTGCAGATGCGCGGCGAGATCCGCGAATTGCACCAGCGACTGCAGACCACGTCCATCTACGTCACGCACGACCAGATCGAGGCGATGACGATGGCAGACCGCATCGTGGTGATGCACGAAGGCATCGTCGAGCAGGCGGGCACGCCGCTGGAGATCTACGACCGGCCGGCGAACGTTTTCGTCGCCACCTTCATCGGCTCCCCGTCGATGAACCTGCTCGCCGGCCGCATCGGCGAGGACGCCGGCAGCGTCGAGCTGGTGGGCGGCGCCCGCCTGGCGCTGGCGCAGGGCGTCGCGGCGCCGCCCGGCACCGAGGTGCACGTCGGCGTGCGCCCCGAACACCTCGAACTGAACGGCCAGGGCCTGGCCTGCGAGATCGCCGTCGTCGAACCCACCGGTGCCGACACGCAGGTGATCGCGCGCTGCGCCGCGGGCGAGCTGGTGGCGAGCTTTCGCGAGCGGCATCAGTTCCGCCCGGGCGACCGGATCGCCCTGGCCGCCAGCCCGCTTGCGCTGCACGTGTTCGACGCAGCGAGCGGAGCGCGGCTGCCGGATCAGGGTTTTTTCGCGCCGCGCACGTGATTCGTGGCGATCCTCGCCGTGCGCTCGCCGAGCAGCCCGGTCGTCAGCGAAGTGCCGACGAGAATGATCGCCGCTCCCGCGATCATCCGTGCAGTCACCGCCTCGTCGAGCAGCAGCGCGCCCCACAGCATCGCGAAGGCCGGCACGAGGAAGGTGACCGTCACCGCTCCGACGCTGCCTATGCGCTCGATCAGGCGAAAGAAGACGACGTACGCGAAGCCGGTGCAGAAGACGCCCAGCAGCAATGCCGAGAGCCAGGCGGACGCGCCGGGAGTGCTCGCGGGCCAGGCGAGCACCGCGAACGGCAGCAGCCACGCCGCGGCGAACACGAGGCTGCCGCCGGCACCGGTCATCGAATCGATGTGCGACAGGTGTTTCTTCGTGGCCACCGATCCGATGCCGTACGACAGCGTCGCGCCGAGCACCGCGAGGATCGGCAGGCCGAGGCCTTCGTCGCCGAAACCGAGGTGACCGCGCACGAGCACGAGCACCCCGGCAAAGCCGACCACCAGCCCGATCACGCGCAGCCGGCTCATGCGCTCGCCGATCCAGGCGAAGGCGACGAGCGCGCTCCAGAACGGCACCGTGGCATTCAGGATCGACGAATAGCCGGCGCTCAGCCGCGTCATCGCATAGCCGTAGAGAACGAAGGGCAGCGCCGAGTTCACCAGCCCGATGAGCGCGATGCGACCGGCGTTCTCGCGCAGTTCGGCCAGCCGCCGGCCGCGCAGCAGGAACGGCAGCAGCACGAGCGCGCCGATCGAGGTGCGCATCAGCATCAGCGGGAACGGGCCGAAGGGCCCGACCGCAACGCGGATGAACAGGAACGAAGCGCCCCACAACGCGGCAAGCATCAGCAGGTCGACGAGATCGCGCTGCTTCAAGGCGCGTCCCCGCGGCAGACGCCGCCCGCTCCGAGCGAGCTCCACAGGTTCATCACCGCGTAGGCGCGCCACGGCCGCCAGTCGCGGGCGATCTCGCGTGCCCGCGCCGGCGTTCGTGCGCCGAGCGCACGCATCACGGCGAGGTCGCCCGCCGGAAACGCGTCGCGCCAGCACAGCGCGCGCATCGCGATGTACTGTGCGGTCCAGTCGCCGATGCCGGGCGTGGCGAGCAGCCGCTCGACGGTCGGTTCCACCGCGGCGCCCGGCGCGAGCACGAGCGAGCCTTCGGCGATCGCCTCGGCGAGCAGGCGAATCGTGCGCGCGCGCCGGGCGTTCAATCCGAAGGCGGCGATCGCCGCGTCGTCGAGCGCGGCGATCGCCGACGCGGTCGGGAAGACGCGTGCGACACCGTCGGGCGCATCGCGAAGCGCTTCGCCGTGCTGTTCGACGAGCCGGCCGATCAGCGTGCGCGCCGCCTTGACGCTGATCTGCTGCCCGACGATCGCGCGTACGGCGAGTTCGAATCCGTCGAAAGTGCCGACCAGGCGCATCGGGCCCCGCATCGGCGTACCGCGGGGCAGCGCCGCGAGAGGCAGCGACGATTCGAGGTCGAGGTCGAAGATCGCCCGCAGATGACGCAGCAGCGCGCCGGCGGCCGGCTCGAGCGACGCCGAAAGCTCCACGTCGAGCGCGGCGCCCTCGGGCGCCGCGCACACGCGCAGCCAGCCGGTGCGCGCATGCGCGCCGCACGTCGCGGGCATGCCGACGGCGGCGTCCCAGCGAACGCTGCGAAGATAGGAACGCGCGTCGACGCACTCGACGTTGCCGATGCGACGTGCCGCGAGAAAGGCGACCGTGCGTTGCCAGTCGAAGGGCGGTCGAAACGGCAGTCGGTGCGCGGCGGCTCGCCTCGTCATGCGCGTGCGTTCGCCTTCGTGGCGCCGTCGGGCGTCGCGAACTCGATCAGCAGGTCGCGCGCCGACACCGTGTCGCCGGGCTTGACGTGGACCGTGCGCACCGTGGCGTCTCGTTCGGCGCGGATCTGCGTTTCCATCTTCATCGCCTCGATCGACACCAGCGGATCGCCCGAGCGCACCGCCTGCCCCGGCTTCACGGCGACGGTGACGATCATCCCGGGCATCGGCGCCGGCACGTGCGCGGCATTGTCGGCCTGCGCCTGCACGCGACGCACGGCGCGCGGAGCGCCTGCCTTTTCGATGCGCATCGTGCGCGGCTGGCCGTTCAGTTCGAAGAACACGCGAACGACGCCTTCGTCCTCTGCGGGGGCGGTTCCCTGCATCGCGACGATGAGCGTCTTGCCGCGCTCGATGTCGACGGCGATCTCCTCGCGTTCGCGCATCCCGTAGAAGTACGTCTGCGTCGGCAGCGCCGAGACGTCGCCGAAGGCGCGTCGATGCTCGTCGTATTCGCGAAAGACCTTCGGATACAGCAGCCACGATGCCAGCTCGTCGTCGTCGATGCGGTGGCCGAGCGCCTTCGCCGCTTCCTGGCGCGCGACTTCGAGGTCGACCGGCGGCAGTCGGTCGCCCGGCCGGTACGGCTGCGGCGGCTCGGGCTCGATCGGATGCGCGCTGTCGCAGCGCAGGACCTTGCGCGACAGCGCCGGCGGAAAGCCGTCGGGCGGAAAGCCCAGCTCGCCGCGAAAGAGCGAGACGACGCTCTCGGGAAAGGCGACGTCGCGCTGCGGATCGACGATGTCCTGCGCCGCGAGGTCGTTCGCCACCATGTGCAGCGCCAGGTCGCCGACCACCTTCGAGGTCGGCGTCACCTTGACGATGTCGCCGAACGCGCGGTTCACCTCGGCGTAGGCACGCGCCACCTCCGGCCAGCGGTGCTCCAGCCCGAGCGAACGCGCCTGCTCGCGCAGGTTCGTGTACTGCCCGCCCGGCATCTCGTGCCGGTAGACGTCGGAGGTGCCGGCGCGGATGCCCGCCTCGAAGGGCGCGTACAGCTCGCGCACGCCTTCCCAGTAGTGCGAGATCGCCTGCATCGCGTCGCGGTCGATGCGCGGGTCGCGCGGGGCTCCTTCGAGCGCCGCGACGATCGCGCCCAGGTTCGGCTGCGAAGTGAGCCCGCTCATCGAGTCCATCGCACCGTCCACCGCATCGGCGCCGCCGTCGAGCGCGGCGAGCACCGAAGCGACTGCGCCGCCGCTGGTGTCGTGCGTGTGGAAATGCACCGGCAAACCGGTCTCGCTGCGCAGCGCATGCACGAGTTCGCGCGCGGCGCGCGGCCGGCACACGCCGGCCATGTCCTTGATGCCCAGCACGTGCACGCCTGCGCGCTGCAGCGCGCGCGCCGCATCGAGGTAGTAGCGCAGCGAATACTTCGGACGCGACGCGTCGAACAGGTCGGCGGTGTAGCAGATCGCACCCTCGCACAGCGCGCCGGCTTCGAGCACCGCATCGATCGCCACGCGCATGTTCTCGACCCAGTTCAGCGAGTCGAACACGCGAAACAGGTCGATTCCGCCGGCCGCCGCACGCGCGACGAAATGCCGTACGACGTCGTCGCCGTAGTTCGTGTAGCCGACGGCGTTGCTGCCGCGAAGCAGCATCTGCAGCAGCAGATTCGGGATCGCCGCGCGCAGCTTCGCCAGCCGCTCCCAGGGGTCCTCCTTCAGGAAGCGCAGCGCCACGTCGAAGGTAGCGCCGCCCCAGCACTCGAGCGAGAACAGGCCGGGAAGCAGGCGCGCGTAATACGGCGCGATGCGCAGCATGTCGATCGTGCGCATGCGGGTGGCGAACAGCGACTGGTGCGCATCGCGCATCGTCGTGTCGGTGAGCAGCGCCTGCGGCTGCTCGTACATCCAGCGCGCGAAGAGCTGCGGACCGAGGGCGAGCAGCCGCTCGCGCGCGCCGCCCGGCAGCGCGGCACCCGCGTCGAGCATCGGGGCCGGCGGCAGCAGCAGATGAAGGCGCGAGAGCTCCGGCGCGCTGCGTCCCTTCATGTCGGGATGGCCGTTGACCGTCACCTCGCCGATGTAGCGCAACAGGCGCGTGGCGCGATCGCGCCGCTTCGCGAAGCGGAACAACTCGGGCGTCTCGTCGATGAAACGCGTCGTCACGCGCCCGCCGACGAAATCGGGATGATTGATCACGTTCTCGACGAACTGCAGGTTCGTCGCCACCCCGCGGATGCGGAACTCGCGCAGTCCCCGATCCATGCGCCGGATCGCCTCCTGCGGCGTCGGCGCCCACGCGGTGACCTTCACCAGCAGCGAGTCGTAGTACGGCGTGATCACGGCGCCGCTGTAGGCGGTACCGCCGTCGAGCCGCAGGCCGAAGCCGGCGGCGCTACGGTAGGCGGTGATGCGCCCGTAATCGGGGGTGAACTGGTTCTCGGGGTCTTCGGTGGTGATCCGGCATTGCAGCGCGTGCCCGTTGAGCCGGATCTGCGGCTGCGCCGGCACCGGGCAGTCGGCCTCGCCGATGCGCGCGCCCTCGGTGATGCGCAGCTGCGCCTTGACGATGTCGATGCCGGTGACCTGCTCGGTGACCGTGTGCTCGACCTGGATGCGGGGATTCACCTCGATGAAATGGAACTCGCCGGTGTCGGCGTCCATCAGGAACTCGACGGTGCCTGCGTGCGTGTAGCCGACGCTGCGCATCAAGCGCAGCGCCGCGTCGCACAGCTGCGCGCGCGCCGCATCGTCGAGGTACGGCGCGGGCGCGCGCTCGACCACCTTCTGGTTGCGCCGCTGCACCGAGCAGTCGCGCTCGAAAAGGTGCACGAGATTGCCGTGCAGGTCGCCGATCACCTGCACTTCGACGTGCCGTGCGCGCCGCACGAGCTTCTCGAGGTATACCTCGTCGTTGCCGAAGGCCGCCTTTGCCTCCCGGCGCGCGGCGGCGAGCTGCGCGTCGAGGTCGGCGGCCGATTCGATGACGCGCATGCCGCGCCCGCCGCCGCCCCAGCTCGCCTTGAGCATCAGCGGATAACCGATCGCCTCGGCCATCCTGCGGGCCAGCTGCGGATCGGCCGGCAGCGGCCCGGTAGCGGGCATCACCGGCACGCCGGCAGCCACCGCCGCGGCGCGCGCCGCGACCTTGTTGCCCAGCGTCGTCATCACTTCCGCGGACGGCCCGACGAAGAGCAGTCCGGCGCGACGGCACGCGCGCGCGAACTCCGGATTCTCCGACAGGAAGCCGTAGCCGGGATGGATCGCCTCGGCGCGCGCCAGCCGCGCGACGCGCAGGATGTCGTCGATGTCGAGATAGGCCTGCAGCGGCTTTCGCCCCTCGCCGACCCGATAACTCTCGTCGGCCTTGAAACGATGCAGCGAGAAGCGGTCTTCGTGCGAGTAGACGGCGATCGTGCGCATGCCGAGCTCGGCCGCCGCGCGCATGACGCGGATCGCGATTTCCGAACGGTTGGCGACGAGCAGCGAGTGAACGCGCGACATGGCGAGAAGCGTGCGTGGAAGCAGCCGATGATACGCGGGCCCGGATGCCGAATGCGCCCCGTCGGCCACCTTCGCCGGCTGCGAAAGCGGTACGATCGCACCCGGTTGCGCATCGGGCGCAACGCCCGTTGCCGAGCCGATGGTCCATCACGCCTGCCGAAGCATTCGATTCACGAGCGCGCTCGCCACGCTCGCCGCCTCCATCGCGCTGGGCGCCTGCGGCGGCGGTGGCGGCGGCGCGTCCACCAACGCCAGCAATGCGGGATTCGGCGACGACACGAAGGAAGACATCGGCAGCTGGACCACGCTGCGCGACTACATGCCGCCGCAGGCCGGCTGCCGCTATCTCTACTCGTCGTCGCCACCGGTGCAGGGCCGCGGCGCCGATCCGCTGCGCAATGCCGAGTGGCACCTGACGGGTCTCGCCGCGCCGGGCGCCGGCGATTCGGCCAGGGGCGAAGGCGTGCGCATCGCGGTCGTCGACGGCGCCATCGAGGCGGTGCACGAAGACCTGTTCCCGAACCTCGTTGCCTGGCGCAACTACCGCGCCGACACGCGCTCCGACACGCTGCCGCTGCCGTGCGAACCGGCGGAGACGCACGGCACCGCGGTGGCCGGCATCGTCGCCGCCCGGGACGGCAACGGCCTGGGCGTCGCCGGAGTGGCGCCACGCGCCTCGCTTGCCACCTACAATCCGCTCGTCACCAACACCGAAGCCGACCTCGTCGATGCGCTGCGCCGCGGCGGCGCGATCACGGGCGTCTACAACAACAGCTGGGGGGCGCCCGACTCCACCGGCATCCTGACGAGTTCGGGCAGGGCATTCGCCAATGCGATCCTCGACGGAATCGCGTCGGGCCGCGGCGGCCTGGGCTCGATCTACGTATTCCCGGCGGGCAACGGCTGCGCCCTGGACCCGCTGCACTGCGGCCTGGACGACTCGAACTTCGACGGCTACGCGAATGCGCGCGGCGTCATCACCGCCTGCGGCGTCGACGCCGACGAGCGCAAGCCCTGGTACGCCGAACCCGGCGCGAACATCCTCGTCTGCGGCTTCAGCGGCGGCAGCCGCGGCATCGTCACCGCGGACGTCGAGAACCGCTACCGCCAGGACTTCGGCGGGACTTCGGCGAGCGCTCCGATGATCTCCGGCGTCGTTGCGCTGATGCTCGAGGCCTCGCCGTCGCTCACCTGGCGCGACGTGCGGCTCATCCTGGCGAGCAGCGCACGCAGGAACGACGCGGGCGACGCCGGATGGCGCACGAACGGCGCCGGCCTCTTCGTGCATCCGTACTACGGCTTCGGCATCGCCGACGCGCAGCAGGCCGTGGCGCGCGCGAAGACCTGGGCAAGCGTCGGCGGCAGCGCCTCGCTTCGCTCGTGCGAGTATCGCCGGGCGCCTGCCGCCAGCCTGCGCGACGGCAAGACCGTCGCCGACGCGATCGACGCCCGCAGCTGCCCGATCACCGCGATCGAACTGGTCGAAGTCGGCTTGTGGGCAACGCATCCGTCCTCCGGAGACCTGCGAGTCGTGCTCGGCCGAGACGACCCCGCTTCGCCTCCGGCGACGCTTGCGCACTCGCGCGTCTGTCGCGATCCGGAGAAGGCAGACACGCCGCCGACGCCCTGCGGCGACTACCAGGGCTGGGTCTTCCGCAGCGTGCGCAACCTGAACGAGACTTCGCAGGACCAGTGGACCCTGTCGGTCAGCGACGAGCTCGCCGGAAGCGAGGGAACCTGGGACAGCTGGACGCTGACGATCTGGGGACGTTGAGATGAATCGATCGCGATCGCTTCGATGGCTGGCGCCTGCGGCGCTGCTGGCGTTCGCCGCCGTGGGGCCGACCGTCTTCGCCGCCGGGCAGGCGCGCGAAGCGTCGCCCGCGCAAGCGGCACCGAAGGCCGACGCGAGCGCCTCCGGGCTGGCGCAATGGCTCGACAACGGCCGGCGGCGCACGCTGCGCGTCGATCCCGACTGGGTCGTCGACTTCCGCGACTCGAAGCCGCGCCTCGAACGCCGGGAGGCGCCGGCCTCGCGCGCCGGCACCGGCGCGGGCACGGGCGCGGGCACCGAGAAGGCCGCGCCGCCCCCGGCCGGCATCTCGCCGGTGTTGCGCGACGAATCCGGCGCTGCACGGGCACTGCCCGGCGGCGTGATCGTCCGGCTGCGCGACGCCGACCTCGCCGATCCGCGCAAGGCGCTGGCCGACGCGGGAGTCGACGCGCTTCGGCCGATCGACCCGGAAGAGCGCACGTGGCTCGTCGCCTCGCCTGCCGGCCTCGAGACGCTGAGCCTCGCCAACCGCCTGAACGAGAGCGGCCGCTTCGAGAGCGTGACGCCGAACTGGTGGCGCCCGCGCGCGCTCAAGTGACCGCGATCGCGGCGCGAACGGGCCCTATTGCTGCGGGCGTGGAACCTCGACGCGCCGCGTCACGCCGCTCGGTCCGGGGAAATCCTGGAACAACGCCCGCGCGAGCAGCGGAAGCACTTCGTCGGCCTGCGGAACGTAGCCGTCGGTGATCGCAGTGCCCTCGTAGACGCGGCGCGGCGGCCGGATGGTCGAATCCTCGATCTGCACGCGCAGCCGGTAGTCGTACCAGATGTGGTCGGAGGCGACGGGATAGTAGCCCGAACCCCACCACGGGAAGGGCCCGCCGATGCTGAACCCGGCATGGGGACCGAATGCGCCCCACCAGAAATAGGGCTGCACCATCGGCTGGTATTCGACGACGCGGCTCATCTTCCGGTCGACCCGGTAGTCGAAGGAGACGGCGAAGCGCGCATCGGGGGCCTGCCGGAAGCCGGCGCGCGCAAGCTCGGCGCGCAGCACGTCCTCCCAGCGCGCGTGCTCGAGGCTGTTGCGCTGCGCGTCGGTCCGCACGAAGCGGTAGGTGCGCTGCGCGTCGGCCGGCCACTCGTTGAAGGTGGTCACCTCGCCGCGCAGCGGAGCAGCGCAGCCGGCGACCAGCGCCGCGAGCGCCGCGAAAGACACGAAAAGCAGGCAACGACGAAACACGACCATGGCCTATCGCCTCCGCACAGGTTCCGCTTCGGAAGCACCTGCGAACCGCGCGCCCGTTCGCGCGCGGCGGCTGCCCGCGGGCGGACTGCCCGGGGCCGGCTCGGCCGTCGCGACGAGCGCTTACAATTCCCGGGAGTCCGTCCGCAACCCCTGTCGCCGAAGTTCGCGCCCGAGCACCGCCCCGTGACCGTCCATCGTACCGCCTACACGCCGCCGCCCTGGCTGGTCGACGACGTCCGGCTGGTCTTCGATCTGGATCCGCAGCAGACGCGCGTCGCCGCGTCGCTGGCGGTGCGCCGCAATCCGCAGGCCGCGCCCGATGCGCCGGCGGCGCTCGTGCTGGACGGCGAGCAGCTGGAATTGCTCGACCTGCGGATCGACGGGCGCCCGCTGGAGCCGACGGCGTACCGCCTGGACGACCGCGCGCTCACGATCGAACGGGTTCCCGAGCGCTTCGAGCTCGCCACGGTCGCGCGCATCGATCCGCAGGCGAACACGGCACTGAGCGGCCTGTACGTTTCGAACGGCGGCTACTTCACGCAGTGCGAAGCGCAGGGTTTTCGCCGGATCACCTGGTTTCCCGATCGTCCCGACGTGATGGCACGCTACACGGTGACGCTGCGCGGGCCGCGCGCGAGCTGTCCCGTGCTGCTGTCCAACGGCAACCCCGTCGACGCGGGCAGCGGCCCCGACGAGGGGGAGCACCGCGACCGGCACTGGGCCACCTGGCACGACCCCTTCCCCAAGCCGAGCTACCTGTTCGCGCTCGTCGCCGCTCGACTCGCCGCCATCGAACGCAGGCTGCGCACCCGCTCGGGTCGCGACGCACTGCTGCAGGTCTGGGTGGAACCGGGGAACGAGAAACGCGCGCTCCACGCGCTTGATTCGCTCGAACGGGCCATCCGCTGGGACGAGCAGCGCTTCGGCCTGGAGCTCGATCTCGATCGCTTCATGATCGTCGCGGTGAGCGACTTCAACATGGGAGCGATGGAGAACAAGGGGCTGAACATCTTCAACGCGAAGTACGTCTTCGCCGACCCTCGCATCGCCACCGACGACGATTTCGCCGCCGTCGAGTCGGTCGTCGGACACGAGTATTTCCACAACTGGACGGGCAACCGCGTCACCTGTCGCGACTGGTTCCAGCTCACGCTGAAGGAGGGCCTCACCGTCTTTCGCGACCAGGAGTTTTCGGCCGACATGCTCGCCGCGCGCAGTGCGAGCGGTGCGACGAGCGCACGCGCGGTCAAGCGCATCGAGGACGTGCGCGTGCTTCGCTCGGCGCAGTTCGCCGAGGATGCGGGACCGATGGCGCACCCGATCCGTCCCGATGCCTACGAGGAAATCGACAACTTCTACACGGTGACCGTCTACGAGAAGGGCGCCGAAGTCATCCGCATGCTGCAGGCGCTCACCGGACGCGAGGGCTTCCGTCGCGGACTCGAGCTGTACTTCGACCGCCACGACGGGCAGGCGGTCACCTGCGAGGACTTCGTCTCGGCGATCGGCGACGCCAACGGCTTGCCGTTCACGCAGTTCCGTCGCTGGTATTCGCAGGCCGGAACACCGCGGGTACGGGCGCGCGGCAGCTACGACGCAGCGCTTCGGCGCTACACGCTCGAGCTCGATCAGCGCACGCTCCCCACGCCGGGCCAGCAGGAGAAGCTGCCGCTGCACATCCCGTTCGCCGTCGGCCTGGTGGGACGCGACGACGGCCGCGATCGGCCGCTGCGCATACGCGAACTCGTCGACGGACAGGCGCGCCCGGTCGCAGCGCGGCGCGGCGAAACCGGCGAGCACAGCGCCGTGCTCGAGCTCGTCGAAGCGCGGCACGTGTTCGTCTTCGACGACATCGACGGCGAGCCGCTGCCGTCGCTCGCGCGCGACTTCTCCGCACCGATCGTCGTCGAGCACGATTACGACGACGAAGCGCTGGCACTGCTCGCCGCGCACGACAGCGATCCGTTCAACCGCTGGGAAGCGCTGCAGCGCTTCATCGTCGCGGGCATTCTCGCGGTGCTCGCAGGCGCCGATGCGCAGGAGCGCTGCGCGCCGCTGGCGAGCGCGGTGGGCGCGCTGCTCGACGACGACGCGCTCGACCCGGCGTTCCGGGAGCAGCTTTTCACGCTTCCGTCGGAGGGCTTCGTCGCCGAGCAGATCGACGTCGTCGATCCGGCCGCGTTGCGCGCGGCGCGCAATGCGGTGCGCGGCTGCCTGGCCGATGCGCTGCACGCGCGCTGGCGCAACGCGTGGGCAAGCTGCAGCGACGCGGCGCCGTACTCGCCCGACCCCGCGGCCGCCGGACGGCGGGCGCTGAAGAACGCATCGCTTGCATTCTGGGTGGAGACGCAGGCACGCGAAGCCGTCGACGCGGCCGTTGCGCAGTTCGACGCCGCCGACAACATGACCGACCGCATCGGAGCGCTGAATGCCCTGCTGCGCACCTGCGGTACGCCGCGCGACGACGCGCTCGCGCGCTTCGGCGCGCAACATGCCAACGAGCCGCTCGTGCTCGACAAGTGGTTCGCGCTGCAGGCGACGATGCAGCGCCAGCCGGGCGACGGGCCGGTGCTCGACCGCGTGCGCGAACTGATGCGCCACCCCGCATTCTCGATGCGCAATCCGAACCGGTTGCGCGCGCTCGTCGGCAGCTTCTGCAACGGCAACCTCGCCGAGTTCCACGCCGCCGACGGTTCGGGCTACGCCTTCTGGGCCGAACGCGTGCTGGAAGTCGACGCATTGAATCCGCAGACCGCGGCGCGCCTGGCGCGCGCGCTCGATCGCTGGCGCAAGTTCGAACCCGGACGACAGGCACTGATGCGCGCGTCGCTCGAACGCGTCGCGCAGCATCGGCCGCTGTCGAGCGACGTGCGGGAGATCGTCGAGAAAGCGCTTGCTGCCTGAAGAACGCGTGAATCCCGCTGGAGCCGCCATGCCCGTTCGTCCCGTCAGCCTCACCCAGTACCTCGTCGAGAAGCAGCGCGAGAAGGGCCTCATCCCCGCCGAGCTGCGCATGCTGCTCGAGGTGATCGCGCGCACCTGCAAGCGCATCGGCATCGCCGTCTCGAAGGGCGCGCTCGCCGATTGCCTCGGTGAAGCCGGTTCCTCGAACGTCCAGGGCGAATCGCAGAAGAAGCTCGACGTGATCGCCAACGAAGCGCTGCTCGAGGCGAACGAATGGGGGGGCAACCTCGCGGCGATGGCGTCGGAGGAGATGGACCACCCCTACCCGATTCCGAACCGCTATCCGAAGGGCGAGTTCCTGCTGCTGTACGACCCGCTCGACGGCTCGTCGAACATCGATGTCAACGTGTCGGTCGGAACGATCTTCTCGGTGCTGCGCCTGCCCGAAGGCGTGAAGGATCCCGACGAGACGCACTTCCTGCAACCGGGCATCAGGCAGGTCGCCGCGGGCTACGCCGTCTTCGGTCCGTCGACGCTGCTCGTGCTCACCGTCGGCGACGGCGTCGCCTGCTTCACGCTCGACCGCGAGCCCGGCGCCTGGATGCTCACCGCCGATCGCATGCGCATCCCGCAGAGCACGCGCGAGTTCGCGATCAACGCATCGAACGCGCGCCACTGGGAGGCGCCGGTCAAGCGCTACATCGACGAGCTGCTGGCCGGCAAGGACGGCCCGCGCGGCGTCGACTTCAACATGCGCTGGGTCGCTTCGATGGTCGCCGACGTGCACCGGATCATGACGCGCGGCGGCATCTTCCTGTATCCGCGCGACAACCGCGATCCGTCGAAGCCCGGCAAGCTGCGCCTGCTCTACGAAGCCAACCCGATGTCCTTCCTCGTCGAGCAGGCCGGCGGCGCCGCCACCAACGGGCTGCAGCGGATCATGGAGATCGTCCCGTCGAGCCTGCACCAACGAGTCGCGGTGATCCTCGGCTCGAAAGAGGAGGTCGAGCGGGTAGCCGGCTATCACTCGCAGTGAAGCTCGAGCCACACCCGCTTCAAGGTCGGATCGTCGCGATCCGCCTGCACCGAGAAGCCCAGCGACGCCACCAGCCGCATCATGGGCGCGTTCGAGGCCAGCACGAATCCCTCGATCCGGTCCAGCCCGCGCCTGCGCGCCTGCTCGACGATCGCGTTCATCAACGTCGATCCGAGGCCCTGGCGCTGCACCTCGTCGGCAATCGCGATCGCGAATTCGCAACTGCGCCGGTCGGGGTTCAGCAGGTAGCGCACCACGCCGATGATCGACTCGTCGCCGTCGCCCGCAAGCACCGCCACCAGCGCAAGCTCCCGGTCATAGTCGATCTGCGTATAGCGCACCAGCATGCGCGGTGACAACTCGTTCATCGCCGAGATGAAGCGGAAGTAGCGCGACTGCTCGGACAGCCCGCGCACGAAGCGCTGCAGCCGTTCGCCGTCCTCGGCCTGGATCGGCCGGATCGTGTACGAACGCCCGTCGCGCAGCGTGCAGCGGCGCACCAGCTCCGACGGGTACGGCATGATCGCCATGTGGGCGTAGCGGCGCTGGTCGTGCGGCTCGCGCACGGGCGCCTGCGCGTCGGCGACCGCACGCGCGTCCACGGCGATCAACCCTTCCCCGTCGGCGATGATCGGGTTGATGTCCAGCTCGGCCAGCCGCGGCAGCTCGCAGACCATCTCCGAGACGCGCACGAGCAGCCGCTCGAGCGCCTCGAGGTCGACGGCCGGCGCATCGCCGTAGTCGCCCAGCGTTCGGGCGACCCTCGTGCGCGCGATCATGCTGCGCGCGAGGAAGCTGTTCAGCGGCGGGAACTCGAGCGTCGTGTCGCGGTGGATCTCCACGCGCTTTCCGCCGGTGCCGAAGGCGATCACCGGTCCGAACAGCGGATCGCGCAGCACGCCCACGTACAGCTCGCGGTCGTGCCGCCCCAGCTTCATCGGCTGCAGCGTCACGCCCTGGATGCGCGCGGCGGGTCGCGCGCGGCGCACCGAGCGCATGATCTCCTCGTACTGCTCGCGCACCTCGGTGGCGTTGCGCACGTTCAGCGCCACGCCCCCGACTTCGCTCTTGTGGGCGATGTCGGAGGAACTGATCTTCATCGCGACCGGATAGCCGATCCGGTTCGCGGCCGCCACCGCCTCGTGCCGGTTGGCGGCGAGCACCGTGCGGTTCACCGGAACGTGAAAGGCGTCGAGCAGCACTTTCGACTCGAGTTCGGTAAGCACCTCGCGTCCGTCGGCCAGCGCCGCGTCGAGCACCGCACGTGCACGCGCCACGTCGGGCATCGACATCCCCGACAGCGAACGCGGCGTCTGCTGCAGCAGCAGCTGGTTCTGGTAGAAGGTCGCGACCGTGGAGAAGGCGTCGACCGCCGCCTCGGGCGTGCGAAACACGGGCACGCCCGCCGCATCGAGCAGGGCGCGCAGCGGCCTGGTCGAGTTGTCGCCCAGCCAACAGGCGAACAGCGGCTTGCCCAGGGTGCTCGCCATGCGCGCGACGCGCTCGGTGATCCGCGGCGCATCGACACCCGCGAAGGGCGACAGCAACACCAGCACGGCATCCGACTCGGGGTCGTAGGCGATGGCTTCGAGCGCGCTGGCGTAATCGTCGGCGCTCGCCGCGAGCCCGAGGTTCAGCGGATTGGAGATCTCGACTCCCGGCAGCTCGGCCTCGAGCCGGCGTCGGGTCGGCTCCGTGTACGGCAGCAGCCGGATGTTGGCGAACCATGCCTGGTCCGACGCGAGCACGAGCGGGCCGTTGCCGTTGCCGACCATCGCGAGCCGCTTGCCCAACGGCCAGTTGCGCGAAGCGAGATAGCGCACCGCGGTGAACAGCTGCGTGAACAGGCGCACCTGCACCGCCCCGGCGCGCCGCAGTGCGGCGCTGTAGATCGCGTCGCTGCCGACGATCGCCCCCGAATGCGTGCGCGCCGTCGGCCGGCTGGCCGCGTCGCGACCGCCCTTGAGCACGACCACCGGCTTGACCGAAGCCAGCGCGCGCAGCGCGCTCATGAAGCTGCGCGAATCGCGCACCGCCTCGAGATACACGACGACCGCCTTCGTCGTCGGATCGTCCGCCAGGAAGTCGAGCACCTGCGCGACGTCGATGTCGAGCTCGGCGCCGAGCGAGACCGCAAGCGAGAAACCGATCGCGGTGTCGCCGGCCCAGTCGAGGATCGCGCCGCCGAGCACGCCCGACTGCGTGACCAGCGCCACGTTGCCCGGCGGCGGCAGCGCTCCCAGGCGCCCGGCGTCGAGTCGACGCGGCGGACGCGCGAAACCGAGCGTGCCCGGCCCGAGCAGCCGCACGCGAGCCTCGCGCGCCAACGCGAGCAGCTGCTCGGAGGCCTGCGGCTGCGGCGCCGGGCACAGCAGCAACGCCGTACGCGCGCCCGCGGCGACTGCTTCGCGCAGCGCATCGATCGTGCGCTCGCCGTCGACGGCGATCACCGCCAGGTCGACCGGGCCGCGCGTCTGCGCCTCCGGATCGCGCGATGCCGGCTCGGAGCGCTGCGGCAGCACGACGCGGTGCACGCTGGCCCTGGATTCGCCGAGCTTGCTGCCGAGCTGCTCGACCCAATCGGGCGCCGGTTGCGGTCCCGACACGAAGACGATCCGGGAAGGATCGAACAGCGACGTCAGCGCGTGCAGGCGTTCCACGTCGACGGTCCCCGCGGGGCGAAGCTCAGTCGATGCCGATCAGCGCGCGCAGGTGCAGCTCGACGCATCGCGCCAGCGCCGCGAGCTCGTAGCCGCCTTCGAGCGTGGACACCACCCGGCCCGCGCAATGCTCGTCGGCGAAGCGCACGATCTGCCCGGTCAGCCACGCGTAGTCTTCGTCGCGCCATCCGAGGTGGCTCATGTCGTCCTCGCGATGCGCGTCGAAGCCGGCCGAAACGAAGATCATCTGCGGCGCGAACGACTTCATGCGCGGCAACCAGCATTCGAGCACCGCCCGGCGCATCGACGCGCCATCGCTGTACGGCTCGAGCGGGACGTTGCACATGTTCGCTGCGCGCGGATTCTCGCCGAGGAACGGGTACAGGCGCGACTGGAAAGTCGAGACCATCATCACGCGCTCGTCGCCGGCGAGGATATCCTCGCTGCCGTTGCCGTGGTGAACGTCGAAGTCGACCAGGGCGACGCGCTCGACACCCAGCGCGTTGAGCGCGTGCAGCACGCCGACGGCCACGTTGTTGAAGAAGCAGAATCCCATCGCCCGGTCGCGCTCGGCGTGATGCCCGGGCGGACGCACCGCGCAGAACGCGCGCCTGTATTGTCCCGAGACGACGAGTTCGGTGGCGTGCACCAGGGCGCCGGCGGCATGCAGCGCGGCACTCCAGGTGTGCGGATTCATCGAGGTGTCGGGATCCACCTGCGAATAGCCGTCGCGCGGCGCACTCGCCTGCAGCTCGAGGAAGAAGCGCAGGTCGTGCGCACGCGCGATCTGCTCGGGCGTCGCTGCGGGCGCCTCTATCGTGTCGAGGTAGTCGCTGACGCCGCGCAGCAGCAGCCGGTCGGCAATGACCGCCAGGCGCTCCGGGCACTCGGGATGGTGCGGTCCCATCTCGTGCAGCAGGAAACTCGGATGCGTGAGGTACGCGGCCTTCATCGGGACTCCTCCATGCGCCACTGTAGCGCACGCCCGGCGGGGTAGACTCCTCGCCGGCAGCTCCGCCCGGCTGCCGGCTTCCCTCCCTCCCGAGCCATGGCCGATGCATTTGCCCGGGGCCGCACGCGCCTCGTCACACGCTGTATGCTCGCACTCGTTCTGTGCGCGACGGCGCCCGCGCTCGTATCCTGCGCCAGCCTGCCCGCGCCGCAGCCGCGGGCGACCGAGCGCGCGTTCGACGAGCCGCAGGGCACTGCGCTCGGCCGGCTCGTCGCCGACAGCGCGCCCGACCCGCATTCGTCGGGCGTGCGCCTGCTCGTTGCCGGGGAGGACGCGCTCGGCTCGCTCGTCACGCTGGCACGCAACGCCGAACGCTCGCTCGACCTCGAGTACTACATCGTGCGCAACGACGCTTCCACGCGAACCTTGCTGCGCGAGGTGCATGCGGCAGCGGTTCGCGGCGTGCGCGTGCGGATGCTCGTCGACGACCTGAACACCGCAGGAAGCGACGAGAGCCTGCTGTGCTTCACGCGGCATCCGAACGTCGAGCTGCGGCTGTTCAACCCCTTCCCCGCCGGCCGCTTCTCCACGTATACGCGAATCCTCGCGTCGCTCACCGACCTCGACCGCATCAACCAGCGCATGCACGGCAAGATGTTCGTCGCCGACAACGCGATCGCCGCCACCGGCGGCCGCAACCTGGGCGACGCGTACTTCGTGCGCAGCCCGTCGAGCAACTTCGTCGATCTCGACGTGCTGGTGGCCGGGCCTGCGGTGCGGCGACTGTCGGGCACTTTCGACCGCTTCTGGAACGACCCTCTCGCCTACCCCGCCGCGCAGCTGATCCACGAAACGCCCCGTTGCCGGGGCCCGGTCTCGACATCGCCCCAACCGGAAACGAATGCGCAAGGCGAACCGGTTCCGAGCCCCGATTCGACGCCGGTGCCGCCGAGCGCGCTGGCACGCGACCTGAAAGCCGCGCGCCTGAAGCTGCGCTGGAGCGACGTGCGCGTGCTCGCCGACACGCCGGCGAAGATCGCCGCCGGCGACGCCAGGGCGCACACGTCCGGACCGGCGTCGATCGCCGGCGAGGTCGCCCGGCTGCTGGCGTCGGCCCGCAGCGAACTGATCCTGATCACGCCGTATTTCGTCCCCGGCGAACACGGCATCGAGCTGATCCGTGCGCTGCGCCAGCGCAACGTACGCGTGCGCGTGCTCACCAATTCGCTGGCTTCGACCGACGCGCCGGTCGTGCACGTCGGCTACTCGCGCTACCGCCGGCAACTGATCGAACTCGGCGTCGAGCTGCACGAGTTGCGCAACCAGCTCGGCACCGCGCGTTCGCAGCTCGGGCGCTTCGGTTCGTCGCTGGCGAGCCTGCACGCGAAAGCCGTGGTCGTCGATCGCCGCACGGTGCTCGTCGGCTCGATGAACCTCGACCCGCGCTCGCAGCGCCTGAACACCGAACTGGGACTGGTGATTCCCGACTCCGTCGTCGCCGCACGGGTGGTGCAGCTGTTCGACGAGGTCGCGCGCGACAGCAGCTATCGGGTGATCGAGGACGACGGGCGACTGCGCTGGGTCGGCGGCTCGCCGAAAGTGCCCGATGCCGAAGGCAGCGAACCGGGAGCGAGCGTCGGGCTGCGCGCGCTGATGTGGCTGCTGACGCCGTTCGCGCCGGAGGAGATGCTGTAGGCGGGACGCCGATCCGTCGGCTGTACGCGGGACGCCGATCCGTTGGAGCGGGTGAAGGGAATCGAACCCTCGTATGCAGCTTGGGAAGCTGCCGTTCTGCCATTGAACTACACCCGCGCAGGCGCGATTCTAGCCCAGCCGCCCGACGGCGATCGCGGTGGCGGCCTGCGCCAGGCACGCACCGAAGGCGGCGGCCGCGCGCCGATCTCGCGGTCCCCTGCGTGCGACAATCGCCTCATGACAACGATCGTCGTCAACGGAGAGCCGTGTCCGCTGCCGGCTCCGGCCACCGTCTCCGCGCTGCTCGCGCAACTCGGCCTCGCCGGCCGGCGCATCGCCGTCGAACGCAACGGCGAAATCGTTCCGCGCAGCCTGCACGAAAGCGCGACGCTGCGCCCCGGAGATCGGCTCGAGATCGTCGTCGCGGTCGGCGGCGGGTAGAGCTGCCTCGACCGACGCGCGCCCGAACTTCGTAACGCTCCGGGGAGAGACTCATGTCCGCCGAACACCTCTTCGAAGGCAATCTGCACTGGGACGGCCAGCCGACCGATCGCGCCTACGATTACGCGAACCTGCACCGCGGCACGCGCATCGAATTCGACGGCGGCGCGACGCTCTCCGCTTCGGCACCGTCGGTCTTCCACGGCGACGATCGCCAGCCGAACCCGGAGACGCTGATGATGGCGTCGCTGATGCAGTGCCATTTCCTCACCTTCATGGCGGTGGCGATCAAGTCGGGCGTCCGGGTCACCGGCTACTCCGATCGTGCGACCGGCCGGCTCGGCATGCAGGACGGCAAGATGCGATTCGTCGAAGTGGTGCTGCACCCGCAGGTCACGCTCGCCGAAACCGTCGATGCCGGCCAGCTGGCGTCGATGCACGACAAGGCGCACCGCAACTGCTTCATGTCGAATTCGGTGAACTTCCCGGTTCGCGTCGAGACGGCCGGCTGAACATCATGAACCACCCGGATCCGCTCACCATCGGCCGGCGCAGCTTCCGGTCCCGCCTGCTCATCGGCACCGGAAAGTACCGCGACTTCGACCAGACGCGCGATGCCGTCGAGGCGAGCGGCGCGCAGATCGTCACCGTCGCGATCCGGCGCACGAACATCGGCCAGAACGCCGGCGAGCCGAACCTGCTCGACTTCCTCTCGCCGGAGCGTTTCACGATCCTGCCGAACACCGCCGGCTGCTACAGCGCCGACGACGCCGTGCGCACGCTGCGCCTGGCGCGCGAACTGCTCGGCGGGCACGCGCTGGTCAAGCTCGAGGTGCTCGGCGACGCGCGCTCGCTGTATCCGAACATGCCCGAGACGCTGAGAGCGGCCGAGACGCTCGTGCGCGAAGGCTTCGAGGTGATGGTCTATGCGAGCGACGATCCGATCCAGGCCAGGCGCCTGGAGGACATCGGCTGCGTGGCGGTGATGCCGCTCGCCTCGCTGATCGGCTCGGGAATGGGCATCCTGAACCCGTGGAACCTGCAGCTGATCCTCGAGCAGGCGAAAGTGCCGGTGATCGTCGACGCCGGCGTCGGAACGGCGTCCGACGCCGCGATCGCGATGGAACTGGGCTGTGCCGGGGTGCTGATGAACACGGCGGTGGCCGCCGCGCGCGATCCGGTTCGGATGGCGAGCGCAATGCGCAAGGCGGTCGAGGCCGGACGCGACGCCTTCCTCGCCGGACGCATGCCGAAGAAGCCGTACTCGGCGGCGCCGTCGTCGCCCGCGAGCGGGCTGATCACGTCCGCCGCGCCGCCCGCGCCGGCAGCGCCGGCCCCGTCCGCATCGCCGCCGGCCGCCTCCCGCCCGTGAGCGCGACGCCGCCGGCGACGCCACCGCATCCGCACATCCGCAGCTTCTCCGGGCGGCGCGGCCACTTCACGAGCGGGCAGCGTCACGCCTACGAAACGCTGCGCGAGCGCTGGTGCGTCCCGTACGACGCCGGGCAGGTCCTCGATGCGCCGCGCTTGGCCCGGCTCTTCGGCCGCTCGGCGCCGCTGGTCGTGGAGATCGGCTTCGGCATGGGCGACGCCACCGCGCAGATCGCCGCTGCGCAGCCGCAACACGACTTCCTCGGCATCGAGGTCTATCCGGCCGGCGTCGGCGCGCTGCTGATCCGCATCGACGCGCAGCGCCTGTCGAACGTGCGCATCGTCCAGCACGATGCGGTCGAGGTCCTGCGCGACATGGTCGCGCCCGACTCGCTCGCGCGCGTGCAGGTCTTCTTCCCCGACCCATGGCCGAAGAAACGCCACCACAAGCGCCGCCTGCTGCAGGCGCCCTTCGCGGCGCTGCTCGCCAGCCGGCTCCGGCCGGGGGCGATCCTTCATTGCGCAACCGACTGGGAACCGTACGCCGAGCAGATGCTCGAAGTGCTGTCGAGCGAGCCGCTGCTGCAGAACGCAGCAGACGACGCCCGCTTCGCAAGCCGGCCCGCGTACCGGCCGTTGACGCGCTTCGAGAACCGCGGGCGCAAACTCGGACACGTAGTGCGGGACCTCGTCTTCCGCAGGGTCACGCGCTCCAGTGCACCAGTCCCGACCACGCGGTAACGAGCACGACGACGCCGAACGCGATTCGATACCACGCGAACGGAACGAAATCGTGGCTGGCCACGTAGCGGATCAGCCAGTGCACGCAAGCGAGCGCCGCGAAGAACGAGAACAGAAGCCCGACGCCGAACATCGGCAGGTCTTCCGACCCGAGCAGCGAGCGATATTTCCACGCGTCGTAGGCACCGGCCCCGATCAGCGTCGGGATCGCGAGGAAGAACGAGAACTCGGTGGCGACGCGCCGCGACAGGCCGAACAGCATGCCGCCGATGATCGTCGCCCCTGAGCGGCTGGTTCCCGGAATCAGCGCGAAGGCCTGTGCGATGCCCAGTTTCAGCGCATCGAGGCTCGTCAACGCATCGATGTCGTCGACGCGCGCGAGCGCCGGCGTGCGACTGCGCCCGCGTTCGACCCACAGGATGACGAGTCCGCCGACGATGAATGCGATCGCCACCGGCACCGGCCGGAACAGCGTCGCCTTGATCGCGTCGGCGAACAGCACGCCGAGCACGGCGGCCGGCACGAAGGCGATGACGACGTTGGCCGCGAAGCGGCGCGCACGCGGCTCGGTGCAGATGCCGGCGATCGTTGCGGTGATCCGCGCGCGGTAGTACCACATCACCGAGAGCATTGCGCCGGTCTGTATCGCCACCGAGAAGACCTTTTCCTTCTCGCCCTCGAAGCCCAGCAGGCTCGACGCGAGGATCAGGTGCCCGGTGCTCGAGATCGGCAGGAACTCGGTGAGCCCTTCGACGATGCCTAGCAGTGCGGCCTTGACCAGGAGCGGAAAGCCGACGAGCACCTCGATCATCGATTCCACCAGGCGTGGAAGTGATGCACGGGTCCGTGCCCGCTGCCCACCTCCAGGCGATCGGCCTGTCGCAGCGCCTCCGTGAGATAGCGCTTTGCCCCGCGCACCGCATCGACGGGATCGAATCCGCGCGCGAGCAGCGCCGCGATCGCCGCCGACAGCGTGCAGCCGGTGCCATGCGTGTTGCGCGTCTCGACGCGCGTCTCGGGCAGTTCGATCATGCGCTCGCCGTCGTGCAGCAGGTCGACCGGATCGCCGCCGGCGTGCCCGCCCTTGAGCAGCACGAAGCGCAGTCCGTCGTCGGCGAGCAGGCGGCGCAGCCGCTCGGCGCTGCGCTGCATCTCGCGCATCGTCTCCGGGGCGCGCTCGCCGAGCAGCGCCCCGGCTTCCGGAAGGTTCGGCGTGATCATCGTCGCCAGCGGCAGGACCGCATCGATCAGCATCCCGACGGCGTCGCGATCGAGCAGCATGTCGCCGCTCTTGGCGACCATCACCGGATCGACGACCCGATGCGCCAGCCGGCCGTCGGCGATCGGCGAAGCCAGGCCTTCGGCCACCGCCTGCGCGATCGGCGCCGTTCCGAGCATGCCGATCTTGGCGGCCTCGATGCGCACGTCGGCGAACAGCGTGTCGATCTGCAATCGAACGAAAGCCGGCGGCACCGGATGCACGCCGGTCACCGCCTGCGTGTTCTGGGCGGTCAGCGCGGCGACGACACCGGTGCCGTAGGCGCCGAGCGCCGAAAACGCCTTCAGGTCCGCGAAGATGCCGGCGCCGCCACTGGGGTCGATGCCGGCGATCGAGAGTACGTTGGGAATCTTCGCGCCCGACGTCGCTTCGACGGTGTTGCGCGAGTCCTGCGGCGCGGGAGGGCGGGGAGTTCTGCGTTGGTTCACGGCTTCGTGCTGCGCGAACGCAGCGGTGCGGGGAAAGAATTGTGCCGGACGCGATGGTAACCGCGCGGCGCATGGTGCGGGCAGCGCCCGGCGACGTGCGGCGATCGGCTCGCCGCGCAAGGGCTCGCCCCTCAGCGCAACGGCTCGCCGTGCAGCGCCGCCAGCAGCGGAACGCGCATCTCCGCCTCGCTCGGTCCCCCGTGCATTCCGATGAACCGCATCGGCGTCTCGCCTTCGAGCGTGTCGACCAGCGTCACGCACCGCTTCGGCACGAGCACGTGCGTACCGAGCCGGCCGGCCAGCGCATCTCCCGCGCCGAACCATCCCGCATCGAGCAACGCCTGCGAGCGGTACACGTCGAAGGCATCGTCGAGCGCGCAATGAACGGTTTCGACGAATCGCTCCTCGGCATCGGCGCGCACGGTGCAGAACGGCACGCGCGGCTCCCCGGCGAGCGGACGCTCGAGGCAGGCGGCGAGTTGCGGAAACTCCTCGAGGTGCAGCTGCTCGTCGGCAGCCACGTCGACGAAGCCGTGGTCGGCAGTGGCGAGCACGAGAGCGTCGCGCGCCCGCACGCGTTCGACGAGCTGCGCGAACCAGGCGTCGATCCGGCGCACGACCGCGCGCGCCTTCTCGCTCGCGCACCCCGCCTCGTGGCTCATCGTGTCGAAGTGGGGAAGGTAGACGAAGACATAGGCCTCCCCCGTGACGCCGGCGAGCGCCTGGTCGATCCGATCGCAAACCTCGTCGAGGCTGCGATAGGCGACGATCGTCGCACCCGCGTACGAATGCCGCGAGAACTCGGAATCCGCGATGTGGACGGGCAGCAGGGCGAATGCCGGTACGCGGCTGCGGCAAGTCCAGGCGGACCAGCGCCACGTGTCGCTCGCACGCACCTTCACCTGGGGGTCGGCACGCAGATCCATCGGCAACGTGCGAATCGTCGCCCCGACGCCTTGCGACCACATCAGCCAGCCGGGGTTGCCGTGCATCGCCGGCGGCGCCGCGGCCGACAGCGCCGACAGCGCCGGCGCGGTGCTCGACGGGAAAACGGAATCGAGCGAACGAAGGCAAAAGTGCGCGAGTGCGCCGTCGGGTGCATGCGCGGCGAGCGCGCGTTCACCGAGCCCGTCCATCAGCACGAATACCGCGACGCGGCTCGACGCGAGTGCGTCGACAATCTCGCGATCGCCCAGCGGAGGAACGCCGCCGCCGGCGCCGAAGCGCCCGGCGAGCGACGCGGCAATCGAGACGATGCTGGAGGCGGCCCGAAAATCGGTGGGCGCGCCGGGAATCGATCGGGGCACTGCAAGCTCCGCGGCGATCGCGCTACGCGGCGGAGCCGGCGACTCCTGTGGCAGGGGTGCCGAAGGAGCGCGGGGCGCGATCAGTGGCGATGCCAACGACCGCGATCGCCGCGATCGCCGCGGCGATCGCCTCGATGGTGATGCGACCAGCCATGGGAGGGACCATACAGCACGCGCGGCGGAGTCGTGTAAACGACCCTCGGCGCGCGATAGACCACGACGGGCGGCGAATACACCACCGGCGGAGGCGCGTAGTACACCGGAGGCGGCGGTGCGTAATACACCCGAGGCGGAGGCGCGTAGTACACGGGCGGCGACGGCACGTACACCGGAGGCGGATACCCGACCGCCCCGATGCCGACCGAAGTGCCGTAGCGGACATGCCCGTGGCGGGCGCTCTGCGCTGCCGCCGCGCCCGCCGCGGCACCGATCGCACCACCGATCACCGCTCCATCACGCCCGCCGATCGACTGGCCGATCATTGCACCGGCACCGCCTCCGACGATCGCCCCCAGCACCGGCTGCGAGGCGTATGCGCGCGGCGCGAGCAGCGCCGCCGCCGAAACGGCGAGCGCCGATACCGTCATCCACCGCAGCAACGTCGGCCGCATGCCGCGTTCGGAGGTCGTAGCTCGCGTCTCGTTCATCTCGACTCCCTGTATCGTGCATCGGGCGCATTCGCCGGACGTCGATGAGCAGCGTAAGCCGCCGGGCACGCGAGGACCAGTCCCTATCCTGCAAGAAGCGTAACAGGATGTAAGGGAGAATCTGTAAGGGAGAATCCGCCGCCGGCTGCCCGGGGCGGCCGACCTGCGTGCGATTTTGATCGTAGGATCGACATGCCCGCCCCGATCGAAGGACACTCGGGAGAACCAGGAAAGAGCATCCGGGATGCGCCTGCGCACAGTATGGATCGGAATGGCCGTCGTGGTCGCGCTCGTCGCGGCCGCGCTGGCCGTCTTCGTCGCCACCTTCGACGCGAACCGCTACAAGCCGACGATCGTCTCGCTCGTCGAGCAGTACAGCGGCCGCAAACTCGACATCCAGGGAGATCTGTCGCTGTCGATCGTGCCCGACATCGCGTTGTCGATGGGCAAGGCCACGCTGTCGGGACCGAAGGGCGAAGGCCGTTTCGCGAGCATCGAGTCCGCCGAGATCGGCGTGGCGCTGTGGCCGCTGCTGTCGCGGCAGATCCAGGTACGGCGCATCGCACTCGATGCGCTGCGCGTCGACGTCGTCCGACACCGGGACGGCAGTACGAATTTCGACGACCTCGTCGCGCGCCTGAAGGCGCAACGGCCGCAGGCCGGCGCGCCGGAGACGAACGCGTCCCCGGGCGCCGACGTGGCGTCGGCGGCCGCCACCACCATCACCGTTGCCGAACTGGCCCTGCGCGGCGCAGCGCTCGCCTGGCGCGACGAAGCAAGCGGCGACGAGTGGCACCTGCAGGCGCTCGACCTGACGGCTGACCGCATCGGCAGCGGCGAGCCGGGCCGGTTGAAAGCGAGCGGGCGCCTGCGCGGAAAGAAGGCCGGCGTCGATGCGCAACTGGACGCGGCTTGTGACTACCGCGCCGATTTCGCGACCGGCCGGATCGATCTGTCCGAAGCCAAGCTCGACGCGACCACCGAGGACGGCGTCAGCGCCCGCCTCGACGCGCCCGCGCTGACGATCGACGGCGGATCCGTCCACGGCAGGCCGCTCGCGCTGCAACTGCAGATGCAACGCGATGCGACGAAGCTCGAGGCTTCGCTGTCGGCGCAGGTCCAGGCACCGGCGAAGCAGCCGATCGCACTTCGCGACATTCGTGCGAACCTCGCCGCTTCGGGCGGCCAGCTTTCCGCCGACGGGGTGAAAGCCTCGCTCGGCGGCAACGGCACGATCGACCTGCAGCGCAAGACGGCGTCGCTCGAACTGCAGGGACGCTTCGCCGACTCGCCGATGCAGGCGCGTTTCACCGCGCCCAGCCTCTCGCCGCTGGCATTGCAGTTCGACGTGCAGGCCGACGCGCTCGACGTCGATCGCCTGCGCGCAATGGCGCCGGCGCCGGCGAAGAAAGGAGCCGGTCGTGCACCCGCCGGCACGGGCGTCGCGGTGGACGCCGGTGCCCCGTCGCCGACGACGGCCGCGAAGCCGGGGGGCGAGATCCCTGTTCCGCCGATCGCGGGAATCGACACGACCGGCTCGTTGCGCATCGGCAGCTTGCGGGCAGCCGGCATCGACCTGCGCAATCTTGCAATGACGCTTCGCTCCGGGGACGGTCGCGTCGACGTCACGCGCCTTGCCGCCGCGCTGTACGGCGGCACGCTGGCCGGGAACGCATCGCTGGCCACCAGCGGACGCGCCGCACTGAAGATGCAGCTGAACGACGTCGACGTCGGACGCGTGCTGCGCGAGTTCGCACAGCGCGAAATCCTCGACGGCAGCGGCAGCGTCGCGATCGACGTCAGCGGAACCGGCAAGACGGTGCCTGCTCTCGAACGCTCGCTGGCGGGCAGCGCCCGCATCGCGCTGCGCGACGGGGCCGTCCTCGGCATCGACCTCGACAAGGTGCTCCGCAAGGTCGAGAGCACGATCGCTGCGGTCCGCGGCAGCCCTGCACTCGAGAGCCGCGCCGGCGGCGGCGAGAGAACGGCCTTCTCGTCGCTGGACGCAAGCTTCGTCATCCGCGAGGGCGTCGCCCGCAGCGACGACCTCGATCTGCGATCACCGCTCCTGCGCGTGGGCGGCAAAGGCAGCATCGACCTGCCCGAGCAGACCATCGACTACCTGCTGCGCGTCTCGCTGGTCGACACGCTCGCCGGCCAGGGCGGCGCCGCGCGCACGGCGCTGCGGGGCGTGACCATCCCGGTTCGCGTGTCCGGTCCGATGGCCTCGCTGTCCTACCGCGTCGAGGTCGACAGCCTCGCGCGCGAGGCGCTGAAGAACGAAGCGAAGAAGCAGCTCGAGCAGCGCCTGTTCGGCAAGGGCTCCGGCAACGGCTCCGGCAACGGCGAGAAGTCCGGCGACACGAAGAAGCCGAATCCGCGCGACCTGTTGCGCGGCCTGATCGGCCGCTGATCAATTTCCGTATCATTGCGCCGATGCGCGCGCCCCGGGGCGGCGCGCTTCCACCTCCAATTGCTACCCACCGAATGAACTCCCCGCTGGCCCTCGACCCGATGCGCTTCACCCAGAAGTCGAGCTACGCCTACGAAGAGCTGCTCGAATGCGGACACGGACGCCTGTTCGGTCCCGGCAACGCGCGCCTGCCGCTGCCGCCGATGCTGATGTTCGATCGCATCAGCGAGATCTCCGCGACCGGCGGCGCCTTCGACAAGGGCTTCCTGACGGCGGAGTTCGACATCCGCCCCGATCTGTGGTTCTTCGACTGCCACTTCGAGGACGACCCGGTCATGCCGGGTTGCCTCGGTCTCGATTCCCTGTGGCAGATGCTCGGCTTCTTCCTCGGCTGGACCGGCGCTCCGGGCTCGGGCCGGGCGCTCGGACTGGCGCAGCTGAAGTTCACCGGGCAGATCCTTCCCGACACCAAGCGGGTGGATTACCGCATCGACATCAAGCGAGTGATCAACCGCCGCCTCGTGCTGGGCGTGGCCGACGGCGAAGTGCGCGCCGACGGCGAGCGCATCTACCAGGCCAGCGACCTGCAGGTGGGCCTGTTCGAAAACCCCAGGTCGATCCGCGCATGAACGCCCTGCGTCGCGTTGTCGTCACCGGAATGGGCATCGTCTCGTGCATCGGCACGAACGTCGAGCAGGTGCTCGCGTCGCTGCGCGAGGGCCGCTCGGGCATCGCCTTCGTTCCCGAGTATGCCGAACTGGGCTTTCGCAGCCAGGTCGCGGGCAAGCCCGAGGTCGATCTCGATGCGGCGATCGACCGCAAGCTGCGCCGCTTCATGGGGGACGGCGCCGCCTACCTGCACCTGTCGATGCAACAGGCGATCGACGACGCCGGCCTGGCGCCGCACGAAGTCTCGGACGAGCGCACCGGAATCGTCGTCGGCTCGGGCGGTCCGTCCACGCGCAACCAGGTCGAGGCGGCGGCCATCTGCCGGGAACGCGGACCGAAGCGCGTCGGTCCGTACATGGTGCCGCGCTGCATGTCGTCGACCACCTCGGCGACGGCGGCGACGAACTTCCGCATCCACGGCGTGAACTACACGATCTCGTCGGCCTGCTCGACGTCGGCGCACTGCATCGGCAATGCGGCCGAACTGATCCAGTGGGGCAAGCAGGACCTCATGTTCGCCGGCGGCGCCGAGGAACTCGACTGGACGCTGTCGGTGCTCTTCGATGCGATGGGCGCAATGTCGTCGAAGTACAACGACCGTCCGCAGCGCGCCTCGCGGCCCTACGATGCCGACCGCGACGGATTCGTCATCGCCGCCGGCAGCGGCGTGGTCGTGCTCGAGGCGCTCGAGCACGCACAGGCGCGCGGCGCGAAGATCTACGGCGAGGTCGTCGGCTACGGCGCGACCTCCGACGGGCACGACATGGTCGCACCGAGCGGCGACGGCGCGGTGCGCTGCATGCAGCAGGCGCTCGCCACGGTGAAGACGCCGGTCAGCTACATCAACACGCACGGCACGAGCACGCCGGTGGGCGACATCACCGAACTCGACGCGATCCGGACGGTGTTCGACGGACGCGGCGAGCCGCTGCCGCTGGTCTCGTCGACCAAATCGATGACCGGCCACTCGCTGGGCGCCACCGGTGTGCAGGAGACGATCTACAGCCTGCTGATGCTGCAGCACGACTTCGTCGCGCCCAGCATCAACATCGAGACGCTCGACCCGGGCGCCGAAGGCATGCCGATCGCCCGCACGCGCATCGACGGCGTACGCCACGAGACCATCCTGTCGAACAGCTTCGGCTTCGGCGGAACGAACTGCACGCTGGCACTGGCGCGCTACGCCGGTTGAGCCGTCGGCATCGGCGCTTGCGTGCGGGCACCTCGCGCAGCGCACCGGTTGAGCGTTCGTGTCGTCCGCGGTACACTTTAATGACTCGTTGGTCATTAAAGAGATGTCGCCGCCCGCCACTTCGAAGGCGCCCACCCGGACGCCCGGCCACGCCCCCGTCCACGCGGGCGGCGGCCCGCGCCGCTGGGCACGGCGCAAGGATGCGCGTCCCGGCGAGCTTCTCGAAGCTGCGCTCGCTCTGTTCGTCGACCGCGGCTTTGCCGCCACGCGCCTGGAAGACGTCGCGCGCCGTGCGGGCGTCAGCAAGGGCACGTTGTACCTGTATTACGCGAACAAGGAAGAACTGCTGAAGGCGGTGGTGCGGGCGAACCTGATCCCGCTGATCGACTCCTTCGCCGCGGAAATCCAGGACTCGGGGGCCCCTTGCGCCGATCAACTGCGGCTCTTCTTCCGCAAATGGTGGGAGACGGTCGGAGCCACGCGCTACGCCGGCATCGCCAAGCTCGTCGTCGCCGAGTCGGGGAACTTCCCGGAGCTCGCGCGTTTCTTCCAGGAGGAGGTGATCCTTCCGGTGATGGCCGTGCTGGCCTCGATCGTGCGGCGCGGCATCGAGCTGCGCGAGTTCCGCGAGATCGACGTCGACGCTTCGGTGCCGCTGTGGATGTCGCCGCTGGTGCTGCGCGCCATCTGGGAACACTCGATCACGCCCTGCTGTCCGCCGAACTTCGACATCCCGATCGAGCGCTTTCTCGAGACGCACCTGCGCTACGTATTGTGCAGCCTGTCCACCGAAGGCTGATTGCTAGAATGCCGCCACCCACGATCTCCTCGCCTTCCGTCATGGACTTCGAACGCGCGCGCTTCAACATGGTCGAGCAGCAGATCCGTCCCTGGGACGTGCTCGACCCGGACGTGCTCGAGACGCTGTTCGCCGTGCACCGCGAGGACTTCGTCCCGCCTGCGTATCGCGCGCTTGCCTTCGCCGACCTCGCGATTCCGCTGACCATCGACGGTGCCGCCACCGGCGAGTCGATGCTCTCGCCGAAGCTCGAGGCGCGCATGCTGCAATCGGTGTTGCCCGAGCGCGTGCATGCGGTGCTCGAGATCGGTGCCGGCTCCGGATACATGGCAGCGCTGCTCGCACAGTTCGCGCGCGAGGTCGTCACCTGCGATCTGCGCGAGGACCTGTGCCGCTTCGCCCGTGCGAACCTGAAGAAGGCCGGCGTCGGCAACGTCGGCGTCGAACACCGCAACGGATTGCAGGTCGCCGCCGACGGCACCTTCGACGTCGTCGTGCTGTCGGGCTCGGTCCAGTTCGTGCCCGATTCGCTGTTGCAGCGACTGAACCCGGCCGGACGGCTGATCGCAATCGTCGGCGAGCCGCCGGTGATGAGCGCACAGCGCATCACGCGCACGAGTGGTCGCGAGTTCCACAGCGAGAAGCTCTTCGAGACGGCAGCGCCACCGCTGCGCGAGTTCCCGCAGCGTGACCGCTTCCGATTCTGATGGCGCAGGCGTTCGCCGCAGATGGAGCAGATCGCGCCGCAAGCGCTCGCCTCCTGGCTTCACGAGGAGCCGCTTCTGCTGCTCGACGTGCGGGAGTCGTGGGAAGTCGCGCACAGCCCCTTTCCCGGCGCGTTGCACATCCCGATGCGCGAGATACCGTCGCGCCTCGACGAACTCGCTACACAGCGGCCGATCGTCTGCATCTGCCACCACGGCGCACGCAGCGCCCACGTGGCGCTGTTCCTGCAGCACCGCGGTCGCGAGCGCGTCTTCAACCTGGCCGGGGGCATCGACGCGTGGTCGCGCGAGGTCGATCCGACGGTCGTTCGATACTGACCCGGGAACCGGACGCCGCAGCGTCCCTGCCGGCGGAGCACCGATGAAACCGAAGACGGCCCCGAAGGCCATCGCTTACGCCGTCGCCGCCGCGGTGCTCGCCGCGCCGGCGGTGCCCGCCCTCGCGCTCGACCTGCAGCAGGCCTGGCGCGAGGCGCTCGCCAACGATGCGCAGGTCGCCTCGGCGCGTGCACAGCTGGACGCCACCCGGGAGCGCGTGCCGCAGGCGCGCTCGCAACTGCTGCCGGCCGTGGGCGCCACCGCGGGAATGAACCGGGTGCGCGTCGATCCGAACCGCGGACCGGATCGGACCTACACGTCGGAAGCCTACGCGATCCAGCTGTCGGTGCCGTTGCTGAGCCTGCCCGAGCAGCAGGCATGGGAGCAGAGCAAGCTGGCCGTCGGCATCGCAGAGGCGCAGTACGCACAGGCACGACAGGATCTCATCCTGCGCCTGTCGCGCGCCTACTTCGACGTGCTCGCCGCGCAGGACAACCTCGAGACGATCCGCGCGCAGAAGCGCGCGATCGACGAGCAACTCGAGGCGGCCAAGCGCAACTTCGAAGTCGGCACGGCCACCATCACCGACCAGCAGGAAGCGCAGGCACGCTTCGACCTCACCGTCGCGCAGGAGATCGCCGCGCAGAATGCGCTCGACGTGCAGCGGGCGCTGCTCGCGCAACTCATCGGCCGACCGGCGAGCCAGCTCGACGTACTGCGGCGCGGCGTCCTGCTGCAATCGCCGCAGCCGGCCAGCGAGACGCAGTGGGTGCGGCAGGCCGTCGACAGCAGCCTGGCCGTGCAGCAGCAGCGCGTGAACACCGAGATCGCGCGCCGCGAGATCGAGCGGCGTCGCTACGCGAAGTACCCTTCGGTGGACATCGTCGGCTCGCTCGCGCGCAACGAGAATGCAGCGCTGAATGCCGTCGGCCTTCGAACCAACTCGGCCACCGTCGGCGTGCAGCTGTCGATGCCGCTGTATACCGGCGGCGGCATCGAGGCCGGCGTGCGCGAAGCGGCCGCGCTGCTCGACCGCTCGCAGGCGGATCTCGAGACCACGCGCCGCCAGGTCGAGCAGGCCGCACGACAGGCCTACCTCGGCGTGAACAGCAGCCTTGCGCAGGTGAGCGCGCTCGAGGCGGCGGAGCGCTCGAGCCAGCTCGCACTCGAATCGAACCTGCTGGGTTACCAGGTCGGCGTGCGCATCAACATCGACGTGCTCAACGCGCAGCAGCAACTGTTCAGCACGCAACGCGACCTGGCACGCGCCCGCTACGACGTCATCGTGAACGGACTGCAACTGAAGTCCACGGCGGGCGTCCTCGACGAGAGCGACGTATCGGCGGTCAACACGCTGCTCGCGCCGGCGACGGCGACATCGTCGACGCCGCCGCCGTCATCGACTCCCCCGCCATCGCTGCCGCCGCCGACGACGCCGGCGCCGACGAAGCGCTGAAGGCTCAACGCTCGACGCGCAGCAGCGGCTCGAGCGCGTCGACCGTTCGATCGGTTGCGCCGCGATGGCGCGCGGCGAAGGCGAGCGCGCGATCGCTCATCGACTGTCGCCGATCCGCATCGAGCACGACGTCCAGCGTCTCCTTCACCGCCCGCAGCGCGTCCGGAACGCGAATCGCGGCATCGGCTTCGATCGCGCGCTCGGCTGCGTCGGCGAAATTGAAGGTATGGGGTCCGACGACCACGGGAACCCCGGCCGCGCATGCCTCGATCAGGTTCTGCCCGCCGTAGGGAAGCAGCGACCCTCCGATGATCGCGACATCGGCCAGTGCGTACCAGGCGGGCATCTCGCCCATCGAATCACCGAGCACCACCTGCGCATCGCAGCGCTTGCCGTCGGCGAGAGCGCTTCGTCGGGCGAACCGCCAGCCCCGCGACGCGATCGCCTCGGCCACCGCGTCGAAGCGCTCCGGATGCCGCGGGACGATCACCAGCAGCGGCGGAAATCGACTGGCCAGCGACGGGGGTTTCAACGCCGTCGCCCACGCGTCCAGCAACAGCGCCTCCTCGCCGTCGCGCGTGCTCGCCGCAACCACGCAGAAACGCGGCAGACCGTCGGTACGCTGGGTCGCGAGCCAGTCGATTCGCCACCGGTGTCCGAGCGCCTCCAGTTTCGGCGCGGCGCCGACGTCGAACTTCAGGTTGCCGAGCACCTTCGCGTCGACTCGACCGAGTTGCGCCAGGCGCTGAGCATCGTCGGCCGACTGTGCGAGCACCAGATCGAGCCTGGCCAGTGCCGGCTCGATGAGCGCGGCAAAGCGTTGCCCCTTTCGCAGCGAGCGCTCCGACAGTCGCGCGTTCACCAGCGCGAGACGCACGCCCTCCTCGTGCGCGACGGCCACCAGGTTCGGCCACAACTCGGTCTCCATCAGCAGGCCGACCGATGGCCGCCAGGCGCGCAGGAAACGACGCACGGCGAACGGGTAGTCGTACGGCAGGTACGCCCGATGGATCCGCGGATGCGAGAAAAGAGCGACGCCCGCCTCGCGGCCGGTCGGCGTCATGTGCGTGATCAGCAGTTCGTGCTGCGGGTAGCGCTGTAGCAGCGCGTCGACGAGCGGCTGCGCTGCACGCGTCTCGCCTACCGAAACCGCGTGCAACCAGATCAGCGGCTGCAGATCGCCGCGCGGCGCGTGGGCCCCGAAGCGCTCGCCGAGGTTGCGTCGATAACCGGGTTGCCGGCGCGACTTCCAGAGCAGGTGCACGAACAGCCACGGCATCGCCAGGTACCAGGCGATCGTGTAGAGCCAACGGGCCATATCGAGGGAGCGTCGTCCGTGTCGGTGCGCAGCCGGGCTATTCTAAAGTCACGAGTTGCAAATACCCGGCGCGCGATTCCTCGTGCACCGAAAGCTCCGAGCGGCAAATCCGGTATTTGAACGAAGCGATGGTTCGCAATCGAGTGAATCGAGCAAAGGATGTCGCCATCCAACGGATCGACGCAGATTTCGCGTATGCTCGCGATCTTTTATGGCAGTATTCCGCGACGTGCGGAACGAGCCGTGCGCGCCCGATGACCGGAGACCGAAAACAAAATGCCGCGTAAATCCTACGACGCGATCCGCAAGCAGATCGAGAAACTCGAAGCCCAGGCGGCCAAACTCGAAGCGGTCGCCGACGAAAAGAAGAAGAAGGCCGTCGCGCAGGTGGTCGCGCTGATGAAGAAGCTCGACGTCGCGCCCGAGGATCTCGCCGGGCATCGCCCGCGTCACGGGCGCAAGCGTGCGGCGGGCAAGGCCGCAGGCAAGAAACCCGGCGCAGCGCGCAAGCCGGTCGCGCCGAAATTCCGCAACTCGAAAACCGGGGAAACCTGGAGCGGCCGAGGGCGCACGCCGCGCTGGCTGGCCGCGCTCGAGGCGCAGGGAAAATCGCGCGAAGAATACAGGGTCTGAGCGGAATCCGTAACGGCGACGGGCGCGAGGACTCGGAAGGTTCTCAACCGCGATCCGCCAGTTCCTGCAGGACGAGCGCCAATCCGACCCGCCAGTCCGGCAACTGCAGCGCATAACGCTCGCCGATACGAGAGCAATCCAGCCGGGAGTTCAGGGGGCGCTTCGCCGGAGTCGGATAACACGCGCCCGGAATCGGAACGAGTTCCCCGATCTTCAGCGCATCGTTGCCGGCGAGCATTCTCCAGCGCTCGAAGATCGCCTGCGCAAAACCGTACCAGCTCGTTTCGCCCGACGCACAGAGGTGCATCGTTTCCGGGCGAAAACAGCCCCGTTCCAGCTCGGAAAGTGCGCCGCGCACGATATGCGCGGTCGCATCGGCGATTGCACGCGCCGAAGTCGGCGCACCGATCTGATCGTCGACCACGCGCAGCGAATGGTGCTCGGCGCCCAGGCGCAGCATGGTCCGTACGAAATTCCTTCCGCGCGCCGCGTAGACCCAGCTGGTTCTCAATACCAGCCAGTCGCCGCCGGCAGCGGCAACGTTCTGTTCGCCCGCCAGTTTCGAGCGCCCATATGCATTGATCGGCGCTGCAGCTTCGCTTTCGCGCCGGGATTCGGTGCCGGAGCCGTCGAAGACGTAATCCGTCGAATAGTGGACGAACAGCGCGCCCGTTCGCCGCGCCGCCTCGGCGAGCAGGCCGGGCGCGATGCCGTTGACGGTCATGGCCAGGCCGGGCTCCTGCTCGGCAGCATCGACCGCCGTCCAGGCCGCCGCGTTCACGACCACCCGTGGGCCGACCTCCGCCACCAGCGCAGGCAGGCCGGACGGTTCGAGCAGGTCGGCGCGATCACGGCCACGGGCGACGACTTCGCCGAGCGGCTGCAGGCTGCGCGCGAGTTCCCAGCCCACCTGACCGGTGGCGCCGAGCAGCAGGATCCGCCCACGCGGCATCATTCGAACAGCTCGCAGGCCGCAAGCGGCTGCCCGGCCCTGTCCTTGGCCGAAAGCAGCGGCTCGATGCCGTCGAGAGGCCATCGGACGTCGACCTGGCAGTCGTTCCACAGCAGGCAGCGCTCGTGCTCGGGCGCGTAATAGTCCGTCGACTTGTACAGGACCTCTGCCATTTCGGAGATTACGAGGAAGCCGTGTCCGAACCCGGGTGGCACCCACATCTGGCGATAGTTCCGTTCGCTCAACTCGATGCCGACCCAACGCCCGAAACGCGGCGACGATCGGCGCAGATCGACGGCAACGTCGAAAACGGCACCGCGGGCGACGCGAACGAGTTTTCCCTGCGGCCGGCGCACCTGATAATGCAGCCCGCGCAGCACGCCGCGTCCCGAGCGGGAATGGTTATCCTGGACGAAACGGACCTCGAGACCGGTTCCGCGGGCGAACGCCCGCTCGTTCCAGCTCTCGTAGAAGAAGCCGCGTTCGTCGCCGAAGACTTCCGGTTCGATCACGAGGATGCCGGGCAGCGCCGTCTCGAACACATTCATCGTCGAGTTCCTCGGGAATCCGCGGCATCGGGCAGGCGGATCGGACACTGTCCGTAACCGCTCCTGGCCAGCGCCTGGGTTCTCACGCGTCGCCCCCGGTGCAACGGTCGATCACGACCCGATCCCGGTAGGCGCCCGACTGCACCTGCTCCACCCATCGGCGATTGTCGAGGTACCAGCGGACCGTGAGCTCGAGCCCGCTCTGGAAGCTTTCACGGGGACGCCAGCCGAGGTGCCTTTCCAGCTTGCTCGTGTCGACGGCATAGCGCCGGTCATGACCGGGCCGATCGGCGACGAAGCGGATCAGGCGCTCGTACGACCCTGCGGCATCGGGACGCAGGCGATCCAGCAGCGCGCAGACCGCAGCGACGACATCCCGGTTCGTTCGCTCGCTGTTGCCGCCCACATTGTAGGTTTCACCCGGCCGGGCGCGGGCGAGCACTTCCCGGATCGCCGCGCAATGGTCGCCGACGTACAGCCAGTCGCGCACGTGCGCCCCGTCGCCATAGACCGGCAAGGGCTTGCCGGAAAGCGCGTTGACGATCATCGAAGGGATCAGCTTCTCCGGAAACTGCCGAGGTCCGTAATTGTTCGAGCAGTTGGTCCTCAGCACCGGCAAGCCGTAGGTATGGTGCCAGGCGCGTGCCAGGTGGTCGGAGGCGGCCTTCGACGCCGAATAGGGGCTGTTGGGCGCATAGGCGCTCGTCTCGCGAAAAGCCGGATCATCGGGGCCGAGCGAGCCATAGACCTCGTCGGTCGACACGTGCAGGAAGCGGAAAGCATCGCGCTCTGCGCCGGGCAGCGCCGACCAATACCGTCGCGCCGCCTCCAGCAACGTGAACGTCCCCTCGATGTTCGTGCGAACGAATTGCCGGGGTCCGTGGATGGAGCGGTCCACGTGAGTCTCGGCCGCAAAATGCACGAGCGCGCGTGGTCGATGGGATGCCAGCAGCGAATCGAGCAAAGCGCCGTCGCAGATGTCTCCGTGCACGAAGACATGGCGCGGGTCGCCCCGTATCGCCTCGAGGCTGTGCAGGTTGCCGGCGTAGGTGAGCGCATCGAGGTTGACGACGGCCTCTCCCGTGCCGTTCAACCAGTCGAGAACGAAATTCGCGCCGATGAAGCCGGCGCCTCCGGTGACGAGGATCATCCGCCCGCTAGAAGGGCAAGGACGCTGCGGGCGCGACCGCGAGGATCGCACGGCGGAACTCGTCCTGGATCCGGGCGAGCGCCTCCGGCGTATCGGCCTCGAACCGGATCACGACCACCGGCGTGGTGTTCGAAGCCCTTGCGAGCGCGAATCCATGGGGGTACTCGACGCGAACGCCGTCGATCGTGATGACGTCGGTTGCACCATCGAAGCGCGCTTCTCGCTGCAGTCTGTCCACCAGGGCAAAATTCTCGCCCTCGGCGGTCTTCAGATGCAGTTCCGGCGTCGCCGGTGAATCGGGCAGCGAATCGAGCACGGCGGAAGGGTCGGCATGCCGCGCAAGAATTTCGAGAAGACGTGCGCCGGCATACAGCCCGTCGTCGAACCCGTACCAGCGTTCCTTGAAAAAAATGTGGCCGCTCATCTCGCCGGCCAGCGGCGCACCGCTCTCCTTCAGTTTCGCCTTGATCAGCGAGTGCCCGGTGCGCCACATCGTCGGACGGCCGCCGTGGGCGCGAACGAACGACGCGACGTGCCGGCTGCACTTGACGTCGTAGATGATCTCCGCACCGGGATTGCGCGAAAGCACGTCCTGTGCGAACAGCATCAGCTGGCGATCGGGCCAGATGATGTTGCCTTGCTTCGTGACGACACCGAGCCGATCGCCGTCGCCGTCGAAAGCCAGCCCGATCTCCGCGTCGGTCTCGCGCAGGCAGCGGATCAGGTCCTGCAGGTTTTCCGGATGCGCCGGATCGGGGTGGTGGTTCGGAAAGGTTCCGTCGACTTCGCAGAACAATTCGATCGGCTCGCAGCCGAGCGCGCGAAAGAGCTGCGGAGCGACCGCGCCGGCGACGCCGTTGCCGCAATCGATCGCGATCTTCATCGGGCGGGCCAGCTTCACGTCGCCGGTGATCCGGTCGACGTAACGCTGCATCGGATCCACCGCGCGACGACCGCCCCGCTGCGATTCGGGAACGCTTTGCAGCGACCCCGACTCGACGACCTCGCGCAGCGACTGGATGGCGTCACCGTAGATGGCGTCGCCCGCGATCACCATCTTCAGTCCGTTGTAATCCGGCGGATTGTGGCTGCCGGTGACGGCGACGCCGGTTCCGGTGCCCAGTTCGAAGGTCGCGTAGTACACGACGGGCGTGGGCACCATGCCGATGTCGATCACGTCGATGCCGGCGTCGCGGAAACCCTCGGCCAGCGCGCTCGACAACGCCGGCCCCGACAGGCGACCGTCACGGCCGATGACCGTCTCGCGCGCGCCGGCCTCACGCGCCTGCGCGCCGAGAGCAAGACCGATCGATCGCACGACGTCTTCGCCAAGCGTGTCGCCGACGATGCCGCGGATGTCGTAGGCCTTGAAGATCGAAGGAGAAACGTCGATGGACATCAAGCAGGAAGCTCCACGAGCCGAAGGTCGGTGCATTCGGCAATGGCGCGAAAATCGCGATCCTTGGTCAGCAACGCCAGATCGTGCCGCAGGCATCCCTGCGCAATCAGGCAGTCGACGGTCGAACGGACCGTTCGTCCTCGCGATCGACATGCCCGAAAGATCCGCGCGGCCTCGAGGTAGTCGCCGCGATGGGCTTCGGGCAGTTCATCGAAGGCTTCCAGCAGATGAGCGATGCGGGCTGCCTCGGCGTCGCTGCGAAAACCGGAGAGAACCTCGACGAGCACGATCCCCGGAATCTCGATGGGCTCCCCGTCGGCAATCGATCCAGCCAACAGTTGCGCCTCAGCGGAATCGTGCGCATTGAAGAAGTCGATCCAGACCGAGGTATCAACCAGCACCGCCGGCGCCCCGGTTTCGCACGGCTCTGAGCAGATCGAGGTCGCCGTGCCAGCGAACCTTGCCGCGTAGCGCAAGCAGCTCCCGACGCTTCAGGGATTTCGACAACTCGACGAGAGCAGCGTTGATCGCGGCCTTCTTCGTTTCGAAGGCACCGAGGCGGAGAACCTCCTGCAGCAAATCGTCATCGACTTCGACGTGCGTTTTCATCGACGCAGGATAGCACCCTGTGTACATGAATGAGCGAATTCCGTGGACATAGACCGCCCGGACAGACTGCCGGCGTTTGTCCAGCCCAGCCACATCTCACCAGATACCGATATTGCTCGGGGCGTGCGTCAAGCGCTATGCGCCGCCCGCCGCCGAGTTCTTGCCCATCACGACGCGCAGCGCAGGCGCCTGCCTCGGCAGAAAAGGCGTGTACTCCGGCACTCTCGCAGCCAGATCCTTGCGCACCGTCGCGTCGTCGGCGGGCGCAGACTGCTCGAGCCAGCTTCTCAGCGACGCGAGGAAGTCGACGTCCACCGGACGCGATCGCGCAATGCGCAGCTTCGGATGCGGCGTCTCGCGCGTCTGCTCGGCGTCGGCAAGCAACTCCTCGTAGAGCTTCTCGCCGGGGCGCAGTCCGGTGAATTCGATGCGAATGTCGGATTCCGAGTAACCGGACAGGTGGATCATGTTGCGCGCGAGATCGACGATGCGCACCGGCTCGCCCATGTCGAGCACGAAGATCTCGCCGCCGGTACCCATCGCGGCGGCCTGCAGCACGAGTTGGGCGGCTTCCGGGATCGACATGAAATAGCGCGTGATCTCGGGGTGCGTAACCGTGATGGGGCCGCCCTTGGCGATCTGCGCCTGGAACTTCGGGATCACGCTGCCGGCGCTGCCGAGCACGTTGCCGAAGCGGACGATCTCGAACTGCGTGGAACCTCCGGAGGCCTGCAGCGCCTGGCAGGCCATCTCGGCCAGGCGCTTGGTCGCGCCCATGACGTTCGTCGGATTGACGGCCTTGTCGGTGGAGATGAGGACGAAGCGTTCTGCACCGAAGTCGCGCGCGCATTCGGCCACGCTCAACGTGCCGAGCACGTTGTTGCGCACCGCCTGCCAGGCATTGCCGACCTCCATCAAGGGAACGTGCTTGTAGGCGGCGGCGTGGAAGATCACCTGCGGCCGATAGGCCGCGAAGAGTTGCCGCAACCGCTCCTCGTCCTTGACGTCCCCGATCAAGGGCACGATCGGGACTTCGGGACGATTCGCGCTGAACCATTGCTCGAGCGAGTAGAGCGAGAACTCGTTGTGCTCGAGGAGGATGAGCCGGGACGAATCGAAGCGCGCGAGCTGCCGGCAGAGTTCACCACCGATCGAGCCGCCGGCCCCGGTGACGAGCACCGTCTTGCCGGCGAGCATCTCGTGGACATGTTCGCTGTCGATGTGCACGGTCTCCCGGCTCAGCAGGTCGTCGATCTCGAGCGGACGGATCGACGAAACGGAAACGCGGCCCGAGATGATGTCGTCGGCTGCCGGAACGGTGAACACGCGCGCACCCGCACGAACCGCGAGATCGGCAGCGCGACGGCGCACCGAAGTGGATATCGAAGGAAGCGCGAGGATGACATGCCGGGCCTTCTCCTGGGCGATCACGCGCGGAAGCGCGTCGATCGCGCCGAAGATCGGCACGCCGAAGACCTCCCGCTTCCACTTGGCCGGATCGTCGTCGAGCAGCCCGACGACTCGCCAATCAGGATTGCGGGAAAGGTCGCGCACGAGCATCGCGCCGCCGCGGCCGGCGCCGACGACGAGGACCGGCTTGCCCTGCCCGACCAGACCGCCGTACAGGCGATGCTCCTTGAGCATCCGGTACGCGACACGCCCACCTGCCATCCAGGCGACCAGCAGCAGCGGATAGAGCACCACCACCGAGCGCGGCACCCCCAGCGGGTCGCGATACAGGACCGCGAAAACCAATGCTGCGATCGAGGACGCCGCCACCGCGCGCAGCACGCGGTTCAGGTCGGGCAGGCTCGCGAAGATCCACAGCCCCCGATACAGGCCTGCGACCCGGCACGCGAGCGCGTGCGCCGGAACCAGCACGAGCATGCCGACGATCATGTGCCGCTCGTACGCATCGGGCCAATCGAAATTGAAGCGCAGCAGGAAGGCTCCCGTCCATGCCGCCACGGGCCCGGCGAGATCGAAAAGGAAGGCGAGCGTACTGAGGAACGAAGCGCGCCAGAGCCGCTGTTCGTTTTCCATTGGGGCGCCTGCAACGATCGGGCGCAGGAGTGCGCACGGGCGCGATCTTACGCTGCCCCCGACGACCCCCACGGGGAAACCCGCAGTCCGGCACGAAGCTCGCGACACGACAGCGCGCGATCCCCTGTCCCGCAACGGGTCCGGACGCCCGCGTGGCGTACCGTAGAATGCCGTCCGGCATCAGTACGCAGGAAGAATGAATGGGCAGCGTCGACATCCATCCGTCGGCCATCGCCGACGAAGGCGCGCGGATCGGCGCGGGCACGCGGATCTGGCACTGGACGCACGTGTGCGCGGGGGCCCGGATCGGTAGCCGCTGCTCACTGGGACAGAACGTCTTCGTCGGCAACCGGGTCGTGATCGGCGATCGAGTGAAGATCCAGAACAACGTCTCCGTCTACGACAACGTGACGATCGAGGACGACGTGTTCTGCGGCCCGAGCATGGTGTTCACCAACGTGTACAACCCGCGCGCGGCCGTCGAGCGCAAGAGCGAGTACCGCGACACGATCGTGCGACGCGGCGCAACGCTCGGCGCGAATTGCACGATCGTCTGCGGCGTGACGATCGGCGAATATGCATTCATCGGCGCCGGCGCGGTCGTGAACCGTCACGTGCCGGCCTACGCGCTGATGGTCGGCGTGCCGGCGCGCCAGATCGGCTGGATGAGCCGGCACGGCGAGCGACTCGACCTGCCGTTGAGGGGAAGCGGCGAAGCCACCTGCCCGCATACCCGCGACCGGTATCGCCTCCACGACGGCATCTGCGAGCTCCAATCCTGACCCGAGACTCCGGCACGCCACCGGACACCCGCATGCAGTTCATCGACCTCCAGACGCAATATGCAGCATTGAAGCCCGAGATCGACCGGCGCATACAGGCGGTGCTCGACCACGGCCAGTACATCATGGGCCCCGAAGTACGCGAGCTGGAAGAGCGGCTCGAACAGTTCACGGGGTCGAAGCATTGCATCACCGTGGCTTCCGGAACCGAGGCGCTGCTCATCGCGCTGATGGCGCTGGGCATCGGGCGCGGCGACGAAGTGATCACCACGCCGTTCACCTTCGTGGCGACGGCGGAGATGATCGTGCTGCTCGGCGCGACGCCGATGTTCGTCGATGTCGATCCGTCCACCGGCAACATCGACGCCTCGCGGATCGAGGAGCGAATCACCGCGCGCACGAGGGCGATCATGCCGGTCGCGCTCTACGGGCAGCCGGCGGACATGGACGAGATCAACGCAGTGGCATCGCGCCACGGCCTGCCGGTCATCGAGGACGCCGCGCAGAGCTTCGGCGCCGAGTACAAGGGCCGCAAGAGCTGCAACCTGTCGACCATCGGCTGCACGAGCTTCTTCCCGAGCAAGCCGCTGGGCTGCTACGGCGACGGCGGTGCGATCTTCACGAGCGACGAGGCGCTCTCGAAGAAGATGCGCGAAATTCGCGTGCACGGGCAGGAGCGCAGGTACCACCATACGTCGGTCGGCGTGGGCGGGCGCATGGACACGCTGCAGTGCGCCGTGGTGCTGGCAAAACTCGCCCGCTTCGATTGGGAGACAGCCGAGCGCCAACGCAAGGCACGCCGGTACCTCGATCTCCTGCGCAACGCACCGACCGTCACCACCCTCCCCCCGAAGCCTGGCCGTACCACGGCGTGGGCGCAGTTCACGGTGCTCTGCGACGACCGCACGGCACTGCAGCAGCGCCTTTCGGAAGCGGGGATTCCCACCGCGATCCATTATCCCGTTCCGCTGCATCGGCAGCCCGCTTATCGCGAGCTGGGCGGCGGCGAGGAGTACCCCGTGGCCTCGTCGATGGCGCAGCGCGTCCTGAGCCTGCCGATGTCGGCCGATCTGAAGGAAGACGATCAGCAGCGCGTCTGCAGCGTGATCGCGAACGGGCGGTAGGCGCACCCGGTCTTGCCGCGCGCGCTGCGCGCTTGCCCGGATACGCAGACCCGGAGTCAGAACGTGTGAACCAATCGGCCGTGACCGGAAAGCGCGCCAGGAAGCGTCCGATCGAGGCGCAAAGCGCAGCCATATCGGTAGATATGGCGAGCATTTGCAACGAAGAGCGGGCGCTCCCTGGCGCGCGAGACGGGCATGGACGATTGGTTCACACGTTCTCAGGTCGCACGCGCGAGAACGTCTCGCAGCACCTCGCAGGTCTTCTCGATCTCGGCCGAGGTCAACGTGGGGTGCACGAGAAACATGAGGCTGGTGTCGCCGAGCTCTCGCGCAACCGGAAGACGCCGTTCGGGCCGCATTCCCGTCCCGTCGAAGGCCTTTTCCAGGTACACCTCCGAGCACGTGCCCGAATAGCACGGAACGCCGGCCGCCTGTATCTCGTTCATGACCCGGTCGCGCGTCCAGCCCGCGCGAAGCGTTTCGGGCTCGACGAACAGGTAGCACCGATACCAGGCGTGCTGCACCCCGGCCTCGACGATCGGAACGCGCAGACCCGGGATCGCCGCGGCCGCCGCGCGGATCGCCTGGGCGTTGCGGGAGCGAGCCGCGTTCCATTCCGGCATGCGTCTCAACTGGATGCGGCCGATTGCCGCCTGCATCTCGGTCATGCGCCAGTTCGTTCCGAAGCTCTCGTGCAACCAGCGAAAGCCCGGCGGGTGTTGGCGTTCGTAGACCGCCTCCCATGACTTCCCGTGGTCCTTGTACGACCACATCCTGGACCAGACGCTCCGATCGCGGGTAGTCACCATTCCACCTTCCCCGCCGGTGGTGATGATCTTGTCCTGGCAGAACGACCAGGCGCCCACGTGGCCGATCGACCCGACGGGACGTCCGCGATAGCTTGCGCCGTGCGCCTGCGCGCAGTCCTCTATCACGAAGATGCCGCGTTCTTCGGCAAGATCCATGATCGGACCCATGTCGCACGGATGACCGCCCAGGTGCACGCAGACGATCGCACGCGTGCGCGGCGTGAGCACCTCGCCGATCGTTTCCGCCGTGATGTTCTGGCTGTTCCGGTCGACGTCGGCGAAACGCGGAAACGCCCCGGCATTGACGACAGTGGAAACCGACGCGATGAAGGTCCGAGGCGCGACGACCACCTCGTCGCCCGGCCCGATCCCGAGGGCCTTCACGGCGACATCGAGCGCGACGGTCCCGTTGAAGAGCGCGACCGCATGCGGCACCTCGCACCACTGGGAGAACTCGTGCTCGAAGCTGCGGCATTCGTCACCCGTCCAGTAGTTCACGCGATTGCTCGACAGCACGCGCGAGACGGCTTCGACCTCTTCGGCCGTGAAGCAAGGCCACGGCGAGAATCCCGTTCCGATCATCGCGCTCCTCCTTCGGCATCGCCGCCGACGGGCCGAGCGGGCACACCGACGACGGTGCACCCATCCGGTACATCGCGAACCACTACCGCCCCCGCTCCGACGACGACATCCCTGCCGATGCGTACGCGATGGCGCACGGCACTGCCGATGCCGATCCAGCTTCGCTCCCCGACAGTCACTTCGCCAGCCAGGTGCGCTCCGGGACTCACGTGCACGCCGTCCGCCAACCGGCAATCGTGATCGACACCGGCCAGCGTATTGACGATGCAGCCGCCTCCCAGGACGGCACCCACGTTGACCACCGCACCGGCGACCACGACGGTTCCCGTGCCGACGAAGGCGCCCGCGCTGACCACGGCGGACGGGTGCACGATCGCCGCGATGCTCTTCCCGGCGGCTTGCAGTCGACCGAGCCAGCGAAGGCGCAGTTCGCCATTGCCGAGCGCCACGATGAAATCCACGTCGGGCGATTCCACCGCGAACGCCGATTCCAAGTTTCCTCGTACCCCGGGGTCGCTCGACCGATCGTCGTCGTAGTGAACAATGCACGTCCAGCGCCGCATTTCGCGTGCACAGTCGGCAACCACGCGGCCGTGCCCGCCTGCTCCGAGAATCGCGAGTGTCGAAGGCATGCTGGCTAAGCCTTCGGCGAGCCGGTAAACCGCGTCATCGTCGCCTCTCCTTCGGCAGTGATTCCTTCCCGGCGCAGGACCTTCACGACAGTAAGCAGGAGGATCCTGGCGTCGAGCCACAGGCTTCGATTGTCGACGTACCAGACGTCGAGCGCGAAGCGGTCCTCCCAGCTCAATGAATTGCGCCCATTCACCTGTGCCCAGCCGGTGATCCCCGGAAGAACCTCGTGGCGGCGCGCCTGCTGCTTGCTGTAGAGCGGCAGATATTCCATCAGCAACGGCCGGGGTCCGACCAGGCTCATCTCGCCTCGCAGCACGTTGAAGAGTTCCGGCAGCTCGTCGAGGCTGCTCGAGCGAAGAAAACTGCCCAATCGCGTCAGCCGCGCCGCATCGGGCAACAGCCGGCCCTCCTGGTCGTGTTCCTCGGTCATCGTGCGGAACTTCAGCAACGCGAACGGTGTTCCGTGCAGCCCGGGCCGTAGTTGTCGAAACAGGATCGGCGAGCCGAGCGAGCACCGGATCGCAATGCCGACGCCCAGCAGGACGGGCGAGAGCAGCGCGATCGCCACGGCGGATCCGATCAGATCGACCAGGCGTTTCATGTCCGCTCCGAGAGGCACGCGTCCATCTCTTGCGCCAGGCGTGCCGCGAGTTGCCGGTAGGCATGCTTCGCTTCGACATAGGCACGCGCGCGCAATCCCATTTCCCTGCGCATCTCTGTGCCCATCGACAGCAACTCGGTGATCGCGCGCGCAAGCGCAACCGGATCGTCCGCCGCTGCAGTCACCCCGCAGCGCGCCTCCTCGATCGGGTTGTTCGCCGCGCCGGAGGCAATGACCACCGGACGACCCGCCGCCATGTAGTCGTACAGCTTGTTCATGCTGATCCCGTACCGGTAGAGCGCCGGCAGGTTTCTCACGGTGATGACGAACGCGTCGGCCTGCGCCGCGATGGCCGGTACCTCGTGCTTGGGAACCGGATCTTCGAAGCGAATCCATGACGCGTCGAGTCCTCGCGCGGCAGCGAGCGAGACCAGCGACGCCTTGGCCGGCCCGTCGCCGATCATTCGCAGCGTGAGTTTCAGCGCATTGTCATCCCGGATGCGCGCGATCGCCTCGATCAGCACGTCGAGACCGTTGGCCTGGCCATGCGCGCCCAGATACATCAGCACGGGCCGCGAACGACCGCGCGGCAACTGCGCCACCTCGCCGAAATCGTCCAGTTCCACGCCGTTCGGAATCCAGACGACCCGCTGCGCCGCGACGCCCGTCGAGGCGATGTAATCGCCCGCGAACGGCAGCAGCGCGATCACCCTGCAGGCCCTCCGATAGAGATACCGCTCGAGACGCCGCATCGCGATCGCCGTCGGACTTCGCTCCCGCAGCCGTCCCATGTCGATCAGTGTCCTCGGCCAGAGATCTCGCACCTCGAAAACGAACGGAACTCCGTGCCGGCGCGCCAGGATCGCCGCTGCGAGTCCGGCAAACGGATGCACGCTGGAGCCGATGACAAGGTCCGGCCGCGGAAGGCCGCGCAATTCCGATGGCACGAGCGAACGCACCAGATACGCGAGCATGTTGGCCATTCGTCCGATGCCGTTTCCCCGATATTCGGGTACCCGCAGCCAGACGAAATCGACGCCGCAACGCCGGGAACGGAGATCGTTTCCCACGCAGGTGGGCCTCGTGCGGCCGTACAGGTCCGTCGTCGCTGCGACGATGCTCGCGGTCCAGCCGAACTCGGGCAGCCGCCGCGCGAGCTGAACATGGCGCGTTCCGCCGGCTTCGGTGGAATCGTAGGCGTAGTGATTGAGAATCCAGACGTGCTTCATCGCGCCAGGCGACGACTGTTTCGATGCTCGCGCCCGACGATGCGCTCGTAGGCGGGGCGAAGCGTTTCCACTTCCGCCTTCCAGGAAAGAGATCGACCCAGCCGTCCCGCGTTCGTTGCCTTGCGCCGCATCTCGTCCTGCCGAAGCGAATCGAGAAAGCTTAGATCGTCTTCGTCGGGGACGACCCAGCCAGCGTCTTCGCGTCGAATCAACGCGGCCATTTCCGGCAGCTCGTTGGCGACGATCGGGACACCGGCCATCGCATACTCGAAGAACTTGTTCGGCAGCGAGAATTTGTAGGAAAGGCAATCGGCGTCGAGCATGCAGAAGCCGATGTCCGCTTCCCGCGCAAGCGCGAGCACCTCGGACGGCAGCACGAGCGGATGGAAATGCACGTTCGGCAGGCCTTCCGCGATCTGCCTGCAGTACGCCAGACTGGGGCCGTCGCCGACGACCACGAAATGCCATCTTTCCGAAACCTGGTTCCAGCGCTCGATCACCCATTCGACCCTGCGTCCAGGGGCGACCGATCCGAGATATACGGCGACGAGCGCGTCCTCGGGCAGGTCCAGTCGCCGGCGCAATCCGAAGCGTCGAGCGTCGTCGGGAGGAGCTTCGGGAACGTTCCGCACGACGTAGGGCCTTCGAATCGAATAGGTATCCGCGTACCAGTCGGCGATCAGGTCCGAAACGACGACGACTTCATCGGCGAACCGGATCAACGAACGCTCCAGGACCTTCAGGATTGTCCGGCGCGAACCCTTGGCGGTCTTGACCTCGGTTTCGAGTTCGTGCGCTTCGTATACGAGAGGAATCCGGTAGACGACTTTGATCAGTACCGCGATCGGCAGGACCGAAAGGCTGTGCGGGTGGATGCACGCGGGCCTCGTACGGCGAGCCAGCGCACCGATGCGAACGAACCAGGCCAGGAACTGAATCGTCTTGACGAACGGCCGCCGGTTGTCGGCTTGCCCCTTCTTCAGCCGGACGAAGCAGATGCCGCGCCGTTGCTTGCGGACCTGCGCGTCTGCGCGACCCGAGATGCCGACGACATAGATCCTGGAGAACAACCGGGCCTCGACGAGCCACGCGACCATCTTCTCGATCCTCGACTCGTGGGTGAGGTCGGAGGGATAGAGATGAAGCCCGACGATACCGCTCGACCTCTTCGCCATCAGGGCGAGCGCTCGAACGAAGCCAGGAAAAAGAGCGGAAGGACGACGAAGACGCCGAACACCGGCGCCGAAAAAAACGTGTCGCCCGACGTCGATGAATAAAAGCCGACAGCTCCGTACATGAACGCGACGGGCCAGAATGCGCCGCCGGAATCGAACATCATCCGCGCGTACAACCACAGCGACGCAATGAGCAGGATGATCAACGAGACCGCCGCGACCAATCCCCCGTACAGAAGTGCGGAGATCACGAAGTTGTGCGGATAGTCGTACCCGGTCGGGACCGCGAAACGACCCGCGAAGGCAGCGCCGTACGCGAAGCCATCGCCGATCCACGTTCGACCCGAGTCCCGATAGAGTTCCAGGCCGAAGCGCCAGCGATCCAGGCGCGCCGCGCCGACAGACGGCCTTTCCGGCATGCGCCGACTGATCACGGGATCCTCGGACCGAAAGGGCGGGACCACACCCTCCTCGACGGCCTTCTGCAACGACCTTGCCAGCACGATCCTTGCACCGTCGGAAAGCGTCATCAGCCTGCCCACGGTATACAGCGTATCCGCCTGTCCGGATCGCAAAGCCGGCTGCGCGGTCAGGCGGCCGCCCAGCACGTTCACGACGAAAGCCTGCGCGACGGCGAATAGCGCGCCTGCCACGGTGGCGACTATCGCTACGCGCCACACCGCCGCCTTGCGGCTCAGCGGCATCAGTCGGGGAAAGACAAGCACGATCAGCGCCAGGACGATGATCACCAGCACGAAGCGACGCGAACCGCTCAACAGACCCGCCCCGACAGCAACGCCCGCGCCGATCGTCGCGATATTCGCGATACGTGGAAACCTCCACAGGCCGACGCAGGCGGTCACGCCGCAGGCCACGCTCAGCGCGTACGAATTGTAGTCGTGTGCGACACTCGTTCCGCCCGGGTACGGGCGGTCCGGCAGCACTGGCGCAATGAAGGGCTGCCCGTACGCGAGGTAGATCAGCTTGACGAAGCCGAGCACGCCGAGCAGCGCCCCCGTCGAGGCAATCGGCACGAGCATGCGTCGCAGCAGCGCCTCGGTTCGATCGTTGCGCGCGGGAAGGGCCAGCGCCAGGGCGACAACGGCGCACAGCACGAGCGCCCGCAGAGCGTCGTTCCGGACCGGAGCCGGAACGTCGGAGCCCGCGACGACCTTCCAGTCGAAGAACAATGCACTGAACAGGATCAGCACGAACAGCACGTACGACGCCCGATCATCCGGTAGCTGGATCGAACCCGAGCGCCGCAGGACGAGTGCGGTCCCTGCGGCGAGCGCGAGGACGACGACCGAAACGGGGAAGAAGCGACTCCACCCGGTAACGCCCTGCCCGAGCAGGACGGCAACGAGGCAGATGGTCGCCGCATCGGGGCCGTTGATGATCGGCCTTCGCGCCTCGAAAGCCCGGACCGTTGCCACCATGGCTCAGACGGGGATCTTCAGCCGGCGCGACAGGTTCCTCGCCGACCGGAGTATCGACTCCAGCCGGCGACTGCTCGGATAATCGTCGTGCCTGCGGTTGGGCAACGCGATGAGCGCCTCGAACTCCGGCACCGTGAGCTCCAGCTTCTTGCTCACGTACTCCATGTCGTCGCGCAGCGATGCCGCGTCGTACGGCGGCGATTCCAGCTCGGCGAGGGCCGCCTCCCGGCTCATCTGCCCGGACACCACGAGGCTCGCCAGATGCGCCCTCCTCTTGTCGTAGCCGAACTTCACCGGGAGGTAATACGACTGGAAGAAACGCGTCCAGCGCGACTCGAAATGCTTGCCGCCGTAATACGTCCAGCCGAACCGTTCGGTGAGGAAGGCAATCGCCTTTTCCTTGTCGTATTCGACCAGGTCGAGCGGCCGAACGACCTTCATCCCCCGTACGTACGGATAGTACAGATACGAGCGAAGCAAGCCGGAAATCGGAAAAGTGCTCAGCGGGCGCGTGCCGAAAAGCTTGTGTATCGCCCGGAGCTGGCGGCTGTCGGTCGCGTTGTAGCCCCAGGCCTGCGGCAGGATCGACTCTGTTGCGATGTTCGAGCCCGTCAGCACGTACTTGATGCGGCGCTCGACGGCGAACTCGTAGAGCTTCGCGAAGAACGCATGGTCTTGCGGGACGTCCTGGTTCGGTACGGCCGCTTTCAGGTACGCAACCTGCAGGTCGCGCATCTCCTCCCAGTCGACCACGTACGTGAAGAGATCGATGTCGAGGCCCTTCGTGAGGTTCTCGATGTTGCGCACGGCTAGCTCGGAGTTCCATCCGGCGTCTACGTGCACGGCGAGCGGGCGTAGCTGCATGAGCTCCTTGGCGACGTAGAGCAGGTAGGAGCTGTCCACTCCACCGCTCACCCCGATCGCGCAGTCGTACTCACGCCCCCGGCCATACGCGCGGATCTGTTCCGACAGACGACGCAGGCGCTCTGCGCCCCGCTCGTCGGGCATCCAGTTCGGCGCAAGCAGCTCGTCGAATCGCCGGCAGTGACTGCACACCCCGTGCTCGTCGAACTCGATCCGCGGGTCGGACGTATCCATCACGCATCGCGTGCAGATCCGGTAACTCTTCTCGTCGATGCCAGGCTGCATGCTCAGATCGCTTCGATTTCTTCGGGTTTCGGATAGGTGATCAGCACGGCCCTGTGCTTTCCCTGGTAGACGAATTGGCTGCCGCCCGCTGCAGCAGCGGCGCCCGCCTCGCGGATGACCTGCCGAAAGTGCGCCAGCTCGCCACCGCCGCCGCAGGCGACCACGGGTATCGTCACGGCCTTCGCGACCGCCCGCACGAGCTCGAGGTCGAAGCCCTGTCGCATGCCGTCGCGATCGACGCTGTTCAACAGGATCTCACCGGCGCCTGCCGCCTGGGCCTGCCGCGCCAGCGCAACCGGATCCTTCTCGTACGCGTTGCGCCCGGCATGGCTGTACACAGCCGCGCCTCCCAGCAATCCGCGCTTGCAGTCGATCGAGAACACCACGCTCTGGCTGCCGAAGCGATCGGCAGCGCGGCTCAGCACGCTCATGTCGTCCAGCGGAGCGGTGTTCAACGAGATCTTCTCGATCCCGAGCGCGAAAAGCTCGTGCATCTGACCGAGTCCCGCGACGCCGCCCCCGTAGCAGAGCGGCATGAAGCACTCCTCCGCCATTCGCGCGAGCAGCGGCAGATCCGGGCCCCTGCCTTCCTTGCTTGCCATGATGTCGAGGACGACGAGCTCATCGACTTCCTTCTCGTTGAAGATGCGAACCGCGTTCAACGGGTCGCCGACGTAGCCGGGCTTCGCGAACCGGACGGTCTTGACCAATCCCTTTCCGCGCAGCAGAAGTACCGGGATGATTCTGGGGCGATGCACCCTCTTACATCTCCGCGAAATTGCCGAGCAGCTTCATGCCGAACCGGTGGCTCTTCTCCGGATGAAACTGCGCGGCGCAGATGTTCCCATGGGCAAAGCTCGAGGTGAACTCTCCGCCGTAATCGGTGACACCGAGAACGTCGGAAGGATCCCGGCAAACGACCCGGTACGAGTGGACGAAATAGAAGCGATTGGCCGTCTCGAGCCCGGCGAACAGCCGATGCTCGCGCATCACCCGCACGGCGTTCCATCCCATGTGCGGGATGGGCAAGTCGGCCTCGGCAGCGTCGCGAACGAACCGGCGGCACTCCGCCTCGACCAGCGCCAGACCGGAAAGTCTGCCCTCCTCGCTCGCCGAACCGAGGAGCTGCATGCCAAGGCAGATTCCGAGAACCGGCACGCGCCGAACCAGCGCCGCATGCCGGATCGCCTCGTCGAGACCGGAGTTGCGCAGCCGCTCGACCCCCGCATCGAAAGCGCCGACCCCGGGCAGGATCAATCGGTCGGCCCCGGCTACCGCTTCGGGGTCTGCGCTCAGCGCACAGGCCTTTCCGATCTTCTTGAGCATGTTGCGGAGCGATCCGACGTTCCCCAGGCCGTAGTCGACGATCGTGATCATTCACGCTGCCTCGCTGGCCGGTGCACCCGCACCCGCGAAACGGTACGAAAGAAGCAGGTAGACGACGTACATCGATGCATAAGCCGCCGAAAACAGCCCGATGCCCAGGCGCGGCGAATCGTACAGCCCTCCAATGACGATCGAGCCTGCGGTGACGACGAGAAGGCAGGCTTGCCACGCCAGGTCGACGTTCTGCTTCTGCGCGATGTAGAACACGTATCCGAGCGGACTCGCGACGAAGCGCACGAGGAGCATGGGCGCCAGCAGGCGGGCATAGTGCCCGGCCTCCCGCCACTGCTCGCCGAACACCCAGGCGAACAGTTCGGGTCCGAACACGAAGAGCAGGAGCGACGGCGCCGCCGCCATCGCCGACAAGACCCCCAGCGTCCTGCGATACAGCTCCCGACAGCTGCCCGTCTCGCGGAAGTCGGCGGCTGCCCGCTCCTTGAAGACATCCAGAACGGCGTTCCCCACCATCGCGACGGGCGCGGCAAGCACGCGCTGCGTGAGCGCGTAGAAGCCCACGAACACCGGGCCGAAGTAATACCCCATCAGGAACAGCGGCAACTGGTTCACCAGCACGTTGATCAGATCGGCAGGCAGCGAGAACACCGGGAAGCGACGATAACGCCGCGCGCCGGACAGCAGCGTCTCGAACCTCATTCGACTCCAGTCGAAGCCGTCGCGGGCGAGATTCCCCGCAAGGACGGCGATCCCGGCCAACTGCCCGAGTACCTGGCCGCCGCACAACCCCGCCGCGCCGAACTGGACGAGCCCCGCGCCCAGCTGGATCGCCGTTACGCCCGTCGATTGCGCCACCTTCGCCAGCGCGAGCGTCTTGAATCGTTGGGACCGCACCTGCCAGGCGTTCAGCACCTGGAAGACGCCGAGCGCCGCGCCGCCGAGCGGAATCCAGATCCACAGCGATCCCAGCGGCTGCAAGCCGAGCAGAACGCGGAACGGCTCGCCGGCCCCGAGCAGCGCCACCGCTGCAACGAGTGACAGGCAGACGGACAGGCCGACCCCCAGCACCGCCAGCGCCAGCGCGTCGCTCTCCTGCCGCGGCAGGAGGATCGCGTTCTCGTAGCGCAGGGTCGAAACCGTTCCCAGTATGGTGGACGCCGCAACGAAGAGCCCCAGCAGCCCCATCTCCTCGGGAGCGAACATCCGCGTGAGCAGCGGTGCAGCGAGCACCGGCATGCCCTGCGCGAGGACGGAACCCGTCAGCAGCGTCGCCACGCGGCGCACGAAGACTCCGCGCAGGATCGGGGCCAAAGGCATGAGCAGGTCTAGAGGATCACCGCCCCGCGTGGCCACTGACCGAAAGCTTCGAGTGCAGGGCCTGCCGGTCGGGACGGCGTGGGTGAGGATCCGAATTCTATCGGTCCCGCGTCGCGCACCGCCCGCCGCCCGTCGACCGTCAGCGCCAGAGTGCCCGCACGCCTGGACCGGGCGCACGATCGAGCGCCTGGGCAACGACCGGCGCAACCCGGTGCGACCCGAGCACGCTCAGGTGGTTGTCGTCCGCATAGAGCAGCCCGTCGTCGTCTACCCCCCTGCACGAGCGGGGCGAACACAGCACCGGCGCCGGATCCACGACCCGGAGAAAGCCCGTCTGCGCACTCAATGCCTGCACCAGCGTTCGGTACTCGCGCATGCGACTCGCGTAGACCGCTCGGTCGACCGAGCAGCCGCGACCCGCGGAGACCAGCACGAGAGGCCGCACCAGGCAGTCTCGTGCCGGCACACCCAACTCGGGCACCTGGAGCACATACGCAACGACGCTCCCGGCCGCATGCAGCCGTCGGGCGGTTGCGCCGAGCCCTTCGACGAAGGCGCGCGCCGGCGAAAGCCGCCCGTCGCGGGCAGCGATCGGAGGATGGTCGTAGCCCGCTTCGACGGGCCCGAAGCCGGTTCCATCGATGTACTGCGGGCCGCGCGAAGCGATGACGACCGCATCGATGTTCGACTGCCGCTCGAGGGCACCGAGGATCCTCTCGATGGCGGTCGCACACGCCTGCCTTTCGCGCTCGTTACGCCCCGTCACCGCGCCTTCGAACGGAGGGCAACCCGAGTTTGCCAGCAACAGCGTCGAGCGTCCGCGGCGCGCGGCGAGCTCCGCGATGCCGGGAAAGAGCACGTGCGCATGCGAGTCGCCGATGACCGCGATCGTTCGTTCCCCCGCCTGTGCCAGACGACAGTAGACCGGCGCCTGGCCGGCCGGGAAGAGCCGAGTGCAAGCTTCATCCTGCGGCGGCTCCCGCTTCATCATCGCCTCGGCATTCGCCGCGTATTGCACGGCAGTCCGCTGCGGCATCCCGCCGGCCATCGCGATGCCACGCGACGCCAGCGCCAGAAAAAGCATCGCTGCGGTGAGCGCGGCGACAACCTTTCGAACCGGGAAGCCGAACCGGATCGGTCGCTCGACGAACCGGAAAGTCGCCCACGCAAGTACGAACGAGAGAATCGCTGCGGCCCACAACAACCAAGAAGGTGGATTGCCGGATTCCGCAATGCGCACGTAAGAGAGGAGCGGCCAGTGCCACAGGTACAGCGGGTAGCTGATCAGACCGACGAAGACGAGTGCCCGGCTCGACAGAAAGCGATTCACCGCGCAGGTCGGACCAGCCGCGACGATCGCTGCCACGCCGGCCAATGGAACGAGCACGAGCGGGTGCGGATGGCTGAGCGACCCGTCCAGCGTGGCCAAACCCCAGGATAACGCCGCGAGTCCTACGCCCGAAAGGGCACTTCGGGCGGCGAGCGATTGCAGCATGGACGGAAGAACGTCGACACCCCTCGAAAAATGCCACCAAGCGAGAGCACAACCGACGAGCAACTCCCAGGCGCGTGCCAGAGGATGGAAATAGAGCGCGTCGGGCCGCCGCTCCGCCAGGAAAGCGGCAAAGGCGAGCGAGCACGCTCCGAGCACGGCGATCGCCGCCCCCGGGGCGATGCGCAACCGGCGTATTGCAATCAGCAGGACAGGCCAGAAGAGATAGAACTGCTCCTCGACCGACAGCGACCAGAGGTGCAGCAGGGGCTTGGCGTAGGAGACGACATCGAAGTAGCCGGCCTCGTCCATCAACCGAAAATTGAGCAGGAAGGCGATCGAATGGAAGGAATGCCACGCGAGCCTCTCGTATTCGTCCGCGAACAGTGCGAAGTACCCGATACCGAGCACCGAGAGCTGCACGACCACCAACGCGGGAAACAACCGCCGCACGCGACGACCATAGAAGGTCGCGAACCGGAACCGGCCATCGGCCTGCTCCCGCAGGACGATCATCGAAATCAGGTAGCCCGACAGGACGAAGAACACATCGACGCCGAGGAAGCCACCCGGCAGAAGGTCGGGCGACACGTGGAAGACGAGCACGGCGAGCACCGCAATCGCTCGCAGTCCGTCGATGTCGGGTCGATAGCAACCAGCATTCACGAAAGACCACCGTCGATCCACGAGCGAAGGCTGCCGGCCGCTACGGTCCCGACGCCCCTCGGCGGCAGGCAGCGCTTCACGCCTCAGGCGGCACGGCGAAGGAACGGGTGAACGGGGGAACCGGCAGCGATTGCGGGTCTCTTCGTGCGAATCGCCGCAACCGTCTCGATCGCCGTCCGGTTGTCCTCCAGGCCGAAGCCGTTGCCCGCAAGGATCTCTTCGTAACTCCTCACGTGCAGGTCCGTGAACCCGCCCGAGAATTCGATCTCGTCGCCGTCCACGGTAATCGACCGATAGGTCCGTTGCCCCGCTTCCCGCTGCGCCCGCGGAACGTCCTCCACGTCGATCGACAGGAACCAGCGGACTCGCGCATTCTCGTACTCGAGATATCCCGCCGCCTTGGTGTCGGAAAGGTGATGCACGACGTTTTCCTGTAGCGCTCCGAAGACGAAGTGCAGCATGTCGAAGAAGTGCACGCCGATGTTCGTCGCGATTCCGCCCGACTTCTTTTCGTCGCCTTTCCATGACTGCAGATACCAGTGCCCGCGCGACGTGACGTAGGCCAGGTCGACTTCGTGCCTGGTCGCCCTGCCATCGTCCCGGACGCGCTCGCGCAGTGCCCGGATCGCCGGGTGCAGGCGCAGCTGCAGGATCGTGTTGACCTTCTGCCCCGTCGCTCGTTCGATCTCGAGCAGTCCGTCGATGTTCCACGGGTTCAGCACCAGCGGCTTCTCGCAGATCGCGTCCGCCCCGGAGCGCAGCGCGAAGCGCACGTGCGAGTCGTGAAGGTAGTTCGGCGAACAGATCGAAACGTAGTGCACACGGCGCTCGTCATTGGCCCGGCGCAGCTTGTCGAGGTGTCGGTCGAAGCGCTCGAATTCGGTGAAGAAATCGGCGTTCGGGAAGTAGCTGTCGATGATGCCGACGGAGTCGCTCGGGTCGAGCGAGGCGACAAGCTCGTTGCCTGTCTCGCGGATGGCATGCATGTGCCGGGGCGCGATGTAACCGGCCGCGCCGATTAGCGCGAAGTGCTTCATGGGAGGAACTGCCCCGTGAAAAGGGCGGAATTATCTCACGCGCCACCCGCTCGCCGACGGGAGAATCGGCGCGCTTCCCGCACACCGGATTTGCCCGCGGAACTCACTGCTCCGCAAACGCCCTCTCCACCACGAAATCCCCCGGCGTCGACGTATTCCCCTCCCTGAACCCCCGCCCCTCGAGCATCCCCTTCAGGTCCTTCAGCATGCCGGGACTCCCGCAGATCATCACGCGATCCACGCCCGGATCGAGCGTCGGCACCCCGAGATCCTCGAACAGCTTGCCGCTCTGGATCAGTTCCGTGATCCGCCCCATGTGCACGAACTCCTCGCGCGTCACGGTCGGGTAGTAGCGCAGCTTGCTCGTCACGAGGTCGCCCAGGAACTCGTGCGCCGGCAGGTGCTCGATCAGGTAGTCGTGATATGCCAGCTCCTCCACCTCGCGCACGCCGTGCACCAGGATGATCTGCTCGAAGCGCTCGTAGGTCTCCGGGTCGCGGATCACGCTCATGAACGGCGCCAGGCCCGTGCCGGTGGACAGCAGGTACAGCCGCTTGCCCGGCAGCAGGTAGTCGATCAGCAGCGTTCCGGTCGGCTTGCGACCGACGATGATCCTGTCGCCCGGCTGGATGTGCTGCAGCTTCGAGGTGAGCGGTCCGTCGGGCACCTTGATGCTCAGGAACTCGAGGTGGTCCTCGTAGTTCGGGCTCACGATGCTGTAGGCGCGCAGCAGCTTCTTGCCTCCGTCCTCCAGCCCGATCATCGTGAAATGGCCGTTGCAGAAGCGCAGCGCGCGATCGCGCGTGGTCTTGAAGCTGAACAGCCGGTCGGTCCAGTGGTGGACGCTGAGGACTTCTTCTTCGTGGAACGCGCTCATCGGCAATGAAGTGGTTGCGTCATTCGCGGATAACCGATGCTATCGCAGGGAGACCTGCGCGTCCCTCCCACCCTGGCGAGGCCTCGACATTGCGCCTACAGCCTCCCCAGCGCCGCGTTGATCTCTCCCAGCACGCGCGCGAGCAGCATTCCGGAAATCCGGCCGATGCGCTTCGCCGATTCGGCCGGCACCGTCGCCAGTCTCGCCGTGCGGACCACCATCTGCGGTGGAGTTCCCGCCACGGCAAAGTCCAGAATCGGGACGTCGCCCCGCCACGCGGGGTTTTCCTGCTTCGTGACCAGCGCCACCCAGAGAAGCCCGTGCGCATGTTCGAGGTCCGACGGCGACACGACGAGTGCCGTCTGCTTCCCGTCGCCCACACCCGGTGCATCGCCCGGAAACGGCACCTCGATCACGTCGCCACGCACGAATTTCGTCACGGACCCTTCCTTTCGAACCAATACGAGGCGAGCATTCTCGCCTGTCGCGCTACCGTTGGAAGACGATGGTAAGTAATTTCCTCTCCGGAATGGAATCCCGCCCCGAAGCCTGGGCGATCGGCGACGTACAGGGGTGCCTCGACAGCCTTCTTGCGCTCTTGTCGAAAATCCCCTCGTCCGCACGCCTGTGGCTCGTCGGCGATCTCGTCAACCGCGGGCCGCGCTCGCTCGAAACGCTGCGCTGGGCGATCGAGCAGGGCGACCGCGTCGTCACCGTGCTCGGCAATCACGATCTGCATCTGCTCACGGTCGCCGCCGGCATCCGGCGCGCGCATCGCACCGACACGCTCGACGCGATCCTCGCCGCGCCCGATCGCGACGCGTTGATCGACTGGGTACGCACGCGGCCGCTCGCGCACTTCGACGAGGGCTGGCTGATGGTGCACGCCGGTGTCCTGCCGCAGTGGAGTGCCATGCGCACGCTCGAGCTGGCCGACGAGGTGCACCGTGTGCTGTCGGGACCGCGCTGGCTCGATTTCCTGCGCGAGATGTACGGCAACGAGCCCGCGCAGTGGTCCGATTCGCTGCGAGGCAACGACCGGCTGCGCGTGATCGTCAACGCGCTCACCCGTCTCCGCTTCTGCACGCCCGAGGGACGCATGGAGTTCGCGGCGAAGGAAGGCGTCGATTCCGCTGCGCCGGGCTACCTGCCGTGGTTCGACGTACCCGGCCGCGCGAGTGCCGGCACGCCGATCGTCTTCGGACACTGGGCCGCGCTCGGCTGGCTCGATCGGCCCGACCTGCTGTCGATCGACACCGGTTGCGTGTGGGGGCGCGAGCTGACGGCGGTGCGACTGCGGGATCGGCGGGCGCTGAAGGTGAGCTGCGCAGACCGCCCCGGAGCCTGACGCCGCTGTCGCGCAAGGCGTCCGATCAGGGCATCCGGAGCCAGTTCCCGATCGCAAGCTCCGGCACGCGGGGAACTCGCCGACATTGTCGGTGACGACTATCGCCCCCAGGTCCAGCGCCTGGGCGGCGATCCACGTGTCGTTCGCGGCGCGTTCACGGCCGACCGATCGACTCGTAGCGGAATCCCGCCGCCCGCACGGTGCGCGGGTCGTACAGGTTGCGCCCGTCGATCAGCACCGGCCGGCGCATCCGCTCGCGCAGTCGCTCGAAGTCGGGACTGCGGAACTCGCGCCACTCGGTGACGACGAACAGCACGTCGGCCCCTTCCGCCGCCCGGTACGCGTCGTCCACCGTTTCGAAACCCTCGCGGCCGGCGAGCGCCTCGCGCATGTTCTTCGCCGCTTCCGGGTCGTAGCCGACCGCCGTGGCTCCCGCGTCGAGAAGGCGCTCGATCAGCACCTGGCTCGGCGCTTCGCGCACGTCGTCGGTGTCGGGTTTGAACGCCAGCCCCCAGATCGCCGCCCGCAGCCCCTCCAGCTTCCCGTCGAAGACCCGCGACGCCTTGGCGAAGAGCACGTGCTTCTGCCGCTCGTTCACGTCGAAGGCCGCCCGCACGATGGTCAGCGCCGATCCGTGTTCGCCGCTCGTGCGCAGCAGCGCGCGCAGGTCCTTCGGGAAGCACGAGCCGCCGAAGCCGGCACCGGGATACAGGAAGCTCGCACCGATCCGGCGGTCGCTGCCGATGCCGCGGCGCACGTCCTCGATGTCCGCGCCGAGCCGCTCGGCGAGCGCCGCGAGCTCGTTCATGAACGAGATGCGCACGGCGAGCATCGTGTTCGCCGCGTACTTGGTCAGTTCGGCCGAACGTTCGCTCATCACGACGAGCTTCTCGTGATTGCGCGAGAACGGCGCGTACAGGTTGCGCATGACGTCGATCGCCCGCGCATCGCTGGCGCCGATGACGATGCGATCGGGTCGCATGAAGTCACCGATCGCGGCACCCTCCTTCAGGAATTCGGGGTTCGAGACGACGGCGTAGTCGACGCGCACTTCGCGCCGCGAAAGCTCCGCGTCGATCGCCTCGCGCACCTTGTCGGCGGTGCCGACCGGCACGGTGCTCTTGTCGACGACGACGACCGGCTTCTCGACGACCGAGCCGATGGTGCGCGCCACCGCGAGCACGTGCGAGAGATCGGCGGCGCCGTCCTCGTTCGGCGGCGTGCCTACCGCGATGAAGATCACCTCCGCGTCGGCGATCGCATCGCGCGCGTCGGTCGTGAAACGGATGCGCCCGCGCTCGGCGCCGCGCACGATCATCTCCGACAGACCAGGCTCGTGGATCGGCACCTCACCGCGGCGCAGCCGCTCGATGCGTGATTCGTCCACGTCGACGCAGGCGACGTGGTTGCCCATCTCGGCGAAGCAGGCGGCGGTGACCAGGCCGACGTAGCCGGCTCCGAAAACGGCGAGTCTCATGCGTTCAGTTCAGTTGTTGCAGCTACGGCCTTGCCTTCCCGTCGCGGATCGACCGTTCTTCGTAAGCCACGCTCCCCTCCACCACGGTCGCCCGTACGCGGCCCGGCACCTCGTATCCCAGGTACGGGGTGTGCCGGCTCTGGCTGCGCAGCGTCTGCGTGGAAACCTTCCAGTGCGCCTGCGGATCGAATACGCACAGGTCCGCCGGCATGCCGACCGCGACGCTCCCAGCATCTTTCGCGATGCCCAGCACCGCAGCCGAACGCTGCGTGATCTTCGCCAGCGCGGTGCGCAGATCGGTTCCGGTCTCGCTTGCCCACTTCAGCGTCAGCGGCAGCAGCAGTTCGAGCGCGGTCACGCCCGGCTCGGCCTCTGCGAAAGGCAGCTGCTTCGCGTCGTCGTCCACCGGCGTGTGATCGGAGCAGATCGCGTCGATCGTTCCGTCGGCGAGCGCCGCGCGGATCGCATCGCGATCGGCCGCCGCGCGAAACGGCGGATCGACGCGCAGGTGACTGTCGAAATGTCCGATGTCGACGTCGATCAGGTGCAGGTGGTGCACGGAGACGTCGGCGGTCACCGGCAGTCGCTCCGCCTTCGCGCGCCGCACGAGTTCGATGCCGGCCGCCGACGACAACCGGCACAGGTGCACGCTGCAACCGGTGTCGCGCACGAGATCGAGGATGGTGTGGATCGCGATCGTCTCGGCGACCACCGGAATGCCCGAGAGTCCGAGACGCGCGGCGACGACGCCGGCGTGCGCGACGCCGCCGCGTGCGAGGTGCGGGTCCTGCGGCTGCACCCATATGGTGTAACCGAAAGTGTTCGCGTACTGCATGGCGCGTTGCAGTACCTGCGTGTCGAGCACCGGCGCGAGCGCCTGCGAGAAGCCGGCACAGCCGGCTTCGGCGAGTTCGGCCATCTCGGTGATCGTTTCGCCGGCCAGCCGCACGGTGAGCGCACCGAGCGGATACAGGTGCGCGAGATCGAGCCCGCGTGCGCGGTGCTTGAGCATCTCGACAAGTCCGGGTTCGTCGAGCGGCGGATCGGTGTCGGGCGGGCACGACAGTGACGTGACGCCGCCGGCCACGGCGGCCCGCATCTCCGACTCGAGCGTCGCGCGATATTCGAATCCCGGCTCGCGCAGGCGCGCGGCCAGGTCGACCAGGCCGGGAGCGACGACGACGCCGCGCGCGTCGATCGTTCGCTCGGCGCGAAAAGCGTCGGGCGGCGCGCCGATCGCAACGACTCGCCCGTCGGCGATGTGCAGGTCGGCGACGCGGTCGAGATCCGACGCGGGGTCGACGACGCGACCGCCGACGATCGACAGACAACGCTCGCTCATGCCTGCGACTGACCCAGAAGACTCATCACCGCCATCCGCACGGCGATACCGAAGGTCACCTGGTCGAGGATCACCGACTGCGGACCGTCGGCCACCGCCGACTCGATCTCGACGCCGCGGTTCATCGGCCCGGGGTGCATCACGATGCAATCGGGAGCCGCGAGCGCGAGCTTCTCCTGCGTCAGTCCGTAGTGCTTGAAATATTCCTGCGCCGATGGCAACAGCGCACCGCGCATCCGCTCGTTCTGCAGTCGCAGCATGATGACCGCGTCGACTCCGCGCAGCCCTTCGCGCATGTCGGTATACACCTTCAGTCCGAGCTCTTCGAGGCCGCCCGGCAGCAGCGTGCGCGGCCCGATCGCGCGCACCTCGGGAACGCCCAGCGTGGTGAGCGCGTGGATGTCGGAACGCGCGACGCGCGAATGCAGGATGTCGCCGACGACGGCCACCGTAAGCTGCGTGAAGTCGCCCTTGAAGTGGCGGATCGTGTACATGTCGAGCAGCCCCTGCGTCGGGTGCGCATGGCGCCCGTCGCCGGCGTTGATCACGTTCACGTGCGGCGCGTGCCCGCGCATGCGCTCGATGTGCTGCGCGATGAGGTAGGGCGCGCCGCTTTGCGCGTGCCGCACGACGAACATGTCGGCATGCATCGCCATCAGGTTGTCGATGGTGTCGAGCAGCGATTCCCCCTTCGACGTCGACGACGTGTTGATGTTCAGGTTGATGACGTCGGCCGACAGGCGCTTGGCGGCGATCTCGAAGGTGGTGCGCGTGCGCGTCGAGTTCTCGAAGAACAGGTTGAACACCGACTTGCCGCGCAGCAGCGGCACCTTCTTCACCTCGCGCGCCGACACGCCGACAAAGCTCGATGCCGTGTCGAGGATGCGATGGATCAGTTCGCGCGGCAGCCCCTCGATCGTCAGCAGGTGCCGCAGCTCGCCCTTCTCGTCCAGTTGCGGGTGTCGCATCGACATGGTGTCACTCGATGCGCAGCGAGAAACGGCCTTGTCCGTCGCGCGCGAAGGCGTAATTGCGCGGCGCGGCCAGCGGCCGGGCCGCGCCGCAATAGCGCGCCTCGATCGGCAGCTCGCGCCCTCCGCGATCGAGCAGCACGGCGAGTTCGATGCGCGCCGGACGGCCGTAGTCGAAGAGTTCGTTCATCGCCGCGCGCACGGTACGTCCGGTGTAGAGAATGTCGTCGACGAGCACGATGTCGGCGGCGTCGACCTCGAAGGGCAGCGCCGTGCCCTTCATCTCGCTCGGCAGGCCGCGGCGGCCATAGTCGTCGCGGTGAAAGGCGCTCGACAGAGATCCGAGCGGACGCGCGAGCGCCAGGTCGCGATGCAGCCGCTCGGCGATCCACGCGCCGCCACTGTGGATCCCGATCAGCGAAACGTCGCGCCCGACGATGCCGTCGCGCACGGCATCGAGCAGCCGCGCGTAGAGCGCTTCGGCATCGGGACTGGCGTTCATGCAGCGGGGCGGACTCGGCTTCTCAGCGGCGGGACAGGTATTGTCGCAGGATTATCGCCGCGGCTTCGGCGTCGTCCGCGCCGCGATGCGCTGCACCCGACCGGCGCCGCACGGCGGGCGCAACGGCGCCGACGCCTGCCGCGGCGTGCAGGTCAGGGACCGCTCGCCGCCGCCGGGCGAGCGTAGTGGCCGCCTCGAGGCTCGAGCCGCTTTCGTCGACGAGTTCCACCGGCAGCCGGAAGCGTCCGGCGAGCTGGCGCGCGAAGCGCTCGCAACGCGCAGCGGTTTCCTGCACGTTGCAGGCGCGGGCCGCTTGCGCATCGACGCGTTCGTCGCGTGGCGTAGCCGGCCGGCCGACGACGAAGCCGTCCGGGCGCCACTCGTCGACGAGAGACGCAATCGACTGCCAGCGCTCTTCGAGCGGCTCGGCATCGACGATCGCCAGCGCCCGCGCGGTTCCGGTGACCGTGTTGCCCACTGCGACGCCGATGCGCAGGCGCCCGAAATCGAAGCCGAGCAGCGTTCGCGGCGGCAAGTCGGATGCGCGAACGAGTCCGTCGTTCACACCTTCTCAGGCGTGACCGGCCGACATCGAAAGGAAGGCAGGGTCGACGCCGAGCAGTCGGTACGCGGCCGGCAACCGCTCCTCGAGCGGCGTATCGAAGATCAGCTCGCTGTTCGCAGGCACGGTGAGCCACGAGTTGCGGCCGATCTCCTCCTCGAGCTGCCCCGGTCCCCAGCCGGCGTAGCCGAGCGTGACGATCATGCGCTGCGGACCGGCGCCTTCGGCAACGGCCTCGAGGACGTCTTTCGAAGAAGTAAGCCCGAGTCCGTCGCCGACGGTGACCGTGGAGTTCCAGTCGCCGACCGGTTCGTGCAGCACGAAGCCGCGGTCCATCTGCACCGGGCCGCCGAACAGCACCGGCGAGGACGCGAGCGGGGCGATCTCGAGCTTCAGGTCGATGCGCTCGAACAGCGCGGCAAGGTCGAGCTGCATCGGCCGGTTGATGACCAGGCCCAGCGCGCCCTTCGGGCTGTGCTCCGCGACGAACACGACGGCGCCGCCGAAGTTCGAGTCGCTCAGGCTCGGCATGGCGATCAGGAACTGGTTCGTGAAATCGGGCGCGGTGATGGAGGCCATCGGGACTATTGTAGGGCCGGGGGTTGCCCGCCACAACGGGGGAGTCGCGCGGGGTCTCGGGCGGCGGGTCTATGCCGTCGAGGGCCTGCTTCGACCCGATCGGGTTTGCAGGAAATGCGCCACATGCCCGAGCAATTCGTCGTCCCGGTACGGCTTGCCCAGATACGCGTCCACGCCGAGCGACATCGCGTGGTTGCGGTGCTTGTCGGCCGTGCGCGACGTGATCATGACGATCGGAATGTCGCGTACCCGCTCGTCGGCGCGCACGTTGCGCGTGAGATCGAATCCGTCCATGCGCGGCATCTCGATGTCGACGAGCATCACGTCGGGCCGCCGGTCCTGCAGCTGGCGCATCGCGTCGACGCCGTCCTTCGCCAGCATCACGTCGTAGCCCTCGCGCAGGAGCAGTCGCTGGGTGACCTTGCGCACGGTGAGCGAATCGTCGACGACCATCACCGTAGGCGGTGCCTCCGCCAGGGCTCGGCGACCGACGCCGGCAGGCCGCTCGAGCCACAGGTCCCCGAGCACCTGTTGCGCAAGGCGCGCGGCGTTCAGGATCAGCACGATCTCGCCGTCGCCGAGCACCGTCGCGCCGCCGACGCCGGGCACGCGAGCGACCTGCGAACCGACGTTCTTGACGACGACTTCCTGGTTGCGGCTCACGGCATCGACATGCATCGCCAGGCGAAGCGTTCCGGAGCGAACGACCACCACCGGCGACAGGTGCTGCGCCAGGGGTCTGTACTCGTCCATGCCGACGAGGGCGCCGAGATAGTGCAGCGGTACCCGCGCCCCCTGCCATTGGATCGAACCGTCGTCGTACGCGCCGGCCAATGCCTGCGGCTTGAGCTGCAGGACCTGCTCGACGCTCGACGACGGAATCGCGTAGCGCGTCTCGCCGACCGTGACGACGACGACCTGCGCGATCGCCAGCGTGAGCGGCAGATGAACGGTGAAGCGCGTTCCGTGACCGGCCTGCGAATCGACGTCGATGCGCCCACCCAGGCCCTGGACCTCGGCACGCACGACGTCGGTGCCGACACCGCGGCCGGCCAGTTCGGTAAGTTCGTTCGCGGTCGAGAATCCCGGTGCGAAGATCATCTCGGCGAGTTCGCGCTCGGCCGGCTGCGCACCGTCCTCGACGAGGCCGATGGCGCGCGCGCGCGAGAGAATCTTCGCGTAGTCGAGGCCGCGCCCGTCGTCGGAGAAGAGCAGGACGACCTCGTTGCCTTCCTGTCGCACCTCGACGCGGATCTCGCCGGCCTCCGGCTTGCCCTGCGAGAGCCGCTCGGCGACGGACTCGATGCCGTGCGCGACGGCATTGCGCAGCAGGTGCTCGATCGGCGCCACCATGCGCTCGAGCACGCCGCGGTCGATCTCGACCGATGCACCACGCAGGTCCATCGATACGCGTTTTCCGGCATCCTTCGCGGCCTGCCGGACGACACGGTACAGCCGATCGGAAATCGTGCCGAACTGCACCATGCGCATGCGCATCAGGTTCTGCTGCAGGTCGCGCAGCACCTGCGCGTGGCGCGTCATGTCCTGCGACGCGACGTCGAGGCTGCGCATCGCGTTGGTCTGCACGGTGGCCACGTCGTTCACCGACTCGGCCAGCATCCGCGTCAACTCCTGGAAACGCGTATAGCGGTCGAATTCGAGCGGGTCGAAATCGGCCTTCGCCTCCTTCTGGTGCGCGATGCGCGCCTGCACCTGCGATTCGGCCTGGATCTCCACCTCGCGCAGCTGCGCGTGCAGCCGCGCGACGTTCTCGGTGAGATCCTGCAGCGCCTGGCGCATCGCGCCGAGCTCGTTCTCGATGCGCGCGCGCGCGATCGAGACCTCGCCGGATTCGTTGACGGCGCGTTCGAGGAGATCGGCGCGCACGCGCACCAGCGACGAGCCGGGCGACGTCGCCGGCAAGCGGGGAGCTGCACGCCGTTCGCCGTCCGGAGAACCCGTCGGCGGCGGGTGCCGCTGCGCCTGCGTCGCCGGCTCGCGCGCCGCGTCGTGCACATCGGCGGCGCCCGCAGTTTCGATCTTCGCCGCGGGAGCATCGGGCGCGACGCCGCGCTGCGTCGCCGCTTCGTCGCAAGGGCCGCCGGTCGAAGCCGGCGCCTGCTGCGGCGAGTGCTGCCCGTGGTCGCGAACCGACTCGAAGAGCGCAACGACCGCATCGTGGTCGGCGACCAGCTCGTCGATCAACGACTGAGGCACGACCGTCAGCACGCTCGCGGCCTCGATTCGGGTTTCCATCTCGTGCACGCGCTGCCCGAGCGCCATCGCACCGGCCATGCGTGCGCTGCCTTTCACGGTATGCAGGTCGCGCATCAACTGTTGCGGCAGCGAACGATCGTCGGGCGCCGCCTGCCAGCCGCGCAGGTTCTCGCCGATGCGCGGCAGCTGGTCGCTCGCTTCCTCGACGAAGATCGGCAGCAGGTCGGCGTCGAGCTCTTCGTGCGCGGCGCCTGCGCCCAGGGTCGCGTGGGCGTGAGCGTGGGCCGCTCGCGGGTCCCAGCGCGCGGCCAGCGCATGCGCAAGCGCGAAGGCGTCCGGTTCGGGCCGCGGCTCGTGGCCTGCGGCGAACTGATGAAGCAGCGCGCGCAGCCGCTCGATCACCTGCGTGTAGTCGTCGAGATCCTCGGATCCGATCGGTCGCGCCTGCGCTCGCTGCCGCAACAGGAAGGTCTCGAGCTGCTCGGCGATCGCATGCACGTCTTCGAGCTGCACGAGCGCAGCGCTGCCCTTGAGCGAATGCATCGCGCGCTGCGCCGCCTCCGTCGCAGGCCTCTCGGGCTGCCGGAGCCAGTCGGTCGCGTCGGCGCCGAGCACGCCGACGAGATCGTCGGCTTCGCCGAGGAAGATCTGGTACAGCGAACGGCTGATCGAACGGTCGCCGATCGAAATCTCGTCGGCAAGCGGCTCGGCGGCTTGCGCATCCTCGACGGCTTGCGCACTCTCGACGGCTTGCGCATCCTCGACGGCCTGCGCATCCTCGACGGTTTGCGCATCCGCGGCGGCTTGCGCATCGTCGACGGCTTGCGCATCCGCGGCGGCCTGCACTGCTTCGACCGCTTCGACGGAAAGCATCGCCTCGGCCCCCGGGTCGTCGCGCAGTGCCGCAGCGGCCGCGACGATCGGCGTCGGATCGACCGCGGACGCCGCATCGAGCTGCAGCGCTTCGACCCAGCCCGCGAAACGGGCATGTGAAGCATCGATCAGCGCGAGCAGCGTCTCGCTGGCCGGGCGCTCGTCGGCGAGCCAGAGATTCAGCACCTGTTCCATCGCCCAGGCGGCCTCGCCGAAGTCGGCAAGCCCGACCATCCGGCTCGACCCCTTCAACGTGTGGAAGCCGCGCCGGATCGTGGTCAGCAGCGCATTGTCCTGCGGCGCCGTTCGCAGGCCCGTGGACGAATCCGCGATCGCCGCGAGCACCTCTTGCGCCTCGCCCAGGAAGATCCCGAGCAATTCGCGGTCGACGTCGTCGTCCGATCGCGGCTCCACCGCCTGCGGCGGCACCGGCGTCGGCGTGGTCTCGCCGGCGAGCCTGGCCACCGCGGCCCGAAGCGCGGCGCCATCGTCGGCCGAGGCATCCAGGCAGGCAATCGCCTCGTTCGCCTGCGCCTTCAGCGCGACGTGGTCGGCGAAATGGGCGTCGTCGCGAACCTTCGCCAACGTGCGCCGCAGCGCGTCGCGCAAGGCCGCGTCGGCCGGCCGCTCGCACAGCGAAGCGACGATTTCCTGCGCCTGCCTGGTGTGCTGCGCCAGCAGCGACTCGGCCGTCGCGTCGAATTCGACGATCGCCGTGCGCGGATCCGCGCGGGCTTCGTCGAGCACCGCATCGAAACGCCCGCTGTCCGCGTCGAAGGCGAAGCGCGCACCGCTGCGCCTGGCCTGTTGCAGGCCTTCCACGAAGAAGCCGAGCGCGCCGATGCTGTCGGCGACGTTCTGGCAAAGCTCGGCCGCAGGCACGTCCTGCGCGAGCGCGAACTCGTCGACCCGCGCGGCCGCGGCATTCGACGCGGCTGCCGCATCTTCGTGCCCCAGCAAGCCGAGCGCGCCGGCGACCTGTCGCAGTCCCTGCGCGGTGGACGCCAGGTCGGCGCGCTGCGTCGCGTCGCGAAAGAACGCGTCGAGCGTCTGCTCGGCCGAGCGCAGGTTGTCCTGCACCTCGGCAATGAAGCTCGACATCGTGAGCCGCTCCTGCGCGGCCCGACTGATGTCGCCCAGCCACGGCGGCATCTCTTCGACAGGCGGGCGCCCCGCGCAGCACTGCAGCACGCGCTCGGCCATCTCGGCTGCGCGTGCGTCGTGATCACCGCGGCCCTTGAGCCCGCGTTCGAAGACCTGCTCGGCGAAGAGCAGTGCCGACGCGACCTCGAGCGCGAGCATCGCGCCAGGCAGCGGATCGCCGAGCGCGAGCACCCGGCTCGCCTCGCCGAACGCGTCGGCAAGCGAATGCACGCCGGGAAACGACAGCTTCGCCGTGGCCGAGCGCAACGCGGCGATCGCCTGCGTGAACGATGCGAGTTCCTTTCCGTTTCCCGCTGCGAGCTTCTCCCAGCCGAGCTTCGCGCGGGCGATCGACTCCTTCGCCTCCCGCAGCGCCTGCGCGTCCACGCGGCCGAAACGGGGCGTCGCGAAATCGGGCGGCACGCTCCCCGCCAGGCCGAAGGCGCGCCGCACCTCGGCCAGCAACGGCGAACCGGCGCTGCGCGTTTCGTCGGCGCAGGCAAGCGCGAACAGCGTGTCCTTGAGCAGCCGGTCGGCGACCAGCGCGCCATCGGCGATCGAGCGGCGCAACTGCAGGTTCAGCCGCGCGAGCAGGCGCTTGCCGTAGACGTCGAGCGCGAGCGCACCGTCGCGAAGCGCCTCGAAATAGGCGAGTGCGACCTGCCAGAAGGTGGGATGCGCCGCACCCACCTGGGAGGCGCCGATCGTCGCCACCGAGGCGTGCAACGCGGCGAGGCCTTCGCTGTCGAGCGGATCGCGCAGCACCGACAGCAGGCCGCGCTCGAAGCTGACCCGTGCGGCGGTCAACTCGGCCGCGTCACGGGTGCGCGCGGCGCTGCCGCTGCCGACGAGCTGCGCGCGCACCGGAACGACGAAGAGATCGGCCGGATGGACCCGCTCGGCGCCGCGCAGTTGCAGCAGCGCTGCGTAATAGGGGAACAGGTAGAGCGGTTGCTGCGGCTCGCCGAGTGCGAGTTCGTCGAGATACTCGACGATCGCGGCGAAGCTGCGTGCGAGCGCGTCGAGTATCGCGGAGTCGAGTGCGAGCTGGTCGCGCGATATGCGCTCGAGCAGCGTCTCGGCCTCGCCCGTCACGGTGGTGACGCCGGCGAGGTCGACGACCGACAAGGCGCCGTGTGCCTGGTGCAGTGCCGAACGCGCCGCCGCCAGGCCGTGCCCGCCGTCGGCTATGTCGTGCGACGCGCCGCGCGCCTGCTGCAGGCCGGCGCGCAACTCGCGTTCGCAGGCGGCGAGCGATTCGCGGATCTCGCCGATGCACCACGACAGCGCCGCGAGATCGGCGGCTTCCAGGCCTTCGTTGCGTTGTGCGTCGATCATCGGCAGTGCTTCCGTTTCACGCGACCTTGAATCGCGACACCGAGCTCTTCAGCTCGAGCGCAAGTTCGGACAGCTGGCGGATCGAGCCCGCCGTCTGCAGCGTTCCCTCGCTGGTCTGCTCGGTGACGAGCAGGATGCGCTGGATCGACTGCGCGACATTGCCGGCCGACGACGCCTGGCGCGAAGTGCTCGCCGAGAAGTCCTCGATCAGTTCGGCGAGCAGCGTCGACACGCGGCCGATCTCGCCCAGCGTGCGTCCGGCTTCGTCCGACAGGCGCGCACCCTCGACCACGCCCTGCGTGCTGCGCTCCATCGCCGCGACGGCATCCTGCGTGTCGGTCTGGATCGTGCGGATCAGCGTCGAGATCTGCCGCGTGGCCTCGGCCGAGCGTTCGGCCAGGCGCTGCACCTCCTCGGCGACGACGGTGAAGCCGCGCCCGGCTTCACCTGCCGAGGCCGCCTGGATCGCCGCGTTCAGCGCCAGCACGTTCGTCTGCTCCGTGATGTCCGAGATCAGCTCGACGATCTCGCCGATCTCCTGCGAGGACTCGCCGAGCCGCTTGATCCGCTTGGCCGTGTCCTGGATCTGGTCGCGGATTCCGTTCATGCCGGCGATCGCATTGTCCACGGCGCGCGATCCCTCTTCGGAAGCGCCCAACGACTGGCGAGCGACCTGCACCGATTCCGCGGCGCGTGTCGACACCTCGTTGATCTGCCGAGCCATGCGCAGCACCGCCTCGCCGGTATCGCGGATCTCGCGCGACTGCTGCTCGCTGGCCGCCTGCAGGCTCGACGCCGTCACCTGTGCGCGGTTCGAAGCGTCGCTCACCTGGTCGGCCGTGCGGTTGATCCGCCCGACGATGCTGCGCAACTCCTCGATCGTGTAGTTCACCGAGTCGGCGATGGCGCCGGTGATGTCTTCCGACACGGTGGCCTGCACGGTGAGGTCGCCGTCGGCTACCTCCTGCAGTTCGTTCATCAGGCGCAGGATCGCCGCCTGGTTCTGGTCGTTGGCGGACTTCGCCTGCTGCTCCTGGCGTCGCGCCGCCGCTTCGTGCCGTTCGGCCTCCGCCGCGCGCTGCTCGCTGTCGGAGAGGAACGCGCGGAACAATCCGTAGAGCGCAAGCAGCGCGATGGCGCCGAACGCGGCTGCCCCCGCGAGGTTCCAGAAGCGCAGCGCCTCGCGCGCCTGCAGCTTGCCTCGGATGGCTTCGAGCAACGATTGCACGACCTCGCTGTCGCCGAACACGTGACGCTCGGCCTGTCGCGCCTGCTGTACCCGGGGCAGGCTGGCGAGAATCCCCGAGACCTGCGGCGCCACGGCGGCGATCGCCTGCTTCAGCGCAGCCAGCGTGCGGCGCGCTTCGGGGTCGTTCACTGCGGCGATGCGCGCACGGTCGCTGCCGTCGAGCAGCGCGTCGACCTGCTCGCCCAGGTCGATCACCGACTGGCGCAGCCGCATCTCGATCGTCCGGTCGGGCGCTCCGCCGAGAATCAGCTCGTTGACGTCCTTGGCGATCGTCTGCGTCAGAGCGACCATTTCGCCCGCCGCCGCAACCTCTCGCGCCGAAGCACCCGCGCGCAGCCGGCTCGCCAGGACCGCCTGCGCGTCGCGCAGCATCTGCGGCTCCATGCGGGTCACGTCGCGGCGCATGCCGCCGAGCGATTGCAGCAGCAGATCCTGGTTCAGTATCACCGTCACCGCGTGATCGGACTTCGACCACACGAGCGAAAGCGTTCGCAGGTCCGCCTGCACCCGCGACGGCACCGGCTGTCCGTCGGCGTCCCCGCGCGCGAGCGCTTCGAGCGAGCGGTTCATCGCGCTGCGACCGTCGCTCAGCTGCCCGAATGCGATCGGATCGCCGGCGATCGCCTGCGACGCCGCCTTGGCCACGCGCTGCGACTGCATCAGCGCATCGCCCAGCTGCCGGAACCAGTGCGAAGCGTCGGTGGCCTGGCGCGCATCGAGTTGCAGCAGGAAGAACGCGGCGAGCAACGACACCAGCAGCGTCGGCAGCCAGATCTGCATCTGCCGGCGGAAAGGCATCGCGCCGACGAGCGGAATGCGAAAACGCTCGCGCGGAGTCCCTGCGTCGGCGTCGCCGGCGTCGTCCTGCCCTTCGTCGTGGGCGCGCGCCGGCGGGACGGCCGGGCGCTCGAAGATCTGCGTCACCGGACGCACCGGGCGCGCCGACGGAGGCGGCGCCGGCGGCGGCTCGGACAGAAGATCCTCGACGATCGCCGTATCCGGCCCGCCGGCGGCCGAGGCTCGCGATTGCCACTGCAGGAAAGCCGGGAACTTCGCGGCGATGCTCATCGTTCTTTCTCCACGGGGCACTTCAGCGATTCACGCAGAGGAATCGCTCGTCGACCGCAAGTTCGCCGAGCTTCAACTCGGTCCATCGGCGGCCTTCGGAATCGACCCAGTCGGGTCCCAGCCAGGTTTGCCCGGGCACCTGCTCCCGCGGCTGCCGTGCGGTCAACGCGGCGTCGTTCTGCAAGCCGAGCATGCGATCGACCACGATCGCGCCGTTCAGGTTCAGGCGAGGCGCGAAGGCGAGCAATCGCGTCGACTTCGTCATCGGCGCCGGATCGCGCCCTTCGAAGCGGGCCAGGTCGGAGACGCCGTACAGCGAACCGCGCAGGTTCACCAGGCCGCGAAACCATTCGTGCGTGAGCGGCACCGGCGTGATCTCGCCGGGAAGCGCGACGATCTCGCCGACTTCCGACAGCGCAACGAGCAGGTTGCGCTCGCCGATCTGCACACCGAGGCGCGCCGCCTTCGGCGGCTCGGACGCAGCCTGCCGCAGCCGCTCCGACAGGCGCAGCTGGAACTCGCGCAGGTTCTTGCCGCTGGCCATCGTCAGTGCGCCAGATCGGCGACCCGCGCGAGCAACTCGTCGGGCTTCACCGGTTTCACCAGGTACTCGCGCGCGCCCTGGCGCAGCCCCCAGATCCGATCGGTCTCGTTGCCCTTGCTCGTGCAGAGAATCACGGGAATCGACTGCGTCTCGGGATCGCGCGACAGCGCGCGCGTCACCTGGAAGCCGTTCTGGCCCGGCATCACGACATCGAGCACGACGAGCGACGGACGCTCGATCTTCACCTTCGCCATCGCTTCCTGGCCGTTCTCGGCGGTGATCACGCGATAGCCCTTCTTCGCGAGCAGGTCGGCGATGAAATGGCGTTCGGTGGGCGAATCGTCGACGACGAGGATCTTGTGTGCGGGCATTGCGGGCCTTTGCGTTTGGCTCGGAGGATTCCGGAACGGGAGATTCAGGACGCGGCTTCGCCGGCGTCGGCGAACGCGGCCGTGCCCGCGCTGCGCGCGTGCTCGCCGGCCGCACGCAACAGCGCGTCCTTCGTGAACGGCTTGGTGAGGTAGTGATCCGAGCCGACCATCCGGCCGCGCGCGCGATCGAACAGGCCGTCCTTGCTCGACAGCATCACCACCGGAATCGTGCGAAAGCGCGGGCTCTTCTTGATCAACGCGCAGGTCTGGTAGCCGTCGAGGCGCGGCATCAGGATGTCGCAGAAGACCAGATCGGGGTCGTTGTCGGCGATCTTCGCCAGCGCATCGAAGCCGTCCTCGGCGAGGATCACCTGGGCGCCCGCCTGCTTCAGGAAGATCTCGGCGCTGCGGCGAATCGTGTTGCTGTCGTCGATCACCATGACCTTCAGGCCGCCCAACGACGCCGCACCGCTCATCTTCAGATCTCCACCATCTCGAAGTCGTCCTTGCGCGCACCGCACTCGGGACAGGTCCAGTTCGCCGGGATGTCCTCCCAGCGCGTGCCCGGTGGAATGCCTTCTTCGGGAACGCCCTTCTCTTCCTCGTACAGGAACCCGCAGATCAGGCACATCCACGTCCGAAACGGGCCGCCCGTCGCGTCGCTCATCGTGATCCTCCTGGCTTCCTCGTCGCGCCGCCTCGTGGGACGACGCTGGTTCGTTCGCGACCGCCGAACGGATCGGCAGGCAGCGACGGCATGGTAGCTGCCCCGACCGTCAGGCCAGCAGCCGTACCGACCAGTGGCTGGGGCGTTGCGATGGACGCAAAGGACCCGCGTCTCCCGTTGTCGGAGTCGGCCGATGCGCCAGCTTTCCCGCATACTGGAGAGAACGATCGATCCCGATATCTTCGGCGTACGCGTCGAGAACGCCGACAGAACTTCCATGCTCCGCAGCACACCTGGACTGGGCGGGCGACACTTGCCGACCGGCTTGTACGTCCTGACGCCCGAGACGGGCGACGACGTCTGGCTGGTCAGCGCCGTCTCCGCGGCGATTCGCGGTGGCGCTTCTACCGTGCAATACCGCAACAAGACGCTCGCACCGCTGCGGCGCCTGCAGCAGGCAACGAAAGTCCGCGAGCTATGCCGCGAAGCGGGAGCTACCTTTGTCGTCAACGATTCGATCGAGCTGGCCGCAGCGCTCGACGCCGACGGGGTGCACCTGGGACGGGACGACGCCGCGATCGCGGATGCGCGCGCGGCGCTCGGCGCCGGCACCGTCATCGGCGTGTCCTGCTACGACTCGCTCGCCCGGGCGATGGAATTCTCCGGGCTTGCCGACTACTTTGCGTTCGGCAGCGTCTTTCCGTCGGAGACCAAACCGACCGCGGTACGCGCAACGCTCGATCTCTTCGCTCGCGCACGTGAGCAGGGGTTGCACGCGGTGGCGATCGGAGGTATCGACGCTTCGAACGCTGCAAAGGTCGCGGCCGCTGGCGCAAGGGCAGTGGCGGTGATCACTGCGGTGTTCGGTGCCACGTCATCCTTGGCGAAGCCGAACCGAGTGCAGGCGAACGCGCGCCGTATTCGCGTCGCCTTCGCCTCCGCATATGCGACCTAGTACGCCGAGCGGGAGATATCGCAACAAAATGAAAGCGATGGATTCGGCCTCCGGGCAAGGCGCAAACCGCAGCAGGCCGTCGCCATGGCGAGGATCTGCAACGCCGCCATGGGGCCGAAGGCGCGCTTTCAAGTTGCGATATTTCCGGGTCGGCGTACGAGTGCCTGGCTCGGCGAACACCGCCTGTTCGGCGTGAGGCCCGCAAGAAGAAAGGGCGCAACCGTCCAGTCGCGCCCTCTCCCTTGGTCGGAACGGGACGATGCCCGCTGTCGACTGTCCGCGGATTCAGTACATCAACGGCATTCGGACGGCGCGTACTTGGCCTGCAGCGTGCCGGCAACTCCCGGCGCCTTGGCAGAACCCGCCGCCTTGCAGTTCCACTTGATCGCGTCGGTCGGAATCGTACCGTTGGCGAGAAGCGTGTTGGCGCCGTAGTAGGGCGTCAGAATAAGGGTGCCGTTACCAGCCCGGGCGGGATACGTGATCGTGATGACGCCGGTTGCGCTGACTGCAAGCGAATTAACGTTCTGCGTCGCTGCCGGGGCGACGAAACCCAGCGCGAAGGCGTTGCCGCTTGCGGCATTTTCAGCGACCAGCACCTTCGCCGGCGAGGCGAGCGCCAAGCCTTCCGTCACTCGCGCGCGCACCGTGTAGTCCTGGTACGCCGGAATCGCCACCGCCGCCAGGATCCCGATGATCGCAACGACGATCATCAACTCGATCAGCGTAAAGCCCTTCTGCGCCTGCCTGCGAACCTGAGTCATCTTCATCTTGATCTCCCGATCGTTGATTGAGTCGGCCGAGGTCGTCGGCTCGTACTCAGGGACGCAGGCACCGTGCCATCGGGGATCGTCGGCTCCAGGCAGGCGACGAGCGGCGTACGAGAAGAAACGGGCGTGAAATGCATCACGCTTCCCGCCGAAGCGGCGCAGCGGCGGGCTTCGCTTCGATTCGCCGCGTGACGCCGAGCGTCAGCACGAGTGACGCTTTCCGTCACTTCTCCGGGTCACCCGCTAAGCGCCTCGATCCGATCGAGCCGGTTTCCGCAGGTATTCTTCTCGACTTGCCCGTCAGGAAGAAAAACTCGATTTCCGGATCGGCGAACGATCGGATCACGGTATCGACAATTTGTCTATAACGCCAGACGCCTGCGGACGCTGCCCTCGCAGCCAGCGAATGCAAAGTCCGACGAATGGCTCGGCTATCCGGCCCAGGCGAGGCGCATCCGATGTGCGGTGGATCCGAAATCCACCGCGCCGCCCTACAACTCCAGCACGTCCCCTCGCTCGAGCATCTTCGGCGTGAACCTTCCTGCCCACGCTCCCACCTCGCGCGCGATCGTCTCCCGATCCGAGGGCTTCAGGTGTGTGATGAGGATCTCCGGGTCCCGCTGCAGCTTCGCGAGTTCCTGGCCGAGCTGGATCGGGAAGAGATGCTTGGCGGTCATCGCGAGATCCTGGTCGCGGTTCGCGAAGGCCGTCTCGATGATCAGGTACTTCAGGTTCGGCACGCCGTTGACCTGGCGCCAGAAGTCGTCGTTCGGCCCGGTGTCTCCCGAGAAGACAAGGCCCGCTTGCTCCGTGTAGGCGTGAAACGCCAGCGCCGGCACCGTATGGCTCGCCGCGAGGCTTCTCACCCACCGACCGCCCAGCTCGACGATCGAGCCGATCGACAGCGGCTCGAAGACCATCCACGGCCGATCGTAGTGCGGGATCTCGGTGAAATCCGGCCAGATCACCCAGTTGAAGATGTGCGCCTTCAGGGCGGCGATCGTCTCGGGCAGCGCGTGCACGACGATCGGCCTGGCGCGCAGCCCGCCCACCGAATCGACGAGCAGCGGCAGCGCGGCCACGTGATCCAGGTGCGAGTGCGTGAGGAACACGTGGTCGATCGCGGCCAGTTCCTCGACCGACAGGTCCTCGACGCCGGTGCCCGAGTCGAGGAGGATGTCGTGGTCGACCAGGAAGGACGTGGTCCGGGCGCGCGCTCCGATGCCCCCGCTACAGCCCAGGACTCGAACCTTCATGAAGGCTTACCGTGGCTCTGTCGTGCATCGCCGTCGATGCGGGCATCGGAATCGTGGCGTGGCCACGGCGTTCGTCGGTGTGGTCGTGCATCGATTCCGGCACGAACACGCACACGGATTCGGTTCGGCCGCTGATCGTCGTGCGGGCCAGTTCCCGGAAACGCAGATGCCGGCAACGTCGCGCCGTCGCTTCCCCCACCAGGATCGGGACTTCGTAGCGCCGGGTCAGGCTCTCGAGGCGAGAGGCGAGATTCACCGCGTCGCCGATCGCAGTGTAGGCGCGACGCAGCTTCGAGCCCATGTCGCCTACCCGGACGACGCCGGTGTTGACGCCGATTCCCACGGCGAGCGGCGGCAGTCCGCGGCTGACGAATCCGGCCGACAGGCGCGCCACTTCGCGCTGCATCGCCTGCGCCGCCGCCACCGCGTGGTCGGCGTGTTCGTCGTCTTCCACCGGCGCGCCCCAGAACGCCATCACTGCGTCGCCGATGTATTTGTCGACCGTGCCGCGATGCGCATGGATCACCTCGGTCATCGCCGTGAGGAAGGTGTTGAGGTATTCGCGCAGCGGCTCGGGCTGCATCGTCTCCGCCAAGCGCGTGAAACCGCGAATGTCGGCGAAGAGGATGGTCAATTCACGGTTGTCGCTTTCGGCCCGCTGCCAGTTCTCCGGGTCCTGCGACATCTGCTCGACGAGCGCCGGCGAAACGTACTCGCCGAAGTGCGCGAGCACCGCGCGCCGCGCGCGTCCCTCGGCGAACCAGCCGACCACGAGGTTGAAGAGCCCCAGGGAGAGGATCGCCGCGATCGACGCGGCGAGCGGCAACACGAGCCCGAAGTTCGACCAGGCGATCGTGTTGGCGCCGAGCAGCACGAGCGCGCCGATCGAAGTGACGGCAACGGCGCCGACGACGCCCAGCGCCGGCAGCACGAACGCGAGCACCGCGCCGACCAGCGTGGTGGCCATCGCGGCGGCGGCGCCTCCGCCCTCGGGCCGCTGCTCGAGCACGCCGTCGAGCGCGCCGGCGATCAGCGCGGCGTGAATCTCCACGCCGGGGAAGACTTCGCTGACCGGCGTGGCGCGCAGGTCGGTCTGGCCCGGAGCGGTCGTTCCGATCAGCACGATGCGGTCACGCATGCTCTTCCAGTCGACGTGTCCCGCGAGCACGTCGGCTGCCGACACGTAGCGAAAATGGCCGCCGTCGGGTCCGCCGCGGCCTGCTACCGGAACCATCGCGGTGAAACCCACCGAGACGGGCAGTTCGACGCGCGCACGCTCGCCGACCACGAGCATCGTGTCGGAGCGGGGGTCGACCACGACCGTGCCGTTGCCGAGGTACTGGCGCAGCACGGCCACGGCGAGCGATTCGTAGACCTGGCCTGCGTAGCTCGCCAGCAGCGGCAACGCGCGGATCACGCCGTCGGGATCGATGTCGGCGCCGAGGAAGGGGTTGAAGAATCCGGATGCTCGCGCGGCACGCTGCAGCGGCGCGAGGTTGGCGCCGTAGCCTGCCGCGTGCGTGAGCCGCGAGCGAAGCTCGCCGGCGATCTCGCCGTCGAAGAGCGGCGCCGGCAGCGCACCGCTCGCCTGCGCGTCCCGGTTGCTGGTGAAGTAGTAGCCGAGCACGACCGGGCGGCCGGCAAGCGCGCGCGCGAGCCTCTCGTCGTCGTCGCCGTCGGCCTGCTTTTCGGCGAACACCATGTCGAAACCGACCACCGCGGGTCTTCCCTGTTCGGCGATCGCATCGACGAGCTGGGCGATCTTCGCGCGGTCCCACGGCCAGCGGCCGTGCGCACCCAGGCTGCGCTCGTCGATGTCGACGATGACGATGCGCTCGTCGAGCACGGGCGCCACGCTGCGCTGGCGGCCGTCGTACAGCTCGCGATCGAGCGCACCGAATCCGCCGACGCGCACGAGTCCCAGGTCGAAGGAGACGAAAGCGAACACGATCGCCATGCCGGCGATCGAACGCAGGACCCGGGAGCGCTGCAGCCGCGTCATGTCCGGCGGGCGCGCATCGTCACTCGACGCGGAAGCGCAGCATCGCGCCGGCGATTTCGATCAGGTCGCCGTCGGCGAGCGGACGGGCGACCAGCCCGATCGGTTCGCCGTTCACCTGCGGCAGCGTCGGACCCTCCAGATGCGTCAGGTGGAAGCGCCCCTGCCGGCGCGAGAGCACCGCCACCTGCTCGGCGAAGCCGTCGACGCGCGTGATCGCGCGCTCGATGCGCTGCGAACAGCCCGCCTTCGAGCCCGACAGGAAATCGATCCAGCCGACCCGCGCTTCGTGCTTCTTCGGGGGCGCCGGCCGATCGACGACGAAGCGCAGCCGATAGATGCCGACGTCGATGACGTCGCCGTCGCACAGCACGCGCCGGCTCACGGCCAGTCCGTTGACCAGCGTTCCGTTGCGACTTTCGAGGTCGTGGACGACGCTTTCGGTGCCGCGCGTGACGATCTCCGCGTGCTCGCCGCTCACCGTCAGGTCGTCGAGCGCCACGTCGTTCTGCGGGCGCCGCCCGATCGTCAGCCTTTCCTTGGAGACGACGACGACGCGAAGCGTCGAATGAGCGCTGGTGACGAGCAGGCGGACGGCAGCCGCCGCGCGCTCCTGCCGCATTCCCGGTTGTTCGGCATCGTGCATCCCGCGACAGTATCGACACGCCCAAAAGGGCCCGAGGAACTATTTCATGAACGGCGGTTCGCCTCGGTCGGACGGGTATCGAGCGACGCATGCGCGCATCGCAGCCGACCCTTGCCGGCTTCGATGCGGGGCAGTCCCGTCAACCGCCGCCGACCTGCGCAGAGGGCTTGCGACGCGCACCGATCGTCTTGCCGAGCACGACGACGAGCACCGCGCCGGCGATTTCCGCCGCGTACTTCAGCGTGTACCCGGGCTCGCCGCCGAGCCAGCGCGCGCTCATCGGGTCGGTGACCATCATGCCGCCGGCGATCCAGCCCAGCAGCGCGCCCCCGAGCGTGACGACGATCGGATAGCGCTCGATGAGCCGCAGCACCAGCGTGCTGCCCCAGACGATCAGCGGGATGCTCACCAGCAGTCCGAAGATGACCAGGCCCATCTGGTGATCGGGGTCGGCCTGCTGCGCAGCGCCGGCGATCGCGATGACGTTGTCGAGGCTCATGACGAAGTCGGCGACGACGATCGTCTTCACCGCCGACCACAGCGTGGTGGCGCTGGCCACGTTGCCGTGCTCGTCTTCCGCCTCGGGCAGCAGCAGCTTCACGCCGATCCACAGCAGCAACAGGCCGCCGACGAGCTTCAGGAACGGAACCTGCAGCAGCACGACCGCGAAGGCGATCAACACGACGCGCAGAACGATCGCGCCCGCCGTTCCCCAGAGGATTCCCTTCATCCGCTGCTGCTGCGGCAGGTTGCGGCAGGCGAGCGCGATCACCACCGCGTTGTCGCCGCCGAGCAGGATGTCGATGATGATGATCTGGAGGACGGCCCCCCAGTGCATCGTCGTCAGGAAGTCGATCGCGGCTTCCACGATGGGCTCGGCGCCGGGCTCAGAGAACGCTCTTCAGCAGCCTGCCCATCTCGGACGGGTCCTTGGTGACGCGGATCCCGCAGGCTTCCATCACCTCGAGCTTCTCCTGCGCGGTTCCCTTGCCGCCCGAGATGATCGCGCCGGCGTGCCCCATGCGCTTGCCGGGGGGCGCGGTGACGCCGGCGATGAAGCCGACCACGGGCTTCTTCATGTGGTCCTTGACCCACTGCGCGGCCGTTTCCTCGTCGGAGCCGCCGATCTCGCCGATCATCACGACCGCATCGGTTTCCGGGTCGTCGTTGAACATCTTCAGCACGTCGACGTGCTTCAGGCCGTTGACCGGATCGCCGCCGATGCCCACCGCCGACGACTGCCCAAGGCCGAGCGCGGTGATCTGCGCCACCGCCTCGTAGGTGAGCGTGCCCGAGCGCGAGACGACGCCGATGTGCCCCTTGCGGTGGATGTGGCCGGGCATGATGCCGATCTTCAGTTCGTCGGGCGTGATGGTGCCGGGGCAATTCGGGCCGAGCAGCAGCGTGCGGCGGTTCTCGCGGCGCATCTGGTCGCGCACGAGGATCATGTCGCGCACCGGGATGCCCTCGGTGATGCAGATGACGAGATCGAGATCGGCCTCTACCGCCTCGCGGATCGCGCCGGCCGCGCCCGCCGGCGGCACGTAGATGACCGAGACGGTGGCGCCCGTCTTCGCCTTGGCGTCCTTCACCGTCGCGAAGATCGGAATGCCCTCGAAGTCTTCCCCGGCGCGCTTCGGATTCACACCCGCCACGTAGGCGGCGCGGCCGTTGGCATAGTCGCGGCACATCCGCGTATGGAACTGGCCGGTCTTGCCGGTGATTCCCTGCGTGATGACCTTCGTGTCCTTGTTGATGAGGATCGACATCTGTCGGGTCTCCGGTTTCAGCGCGCGGCGGCCGCGACGACTTTCTCGGCCGCTTCGGCCATCGTGTCGGCCGAGATGATGGGCAGGCCCGAATCGGCCAGCATCTTCTTGCCGAGTTCCTCGTTGGTGCCCTTCATGCGCACGACGAGCGGGACCTTCAGTCCCACCGCCCTCGACGCCGCGATCACGCCCTCGGCAATGACGTCGCAACGCATGATGCCGCCGAAGATGTTCACGAGAATCGCCTGCAGCTTCGGGTTGCGCAGCATGATCTTGAAGGCCTCGGTGACCTTCTCGGTGGTTGCGCCGCCCCCGACGTCGAGGAAATTCGCCGGCTCGCCGCCGAAAAGCTTGATCGTGTCCATCGTCGCCATCGCCAGGCCGGCGCCGTTGACCAGGCAGCCGATGTTGCCGTCGAGCTGGATGTAGGCGAGGTCGAACTTCGACGCCTCGATCTCGGCCGGATCTTCCTCGTCGAGATCGCGCAATTCGACGATGTCCGGATGACGGAACAAGGCGTTCTCGTCGAAGTTCATCTTCGCGTCGAGCGCGATCACGTTGCCGTCGCCGGTGAGGATGAGCGGGTTGATCTCGGCGAGCGACGCGTCGGTCTCCCAGAATGCGCGGTACAGCCCCTGCAGCACCGCGCGTGCCTGCGGCAGGCTCGCATCCGGAATGCCGATCCTTCGTGCGGCGTCGTCGGCCTGCGCGTCGGTGAGACCGGCCACCGGATCGATCGTCACCTTGTGGATCTTCTCGGGTGTCTGCGCGGCGACTTCCTCGATGTCCATCCCGCCCTCGCTCGAAGCCATCAGGCACACGCGCTGCGAGACGCGATCGACGACCATGCCCACGTAGAGCTCCTTGCGGATGTCGGCGCCCTCCTCGATCAGCAGGCGGCGCACCTTCTGGCCTTCGGGACCGGTCTGGTGCGTTTTCAGCTGCATGCCGAGGATCTGCGAGGCGAGCGTGCGCACCTCGTCGAGCGAGCGCGCGAGCTTCACGCCGCCGCCCTTGCCGCGGCCGCCGGCGTGGATCTGCGCCTTCACGACCCACACCGGACCGCCGAGCGCCTGCGCGGCGCTCACCGCCTCGTCGACCGAAAAGCACGGAATGCCGCGCGGCACCGTGACGCCGAAGCGTTTCAGGAGTTCCTTGCCCTGGTACTCGTGGATCTTCACGGTCTTTCCCCTGTGGATGCTGCGGAATCTTCGGTGGTGCCAGCGGCGTCGCGCGGACGCGCCGCGCGGGCAGGCGCTTCGTCAGCGCATCCGGGCGACTCCCGGCGAAACCAGGCCGGGTAGTAACGCTGCACGGCCGGACCGTCGCTGCGCAGCGCATGGCAACGGTCGATCTGGAACGGTCGCTGGCCGTGACCGCTGGCCTGGCGCTCCATCTCCTGCTGGCGTCGCTCGTCCCCGGCGAAGGCCTGCACGGCTGCGGTGGGCAGCGACTGCGCCAGTTCGGTGAGATGCGTGCAGCCGCGACGCTCGCCGAGTCGCTCGCGCAAGCCGGCGCGAAAGCCGCGCACGAGATTCAGTCCGACGAGCTTGCGGTAATCCCCGACGATCGCCTCGCAATAGCCGGGGTACGGCACCGAATCTGACACGGCGATCGCGTCGACCACGTCGAACTCTGCGTCGATCGTCACGCGCAGCAGCATCCCGTGCATGCGATCGCCGCCGCGGCGCACGCCGCTTTGCAGCGGCGTGTCGTGCGGCTTCACGTCGACGAGTTCGGCTTCGAGATCCCAGTGCCCGTCGTCGCGACGATATGCGTCGATCCGCACGGTTCGGGTGTGCATCGGCGTGCGCGGGTACTCGACAGGGGGAAGCGGCATGCTCGAAGAAGCGGCGCGAGCGAAGCGCGGGCGCCGGTGCGGGGCGGCAGGCTCGATGACGGGAGGAAAGCCTTGGAGTCTAGCACGGGGACCGGAGCGCACGGGGACCGGAGCGCACGGGGCCCGAGCGCACGGGGCCCGAGCGCCGGGGGCCTGAGTGCCGAGGGGCCAGCGCCGCAGCTCCACGAGGGCGCTTCGAAAGGGAGCGGTTTCGCTCGTGAAATGGATTCCACGATGCCAAACGCTTCCGTTCGAAGCCCGAATTCGTCGGCCTCATCGCAGTTGCCATGGGCGGCACGCCTCCGCACCGCTCCACGCCGATTGCGCCAGAGGGTTATCGTGGTCGGGTCGGTTGCTGCGATCCGCCTTCGCAGGAAAGCGGCATGGCCGACAAGCGCGGCTCGGCGAGCGTCAGGGCCATTGCCCGCAATTCGTCGCCTGTCAGCGGCATTCGCCGGATGCGAGCTTCGGCACTCGATGCAGCAGCTCGCCTGTGCCGTAACACAGGGACGGCGTCGACGTCCTCGCATCGAACCATCTTCCGCGCGTTCGTTCGATGGCAGCCGACAAAGCGAGCCAGTTCGGGCGAGCGGTAGCGCGTCCATCGGGCGGCCGCCAGCAGGAAGAGGCGGCGCTCCGCGGGGCCGAACTCGTGCGGAGCGTTGCAGGCACTCCGGAGCACGCGCGGGACGGCCGATGCGATCGCATCGAGAGACGCATCCTTCTCTCCGCATCGGAGATACGGAGCCGGATCGACCAGGGGTTTCGGACGAGGAACCGACGGATCCGACCCGACGTACTCGTGCAACCAGTGGATGCACGCAGGAAAACGTCGGCCCATTGCCGACGCCCAGCGTGATCGGTCGACCTCCGGGTGCGCGACCGCACCGAGCCAGTCACGATGCGTGCTCCACTCCCACTCGAGCGGGTCGTTGCAGAGCGCGTCGCGCGTGGGGTTCAAGTGGATGTAGCGCACCGTGCGTGCGATGTGCCTCTTGTCGTACTGAACCTTCTCGGGTTGCGGCAGAGGTTCCCAGTCGAATGCGAGCTCCGGACCCGCCGTCGCCTGCATCCGGAGCCGGAACGCGGCGAGCAGGCGGGCGAAACTGCGCAGGGCCGTCTCGGTCTCGATCTGCGCGAGTACGTGAACGTGATCGGGCATCAGGGCACAAGCAACGAGATCGAAGCTCCGCCCGAGGCGCCGCCAGAGATCGGCGCATGCGACACGGTGCTGGAAAGGCCGGGCGCGAGCCGCGGTGCGCGCGACGAGGTGCAGCAGCGGGAGTTCGGACATGCCTGCATCGTGCGCCGTGGGGCGGATAAGCACATTTGCACGGAAGGATTAGCCCGACCGTCGTCGCCCGATGCGAGCGGTCGGCGGGCGGACGACGGCATGACGATGGCATGACGATGGGCATTAAATTTCGCGCTACAAAAAGGAGCGTTCTCGCTCGTGGAATCGATTCCACGGGCGAGAACGCTCCATTTGGAAGTCCGAATCGGGTGCCGCCGATGCAAAAAACGCGGCGGGAGCGCGGCGCAGCGCGGCGGGTGCGCGGCGCAGCGCGGCGGGTGCGCGGCGCGCCGCGTTGCGGCGTGGCATCGGGGCGTGGCATCGCGGCGTAGCGTGGCGGCGTGGCGCGGCGGCCGGGCCCGGCCCGCGCGGGGGGCGCGGGGGGCGCGGGGGCCGCGGGGCCGCGGCCCAGCGTGGCGCACCGCGGCGTGGCGGCGCAACCCGCCACGCCCCAGCGTAGCGCGCTCGGCAGCTCGGCAACTCGCCGCTCCCACCGCAGGGTATGGCCCCAGCGCCGCGCCTGCTGCACGCCCTTGGCGCAGTCGGGCGCTCGCCCGGCCCGACGCCCCAGCCCGCCCCTCAATCCCCTCGTCCTCGCCCCCGACCACCCGCCGAACGACGGCCGCCGAAAACCCTCGAGCCAGCAGGAAACGCGATTGCCGCGCCCTTTCGGCCAGCGACTGCGGCGCCGAACCGAAACGCCTGACCCACAACACCCGCGCCCGCTCGAACTCGCTTCGCTCGAGCGACGCGACGTGCTCCGCGACCGCTTCGTCGCTCAACCCGTGCGCTCGCAACTCGTGACGAACGACCGCCGCACCCCGCGTTGCTGCACGCCGATGTACGACCGATTGCGCGAAGCGCTCGTTCGACAGCAGGCCGGTTTCCACCAGCCGATCGAGCAGCGCCTGCAGTTGCTCGGCACTCTCCGCGTGCGGCGTCAGCTTGCGCTCGAGTTCGGCTCGACTGTGCTCGCGCCGCGCGAGCAAGCGCAGCGCCCGCCCCTTCAGGGTGGGCTCCGGGCGAGCCATGCGCGGGTTGCCCGCGGCGTACGCTGCGCGAGCGACGCTACGCCGCCGCCTCTTCTGCCGCCGCGCCGCGCGGCGACACGCCGAAATGCGCTCGCACCTTGTTTTCGATCTCGAGGGTCAGCTCGGGATTTTCGCGCAGGTATTCGCGCGCGTTGTCCTTGCCCTGGCCGATGCGGTTGCCGGCGTAGCTGTACCAGGCGCCGCTCTTGTCGACCACGCTCGATGCGGCGCCGAGATCGAGGATCTCGCCTTCGCGTGACGTGCCTTCGCCGTACAGGATGTCGAACTCGGCCGTCTTGAAGGGCGGGGCGACCTTGTTCTTCACGACCTTCACGCGCGTTTCGTTGCCGATGACCTCGTCGCCCTTCTTGATCGAGCCGGTGCGGCGAATGTCGAGACGCACCGACGCGTAGAACTTCAGCGCGTTGCCGCCGGTGGTGGTTTCCGGGTTGCCGAACATGACGCCGATCTTCATCCGGATCTGGTTGATGAAGATGACGGTGGTATTGGTGCGGTTGATGGTTCCCGTGAGCTTGCGCAATGCCTGCGACATCAGGCGGGCCTGGAGTCCGGGCAGCGCGTCGCCCATCTCGCCTTCGATCTCGGCCCTCGGCGTGAGCGCGGCGACCGAATCGATGACGATGAGGTCGACCGATCCGGAGCGCACGAGAGCGTCGGTGATTTCGAGCGCCTGCTCGCCGGTATCCGGCTGCGAGATCAGCAGCTCTTCGAGGTCGACGCCGAGCCGGGAGGCGTACTGCACGTCGAGCGCATGCTCGGCGTCGATGAACGCGCAGGTGCCGCCGAGCTTCTGCATCTCGGCGATGACCTGCAGCGTGAGCGTGGTCTTGCCCGAAGACTCGGGACCGTAGATCTCGATGACGCGCCCACGCGGCAGGCCGCCCACGCCCAGCGCGACGTCGAGGCCGAGCGAGCCCGTGGAGACCACCTGGATGTCGCGCGAGACGTCGGCGTCGGAGAACTTCATCACCGAGCCCTTGCCGAACTGCTTCTCGATCTGCGCCAGTGCAGCGGACAAGGCCTTCGCGCGCTCGGTGCGGGATTTCGCGTTTTCCATTTCGATCACTTTTTCCATCTGGAGCCTCGTCCGGAACGATGAGAACGGTCCGGAGTATGGCATGAAACCACTGTATAAACAATCAGCTCTGCGGCGTAGTCCGGTCAGCCGGCAGGCACTCGAGCGCATGGCGCAGCGCGTGCAGCGCCGAGGCATCGCGCACGGATGCGCGATCGCCGACGAAATGCATCGTGGCGGTGTGCGGCGCCTCGGCGATCGATACCCAGCCGAAGCAGACCGTGCCCACCGGCTTGTCGGGGGTCGCCCCGCCCGGTCCGGCGATTCCGGTGACCGACAGCGCGAACTGCGCCCGGCTGCGCTTCAGCGCCCCTTCGGCCATCCGCGCCGCCACCGCCTCGCTCACCGCCCCGCACGATGCCAGTACCTCGGCGGGCACTTCGAGCAGGTCGTGCTTCGAGGCATCGGTGTAGGTGACGAAGCCGCGCTCGAACCAGGCGCTCGAGCCGCCGATCTCGGTGAGCGCTCGCGCGATCGAGCCGCCCGTGCACGACTCCGCCGTGGCGATCATCCAGCCTCGCGCCGCGAGCGCGCGTCCGAGCGCGACGGCGGCCGCGACGACGTCGTTCCAGCGATGCATCGCTTCGCGCGACGCCTGCGGCGAATCGGGGTGCATTGCGTTGCGCGAGGCCTGCATCGTGCGTGACGAACCGGGGGCGATGCGATCAGCGATACCAGAAGGCGAACAGCAGCAGCGTGTAGAACGCGGCGAGCAGGTCGTCGAACATGATACCGAGACCGCCCTTCAAGCTGCGCTCGAAACGCCGGATCGGCGGCGGCTTCAGGATGTCGAAGAAACGGAACGCGAGGAACGCACCGAAACGATCACCGAAGCCCGACGGCACGAACAGGAGCACGAGCCAGAACGCGACGATCTCGTCCCAGACGATCGCGCCGTGATCGGGTACGCCGAGATCGCGCGCAGTGCGCGTGCACGCCCAGACGCCGAGCGCGAATCCGCCGACGACGAGGAACGCCCAGCCCGGCGGCGGGATCCAGCTTTCGAGCACGGCGAACGACAGCCACGCCCACAGCGTGCCCACGGTGCCCGGCGCAACCGGCGAAAGGCCGCTTCCGAAGCCCATCGCGATCCAGCGCGACAGGCGCACGCGCATGAAGCGCGAGTCGGCTCGCACCGGCACGCGCACGGGTGCGCGTTCACGCGAAGTGGTCGAATCCACGGGCCTCGACGGGCATCACGCGCCCGCGGGCGTCGCACACGCGGATCGCCGAGCCGCAGACGACGCGGCCGATGCGCGCGAGCGGCAGGTCGAGGCGCGAGCCGACGGCGGCGATCGCAGTGCGATTCTCGGGCGCGGCGCTGAAGAGCAGTTCGTAGTCGTCGCCGCCCGACAGCGCCAGGCGCAAGCGTTCCTCGTCGTCCAGCGCCTGCAGCCGCGCATCGACCGGTACCGCGGACGCGTCGATCTGCGCGCCCACGCGCGATCGTTCGACGATGTGTCCGAGGTCGCCCAGCAGCCCGTCGGAGAGATCGATCGCCGAACGCGCGAAGTGTCGCAAGGCAAGCCCCAGCGCCACACGCGGCTCGGGGCGGTCGAGACGCAGCGACGCCGTATCGTCGGGCGCGAGCGCGCGGCCGGCATTGCGTTCGCGCACGGCAAAGGCCGCCCCGCCGAGCGCTCCGGACACCCACAGGTCGTCGTCGGGCTGGGCGCCGTCACGGCGCAGAGCGGCGTCTTCGGGCACTTCGCCGAAGACGGTGATGCACACGGTGCGCGGGCCACGCGCGGTGTCACCGCCGATGAGTTCGCAGCCGTGGCGATCGGCCAGCGCGAACAACCCCTCGCAGAAGGCGGCAAGCCACGTCTCGTCGAACTCGGGCAACCCGATCGCGAGCGTGAACGCTCGCGGGCGAGCGCCCATCGCCGCGAGATCGGAGAGGTTCACCGCCAGCGATTTGTGGCCCAGGCCCGCAGGGTCCGCGCCGGCGAAGAAATGGCGACCCTCGAGGAGCAGGTCGGTGGAAATCGCGAGCACGCTGTGCGGATCGAGCGGAGCGAGCAGCGCGCAATCGTCGCCCACGCCCAGGCGCGCGTCGCGCGCCGGGCCGCGATCGAAGAACCGGCGGATCAGCTCGAATTCGCCCGGCATGGACTCAACCCGCCTGCGGAAACTCGAGCGGGCGCAGACGTGCGGCCACGCGATCGAGCACAGCGTTGACGTACTTGAATCCGTCCGGGCCCCCGTAGTTCTTGGCGATCTCGACCGCCTCGTTCAGCACGACGCGATACGGGATCTCCGGCATGCGCAGCAGCTCGAAGGCAGCGAGCATCAGCACCGCGTGCTCGACCGGACTGAGCTCGTCGATGCGGCGATCGAGGTGCGGCTCGATCTGCGCGTCGAGTTCGGCGGCTGCACGGATCGCGCCGTGCAACAGCGCGTCGAGATGCTCGTGGTCGGCCTTCTCGAAGCCCGGCGTCCCGGTGAGGTGGGCATGGATCGCACCGGCGTCCTCGCCCGAGAGCAGCCATTGGTACAGGCCCTGCAGCGCCAGCTCGCGGGCACGGCGCCGGGCGCTCTTGGGCGGCGTGCCGCCGCCGCTTCGGCGGCTCGATCCGGCGGTCGCACCCGACTTCGCTTCGCGCCGGGGCGACTTGCCCGGCTCGGTCATTCGCGCCGCCTCCTTTCGGGAGGACGGACGATCTCGCCGTCGTCGTCCTCCTCTACCTGAAGCTCCTCGTCGTCGTCGTCGTCATCGTCGTCGTCGTCGTCATCGTCGTCATCGTCGTCATCGTCGTCGTCGTCGTCGTCGTCGTCGTCGTCGCCACCGAGCACCGACAGCGAGGAAGCGAGATTGGCCATCTCGATGGCGACTCGCGCAGCCTCGGCCCCCTTGCCACCGGCGCGCTCCTGCGCCTGCTCCTCGGTGTCGGTGGTGAGGACCGCATTCGCCACCGGAACGTTGAAGTCGAGCGATACGCGCGCGATGCCCGCTGCGCTCTCGTTCGAGACGACCTCGAAATGGTAGGTGTCGCCGCGTATCACCGCGCCGATCGCAACGAGCGCGTCGAACTCTCCCGATGCGGCAAGCTGCTGCAACGCGACGGGCAGCTCGAGCGCGCCCGGAACCGTGCACACGAAAATGTCCTCGACGGCAACGCCGAGCGAGACGAGCTCGTCGAGACAGGCATCGCGCAGCATCTCGGCCACCGCCTCGTTGAAGCGCGACTGGACGACACCGATGCGCAGGCCGCTGCCGTCGAGATCCGACTGGAACACCTCGATTTCCATGGTCACCGCTCCTCCTCCACCGATTCGAAACCGACCACCTCGAGCTCGTAGCCCGTCATGCTCGGCATCTTGCGCGGCTGCGACAGCAGGCGCATGCGTCCGACGCCGAGATCCTTCAGGATCTGCGCACCGATGCCGTAGGTGCGCAGATCGAGCTTGCCGCTTCGCCGGCGCGCGTTCGCGTGCGCGGCGCCCTCGTCGAGCGCATTCAATTCGTCGAACAGCGCGTGCGCCGGCTGCGAGCAGTTCAGCAGCACGGCAACGCCGGCGCTGCGCTCGGCAATGCGCTCCATCGCGCGGTCGAGGGGCCACGAATGAAGTTTGGATCCGGTGTCGAGCAGGTCGATCACCGACAGCGGCTCGTGCACGCGCACGAGCGTCTCGGTCTCGGGCCCGATTTCGCCGTGCACGAGCGCGAGATGGGCGGCCCCGGCGACGTGGTCGCGGTATGCGACGAGCGTCAGCGGGCCCCAGCGCGACTCGATCGCCCGCGTCGCCACCCGCTCGATCAGGCTTTCGTGCGCACTGCGGTGCTGGATCAGGTCGGCGATCGCACCGATCTTCAGACCGTGCGTTGCAGCGAATTCGACGAGATCGGGCAGCCGTGCCATCGAGCCGTCGTCGCGAAGGATTTCGCAGATGACCGCGGCCGGCGTGCAGCCGGCGAGCCGCGCGAGATCGCAGCCGGCTTCGGTGTGACCGGCGCGCATCAGCACGCCACCGGGCTGCGCCATCAGCGGGAAGACGTGGCCCGGCTGCACGACGTCCTCGGGCCTTGCACCGTCGGCCACTGCCGCCTGCACGGTGCGCGCGCGGTCGGCGGCCGAGATTCCCGTGGTGACGCCTTCGGCGGCCTCGATCGAAACGGTGAAGTTCGTTCCGTGGCGCGCGGCGTTGTTCTCGACCATCAGCGGCAGGCGAAGCTGGCGGCAGCGCTCCTCGGTGAGCGTCAGGCAGATCAGGCCGCGCCCGTAGCGCGCCATGAAGTTGATCGCCTCGGGAGTGACGAAATCGGCGGCGAGGACGAGATCGCCTTCGTTCTCGCGATCTTCCTCGTCGACGAGGATCACCATTCGGCCGGCGGCGATCTCGGCGATGATTTCGGGCGTGCTGGACAGCGTCATCGGGCGATTCTACCGGCGGCGAGCATTCGCTCCACGTAGCGTGCGATCAGATCGACTTCGAGATTCACCTTGCCGCCGGCGTGAAGCGCGCGCAGCGTCGTGACCCGCAGCGTATGCGGCACGAGATTGATCTCGAATTCGACCCCCGCGTCGCTGTCGACCACGCGATTCACCGTGAGGCTCACGCCGTTCACCGTGATCGAACCCTTGTAGGCGAGAAAGCCGCCGAGCGCGTCGTCGGCGCGCACGACGAGCCGCCACGACTCCCCGATCGGCTCGAAGGACACGACCTCGCCGATACCGTCCACGTGGCCGGAGACGAGATGGCCGCCGAGGCGGTCGGCCAGCGTGAGCGCCTTCTCCAGATTGACCTCTCCGGGCGCATCGAGCCCGACCGTCTTCGACAGGCTCTCGGCGGACACGTCGACGAAGAATCGGCCGCCCTCGATGCGCACGACCGTCATGCACGCGCCCTGGACGGCGATCGAATCGCCCGGGGATACGTCGCGCAGATCGAGTTCGCCCGCGTCGACCGCGATGCGTACGCCCGCCTGCTCGCCGAGCGAAGCGACTTCGTCGATGCGGCCGACGGCCGCGACGATTCCGGTGAACATGGCTTCAGATCCTGTCGGGTCGGCGCGCGAGTATGCGCAGATCGTCTCCGATGCGCTCGATCGTCTGGAAGCGCAATGCAATCCCCCGATCGGGCGCCTCCGCGGCGGGCAACGCGGCCAGCGGCGTGGCCTCGCCCAGCAGCGCAGGAGCGACGTACAAAAGCAGTTCGTCGACGCAGTCTTCCCGCAGCATCGAACCGTTGAGCTTCGAGCCCGCCTCGACGTGCAGTTCGTTGATCCCGCGCCGCGCAAGCTCGGCCAGCAGCGCGGGGAGATCGACCTTGCCGCTCGCGCCGGCGATCGTGACGACCTCGCAACCGAGCTCGCCCAGCGCGCTCGTCTTCTCCGCGCGCTGCGCCGGATCGAGCGCGCAGACCACCAGCGTATTGCCGCCTTCGACGATGCGCGCCGCAACGTTCACTTCGAGGCGCGAGTCGACGAGCACGCGCAGCGGCTGGCGAGGCGTGCTCACGTGCCGTACGTTCATCCGCGGATCGTCGTCGCGTACCGTCCCGATGCCGGTGAGAACGGCGCAGGCACGCGCGCGCCACGCGTGTCCGTCGATGCGCGCCGGCTCGCCGGTGATCCACTGGCTGCGCCCGTCGGGCAACGCGCTGCGGCCGTCCAGGCTGGCCGCGACCTTCATCCGCACCCACGGGCGGCCTCGCGTCATCCGCGAGACGAAGCCGATGTTCAGTTCGCGCGCCTCCTGCGCAAGCAGGCCGCAGCGCACCTCGATGCCGGCGGCCCGAAGCCGCTCGAGGCCTCGGCCGTTCACCGCGGGATTCGGATCTTCCATCGCCGCGACCACGCGGCCGATTCGCGCCTCGATCAGCGCGTCGACGCAGGGCGGCGTGCTTCCATGATGATTGCAGGGCTCGAGCGTCACGTAGGCCGTGGCCCCGTGTGCGCGCGCACCGGCCTCGGCCAGTGCGAGCACTTCCGCGTGCGCCTCGCCGCGACGCCGGTGCCATCCCTCGCCGACGATCGCGCGCTCGCGCACGATCACGCATCCGACGCGCGGATTCGGCGTGCAGGTGTGCATGCCCTGCGCGGCGAGCCGCAGCGCGTGCAGCATGTGTTCGTGGTCGGCGGCATTGAACATGGGCCGCATTATCCCCTGCCGGACGCGGCCGGCCGCGGGGCCGCGGCAGGCGGACGCCCGGGGCGGTGCCGGACGAACGACGCCGGAGCGCTCGCTCCCTACCCGTAGACCGGAAACTCCGCCGCCAACTGTCCGACCTTCTCGCGCACCGTCGCGATCCGCGCCGCATCGCCGGGCGCATCGAGTACGTCGGCGATCAGGTGCCCCACCTGCTCGGCCTGGTCCACGCCGAAGCCGCGCGTCGTCATCGCCGGGGTGCCGAGCCGTATGCCGCTCGTCACCATCGGCTTCTCCGGGTCGTTCGGGATGGCGTTCTTGTTGCAGGTGATGTGCGCATCGCCGAGCACGCGCTCGGCTTCCTTGCCGGTGATGCGCTTGGCGCGCAGGTCCACCAGCATCAGGTGCGATTCGGTTCGACCCGAGACGATTCGAAGTCCACGCTCGATCAGCGTCTGCGCGAGCACCTGCGCGTTCGCGGCGACCTGCCTGGCGTAATCGCGGAACGCCGGCTGCCCGGCTTCGTGGAAGGCCACCGCCTTCGCCGCGATGACGTGCATCAGCGGCCCGCCCTGCAAGCCGGGGAAGATCGCCGAGTTGATCGCCTTCTCGTGCACCGAGGGCATCAGTACGAAGCCGCCGCGCGGACCGCGCAGGCTCTTGTGCGTGGTCGACGTGACGATGTCGGCGTGACCCACCGGGTTCGGATAGACGCCGCCGGCGATCAGCCCCGAATAGTGCGCCATGTCCGCCATCAGCAGCGCGCCGACCTCGCGCGCCACCTTCGCGAAACGCGCCCAGTCGATGCGCAGGCTGTAAGCCGAAGCGCCGGCGATGATCAGCTTCGGCTGGTGTTCGTGCGCCTTGCGCTCCATCGCGTCGTAGTCGATCTCTTCGGCCTCGTCCAGTCCGTAGGAGACGACGCGAAACCACTTGCCCGACATGTTCAACGACATGCCGTGCGTGAGGTGTCCGCCTTCGGCCAGGTTCATCCCCATGATCGTGTCGCCGGGCTGCAGGAACGCGAGGAACACCGCTTCGTTCGCCTGCGCTCCCGAATGCGCCTGCACGTTCGCGCACTCGGCGCCGAACAACGCCTTCACCCGGTCGATCGCGAGCTGCTCGGCAACGTCGACGTGCTCGCAGCCGCCGTAGTAGCGCTTGCCCGGATAGCCTTCGGCGTACTTGTTCGTCAGCTGGCTGCCCTGCGCTGCCATCACCGCGGGACTGGCATAGTTCTCGGAGGCGATCAGCTCGATGTGCGCCTCCTGTCGACGGTTCTCGAGCCGGATGGCGTTCCAGAGCTCGGGATCCACCTGCGACAGAGCGATGCTGCGGTCGAACATGACGATACCTCGGGGAATGGGCGCGACGCGGTACGTGCGTCGGCAAGGCGCGAAACGAAGCGGCGAGCACGTCGCCCGCGCCGCGAATTCTAAAGGATCATGCGCTGCGGCCGACGCAGCGCGCCGCCCGAAACCGTACCCTCGCTACGGGTGTCCGCGCGCCTGCGCCGCGTCGTCGAGCACTTCGACCAGGTGCACCGCGTCCGCCCACGCGATCAGCGTGAACGATCCGTTCCGCCACGCGATGCGGTTCAGGCTCGCGTTGAGCAGTTCGTGCGCACGAGGCGCTTCGATCGCCAGGCCGGTCGCCAGGCGAAACGCGCAATCGAGCACGCCGCCGTGCGTCACGATCGCTACGGTCTCGTCTTCGTGGCGGCTCGCGAGGTCGCGCAATGCCGCCTCGACGCGCGCGTGCAGCGACAGCAGCGTTTCGCCGCCGCCGGGCAGCGCGAACGCCGGATCGCGCGCGCGCCAGCGCCCGTATCCGTCCGGGTCGATGCGCTCGATCTCCTCGTAGGTGCGCCCCTCGTAGCCGCCGTAGTGCCGCTCGCGCAGCCGCCGCTCGATGCGCAGCTGCAGTCCGTGCGGGGCGGCGATCGCCTCGGCCGTCTGGCGCGCGCGCAACAGGTCGCTCGAGTAGACGGCGGCGAGCGGCCACGAACGCAGTCGCAGCCCGGTCTTGCGGGCCTGTTCGAAGCCCTGCTCGTCGAGCGGCGTGTCGAGCTGCCCCTGGAAGCGTCGCTCGCGGTTCCAGGCGGTGATGCCGTGCCGGACGAGAACGAGCTCGGTGCTCAGGCGAGCCTCGGGTTCAGCGTGTAGGTGCCGGTGATCGACGCGTGCCCGAGCCGGTGATGCGCGATGACCTTCAGCGCGTCGGGACCGCCGAAACGGCCCATCAGCGGCAGCCGCTCCACGTCGATCGCGTACACCGTGAACGTGTAGCGGTGGACGATCGAATCGTTCCACGGCGGGCACGGACCGTCGTAGCCGTAGTAGTCGCCGTTCATGTCGTGATCGCCGGCGAACCATCCGGTGTAGTCGTTGATGCCCTGCCGGGCACCGTGCTTCGCCGTGGGTCCGGCCTTTCCGCGCGGGGTGACCTTGTCGGAGAACTCACCGGCGGCGATCGCGTGCAAGCCGATCGGCAGGTCGATCAGGATCCAGTGGTAGAAGTGCACGCGCGCAAGCGTGGCGGGAATCTCGCGGTCTTCCTGGTTCACGTCGTCGGGCTTGCCTGGAACGTCGATGTCGTGGCAGACGATCGCGAAGGAACGCGTGCCCACCGGCGCATCCGACCACGAAAGTTGCGGATTGCGATTCGACGACAACGTCACGTGCGCCTTCGGGTCGATCGCGCAGAAGGCGAATTCCGGTGGAATCGGCTGGCCGTCGGCGAAGGATTCGCTGGAAAGTCTCATTCGGTGGAACCTCCCTGCTTCGAGTGTCTCACTCAGCGTAGGTTGCCCGCTCTCCGGCAGTCAAGCGAGCGGGGAGTTCGCCGCGGGCTCGGCCGGCTCGACGCGCACGCGCGCGAAGCGGCGCTTGCCGATCTGCACGACGTAGGTGCCCGGGAACAGCGCGAGCGCGCGATCGGAGACGCGCTCGCCGTCGATGCGCACGCCACCCTGCTCGATGCTGCGGTTCGCTTCGCTCGTCGACGGCACGAGTCCGGCGCGCTTGAGGGCCTGCACCAGCGCCACCGGCGCACCGTGGAGCACGACTTCGGACATGTCGGCGGGCGCCGCGCCGAGCCGGAATCGCGCGTCGAAGCCCGCAGCGGCGCGTTCGGCGTCGACCCGCGAGTGGAAGCGCTGCACGATCTCCTGCGCGAGCAGCACCTTGACGTCGCGCGGATTGCGCCCCTGCTCGCACTCCCGATGCAGCGCCTGCACCTCGCGCATCGACCGGGACGACAGCAACTCGAAGTAGCGCCACATCAGTTCGTCGGAGATCGACATCAGCTTGCCGAACATCTCGTCGGGCGGCTCGGTGATGCCGACGTAGTTGTTCTTCGACTTCGACATCTTCTCGACGCCGTCGAGGCCTTCGAGCAGCGGCATCGTCAGGATGCACTGCGGTTCCTGGCCGTACTCGCGCTGCAGCTCGCGCCCGACCAGCAGGTTGAACTTCTGGTCGGTTCCGCCCAGTTCGAGGTCGGCGTGCAGTGCTACCGAATCGTAGCCCTGCATCAGCGGATAGAGCAGCTCGTGGATCGAGATCGGCGCGCCGTCGCGGTAACGCCTGGCGAAGTCGTCGCGCTCGAGCATGCGCGCGAGCGTATGGCGCGCCGCCAGCTCGATCATGCCGCGCGCGCCCAGCGGATCGGACCACTCCGAGTTGTAGCGGATCTCGGTGCGCTGCGCGTCGAGGACCAGGCTCGCCTGATCGAAGTACGTGCGTGCGTTCTGCTCGATCTGCTGCCGAGTGAGGGGCGGACGCGTGACGTTGCGCCCCGACGGATCGCCGATCATCGCCGTGAAGTCGCCGATCAGGAAAATCACGGTATGGCCGAGATCCTGCAGCTGGCGCAGCTTGTTCAGCACCACCGTGTGTCCCAGGTGCAGATCGGGAGCGGTGGGATCCAGCCCGAGCTTGATCCGCAAAGGCGTACGGTTCGCCTCGCTGCGGGCGAGCTTCGCCATCCACTCGCTCTCGACGAGCAACTCCTCGGCGCCGCGCAGCGTGAGGGCAAGCGCCTGCCTGGCGGCGTCGCTGACGGCCGGCGCGGGCCCCGGATCCCCCCCGGCTCGCGCTTCGTTCCGGAAACTTGCGCCGTTCATCGTCATCGAGTAGGTGATATCCACTAGAGATCCGGTAGAATCCGCGCGACTTCTGCCGGAACGCGGGCCTCGCCGAAGCGGTGAGTGTGCTGGGGCTGTCGCCGGGCCGAAGGGCCAGATTCTAGCCGAGGGGCCGAAGCGCCCGCGGCTTCGCAACGCCAGACCGGACGAGCCGACCCGCGTGATGAGCCACCCATTCCGCTCCCGTTTCTCGAAGGTGGCGACGGCCGTCGCCATGACGACGGCCCTGGCGGCGGTCACGGCGCTGGCAACGGCGCCGCTGCGCTATCCCGAAGACGCTCCGCCCGCGCCGCAAACGGTGATCGATTCGCTGTCGATCGCCTGGCCCTCGCTGCACGGCGAGCCGGAGGAGACCTTCGTGCGCGCCGAGCGGATCCAGCGCGGCGAGACGCTCGCATCGCTGCTCGATCGGCTCGGTGCCACCGATCCCGAGTTCCACAAGTACGTCGCGTCGAACCCGCTCGCGCGCAAGCTGCTGCAACTGCCGTCGGGGCGCACGGTCACCGCGGACGTCGACTCCGCCGGGCGCGTGCGCTCGCTGCAGTATCGCTTCGGCAGTCTCGATCCGAATTCGGCGCAGCCCGCTCGTCGCCTGACCATCGAGCGCCACGACGAAGGCTTCCACGTCACCGAGGAGCCTGTGCCGATCGAACGCCAGGTCGCAACGGGGATCGCCGAGATCCAGACGACGCTGTTCGCGGCGATCGACGCGTCGGGCATCCCCGACGCCGTGGCCAGCCAGATCGCCGACATCCTCGAGGACAAGGTCGACTTCAGCCGCGACCTGCGTCGCGGCGATCGCCTGCGCGTGCTCTACGAGATGATCCGGGAATCGGACAGCCTCGATCCTCCGGCGGTCGGCCGCGTGCTCGCACTCGAGTTCGACAACGATCGAAGCCGCCACGAAGCGGTCTGGTTCGAGCGCCGGGCGGGCCAGGGCGAGTATTTCGCATTCGACGGCCGCAGCCTGAAGCGCTCGTTCCTGCGCCAACCGGTGGAGTTCAGCCGGATCTCGTCGGGATTCCAGCCGGCGCGCATGCACCCGATCCTGAAGTACACGCGCGAACACAAGGGTACCGACTTCGCCGCTCCGATCGGCACGAAAGTGCGCAGTTCGGGCGACGGCGTCATCGAGTTCATCGGCCAGCAGCGGGGCTACGGCAACGTCATCGTCGTCGGGCATCGCCACGAGATCCGCACGCTGTACGCGCACCTGAACGGCTTCGCCCGCGATCTCTCGGTGGGCGCACGCGTTGCGCAGGGCGAGGTCATCGGTTACGTGGGCGCCACGGGCGTGGCGACCGGCCCGCACCTGCACTACGAATTCATCGTCGACGGCGAAAACGTCGACCCGATGACGATCGCTATGCCCGGCTCGACGCCGCTCGACAAGGGCGAGATGCAGCGCTTTTCCGCCCAGGTGGAAACGCTGCGCACGCGGCTCGCCCAACTCCAGGACACCAAGCTCGCCAGCTTCGAGTAGCAAGACTGCCGGCCGGACGCCCACGATGCGTCGCTTCGTCGGGCTCATGTCGGGGACCAGCATCGATGCGGTCGACGCCGCGTTGCTCGAGATCGACGAACACGGCTTCGGCATCCGCAGCGGCGGCTTCGTCACCGTTGCCATCGATGCCGCGCTGCGCGACGCGCTCCACGCGCTGCAGGCAAGCGGTACCGATGAACTGGAACGCGCGATGCGCGCCGCGGCCGCTCTCGCCGACCGGTACACGGAGGCGGTCGAAAGGCTCCTTGCGCGGGCCGCGCTGGACGCGGCGCAGATCACCGCGATCGGTGCACACGGGCAGACGGTTCGCCATCGCCCGCAACTCGGTTACTCGATCCAGTTGCTGGACGCGGCGCGCCTGGCCGAGCGCTGCGGAATCGCCGTCGTCCACGATCTGCGCGCCGCCGACCTCGCCGCCGGCGGCCAGGGCGCGCCACTCGTTCCGGCGTTCCACGCGAAGGTGTTCCGCAGCCCGCTCGAGCGGCGAGCGATCGTGAACCTCGGCGGCATCGCCAACGTGACGCTGCTGCCGGCCGATTGCGGATCGGAAGAACCGGTGCGCGGCTTCGACGTGGGGCCGGCGAACACGCTGCTCGATGCATGGTGCCGACGAAGCACCGGGCGGGCATTCGACGAGGACGGCCGGTGGGCGCGCAGCGGGAAAGTGCACGAAGGACTGCTCGCGCGAATGCTGGCGGAGCCCTACTTCGCGCAGGCGGCGCCGAAGAGCACCGGCCGGGACCTGTTCCATGCCGACTGGTTGCAGCGAGCCGTCGAGGACGTGTTCGACGCACGCGGCGCAGCGAGCGATATCGGCGCAAGGGACGTTGGCAGCCTGCGGGGCAAACGCGATGCGGCCGACGTACAGGCGACGCTGGTCGAACTCACTGCCGTCACCGTTGCCCGCGCGTGCGCCGACTACGGCGTGCAGGCGGTCTACGCCTGCGGTGGAGGCACGCGCAATCGATTCCTGATGCAGCGCCTCGCCCAGCGGCTGGCGCCGATGCCGCTCGACACCACGGCGACACTGCAGATCGATCCACAGGCCGTGGAGGCTGCGGCCTTCGCCTGGCTCGCGGCGCAGCGCATCGATGCCAGGGCAGGCAACCTGGTCGCAGTGACCGGCGCGCGAGGCCCGCGCGTACTCGGGGCGGTCAGCGACCCGCGCGTTTCACGCGACTGAACAACGACGATCAGGAGAACGACGAGCCGCAGCCGCAGGTGCTCGATGCGTTCGGGTTCTTGATGACGAACTGGGCGCCGTCGAGGTCGTCCTTGTAGTCGATCTCGGCGCCCATCAGGTACTGCAGGCTCATCGCGTCGATCAGCAGCGTGACCCCGCCCTTCTGCAGCACGGTGTCGTCCTCGGCTGTTTCCTCGTCGAAGGTGAAGCCGTACTGGAAGCCCGAGCATCCGCCGCCCTGCACGAATACGCGCAGCTTCAGTTCAGGGTTGCCTTCCTCGTCGATCAGCGACTTCACCTTGATCGCGGCCGCGTCCGTGAATACGAGGGGATCCATCGTTTCGGCGACAGCTTCCATTCGATACCTCCGATTTGCATCTATTGTACGGCGGTGCCGCCGGAACGTGCGCCGCCGGGCGCCGGCGCGCTGTCAGGGCAGGATCGGCAGCTGTGTGAGCCCGGCTTCCTCGGGAACCCCGAACATCAGGTTCATCACCTGCACGCCCTGGCCCGAGGCGCCCTTCACGAGGTTGTCCTCGACGACAAGCACCATCAACAGGTCGCTGTCGGGCGGCCGGTGAACGGCGATGCGAGCGAAGTTCGACGCGCGCACCGAGCGTGTCTCGGGCGCGGAGCCTGCCGGCATCACGTCGACGAAAGGCTCGGCGGAAAAGCGCCGTTCGTAGAGGGCCTGGAAATCGAGCTGGCGCGCCCTCGGCGTGATGCGGGCGTACAGCGTCGAGAAGATGCCGCGGATCATCGGAACCAGATGCGGCGTGAACGCCAGCTTCACCGGCTTGCCGGCCACCGCTTCGAGGCCCTGCCGGATCTCCGGCAAGTGCCGATGACCGGTGACCGAATACGCTCGGAAATTGTCGCTCGCTTCGGCGAGCAGCGTTCCCACCTCCGCCTTGCGGCCGGCGCCGGAGGCCCCCGACTTGCAGTCGGCAATCAGCGAATCGAGCTCGACCAGGTCGCCGCCGGCCGCACGCGCCGCTTCGGGTTCGAGCACCGGCAGGAAACCGAGCTGCACCGAAGTCGGATAGCAACCCGGCAGGCCGACGACGCGCGCGCGGCGAATCGCCTCGCGGTTGACTTCCGGCAACCCGTACACCGCCTCTTCGAGCACGTCGGGGCAGGCGTGCGGCATCTTGTACCAGCGCTCGAACTCGGCGGTGCTCTTCAGCCGGAAGTCGGCAGCCAGATCGATCAGGCGCACGCCCGCGGCGAGCAGCTCGGGCGCCTGCGCCATCGCGACGCCGTGCGGGGTCGCGAAGAAGACGACGTCGCACTTCGCCAGCGATGCCGACGAAGGATCGGTGAACGCGAGTCCGACCCGGCCGCGCAGCGACGGAAACATCTCCGCCACCGGCATGCCGCTTTCCTTGCGCGAGGTGATCGCAACGAGTTCGACGTGCGGATGCTGCGACAGAAGGCGCAGCAACTCGACACCGGTATAGCCGGTGCCGCCGACGATTCCGACCTTGATCATCGCGTCCTCCGTGAAGCGGACGGCGACAGCGCCGGATCAGCGCTTCGAGAACTGCTTGCGACGACGCGCCTTGTGGAAGCCGACCTTCTTGCGCTCGACCTCGCGCGCATCGCGCGTGACGAGCCCCGCGCTCGACAGCTGCGGCTTGAGTGCCATGTCGTAGTCGATCAGCGCGCGCGTGATGCCGTGGCGCACCGCGCCCGCCTGGCCCGATTCGCCGCCGCCGTGCACGTTGACCTGGATGTCGAAGGACTCGAGGTTCTGCGTGAGATCGAGCGGCTGGCGAACGATCATGCGCCCGGTTTCACGCGCGAAGTAGTCATCGAGCGGCTTGCCGTTGACGACGATCCTGCCGGTGCCGCGCTTCAGGAAAACGCGCGCGACGGACGTCTTGCGCCGGCCGGTGCCGTAGTTGTAGTCGCCGATCATCGGAATCAGACCTCCAGAGCCTTCGGCTGCTGTGCCGTGTGCGGGTGCGTGGCCTCGCCGTACACCTTGAGCTTCTTGATCATCGCGTAGCCGAGCGGGCCCTTCGGCAGCATGCCTTTGACCGCCTTCTCGAGCGCGCGGCCCGGATGGCGGGCCTGCATCTTCGCGAAGCTCTGCTCGCGGATGCCGCCGGGGTAGCCGGTGTGGCGATAGTAGATCTTGTCGTCGGCCTTGTTGCCGGTGACCTTGATGCGCGCGGCGTTGACGACGACGATGAAATCACCCGTGTCGACGTGCGGCGTGAACTCGGGCTTGTGCTTGCCGCGCAGGCGACGCGCGAGCTCGACGGCCAGGCGCCCGAGCACCTTGTCGGTGGCGTCGACGACGTACCAGTCGCGCTGGACCTCATGCGGCTTGGCGGAGAAGGTCTTCATCGGAGTCTCTGTCGAGAGCGGCGCGCGAGCGCTTCGCCCGGAAGCGGCAGGCTCGGCGTTGAGTCGAGGCGCCAACCGCAGAAAAGCTTTTGATTGTAGTGCGAGAGCGTGGCCGCGTCAAAGAGGGGACGCCGACCAAAAAAAACCCGGACGCGGGGTCCGGGTGGAATCCACCAAAGGAGGAGGTGGAGGAGACGGACGAACTATAGCGGAATCGATGGTGCAGTGCAAGAGCGGAGGCCTCGTGTTGTCGACTCCCGACGACGGATCGGTCACCTATCCTTGATCCAACGCAAGGTGTTTCCCCTCGAAGAGTCTTCATCGGCCAAGTACGCGCACGTCGTTGCACTGCCTGGGCCGGAACTGCTATTGCAGTGCAGCATCGACGACCTCGGCGCGCCTTCGCGGGAAAGCAGCGAGAATGGACCCGATTCTCTGGAGCGGCCGATGCACTGCACAGTGAAGTGGACGGGACCGGGCGGAATGAGCCTACTGGCCGAATCGGGCAGCGGTCATGCGCTGGTGATGGACGGCGCGCCCGACGCCGGCGGGCGCAACCTCGGTCCGCGGCCGATGGAGATGCTGCTGATGGGCACCGGAGGATGCACGGCGTCGGACGTCGTCGTCATCCTGAGCCGCAGCGGACAGGACGTTCGCGGCTGCGAAGTGCAATTGCGCGCCGACCGGTCGCCGACCGATCCGAAGGTTTTCACGCGCATCCATTTCCACTTCGTCGTGCGCGGCCGAGGGCTCAAGCCCAACGTGGTGGAGCGTGCGATCCGGCTGTCGCACGAGAAATACTGCTCGGCATCGATCATGCTGGGGCAGACGGCCGAGCTGACGCACGACTGGGAAGTCGTCGAAGATTGACCTTCTGGTCGGCGTACTAGTACGCCGACCCGGAGGTATCGCAACAAAATGAAAGCGATGGATTCGGCCTCAGGGCAAGGCGCAAACCGCAGCCATAGCAGTCGCTATGGCGAGGATTTGCAACGCCGCACTGAGGTCGAAGACGCGCTTTCATGTTGCGATACTTTCGGGTCGGCGTACTAGATGTAATGGGCCGTCGACGTCATCACCTTCGAGGCGGCACGCATCGCCCACCGCACAGGGCCCGGCAGGTCCACGCCTCCCAGGCGGCGCGCGTGCTCGCCATGCCGGGCCTCGTCCTCCTGCATCGCCGCGACGATCGCGCGGGAGCGCGCATCGGTCGCCGGCAGCCGGTCGAGATGCCGCGCGAGATGCGCTTCGACCTGCCGCTCCGTCTCGGCCATGAAGCCCAGGCTGATGCGGTCGCCCATGCGGCCGGCGACGAGTCCGAGGGCGAACGAACCGGCATACCAGAGTGGATTCAGCAGCGACGGCCGCGCGCCGAGCTCGCGCAGTCGTTCCTGCGTCCAGGCGAGATGATCCCCTTCCTCGCGGGCAGCGGCACGAAACTCGCCCTCGAGCACCGGATCGATGGTGCTGGCGGCCTGCGCTTCGTAGAGCGCCTGCGCGCAGATCTCGCCGACGTGGTTCACCCGCATCAAGGCCCCGGACAGACGCCGCTGCGCGACCCCGGCCGGCTCGTCATCGGCGAGATCGGCGTTGCGCACCGGCATCGGCCGGGACGACGGAGGAACTCCGGCGAGCGTCGCCAGCGCCCGATTCAGGCCAGCCAGCGTACGGTCGAGCGTCGTCGGTCGGCGAAGGCTGTCCGCGGGGGTCATCGGCATCTTTCGGTCTCGTCTTTGTGCATCGTGGGTCCATCTATTACGTCGGGGCGGTTTTTCCCGTCGTCGCCGGCCCATTCTCCCCCCTGGAAGCGAAACGCTGTCGCTGCGTTCCCGGCCGCGCCCGCGGGCCGCACGCTGACGGGCGGCAACGAGGAACGGATCGACGCTGTTGCCGGGATGCCACAGAAAAGCGGCTTTGGCACCCTAGAGGTCCCCCGATTCTTTGCTCACTGGGGGAATTTCGCGAGAATACGTTGGACTTCAAACCGGGGACAGCCTGTCGGCCACTCGGGGAGTTGCGGCGGCACACCACGCCGACGATTGATTCCAGAAACCTAGGAGAACCTTCAATGAAGAAAACGCTTCTCGCAGTGGCTGTCGCCGCGGCGCTGCCTGCAGCTGCGTTCGCGCAGACGAACGTCACGCTGTACGGGATCGCCGACGCGGGCGTGGGCTTTGTCGACACCGACGCCGCGGGTGCTGACGCCGCAATGGTCGTCAACTCGGGCTACCAGTCGACCAGCCGTTTCGGCATTCGGGGCACCGAAGACCTCGGCAGCGGCCTGAAGGCGACGTTCAACATCGAGGCCGGCGTCAACTTCGACACCGGCACCACCGACGCAGCCGGGTTCTTCCAGCGTCGTGCAGTCGTCGGCGTGGCGGGCGGCTTCGGCGAGGTTCGCTTCGGCCGTGACTACACCCCCGCGTTCTCGGCGGCGGGTTCCACCGACGTCATGGGCTACGGCCTGTACGGCAACTGGCTGACCTTCACGGCCGGCGCCGGCGGCATCACGACTCGCGCCAGCAACGGTGTCCACTACACCGGCAACTTCAGCGGTCTGACGGTTCGCGCGATGTATGCGACCGGCGAGACGAACGACGCTGCCGTGGGCCCGCTGGCCGGCGACAAGGACGCCAACGACGCATGGGGCCTGTCGGCCGTCTACGGCGGCGGCCCGCTGACGGTCCAGGGCTACTACCAGGAAGTCAACAACGGTGCGGGTGATGCGCTCAAGCAGGCCGGCATCGGCGCGGGCTACAAGTTCGGCGCTTTCCGCGTCACGTTGACCTACGGCGTTGCTGACGGCGACGGCACGGCGGCTCCGTTTGCCGGCGTAGACAAGGTACAGGCACTGGGCGTCGGTGCCGGCATCAAGCTCGGTACCGGCGAGCTGCTCGCGCAGGCGATCCAGATCAAGGGAGACGCCGTCGCCGGCAGCGATCCGAAAGGCACGAGCTTCGGCCTGGCCTACGTGCATCCGCTGTCCAAGCGTACGAACCTGTACGCCACCTACGGCATGATGCGCAACAACAGCACCGCTTCGTTCGCCTCGTTCGCGTCGGCCAACACGGCCCCCGCCGGGGCGGCTGGCGCCGATCCGCAGGCGGTCGCGATCGGTGTTCGCCACCTGTTCTGATCGTGCACCGGCTCACGCCGGTAGACGAAGCAGGTCTGGAAGCGCCGGGGCAACCCGGCGCTTTTTTTTGCCTGCACGTCGGGGCGCTACCCGAGCGCTCCGGGCCCTGGCGGTGATCGCCGTTTCGCTTGAAGCACGAACAGTTCAATCCTAAACTGTTTCGAATGGCCTCTTCCGAGACGCTGCCCTCGCCGCTCGATCACGAAACCCGCCTGCAGGAGCACGACCACAGCGCGCTGCGACTGTGGCTGCGCCTGCTCACCTGCACCAGTCTCATCGAAGCTTCGGTCCGCCAGATCCTGCGCACCGATTTCGACAGCACGCTGCCGCGCTTCGACCTGCTCGCACAGCTCGACCGGCATCCGGACGGGCTGCGGATGAGCGAGTTGTCGCAGCGCCTGATGGTCACGGGCGGCAATATCACCGCACTGGCGGATCAGCTCGAGTCGGAAGGACTGCTGCGCCGCGAACCGGTGAGCGACGATCGACGCGCCGTTCGGCTCAGGTTGTCGCCCGCCGGCCGCGAGCGCTTCGCCGAGATGGCAGCCGGCCACGAACGCTGGGTCGTTTCGCTCTTCGAGGGGCTCTCGCTCGACGAACGGCATCAGCTGCTCGCGCTGCTCGCCAAGCTGAAACCGGGACTGGTCGAGGGCAAACGGCGCGCGCAGGCGCTTCGCTCGGCACGAGGGCGCCCGCGTGCGGCGGGCGCGTCGCGCAGCGCTGCCTGACGCAGCACGCAGCGGTCGTCCGGAGAGGGCTCGTCCGGTTCGCGGCCCGGAGTATCGCGACGGCAGCGGCCCACGGTACGATCGCCGGCACGAACCGCATTCGAAGAACGAGGAGAACCAATGCATCCGTCCGCCCACGTCGACACCTTCGCGCGCGACAACCTGCCGCCTCCCGAGCAGTGGCCCGAGTTCCTCGACTCGCCCGACACCCGCTATCCGGCACGGATGAACGCGGCCGTCGAGCTGCTCGATCGGGCGCTCGAGGACGGCCACAGCGATTCGGTCGCGCTGCGCACCGACGAGGCGAGCTGCACCTACGCGCAGCTGCAGGCGCGCGTCGACGCGATCGCCCGGGTGCTGCGCGGCCGGATGCGGCTGGTGCCCGGAAATCGCGTGCTGCTGCGCGGAACGAACAACCCGATGATGGCTGCCTGCCTGCTCGCCGTGATCAAGGCCGGGCTCGTCGCCGTGCCGACGATGCCGCTGCTGCGCGCGAAGGATCTCGCCCCGGTCGTCGAGAAAGCGCGCGTGTCGGCGGCGCTGTGCGACCTGCAGTTGCGCGACGAGATCGATCGGCTGCGCGCGCAGACCGACGCGCTCGAGCAGGTGATGTTCTTCAATGACGGCAGCGGCGAAGACGATGCGCTCGAGACCTGGCTCGCCGATACGCCGGAGCCGCTCGAAGCCTGCGACACCGCGCAGGACGACGTCGCGCTGATCGCGTTCACCTCCGGCACCACCGGCAAGCCGAAGGGAACGATGCACTTCCATCGCGACATCGTCGCGATGTGCGACCTCTTTCCGCGGCACATCCTGAAGCCGACGGCCGACGACATCTTCTGCGGCACCCCGCCGCTGGCCTTCACCTTCGGCCTGGGCGGGATGCTGTGCTTTCCGCTGCGCGTCGGCGCGTCGGTTCTGCTGCTCGAGCGCGGCACGCCCGAGTCGCTGCTCGGCGCCATCGAGCGGCACCGCGCGACGATCGTCTTCACGGCGCCGACGATGTATCGCCAGATGGCGATGATCGCCTCGCGCTTCGATCTTTCGTCACTGAAGAAGAGCGTCTCGGCCGGCGAGGCGCTGCCCGACGCGACGCGCCAGCTGTGGAAGCAGGCGAGCGGCATCGAGATGATCGACGGCATCGGCTCGACCGAAATGATCCACATCTTCGTCTCGTCGGCGCCCGACGACGTGCGCCGCGGCGCGATCGGCAAGCCGGTGCCCGGCTACGAGGCGCGCGTGGTCGACGACGCCATGAACGAGGTCGCGCACGGCGTGGTCGGCAAGCTCGCGGTGAAGGGCCCCACGGGCTGCCGCTACCTCGCCGATCCGCGACAGCTCGACTACGTGCGCAACGGCTGGAACCTGCCGGGCGACGCCTTCGCGATGGACGAGGACGGCTACTTCTACTACCAGGCGCGCTCGGACGACATGATCATCTCGGGCGGCTACAACATCGCCGGACCGGAGGTCGAGTCGGCGCTGCTGCTGCACGAAGCAGTGGCCGAGTGCGGCGTGGTCGGCGTGCGCGACGAGGCGCGCGGCCAGCTGGTGAAGGCCTTCGTCGTGCTGAAGACCGGCTGGCGCGCCGACGAACGGCTCGTGGCCGCGCTGCAGGACTTCGTCAAGCAGACGATCGCGCCGTACAAGTATCCGCGGGCGATCGAGTTCTGCGAGACGCTGCCGCGCACGGAGACGGGCAAGCTGCAGCGGTTTCGACTGCGGGAGGGATAGTTCCCCCTTCACGCTCGAAGGAACCATCGATCGCGGCGTCTGTCGCTTGCTTATTGCACGTCAAGGAGTTGATTGCTCGCGAAGCGGACCTTCACCGGCGTTCGATTTCGCCTGCACGCTTTGCAAGGAACGCGACATTCCCCTCTTCTTTCGCGGAGACGACTTCACGCGCACCGACATCGTCGATGCGCTGCACGCTTGATTCCTACGCCGCGTGCGCCTCCTTCGCCTTCTCCTTCATCGTCTCGTCGCGCAGCTCCCTGCGCAGGATCTTGCCGACGTTCGTCTTCGGCAGTTCCTGGCGGAACTCGATGTACTTCGGCTTCTTGTATCCGGTGAGGTGCTGCGCACAGTACTCGCGCAGCGCCTGCTCGGTGAGCGCCGGGTCGCTCTTCACCACGAAGAGCTTCACCGCCTCGCCGGAGGCCGCATCGGGCACGCCGACCGCCGCGACTTCGAGCACGCCGGGGTGCGACGAGACGACCGCCTCGATCTCGTTCGGATACACGTTGAAGCCCGACACCAGGATCATGTCCTTCTTGCGGTCGACGATCGTCGTGTAGCCGCGCTCGTCCATCACGCCGATGTCGCCGGTCTTGAAGAAGCCGTCGGCCGTCATGACCTTCGCCGTTTCGTCGGGGCGGTTCCAGTAGCCGGTCATCACCTGCGGGCCGCGGATGCCGATCTCGCCGCGCTCGCCCAGCGGCAGGTGGTTTGCGTCGTCGTCGAGGATCGCCACGTCGGTGGACGGGAACGGCAAGCCGATCGTTCCGCTGAACACGTCGGTATCGGTGGGGTTGCCGGTGGCGGCGGGCGAGGTTTCGGAGAGACCGTAGGCCTCGCAGATCGGGCATCCGGTGACGGCGAGCCATTTCTTCGCCACCGCTTCCTGCACGGCCATGCCGCCGCCGAGCGAAACCCGCAGGCCCGAGAAATCGAGCTTCGCGAACTCGGCGTTGTTCGCCAGCGCGTTGAACAGCGTGTTCACCGCCGGGAACAGCGTGAAGCGGTACGGCCGGATCTCCTTGATCAGCGCCGGCAGGTCGCGCGGGTTCGGAACGAGGATGTTCAGCCCGCCCAGGCGCATGCCGATCAGGTAGCACGCAGTGAGCGCGAAGATGTGATACAGCGGCAGCGCGCACACCCAGACGAGCTGCTCGGGCAGCGGCCCGCGTTTCGTGTTGTTCAGCGCCGGCTGGATCCAGGCCTCGGCCTGCAGCACGTTCGCGATGATGTTCCGGTGCACGAGCATCGCGCCCTTGGCCACGCCGGTGGTGCCGCCCGTGTATTGCAGGAAGGCGACGTCCTCGTGACCGAGCTCTGGCTTGGCAAGCTCGAGCCGGCCGCCGTCGGCGAGCGCGCGATTGAAGCGCACGGCCTTCGGCAGGTCGAAGGCGGGAACCATCTTCTTCACGTGTCGCACGACCGTGTTGACGAGCGTGCCCTTGCCGAAGCCGAGCAGGTCGCCCATCGACGCGACGACGATGTGCTCGATCGCCGTGCGCGGCAGCACCTTCTGCAGCGTCGCCGCAAAGTTCTCGAGCAGGATGATGGCGCGCGCCCCCGAGTCCTTCAGCTGGTGCTCGAGTTCGCGCGGCGTGTACAGCGGGTTGACGTTGACGACGACGAGGCCGGCGCGCAGCACGGCGGCGATCGCCACCGGGTACTGCAGCACGTTGGGCATCATCAACGCGACGCGATCGCCCTTCTTCAGTCCGCGCGACTGCAGCCAGGCGCCGAGCGTGCGCGACATTTCGTCGACCTCGCCGAAACTGATCGACTTGCCGAAGCCGACGTAGGCCTTGCGCTCGCGGAACTTCGAGAAGGACTCCTCGAGCAGCTCGACGAGCGACCGGTAGCGGTTCGGGTCGATCTCGTGCGGGACGCCCGCAGGATAGTTCTTCAGCCAGAAGCGATCCATGGATTATCTCTCCCTGCGGCGGTCTGCGGCTCGACGGCGCGCTGCGGTGCCTGCCAAGGTCATTATGCCGTCGAACCCGCGGGCCGCGAACTCAGTCGAATCAAGGTTCGAGCGCATCGAGAGCCGCCCTCCTCTCGTCTGCCGGCAGTCGGCCGATCCGGCGAGCGGCCGCGTAGAAGGCCGTCAGATCGCCGGCCTCGCGCTCGAGCAGCGCGCGAAACGCGGGGACCAGGTCGGTGTAGCTGGCGATCGACGCGAGGTGCGCGTTGGTCAGCGGCTGCGCGAAGAAGCCGTCGTAGCCGGCGAAACCACCCCAGGAGCGCTTCAGCGCTTCGTAGTCGCGCCGCAGTTCGATGAAGATCTCGCGCTTGCCGGCGCGCTTCGCCTCGTCCGGAACGGGCGATGCGTAGAGCGCCTCGAGCTTCGCCCGATGCCGCTTCAGCAGCGCGAGGAACTGCTGCCGGCGCGCATCGAACACCTTCCACTCGACGCGCAGCTTCGTATCCTGTGTTCGCCTTTCCACGGCGTCGAGCCAGCGCCGCACGCCTTCGCGCTCGACCGTCGTGGCGAAGGACTCGTTGAAGGTCGTGTCGCCCTTCACGTAAAGCTCCTGGTGCGCGAGTTCGTGGAAGATCAGTCGTGCGAGCTCCGCTTCCGGATATCCGATGAAGGTGTTCAGCACCGGATCGTCGAACCAGCCGAGCGTCGAATAGGCCGGCACGCCGCGGACCACGACATCGAGTCCCTCGTCGCGCAGTTGCTGCGCAAAGCGCTCGGCGTCTTCGCGATCGAAATAGCCGCGGTAGGCCACGCAGCCCACGAAGGGAAAGCACCACTGCTCGAGGCGCATCGACAACGCGGGCGTGGCGAACACGTTCCAGACGACGAAGGAGCGCCCGAGATCGGCGTATTCGGTGTAGCTGCCGTTGCGCGGCAGGCCGAGCTCGTCGCTGGCGAAGGAACGGATCGCGCGCACGTCCTCGAGCCTGCGGCGCAGCGCGGGCGAGGTCTGTGGGTCGGCGACCACCGTCGCGATCGGCCGCGCCTTGCTCATCACCGACAGATGACCGACGATCGACTGCAGGTAGTAGCCGGGCCCCTCGTTCCAGGCCGCGCAGCCGCCCAACAACGACACGGCGAGCGCCGCGGCGAACGCCAGTGCAGTGTTTCGCGCGGAGCGCCGCTCATGAGGCAGCGGATTCGTCCTGCTTTCGACCGCATCATCCGCACCCGGGGCATGCATCATCGGGCGATGCTAACGTAGGACGTTCCCGCTTTACCGTCCCGCGAGGTTTTCGATGCAACTCGTCGACCGGATCGCCGAATTCCACGCCGAGATCCGCGCGTTGCGCCGCGACCTGCATGCGCACCCCGAACTCGGTTTCGAGGAAGTGCGAACCAGCGAGACGATCGCTTCGCAGCTTGCGCACTGGGGCATTCCGGTGCACCGCGGACTCGGCAGGACCGGCGTGGTCGGCATCGTGCAGGGCCGCGGACGGCGCGACGCGCCCGTCGGCACGCCTGTCGTGGAGACCGATGCCGCGGTCGAGCCGACCGGCGCTCGCGCCGGAGGCCCCGACCCAGCCGTGGGGGGCACCGCCTTGGCCGCACGCGCGATCGGCCTGCGCGCCGACATGGACGCGCTGCCGATCACCGAGCGCAATCGCTTTGCGCACGCATCGACGAATCCCGGGCGCATGCACGCCTGCGGACACGACGGTCACGTGGCGATGCTGCTCGCTGCCGCACGCCATCTCGCGCGACATCGGGACTTCGACGGCACCGTCTACCTGATCTTCCAGCCTGCCGAGGAAGGCGGCGGCGGCGCGCGCGCGATGATTCGCGACGGGCTGTTCGAGCGCTTCCCGATGGATGCCGTCTTCGGCCTGCACAACTGGCCCGGGCTGCCGGCCGGAGATTTCGCGCTGCGTGCCGGACCGGTGATGGGCTCGTCGAACGAGTTCCGCATCACGGTGCGCGGGCGCGGCTCGCACGCGGCGCTTCCGCACGACGGAGCCGACCCCCTGCCGGTGGCCTGCCAGATCGTGCAGGGATTGCAGACGATCATCACCCGCAACAAGCGACCGGTGGAGGCGGCGGTGCTGTCGGTCACGATGATCCGGGCGGGCGAGACGACCAACGTCGTTGCCGACACTGCCACGATGCGGGGAACCGTGCGCACCTTCACCACGGAGACGATCGACCTCATCGAGCGGCGCATGCGCGAGATCGCGTCCCACACCGCTCGCGCCTTCGGCTGCGAGGCGCAGGTCGAGTTCTCGCGCAGCTACCCGCCGACGATCAATCACGAGAGGGAAACCGCGTTCTGCCGCGAAGTGGCGTGCGACCTGGTCGGCGCGACCCGGGTGCACGCGTTCGAACCGACGATGGGCGCCGAAGACTTCGCCTACTTCCTGCAGGAGAAGCCGGGCTGTTACCTCGTGCTCGGCAACGGCGAGGGCGCACATCGCGACGGCGGCCACGGCGAGGGCCCGTGCACGCTGCACAACCCGAACTACGACTTCAACGACGAGCTGATTCCGATCGGCGCGGCGTACTGGGTGCGCCTGGTCGAACGCTGGTTCGCCGCTACGTCGCGCGCGAGCAACTGATTCGACGCGAACGCCGCCGTACAGCGGCCACGCTGCGCGACGACCGCCGCGCCGGCCATGCCGGCATGCGCTTCCGTCGTACACTGGCATCGAGCAATCTCTTTCGTCGATGCGCACACCGATCGCACTCGAAGCCCGCGGCGAAGCCGCGGTACAGGCCCCTGCCGGACCGCCCGCCCGCCGCTGCGAAGCGGTCGACAGCCGCTCACACGGCTCGCAACGGGTGCTCGAAACGATCACCGCCTGGCACGGCGAACTTGCGTCGATCCGGCAGGCGCTGCATGCGAACCCCGAGCTCGGCTTCGAGGAGCACTTCACCGCGGAACTGGTCTGCCGCCAGCTGCAGCGCGCGGGCGTCGACGAAATCCATCGCAACATCGGTTGTACCGGCCTGGTCGGCGTCGTCCGCGGCCGGCACACGCGCAGCAGCCGCACCGTCGGTCTTCGTGCCGACATGGACGCGCTGCCGATCCAGGAAGACGGCGAGCACGCGCACCGCTCGCGCAAGGCCGGCGTCATGCACGGTTGCGGCCACGACGGTCACGTCGCGATGCTGGTCGGCGCCGCGCGCTATCTTGCCGCGAGCCGCGACTTCGACGGAACGGTCCACCTGATCTTCCAGCCCGGCGAGGAGGGCCACGGCGGCGCGAAGGCGATGATCGACGAGGGACTGTTCGAGCGCTTTCCCTGCGATGCGGTCTACGCAATGCACAACTGGCCGGCGCTTCCACCGGGAACGATCGCGGTGCGGCCCGGCCCGATCATGGCCGCCGCCGACCGAATCACCATCACGATCGAAGGCCGCGGAGGCCACGGCGCGCATCCCTATCTCACCGTCGATCCGGTGCTCGTGGCCGCGCATATCGTCACCGCAGCGCAATCGATCGTTTCGCGCAACGTGAGCCCGATCGACTCGGCCGTGGTGAGCCTGTGCTCGATCCAGGCCGGGCACCCGGGCGCGATGAGCGTCATCCCGCACGAGGCGAAGCTCGTCGGGACCGTGCGCACCTTCCGCGAAGCCACGCAGGCGATGGTCGAGCAAAGACTGCGCGCGCTCGTCGAATCGGTGGCGACCGGCTTCGGCGCGAAGGCGTCGCTCGTCTACGATCGCGTCTACCCGGCGACGATCAACAGCACGCGCGAAGCGATGTTCGGCGCAGCGGTCGCCGACGAGCTCGTCGGCGCTGCGAACGTCGTGCGCGAACTCGATCCGAGCATGGGAGCCGAGGACTTCTCCTTCATGCTGCGCGCGCGCCCCGGAGCGTATTTCCGGCTCGGGCAGGGCGGAGCCGCCGAGGGCTGCCTGCTGCACAGCTCGCGCTACGACTTCAACGACGCCGTGCTGCCGGTGGGCGCAGCGCTCTTCGCGCGCCTGGCGGAGCGTTCGATGCCGATCGCATAGCCCGCGCGCCTACGTCGACGCGACGCGACGCGCCGCGGACTCGCGCCTACCGACGGCTCGACACCGGCCTCGCGTCGATCGGCGCGAGCATCCAATCGTCGGCGGCGGTTTGCGGGAGCCGTTCCAGCCGATAGCGCAAGCCCACGCCCAGCACCGCCTTGCGCGGCACGTGTCCGAACGGAAATCCGGTCACGATCGGCACCCGTATGCGGGAACGGAAATGCTCGACCACCGCCGCCAGGTCGTACCCGTTGTCGTGCGGCGAGGGCTTCCACTCGGTGAACTCCCCCAGTACGACGGCCTGCTGCGTCTCGAGCACGCCGGCATACAGCAGTTGATGCAGCATCCGTTCGAGGCGATACGGATGCTCGGCGACGTCTTCGAGGAAGAGAACGCCGCCTTCGACGACGGGGAGATACGGCGTGCCGACCGCGGCCGCCACGAGCGAGAGATTGCCGCCCCACAGCGTTCCGACGATCGAGTCGCTGCTTCGATTCGAGGCCGGCGGCGCTGCGCCGGCGGCAGTCGGGCGCCGAAGGTGCGCGACCGCGGCGGCGGCGTGCCCGCATTCCGGCCACGGCTCCCGCCACCGCACGCTCAGCAACCCTCCGTCCATCAGCGCATCGAAGTGTTCGAGCATATAGGGATCGGGTTCGTCGACGCCGAAGTCGCCCGCCACGCCTGGTCCGGCGAAACTCGACGCCCCGGTACGGGCGAGTAGCGCGAGCTGGAAGGCGGTGAAATCGCTGTAGCCGATCCAGCGCACGCCGCGTGCGACCGACTCCGCGACCTGTGCCCAGTCGATGCGATCGAGCAGGCGCGACAGTCCGTAGCCTCCGCGCGTGATCATCACCGCGTCGAGGTCGTGTGCACGAGCCGCACGGTGGATCTGCGCGAGACGTTCGTCGTCGGTGGCGCCGAAGCGCTGCCAGCCGTCGCGCGGGGCGCTGCAGCGCAGTTCGTGGCCACGTTCGCGCAGCCGCTCGAGCGCCCGATCGAAGCGTTCGAGCGACAGGTGCGCGCCCGACGGCGCGATGATCTCGATGCGGGCGCCGCCGCGCGTCATCCGGACGATGCTCCGTTCACGCGCGCGCCGAACGCGCCTCGGCGAAGCGCACGAACCAGTCGATCGACGCGGAATTCGCCATCGAATCGCGGTTGACCGACTTCTCCACCGGCTGGCCGAGCAGGATCTTCTTCACCGGCACCTCGAGCTTCTTGCCGGACATCGTTCGCGGCACCTCGGCGATCGCGTAGACCTCGTTCGGCACATGCCGCGCCGAGAGCCTGGTGCGGATGGCGTCGAGCAGCCGACGGCGCAGCGCCGCGTCGACGCCGGTTTCGCCACGCACGGCCGCCTCGGGATCGACCGCGAGACCCTTGGCGCCGATGCCCGCGATTCGCGAGCCTGGCTCGCGCAACACGACGAACAGCGCGAGAAACGATTCACGGCCAAGGTATTCGAGGTCGATGACGAGCGAATCGGCGACCTCGTCGAACTCTTCGACGACCCTGTACAGCTCGCTCGTCCCCATCCGGATGCCGTGGCGGTTGATGGTCGAGTCGGAACGCCCGAAGATCGTCGCCGTCACGCTCTCGGCGCGCTGGTGCAGCATCAACCAGTCGCCGTGTCGCCAGGCGTTCGGCGGACCCGGGTACGTGTCGAAGTAGCTCTCGAAATAGCGACTGCCGTCGGTGTCGCCCCAGAAGAACAACGGCATCGACGGCATCGGTTCGACGCACACGAGTTCGCCCACCTCGCCGATCAGCGGCTTGCCCTCGTCGCTCCACGATTCGATCTTGCCGCCGAGCGTGCGGCACTGCATCTCTCCCGCGTACACGGGAAGCACCGGGCACGACGTGAGAAAAGCGGCGCCGGGGTCGGTTCCGCCCGAGATCGACGCCAGCAGGATGTCGCCGTGCACGTGCGAGTAGATCCAGCGACACGCCTCCTCGGTGAGCGGGGAGCCGGTGGAGCCGAGCGTACGCAGCGCGGAGAGGTCGAACTGCGTGCGCGGCTCCAGCCCGGATTTCATGCACAGCGACACGAAGGCCGGGCTCGTGCCGAAGAAGGTGAGTCGCTCGCGCTCGGCGAGCCGCCACAGCGTGCCGAGATCGGGATGGCCGGGGTTGCCGTCGAACTGCAGCAACGTCGCGCCGGTCATCAGCGTCGACACCCACAGGTTCCACATGATCCAGTTCGTCGACGAGAACCAGAAAAAGCGATCCTTCCCGTCGACGTCCAGGTGCAGTGCGTTCGTCTTCAGGTTTTCGAGCACCGTGCCGCCGTGTCCGTGCACGATCGGCTTCGGCATGCCGGTGGTGCCCGACGAATAGACGATCCACAGCGGATGCTCGAAGGGAAGCGCGACGAAGTTGCATTCGGCGGGCTCGCCGATCGCATCGCTCCACGACAGCACCGTGGCGGAACCGGCATCGCCCAGCGTCGCCCCCTCGTCGAGGTAGGGCACGAAGACGACGGTGTGCACCGACGGCAACTGGCGCACCAGCTCGCGCACGACCTCGCGCCGGTCGAAGTCCTTGCCGCCGTAGCGGTATCCGTCGACCGCGAACAGCACCGTAGGCCCGATCTGGCGAAAGCGGTCGAGCGCGCTCACCGTTCCCATGTCGGGCGACGAACTGGACCAGATCGCGCCGAGGCTCGTCGTGCCCAGCATCGCGACCACGGTCTGCGGGATGTTCGGCATGTAGGCCGCGCAACGGTCACCCGGCTTCACGCCCAGGCGCGCGAGCCGGGCGGTGAGCGCGCCCACGTCGGCACGCAACTGCCGCCAGCCGATCTCGCGGCGTTCGCACGACTCGGAGACGAAGACGAGGGCGGGACGCGCGTCGATTCCGGGACGCAGCGCCGGCGCAAGCAGATGTTCGGCGTAGTTCAGCGTTTCGCCGTCGAACCAGCGCGCCCCGGGCATCTCGCGACGCGCGAGCACGCGCGACGCGGGCGTCTTCGCGATCACGCCGCTCCACTGGTGGAACGCACCCCAGAAGCCTTCCAGGTCGTCGACCGACCAGCGCCACAACGATTCGTAATCGGGAAAAGACAGTCCGTGCTTCTCGCGAAGCCAGCGATTGAAGCGCGTGATGCCGGCGCTTTGGATTCGCTCGGGGCCGGGTCGCCAGAGGACTTCGGGAGTGGACATCGGGGCAGGCTCGTTGCGCGGATCGCTGCGCCGACTATACCTAAGCGCGCGCCGCCCAAGCACGCGCGCCGAGTGCCGCGCGCGCAGCTGCGCCGAAACCAGAAAAAAAAAGCCCGCGAAAGCTCGCGGGCCGAATCCACCATGCGGTGGAGGAGGAGACTCCGTGGGGCGTCGCCCTGCGTGGCGCCACCCGCCTGTTCGTTGGCGGCCGACCGGTTCCCGGCGGACGCGGTGTTTCGATCCTGCTTCAGCGATCCCAGCCTGCGCGGGCTGCTGCCGCCTCGACCTCGGAGCGCACGCGCGGGTCGAGCTCCATCAGGACCTGCATTGCACGCTCCTGCTGTCGAACGCGCATGCGTTCCACCCAGCGCGCGATCCACGCCGCGATCGGTCCGCGACCCTGTGCCGGTTTCGCGCGTTCGTTTCCGGCGACGCGCCCGAGACCCCCGTGGGTAGTAACAAGCGTTGTCATGATCGTGTCCTCTGGGAGGTAGTGTCCGTTGCGATGGAAGGATTATGGCGATCTTCCATATATGTTTCCAATGGATGTTAGACATGAGTATAATTCACGAATCGTATAGATTGATCGGAACCGATCGATGAACTTTCGAACGCTCGACCTGAACCTGCTGCGCGTGTTCGACGAGGTGATGGCCGAGCGCAACCTCACGCGCGCCGCTCGCAACCTGGCCATGACGCAGCCGGCGGTCAGCAATGCGCTGCGCCGCCTGCGCGATGCGCTGGACGACGAGCTGGTCGTTCGCTCCGGCTACGGCGTACAACCCACCCCCACGGCAATCGCGTTGTGGCCGTCGGTGCGACAGGCGCTGCAGCAGTTGCGCGAGACCTTCTCGCCCGCCGAATTCGTCCCGTCGGAGGCACGCGCGACCTTCACGCTCGCCATGGCCGACGCCACCGCCTCGCTGCTGATTCCGCCGCTGATCGCCTTCGTCGAGCACGAGGCGCCGGGCGTCTCGCTGCGCGTGCTGCCGCTGACCACGCGAGATCCGCGCCAGCTGCTCGTCGACGGCGACCTGGATCTCGCGGTCGGCCACTTCCCGGCGGCGATCGCCGCCATCGGGATGGAGGAGATGCGCCCCGACATGGCCGTCGCCTACGGGCATCAGCGCCTGTACAGCAGCCACTACGCGTGCGTGATGCGCCTCGGCCATCCGCTGGCGAATGCGGAATTGACGCTCGACGCGTACTGCGACGCGCACCACCTGCTGGTGAGCTTCTCGGGGCGGCCGTTCGGGCACGTCGACGAGACGTTGGCGGCACTCGGCCGGTCGCGGCGTATCGTCGTCACCGTGAACCAGTTCTTCACCGCCGGAATCATCGTCGCCAATTCGGATCTGCTGACGGTACTGCCCAGGCACTTCCTGTCGTCGACCGGAACGACCGACAAGGTGGCGGTGCGCGCGCTGCCCTTCGAACTGCCGCGCGTGGACGTGCACGCGATGTGGCATCGACGGCGGGAGAATCGTCCGGGCCACGCCTGGCTGCGCGAATCGATCGTGCGCGCCGCGGCGACCCCGCTGCGCGAGCGGGTCGCGCCGCGCAGTGCGTCGACAGTGCACGCCGCGCTCGATCCGTCGATCGCCGCTTCGGAGTGGAAGTGAGCAGATCGGCTCGACGCCTGCCGTCGGACGACCTGCGCGGCGTCGCGCGCCTGGGTATCGGCACGGTCGGGAAGATCACGGAACTGGTCGAGGCACTGCATGTGGCGATCGCCCGCGTGCCGGGGGCGGCTGCGCCTTCGCCCGCCGGTCGCATGCGGGGAATCACCGGTTTCGCCTATGCAAGCGTGCGCGGTGCAACGCGACTGACCGGCCTGGGCCTCGACGCGGCGCTTCGTCGGCTGGCGCCACGGCGCGTCGCGGAACTGCCGTCGTCCGATGCGCGCTGCGCGGCCGTCGCCGCCCTGAACGGCGTGCTCGGCGACCACCTGTCGGCAAGCCGCAACCCGTTGGCGGTCCGGATGCGCCTGCGCCGCGACGGTCGCGCCCTCGTCCTGCGCCGCGACTCCCTGGTCGAAGCGTTCCCCGACGCCGCCGGCCACGTCGTCGTACTGGCGCACGGGCTGTGCATGAGCGACCGCCAATGGCTGCGCAACGGCCACGATCACGGTGCGGCACTCGCCCGCGACCTGGGCTGCTCGGTGCTCTACCTGCACTACAACAGCGGTCTGCCGATCGCGCTGAACGGCCGCGGATTCGCCCGACTGCTGGAGTCGCTGGCGAAAGCCTGGCCGGTGCCGATCGAGCGGCTGTCGATCGTCGGCCACAGCATGGGCGGCCTCGTGGCGCGCAGTGCATGCCTGCACGCTGCCCGCAACGGGCAGGAGTGGCCGCGCCTGCTCGACACTATCGTCTTTCTCGGCACGCCGCACCTCGGCGCTCCGCTCGAGCGCGGCGGTCACTGGCTCGAGCAGCTGCTGCGCGCGAGCCCCTACAGCGCTCCCTTCGGCAAGCTCGGCGCCATCCGCAGCGCCGGCATTACCGACCTGCGCCACGGCCGCATCGACGATCGACCGACCCGCGACCCGGATGCAGAGACGCCCTCGGCGCCGCCGCGCTCGCTCGCCATCGCGGCGACGCTCGGACGGCGCGACGGCGACCTGAAGGACCGGCTCCTGGGCGATGGCCTGGTGCCGCTCGCCAGCGCGCTCGGCATGGGCGCCCGGACCGAGCGCGCGCTGTCCCGGCATATCGAGAGATCGGTGCAGTACGAGACGAGCCATCTCGCGCTCCTCGATCGCCCGGACGTGTATCGCCTGATCCGGGACTGGCTCGCCGCGGGTCCTGCGGGAGCCGAGGATCGCCGATCGGCGGCGTGAACCGCCGTTCCGATCGCGCTGCGCCGCTATCGGCGCTCCTGAAGCCGCTCGAGCGCCTCTCGCAACTGCGACGGCAGCGCCACCGGCCGATTGCTGTCCCGATCGACGTACACGTGCACGAAGTGCCCCTGCGCGCAGGCGAGCGGCTCGTCCTCGCGGAAGATGGCCAGCTCGTAGCGCACGCTGCTGCTGCCCACGTGCGCAACGCGCAGCCCCGCCTGCACGCGATCGGGAAACGCGATCGGACGAAAGTAGTGGCAGTTCGTCTCGACGACGAGCCCGACCACCGGACTGCGCTCGATGTCGAGCGCACCCGCCTCGATCAGGTACCGGTTGACCGCCGTGTCGAAGAACGAGTAGTAGACGACGTTGTTGACGTGCCGGTACGCGTCGTTGTCCATCCAGCGCGTCGTGATCGCGCAGAAATGCCGATACGCGTCGCGCGGCTGCGGCGTCGGGCGGGCGCCGGACGGCGCCCGCTTCGAAGCCGCGTCGCTCACTTCACCGTGCTCTGCACCGGCGTCGCGTTCGCCGGGCGCGGCATCGCGGATCGGTCCATCCGCTGCGGGGCGGCCAGGCGCCCCGAACCGCGCTGCGGCATCTTGCGCAGATCGAAACCCTGCATGTAGGCGGCACGCACGATCACCGTGTATTTCCACGCGGCACCGCCGGCGATCGCCGCTGCACCGGCAAGCGCGAGCAGCGGCGCCGACGCCGGCGTGACGACCCAGGCGAGCAGTGCGAGCACGATCGGCGCCGCGTGACCGAAAGCGGTCAGCGTCGGCGTGAATGCCTCGAGCACCTGGCGCGACAGCGGCGGGATGCCGTTCGCGCGTGCGCTGCCCACGTACGAGCGCCACAGCGCGGCGTTCGCTACCGCGAGCACGACGATCGAGGCGGCCGCGACCGAGGGCCAGGCCCCCGCGTGCATCGAAGCACCGAGCGCCAGGGCGACGATCGCCAGCGCGCCTGCGCCCTCCAGCAGCGCGGTGGCGATCAGCATCCACGGCATCAGCGGCACCCGCCAGGCCGGTATTCCGCGTGCCCGGTGCAGGATCTTCGCCTGGCAGAACAGGAACACCGCGCCCGACACCGCAGCGAAGGCGAAGGGCACCGGCCCGGGCGCGACCAGACTCGCCAGCACCGACGGGAAGAACACGAGCGACGCGTACAACTCGCGCGTCATCCACGACGTCTGCCAGCGCGTGGCCGCTCGCCAGAAGCGCATCTGCCGACCGATCTTCAGGAACACGCAGAACAGCCCGATCGCCACCAGCAGCGCCGACACGAAGAACAGCGGCGGCCCCGCAGCCGGCGCGAGCAGGCCGGCGGCCATCGCGGCGGCGCCGGTGATCGCCAGCCCCGTGCCGATGCCGCCGAAGATCCAGTTCATCGCTGCACGCCAGTCCCAGAAAGTCTGGCGCGGCCCGACCAGCGGATTGGCCGGATCGGCGCGACGTTCGTCGTCGAGATCTTCGTCGGAGACGTTGCGTCCGGGCACCGCCGGCGTCGTGTACAGGTACTTGATCTGCGGATCGGTACCTACGTCGGCGTTCAACTGCAGGTACTCGCCCTCGCGCGTCAGGCGCGAGACGTTGCTCCCGGGGTCGTTGAAGTCGCCGAACTGGATTGCCTGCGAGATGCACGAGGCGGCGCACGCCGGAGTGACGTGCGGATCGACGCCGGGCGTGAGCCCGCGGGCGACACCGTCGTCGACGCGCTCGACGCAGAAGGTGCACTTCTGCGCGACGCCGATGCGCTCCGGATGCGCGGTCGCCTGCTCCTGCTTCGTGCGTTTCGCGCCGTAGTAGCCCGTCATCTCGTGCACGATCGTGCGTGCGTTGTACGGGCACGAGACGGCGCAGTAGGCGCAGCCGATGCACACGTCGTAGTTCATCGTCACCAGGCCGTCCTCGCGCTGGCGCGTCGCGCCCGTGGGACAGACCGGTACGCACGGCGGTTCCGCGCAATGCTGGCAACCGGTGACGAGGAACAGCCGTTCGACGTTCGGGAAGGTGCCCTGCTCGACGTCGACGACCCTGCGCCATTGCACGCCGGGGGTCGTGTCGTTGGCGTGCTTGCAGGCGATCGTGCAGGTCTGGCAACCGACGCAGCGATTCAGGTCGATGACCATGCCCCAGCGCGGCGTGCGCGAAGCCTTCGCCCCGGGACCGGGCGTATAGCCGTCGACGCGGGCGCCGAGCACCTTGTCGAGGCTCGCGTCCGAGATCGTGCGCGCCAGCGAACTGTCGCCCGACCGCGACGACCGCTCCGAAGTGCGCGTGACGACGTCGTTCATGCCATTGCTCCTCGCGCCGATGCGCGCTTGCCGTTGTCCGCGTCCGCCTGCGGGCCGGCGATCAGTTGTCCGTTCGACGCTCGCCGGATGCGGATGCGCATCACGTCGGAGCCGCTGCCGGTGCCGTCGGTGAGCTTCAGCGAAAGATCGGTGAGCGAGTTCAGGCTGGGCAGCTTGAGGTCTTTCGCGAACGGAGTCTTCCAGTGATCGAACTGGCCGATCATCAACACCGTGTCGGGGCGGATACCCTCGCGCAACACGGCTTCGCCCTCGGTATGGCCCGACACCGACTCGAGAATCAGGCGCTCGCCTTCGACGATTCCCAGTCGGCGCGCCGTGCTGCGATTGACGATCACGCCGCGATGCCCGGCAACGTTGTTGGCGACCTCGTTGATCAACGGCAGCCCGACGTTGGCGCCCCAGCTGTACTGCATCGAACGCGCGGTGAGCGCCCAGAACGGAAACTCGTCCGGGTCGCGCCCGTATTCGCGCGCGTATTCGATCCAGATCTCGGGAAAGCGCTCGTAGGTGGGCAGGAACTCGTACTCGGCGAGCTGGTGCTCCCACCAGCCGACGCCGATCTCGTGCAGCCGGTGCGCGAGCTGGCGCCCGTGGCGCACCACGCGCTCCTGGTACGGCAGCTCGAAGCGCAGGTTCTGCCGCTCCAGCGCCGGGTACAGATACCAGTCGAGCTGCGGAAACGGGCGCAGCAGGAAGCCGTTCTCCTTGAACCAGTCGAGATCGCGCACCTCCTCGCCGTGGGTGAGATCATGGCTCGCCGCCTTCGAGATCGCGTTCCAGATCTCGTCGCCGGTGGGCCTCTTCGTCTCGTCGAGCGAATAGTCGAAGGCGCCCTTGCGATCGCGCAGCGCCATGCCGGCGGCGCCCTTGTTCACCGCCCTGACGTATTCGGGAAGAATGCCCGCGCGCTCGGCGAGCGCCGTCGAGATCTCGGTGAAGTCCATCACATCGCAGTGCGAATCGATGGCCGGCTGGCGGATCGCCCAGCCCTCGTGCTTCCAGAACTGCTCGGTGAACTTGGTGCTGCCGATGCGGATGAGCTGCGTACTCTCCAGGTCGAGCGCCTCGGGCAGCAGGATGTCGGCGAAGTGGTTGGTCTCGTCCTCGGTGTACGAGAACGCCACGATGAACGGAAACTCGGCCAGCCGCTCGGCGATCTCGGGCGCGTTCCACGACGAGATCGCCGGGTTCGTCCGATAGCAGATCCACATGTCGGGCGGCATCACGCGCGGCCAGTTCTCGGGCGACTTCTTCTGGAACAGCCACGGCAAGTGCGCAGGTCCGAGCGCCGGCGACCACGGCGAATCGGAAACGAGCGGCACCAGCGTCTTGTAGGCGTTGCGGATGTGCGGCTGTCGCATCCAGCCTTCGCGCGAAGTCTCGTTGAACTGGTACTGCATCAGACCGTCGGGGCCCGGCAGTACCGAGCCGACGCGCGAGATCGCCGGTCGCACCAGTTTCACCGTGGTACCCAGCGTGCCGCCGGGAACCTCGAGCGCGCCGACCAGCACGGCGAGCATCGTGCGCGCCCAGCAGCAGTGGTAGCCGCCCCAGCCATTGTTCACCGACTTGCCGACCATCACGGCCACCGGACGGAAAGGCAGCGTATGGCCCTCGATCTCGATCGTCTGTCCGATGCACGCGTGCGCGACGTATTCATCGGCGATGCGCCGGATCGTGTCGGCGGAAACCCCGCACTCCTCGGCCGCCCAGTCGGGCGAGTACTGCCGCATGTGCGCGAGAAAGACGCCGAACGAGGGCCGCGCGCGCGCGGACTCGTGCTCGATTCGTTCGTCGTCGGGCCCGTGCTCGACGCCGGCGACCGTGAATTCGCCCTCGAGCGCCGGATCCTTCAGTTCGGGATCGTCGTGGGTTTTTGCGCGGCCGTCGGCGAGATCCCAGATCAGCGGCTTGCCCGACGCGGGCTCGCGCAGGAACCAGCCGTTCGGACCGACGAGGTACGGCGAGCTGCTGCGATTCTTCAGATACGGCAGGTCGCAGGACTTCTCCCAGCCCTGTTCGTGGACGATGCGGTGGATGAGCGCGAAAAGAAAGGCCGCATCGGTTTTGGGCCGAATGGGCACCCATTCGGCGGACAGCGCCCCGGTAACCGACAGATGCGGCTCGACCTGGACGCGCTTGGCGCCGCGAACGCGCGCGTCGGCCTCGCGCCAGATCCCGACCACCCCGCCGGAGGCCTCTACGTTGTTGCCGCAGTTGATGATGTAGTTCACGTACGGCGTATCGGGCGACACGATGAACGCGCGGTGCCACAACTCGCCGTACAGGTGCTCGGAGTGGTAGCACTTGACGCCCTGTCCTGCGCCGTAGCCCTGGTCGATCGGACCCCAGGCAGCCATGAAGGCCGGAAAACTGCCCATGTACTGCACCGGAGTTCCGCCACCGCCGGTGGACGTGGCCAGCCGCGGCACGCCTTCGTCGTTGAGCAGGCCCTTGGCCCGGATCTCGCGCATCTTCGCGCCCACGATGTCCAGCGCCTCGTCCCAGCTGATCGCGACGAAGCCGGGATCCTCGTTGCGGCCCTTCTTCGGATTCGTTCGCTTCATCGGCTGGCGGATCCGGTTCGGGTTGTAGGTCTTCTGCACCAGGCCGTAGGCCTTCACGCAGACCCGACCGCCCCCGGGGTGCTCGCCGCTGATGTCGTAGTTCGACTCGATGCGCTTGGCGACGCCGTCTTCGACCTCGACCTTCAGCAAGTCGGGCCCTGCCACGCACTGATAGCAGTAGATGGGTACCTTCTTCGCAGCCATCGGAATCCCTCCTCGGATCGTCGATTGTCGCGTGCGCCCCAGAGGCGTACCTTAACGCGCCTCAAGGACGAGGGCTGAACGCGCCTCGTTCGCGCTGCCGATGGAAAACGGGGCAGCGAACGCAGCCCGAACGGCGGACGCAAAAAAGCCACCCCGTGGGGTGGCTTCTTCGCGTCGGAGAATTGCCCGACGATGTCCTACTTTCGCAAGCGAGGTGCTCACTATCATCGGCGCTACGGCGTTTCACGGTCCTGTTCGGGATGGGAAGGGGTGGTTCCACCGCGCTATGGTCGTCAGGCGTAGCTTTTCGCCCGCCCGCCGCCGGTTGCCCGGCCGCGAACGAACCAATCCTGAAAGAAGATATCGAAACAGTCTCGTCGACCTGTTCTTCGCGTCCGGGAGGGTAAGCCCGGTCGCGGGGTTGTGAGGCGCACACACAACCTTGCGGTATCACGCTGAGCTGATTCGCAAAGTTATAGGGTCAAGCCTCACGGGCAATTAGTACCGGTTAGCTGAACGCATTACTGCGCTTCCACACCCGGCCTATCAACGTCCTGGTCTAGGACGACCCTTAAGGGGGATCGAGTCCCCAGGGAGATCTCATCTTCAGGCGAGTTTCCCGCTTAGATGCTTTCAGCGGTTATCTCTTCCGCACTTAGCTACCCTGCGATGCCACTGGCGTGACAACAGGTACACCAGAGGTGCGTTCACTCCGGTCCTCTCGTACTAGGAGCAACCCCCGTCAAATCTCCAACGCCCACAGCAGATAGGGACCAAACTGTCTCACGACGTTTTGAACCCAGCTCACGTACCTCTTTAAATGGCGAACAGCCATACCCTTGGGACCGGCTACAGCCCCAGGATGAGATGAGCCGACATCGAGGTGCCAAACACCGCCGTCGATATGAACTCTTGGGCGGTATCAGCCTGTTATCCCCAGAGTACCTTTTATCCGTTGAGCGATGGCCCTTCCATTCAGAACCACCGGATCACTAGGTCCTGCTTTCGCACCTGCTCGACTCGTCGGTCTCGCAGTTAAGCACGCTTTTGCCCTTGCACTTCAGGCACGATGTCCGACCGTGCCAAGCGTACCTTCGAACTCCTCCGTTACGCTTTAGGAGGAGACCGCCCCAGTCAAACTACCCACCATGCACTGTCCCCAACCCGGATGACGGGCCAAGGTTAGAACCGCAAACAAACCAGGGTGGTATTTCAAGGTTGGCTCCACGGGAACTGGCGTCCCCGCTTCAAAGCCTCCCACCTATCCTACACAGATCGGTTCACAGTCCAATGCAAAGCTGCAGTAAAGGTTCATGGGGTCTTTCCGTCTAGCTGCGGGTAGATTGCATCATCACAACCATTTCAACTTCGCTGAGTCTCGGGAGGAGACAGTGTGGCCATCGTTACGCCATTCGTGCAGGTCGGAACTTACCCGACAAGGAATTTCGCTCAGTTGGTCTTGTCCGTTTCCGGACGAGCTGGACTTTATCTTGAGCGTCCTCGATTCATCTGATCGGCGATCGCGCGAATCCTTTCGAACCCGTCGACCGTCAGATGCAATCGATCCTCCATCATCAGCAGCACGTCCCTGAACTTCAAGAAGTCGATCTTCTTGGAAGTCTTCAGGCTGTGCGCCATGAAAAAGGGCACGATGCGTTGCAGCAAGTGCTCGTTGCCTCGTACGCGGTACGCCATGCGGTCACCGTTGTTGACCCTCACGACGCCGCAGCCGAAGCTGGCTTTGAGCGCATGCAGCACCTGGACGTCGCGCTTGTGCTGTACGACAGTGAATTCGGGCAACACCTGGAAGCCGAGCGTCATTTCGGGATGACGCGCAATTCCCACGTGAAAGCACCCTTCACCATCGACGAAGCCGACGATCCATTGGGCATCGAGTTGCACCAGGACACTCCTGAACGTGAAGTCTCTGAGGATTCCTGCCGCCATGCCTGGCTGCAGGTCTTTCCTGCGGATTGTCCCCATGACCGCCGGATTTTGACTGCCGATCGCTGCTGGCCCACCCTTCGCAGCTCCGTATCCACCGTGAAGCGGATACACACACGAGCCGAGCGAAGAGCCGGGCCTCGATCGACGAGTACCGGGCAGTTTTAGAGGAGTTTCCCGCAAATAGTTCAGTTTTACTAAGGCTAGCGGTTCGAGTAACCGGAGTTAACCTTAGGACCGTTATAGTTACGGCCGCCGTTTACCGGGGCTTCGATCAAGAGCTTGCACCCCATCACTTAACCTTCCGGCACCGGGCAGGCGTCACACCCTATACGTCCACTTTCGTGTTTGCAGAGTGCTGTGTTTTTGGTAAACAGTCGCAGCCACCGATTTTTTGCAACCTTTTCGCCCTCCCGTTGTTCACGGTCAAGCTACCGAGGCACACCTTCTTCCGAAGTTACGGTGTCAATTTGCCGAGTTCCTTCTCCCGAGTTCTCTCAAGCGCCTGAGAATACTCATCTCGCGCACCAGTGTCGGTTTGCGGTACGGTCTCTTTGAGCTGAAGCTTAGAGGCTTTTCCTGGGACCCCTTCCAGTTGCTTCGCGAGCAAGCTCGCTCGTCCCGACCCCTCGGCATGCGTCCGGCGGATTTTCCTACCGAACACCTACAGGTCAGGAACCGGGACATCCAACACCCGGACAACCTTCCACGATCCGTCCCCCCATCGCACTCGAAGACGGTGCTGGAATATTAACCAGCTTCCCATCAGCTACGGCTTTCGCCCTCGCCTTAGGGGCCGACTCACCCTACGCCGATGAACGTGGCGTAGGAAACCTTGCGCTTACGGCGAGCGGGCTTTTCACCCGCTTTAACGCTACTCATGTCAGCATTCGCACTTCTGATATCTCCAGCAGGCCTCTCGACCCACCTTCACAGACGTACAGAACGCTCCCCTACCACCTGGATTGCTCCAGGTCCGCAGCTTCGGTTATCCGCTTAGCCCCGTTACATCTTCCGCGCAGGACGACTCGATCAGTGAGCTATTACGCTTTCTTTAAAGGATGGCTGCTTCTAAGCCAACCTCCTGACTGTTTTAGCCTTCCCACTTCGTTTCCCACTTAGCGGATATTGGGGACCTTAGCTGGCGGTCTGGGTTGTTTCCCTCTCGACCTCGGACGTTAGCACCCGAGGACTGTCTGCCGTGCTCATACTTCCAGGTATTCGGAGTTTGCTATGGCGCGGTAAGTCCATATGACCCCCGCAACCATTACAGTGCTCTACCCCCTGGAGCAATACACGACGCACTACCTAAATAGTTTTCGGGGAGAACCAGCTATTTCCGGGTTTGTTTAGCCTTTCACCCCTACCCACAGCTCATCCGCTACTTTTGCAACAGTAGTCGGTTCGGACCTCCAGGGCGTGTTACCGCACCTTCATCCTGGCCATGGGTAGATCACCCGGTTTCGGGTCTACGCCTAGCGACTGATTCGCCCTGTTCGGACTCGGTTTCCCTGCGCCTTCCCTATACGGTTAAGCTCGCCACTAAACGTAAGTCGCTGACCCATTATACAAAAGGTACGCCGTCACCCGTTTCCGGGCTCCGACTGTTTGTATGCATGCGGTTTCAGGATCTATTTCACTCCCCTCCCGGGGTTCTTTTCGCCTTTCCCTCACGGTACTGGTTCACTATCGGTCGATCACGAGTATTTAGCCTTGGAGGATGGTCCCCCCATGTTCAGACAGGGTTTCACGTGCCCCGCCCTACTTGTCTGCAGCTCAGTACCACCGATCCGTTTTCGCGTACGGGGCTATCACCCGCTATGGCCGGACTTTCCAGACCGTTCCGCTAACTATCGGCTATCACGCACAGGCTGTTCCGATTTCGCTCGCCGCTACTTTCGGAATCTCGGTTGATTTCTTTTCCTGCAGCTACTTAGATGTTTCAGTTCGCTGCGTTCGCCTCCACGCGCCTATGTATTCAGCGCGGGATGACCCTTGCGGGCCGGGTTTCCCCATTCGGAAATCTGCGGATCAAAGCTTGTTTGCCAGCTCCCCGCAGCTTATCGCAGGCTACAACGTCCTTCGTCGCCTGTGATCGCCAAGGCATCCACCACATGCACTTATTCACTTGACCCTATAACCTTGCGCACTCCATGAGAGTGAGTGCAGAGTCAAGCTCGCGTATGCCGCAATTCTCTCGTTCAAGAGAACAGTTGTGTATGCAATCACAACCCGTATCCAGATCTAAAAAGACTGAATACGATATCTTCTTTCGGATTGTTAAAGAACAGCCGACTCGTTCAACGACGGAACGATGCGCCAGCGGGCTCGATCGAACCCGCTCGCGCGTCGTACCTGGGTGTTTCCTTCCACTCGCCCGGCGGCGAGAAATGGTGGAGGTGAACGGGATCGAACCGATGACCCCCTGCTTGCAAAGCAGGTGCTCTCCCAGCTGAGCTACACCCCCGTAAGGCTTTGGTGGGTCTGGCTGGATTCGAACCAGCGACCCCCGCCTTATCAAGACGGTGCTCTAACCAGCTGAGCTACAGACCCAGTTGTAACGAACGCGGTCTACAGCCGATAAGTGTGGGCGCCTGGACTTGGCGCATTCTCTGAAAGGAGGTGATCCAGCCGCACCTTCCGATACGGCTACCTTGTTACGACTTCACCCCAGTCATGAGCCCTACCGTGGTAAGCGCCCTCCTTGCGGTTAGGCTACCCACTTCTGGTAGAACCCACTCCCATGGTGTGACGGGCGGTGTGTACAAGACCCGGGAACGTATTCACCGCGACATGCTGATCCGCGATTACTAGCGATTCCGACTTCATGCAGTCGAGTTGCAGACTGCAATCCGGACTACGATCGGTTTTCTGGGATTGGCTCCCCCTCGCGGGTTGGCGACCCTCTGTACCGACCATTGTATGACGTGTGAAGCCCTACACATAAGGGCCATGAGGACTTGACGTCATCCCCACCTTCCTCCGGTTTGTCACCGGCAGTCTCCCTAGAGTGCCCTTGCGTAGCAACTAAGGATAAGGGTTGCGCTCGTTGCGGGACTTAACCCAACATCTCACGACACGAGCTGACGACAGCCATGCAGCACCTGTGTCCAGGTTCCCTTTCGGGCACCAATCCATCTCTGGAAAGTTCCTGGCATGTCAAGCGTAGGTAAGGTTTTTCGCGTTGCATCGAATTAATCCACATCATCCACCGCTTGTGCGGGTCCCCGTCAATTCCTTTGAGTTTTAACCTTGCGGCCGTACTCCCCAGGCGGTCAACTTCACGCGTTAGCTGCGTTACCAAGGAAATGAATCCCCGACAACTAGTTGACATCGTTTAGGGCGTGGACTACCAGGGTATCTAATCCTGTTTGCTCCCCACGCTTTCGTGCATGAGCGTCAGTGCAGTCCCAGGAGGCTGCCTTCGCCATCGGTGTTCCTCCGCATCTCTACGCATTTCACTGCTACACGCGGAATTCCACCCCCCTCTGCCGCACTCTAGCCATGCAGTCACAAATGCAGTTCCCAGGTTGAGCCCGGGGATTTCACATCTGTCTTACATAACCGCCTGCGCACGCTTTACGCCCAGTAATTCCGATTAACGCTTGCACCCTACGTATTACCGCGGCTGCTGGCACGTAGTTAGCCGGTGCTTATTCTTCCGGTACCGTCATCCCATCCGGGTATTAGCCAGACGGATTTCTTTCCGGACAAAAGTGCTTTACAACCCGAAGGCCTTCTTCCCACACGCGGCATTGCTGGATCAGGCTTTCGCCCATTGTCCAAAATTCCCCACTGCTGCCTCCCGTAGGAGTCTGGGCCGTGTCTCAGTCCCAGTGTGGCTGGTCGTCCTCTCAGACCAGCTACGGATCGTCGCCTTGGTAGGCCTTTACCCCACCAACAAGCTAATCCGACATCGGCCGCTCCGATAGCGCGAGGTCTTGCGATCCCCCGCTTTCCACCGTGGTGCGTATGCGGTATTAATCCGGCTTTCGCCGAGCTATCCCCCACTACCAGGTACGTTCCGATGTATTACTCACCCGTTCGCCACTCGCCGCCAGGGTTGCCCCCGCGCTGCCGTTCGACTTGCATGTGTAAAGCATGCCGCCAGCGTTCAATCTGAGCCAGGATCAAACTCTTCAGTTCGATCTCTTAGGTTTGCTCAAGAACGGAATCGACATTCATTGGTTTCCCAATGGATGTTTTACCGTGTGAGCGTTCGTTTTTTCGAGAACCGTTCCGGACGAATCCGGGAACGGAACCGGCTTCCGGGCACGGCGGTTGCCCGCTGTGTCCGTAGGCTTGGCGCGTTCGCCCAAACACCCACACTTATCGGCTGTTGATTGTTAAAGATCGTCGACCGACCCTCCTGTTCGGAGAGCCCGGCGCGCGCCTTTGCGCACTTGCCGGTTCGCGGTCAGCACAGAAGCGGAATTATGACCGCTTCGGAGGAGAACGTCAAATCGAGCCGCAAGACGAGCCGCTCTCGGAGCCGCTCTCGCCGCCCCCGGGGCGCCTTTGCGCTTCCCGGATCTCGCCGGCAGGATGCCCGCCGTTGAGGAACCGGCAACTGTAGCAGTGTCTGCGGGGCGGCGCAAGTCGGCGGGGGGTCGGGGCCCGTCTGCGCGCCGTCGCGTAGCGCCGCGAGGCTCCGATGGGCTGGCCCGGGCGGCTCGACGGCTCCGAGGCGCCCGGCCGGCTCAATGGTGGCGGCTCAATGGTGGCGGCTCAATGGTGGCGGCTCAACGTGGCGGCTCAACGTGGCGGCTCGACGGTGGCGGCTCAACGGTGGCGAAAGCCCGGCGCGCGTTTCTCGACGAAAGCCGCCATTCCTTCCTTCTGGTCGTCGGTCGCGAACAGGGAGTGGAACAGCCTGCGCTCGAAGAGAATGCCCTCGGCGAGCGGCGACTCGTAGGCGCGGTTGATCGCCTCCTTGACCATCATCACCGACGGCAGCGAGAAGCCCGCGATCGTCGTGGCGACGGCCATCGCCTCGTCGAGCAGGCGATCGGCGGGGACCACCCGCGAAACCAGTCCGGCCCGCTCGGCTTCCTGTGCGTCCATGTTGCGCGCAGTGAGGCAAAGGTCCATCGCCTTGGCCTTCGACACCGCGCGCGGCAGCCGCTGCGTGCCGCCGGCGCCGGGGATGATGCCGAGCTTGATCTCCGGCTGGCCGAACTTCGCGTTGTCGGCGGCGATGACGATGTCGCACATCATCGCAAGCTCGCATCCTCCGCCGAGCGCGTAGCCGGCGACGGCGGCGATCACCGGCTTGCGCACGCGACGGATCGTCTCCCAGTTGCGGGTGATGTACTCGTTGCGATACACATCCATGTAGCTCCAGCCGGCCATCGCTCCGATGTCGGCGCCGGCCGCGAAGGCCTTTTCGCTGCCGGTGATCACGATCGAGCCGATGCTCTCGTCGGCGTCGAAGTCGACGAGCACCGCGCCGAGTTCGTCCATCAATGCATCGTTCAGCGCGTTGAGCTGCTTCGGACGGTTCAACGTGACGAGGCCTACGCGGCCGCGAGGTTCGACGAGGATGTTCTGATAGGTTCTGGCCTGTGGCATCGGTGTGCTCCGCTGCGGATGGAGAGCCTGGGATTTTGCGCTATCGGCGAATCGCGCCGAACGACGCGACACCGATCAGGCCGTTGCTCGTGGCGAACCGGAACCGGCCGGCAAGCTCCCGGCCGAAGTCGCCGGCGACGCCGAAGTACCGGGCCTCGTACCGACCCGAATCGATCGATGCCTCGCTGCCCGCCAGCGACGTGACGGCTCCGGCCAGGATGCCGGGGGGCGCCGAAGACGCCTCGAAAACCACCGGGTCCAGCGCGAGTTCGTCGGCGCGCAGCGCACCGTCTGCCGACTGGTAGCTGCGCGTGAAGTCGCCGAGTTGCGCGCCCGTGATGCGCCCGCCCGAGACCTGCAGTTCGATCGACGAGCTGAAGCCGAAGCGCCCGCCCAGCGCTTTCGGCGTGCCCGGGCCGTCGCCCACGATGCCCACGACCCGTCCGGCGTAGCTTCCGTCCGCCGGGGCCTCGTCGACGACGAGTCCCGGACGCGACGCGTACCAGATGCCCAGGTACCCCTCGTTGAAAGCCGCATCGCCCGAGCCGGCGAACTTCTCCCAGGTGCCGAAGCTCGCGTACTGCAGTGCCGGCTGCGGCTGCTTGTTCTCGTAATCGGTTGCCTGGTGGAAATCGGTGATCGCGACGTACGGCGGCTCGAGATCGGAACCCTGCTTCGGGCTCTCGTACGCCTGCCCCTGCATTACGCCGATGAGGTTGCGCAGTGCATCGGGCGGTTTGTCGGCAGCCGTGAAAAGCACCGCGTTTTCGTCGAGCGCCGAAAGACTCGGCGGAAAGACGAGCGTGAGCGTGTACGAGTCGGTACCGTTGACCACGACGGGGCTGGCGATCGGCTGGAAGACGTTCGTCGCGGTCGCGGCGCACGAACCGATCGCGAAGCCTTCGCCGCGGCTCGTCTGCGAATCGCAGGGCGGAGGCGCGTGGCCACCGCCTTCTCGGTGACCGTTGCCGCCGCCGCAGGCGGCGAGCACGCCGGCCGCCAGAACGACCGGAGCGACGCGCGCGAGAAATCGCATCGTGCGAACGCTGCGGGACCTCCTCGACTCGATTTCCACAGTGCAGCTCCGTAACCGGGGGGTCGCCGGATCGTAACCGCGCGTCCGGCGCGACGGAATCGGCAGCTGACGAGCGAGGGGTTTCTCGGCCTCGAATCGACGTCGCGGTAAAGATCGGCTAGCCTGCCGCGACGATTCCCTGGCGGAGGCGACGATGTTCGATGGGCTGTACCTCGAGAAGAACGACGCGGGATTCACGGCCGGGCGCCGCTCGATCGCCGACGACGAACTGGAGGCGGCCACGCCCGACGCAGACGTGACGCTGCGCGTCGAATACTCTGCACTGAACTACAAGGACGCACTCGCGCTGACGAACCGCTCGCCGGTCGTGCGCCGCTGGCCGATGGTGCCCGGCATCGACGGCGCCGGCGTCGTCGCGGAAAGCGCGCACCGCGGATTCGCCGCAGGCGATCGCGTGATCCTGAACGGATGGGGCGTCGGCGAAACGCATTGGGGCTGCCTCGCACAACGCGCGCGACTGCGCGGCGACTGGCTCGTCGCGATGCCGGAGGGACTCGACTCGCGCCGTTCGATGGCGATCGGCACCGCCGGCTACACAGCGATGCTGTGCGTGATGATGCTCGAGCGGCAGGGCGTCGTTCCCGGCCAGGGAGAGGTCCTCGTCACCGGCGCCGCGGGGGGCGTGGGCAGCGTGGCGATCGCGCTGCTCGCGCGGCTGGGCTTTCGGGTCGTTGCATCGACCGGACGCGCCTCCGAGGAAGCGTATCTGCGCGAGCTCGGCGCGGCCGAGATCATCGATCGGGCGACGCTCTCGACTCCCGGCAAGCCGCTGCAGAAGGAACGCTGGGCGGGGGTCGTGGACGCGGTGGGTTCGCACACGCTGGCGAACGCATGCGCCCAGACGCGCTATCGCGGCAGCGTCGCCGCCTGCGGCCTGGCGCAGGGGATGGACTTCCCGGCTTCGGTGGCGCCCTTCATCCTGCGCGGCGTGCGCCTGATCGGCGTCGACTCGGTGATGTGCCCGATCGAGGATCGGCGCGAGGCGTGGTCCCGGCTGGCGCGCGATCTGGATCGCGAGGCGCTCGAACGCATCACGCAGGTGGTCGGCCTCGACGACGCATTGCGCCTGGCTCCCGAGATGCTCGCCGGGCACGTGCGCGGCCGCACCGCGGTCGACGTGAACCGGTGAAGCGCGGCGGGGCCCCGCGTGCGGCCCAGGCCGGGCGCGGAGAGCGGGCGAGCGCCGCGCCGGTCCGCTACCGCGTCGGGCCGATCGATCCGGACGCACATCGCTTCGAGGTCGAGCTGGCGATCGCCCGTCCCGATCCGCACGGACAACGCGTCGCGATGCCGGCGTGGGCGCCGGGCAGCTACATGATCCGCGAGTTCGCGCGCAACATCGTATGGATCGAAGCGTCGACGGCATCCGGGCGCCGCGTCGCGCTGCGCAAGCTCGACAAGGCGACCTGGCAGGCAGCGCGCTGCGACGAGGCACTGCACGTGCGCTACCAGGTGTATGCGTGGGATCTGTCGGTGCGCGCGGCACACCTCGATTCGACGCACGGCTTCTTCAACGGCGCGAGCCTGCTGCTGCGCGCGATCGGACACGAGGCGCAGCCGTGCGAGCTGCAACTGGACCCGCCGACCGGCGATGCATACGCCGACTGGCGCATCGCGACGACGATGCCTTCGGCGGGCGCGCGCGAGCATGCGTTCGGCGCATATCGCGCCCGCGACTACGCCGAGCTGATCGACCACCCGGTGGAGATGGGGCGCTTCACGCTCGCCTCCTTCGACGTCGGCGGCGCGCGGCACGAAATCGCGATCACCGGCCGGCACGACACCGACGCCGGGCGCCTGTGCCGGGACCTGCGCCGCATCTGCCGCGAGCAGATCCGGCTGTTCGATCGCGGCCGCGGGCGCGCGCCCTTCGATCGCTACGTGTTCCAGGTGCTCGCGGTGGGCAGCGGATACGGCGGGCTCGAGCATCGTTCGAGCAGTTCGCTGATCTGCTCGCGCAACGAGTTGCCGCACGCCGGCATGCGCGAGCCGTCGGAAGGCTATCGCTCGTTCCTCGGACTGGCGAGCCACGAGTATTTCCACTCGTGGAACATCAAGCGCATCCGGCCGGCGGCGTTCGTCGCGGCCGACCTGCAGAACGAGAACTACACGCGGCTGCTGTGGATCTTCGAAGGCTTCACGTCGTACTACGACGACCTGATGCTGGTGCGCTCCGGCGTCGTCGATCGCGCTGCATACCTCGGACTGCTCGCGAAGACGATCTCGAACGTGCAGCGCGGCCCGGGCCGGCGCACGCAGAGCGTCGCCGAATCGAGCTTCGATGCCTGGATCAAGTTCTATCGCCAGGACGAGAACGCACCGAACGCCATCGTCAGTTACTACGCGAAGGGATCGCTGGTGGCGCTCGCGCTCGACCTGACGATTCGCGAGCGCACGCGCGGGCGCCACTCGCTCGACGACGTGATGCGCAAGCTGTGGGAGCGCTACGGGAAGAGCGCTTTCGACGGTGGCGGTGGGCTGGCGGAGGACGCTTTTCCGCGACTGCTCGAAGAGACGGTCGGCTTGCGGCTCGATGGACAGATACGGGCCTGGGCGTACGGCACCGCCGAGCTGCCGCTCGCATCGCTGCTGCGGCCCTTCGGCGTGGGGCTCGCGCTGGGTGCGGGCGACCAGGGACCGGTCTCGATCGGGGCGCGACTCGCGATGCGCGACGGGCAACTGACGATCGCGAGCGCGTACAACGGGCAGCCGGCCGAGCGGGCGGGTTTGTCCGCGGGCGACGCGATCGTCGCCTTCGACGGACTGCGGGTGGGCGACGAGGCGGCGTGCAAGGCGCTGCTCGCGCGGCGGCGGCCGGGCGATCGTCTGAAGGTGCACGCATTCCGCCGCGACGAGCTGATCGAACGCGAACTGGCGCTCGAAGCACCGGCCAGCACCGAGGCGAAGCTCGCTCTCGACGAGCGTCCGACGGCGGCGACGACGCGCCTGCTGGACGGATGGCTCGGCACGGGCGCCGGCCGTCGAGCGCAGGACCGCATCAGCAGAACAGCCCCTGCAGCGCCTGGCCCGGCTCGGACGCGCGCATGAACGCCTCGCCGACGAGAAACGCGTTCACCCCTGCCGCGCGCATCCGCGCGACGTCGTCGCGCGCGCGGATTCCGCTCTCGGTGACGACGAGCCGGTCGGGCGGCATCTGCGGCAGCAGCGACAGCGTCGTATCGAGCGACACGTCGAAGCTGCGCAGGTTGCGGTTGTTGATGCCGACGAGCGGCGTCTCGAGCCGCAGCGCTCGCTCGAGTTCGTCGGCGGCGTGCACTTCGACCAGCACGTCCATGCCCAGTTCGTGCGCGACCGCCTCGAATCCGGCGAGCTGTGCGTCGTCGAGCACGGCGACGATCAGCAGGATCGCGTCGGCGCCGTTGGTACGCGCTTCGTAGACCTGGTACTCGTCGACGATGAAGTCCTTGCGCAACGCGGGCAGGGCGCAGGCCGCGCGCGCGGCGCGCATGTCGTTCAGCGCGCCGCGGAAGAAGTGCTCGTCGGTGAGCACCGACAGGCAGGCGGCGCCGTGCCGTTCGTAGCTGCGCGCGATCGCCGGCGGATCGAAGTCGGCGCGCAGCACGCCCTTGCTCGGACTCGCCTGCTTGATCTCGGCGATCACTCCCGCCGCGCCCCGCGCGATACGCGTGCGCAGCGCCGCTTCGAAGCCGCGCGGCGGCTCGTCGCGCGCCGCCGCTTCGGCCCTGCGGCGCGCCGCGATGTAGGGCCGCTCGCGCTTGCATGCGGCGACTTCCTCGCGCTTGATGGCGATGATGCGCCCGAGGATGTCCTCGCCCATGGGGCGCTCGGGAATGTCGCTGCTCATCTTTCGGCTCGCTGCTTCGGTATCGATGCGCATGCCCGGGACATCGGCGACGAGACGCATGGCCTGCTCCTGCTTCAGGCGGCGCGCGACTGGCCGGCGCGCTGCGTGAATCGCACGAAGGCGTCGAGCCGCGCGCGCGCGGCGCCGCTGGCGATGGCCTCGCGCGCACGCTCGATGCCCGCGGGAATCGAGTCGACGACGTCGGCCGCATGGAGCGCCGCGCCCGCGTTCAGCGCGACGATCTCGCGCGCCGTTCCCGGACGGTTGCCCAGCGCCTCGAGCACCATCTTCTTCGATTCGAGCGCGTCGGCCACGCGCAGGCCGCGGTTGCTGATCATCGACAGCCCGAAATCTTCCGGGTGGATCTCGTACTCGCGCACCTGCCCGTCGCGCAGTTCGCCCACCATCGTCGCCGCCCCGAGGGAGACCTCGTCCATCCCGTCCTTGCCCCACACGACCATCGCGTGCCTGGCTCCGAGATTCTGCATCACGCGCACCTGTATCCCGACCAGATCGGGATGGAATACGCCCATCAGGATGTTCGGCGCACCGGCCGGGTTGGTCAGCGGCCCGAGGATGTTGAAGATCGTTCGCACGCCCAGTTCGCGGCGGATCGACGCCACGTTCTTCATCGCCGGATGATGGTTCGGGGCGAACATGAAGCCGACGCCGGTTTCGCGGATGCAATCGGCCACCTGCTGCGGCCCGAGCATGATGTTGGCGCCGAGCGCCTCGAGCGCATCGGCCGAGCCCGACTTCGACGAAACACCGCGATTGCCGTGCTTGGCCACGGTGGCGCCCGCCGCGGCGGCGACGAAGGCCGAGGCGGTCGAGATGTTGAAGGTATGCGAGCCGTCGCCGCCGGTGCCGACCACGTCGACGAAATGCGGCCCCCCGTCGATCTCGACCTTGTTGGCGAACTCGCGCATCACCTGTGCGGCCGCAGCGATCTCGCCCACCGTCTCCTTCTTCACGCGCAGGCCGGTCAGGATCGCCGCCATCATCGGGGCGGACATCTCGCCGCGCATGATGCTGCGCATCAGCGCCAGCATCTCGTCGTGGAAGATCTCGCGGTGCTCGATGCAGCGCGTGAGCGCCTCCTGCGCCGTGATCGTCATTTCAGTTCTCCAGGAAATTGCGCAGCAGCGCGTGACCGTGCTCGGTGAGCAGCGATTCGGGGTGGAACTGCACGCCTTCGACCGGGTGCTCGCGGTGGCGCAGGCCCATCAGTTCGCCGTCGTCGCTGAAGGCGGTGGCTTCGAGGCAGTCGGGAAGGCTCGCGACATCGACCGCGAGCGAGTGGTAGCGCACGGCGCTATAGCCGTCGGGAAGCGCACGGAAGACGCCGGCGCCGTCGTGCGAGATCGTCGCCGTCTTGCCGTGGACGACGTTGCGCGCGCGCACGATGCGAGCGCCGAATGCCGCGCCGATCGCCTGGTGGCCCAGGCAGATGCCGAGGATCGGCACGCGGCCGGCGAAGCGGCGCACGAGCGACACCGATATGCCCGCTTCCGCCGGAGAGCACGGGCCCGGCGAGATCACGACGCGATCGGGCGCGAGCGCTTCGATCGCATCGAGGTCGATCGCGTCGTTGCGCACGGTGCGCACTTCCGCGTGCAATTCGGCGAGGTACTGCACGAGATTGAAGGTGAAGCTGTCGTAGTTGTCGATCATCAACAGCACGGCGTGTCTCCTGCCGTCGCGAGTCCGTCCTCGGCGAGCTCGGCGGCGCGCAGCACGGCGTGCAGCTTGTTCCCGGTCTCCTGCCATTCGTTCTCGGGAACCGAATCGGCGACGACACCCGCAGCGGCCTGGGCGTAGAGCACGCCGTCTCGCACGACGGCGGTGCGGATCGCGATCGCCAGATCGATGTCGCCGGCGAAGGACAGATAGCCGCAGGCACCGCCGTACAGGCCTCTGCGCGTCGGTTCGAGCTCGTCGATGATCTGCATCGCGCGGATCTTCGGCGCGCCGGCGAGCGTTCCGGCCGGAAAGGTCGCGCGCACGATCTCGAGCGCGCCCACCTCCGCATCGAGACGGCCCTCGACGTTCGAAACGATGTGCATCACGTGCGAGTACTTTTCGATCGCGAAGCGCTCGGTCACGCGAACGCTTCCGGTACGCGCGATGCGTCCCACGTCGTTGCGCGCGAGATCGATCAGCATCAGGTGCTCGGCGCGCTCCTTCGGATCGGCGAGCAGCTCGGCGGCAAGCGCCTCGTCTTCGTCGGGCGTCGCGCCGCGGCGGCGCGTGCCGGCCAGCGGCCGCACGGTGACGCGATCGCCGTCGTCGAGGCGGTCGCGGCGCACGAGGATCTCCGGCGACGACCCGACGACGTGGAAGTCGCCGAAGTCGTAGTAGTACAGGTAGGGCGACGGGTTGATCGAGCGCAGCGCACGATACAGCGTCAACGGATGCGGGCGAAAAGCGCGTTCCACCAGCTGCCCCAACTGTATCTGCATCGCGTCGCCGGCGGCGATGTACTCCTTCGCCTGCCGGACCGCCGACAGGTAGTCGTCGCGCGGGAACGGTCGCCGCTCGACGCCGCGCTCGAACTTCGGCGACGCCGGCGCTTCGACGGGCGCCGCAACGCGCTCGCGCAGTACGCGCAGGCGCTCGACGCTGCGTTCGTACGCATCGGGGCGATCCGGATCGGCGTAGACAACGAGGTGGATCCTGCCGGTGACGTTGTCGACGACGGCCAGCTCCTCGCACAGCATCATCAGCACCTCGGGCACGCCGGCGGGATCGGGCTTCTCGCGCCGGCGCACGCTCGGCTCGATGTGCCGCACCGCGTCGTAGCCGAAATAGCCGGCGAGCCCTGCACAGGAGCGCGGCAAGGCCGCGCAGCGCGCCACGCGAAAGCGCCGCAGGTACGCTTCGACGAAATCGAGCGGATTGCCGCGACTGCGCTCGACGATCTCGCCCTCGTGCAGCAGCTCGGCGCCGTCGGCGCTGGAGCGCAGCACGGTGCGCGCCGGCAATCCGATGAACGAATGGCGCGCCGAGCGTTCCCCGCCGACCACCGATTCGAGCAGGAAGCTCCACGGGCCGTCGACAAGCTTGCGGTACAGCGTGAGCGGCGTGTCCAGGTCGGCGAGACACTCGAGCGCCAGCGGGATGCGGTTGTAGCCGCGGCCGGCGAGTGCGTGGAATTCGGATTCGATCATGGCGTCCGTTCCGTCGCGAAGCGACTCGGCTTCGCGAGAGCGCCGAATGCGGCGCAGTTCCATCGGGGTTCAGGAACGCGGGCGCGCGACGCTATGGCCGGCCCGCGGCAGTGCGGCAATCAGCGCCAGCACCACCGGCGCCAGCAACGCCAGGGGCGAAGCGGCTGGAGTTCCCGAACGGGACGCATGTAGTGGAAGAGTGTCGGAACGTGTTCGGCGCAGACTATAGCATCTCGATGCGCGCGCATGCCTGTAGCAGATCGTCCACATGGGCGTCGGCATCGAGACTCGACGCCGGTCGCCCTTCGTTGTACCCGTAGGGTACGACGATCACCGGCATCCCGGCCGCATGCGCTGCCTGCACGTCGTTCATCGAATCGCCGATTGCCACCGCCCGCGCGGGCGCGACGCCGAGGCGTTCGCAGGCGTGCAGCAGCGGCGCAGGATCGGGCTTGCGCGCGAGGCGCGGATCGGCGCCGACGACGACGGCGAAATGCGCGGCCAGCCCGGTTCGCTCGAGCAATGCGTCGCTGAACGACTGCGGCTTGTTGGTGACGCAGGCGAGCGCCAGGCCCTTGGCGCGCATCGCGACGAGGCCGTCCACCGCGTTCGGATAAAGGCGCGCGCTCGCGCCGTTCTCGCGTGCGTAGTGCCGCTCGAACACGGGCATGGCCGCGTCGACCGATGCATCGTCGAAGGGGGCATCGAGCGAACCGGCCAGCGCACGCCGCACCAGCACGCGCGCGCCCTTGCCGACCCAGGTGCGCACCGCGCTCTCGCCGACGGGCGCACGGCCGAGTTCGACGAGCATCGCGTCGACGGCCGCCGCGAGGTCGGCGACGGTGTCGAGCAGCGTGCCGTCGAGATCGAGAAGAACTGCGCGCGCACGGAAGATCGCTTGCCCGGTCGGGGCCGGCGTTGCACGCCCGGCAGTGGCCGGCGCGCTCACGCTCCCGCCAGCGCCGCGCGAAAGGCCCGGACGATGCCGCGGTATCCGCCGTCGGCGTCGGGCGAACCGAACACGGCCGAGCCGGCGACGAAGGTGTCGGCGCCGGCACGCGCGCATTCGGCAACGTTCTCTACCTTGACGCCGCCGTCGATCTCGAGCCGGATCGGCTGCCCGCCCCGTTCGACGTGCGCGTCGATGCGCGCGCGCGTCGTGCGAAGCTTGGGCAGCGCCGAGGCGATGAATTTCTGGCCTCCGAAGCCGGGATTGACCGACATCAGCAGCACGAGATCGATGCGCTCCATCAGGTGATCGAGCCAGTCCAGCGGCGTGGCCGGATTGAAGACGAGCCCTGCCTTGCAACCGTGATCGCGGATCAGCTCGAGCGTGCGATCGACGTGACGCGTCGCTTCCGGATGGAAGCTGATCCAGTTCGCGCCGGCCTTCGCGAAATCGCCGACGATGCGATCGACCGGCTCGACCATCAGGTGCACGTCGATCGGCACCTGCAGGTGCGGGCGCAGCGCTTCGCACACCATCGGCCCGATGCTCAGGTTCGGCACGTAATGGTTGTCCATGACGTCGAAGTGGATCCAGTCGGCGCCGGCGTCCTGCACGGCGCGTACTTCCTCGCCCAGGCGTGCGAAATCGGCGGACAGGATGCTGGGTGCGAGCAGAAATTCGGAGGTCATCGGAGGGATTCGCGAACGCACGCGACATGCGTGTCTACAATTGTAGCCAGCCACCGACCTGCGCTGCCGTGCCCGATTCCCAGAAGCGATACGAGTTCCGCGTCGAGGTGCAAACCTCGTATCTGCCGGAGCAGTCGAAGCCGGACGACTCCTGCTATTCGTTCGCGTACACCGTTCGCATCACGAACCAGGGCAACGTGGCCGCGCAGCTGATCAGCCGGCACTGGTACATCAGCGACGACGACGGACGGTCGATCGAGGTCAAGGGCCTCGGCGTCGTCGGTCAGCAGCCGCTGCTCGGGCCCGGCGAACGCTTCGAGTACACCAGCGGCAGCCAGCTGGCCACGCCCACCGGAGAGATGCGGGGCAGCTACTTCTTCGTGGCCGAGGACGGCGAACGCTTCGAAGTGGAAATTCCGCATTTCGCGCTCAGCATGCCGCGAACGCTGCATTGATCCGCGTTCCGTTTTCGGCGCCGCTGCTCGCTTCGGCGTTTCCCTCGATACGCGCTGCGGCGATCGCTTCCGCCTGCGCCGTGGTGGCGATGCTCGTCGCGGCTTGTGCGTCGTCACCGGCAACGGATGCATCGATGCCGGACAGCGACGCGTCCGCACGCGCGCCGCTTCGGCTCGACTCCCTTCCGGGATGGGGCGACGACGACCTGCGCGGAGTGCGCGAAGCCCTCGCGCGCCAGTGCGCGCTCGCGCGCCCCCCGCCACCGTGGCCGAAGCTGTGCCCGCAACTGCCCCCGGACGAAGGGCTCGAGCGCTGGCTCGCCGACCGCTTCCGCGCCTGGCCGCTCGCGGGCGCCGACGGCAGGCGCGAAGGTCTGCTCACCGGCTACTACGAACCGATCGTGCACGGCACGCGTACGCGCGTGCGTGCTACGCAGGTGCCGCTGCTAGCCCGGCCCGCCGATCTCGTCGCGCTTGCCGACGGGACGCGGCAGCGCCTGCGCGACGGCAGGCCCGCGGGAGCCTATCCGTCGCGGGCGAACATCGAGAACGATGGCCTGCCCGAGGCGAGGGCACTGCTGTGGCTCGACGATCCGATCGAAGCCTTCTTCCTTCACGTGCAGGGCTCGGGACGCGTGCGCCTGCCCGACGGTTCGATCGTGCGCGTCGGCTTCGCCGATCACAACGGACATGCGTACCGCGCGATCGGGCGCGTGCTGATCGAGCGCGGCGCGCTCGCGCCGGATGCGGTCGACGCCGCGGCGATCCGCGCGTGGCTGCGGGCGCATCCCGGGCAGGCGCGCGAAGTCATGCAAGCCAATCCGCGCTACGTCTTCTTTCGCGAATTGCCTTCGACGACGCCGGACACCGCCGGGCCGCCGGGTTCGCTCGGCGTAGCGCTCACGCCGACGCGCTCGGTTGCCACCGACCCGGCCTTCGTCGCGCCGGGCGCCCTGCTCTTCGTCGATGGATCGCATCCCGCGAGCGGTGCGCCGCTGCGGCGCGTCGTCGTGTCGCAGGACCGGGGAGCGGCGATCGTCGGCGCGGTACGCGCCGACCTGTTCTGGGGCTCCGGTGACGAAGCGGGACGGCTCGCCGGCCTCGCCCGCCAGCCGATGCGCATGTGGCTGCTGTTGCCCAGGGACGAGACGCCGCCGCGCTGAACGCGCTTCGGCCCTCGCTTCAGCCCTTCGAGTGCGCAGCGAGCAACTTGCCGAAGTGCTCGGGCGGCGCGTAGCCGGTGAGGCGCCGCCCGTTCGAGAAGAAGACGACGGGCGTGCCGGTGATGCCGAGCTTTTGCGCGAGCGCCTGGACATCCTTCAGCGGCGTATCGCAGGTGCCCGGGTTGTCGGGCACGCGGTTGCTCAGCAGCAGATCGTTCCACGCGCGTGCCGGATCGGCCGCGCACAGCGCCTTGCGCGCCTTCGTCTCCGAATCGGCCGCGAGGAAAGCGAGCGGGAACGTGTAGATCGTCAGGTCGTCGAGCTTGACGAGATCGGCGCGCAAGCGCTTGCAGTAGCCGCAGTTCGCGTCCTCGAACACGGCGACCACGCGCTTGCCGTTGCCGTTGACCTGCTTGATCGCAAGGTCGAGCGGCAGCACGCCGAAGTCGATGGTCTGCAGCTCCTCGACGCGCTCCTGCGTGAGGTTGCGCTGCGACTGCAGTTCGATCAGGTCGCCGTCGAGGAACATGTACTTGCCCTGTCCGTCGACATAGAGCAGTCGCGTTCCGACGCGGACTTCGTAGAGTCCGGCAACGGGCGTCGCGCGAACCTCGTCGACCTTCGTGCGCCCGCCGGTGAGCTGCTCCATCGCCGCGCGGACACGCGCCTGCGCCGCGCCGTCGGCCGCCTTCTGCGCCTGCGACAGCGGAGCCGCGAGCATCAGCGAGAAACCGAAGACGGCCGCGCCGAACGACAGGGCCAGGCGCCGCATGCGCCGCGATGAGGAATGAACCATGAGGGGAACCTCGTGAATGCAGCGCACGCTCAGCGTACCGCCTGCGCGACCAACCGTTTGCGGATCCAGCCCGATCGTGCCACGACGCGCCAGCCGAGGCCGACGAACGAGCGCACGAGCGGCGCGACCGGCTTCGGAGCAAGCGGACGCATCGGGTCGAACAATCGCTGCAAGCCGTCGGTGGTGCGGCGCATCGCCGAAACCGGCTCGGCACGCGCACGCTCGTAGCGACGCAGCAGCAGCCGGTCGCCCGGGTCGCGCATCGACTCGCGCGTCCGCAGCGTGCGCGCCAGCGCTTCGACGTCGCCGAAGCCCAGGTTCATGCCCTGCCCGGCCAGCGGATGCACCACGTGCGCCGCATCGCCCACCAGCGCCACGCGCGGCGCGACCAGCGACGACGAACGTGCCAGGCGCAGCGGAAAGCCCGCGACGCGGGAGATCGACGTCATCGCGCCGAGCACCGAACCGGTGGCCCGCTGCACGCGCGCGGCCAGCTGCTCGGGCGTCATCGCCTGCAGTTCGTCGGCAAGTTCGTGCGGAGCGGCCCATACCATGCTGACGCGACCGGCAGGCGCGTGCGCGAGAGCGGAGACCGGCAGCGGCAGCAGCGCGAGCACGCCGTGCTCGCCGAACCACTGCCAGGCGACGTCGCGGTGCGACAGCGACGTGTCGAAATGCGCGACGAGCGCGCGCTGCGGGTAGTCGGAGACGCGGCTGTCGATGCCGGCGGCCTGGCGCACCCGCGAGGCGGCGCCGTCGGCGCCCACGACGAGGCGCGCCTCGATGCGGCGGCCGCCTTCGAGCATCAGGCGAACGGACGCCGCCGGCACCGCCGACGCGGAGTGCGCCGGGTTCTCAGCGGGGGTTTCGAAGCCCTCGAAGCGCTCGTCGACGATGCGCAGCCCCGCCGCATGCTGCGCGTCGTCGAGCGCGCGCATCAGGTTTCGCTGCTCGACGATCCAGGCGAGCGCCTCGATGCACGACTCGTAGGCGCTGAAGTGCAGTTCGTCGTCCTGCGAACCGAAGGCGGGAAACACCCGCATGTCGTAGACCGGCGCGACGCGCTGCATGTCGAGGGATTGCCACGCGCCGATCGACTCGAGCAGCCGTCGCGTGGCCGGAGACAGCGCGAAGACGCGCAGATCCCAGGCATCGGACTCGTCGATCGCGTCGGACCCGGGGCGCGCACCGACGAGAACCGTGGACAAGCCGGCGCTCGACAGCGCCAGCGCCGCCGCGACGCCGACCGCGCCGCGGCCGACGACGGCGACGTCGGTGCGGAGGAGATCGCTGCTGTCCGACATGGGCGGATTATAGGTTGGCCGCCTCCGGCCGCGCGGGGCCATCTGCTAAGATTGCGGCCTTTCCGGCGCGGCGGGCCTGCCCTGCGCCCCGGGGCCAAGTAGCTCAGTTGGTAGAGCAGAGGACTGAAAATCCTTGTGTCGGCGGTTCAATTCCGTCCTTGGCCACCAGTCTCCCACCTGGCTCTCCGGCAAAGCATTCACTAACCAGAGTCGGAATCCGTGTGTAATGCATTGCACACGGATTCCGATGAGCGTCGCCCCCGAGAGCATCTACCGGCTCCAGTGATCTGCTGCATTCGCCGCGCATGAGAACTGTTGGGCCGGCCAAGCGCAGCTGCGGGCTCGTGGTGTGTTCGACCACGGCGTCGCTCGGGTAGTCGCCCCTGCCACACGGCCTTCGCCGATCACCGCACCGGCATCCATGGCCTCGCCGAAGATGTCCTAGGCAAAGTCAAGCCAGCTTTCGCCACCGCCGTCACCCGACGTCGTAGAGGTGCCCACGCACACAAGCTGGCCTGGGTGCATCTCCCATTCGGCCTTTCAGCAGGCGGATCAAACAGGCCAGTCAGTGCCTGTGCGCCGTCGAAGGTGTGCAGTTCGTCGACGACCAGGTAGTGACCTGCTCCCGTTTTTAGTCCCGCAACGGGATCGACCTCGATGGCCAGGCACTCGCGCGTGCAGTCGTCAACGATGGTCAGGTGTTAGCGCCGCAGTAATACTGACCCACTTCGTCGGAGTAAAACTGACCCACCTGGCCGACGATGGCGGCTTTTTGGCCGCCGCGGATGTTGATCCAGGAGCAAGCAGTGGAGATACGGGTGTTGGCCCGGCAAGGGGTGGGGATACGAGAGATCGCGCGGCAACTGGGCTGTTCGCGCAACACGGTGCGGCGATACCTGCAGGAGCGCGAGGTGCCGCGGTACGGGCCGCGGGCGCCGCGTCCGACCAAGCTGGATGCGTTCAAGCCCTACGTGCTGTCGCGGATCGAGGCGGCGCGTCCGAAGTGGATCCCGGCGGTGGTGCTGCTGCGCGAGATCCGCGCACGCGGCTACGAGGGCGGGCTCACGCAGCTGAAGCTGTTCATCAACCCGCTGAAGGACGTGAAGGCGCCCGACCCGGTGGTGCGCTTCGAGACGGCGCCGGGCGAGCAGATGCAGGCGGACTTCACTGTCGTGCGCCGTGGACGCGATCCGCTGCTCGCGTTCGTCGCGACGCTCGGCTTCAGCCGGGCAACCTACGTGCGTTTCACCGCCGGCGAGGACAGCGCAACACTCGTCGCCTGTCTGCGCGAGGCCTTCGCCTTCTTCGGCGGCGTGCCGCAGCACGTCCTGTTCGATAACCCGCGCACGGTCGTACTCGATCGCGATGCTTACGGCGCAGGGCATCATCGTTGGAACCCGGCGCTGCTCGAGCTGGCCGAGGAGTACGGATTCCGGCCGAGGCTGTGTCGGCCGTACCGGGCGCGCACCAAGGGCAAGGTTGAGCGCTTCAACGGGTACCTCAAGGGCAGCTTCCTCGTGCCGCTGGCCGCGACACTGAAGGCCGCAGGCCTGCATCTGGACGTCGCCGCCGCCAACGCACACATCGGGCGGTGGCTCGCCGACGTCGCCAACGTGAGGACGCACGCGACGACCGGCGAGCGCCCCGACCGGCGCCTCGCGCTCGAGTGCACCGCGCTGATGCCGCTGCCGAGCACGACGAGGCCGAGGCTCGAGGCTACGACGGCACTGCGTCGAGCTACACCGATCGAGAGCCTGCAGCATCCGCTGTCGGTCTACCAGGCGCTGCTGCAGGAGGCGCGAGCATGAACCTGCAGCACGAACGCATCGCGCTGATGTGCGCGCAGCTCAAGCTCGAACGGATCGGCGCCGACTGGCCGCACCTCGCACAGCGAGCCGCCGAGGATCAGGCGAGCTTCGCTGACTTCCTCGAGCGGCTGCTCGGGGCCGAGAACGAGGCGCGCAGCGAGCGTCAGCGCCAGACGCTTCTGAAGCTCGCCACGCTGCCGACGATCAAGACGCTCGAGCAGTACGACTTCGGCTTCGCCTCCGGGGCGCCGCGCACGCAGATCAATGAACTTGCGAGCCTGACCTTCATCGAGCGCGCCGAGAACGTCGTGCTGCTCGGACCCAGCGGCGTGGGCAAGAGCCATCTCGCGATCGCACTGGCGTATCGAGCGGTCATGGCTGGCATCAAGACGCGCTTCATCACGGCGGCCGACCTGATGCTGCAGCTCGCCACCGCCCGGGCGCAGGGACGGCTGAAGGAGTACTTCAACCGCGCGGTGATCGGGCCTCGTCTGCTCGTCGTTGACGAGCTCGGCTACCTGCCATTCGGACGCGAGGAGGCGAACCTGCTGTTCAACGTCGTGGCCAAACGCTACGAGCGGGCAAGCATGGTCCTCACGAGCAATCTGCCGTTTGCGCAGTGGGGAAGCGCCCTGGCCGACGATCAGACGCTCACCGCCGCGCTACTCGATCGGCTTCTGCACCACGCCCACATCGTGCAGATCAGCGGCGAGAGCTACCGGCTGCGGGATAAACGCCGGGCTGGGCGGGCGGTGCCCTCGACCTCGA